>CAZQXI010000041.1:0-2077 GCA_964597505.1 uncultured Anaerolinea sp. | reverse complement strand
GAGCGTTCCCTGTCTGAATTTTGCCTGAATCTTCAGAAAACAGGTGAAATCCCTACCCTGATAGGGATTACATTTCTCCTGGCCGATATCAGAGTGACGCTGGGACGCTTGCATGAAGCCAAAAGCAGTTATCAGCAATCGATACAGCTCACGACCGGCAAGGGCGAACTCATGCCGATTGGAACGGCAGATTTATATCGCGGTCTTGGTGAACTTTACATTCAATGGGATGACTTGGAATCGACTTCACATTATTTGCAGATCAGTCAGAAACTGGGCGAACAGACAGAATTGACTGACTGGAAGTATCGACTATGCCTATCTCAGGCATGTTTGAAAGAGGCACAGGGAGACCTGAATGGTGCCCTCATTTTACTGGACGAGGCCGAGCGTGTTCATATTCGTGGTCCTCTACCTGATGTACGTCCCGTCACGGCTATGAAGGTGAGAATATGGCTCAAGCAAGGCAAGCTGTCTGATGCCAAACGGTGGGCGAGTGAGCAGAAACTTTCAGTGGATGATGACTTGAGTTTCATACGTGAATTTGAATATATCACGCTAGCCCGCGTGCTTATTGCCACTGGTAAAAACGATCGAGAGTCTGGTTCCTTAGACGACGCTACCCTGCTGCTGGGACGCCTCCTGCAAGAGGCAGAAACTTGCGGTCGGATGGGCATCGTCATCCAAATCTTATTATTACAAGCCCTCGCGTACCAGGCGCAAGATAAATGCTCCGACTCACTTATAATGCTTGAGCGGGCCTTATTTCTGGCCGAGCCGGAAGGTTATATACGCATCTTTGTGGATGAAGGCGAGCCGATGCGGTTGTTGATTGCAGAGCAATCGAGCAATCGAGACCATCCGCTTCACGGTTATGTAATGAAACTCCTGGCAGCCTTTACAAAACCAGTTGATGTGGAAAAATCGGTAGGCATACATAAGAAAACAGACATGCTGGATCCTTTGAGCGAACGTGAATTGGAAGTCCTCAAACTGCTTAGAAGCGAATTGACCGGTCCTGAAATTGCCAAACAGCTAATTGTTTCGCTTAACACCTTTCGCACCCACACAAAGAATATTTTCACCAAATTGGGAGTCAGCAACCGGCGAGCGGCTGTCAGCCGTGCAGAGGAACTCGATCTATTCTAGCTGACCATAATCACCAGTCCAGTCCCTTCAGGTGTCACAATCCACCTGAAGGGACTTTTTTATTTTCGACAATGAATCACCATATCAATCACATCACATGGTGATGACAGCTCACCACCTCAGGCAGTATCCTATGGCAGATCAACCATGAGAGAAAGAATTGAGACATTAAATGATTGAGAAACCGAATTCGAATAAACAGTATTGCGAAATCCGATTAAAGGGACACCTGGATTCTCGTTGGGTGGTGTGGTTTGACGGCCTGGACATCACGCTGGAAGAAAATGGCAGCACACTTCTGAGTGGGTATTTGGCCGATCAGGCTGCCCTGCACGGCTTACTCAAAAAAGTACGTGATGTGGGTTTACCCTTGCTCTCAGTAAAAAATGACGTGCCAAATAATAAGGAGGTTAACGAAGAATAGTTCATATTTTTGTTTAACCTTCATAAAGCAGTTAATGAAACCAGAAAAATCAAAATAATATAAATAAAAAGGAGTAATAAAAATGAAATCGTTACAGAAATTTGGTGGTTTTGCAGCACTTTATATGGCTTTGGCGCACTTGATGGGATTAATTATCTTCATTGTTATTCTGGATTACATCAGCATAACCGATTTAGCTCAGAAGGTCGCCATGAACGTCAACAACCAGGCTGTCGTTTTTTCAACCAACCTGCTCATGTATGTTTTCTTTGGCTTTTTTCTGATCGTATTTTCACTCGCTTTGTATAACAGATTGAAAGCTGGCGCATCCGCACTTATTCAAGTGGCTACCGTGATTGGGATTATCTGGGCCGGCTCATTGATCGCCAGCGGTATGGTCGCGAATGCTGCCCTCACCTCAGTTGTTGCAATCAATGTTACTGACCCAACCCAGGCTGCCTTGACCTGGCAGGGAATTGAACCCGTAATTGATGGACTGGGCAA
>CAZQXI010000040.1:0-2351 GCA_964597505.1 uncultured Anaerolinea sp. | reverse complement strand
TGTTACGTCTTCCTGAACGGGCTGAGATTGATGGCAGCCTGAATGAACAATTGATCGTGGAGTACTACTCACGCTAATGTCCATTAACCCAGAGCTAGGATACGTATCGGTATCGGAAAGGGGTAAATGTGTGCGCTTTAACTAATATGGTTACACCCAAAGTCGAGCGGGAAGCAGAAGCTCGCAACTACGGTAAATTTATCATCAGTCCGCTTGAACGTGGATTTGGCGATACCCTCGGTAATGCACTGAGGCGTGTATTGCTGTCTTCACTGGATGGTGCTGCGATTTCATCCATGCGCGTGTCAGATGTCATGCACGAATTCAGTGACATTCCTGGCGTTCGCGAAGATGTCATCCAGGTTACCCTGCAGGTGAAACAGATCCGCATGATCTTGCATGAAGGCGATTCCGCCCACTTGCACCTCGATGTTCGTGGTGCCGGTGAGGTGACTGCCGCTGACATTCAAGCTCCTGCTGAAGTCGAAATTGTCAACCCTGATCTTTACCTGTTCACGGTAGATGATGCCAAGACCAAGTTGGATATCGATTTCACGGTTGATCGTGGCCGTGGATATTCTCCTGCCGGTGATCGCAGTGGCAAACTTCCCATCGGAGAGCTTCCTGTTGATGCGATCTATTCACCTGTCAAACGTGTGAACTTCACTGTTGGCCAGGCCCGTGTCGGTCAAAGCACCAACTACGATCGCCTCGTCCTCGAAATCTGGACCGATGGCACAATTGCACCGGAAAAGACTCTGGGCACCGCTTCAAAGATCGTCATTGATCACCTGCGCTTTATCTCAGGCATCAGCGAAGAATCTTTGATGATGGGTGTTGAAAAAGAAGCCTCTGGCAGCCATCTGACCAGTGAAGCCGCTGAAACGCCGATTGAAAACCTCGACCTCTCGGTTCGGGTCTTCAATTCCTTGAAGCGTACTGGCATCACCAACGTCGGTGATGTGCTTGAACTGCTTGAAAAAGGCGAAGAAGCCGTCATGTCGATCCGCAATTTTGGCGAGAAAAGCCTGGATGAATTGCGCGACAAGATGAAAGAAAAAGGCTTCATGCAAGACGATAAAGATGTGGAGTGATGTATTATGCGTCATAATGTAGCTGGATATCGGTTAGGACGAACAAAAGATCAACGGCTCGGTTTGCGCCGCACCATGATCAATCAATTGTTCAATCACGAAAAAATTACAACCACCCGCGCCAAAGCTTTATTTATTCGCGGTGAGGCTGAAAAACTGATCACCCTGGCTCGCCGAAGCATCAAGGGCAGTGACACAGACAAAATGAATGCCCGTCGGTTGGCAGCTGCCCGTTTGGGCGACGCCACCATGGTCAAAAAATTGTTTGATGAAATTGCTCCCCGCTTTGAGACCCGCCCCGGTGGTTATACCCGTATTTTGAAATTAGGACCACGTCTCGGAGATTCCTCCGATATGGTCTTGATCGAACTTGTAGAAGAATAGCTCGTTCCATCTGGGACGGCTAGGAATGGCACGTTACCAACTTATCCTTGCTTACGACGGCACTGATTTCGCAGGTTTTCAGCGCCAGGGAAAAACACGCACTGTTCAGGCAGTTGTGGAAGCCGCATTAGTGGAACTCGGCTGGCAGGAGGATACCATCCTCTTTGCCGGAAGAACCGATGCGGGGGTTCACGCTACAGGGCAGGTCGTTTCTTTTTCACTGGATTGGCGGCACGAAGACGAAATTCTTCTCAACGCCCTGAATGCCAAACTGCCGCAGGATGCAGTGGTACAGAGTATTTCCCGCGCCGAAGCTGAATTCCACCCCCGTTATGACGCTTCAAGCCGGACTTATCTCTACACACTTTATCATGCACCGCAGAATCAGCCGCTGCTCGAACGATATGCTTGGAGGATCTGGCCTCCATTGGATGGAACACTGCTGAATCAGGCAGCCGCTCCTTTCATTGGACGCTACGATTTTTCCTCATTCGGTCGGGCAATGAAACCTGGCAGTTCAACCACCCGTGAGATCTTCACGAGTCATTGGACTGAAAAGGACAGCGGTTGGGTTTACGAGATCAAGGCCAACGCATTTCTTTATCACATGGTAAGGCGCCTGGTATATTTGCAGGTGCAATTTGCCAGAGACGCTTTGAGCTTTGAAGACCTGGTGAAGGGATTAAGCGAACGAGTGATCATCAAGCCGGGCTTGGCCCCATCTCATGGTTTGGTTCTCTCAAAAGTCGCTTACGAAGGCAGAACGCAAGGAACAGTTGATCAAACGGAAAATTAGAAACATGGCTTGAGAATACAGGCTAACGGAGAGACTATGCTGGACAAGACTTACGTCCTAAAAGGAAGACAAGAACC
>CAZQXI010000039.1:0-2702 GCA_964597505.1 uncultured Anaerolinea sp. | reverse complement strand
CCTTTGCCTTCTTTCATCTCAATATTGTGGATCATGGTACCCACCGGAATGCTGGAAATGGGCAGGCTGTTGCCTGGGCGGATTTCAGCAGTCGGGCCAGCCATGACAGCATCGTTGACCTTCAAACCAAGAGGGGCAATGATGTAGCGTTTTTCGCCATCAGCATAAACAAGCAGCGCAAGGCGGGCTGTGCGGTTGGGATCATATTCGATCGCAGAGACGCGAGCGGGGACTCCAAGTTTGTTGCGTTTGAAATCCACGATACGGATATACTGTCGTTCTCCACCACCCTGATGGCGAACAGACACGCGGCCTTTATTATCGCGGCCAGCATGAGCCTTTCGTAAGACGATCAAAGAGCGTTCGGGTTTATCTTTGGTGATTTCATCAAAGCTATACCCGGTCATGTTACGACGGCTGGGGGTTGTAGGTTTATAAATCTTAATAGCCATTACTCTACCCCTTCAAAAATCGGAATTCGGTCTTCAGGGATCAGGGTGATCAAAGCTTTTTTGTATTGTGAATTGACCACGGTTATTCTGCGGCTGCGGCCTTTGCGACCGGTTTTGGCAGGAACATTGATAATATTCACCCGTACTACTTTGACATTAAAAATCTTTTCAACTGCATCTTTAACCAAGGTTCGGTTGGCGTCACTGGCAACTTCAAAAACATACTGGTGAAGTTTGGTTACCATGTAGTTCGATTTTTCAGTCACAATCGGGCGGCGGAGTACTTCGTAAATTGAGCTCATTAGATTCTCCTCCTATCCCAGGTTTGCCTTGATCAAGTCAAGGGCAGAAAGAGGCATGATCACTTTATCAAAGACCATCAAATCACGAATGTTGAGGTAATTAGCTGACAATACCTTGGCATCCGGAATGTTATTGGTTGAGCGAACAATACCTTCGTAGGATTCAGTAGCGGGGATCAAAACCAGAGCAGTAGAACTGCCGACCAACACGTTCAAAGCGTGAGCCATCAAGCGGGTCTTGGGTTCAGCCACTTTCAAATCATCCACAACCACGATCTGTGATTCAGATGCTTTGACAGATAAGGCAGAACGAAGAGCAGCCTGGCGCATTTTGTGAGGCATGGCCTGCACGTAGGAACGCATATGCGGTGTATGGATCTTACCGCCGCCTTTCCACTGCGCTGAACGGGATGAACCTTGACGGGCTCGACCGGTTCCTTTTTGCTTCCAGGGTTTTCTTCCACCACCGGAGACAAAACTCTTGGTTTTGGTTTCATGCGTTCCAAGGTGAGCGTTCGCCATTTGGCGGACGTAGGCCTGGTGCATGAGATCAACATTAATTGGGGCTTCAAAGATCTCAGCAGGCAATTCAAGTGTGCTGACCTTTTGGCCTTCCATGTTTAAGACTTCAACTTCCATTGTCATATGCTCCCTTAGTCCAGGTTAACGGTTCCGGAAAACTAACTTTTCCGAGATGCGTTGATGATGACGAGTCCGCCGCGTGCACCAGGCACAGAGCCGTTGACGCCGATCACGTTCCGTTCGGCATCCACCAGGACAACTTTAAGGTTTTGCGCAGTCACGGCTACATCGCCCATATGACCAGGTCTGCGAGAACCCTTGTAAACACGACCAGGGGTTGTTGTGGCACCATTGGAGCCGGGTCCACGCCATCTGTCTGACTGACCATGTGTTTTTGGTCCACCAGCAAAATGATAGCGCTTCACACCACCAGCGAAGCCCTTACCCTTGCTAACACCAGCGACATCAACTTTTTCGCCAACGGCGAATAAACTGACATCGACCTTGTCGCCTTCAGCAACCTGAATATCCTTGGTACGGAATTCTTTCAGGTATTTAAGAGGAGCAAGGTTGTTACGCTTGAGGTGACCTAATTCACCACCAGCCAAGCGCTTCGGTTTGACTTCTTCGTAACCCAATTGGACGGCAGAGTACCCTTCGGTCTCAACACGTCTGATCTGGGTAACGAAGCAAGGCCCAGCCTCGATGAGCGTGACAGGTAGCGCCGCGCCGTTTTCATCGAAAATCTGGGTCATGCCGATTTTCTTTCCGATCAGCCCTTTAAACATCTCAGTTGTTCTCCTTCAATCTTTATTGTCGAGGACTGTCAACCTGGGCTTGGTTGCATCATCCCTGCACAACTCAGTCAGTGGTTTGCTGCGGCACTTTTGATTTTTGTCTGGTGCGCTCACATAACCACTCTTGAGTTGCCTTTTTGGGTTGGTACCCAAAACCTTGCTATTATACCTCAAAAGAGGCATAACAGCGAGGTGTATTTCTAATTTTTAAGGTGATCTACCGAAATCACAAAAACGAATTCGCGGTACTTGCTTTAGATCTTAATTTCAATATCCACACCAGCGGGCATGTTGAGCCGCATGAGCATATCAATCGTCTTGGAATCAGGATCAAGAACGTCGATCAACCGATTGTGTGTACGAATTTCAAAATGCTCGTGTGAATCTTTATCAATAAATGCTGAACGCCGAACAGTGAATTTTTCAATCCTTGTGGGAAGGGGCACTGGGCCAACAACCTGGGCACCACTGCGTTCGGCTGTCTCGACAATCCGTTTTGCAGATTGGTCAAGAACACGATGATCATAAGCCTTCAAGCGAATTCGAATTTTTTGTTTTGCCATCATAATCTACCTATGCAATAATTTTAGTGATCACACCGGCGCCAACCGTTAGACCACCTTCGCGAA
>CAZQXI010000038.1:0-2918 GCA_964597505.1 uncultured Anaerolinea sp. | reverse complement strand
GAGTACGAGATCGAAGCTGAACTCGGTCGTGCCTGGTTGATGGATCTGGCCTGGAAAGAATCAGGCGAGAAAGCATGGGAATGGTTGAACAGCCAGGACTATGATCCTCAATCCATCCGCGATGACGATGAAGTTCGCTTATTCTACCTTGAACAGGTTCTCGACAAGAAACAAGACATCGCCCGCATGGCTGTCGACATGAATTACGCCCGCCGTGTGAATCTGGAACACTGGCTGTCTGAACGAAAGATCGCCCCTGCTTCAGTTTTGAAATTTGATAATGTTCAGGTTGGAACACCGCTGTATACAGAGTATGACAGCCAGGCTATCAACATCTGCTTGCGCATCTGGCTTGAGAAACAGGGTGTGGATGTTTCCAAGATCAAAGATGCAGACATCCGTTCCATCAGTGAGCAATATTCACTCAATAACAACATTGCCTTGCCCATCTTGGGCAAACAAGTACTGCGAGACGGCAAATCCGGTCAGCCTTACGATCAGCCGGTCACCGTTGGTGTAATGACCATGCTCAAGCTTCACCATTTGGTTGAAGATAAAGTGCATGCCCGTTCCACTGGTCCATACAGTCTTGTGACACAACAGCCTTTGGGCGGTAAAGCACAATTCGGTGGACAGCGCTTTGGTGAGATGGAAGTGTGGGCGCTTGAAGCATACGGTGCCAGCTATACACTGCAAGAAATGCTCACCGTGAAATCTGATGATGTGATGGGCCGTGTCAGTACTTATGAAGCCATCGTCAAGGGCGAACCCATTGAAGATCCGAGTCTGCCCGCGGCGTTCAGAGTGTTGGTTAAAGAACTGCAAAGCCTTGGTCTGGCAGTTGAAGCCATCATGGATAGCAAGGAAGTCATCCGCTTCGGCAAGGATGAAGAGAAGGTGAAACCTCCCAAGCTTGATACCGGTCTTCTGGGTCTGGGAGAAGAACTACACGGACTGCTGTAAGGCACTACGCGCGGCTGTAGTGAGTAACCATGCTGGCAGAACAATCAACTCTGATTGTCTTGACCAGTAATAGGCCTCATGATATAATTTTCAGCCGTTGTCTTGAAGTCGTGGTGAATGGGTACCTCTATCACGGAGTAAATCCGGTGGGGCCATCATTGCAGTAGATGGCCTCGCCCTATTAACAAAAAAGATTAGTCAGGCAATTTATTTTCGGAGGCAAAAAGACGTGCCAACAATTAACCAACTGATCCGCAAAGGTCGTGAGACCAAAAAGGTCAAAAGTAAAGCACCTGCTTTACAGTTCACATTAAATTCGATGAAGCAACGCCGCACCCGCCTTGAAAAAGGTGCTCCACAAAAACGCGGTGTCTGCACCGTGGTGAGAACCATGACCCCGAAGAAACCGAACTCAGCGCTGCGCAAGATCGCTCGTGTGCGTCTGACTAACGGTCTTGAGGTCACTGCCTACATCCCGGGTGAAGGTCATCAGTTGCAGGAACACTCCGTGGTGCTCGTTCGCGGCGGCCGTGTGAAAGACCTGCCAGGCGTTCGTTACCACATTGTGCGTGGAACCCTGGATACAACCGGTGTTGCCAAACGCGCTCAGGGCCGATCAAAATACGGATCGAAGAAGCCAAAAGCGTAATCATTTTTTCCTATTTGATGGAGTATTTGCATGCGACGGACTAAACCAGAACCACGTGTTGTAAACCCGGATGTGCGCTATAGCAGTATGCCGGTAACCTTTTTCATTCACCGCATTATGAAACGCGGTAAGAAAAGTGTTGCCACCCACATCATGTATGATGTAATGGATATCCTCAAGGAAAAGACCGGAAAGAATCCGGTTGAAGTTCTTGAGACGGCCTTGAAGAATGTTGGTCCCCAGATGGAAGTTCGCCCACGTCGTGTGGGTGGTGCAACCTACCAGGTTCCGATGGAAGTTCCTTCCAGCCGCAAAATGACCCTTGCCATGCGTTGGATCCTTGATTCAGCCACGGGAAGAACAGGCAATTCATATGCTGAAAAGCTTTCTGCTGAAATTTTGGAAGCTGCCAACAATACGGGTGCCGCTGTTCGTAAACGTGAAGAAACTCACAAAATGGCTGAAGCGAACCGTGCCTTCTCCCATTTCCGAATGTAGTTAAGATAGAGAGTGTAAAGATCTAATGCCTCGCAATATTCCTTTAGAGAAGTGCCGCAATATTGGGATTATTGCTCACATTGACGCGGGTAAAACCACGACAACTGAGCGTATCCTCTTTTATTCCGGACGAACTTATAGAATTGGCTCCGTGGATGACGGCACAACTGTAACGGACTGGATGGTTCAGGAACGCGAACGCGGTATTACCATTGTATCTGCCGCTGTCACTGCTGAATGGAAGGGGTATCAGATCAATGTTATTGATACTCCCGGACACATCGATTTCACTGCCGAAGTTCAACGCTCCCTCCGGGTGCTGGATGGTGGTGTGGTCGTATTTGATGCTGTTCAAGGCGTTGAACCACAAAGTGAAACCGTTTGGCGTCAGGCCGATCGATACGGCGTGCCGCGTATTTGTTTTGTTAACAAGATGGACCGCACCGGTGCCTCATTTGAGTACACCCTGGGCACCATCACCAGCCGCCTCGGCGCAAACGTAATTCCGATGCAGCTGCCTATCGGTAGTGAAGCAGCCTTTAAAGGTATGGTTGATCTGATGACCATGGAAGCCATCTTCTTTGAAGATGAACTTGGCAAAGATCCCATCGTCACTACCATCCCCGTCGATTTACAAGCTCAAGCCGAAGCTGCTCGACAGCACATGATCGAAAAAATCGCTGAACTGGATGACGATCTGACTGTCAAGTACCTTGAAGGCGAGACTATTACCAACGAAGAACTTAAAGCCGGTTTACGGTTGGCTGTTCTACACAGCAAAGCGGTACCGGTTTTTTGTGGCTCATCC
>CAZQXI010000037.1:0-3674 GCA_964597505.1 uncultured Anaerolinea sp. | reverse complement strand
CATGATTGATTATGAAACCTTCATGCAAATTAAAACCTGCCATGAACACAAGGGGCTTACCTGTCCGCAGATTGCCAGAGAGCTTGGCCTTGATGAGCGCACCGTGCGTAAACTACTCAATCAAAAACGATATTGTCCACGGAAATCATCCCGGCAAAGCAGCAAGCTCGATCCGTTCAAAGACCATATCATTCGGCTGCTGGAGACCCATTCCTATTCGGCAACCCAGATATTCCAGCGCCTCCGGGAAGAAAACTATGACGGCGGCTACACCATCGTAAAAGAATATGTGCGAAAGATAAGACCCCGAAGGGTGGAGCCGTTTCTCAAGTTATCCTTTGCGCCGGGCGAGTGCGCTCAGGTAGATTGGGGATCCTACGGCTCAGTCAACGTCGGATCAACCAGCCGCAAACTCAGCTTCTTTGTCATGGTGCTTTGCCACAGCCGCATGATGTATGTCGAGTTTACGGTCTCTCAGACCATGGAGCATTTTCTGACCTGCCATCAGAATGCTTTTGAACGACTGGGCGTACCCAAAAAAATCATGGTAGACAACCTTAAATCCGCAGTCCTTAACCGCATCTTGGGCCAGGATCCGGTTCTCAACCCCAAATATCTGGACTTTGCTAATCACTACGGTTTTTCCATAACGCCATGCGCCATCAGAAAAGGCAACGAAAAGGGCCGTGTGGAAAATGGCGTTGGTTATGTCAAAAAAAACTTCCTGGCAGGTCTTGAGATACCCGACTTCAAGATCGTCAACCCTGCCGCCATCCACTGGCTTGATAACATAGCCAACATCCGTACTCATGGGGAAACCGGAAGAAAACCCGTTGAAATGTTCAGCGAAGAACGCGGCAGTTTGATCCGGCTTGCCGCGTTCCCCTATGATGTCGCAACCATATCACAGGTAAGAGCCTGCAAACAGTTTCGAATCACCTTGGATACCAACCGCTATTCTGTACCGGCGGAGTATGCCGGCCAAAGGCTTACCTTAAAAACTTACCCCGATCGGCTCTGTATTTATTATCAAGAAAAACTGATTGCCCGTCATGTCCGCAGCTATGATCGCCATCAGGATATTGAAAACCCGGATCATCCCAAAGAGCTGATCGCCCAGCGTAAAAAAGCCAGGGATCAAAAAATCTTCATGCGCTTTCTGATGCTTTCTCCAAAGGCCCAGGCATATTACCAGCAGCTTGAGCAGCGCCGCATGAATCCTCTTCATCACATCATAAAAATCGTCGCTTTAAGCGAAATCTACGGAGTTGATCCGGTCGCAAGGGCTATTGAGGATGCATTCGTCCTTCAGGCGTATTCATGTGAATACATCGCCAATCTCCTGGAACAGCGGGCCAGAAAACTGCCCGAACCAGGCGCATTGATCCTTACACGCAGACAGGATCTCCTCGAAATTGAAATCGAACAGCCAGATATGGACGTTTACAGCAAGGCTTTAAAAAATCCTGAAGGAGGCACGCTATGACCACAACAGGCGCAAAACCACCAGAACTTGATCAACACCTCAGCTATCTGAAGCTTCTGGTTATCCGCGAAAATTACGAATCCCTGGCAAAGCAGGCGGCTCAAAAACAGTGGACGCATATCCAATACCTGGCCGAACTGATCCAGGCGCAAACCCATCAGCGCCGTGACCGTGCCATAGAGCGCCGAATATACCAGGCGCGCTTCCCCCAAATCAAAACCCTACAGCAGTTTAACTGGAGCTGGCCTAAAAAAATCAACCAACCACAGGTGCGAAACATGTTCAGACTCAAATGGATCGAAGACAAAGACAATGTGATTTTCATTGGCGGCGTGGGGCTTGGGAAAACACACCTCGCCACCGCGCTCGGATATGAAGCGTGTCTCAAAGGATACTCGGTTCTGTTCTCCACAGCAGTTGAGGCAATTAATAACCTGGCCGCCGCCCGAGCTGCAGGTCGTCTGAAACAAGAGCTGAATAAATATCTCAAGCCGGATCTGATTGTTTGCGACGAACTGGGATATCTGCCCATCGATAAAACCGGCGCTGATTTACTCTTTCAGATCATCAGTCACCGCTATGAAAAAGGCTCACTTATCATCACCACTAACCGGGTTTTCAAAAAATGGCCAGAAATCTTCAATAACGACAGCACCCTTACTTCTGCGCTGCTGGATCGCCTCCTTCACCACGCCGAAACCGCGGTTATCGAGGGCGACAGCTATCGAATGAAGGAGATAATCGAGACGTAAACCCTTGGGTACCAAGTAGCCGCTGTAACCTGAAAAATGATCACAGCGGCTACTTCAATCCTCATTTTAGACTGCGCATTTTCAAACCGCCAGATTTATGGCATTTTCACGCCGCCGCCAACACATAATCCGCCTTGGGATCATACACCTTCACTTCCGCGCCTTTTTCAATGATTACATCGGCAATTTCCACGGGCAGGCTTCTTCGCAACGTGCTGGTTCCGGGCTTGTAGGTCAAACCAAGCACACCGATTCGTTTGTGCATCAAGCCCCCGACAAGTTCCTCAAGCCGGCAAACGATATCCTGCTTTCTCGCATGGTTCAGATCATGTATGATGCCGAAAATCGATGCATTCCTCTTTGCCTCAACATTTTTCTTTCTCAGCACCTGCAAATCTCTGCCCAACGTGCCACCCGAAAAACCGATGCCCGGAGACAAATATGCCTTTAGACCAATTCGGGGATCTGTTTTCATTCCTTTGACCACATCATCAATGCAGGCGCCTGTGGTTTCGCAGATATCGGAAAGATGATTCGCAAAGACAATGCACATGGATAAAAAGGAATTGATGCCGTGCTTGACCATCTCCGCGCTTTCAAGATTCATACTCAGGATTTCCGCTGGTATTTGTGAAAACAAGGTTTTACATTTTGCGTCTGTATCCTTGTTGGCTGTGCCAAGAATAATCCTTCCCGGATGCAAATAGCACTGAATCGCCTCACCGAGCCTTAGATTCTCCGGGGAATATGCCAAATCAAAAGTCTCGTTAACCTCTTTAAGGTATTTTCTCAACAAAGAACAAAAACCTACAGGAGATTGAGAACTAACGATGATTACTGCTCCTGGTTTCATAACTACGGCAATATCCTTGACGGCCTTTTCCAAGATGCTTGTATCGCTTGAATCATCATCAAGCACCGGGGTGTCATAAGACAGGAAAATGAATTCACAGTCAGAAAGAGATTGAATCTGATCCGAGAATGAAAGTGTTTTTTCATCAAGACTTCTTTTAATGGACTCTATCAAATCCGGCTCAAAGAGCGGTGGGATCGCTTGTTGAAGATTATTAATCAGGGATGAATCGTAATCAAAGCCAATCACCCGATTGCCTAATTTTGGCCAGGCCGTACAAAGAACACAGCCAAGATGCCACAAACCAACGACGCCAAGCTTAAAATTTGCCACGTAATAACTCCTTATTCCTGAACAGAGTTCATACTGGAAAGGGCTACCCGGCTTGCTGCCGCTGCATGCTTTCCATACAATCCCGGGTTATAACAATCTCTCTGCAAGTTCTTTATATTGGGAGAATTTTCCGTATGCTGAAAATAAATAGGGCGCTGTCCGTACGCAGTAACAACTGTTTGATCTAACGGGTTGAAGTCCCGTCCGGGGAATTGTCCGAGTCACCCCGGTAGTTCAAGGGAGCGGCGTT
>CAZQXI010000036.1:0-6440 GCA_964597505.1 uncultured Anaerolinea sp. | reverse complement strand
AGGTCGTTTAGTTTCATTTCGATTCCTGCACTTCCACTTTTACAAGATGCTCAACCATGCGCAGCATGCCTTGCAAAACGGGACCATCCGCATGTTCCACTGTTTGGTTCATACGGCGTAGACCCAATGCACGAATGGTTGCTTTATGCTTAACTGAATATCCGATACCGCTGCGCACAAGTGTAATGCGCAATTTTTTTACTTCTTCCACTTTTTTCTTAGCCATTCTTCCTCCGTTCCCAATAAGGGAGAAGGTCCTTGACGTTCTTTCCACGGCGAGCGGCTTCAACTTCAGGTGACTTCAGTTGTTCCAAAGCGTCGAAGGTGGCTTTCACCACATTGAGCACATTGGCGCTGCCAAGAGATTTGGTCAAGATGTCATGAACACCAGCTGCTTCAAGAACGGCACGCACACCACCACCGGCGATAACACCGGTACCAGCAGATGCAGGTTTGAGTAAAACGACTGCTCCGGCTGTACGTCCAACCACTTCATGAGGAATGGTGGTATTGGTCAGGGTGATCTGTCTGATGTTCTTGTGAGCGCGTTCGGTGGCTTTGCGCATCGCGTCGGGAACAGCATTGGCTTTGCCAATACCGATGCCGATTTTTCCATGGTTGTCACCGATTACGATGGTGACACGGAATTGGAAACGGCGACCGCCTTTAACAACTTTGGCGACACGAGCAATTTCAATGACGCGTTCGTCATATTGTTGGTCGGTTGGTTGATAATCCATACTCTCCATATTAAGGCCCTCTTCTTCTCTTTTGTCCTAAAATTCCAGGCCAGCTTCACGGGCTGCATCAGCCAGGGCTTTTACGCGCCCGCCGTAGCGAAATCCACCACGATCGAAAACAACTGTGGAGATTCCTTTGCTTTTGGCACGTTTCGCTACAAGCTCACCAACAAGTTTTGCCTGTTCCATCTTTTTCAGGCCTTCAACCTTGCCTTGGAGTTCATGGTCGATACTTGAGGCAGCGGCGAGTGTGGTTCCGGTTTCATCATTGATCACCTGAACATAGATCTCAGCCAGGCTGCGGAAAACACTCATGCGAGGTCGGGATTCACTACCGCTAATCGTTTTGCGAACACGGTTGTGCCGACGAATTCTTGCTTCGGTGCGATTATTTTTTGGCATATTCACTCACCTACTTCTTTGCGCCCTTACCCTTACCAGCTTTGCCTGCTTTACGGCGGATCTTCTCGCCCTTATAGCGAATGCCTTTGCCAAGGTAGGGTTCAGGGGGACGAATCTTGCGAATATCTGAGGCCAGTTGACCGATTACCTCATTATCATAACCACAGACTCTTACGAGACGGGTTTTGCTATCCACTTCGAAGAAGATACCTTCGGGAGGATCGATGATAAAGGGATGGGAGTAACCAACATAGAGGGCAAGTTTATTGCCATCCATCTCCACACGGTAACCAACGCCATCAACTTCAAGTTCTGTGGCAAAACCGGTTGAAACACCGGTAACCATATTATTAATCAAGGCACGTGTAGTGCCATGCAAAGCACGAATGGGTGCGAGATCGGAGCTTCGGGTGACCACAATCTGGCCATCTTCGAAGGTAATTCCCATCTCAGGTGAAAAACTGCGCGCCATTTCGCCTTTGGGACCTTTGACACGGACGTCAGAGCCATTAAGTTCAACTTTGACGGACTCTGGAACAGTCACTGGTAATCGACCTATACGAGACACGTTTTAATCCTCCTTGATTCCACTGGGCTACCAGACCTTGCAGAGCAATTCACCGCCGACACCTAACTGGCGGGCTCTCTGTCCGGTCATCACACCCTTGGGGGTGGAAAGGATCGCGATACCCATTCCTGCAAGTACCCAGGGGATATCTTGTTTTTGCGTATAAACACGCCGTCCAGGTCGACTGATTCTCTCGAGACCAGTGATCACTGAAGCACGTTGTCGGCGTTCGCCCACATATTTCAGTTTCACCCTAAGGGTCTGAACACTGGGTTTGTCGCTTTCGACAACTTCATATCCTTCAATAAAGCCTTCCTCTTTCAAAATTCTGGCGATTTCGCCCTTGATTTTTGATTGAGGCATAGCCACAACGGATTGGCTGGCCATTGTGCCATTCCGGATACGGGTCAACATATCAGCAATTGGATCATTAACACTCATGTTTCTTCCTCCGAGCTGGCTCTTACCAGGATGATTTCGTCACGCCAGGAATTTGGCCTTCGAGAGCTAACTCTCTGAAGCAAATACGGCAAAGTCCAAAGCGACGCATATAACCGCGCGGACGTCCGCAGCGTTTGCAGCGGTTCCGTACTTGATATACGTATTTACGTCTTAGTTCACGATATTCCATGCACTTCGATGCCATATTAGTCCTTCCTGAAAGGCATGCCAAGCAACGCCAGCAAAGCTGTAGCTTGTTCATCCGTCGTGGCAGTGGTGACGATCGTAATTTCCAAACCACGGACCTTATCAACTTTATCGTATTCAATCTCGGGGAAGATGATCTGTTCTCTCAACCCGAGAGTGTAATTTCCGCGACCATCAAATGAATTAGGCGACACACCGCGAAAGTCACGAACACGGGGCAGCACAATATTCATTAATCGATCAAGGAATGACCACATGCGGTCGCCACGAAGGGTGACTGCTGTGCCGATGGCGCGGCCTTCGCGAAGTTTGAAGTTCGCAATGCTTTTGCGCGCTTTGGTCACCACCGGTTTTTGTCCGGTAATGGTGGTCAAATCAATCACCGCGGCATCGAGTGCCTTGGGATTATCCATCGCCTCACCCAGGCCAATATTGACCACAACTTTTGTGATTCGGGGGATCTGCATGATGTTGGTCAGACCCAGCGATTTCATCAAAGCCGGTGAGATTTCTTTCTGGTATCGTTCTTTCAAAATATTCATTAAAACACTCTCCCAAACGGCTTAATCATCGATAATCGCGTTGCATTCCTTGCAGACACGCTTTGATTTGCCATCTTCACGAAGTAACTCTACACGTGTGGGTTTGTTGCATTTCTTGCAAACAATCATCACGTTAGAAATGGAGACGGGTGCTTCAAAACGAACCTTGCCAGGATTGACGGTGCGACCCTGAGATTGAACCTGCCGTTGGTGTTTTGTGCGCATATTGATGCCCTGCACGACAACACGTTCAACTTCAGGCATAACTTTGATCACTTCACCACGCTGGCCCTTATCGTCTTCCTGGCCGCTGATGACTTGTACCTGATCACCTTTGCGAATCTTGAGTTTCATTTGATCGCTCCTATTTTCCTGGTTTAAAGAACTTCCGGGGCAAGCGAAACGATCTTCATAAAGCCCTTTTCACGCAGTTCACGTGCAACAGGACCAAAGATACGTGTACCCTTAGGATTCTGACCGTCCGCATCCAGGATCACCGCGGCATTGTCATCAAAGCGGATGGAGGAGCCATCTTCGCGGCGCCATTCTTTGGCGGTACGAACGATAACAGCCTTCACCACTTCGCTTTTCTTGATTGAACCCTGTGGTGCAGCAGACTTGACTGTGGCAACAACAATGTCACCAACGCCACCCCACTTGCGGGTTGAACCACCGGTAACGTGGATAACGAGCAACTCACGAGCGCCTGTGTTATCTGCTACCTTAAGCCGAGACTCATGTTGAATCATTCAACTGCCTCCTCAGCAATGTTGAGAGATTTTCCTTCACGCTTGACAATGGTTTCAACAACCCATGCCTTTTCGCGTGAGATGGGGGCACTCTCGACGATGGTCACGACATCACCAATATTGCAGCCCAAAAGATCGTGGGCTTTAATTTTTGAGGATGCGTGAACAACTTTACGGTAAAGGGGGTGCCGATAAGTTCGGTCCACTTTAACCACAACGGTTTTCATCATTTTATTGCTGGTAACCGTTCCAGTCATACGCCGTCGTTCGTTCATTTTTCACCTTCCGAATTGATACTCAGTTCACGTTCGCGCAGCATTGTTTGGAATGTTGCGATCTCGCGGCGAGTGATCTTTAACCGACTGGTGTCTGTTAATTGACCTGTTACTACCTGGAACCTGAGATTCATCAATTCATGCTGGGCATCTTCAAGTTTGGTCTTCAATTCACCAGTTGACAGGAGTCGCATTTCTTTTGTTTTCATAAACTCTCTCCTGCAGGCTGATTACGAGCGATAATTCTGGTTTTGATCGAGAATTTATACGCGGCCTGTTTCAAAGCTTCGAGAGCTTCATCATGATCAAGGCCACTGATCTCAAACATAATTCTGCCCGGTCTCACGACTGCGACATAATACTCCACACTGCCTTTACCTTTACCCATACGAGTTTCAGGGGGGCGATGGGTATATGGTTTATCAGGGAAGATCCTGATCCACACCTTACCATGGCGTTTCATTGCACGGACGATGGTACGGCGACTTGCTTCGATTTGGCGAGCGGTAACCCAACCTGGTTCAACTGCCTGTAAGGCATATTCACCAGAGGTCATTTCAGCGCCACGCAGCGAGACACCGGTCATGCGACCGCGCATTGTCTTACGCCATTTAACACGTTTTGGCATCAACATAGCTACTACCTCTTTCGTAATCCCTGGAATAACAACCCAGTGTAGAGTCTATTCACTTACGTATACACCCTCGGTGGACTCAACTTTCTCTTCCACAACGGGCAAAACTTCACCTTTATAGATCCATACCTTGACACCGATACGGCCATAGGTGGTCATTGCTTCAGCACGTGAGAAATCAATGTTGGCACGCAATGTCTGCAAAGGAACACGTCCTTCACGCATCCAGACGATACGAGCCATCTCAGCACCGCTCAAACGACCGGAGACTGAAACCTTGATTCCTTCAGCGCCCTGGCGCATGGCCTGCTGTAAAGCACGCTTCATGGCACGGCGATAGCTGACGCGACGTTCGATCTGTCCGGCGATGTTCTTAGCGACTAATAAAGCATCGCAATCCGGAGCCTTGATCTCTTTGATTTCGAGATCAATTTTCTTGCCAGTGAGTGCCTCAAGATCGGTGCGGATCTTCTTAACTGAGTCACCTTTTCTGCCGATCAAAATACCGGGTTTGGCGGTATGAATCGATACCTTAACTTTGCCGGGGTACCGTTCGATCTCGATGGTAGAAATTCCAGCTTTTTCAGCTTCTTTTGCAACCATTTTACGGATGATGATGTCTTGATGAAGCTGAACACGATATTCTGCTCCCTCAGCGAACCATCTACCTTCCCAAGGCTGGTTGATGCCAAGACGAAAACCTATTGGATGTACTTTTCGACCCATAATTTCTCCTGGTGTCTTTTCATGGGAGCAGAGGAATTCTCTGCCCCTCTCGAATTTATTCTTTTTCTCGCAGCACAACCGTGATGTGAGAAGAGCGTCTCAACAACGGTTTGAAACGACCGCGGGCTCCAAAACGGCGCCATTTACGAGTGGGGGCCTCATCTGCAGTGATCTTATAAATGACGAGATCTTCGCGGCTGACGCCGAAATTCTCTTCAGCATTTGCAACTGCGGAGGAAATCAATTTGCCCACATGCACGGCTGCCACTTTGTTGGCGAATTTTAAAGTCGCCAATGCTTCAACGGCATTTTTGCCACGAACCATATCGATAACCAGGCGGGTTTTTTGAGCCGAAACACCGCAATTCTTTAACTCGGCGCGAATATCAGTAGCCATGGTTATTTCGCTCCAGTTGATTTCTCTGAGGCATGACCGCGGAAGTGGCGGGTGGGGGCAAATTCGCCCAAACGATGACCCACCATATTCTCGGTGATGTAAATGGGCACATGCCGTCGTCCATCATGAACAGCAATGGTGTGACCAACCATCTGCGGGAAGATTGTACTGGCCCTGCTCCAGGTGCGCAGAACTTTCTTCTCGTTTTTGGTATTCATTGCTTCAATTTTTTTCAAAAGCTTTGGGGCTACAAACGGCCCTTTTTTAAGCGATCTAGACATATCCTCGTCCTTCTTTCTCGATAAAGATCAACCGCATCTTATCGATTACCGGCGTTCCGGCGTCTCACAATATACTGGTTGCTGCCCTTATTACGACGGGTACGATAGCCACGAGTAGGTTTACCCCAAGGTGTCTTCGGACCGGGCATACCGGTAGGCTGACGGCCTTCACCACCACCATGTGGATGGTCGCGGGGACTCATCGCAGTGCCACGAACGGTCGGTTTGATACCCATGTGACGTTTGCGTCCGGCTTTGCCGAGCTTAATGTTGCTATGGTCGGTATTACCAACCTGGCCAACAGTGGCGTAGCATTTTTGTCGGATCAGGCGAACTTCACCTGAGGGCATACGAACCTGTGCGTAGTCGCCTTCTTTGGCGAGCAATTGGGCTGAAGTACCGGCAGAGCGAACGAGCTGTCCACCTTTGCCTTCTTTCATCTCAATATTGTGGATCATGGTACCCACCGGAATGCTGG
>CAZQXI010000035.1:0-7121 GCA_964597505.1 uncultured Anaerolinea sp. | reverse complement strand
CTTACAAGGCGGATGCTCTACCAACTGAGCTACACCGGCAATGCATGTACTTATTCATTTATTAAGTTGCGTGCACAGCGTGCTAGATTATACCAAAGCAAATTGTCTTCGGCAAGGTTATTCGTAGAAATAAAATTCACCCGCAGGTGAACGGGCTTACTTATATCAAAGCATGGGGGAACCGTCAAGGATAATGTGTTCTATTTACGCAAATCAAATACGTGAAGCAGCCTTTAAGATGCATAAAGCCTCAACAGTCACAAATGGATTGTTATTTCGGGTACTGGTACCACCCCAATCCACCAAAGAGTGGCCGGTTTGGATCTTTTGTGAGTATTGATAATACCTGGTTTCAGCACCAAATCCCCCATCTGGCAGACGTTTTGACTCCAGAAGATCCAAAGCGTCCACGCAACGTGGATCGTGAATTAAATCGCATTCGACCATACTTCGCAATCCGTAAACAAAATCATAATGCCAGTAGGAGGGATAGGCCGGTTGGGTAAAAACAATCTTGATCGCCTCACCTGTAACCGGATTTTTATAAAGAGAACGAGATATAAACCTTTCAGCGGCGCGGTCGCGGGCAGCTTTAACCCGCTCATCCCCTGAAGCCTGCCAGAAGGCATTTAAAGCCCTTAACGGAATGAAGGACTCATGAAAGGAGGAGTGGGATGCTTCGGGGTGTTTATCGCAGTTCCAACCACCGTCAGGCCACTGCCATTTGAGCAGCGACTCCACCAATTGTTCCACACGGGAGTCTGCTAGCCCCAGCCTGAGCATGGCAAACACCACCCCGCCCTCCTGGCAGCAGCAGCGCCGCCAGCGCCCATTTATCAGCGGTATAGACTTGATGTGCTTGGGATTTAGAATCCACTCATAAATTTGCATTCTTAATGGAAGAAGCGAGGTGTCGCCAGGCGGATAACCCAGGTCTGCCAGAACGAGAAGCGTCCAGAAGGCGCCATTCCATTTTTGATACGGGTGCCAGGGGAATTTTCCGTCCAGGTCTCTCGCCCCCAATATTGTCAACACACGAGATGAGTTCTTTATTTCCTGTCCGAGATCGAGCATTTCTTTAGATTGCACATCCAATTTTTGAAAGCGGCTTTTGTAGATGTATCTAACAGAAGGCTCTGGTGACGCCAGCATCTGATCAAATATATCCAAGTTCATGCAGGCTGCTCCGGTCTTAATAAAAACTCGAGCGGAATATGTACCCGCTTTCGCCAGTCTGTTTCGCTGTGGATGTGGCCTTCAAACTTGCGGCTCATCAAGTTTTCTTCTGCGATATATCCATTCTCCAAAAGGATCTTGTCAGCCCTTTTTTGATATCTTTCATAATTCATGTCGATCGTTTTGGTGCCATAATCAAAGTAAAACTTATGAGTGGCAGGATCAGGTAAGTGCGTCTGCATATATTTAAGTGTTATACCTCGGCCAATTGGGAAGTGCGTGGAAACACAGCCAGCGCCGAAGAAAACCTCGGGGTATTCACATAAAGCATACAAAGAGATCAATCCACCCATGCTGGAACCCATGATGAAGGTGTTCTTCTGGTCTGATAGGGTGCGGAAGTGCCCATCCACATAGGGCTTGACTTCTTCGACCAAAAAACGCAAATAGTTATCTGAACAAAGATCACCAGACATTTCACGTTTAAACCTTACAACCATTTCATTATAAGAAAAACTATTGGGTAGTTTTTGTGGCATGTATTCAAGTCCGCGTTTTTCAGTAGACCACAACCCCACTACTATGGTTGGACGGATTATTGATTCACACATCAAACGGGTGATCGTTTCATCCACGCCCCAATCCGCGTGGCTGTATTTAGAAGTAGAAGGATCAAACAGGTTCTGCCCATCGTGCATATAAAGCACGGCGAATTGTTGGTCGGGCTTGTCGATGTACTGCGGGGGTGTCCACACATCCACAATGCGAGGAATCACAAATTTGGAATTGAAAGAGTCCAGTCGATCGATCTTTCCAATCAAATCAGGGAATGAAAAAGGCGTCATTTTACCTCCTGAAGATAATGATCCATCAGATCCTTTGTGATCATACAACTTGAGGTAGCCCTCTGAGCACACTTGTAGCGGGCAGAAACCTGCCCCCTCATAATAGAGTCTTCCAATGAGCGGCGTTCCAAGATGTGGCTGGTTAAAAACCCAACTGCCAACGCATCACCTGCACCGTTTGTATCAACCACGGGCATATCCATATTAACCGGCGGGAAGTATTGGATCCCATTTTGGGTGCCCAGGGCACAACCTCTTTCACCCATACCTGAAACGATCACCAGGTTTGGATTCAATTGCAGGTATGTTTGGATCAGAGAGGCTGGATCAGCATGGTTGGCAGATGAGAAGAAAAGGATATCTGCCGCTTTGACAAAATCAGTTCTGTAAGGATCATCTGTAGAGATAACATCTTGAATGTCGCATGCAATCAGCATTCCTTCGTTTTTTGCCACCGGCAATAGTTCACGAGCCCAATTAGGAATGTTAAAGTGCGCCAGCCGTGATCCTACCATGAGTTGCCTAGCAATATCTATTGGAGCGTGCAATTTCATATGGCTTTTGCCATCATAAAAATTCTTCCGCTGGCCGTTCCGATACATAAAATTGATGCTTCTGCTCGTTCCCTTTGGATCAATAAACAACCCCTGGGTATTGATGCATTCCTGCTCAAATACCTGTCTAATGTACTCGCCGGAAAAATCAGCACCAACGCAGCCAATAAATGCTGTGGTAGCTCCCAAGCGCGCATATCCCCGGCTGGCGTAACCACCTGCCTGGCCAAGAACATCAACATTTTCGGTGAAATTTGCTTCAACAGAAAAATCAGGCCCATCAGAATGGAAAAACACATTGGTATCGATGCCAACGTTGCCAACTACTACCACTTCAAAAGGAGGGTTTGACATTTTACTGATCCAGACTTCCTGAAAAAACCGTCACCGCGTTGCCGCCAACATAAGTGCGGTCACCGCTTACCCGCACGTGCACAATTCCTCCGCGCGCAGAAGCCTGGTAGGCGGTCAAATAGCTCTTGCCCAATTTTTGTGCCCAATATGGGCCGAGGATGCAGTGCGCTGAACCCGTGACAGGGTCTTCATCGATGCCAATCCAAGGTGCAAAATATCGTGAGACAAAATCAAACCCCGGGTCGGCAGATGGTGCGGTTACAGCCAAAGCCCGGCCTTTACGCTGCTTGAGCGCAGCAAAATCCGGCTTCAGATTTCTCACAATTCGTTCATCCGAATATTCAAAAACCCACTTATCTCCGCTGATGCCGGTGAAATCAGGGCGAACTCCCACGGCAGTGATGATCTCTTCAGTAATATCCGCGGGCACAAGTGACGCGGAAGGAAAATCCATTTCGATCAGATCATTGCGCTGTGAAGCCGCCAACCAGCCTGACCGGGTGAAAAAGCGAATAGTTTCACCGGATTTGACCTGCCCAACCTGCCAGAGAATGTGAGCTGCTGCCAGGGTTGCATGTCCGCACAGATTCACTTCGACTTGCGGGGTGAACCACTGCAGATGATAGCCTCCCTGCTGCGGATGTACAAAGGCAGTTTCAGAAAGGTTCATTTCACGCGCCACGGCTTGCATCCAGGCTGCATCGGCTTGCTGTTCCAACAAAACCACCGCAGCAGGGTTGCCAGAAAACATTGTATCGGTAAAGGAATCTACTTGATAAATGGGAGTTGTCATAAGCCCTCCGCACAAGACTATTCGCGAATTTCACCACCGTGAAAACTAAGGCGATAGATGACCTGTTTTTTATATGAGATGGCTTCTTCACCTTCAAAAGAGATGAGTGTACCTCTCCACGAACAATGATACTCGAAATCGTCTTCTGTATGGATGGAAGGTCCGCGGTAAGGGGCTTCAACCGGTGCTTTGGATAAGGAAGCTTTCAAAAAGTGACTGAAGCCGTCAGGCACCTTTTCGACCAGCATTTTGCCGTAATAATTCATACCCCACACGGCAGCCCCTTTATGCCAGACCGCTTCTTCACCGATAAAATGAAAACCACCCAGCCAGGTGTCGATGTAAAGGTAAGGGTCTTCTTCATATTGCATATCATGTGATACCGGACGCGAAGTATGTTCTGCCGGTTTGCCGGAGGCATAGGTATTTTGCTTGGCACGGATCAGGAATGAAACGAATTCTTTGGAAAACATATGGCCCTCTTAAAAAGAAAATATGTGATCAAAAACAGCATAAACATTATAGGAAATATGTCCTAATTATATCATTTATGCTACAATCATGGTATGGATTTATTTGAACATGCGATGAATGAAAACCTTGCCAGCGAAGGTCCGTTGGCGGCGCGGCTGCGCCCGCGCACCCTGGATGAGTTCGTCGGCCAGGAGCACATCATCGGCGAAGGCAAGCTGCTGCGCCGCGCCATCACCGCGGACAGGTTATTTTCATCTATCATTTTCACGGGTCCCCCAGGCACTGGCAAGACCACCCTGGCACGGTTGATCGCAGCCCACACCCAGGCGCAATTTGAGAGCATCTCGGCGGTGCTGGCCGGTGTGGCGGAACTACGGCGCGTGATCACCGAAGCCACCGACCGGCGCAAGCTCTACCGCAGGCGCACCATCCTGTTCGTGGATGAAGTACACCGCTGGAACAAGGCCCAGCAAGACGCGCTGCTGCCGCATGTTGAAACCGGCATGATCACCCTGATCAGCGCCACCACCGAAAACCCCTATTTTGATGTTATCCCTGCGCTGGTCTCACGCTCGCGCATTTTTCAGCTTGAAGCACTCACCCCCGAGCACATGAACACCATTCTCACCCGTGCACTCACCGACCCCGAAGTTGGATATGGCAAGCGCAAGATCGATTTCGATGACGCAGCCCGCGAACACCTGATCCACATGGCTGGCGGGGACGCACGTAATTTGTTGAACGCCATCGAATTGGCCGTGGAGAGCACTCCTCCCGAAACGGACGGCAGCACCCACATTACTCTCGACGTAGCTCAGGAATCCATTCAGCGGCGCGCGCTGCTTTACGACCGTATGGGCGACGCTCATTACGATACCATCTCGGCCTTCATTAAGTCGGTGCGCGGCTCAGACCCCGATGCAGCGCTTTACTGGCTGGCCAAGATGATCCTGGCCGGCGAGGATCCCCGCTTTATTCTGAGACGTTTAATCGTGCTGGCCGGAGAAGACATCGGCCTGGCCGATCCGCGCGGCATTCAGGTGGCCTCTGCAGCGGCATATGCTTACGAATATATCGGCATGCCCGAGGGCATTTATCCGATCGTGGAAGCTACTTTATTCCTGGCCACGGCGCCGAAATCCAATTCGGCGGGCGCCTTCTTCAAAGCCCGCGAGAGCATCGAAACCCAGGGCAGCGGAGACGTGCCCATCCACTTGATGGATAAAAACCGCGACGCCAAAGGCTTCGGCCACGGCAAGGGTTATCAATATCCGCACATGTTTGAAGGTCATTTCATTCCGCAGCAATACCTACCCAGCAAACTGTTGGGCACCCATTTCTTCGAACCATCCGACCAGGGCTATGAGGGTCAGATGTCTGAATGGCTGGCGCGCTGGCGTGCAGCCCAGGAACAGGCGTTGGGGAAGAACCCCGGTGAAACGAGTCAGCCTAAATAAGGAGGAATGATGGCAATCATTTACCTGGTGAGACACGGTAAAACAGATTTCATTGGCAAGAAATTGTGCGGCAACCTCCCCGGCATCCATCTGAATGAAGAAGGGCGAGAACAAGCCCGAAAAGCGGCAGACTATCTTGGTAATTATCCGATCAAAGCCATTTACTCAAGCCCGATCGAGCGAGCGATGGAAACAGCCGAAATCATAGGAAGCAAACCAGGGTTGAAGATCAAACGGGTTGATTTTTTACGCGAAATTCATTTTGGTGACTTACAAGGCATGGGTGAAAAGGACTTGATTGATCATCCGTTGTGGAAAAAGTTTAATAGCCAACCTGCGGATGTGAGCTTTCCAAATGGAGAAAGTGTGGCAGAGGTGCGCAACCGTGTTGCCATGGGATTGGAACAGCTTTCTCTGGAATATGGCAATGATGACCAGTTGGTGTGTGTGGCTCATAGTGAGGTTTTGCGCCTGGCTGTGTGCTGGTTGCTTGACTTACCCCTGGACAACTTCCATCGGCTCACGATTGACCCAGCCAGTATTTCAAAAATAGAGATTACAAAAGAGCGTAAAAAACTCAGATTACTTAATTTTCAACCAATTTCAAAATAATTGAAAAAGATAGTTAAAGAACAAGTCCCCGAATTCAAAACAGGAATTCGGGGACTATGATTTTTAATAGGTTATTTCAACAAGTATTGAATCGCCTTTTTCACCGCCACGGCGCGGTGGCTGATCAGGTTTTTTTCAGGCATGGGCAGATCCGCCAGGGTTTTGCCAGCTTTGGCGATCCAGAAGATGCGGTCATAACCAAAGCCGTGGTCGCCGCTCTCGCGGGTGATGATCTCGCCTTGAACTTCGCCGTCGAAATACCGGGTGGCAGCATTCGGGGCAGACACGGCAACCGTGCAAACAAACCGCGCCAGCCAGGGGGCGGGTTTATCCACCAGTTCAGCCAGCAGCTTGGCGCGCCGATCTGCATCGGTGGCGCCGTGAGTGTCAACGTAACGCTTCGAGTGCAACCCGGGCCGTCCATCCAGGGCGGCAACCTCGAGGCCGGTATCATCCCCCAGTGTCACCAGGCCCGATAATTTGCATAGCGTCTCGGCTTTTAGCGCCGAATTTTCGGCATAGGTGAGGCCGGTTTCTTCCACATCGCGGTCAATGCCGAGGTCTGCCGGGAAGCACAATTCGATCGGGACCCCTTCAAACAGGGCGGCGATTTCTTTTTTCTTACCATTATTATTAGTTGCAATAAGTATTTTCATCGTTTACCTTTTAATTTTTATGAATAATATCATAAAAAATTGACTTCGATAAACCGGTATGCTATAATTTGAATCGTTGAAAATATATCCCTGTAAACGGCCGACACCTTGACTATTCAACGTTTTCCATTACGCATTAATGTTGGTTTCTTTCACAACTTACCGGTTGGAAGTTATCGAGACATCCATTTTGAGTTCCC
>CAZQXI010000034.1:0-12511 GCA_964597505.1 uncultured Anaerolinea sp. | reverse complement strand
CCAGAGGGTAACAGCTTTAAGGGTTTCAGGAATGCCATAGAGTTTTCCATCCAGGCTCATACCATCAATACCCAGTTGGTTTACGCCTTCCAATTGACCAGCAGCAAGTTCGGTAATGTCAGCCAACAGGCCGGCACGAGCTTCGTCGCCAAGGTTGTCATTAGGGGCAATAAACATGTCTGGTCCGCCGCCGGCTGCAACATCGGTGCTGTATTTGTTAAAAATATCATTAAAGGGAACCTGCAAGACATTGATCTTGATTTCGGGCATATCGATGGCGGCCTGCTCAAGATTTTTAGCCAGGGCTAATTCTTCTGCAGATCCGGTGCCGTAGGCATGCCAGAAAGTCACTTCAATAGGTTCAGCCATAGCTTCAGTAGCCACAGGAGCTTCAGTTTCAGCAGCCATAGGGGCTTCTGTTGCAGCGGGGGCTTCGGGTTTGGCAGCGCATGCAGTCAGGATGAGCGCCAAAACCATCAATAAACTCATTACGGGTAGGAACTTCTTAGTCATTTCTCTCTCCTTTTTACAAGTTAACTTAACAACAAGATAGTACACATTACCCAACTAATGGATTTCTCCGAAACACCTCCTTCAATATGTCAAATAGTAGCATTAAGCTGTTTCCCTTTCAATAACCTTCAATGGCAACCTTATATGTTGGATGGGTTGTGAAGATTCTGTCAGGCGTGATAAAAGCAAATTTGTGGCAATTTTTCCTGATTCATCCAGAGGTTGGTGAACGGTGGTCAAACCAAATGAATCCGCCACGTCGATATCATCAAATCCGATAATTGCAATATCTTCTGGAACTCGTAATCCAAGAATTCTAGCCTGCTTGATCAATGAAATAGCCTGCAGGTCCGTCGCTGCAAAGAATGCGAGAGGCAAACCAAATTTAATTAAGTTTTTTAACACAATCCCCGGATCAAAAGCATATTCATTAACAAATTCTTCTGGTAATGAAATATGTTTTTCATTTAAGGCTTTTTGGTAGCCTTCCATTCGCTTAAGGATCGGGTTATGACCAAATTCTGGTTTTATTTGGCCGCCAATGAAACAAATCCTTTGATAACCTTTGTTAATCAAATATTTTGTGGCGATATAACCCCCATTAACATCATCAATTTCAACTGTCGAAAATTGAGAATGGTAATATTCAATTAATACCGTCTCTAAATCATTGCTTAGCAAGCGTTGAGCAATCGTATTATCTAAAGCCTGTGACACAATGATCAAACCATCCAGCGTCGAACGTAAAGGCAACGTTTCAAGATAGCTGGTCTCTTGGGATTTTGAGTTGACAGGATAAATGACCAATTCATATTCGTTCTTGGAAAGGATTTCTGCAATTCCGCGAAGCCGTTGAACAAAGGAAGGCGTCGTAAAAAACGGAATGAGGACGCCGATGCGCCGGGTATCCATAAAGGCTCTGGCTCGTGATTCCGCTTTGGGTACATAACCCAACTCGTCAATCGCGTTCATGACAGAAGTTCTGGTTTCTTCCTTTACTCGCAGTGGGAAATTTAAAACTCTTGATACAGTCGCTATACTGACGCCTGCATGATTTGCCACGTTGTAAATTGTTGCCTTTGAACTGGACATTTTATCCGTTTCTATGTAACAACTTTACTGAAAGCTCTTACATTATAAAGATTTAATTTAGGGAAGTCAATACCCAATATTGATTTTTCATTAAAATCGGTGATTATTTAATTTGCTCTGGATTTCGGATTTTTTGTTTTATAATTTTTAAATGCCATTTCAAAACAGAGACTCGGCTTCTGCCACAACTGCATCATGGCGTTTGATCAAATCACTGCCATCTTCAGCCGCTTACAATATGGCCCTGGATGAAGCTTTGTTATCCTCCACCGCTCAAAAACTTGCACTCCCCACCCTGCGTATTTATTCCTGGAGTGTTCCTTCGCTCTCCCTCGGCTACGCCCAATCTGCTTCTGATGTGAACAAGAACGAACTAACTGATCGCGCCTGGCAGTTGGTCCGCAGACCCACCGGCGGTAAAGCCATTTTGCACACGGATGAACTCACCTATTCCATTACGGCTCCTCTCGATGAACCCCTGGTATCAGGGTCGCTGCTTGAAAGCTATCAGAGGATTTCCATGGCCTTGCAAAAGGCACTAACTTCATTGGGTACTTCAACTTCTGCTGATAACAGGCCTGTTTTACCAACAAACCAATCCAAGCAGGAGCCTGTTTGTTTTCAAACTCCCTCTAATTATGAGATCACCTGGAATGGAAAAAAGTTGATTGGCTCAGCGCAGGCGAGAAAGATGGGCGGCGTATTGCAGCACGGATCACTGCCATTATTTGGGGACCTTTCGAGAATTACTCAGGTCCTGGCTTATCCCAGCTCGATGGAACGTCAACTTGCCGCCTCAAAAACACTTGCTCAAGCCACAACGCTTGAGGCTGCATCTGGAAGATTGGTCACGTTTGATGAGGCCGCTGATGCCATCATTCTCAGCTTTTCGGCTCAATTCGGCATCTCATTTACACAAGACGAACCCACCCAAGATGAGCTTGAAATCACCCAGAACCTTATGCTAGAAAAATACGCTTCAGAATCCTGGAATTTTCGCATCTAACATTGAAGATTTCCCTGAAAAAATAACTGCAGGAATTCTCAAGTAGTTCATTTACTATATCGGATATTTTGTTGCCAATTGTCAATTATTAGAAGCATATGGTCAAAGTTTGAAATCAGGCAAGCCAATAGGCATAAAGACATGACTATACTTTGTAAAGAATGGCGTTTCCATCCTCACTGACTTTGGTAAGAGTAGGGAAAGGATATTTGTTTGAAATGATACGAGCGCTCGAAGGCAGCTCCTGACGAAATTTATCCTCGAGTTTTTTGAGTGCCTCAGGTAACAAATAGCACATGACCACTGTTGCATCGCTGAGATCTTTTTTAAAAATGTTGCCCAGAACAATACGTACTCTCTTGCGTTGCCCTGTGAGAGTTACCATTAGTTGACACCAAAGATAACGCAACGGATCAATTTCGATCCCAACTGCGCGAGCGTGATATTTAATTGCAGCAACAAGTACCAACCGTCCGTCTCCACAACCGAGATCATAAACGACGTCATCCGGCCCAACCTTTGCCAATGTCAACATCCGGTTTGCAATTTCGATTGAAGAAGGCACCCAGGGCGCTCCGACCATTCTTGTCCAATAAAGCCACACAACAATAAGTATCAGGGGAAGGGTATCTAAAAATGACTTAAAGTATCCTGTAACGTCAACCATTTGTTATCTACCTGTCAATCGTTTTTTGAGCTGCCGCATAATCAAACATATGATTTTATTGATCATACACTATTCAAAAAAAATAAGAAACCTTAAGCAACCTTATGAAAGACATTATTATAATTTTTATTTTGAAATCTACAGAAAACTGATTTGGTATAAATCTTGCTATGATAAAAAAGAGTATGAAAATGTTGATTCGATTATTGTTCTGGCTGATCATTGGGTTCCTGGTTACCTTTGGGCTTCCTCGGTTAATTACCGAGATTTTGAGTATCAATAAGATTCAAACCATCGAATCCTCAAAAACAGGCAGAGTGGCTATCGTTTTTGGCGCAGGGCTGCAGCGAGACGGATCACCCTCACCAGTTTTGCAAGACAGAGTGAATGCAGCAGTGCAGCTTTATAAAGCAGGGAAGGTTGAAAAACTTCTAATGAGTGGAGATAACCGGTTTGTAGACTATAACGAACCTGGGGCGATGCAAGCCTTCGCCATCTCTCTTGGTGTTCCAGAAGCAGACATTGTGCTCGATTATGCCGGACGCCGAACATATGACACCTGCTATCGCGCACTTCATATCTTTGGCATTAAAGAGGCTATTTTAGTAACCCAAAGGTATCACCTGCCGCGGGCACTCTTTACATGTAATGGCGTCGGATTGAAATCTACAGGTGTTACAGCAGACCTTCGTTATTACCGTAAGTATTCAAGATTGGTTTGGAATACAAGGGAACTGCCCGCCACCACCGTTGCACTATGGCAAGTCTGGTTTAGCCACCCCTTGCCAGTAATGGGCGACCCTGAACCTATTTTTCCAAGTGAGAACTAAATATCATGAAAACACGTGAAGAAGCACTTGCCATTGTCAATCAATACGTCAAAAGTCCGCAGCTTGTCAAGCACATGCTCGCTGTCGAAGCCGCCATGCGCTTTTATGCCCGCAAGTTGAACCAGCCTGAAGAACTATGGGGCATAACAGGCATCTTGCATGATTTCGATTGGGAAATTCATCCCACCTATCAAGATCACCCTCGCGCAGGCGCTCCCATGCTGCGTGAATTAGGTGTTGAAGAAGAAATTGTGCAGGCTATTTTAAGTCATGGAGATCATTTGGATATCCCACGGGTGACATTACTGCAAAAAGGACTTTACGCCTGTGATGAGATCACTGGTTTGATTACCGCAGTTGCGTTGGTGAGACCTTCTAAATCGCTCTATGATCTCGAAGCCAGTTCAGTAAAAAAGAAATGGAAAGACAAGGCTTTTGCAGCCGGCGCCAATCGTGAAGAAATGGAACGCGGTGCTGCTGAATTTGAAGTTCCTTTGTGGGAACACTGTATGAATGTAATTCTCGCCATGCGTGAGATTGCAAAAACACTCGATCTCGAAGGTTCATTGACTGCCGAGTGATCAAGTAATGCGCTATAACGGAGGATGAGACATGGCACTTCAAGGAAAAGGTACCTGGATTTGGAAAATTCCCCAGTGTGAGGGTGGAAATGCACAATCGATCGCCAATGTGGCTAAAGATTGCGGCTTTTCACACGTCCTCATAAAAATTGCAGACAGTTCTTACGCCTACAATGTGAATAAAACCACTGGCGCCGATTTGATCCCTCCTGTTGTGGATGCGCTGCGTGCCAAAGGCATTCAGGTGTGGGGATGGCATTATGTATATGGTTACAATCCAAGCGGTGAAGCTGCCATTGCCATTTCTCAATGTAAAAAATATAATCTGGATGGCTATGTAGTAGATGCCGAAATTGAATATCAACAAGCAGGAAGAGATGCCGTTGCCCGCTCTTTTATGTCTCAGGTCCGAAACGGGCTTCCGAACACCCCACTAGCACTTAGCACCTTCCGTTGGCCGTCTTATCATAGTACCTTGCCGTATGCCACTTTTATGCAATATTGTGATTACAGTATGCCCCAGGTTTACTGGATGCAAGCGCATAATCCTGTTTACGACTTGACCAAATCTTTTAAAGAATTCATGGCCATTAATTCTTCAAAACCCATGATCCCGACCGGACCTGCTTTCCGCGAGTCAGGCTGGCAGCCTACCCCCGGTGAAGTTAAAGACTTCCTTGATTGTGCCAAATCATTGGGCTGCACCGCAGCCAATATGTATTCTTGGGACGATTCTCGCACATTGCTCCCCGATATTTGGAATCAGGTGGCCAATTACTCATGGCCAGCCCCTAGCCAGCCTATCCCTCCCAGCAATGACATCCTCGACAAATTCTTTGCAATGTTAAATACCGTAACTTATGACAAGGTTCTGGATCTTTATACAGATGATGCAGTACATGTCTCGTCTGAAAAAACCATCCAGGGAAAAGAAAACATCCGCATTTTCTATGGACAACTGCTAGCAAACAACCTTCCGGCCGGCGTATTTAAAATCACCGGCCAGACGAATAACGGCGAAACAAGGCATTTTACCTGGAGCTGTAATTCAAACCGCGGACATGTATACGACGGCAGCGACACCATCGGTATCAAGGATGGTAAAATCGCATATCACTACACGCATTTCACGCTCTCATAACAGACTTTTTTGCACCAGTTTGTCTGTGCCAACTGGCAGGGCAACGTTATCCAAAATTGCGACAATGCCCTGCACTTCATCACCAGGTTTTAGTTCCACCACAGTTTTACCCACAGTTGCTCTTTTTCCGGTTGGAATTTCATCCAGCCGGATTATTTTTGCTGAAGCTTTTTTCAGATGCAGGGCTATTTGTGTGTTCTTTTTGCCAATGGTTAAACCAATCATTCCACTGCCAGGTTTCAACTTGCAGGTGTTCACACCTTGACCATAACGTCCCTGGATCGGGAATTCTTTTTCTTCCATGCGCCAGCCTTTTCCATCAGAAGAAACGGCAAATAATTCCAAGCCTTTGGTGATTTCGACAAAACCGGCAACCTGGTCACCTGCTGCCAATTTCAAGGCATTCACACCAGCTGCGACCAACCCCATGGCACGTACTTCATCCCCCTCAAACCGGATGGACATGCCGTGATTCGTCAGGATGAAGTATTGAGCTTCATTCTCGTTTAACATTGCCCAACCCAATTCATCGCCTTCATTGACCTTGCACAAGACAAAGGAATCTGAAGATGGACCGGGCAGTTCAGAAACCATTGACTTCTTGATCATGCCTTGCTTCGTGAGTGTTGTCACGCATAAAGTCTCAGAATGTTTTTGGTCGTGATTGAGACAGAATATCGCTTCGGGGGTATCGCCTTCTTTCAACGAACACACCCGGTGAATATCACTGGCGCTTTCAAAATCTTCAACCAAAGCCAACGATTGAACAGCCAGACAGGCACATTTGCCTGATTTGGATACAAGGTAAAGATTCTGGTGAGAATCCGTTTTGAGCAATAAAGCTGGAGCCTCACGCCCGCCCATCCTGGGGGGATTCTTATCCGCGGTCTTTGCGATCTTGCCTTCTTTTGAAATGGCAATCCAAACGTTTTCAACAGGCGTCACTTCTTTGACCGTCAAGAGGTCTGCAGCAACCTTGCCCTGTTTGAGCATCACAATTTGGGTCTTGCGCGTATCACCGTATTTGGTTTTGATCTCAGCCAACTCGGCAATAATCGCCTGCCTTCGTTTTGATTCAGATTTCAACAATAACTGCAGTTCTTTCACCAAATCCAGCAGGTCTTTATACTCCTGTTCGATTTTCTTTCTTTCAAGCGATGCCAGTCTTTTCAACGGCATATCCAAAATAGCCTGAGCTTGTACGACGCTCAATTTGAAGCGCTTCATCAACTTTTCTCTGGCTTGTTCTGTGTCTGCCGCACCACGGATAATAGCAATAACCTCATCGAGGAATTTAATGGCGATGCGCAGCCCTTCGAGGATGTGAATACGATCTTCCGCCTTCTTCAGATCATACTCGCTTCGCCTTTTCACAATTTCAAGCCGGTGCTCTACAAAAACTTTCAAAGCTTGTTTCAACGATAACAGTTTGGGTTCACCGTTAACCAAGGCCAACAAGTTGATACTGTATGTGACTTGTAAAGGAGTTCGTTTGTATAATGCGCGCAGGGTTTTATCTGCATCAGCTGCCTTATTAAGCTCTATTACTATACGCATGCCGTGCCGGTCAGATTCATCCCGCAGGTCTGATACGCCCTCAAGGTCGCCTTCGCGCGCAAGTTCGGCTATCCTTTCGATCAGGCTGGATTTGTTGGTCATGTAAGGCAGTTCTGTGACGATGATGCGGCTCTTGCCACGAGCCATTTCTTCGAGGTTTAAACGGCCTCTAAGCGTGATTCTACCCTTGCCTGTGGCATAAGTGGCCTGAAGTTCGTTTTGCTCGTGTTCCTGCAGGATGATGCCACCGGTTGGAAAATCCGGTCCCTGGATGAATTTCATCAGGTCGCCAACCGTTATCTCATCCAATTTTTGCCAATGTTCAAGCATGTAATTGAGCGCATCAACGGTTTCAGACAGGTTATGCGGAGGGATGCTGGTAGCCATGCCAACAGCGATACCCGTGGCACCGTTCACCAGCATGTTGGGGATGGCTGAGGGCAGAACGCTCGGTTCACTTAAAGTATCATCAAAATTACGGTCAAAATTTACCGTGTTTCGGTCGAGTTGGTTGAGTAATTCAAGCGCAAACGGAGTGATGCGTGCTTCGGTATAACGCATGGCAGCCGGGGGGTCTCCATCCACACTGCCAAAGTTACCCTGGCCGTCAATCAACTCATAACGCATTGAAAAATCCTGCGCCAGTCGCGCCATAGATTCATAAACTGCTTGATCACCGTGAGGATGGTATTTGCCCAATACTTCACCAACGATCCTGGCAGATTTTTTATAAGCAGTGTCCGGACGAATCCCCATATCATACATGGCATACAGCAGTCTGCGCTGCACAGGTTTCAGTCCATCCCTTGCATCAGGCAGTGCTCGTGAAACGATGACGCTCATGGCGTAATCGAGATAAGACTGCTGCATCTCGTGATCAATATCGACTTTTCTAACCAGTCCTAGTTCCATAGATGACTCCGTTCAAGGCAATGAATTTCAGGTTAAGTTTACCCCAGCCTGCTCTAAATGGTGAGTAATTTAAGAGGTTAACAACAGAACCCCGAGAAATCTCGGGGTTCTGTATGCTTTTGTTATAACTATTCAGCTAAAGGTTCAACAGGTGCTGCACCGTCGAGGTCTACAACTTCCTCACTGCGACAGGTTTTTCCACTGGAAGGCTAAACCGTCCGTGAACAAAACCGGTTCCTGCAGGGATGAGTTTACCGATGATCACGTTTTCTTTGAGACCAAACAGCGGATCTTCCGTGGAGGCGATGGCTGCTCCGGCCAACACTTTGATGGTGTGCTGGAAGGATGCGGCTGAAAGGAAGGAATCAGTACTCAACGAAGCCTTGGTCACACCCAACAAGATTTCAACGAACCGGGCAGGTTGTTTACCTTCGGCAATAAGCTTCTCGTTGGTGGCTTTGATCTCGAGGCGGTCGATCACATCCATGGGCAGGTAGTGAGAATCACCCGGGCGGATGACTTGCACTTTACCTACCATCTTGCGGATGATCACTTCAAAGTGTTTGTCATTGATGTTCTGGCCCTGGGCACGGTACACCTTCTGGACTTCGGTCATCAGATAGATCTGGGCAGCTTCGCGGCCCTTGATCTTCAAGATGGTGTGAGGATTGATGGAACCTTCAGTCAAAGGTTCGCCTGCTTCCACTTTTTGTCCGTCACGGATGATCAAGCGTGAGGTACTGGGAATCTCGTATTCTTCACTCTCTTTTTGTTCATAAGAGACGATGACTTTACGTTTTTCGACACGAACACGGCCATTATGTTGGGCAGTGATCTGAGCTTCACCGAAATCAGCGATCACATCACCCATGGCGACATTGGTCTCGTCTTTGGCCAAGATATTCCAATCGCCAGGGACTTCATACTCATCAGAGACCATTTCACTGTGTTCGACTCTGACGATTCTCTGGTCGGTGGAACGTTCGGTCTGAAGCATACTGGCAACGCCGGCAATACTTGACACAACCGCTTCGCCTTTCGGCATACGGCGGGCTTCGAATAACTCTTCTACACGAGGCAGACCAGTCGTGATATCGCCGCCTGATGCAACACCACCAGTGTGGAAGGTACGCAGAGTCAACTGGGTACCAGGCTCACCAATGGATTGGGCAGCAACAACACCGACAGCAGAACCGAGAACAACCAGTTCACCGCGTCCGAGATCCATACCGTAGCATTTGGCGCAAATACCGTGAATAAGTGAGCAGGTCATGGCTGAGCGGACAAATACCTTATCTACTCCGGCGGCCATTACCTTGCGGACCATTTCATGATCTAACAATTGATCACGTTCACCGATCACTTCACCGGTTTTCGGATCAACGATTCTGGCAGCAATGGAACGTCCAAACAAACGCTCGCCGAGGTTCTGGCCGGCGACATCGTCTTCCTTACGAATCCAGATGCCATCTTCAGTACCGCAGTCAACTTCGTTAATGATGATATCCTGGGCAATATCCACGAGACGGCGGGTCAGGTAACCAGCATCTGCAGTACGCAAAGCGGTATCGGCCAGACCTTTACGGGCACCATGGGTGGAGATGAAGTATTCCAGGGCAGTCAAACCTTCACGGAAGTTCGAGGTAATCGGCAGGCGGATAATACGGCCTGAAGGATCAGCCATCAAACCACGCATACCAGCCAACTGGGCGATAGGTCCGAATCCACCTTTAGTGGCGCCGGAACTGGCCATGGTCGAGAGGTTTCCATTGGGATCCATGTGCTTGCGCACGGCATCACCAACTTCTTTGGTGGTATCCTGCCAGACCTTGATGACCTGTTCGTTACGTTCCTGTTCGGTTAACAAACCGCGGCGGTAGCCCTTATTGATCTGATCCACTTCAGCTTGTGAAGCAGCCAGGATGGCAACCTTTTCTTCAGGAACAGAAATATCAGCCACGGCGATGGTGATGCCTGATTTCATGGCATATTGGAAGCCAATATCTTTGATATTATCAGCGACTTCGGTAGTGACAGTCTCACCGCAGATGTCATAAACATCAGCGATCAGATTCTTAATTCCGGTTTTTTCGAGGACACGATTATCAAACTGTACTTCTGGAGGCAGAATGCGATTGAAAAGCACACGGCCGACAGTGGTTTTAATCATGCGTGTTTCAGGTTTGGCAAGGCGCACATGGTCATCTGAGTACCAGGTGAACAATTTGACATTAACATCGGTATGTAGTTCAATTTGGCCCAATTGATAGGCTAAATCAACTTCATCAATGTCGGCAAATGCACGTCCATCACCCTTGTGGGTACGATTGTCTTCCATGGTCAGGTAGTAGACACCCAACACCATGTCTTTACCTGGGCTGATGATAGGTTCGCCATCTGCAGGTTTCAACAGGTTTTTGGAAGAAAGCATCAAAGTACGTGCTTCACGCACGGCTTTTTCAGAAAGAGGAACATGCACAGCCATTTGGTCGCCGTCGAAGTCAGCGTTGAAAGCGGTGGTAACCAATGGATGCAGTTGAATGGCGCTGCCTTCGATCAGGATGGGCTCAAAAGCCTGGATACCCAAACGGTGAAGGGTTGGAGCACGGTTCAACAGAACAGGACGTTCCTTGATCACTTCTTCAAGGACTTCGTAAACTTCAGGACGGTTGCGTTCGATGAAACGGCGTGCACCTTTGACGTTGGCTGCATAACTGTGAGCCACCAGGCGGGAAATGACGAATGGTCTGAAGAGTTCAAGCGCCATCGATTTCGGCAAACCGCATTGGTACAGTTTCAACTGGGGACCAACAACGATAACTGAACGGCCTGAGTAATCAACACGTTTACCCAACAGATTGCGGCGGAAACGGCCCTTCTTGCCTTTGAGCATATCGCTCAAGGATTTCAATTCACGGCGTCCACGGCGAGAAAGTGCCTTGCCGCGTTGTGAGTTGTCGATCAGGGAGTCAACGGCTTCCTGGAGCATACGTTTTTCATTGCGAACGATCACGTCCGGTGCGCCGAGTTCCAACAGTCTTTTCAGACGATTGTTGCGGTTGATCACACGTCGGTAAAGGTCGTTCATATCGGAGGTGGCGAAACGGCCGCCATCCAATGGAACCATCGGGCGCAAGTCGGGAGGAATAACCGGGAGAACTGTCAGGATCATCCACTCGGGACGGTTGCCTGAACGGCGGAAGGATTCAACCACTTTCAAACGAGTGGTGGCTTTTTTACGTTTCTGTTTACTCTTTGATGTCCGGACCTCAGTCCACAGGTCAGCAGAAAGTTTTTCGAGGTCGAGCCGGCGCAGCACATCATAGAATGCTTCTGCACCCATGTCAGCCCTGAACACCTGCCCCCAGCGGGATTTCAATTCGCGGTAGCGGCTTTCAGTCAGGAAGGTAAAAGGATGAAGTTCTTGCAGTTCATCGCGCAAATGAGAATTCTGGTCTTGTGAAACACTTGAAGAATCTTCAAGTGAATTACGCAGGGTTTCCATCACTTCGTCGGCTTCAGCCTTGATGGTTTCAATACTCATCTTGATCTGTTCAAGATCGCGCTGTAATTCTTTTTTGAATTCGCTTTCGATCTCTTCAAGACTTTCTTTTACTGCTTTTTGAACACTTGAGATGTGCTTGGAATTGACAGTATCGCCAATATCCGCAATAGTCACATCTGCAGCAGTGAAATCAACTTTTTTCTTCAAGACCTGGCCCATTTTTTCGGTCAGCATCTTTTCGAGGGCCTGGCCTTCCTGGATTACTGGTTCGAGGCGGGAAGCAGTCTGTTCATCAGCTTTTGACTCAATATCAGCCTTTTTCTGCATGAATTCGGCGATCTTCTTGTCGCGGCCTGTTTTAACATCCAAAATCTTGGAGTTAATTGAACTCGCCTGGGCGCGTTCAGTGTCATTGATTTCGTCTTCAAGACGTTTTAATGCCTTCTGACGGGCATCGTCATCCACGAAAGTGACAATATATTGGGCAAAATACAAAACGCGATCCAGGTTGCGGCGAGAGATATCCAGCAGCAAACCAAGATATGAAGGGATACGGCGTGTGTACCAAATATGGGCCACAGGAGTGGCCAAATCGATATGTCCCATGCGCTCACGGCGAACCGAAGCCCGGGTTACTTCCACACCGCACTTATCACAGATAATGCCTTTGTAACGTGGGTTTTTGTATTTGCCGCAGTAACATTGAT
>CAZQXI010000033.1:0-16433 GCA_964597505.1 uncultured Anaerolinea sp. | reverse complement strand
TGGATGCCCTGGCGCAGCACATCGTCCGCGGTTTTGAGGGAATCCTGCAGGCTGGATTTGCGATCGACAATTTGCAGCAGGCGATCGTTGGGGATGACGATGAGGGTGTCCGCGTGTTCCTTGAGGCGGGCGATACCCTGTTCGGCACCCTGAAGGCGTTTGGAGCCTTCAAATGTGAAGGGACGGGTGACGACGCCGATGGTGAGGGCGCCAATTTCACGGGCGATCTGAGCCACAACGGCTGCTGCGCCGGTGCCGGTTCCGCCGCCCATGCCGGCAGTAACAAATACCATGTCGCTGCCCTTGAGGATCTCATACAATTCTTCGGATGACTCTTCGGCAGATTTTTTGCCAACTTCGGGGTTGCCGCCAGCGCCGAGGCCGCCGGTGGTTTTATCTCCGATGCGAACCTTGGTCTGGGCTTTGGATTGCACAAGTGCCTGGGCGTCAGTGTTCACGGCAATGAACTCGATGCCTTGAACGCCTTCGGCGATCATGCGATTGACGGCGTTACATCCGCCGCCGCCTACACCTACTACTTTAATGCGGGCGAAAGCTTCGTTCTGTGGTCTGTTATCTTGCATTTTGTTGGTCTCCATCGTTTTTTCCTCCATTGAATAAAAATACTTTGATGTGTATCCAGGTTTGGCAGACCTGGTGACTTACGGTAGAAGTCTTCCCAACCAATTCTTGATGTCACCCCAATTAACACCGGAGGGGCGGGGGCGGCCGTGACTCTTCTGCACCTTGGCACGGGTGGCAGGGGTCATGGTTTCGTGCATGAGTTCGGCCCATTTGAGCAACCCCACGCTGGTGGCGTAGGAGGGTGACTGAAGTTGATCGACCAACCCGATCATGTTCTCGGGGCGGGCGATGCGGACGGGCATGCCCAAGACGCGCGAGGCGAGGGGGCGCATGCCGGCCAACAGACTGGATCCACCGGTGAGCACCATGCCGGCGGGCAGCATGGAGTCGTAACCGGAGCGGCGGATCTCTTGCGAGAGCAGTGAGAAGATCTCATCCACACGGGCTTCGATGATGTGCGCCAAATCGCGGCGGCTGACCTGGATGGGATGTTCTTCGCCGAAGGCGCGCATGGTGAAGAATTCATCTTCGCCAACTTCGTTCTTGACGGCAAATCCGTGCTGTTTCTTGACCATTTCGGCCTGTTCGGGGCTGACGCGCAAGCCCACGGCAATATCCTGGGTGATGTGGGCGCCGCCGACGGGCAGCACCATGGTGTGCCAGACATCCCCGTTGACGTAGATGGCAAGGTCGCTGGTGCCGCCGCCGATATCACAGACGCAGACGCCCATGTCTCGTTCGGTTTTGTTGAGCACGACCTCGGCAGACGCCAGGGGGTTGAGCACGAATTGTGAAACCTGCACGCCCGAAGCCTGAACACATTGGCGCAGGTTTTCGACGGTGGCGGATGCGGCGGTAATGATGTGGGCTTCAACTTCGAGGCGATAGCCCGAGAAGCCGATGGGGGTCTGAATGCCTTCCTGACCATCAACGGTGAAGCCGCGCTGAATGACGTGGATGACTTCGCGGTTATGAGGGATGGCGACAGCCTGGGCGGCATCCAAAGCGCGCCAGACGTCATCCTGGTCGATCACGCCGCCGGAAATGCCCGCCACGCCGCGAGAATTGAGCGCGGAGACGTGCGATCCGGCCAGGCTGACCAGTGCCGAGGTGATTTCAAGACCCGAGGTGCGTTCGGCTTTCTCAATGGAACGCGAGATCGAAGTGGAGGCGGCGGCAATATCAACCACCGAGCCGCCCTTGATCCCCTGGGACGGTTCAATGCCTACGCCGAGGATGCGCATGTCGTGCTCGCCTTCGAGGCGGGCAACGAGGGTGCAAACCTTGGTGGTGCCGATGTCTATGCCGACTACAATTGGATCATTCATACCGGTTCCTACTTGGTCCTGAAATAAGGATAATCTACGTGAGCCACACTGATGACAGTGGGGGTGATGCCTTTGGCGGTCAGGGCATCGACAATTGTCTGATATTCTACCTGCTTAAAGGCGATATTTGATAAATCCAAGCCAAAGAAAACTTTCCAGCCGCGGGGGTCCTGCCAGCCGATACCCGAGATGGGATCGTAAACAAGTGAAGCGCCGCTTGGCAATAAAGCGTTGAGGTCGATGGCGGCTTTCATGACCACGGGATTGAGGTTGTTGATCACATCCGCCGGGGTGAGGGGATCCACTTTGCGGGCTAATACCAGGTTGGCGAAATCGACGGCGCTGTGGATGCCGGTCACCGGTTTGGTGAGGGGCACCGGGCTGTCTGAATTTACCATCAATAATGGACCAACATCTCCGCGCGGGGTCATGACCACACCTTCGGCATCAAACCAGTAAAGGGTTTCGCCGGCGTCCCAGGCCAAAACAGGAGTGCGTTCTGCAGCTGTGATGAGAATGGCGCCAGACATATCCACTTTAAGCGCGGTGTCGGTGAGTTCAGGGAAAGCCAGACCAATTTCATCCAGCACTTTTTGACGATCCAGGGTGAAGATGGATTTGGTGTTCTTCTGCACGACGGTCAGAATGTCAGCAGCCTGTACGCGCTGCGGACCTTCAACCTGCACCTGGGTGATCTTGAAGGCATCCAGGGTCAAGGCGAGGATGACGGCGGTAAGGGTCACCACAACCATGAAGCCAGAGATCCACTGCCAGCTAAAATGCACGCGGGGCAAAGAGGGCAGGCGGGTTTCGACGCCGTTGGCTGCCACATGGTAAGCCTTGCGTCGGGCCGGGCTTGAAACGGTTTCGCGCAGGGGGGTGGAGTAGGCAGTGGAACGCGAAGAGATCACAGCAGCGCGTTTGATGGGCTGTTGGATCGAAGGCTGAGCCTCACTGCGTCCGAAGGGATTGACCACCGGGTGCTTCTTGGGTTCAGGAACTTCCTTTTTGGTCGGCACAACCACGGTGCGTGAAGTCTGCTGCCGTTGTAAACGGAGCTGCTCTGCACGGGATTGCTGCTGACGGGTCGCGCGATCGCTCACTCGTTACTCCTGAAGGTGCGTTCTGTGTTATCGCGTTCAGCTTTGCGCTGAAGGGCGAGATCGATCAATCGGTCCACCAACTCGGCGTAAGAAATGCCGGTGGCAGCCCAAAGCTTGGGGTACATGCTGATCTTGGTGAAACCGGGGATGGTATTCACTTCGTTCAGGTAAATCTCGTTGGTGTCGCGGTCGAGCAGAAAATCCACCCGGGCCATGCCGGCGCCGTCTATGGCTTTGAAGGCAGCCACCGCAACAGCGCGGATCTTGGTCATGGTGGCGGCATCAATATCCGCGGGAATGATCAATTCAGAAGTGTCGTGCAGGTACTTGGCTTCGTAGGTGTAGAACTCGTCCATGGGGCGAATCTCACCGGCGACCGAGGCGATCGGGTCCGCGTTGCCGAGTACTGAAACTTCGATCTCGCGGGCGTTGACGCCGCGTTCGACGAGGATGCGGCGGTCGAAACGAGCAGCTTCCATCAGGCCTTCGAGCAGATCAGAGCGGTTATTGCACTTGCTGATACCGACCGAAGAGCCGAGGTTGGCGGGTTTGACGAACACAGGATAAGCACATTGCGCTTCGATGCGCTGAATGGTGGCTTCCATGGCGGTGGTGATCTCAGCGCGGTTGGCTAACACAGAATCCACCACGGGGATGTTGTTGGTGCGCATGACGTCTTTGAAGAGGTTCTTATCCATGCCAACGGAGGAGCTGAGCACACCGCAGCCTACGTAAGCGACGTCGGCCAGTTCGAGCAAACCCTGCATGGTGCCGTCTTCGCCGAAAGTGCCGTGCAGCACGGGGAAGATTACATCCATTTTAGCGAGGGGTTCAAGGGCGGTGCCTTTGAGGGTGTAGAGCATGCCTCCGCGGGGTTCGGGGAGCAGCACCACGGGGTGGAGGTTATCCAGGGCGTTGGCTTCAAAGGCTTCAATGACGTTCTTGCCGGTGAGCCAGGCGCCGTCGTGGGTGATGCCGATCTGGGTGACATCGAATTTTTCAAGGTTGAGGACCGATAAAACGGAACGAGCGCTCATGAGAGAAACCTCATGTTCGCCTGAGCGTCCGCCGAAAACCACTGCGATGTTCATCTTTTTGGTCATGCTTAAGCCTGCCACTTTCCAATCATTTCGATTTCGAGTTCAAGTTTGACGCCAAATTTCTCAAACACGGTCTTTTGAGCCAAAAGCACCAGGTTGCGGTAATCTTCCGCGCAGCCGGTGCCGTCGTTGATCATAAAATTGGCGTGGAGGGTGCTGATCTCCACTCCGCCGATGCGGGTGCCTTTCAACCCGGCTGCCTCGATGAGACGACCGGCTGAATCGCCAGCAGGGTTCTTGAAGGTTGAACCGAAGCAAGAGCCTGAAGGCTGGCTGCAGCGACGTTTATCTGCATTCACCTGGATGGCTGCCTTGATCTCGGCGGGGTCGCCAACATGCAGGGCGAGGACCGCAGAAAGGATCACGGCTGTACCGGGTGAACGCTTAAGAATGCTGGAACGGTATGCATACTGCATCTGCTCCGCATTCATCGACAACATACCCTTTTCTCGGTGCAAGATTTCTGCCATTACCAGGCTGTGGTTCATGTCGCTGCCGTGGGCGCCGGCGTTGCCGTAAACTGCTCCGCCCAGGGTGCCGGGGATGGTGGAAGCCCAGACGAGGCCGTCAAAGCCCTTTTGGGCGGCTTCACGCACGATGGTGATGAGCGTGGCACCGGATTCGGCGTTGAGCACGGGCTGTCCTTCAAGGCTTTCGAAAACGAATTTCTTGGCCTTGTTTTGCAGGATGACCTTTTCCACGCCATTGTCACTGACGAGGATGTTCGATCCGCTGCCCAGGACCTGCAGGGGAATGTCGTTCTGCCAGAGATATTGAACATCCGAGGCCAATTCGGCGGCGGTGCTGCAGGTCACCACGGCGCTGGCTGGACCACCCACCCGGGAGGTGGTGAGGCCGGCCATGCGGACGTTTTCCTGCAGGCGTGAACCGAAGTATTGTCTCAACTGTTCAATATTCTTCATCATTATCCTAGAGTGATTTCACTCGATTGATCAATTTTTGCAGCAATTCCTGGCGTTCTGAAAGGCTGAGCGCTTTGAATTCTTCCTGTTTCTTTTGTGGTTCAGGGGCCACCTGGATGCGATTAAAATCCACCAGACGGGTTTGAGCACGTTCGACGGTAGTCACGACCTGGTTTGTACCATTAATGCGGGTGATTGCCATTTAGGCCTTCCTTTCATTCAGTTGGGACAGAACCGATTTGCAGATCTGATCTGCGTCGCCAGCGGAGAGGACGATCAAAACATCGCCGGGGAGCAGGTGGCGGACGAGGTAACGGGTGATCTCAGGAATACCGGCGATGTAGAGTGCTTTGCGCAAATCCATCTGTGCCACGAGTTCCTTGGAGGAAAAATCTTCCACTTTTTCGCGGGAGGCGTAAATTTCAGAAACAATGACAAGATCCGCGTTTTCAAGCGAACGGACAAATTCCGTGGCGAGGGCGCGGGTGCGAGAGTAGGTGTGGGGCTGCCAGACGGCGACAACCCGATGACCCGGGAAGCGCACGCGGGTGGCGGCCAAAGCAGCCTTGATCTTGCTGGGATTGTGCGCGTAGTCGTCAATCACGGTGATTCCGTTGACTTCGCCGATCACGTCAAAGCGGCGTCCGGTACCCTTGAACTCAGAAAGTGACTGGGCAGCCACGTGTACGTTGGTGCCAAGTTGATGGTGAACTGCGATGACACCCAGGGCATTGCGTACGTTGTGTTCGCCGGGAATCTGCAGGCTGACGGTGGTGATGGGCAGCGATTCAGGGGTAAAGACCACGTCAAAGGTGAACCCGCCGATCTGGTTCTGTTTGAGGTTGACAGCGCGGTAATCTGCCATGGAGTGCAGCCCGTAGGTGTATCCGCGGGTGAGGGGAGGCAGCGAATCGAACAGGTTTTGAGTGACGGCGCTGTCGTGATCAGCAAGGATGAAGCCGTTAGGTTTCAGGCGCATGATGAATTCTTTGAAGGCGAGTGCGTAATCGACAGGGGTCGGGAAGCAATCGGGATGATCATATTCAACGTTGGTGATTAGAATGGCGCCGGGGGTGAGGCCAAGGAACATACGGTCATACTCGTCCGCTTCAATGACGAAATGGTCGCCGCTACCGGCATGGGCATTGATGCCCAGGTTCTTTGAAACGCCGCCCAAAATATAGCTGGGGTCGAGTCCGAGGCGATAAAGTGACCAGGCCATCAAGGCAGAGGTGGTGGTTTTACCGTTGGTACCGGCGACTGCGATGCCGATATTCTTTTCCATCAGGCTGCCAAGAAAATCGGAGCGTTTCAAGACGGGAATGCCCAATTTTTTGGCTTCCATCACTTCGACATTGTCATCCAATATTGCTGAAGAGCGAACTACCATATCTGCTCCTTTAATGTTAGTTGGTGCATGACCTTCAAAAACTGTGACGCCGGCTTGTTGAAGTTCCAAAGCCAAGGGGGATAATGCCCGATCCGAGCCGCTGACTGCGTATCCCTTTTCGAGGAGTACGCGAGCGATCGAAGAAATTCCCGATCCACCGATACCAATAAGATGAATGTGTGTCATCAAATGAACACCACCAAAACAAGAATAAAGCAGATCGCAACTGCAACATAAATTGCAGGGTTGCCCATTAACCAAGAAGGAGGCAGGAAGTCGATCCAATTGATGGCGGCAACGCCGTTCAAGGTGGTTGGATCTGGTGCAGTCACGAAAGTGAAGGGGTATCCGGCCTCGTTCAAGTAGTACCAAATGGTTCCGAAAATCAAATAACCGTTGAGGGCGCCAAGAATGCCGCCCACGAGAGTATCCTGAAGGAAGTTGCGCACGAAACGACCGCTGTCAACCAGGCGCTGCAGTTTGGGGGTCTGGTATCCAAAGAAGACCAGGCCGGCGATGATGCCGGTGTGAATCCAGAAGGCAGAAGCATCTGAAGAGGAATTCATGATGGTTTTGAAGAAGGGCACAAAACTCTCAAGTACATTGATGCTGAAGAGACCCAAAATGACGGCAAAGACGACCAGTAATTCTTTCGCCCATCCGCGGATGGCGCCGACGATGGCAAACAGGACAATGAAGATCCAAAGCAAAATATGAATGCTGATCACAGGGCACCTCCTTTTTGGTGTGCAGTACCCAATTCAACCAGAAGATCAGCGATGTTGTTCGCAGCATGAGGTTCCGAGATTGATTTCATGGCTGAACGCATTGAAGCGAGTGCAGCCGGATTGGAGATAAGACGATCCACAACGGGGATCAAGTTCGCTTCAAGAGTGGAATTTTCAACAATTTCAGCCGCGCCGTGAGAGGCCAGGTATTCGGCATTGACACGCTGGTAGCGCCAGGCGAAGGGGTAGGGCACCAGAACTGCGGGAAGTTCAAAGAGCGGCAGTTCACCCAGGGTTGAAGCACCGGCGCGCGAGATGGCCAGATCCGCACAAGCAAAGGCAGCGCCGATCTCGTTATGCAGGTATGGGTAGGGATGGTAGCGGGTTGCCATTTGGGGAGAGAGCAGACCCTTCACGTTTTGTGCTTCGGCGAAATCAGCCTGACCGGTGAGGTGAATGACCTGAGCCTTTTTCAACAGGGCGGGCAGTTGGGGCAGGACGGCCTGGTTGATCAAGTGGGCGCCTTTACTGCCGCCGACAATGAGGATCACGGGCATATCCGCGGTGCAGAGCATTTCTTTGAGCCCAGATTCGCGCGTCCAGGTGCCGAGATCGCTGCGGACGGGGTAGCCGGTGACGACCATGCGTTTCTTGGAGCTGAAGTATTTGCGTGATTCTCCGGCGGTCAGGGCGATGACATCAGAGTAGCGTGCCAGTGATTTGAGCGCCAGTCCGGGTTCAATATCGGGAACATACAAAACACTGTTGGTGCGGGTGCCTGCGACGGCCATGGGGACGGCCACGTAGCCACCGGTGAAGAGCATTACATCCGGTTTGAAGGCTTTTAGAATGCGGCGAGAGAGAAGCATGCCCTTGGCGAGTTTGACCAGGTTACCGGGCAAAGTTCTCAGACCTACTCCGTGAAGACCGGCAGCAGGGATGGCCTGGTAGGGAATATGATAGTGAGCGATCAGGTCGGCTTCCATGCCGCCTTCGCCACCCACCCATAAAACCGATTCGGCTCGATTACCGAGAGCTTGTAGGACGGACAGAGCGGGATACACGCCCCCGCCGGTCCCCCCGGCGCAGATCAACAACCGCATGAGGGATGCTCCTTTCTGAAACCGGTTGAGGATCCAGTTTCGATTGACGTGCGATTCCAAAGAGGAGGCCAACCCCGGCAAAAACGGTCACCAGGCTTGAGCCGCCGGAACTGATAAAAGGAAGAGCGTTACCGGCGAAAGGCAGCAAATTCACCAAAACACCGGTGTTAATGGCCGCTTCGAGCGCGATCCAGATGGTGATGCCGCTGGCGAGCCATTTGCCGAGTTCGTCTTTTGCGCGAAAGGCAATGGTCAAACCGCGCCAAATGAAAGCGATGTAGAGTGCGAGGACAACGAAAGCGCCCAGCAGACCGGTCTCTTCTGCAATGACCGAGAAGATCGAGTCGGTTGAGGCGACAGGTAAACCTATGAATTTGGTGGTGGAACGTCCGATGCCAACACCGAAGATGCCGCCGTTGATGATGGCTTCAAGCGACCACTTGACGTGATCTGAAGCCTGTTCGGGGTTCTGCAGGCCGTTCCAGTAATCCATGACACGGGTGGATGCGGTGGAGCTGATCTTGACCACCAAAATACCCAACACGGCTGTGATGCCGACCACAAGCAGAATCTGGGTCAACTTGCCGCCCGCGATGTAGAAAAGGATGCCTCCCAGCAGTACCACGGTGGCGGCTGCAGAAACATCAGGCTGTGCAAGGATCAAACCGGCGGTGAAGCCAACGATGGCGGCCAGTGGGATCAGACCAAAAGAGAATTTGTTGATGGCTTCACGTTTGCTATCCAGCCAGAAGCTCAAGTAGATGATGACCATCAACTTGGCGAACTCAGAAGGCTGCACAGAACCTGAGAAAAGACCACGTTTCGGTGATGAGGCATCAGAAGAGCCGAAAACCAGGGTGGCGATTAATAACGCTACAATCAGAAACATTCCCAAAACGATAAAACGTTTGTAGCGGTGGTAATCAATAAAGGTGATGATGATCATACCAATGATGCCGATGGCGCCGATGCCCATCTGACGCAAAACAGTGCCGTATTCAGAATAGCCTTGGAAGCGTGCAAACTGCCAGCTCGCGGAATAGACCATCAATAGCCCAATCGCGAACAACGTGACGACAATGATCAACAGAGGTAGATCAAAGTTTTCGCGGAAGGATAACTTCTTGACAGCGGTGCGATTTACTGGCGAGTTAATTGGCTGATTCATGATAAGGCGTTCACCCATTTCTTATAAAAGGTTCCGAGTTCTTCAAAATCACGGAAAGCATCATAACTGGTGCAGCCGGGCGACAAGAGGACGGTGTAGTTCTCTTGAGCCACTTTGGCTGCCAACTGTAAAGCGCCTTCAAAATTGGAGGCTTTTTGCACGTTCACCAGGCGGTCGCCCTCACGGACGGAACCGATGGCGGCGGAGATCTTTTCTGCGGCTTCGCCGTAGACGATGACATGTTCCACGCGGTTGTGGATCATTTCAGCCAGGGCATTCCAGGGCAGGTTCTTGTCGCGTCCACCGAGGAGCAGTACCAAGGGTTCCGAGAAGGAGCGGATGGCTGCCATGGTGCGTTCAGGGGCGGTGGCGATGCAGTCGTTGATCCAGGTGACGCCGTTGAGTGTGCGGACGACTTCAAGACGATGCTCGACGCCCAGGAATTCTTCGACACCTTTCACCATGGCTTCAAATGGGAAACCGGCAGCAGAAGAGATGGCGCAAGCTGCCAGTACGGTGAGTAAATTGTGTTCGCCCCGCAGTTGAATACTTTCTTCGGGCAGAACCATATAAATCTGATCATTCTCTTGTAGTTTCACGTATCCACCCTCCATGTACATGCCTGTTTCTCCTGTAGGCGGTTGTTTCAATCCAAAGCTGATCAGCTTGCCTTGAACGCGGTCACGCAATTGCCAGGAACCGGTATCTTCTCGGTTGAGGATGGCGGTATCCTTTTTATTTTGGAAGGCCAGGATTCGCGCCTTCGCTTCGGTGTACGCCTGCATGGTGCCGTGGCGATCAAGGTGGTTGGGAGTAATATTCAATACAGCCGCAATGTGGGGGCTGTGAGTCATCTGTTCAAGTTGGAAGCTTGAGAGCTCCAGAATAACGATGTCTTCAGGTTTGATCTCATCCACAAATTCGACCAGGGGAAGACCGATGTTGCCGCCAACCCAGACTTTACGGTTCTCCTGGGCTGCTGCTCGGGCCATGCGTCCGACTAGGGTGGTGGTGGTGGTTTTGCCGGCTGAACCGGTGATGGCAATCACGGGAGCCTGTACGGCTTCCATGAAAATTTGTGAGTCATTGCTGATGGGCAGATTGCGTTTCTGAGCTTCTACCACAATGGGCAGCGTGAGGGGCACGCCGCCGGATAGGCAGACCATGTCCACACGGCTCAAGAGTGAAAGCGGATGATCACCGAGCACCCATTCCACCTGTAAACCTGAGAGCAACTGTTTCTCAGATTTCATCTGTTCAGCAGTCCGTTTGTCATTAAGAATCACTTTGGCGCCTCTTGAGCATAAGAAGCGAGCCAAAGCCAACCCTTGCCGGGCGGCTCCAATGACCAAAACGCGTTTTTTGTTCCAATCAGTCATCATTCTAATTCCTATGCCATAGCCAAAGCGATGCCAAACATGGCTGCCAGCAGGCTGATCAACCAAAAGCGTTGTACGACCTGGGTTTCACTCCAGCCGATCAATTCGAAGTGATGGTGCAAGGGGGCCATTCTGAAAAGACGTTTGCCGTGAGTCATCTTGAAATAAGCCACTTGCAGTACATCGCTGGCAATATTGCTGATGGGGATGATGGCGATCAAGGGAAGCAATAACCATTGACCGGTCATGAGAGAAACCACACCCAACAGGGCTCCGATGGAAAGTGAACCGGTGTCGCCCATGAAGAGCATGGCGGGATGTACGTTAAACCAGAGAAAACCGAAGAGGGCGCCCACGATGGTGAAGCAGAAACGACCCAAGAAGAGGTTGCCCTGCATCAAGGCGATGCCGCCGTAAGCAGCGAAAGCGGTGGCTGCGATCAAACCAGCCAGTCCGTCCAATCCATCAGTGAGGTTGACGGCGTTTGACATGGCCACGATGATGAAAGTGGCGAGGGGTATGTACCACATACCTAGATTAAAGACGGCGTGAGAACCAGGCCAGTACATTTGAGGTACATTGGCATAATTTTTAAGGATAAAAGCAGCGATGATGGCCAATATGATCTGCAGCAGGAATTTGGTGCGGGCGCGCATGCCAAGGCCACGGCGGGGTCCGCGAATACCTTCCCAATCATCAATGGCGCCCAAAACACCGAAGGCGATCATGACGATGAGAGGCAGCAAAATGGAACGACCGAGAACATTGATCCCCAAAAGGGAAACGGCGTTCAGCAAGATCGAAACCAATGCAACCGGCACAATGATCATGATGCCGCCCATGGTGGGAGTGCCCATTTTGGTGACATGTGAATCAGGCCCTTCAACGCGGATCATTTTGCCTAATTTGAAATGTTTGAGGATGCGCAGCAGGGGAGAACCCCAGATAACAGCCAGGATAAAACCAAGTCCACTCAAGGCCAGGGCCAAAGAAGTTTCTTTCATGCTTCCACCTCCAAAGCCTGAACGATGCGGTCCATGCGCAGGCCGTGAGAACCTTTTACCAATACGACGTCGCCCTGTTTGAGCGTAGATTGCAGCGCTTCTACAACTTCATCCACTTGATCAAAACTTGAAATAGCTGAGGAGGACATACCTGCCTGAAGAGCTGCTGAAGAGATCATGCGGGCGTGTTCACCAAAGGTGACCAACTGATCAACCACTTCAGCAGCACGGATGCCGATCATTTCGTGTCCGCTTTTCTCATACATTCCCAGTTCATACATGCCGCCCAATACTGCGATCTTTCTGCCGGGCAGATCATTGAGCAGGTTCAAGGCTGCCAAAGTAGATTCCGGGGAGGCATTATAAGTGTCATCCAACAATAATGCGCCCTGGCGGGTGTGAACTGCGACCAACCGAAGCTGGCTGCTGGCTTGCTGCAGGGCATAAATAATCTCGGGCATTTCCATGTCTTCTACCAAACCGGCAGCAACTGTGCGCAGCACGGTATGAATGGAGTGCTGTCCAATGACAGGAGCCTGCATGGAATAGGACTGACCGTGGTAATGCAGGGTGAAGTGTATGCCGTTCAAACCCTGGCTGATAATATCATCCGCCCAGAGGTCGGCTTTGGCATCAAGACCATAGAAGAAGACCCTGGCTTTGGTTTGCTGAGCCATGGGCACTATCCAGGGATCATCGATGTTCAAAATGGCGGTGCCATCTGCAGGCAGAGCCTGCACGAGTTCACTTTTACCGCGGGCAATATCCGCTTGGGAGCCGGCGCGCTCAGCATGCACGGTTCCGATGTTGGTGAGGATGCCCACCTGCGGCAAGGCGATGTCGCATAATTGTTTGATCTCGCCGGGGACAAAAAAGCCCATCTCAAGCACGGCGCATTCGTACCCTGAACCCAGGCGAAGGAGGGTGAGGGGCAGCCCGACTTCGTTATTATAATTGCCAATATTTTTGAGGGTGCGGTAGCGCTGAGAAAGCACTTCAGCGACAAGTTCTTTGGTGGTTGATTTACCGACACTGCCGGTGATGCCAAGAACTCTCAAGTTGAACTTCTGGCGCCAGAAGGCTGCCAATTTTTGCAGACTGGCAGAGGTGTTGACCACACGAACGGCAAATGGCGCTTCTGGGATGACTGTGTCAGGGGTAAAGGGAATGGTCAAATCAAGCACGCGGATATCGTCATCGATTGTATCCTGTACCAGGGCGAGGTGAGAACCGCGTTCAAAGGCTGACTTGACGAAAGCATGCCCGCCCTCAATGGCGACAAACATGGAGGCTGAGATGGCCTGGCGTGAATCGACCACGGCCTCGCTGATACCCAGCGAAGCGCGGTCGGGTCGGAGCCCTTGTTCTGATTGGATCAGATCAGCCAGTGTCAACATTTTTCCTCTTATTGCCCTGCTGCCAGACTCTTGCGAAGATCATCTGGAGGTATATTCATTAAGACTACCAACTGCTTGACGACATCACGAAAAACCGGCGCGGCAACCACGGAACCCCAGATGTCGCTTTTTGGTTGTTCGAGCCAAACATACACGATGAATTGCGGATCATCCGCTGGACCCCAGCCCACAAAAGAGGCGTTGGTGCGTCCACTGGAATATTGACCATTTACGGCGATTTCTGCAGTACCAGTCTTGCCAGCCACGCGGTACCCTTCAACCAGGGCATTCGAGGCTTCCTGCTCAAGAGAGATGGCAAGCATTTCAGTCAGAATGTCGGCGGTTTCTTTGGTGATGGGGGTGCCGACAACCTGTGGATTGGTGTTGTACTGCTGGCCATTCTGAATATAGGACTGCAATATATGCGGAGCCATCATTTTTCCATCATTGGCAATGGCAGAGGCAGCCATGAGCATTTGCATGGGGGTGACGGCAACACCCTGACCGAAGGAGTTGGTAGCGAGGTTGACTGAGTACCACATGGGGTCGCCAGGCTCGCTCAAGGGATAAACTTCTTCGTTGGCCATGTCAATATTGGTGCGGTGGCCGATGCCGAATTTTTCCATGTACTGATAAAACTTATCAGGGCCAAGCTGCAAAGCTACCCACGAAAGGCAGACGTTCAAAGAGTGCTGCATGCAGCCGATCATGTTTTGGTTGCCCCAGGCGCCGCGGTCCCAGTTGTAAATTGGCCAGCCGCCGACTTCAATGACACCGGTATCGGTAAAGGGTGTATCCCATTTGACGGCACCGGCATCCAATGCGCTGGCCATGGTGAGGACTTTAAAGACAGAGCCAGGTTCGTAGACCTGGCTGACGGCCATGTTGAAAGAGGTTCCTGCGGGGAAGAGTTTCTCGTAATCCCAGTAGGTGTTGGGGTCGAGCCGGGGAGTGCTGGCCATGGCGATGATCTCACCAGTCTTGGGGTTCTCGACGATGATTGTGCCGTTTTTAGCCCCGTTATGTTTGACTGCCTTATCTAAAATCTTTTCGACCGTACGTTGAATTTCACGGTCGATGGTGAGAACCAGGCTGGCGCCTGCAGGAGCGGTGGGGATTTCTTGCATCTCGTAGGGATCCAACGGGATGACCACTTTTTGTTTGATCCCGGCGAGAAGATTGTCGTATTTTTCTTCGACGCCAAAGTACCCCTTGCCTTTATCACGGTCGTAATAGGTGTAAAAACCGAGAATGTTTGAAGCAAGAGTCCCTTCGGGATAAATACGCTGCAGGTGAGGGGTCCAGACTAGGCCGCGTAAAGAGGGCAGTTCGGGATTTTCGCCGTAGGGATTGGCATCTTCATACTGTTGTTTCAGAGCATCCAGCTTGTCAATTTGATCTACCGGGATGAAATCTTGCAAGGTAACATAGACACTGCCGGTGGAATCATAAGGGGTACTGACGCTGGCAAGCACGGTGTTGTAATCAGAGCCAAAAATGCTGGCCATGGCGGTGGCAATGGCTACGGGGTTTCTGACATATTGAAGTTCAACGCCCAGTTCATAGACTTCTTTGTTACCGGCCAAAAGGTGGCCCCACCGGTCGTAAATGTATCCGCGTTCGGATTGAATGGTGCGAACTTCAGTGCCGTAAGCGCTGGCCCATGTATCGAGGGTTTTGGCATGTACGCTGATCTGAATGCGGACCATTTGAATGCCGATCACTACAATAAAAACGGAAAGCAGAAGGCCAAGAACCTTGATACGGTTTAGTTTAAGGAAGAAGGACATCATGCGCCGCCTCCCACACTCTCGCTGAGACGATTGATGCCCTGGAAAAGCCAATCCCAGATGGACTGCCGGTAGATGGGCAGAACCAGCGAGCGGTTGGATTCATCGATGCCCGGAGGGGCTGCCAAAACAACGGATTGTTTGCCGGGATAACCTGGAACCATCACATAGATAGGATCCGTGGAACTGACACGTTCAAAACCCATATCTTTGGCGCGCTGTTCCATCACGGTGACGGAGGTCAACACGGCAATTTTGGCTTTGCGGTCAGCAATTTGACGTTCGAGGGTCTGGCGTTCAGCACTCATACGATAGGCACCCAAACCAGCTGAGGCAGCTCTTCCGCTGATGCTGAGGTAAATACTGGCGATGACGATGACCACCACCAGACCAAGCAAAAACAAGCCCGCAGATTGAACCTGGCCGCGCCAGGGGGCTTGTTTGAAAGCCTGCGCCCATTTGATGTTGATCGAGCGGCGCTGCCTTCTGTTGTTGGTTGAACGTGCGGTCGGTGTGGTCATTCTAAATACTCTAAATCTTCTCTACTACCCGTAATTTTGCAGAACGTGATCGAGGATTATGTTTGATTTCTTCCTCCTCCGCTTCGATCGGCCGCCGGGTAAGTTCGATGATCGAAGCTTTATGGTTACAAGTACAAACTGGCTGTTCAGGTGGGCAGATGCAATCCCTGCTTTCGAGCCGGAAATACTGCTTTACGATGCGATCTTCCAAAGAATGGAAGGAGATGACCGCCAATCTTCCACCGGGCGCCAGCGCCTGGATGGCCTGGGGCAAAAAACCGGACAGGGAGGAAAGTTCCTGGTTGACGGCGATGCGCAAGCCCTGAAACGAAAGTGTGGCGGGATGGATCCTGCCTTTTCGCCCAATGGTCTTGGCGATCAGGTCAGCCAGTTCAAGAGTGGTATGCAGCGGTCGGGCATTGACGATGGCCTTGGCGATGCGGCGGGATTGTTGTTCTTCACCATAACGCCAGAGGATGTCTGCGATCTCGGCCTCGCTGCTGTTGTTGAGCAGTTCTGCTGCACTGACCGACCGGGAAGGGTCAAAACGCATATCCAACGGCCCATCTTTAAGGAAGGAGAATCCGCGCTCAGGCGAATCAATTTGCATTGAAGACACACCCAAATCGACGACGATGCCGTTTACATGATCCCAGCCAGACGCCAGCAGTTCAGAGAAGAGAGAAGTGTAGGAGGAGTGAACCAGGCGAACCCGGTTCTTGAATTCTGAAAGGCGGCTTTGGGCGATTTCAAGCGCCAGAGGATCCACATCCAGACCCAAGAGTTTTCCATCCGGAGATGATTGGGTGAGGATGCCCCAGGCGTGTCCGCCCGCGCCGACAGTCCCATCCACATACCGACCGGAACTCTCAGGGCGTAAAGCAGTTATAATCTGTTGGTAAAGAACAGAGACA
>CAZQXI010000032.1:0-16712 GCA_964597505.1 uncultured Anaerolinea sp. | reverse complement strand
CCATCCCATAAAACGGGACGGGAGACATTTCCCGCGGTACCACCCGGCTTGGCCGCCTAACGGCCCACTTAACCCAATCTCATCACTCGAAACTGGCCATCCCTCTAACGCTGGATAATGCGTCTCGGACTACTTGCCCTTGCTTTTCCTGATTACTAATTACTAATCACTGATTACCGCGAGGGTTTCACCCGAGCAACTCAGGAGGGAACTTCACCCGTCTTCTGCCGTGCAAGCTCTCAGTAGTTCTGCCTGCTTTCCTGTCGGTTTAATACGACCTACTTTCCTCCGTCACTGCCTGTGGGGGTATTATATCAGGAATAAATCGGATATGGATTGATTTTTTCCGGCATTTACTCCCATTTAAAATTCCAACTTTCGATTTCAGATCGGTACTTAGAGAATGTATCTTCTATTAGTGATAAGCCAAAGGGGTTAATTGGTGAATCCCAATATTCATAAAAACTAGGTTTTTCAAAAAGAAGATATTCAACTTTAACTCCAAGTATTATATTTGTAAGGATGTCAAATACTTCGCATAAATTTTTTTGTATTGCCCAACAATTTTCGATGGTAATTTTCTCACTAGTATAGAAAGATTGAATCCGACTTTCTGGACTAGCAGCATGTGCTATAAATTTGTCCACATAATCACACAGTTTTTTCGCAGAGAAAATTTTTTTCTCAAGTAAGTCCCAGAATGAACTTGAAATGACATCTTCTTGAGATCGATTATTCGGGGTCTTTTGGCTTAATTTATCAAAGAGTAAGTGATTTTCAATGCTTCTGTCTGGATTAATTTCTAGGGGAATGGAAAACGCTCTGCTATTTTTTAGTGATTCACTCCTAATAAATTGTCGTTCCTTGTCGTGTAAAATATCAAAGTTGTATTCAATCTTCCTCAATTCAAAAATTTTTTTTCTGGTCAAATCATAATTATATGATTTGATGTCTTTCGCAATAGATGATAATGAGAACACTCCCCTAGCCCCTGAAATGGAATAACTATCATCAACTATTCTTCTAATAGATGATGCCATTGTTTGGAAATAATTCCTATCGAGAAATGATTGGAATTCAAAATTTAACTTTGGAGTGTTTGTGACTTCTGCTAAATAACTTTTTCGACATTCTAAAATTATTCGATAAATTCCCGCATCCCAAATTAGAGTAATAATTTGATTAAATAGGGAATTTCTGTCTCTCCCTTCGAGACAATCTCTCCATTTATCCCATGCAACTTCAATTGGAAGTAGTTTCCTATTTGCTGTGCTCATTAATTAATCCCCTTGATAAAACTAATTCATTACATTCTTTTTCATATTCATTGTATACGATAATTGTAGATGTTTTTTTCCAAGAATGTCATCGATCAAAACATAGGCTGGCTCGAAGATTCATTATCCCTCAACACATTGAGCAAATCCCCTTCTTTCGCTATTTTCGTTCTTCGAATCTGCAAATTCCCGCTGTCGGTCGTGTTGGGGCACAGTCGCGTTTGTCGAACCCTATAATTGCGCACTGTGTCCTAACCTTGGATTAATAGTATCTTGTCCACAAATCTTCAACAAGGGTCTGGTAGGGGCGAATGGTCATTCGCCCTCGTTAACGCCAAACCGTATCGCGTCCATATACCGGTCCAATATTCTCGCTTTGGGCGACCACCGGTCGCCCCTACCATGGCTATCTAAAAACTATATATTAAGGGTTTTCTTTGCGCCCTCCGCGCCTTTGCGTGAGATTGCTCTTGACCAACTCCCTTTAATATGTTATTAATAACATATGTACGGAATAACCTACACAAAGGCGCACAAATGGACCTTCACTCCACCATCCTCGGCCTGCTGAGCTGGAAACCCTTTTCGGGTTACGACCTGAAAGGCATCATCTCGGATTCCAACCTCTTCTACTGGTCGGGCAACAACAACCAGATCTACAAGGTGCTGCTCGAACTTCAGCGCGACGGATTGGTAAGCTTCGAGGTGCAGCAGCAGCAAAGCCTGCCGGCCAAGAAGATCTACTCCATCAACGACCTGGGCCGCGCCGTGCTGCGCCAGAGCCTGCTACAAAAGCCCCAGGTCTCCGATTGGCCCAAGAGCTTCCTCATCCAGCTCGCCTGGTCGGATTGTTTGACCGACGACGAGGTGCTTGACCTGCTCAACTTCTACGAGCAGGAGCTGATCTCGCACCTCTCGCTGCTGCAGGGTGAAGCAGAGCGCCGCGAGAACAGTCCGCACCGCACGCCGCGTGAAGCCTACCTCTGGCGGCGCATCGCGGATAACTTCATCCTCGCCACCCAGACCGAACTGCAGTGGACGAGCGAAACGCGCAAGGCGATAAGTGAAGGTAATTTGTAGGGGTGGGTCCGCGACCCACCCATCATAAAAAGGTGAATAAAATGCAAACAACCATTGAAACAATCAAAACACTCCGCGAAGAGACCGGTGCCATGGTCATGGATTGCCGCCGCGCGCTAGAAACCAGTGACTGGAACTACCCCAAAGCGCTTGAACTGCTGCGCGAGCAGGCCGCCGAGAAGGCCCGCAAAAAATCCAGCCATGAGGCCACCGAAGGCATCATTGAACTTTATAACCATGCCAACGGACGCATTGGCGTCATGGTCGAGGTCAACACTGAGACCGAGTTCGCCAGTTCCTCCGAGGTCTTTCGGCGCTTTGCCCACGAGATCGCGCTGCAGGTCGCTTCAACCAATCCCCTCTTCGTCTCAGACGCGGATCTCACCTGCGGGGTACTCAGCGGCCTCGCTTTAGAGACGGCAGAAAAGGCGCGGGCAGCCGGCAAACCCCAGGCTATCATAGACAAAATCGTCGAAGGCACGCTCGAGAAATACAAGAATCAGAATGTGCTGCTGCGCCAGCCCTACATCCGTGATGATAACCTTACCATCGCCCAGCTGCAGCAGCAGACCATCGCCCAGATCGGCGAGAACATCGTCATCCGCCGCTTTCTGCGCTGGGAGATCGTCCCCGAAGAAAATTGAGACCGTGGGGGCGCGTTACATGCGCCCCCGTTAACGCCAATCCGATCTCCCGTCCATACATCCACACCCCAGACCTTGTAGGGGCGTCCGGCTGGACGCCCTCATTACCGCCGATCCGAATTCCCATCCACACATCCACACCTCGGCCCTTGTAGGGGCGCATTGCATGCGCCCCCGTTACCGCCATTCCAACATCCCGTCCACATGTCTCCACCCCGGACCTTGTACAGGCGTATTACATTAAACCCCTGCCATGTCGATCATATGTTGTGACACTCAATCTGCAAAAAATATAATCTTTGCGGACCTCGCGGTCTTCCCTGGCACTTGCAGCCAGGGCAAGTGTGCGCCCCCGAGCGAAGCGAGTGGGGTGCGTGTTCCTGCTTTGCGACTTTGCGTGAAAAGCTTTGCCCGTCACCTAACAACTCTGTAATATCATAAACCATGAATAATCCACTCTTTTTCCTTATAATAATTGCAGCCTGATACCATTAAAAATTCCCGGGAAACAGATTGATTTCCTTCAATTAACAATTAACACCGCATCCGTACAATTAAATGCCTCATTGACCAAGGAAACCAATCCATGCTCACCTCATCCCGCCCAAACCGAATCTCAACCAAAAGCGCCGTTATCAGCCTTCTCATCCTCACCATGGTGGTTGCCGGATTGTTATTGCCCGTTCACCAGCCAGTTAAAGCGGCAGACGGCTTGCCCACCCTCACCTGTAGACCTGAGGGTATCGAAATCTTCAACGATTCCGGGAGTGAAATATCCGCCCACACCTATAAGGTAACCTATAACGGATCAACCATGATTACCGCCCCTCTTAATCTGGCTAACCTGGGTATATTTACTTTCTATTTTCCTTATGGTCAATATGGCACATATAATTTTCAAGCGATCAAACCGGATGGATTTACCGTTCTTACTCAAATCTCTTGCATTCAAGCCGAACCGACACGCACCCCGACAGAAACGCACACACCAACCCCACAGCCGCTTTTTACGCTTGACGCCCGCTTTGACGGTTCTGGAAACGCCGTATTCACCATCCACAATTACGGCGATTCGATGATAATTAAAAACACCTACATCTTGTACGAAAGCGGATCAATCGTTGAACAAGCAGATTTTTACCTGATTTATGGCGGAGATATAATCATCACCGTGGCCGGGGATCCGGGTAACTATCTTTTGAACATCATTGATCAGAACGGCGTTACCGTTAAAACCACAACATTGAATAATAAACCGGCCACCCCAACTTTTACCTCGACCGCCACATCGACTTCCACTTCGACTTCAACCTCAACGGCAACGCATACTTCAACTACCACATCCACTTCAACACCAACCTCGACCGCCACAAGAACACCAACCGTTACATCCACCACCACTTTTACACCAACTGTAACTGTTACTTCTACAATTACATTCACCCCAACCATTAATCAATATAGATCTAACCCGCCCACTCAAACCCCGACACCCAAACCCTGGTTTTGGTTCTTTAAAAAACCGACCGCTACTTCAGCCGTCGTCCTGACCCCTTTGCTGACTCAGCCCATGACCGCATCCTCCATCACGGTTATCCTGAAGCCGGCTTTGATGCCATCCGCAACCCCCACCCCTGCCCCGGTGACAGTGGAACCCAGCGGCATCCCGCTGACGGCTCTGATCACTGGCGGCCTGCTGTTACTGGGTTTCGCCGGCTTTGGCATTTTTACTCTTTCCAAAAAATAGGCCATTATGGCCATATCTTTTTGGTTATGGCTTATTCAGGAGAAGTCCCATACGACCTATGCGTTGTGTATGGTTGCAAGTATAAAATCGGACTCCTAACTATACAATCTGCATGGATGTCCTTTATAATCAATGCATTCTGTTTCAAAGAAGGATCCTCCAATGGTTCTGTAACCCTTCCGCCTTATCCCTGATTACTTTTTACTCATCACTAATCACCGATTATTCCCGAAAGGATACCCCATGAAAGCGGATTCTTTATCTTTTAACGTCCAACATCCCTCCCCTGAAGACCTCGACCGGGTCTTCGACTTCATGATCGCGTCTGACATTGCCGAGTACGGCGAAGCGGATTCTGATAAAGACGACCTTACCGACCAATGGTCCGAGGCGGATCTTGCCACCGACGCCTGGATTGCCTCCAACGAAGCCGACGAACTGACCGGCTACGCCCTGCTCTCGGATGAATTCAACGACCGCCGTTATCTTGACCTTTACCTGCATGCCGTCCGCTCACCAAAAGGGCTGGCAGAAGCCCTGCTCGACCTGGCCGTGGAGCGCTTTGTCGCACTCGTCAGCTCAGGCGCCAGCCAGCCGCAGTGCATCCTTACCGCCTACGCCAATGGACTGAACCCGGGCATCCGCGCCGCCTACGAGTCGTGCGGCTTCGCCGTCGAAAAATTCCATTACCGCATGCAGATGGATTTCACCGAACCCTTCCCTGCGCCTGAATGGCCGGCAGGCTTCACCCTCGCGCCGGTCACCCCTGCAGACGAACATCCGCTGCATGATCTGATCATGAGCGCCTTTGATTGGCAGGGTGTTCAGCCGCTCTCATTTGAAGACTGGCACAAACAGATCTTCCGCGGCGGCCGGTACGACCCCGAGCTGTTCCTCATGCTGCACCAACAGGGAAAACTGGTGGGCGCCGCCATCTGCTACGATGAAGGCTCACGCATCTGGCTCAAAGAGTTGGCGGTCTCAAAAGACCTTCAGGGTCAGGGGATCGGTTCGCTGCTGCTGAAGCAGGTCTTCGCCCTGGCCGGGCAGAGGGGCATCCCCACCGTGGCCCTGGGCGTGGTGTCGCTCAACCCCAAAGCCTATGCCTTTTATGAGCGCTGCGGCATGAACCGCACCCGCGAGTTCGTCCAGTATCATCGCAAAGCATGAACACTTTCCTGGCCGCTCAAATGAGCGGCCAGGTTGTTATTTGCAACTAATTTTTGGTTTTTGCGTATTTTATATATATTTTGTCTCCATTTTTAAGATAATAAGGGTTCCAAAAATGAAAAAATCGCTCTCACTTCCTTCTGCCAACCTGCTTTACCTGGTATCCATGCTGCTGGTGCTATTTTTAGGCTCCATGGTGCAATCACTCAATTTAACCCTCGGCTTGATCGCCACTGAAGTCGTTTTGATCGCCTTACCGGCGGTAATCTTTTTGGCTGTCAAAAAGATCCCGGTAAAAGAGGGATTGAGGCTCAATCCCATCAAACCCGGCATTGCGGTTATCAGCCTGCTGCTGGGGGTTTCCACCTATGTCTTCAGCATTTTGATCGAAGAATTGATGATGAAACTCAGCGGCACACCATCAGTGGATGTACCAGCCAGTGCAATGCCGGAAGGTACCCTGTTTTACATATTGTATTTTCTTGCACTCGCCATTTTCGCACCTGTTTGTGAAGAAATGCTCTTCCGCGGCGCCATTCAGGGTGCTTATGAACAGCGTAAAAACACATGGTTCGCCATTACCGTGCCGGTTTTGATGTTTGCTTTTTATCACTTTAGACTTTCAGGGCTGCCCGGTCTTTTACCGGTCGCCTTCCTGATGGGTTTTGTAGCCTGGCGCACCCGCTCCATCTTTGGCAGCATGCTGGTCCACTTTGGCATCAACGGAACCGCTGCGGTCGTCACCATCCTCGCATTAAATGGCATCACCATCATCAAAGAGTTTTCCAACCTCGTGATCGTCTCTCTGGCAGGCTTGGCTGTAACCCTTGTCTTGCTCTTTCTTTTCATCCGCTTGCAGCCAAAACCCGAAGCCAGTGAACCGGTTGAAGAAAAACCTGCCGGTTGGTTCAAGAAATACTGGGCATTGATCGGCGCTGGTTTGCTTTATGCAGTTGTTGCCGTCTCAATGATTGCGCCGCAGTTATTCGAAACAAAAGCTGCCACCACCCTCAAATTCAATCCGCCCATGATCACAGCTCCCGTTGAGAGCCGCTACCAGGCCGTCAACCGCGCCGGGGATGTGGTCGGCGAGATGGACTGCGTCCTCACCCCGCAAGGTGAGACCTTCACCCTGGCCTGTGACAGTGAGATCGAGGCTTATGAAGTCAAAAAAGACAACAGCACCTGGATAGATGAAGGCCACACAGCCAAACTGGCCGTCACCTGGAGTGATGCCTTTGATCTTCAAGCGTATTCCTACGAGATGCTCAGCTCCAGCGGTGGAACTTTTTCAGCCGTTCTCAAAGACGGCAGCCTGGTGACTTCTTCTTACGGCGTTGAAAAGTCCGCGGTCTTGCCTGAGAAATACCTGATGGATTGGGAATGGGCCTGGAAGGTCAACGCTCTTGACGGCACAGGCGGACCTTTCTTCAAGTCGCCTTACGTTTATCTTTCCCGTTGGGATAACGACGCGCACCAGAACGTCACCCTGGTGCAGGATGAGGTCATCCACTTGATCGGCGAGGAAACCATCACACTGCCTGCCGGCGAGTTCAAAACCTGGAAGCAAACCCTGGGTAGCCAGACAGCCTGGTACGCCCGTGATGACACCAATGGCCCGCGCCCCGTCCAATTTGACGACGGCATGCTTATCTATTCTTTAATGAAATAATTAAAGGAACAGCCTCTTTTATGAATCCTCCCCGGTAGCCTGAATTAATCTACCGGGGGTTTTTTATAAAGGATTAATTAAAAATATGGGAAAGGTTCCTGGTTTTATAGAAAAATGCGATATAGTAGAGGGCAAATAAAACCCATGGGAGTGCAGCATGATCCGACCCGCGACTGAAGCCGACGCTGAAGCGATTGTTAATATCTACAACCATTACATCACCGACACGGTGATCACCTTTGAAGAAACACCGGTGACCGCGGAAGAGTTCGCCGGGCGCATCCGCAAGGTGCTGGAGGGCGGCTACCCCTACCTGGTGGCCGAAGAAGATGGCGAGATCCTGGGCTATTCGTACGCCTCACAGTTCCGTACGCGGGTGGCCTACCGCTTCACAGCTGAAACCACAGTCTACCTGAAGCACGGCGTCACCGGCAAGGGGCTGGGCACTGCGCTCTACACTGCCCTGCTCGAGGAGCTCAAGCAGCGCAAATTCCATATTGCGTTGGGCGGCATCACCGTGCCGAACCCTGCATCACAAGCCTTGCACGAGAAACTGGGCTTCACGAAGATCGCCCATTTCAGCGAGTGCGGCTTCAAGTTCAACCAGTGGCTGGATGTGGGCTTTTGGGAGTTGAAGTTGGAGTAGATCTTGAATCATGTATAGAACAATTTGGTATTTATCAACTTTCATTAGTGCAAGAATCTGAAGTCTAAAACCTGAATTCAGATTCTCAACAGAACCCTAGAAACCGGGATTTTTGAAAAATCGCGGTTTTTCTTTTGGTTAATGTCGGTTGTATTTCACCTCTGTTTCCGTTATAAATAGCTATCGGAATTCATTTCATCACAGGAGGAGTATGCGATGAAATCCAGACCCAGCTTAAGCGTTGTATCCCTGTTAATGATCATGATCATATTGGCAGCGTGCGCGAAAACAACACCGACTGCCCTTGTAACAGAAGCACCTGCCCAACCGGCTGAAACTGAAACCGCCGCAACCCAGGTGGAAACATCCGCGCCGACGGCTGAACCCACCGCTTTACCAGAGGTAAATGCCAACCTTCTGCCGCCCGATCCGCAGATCGTGACCATCACAACTGAAGACAATTTCACCCTGACTGGCTACTACTATCCGGCGGGGGTCGAGAATGCACCGGTGGTGGTGTTGATGCACTGGATGATGGGCGACCACAACGACTGGAACGAAGTGGCGGTCTGGCTGCAAAATCGCGGCTTGAAGAATCCTTTCGAGAACCCGGGCGACGGGGCACAGTTCCGTTGGTGGGATCCGAGCTGGTTCCCAGCCGTTCCTGCTGAAAAGTCATATGCAGTGCTGGATTTCTCATTCAGGGACTGCAAACCCTGGACCGCCGGCTGCCAGAGCATCCAAAAAGCGAACTGGGTCAAAGACGCCATCGCGGTGCTGAAGTTCGCCCGCGGACTGGAGGGAGTAGACCCCAACCAGATCGCCGCCATCGGTTCGAGCATCGGTGCCGACGGCGCCGCGGATGGCTGCGCTTTGCTCAACATCGAATTCCCAGGCGTGTGCAAAGGGGCGCTTTCGCTTTCACCCGGCGATTATCTTGATGTAAGCTATGTGGCCACCATCAAACAACTTGGCAGCAGCGACCCACCCACGCCTATATGGTGCATTGCCGAACCCGCAGAATTCGGCATCTGCCAATCGGCTGAAAGCGCCGGCAACACTGCCTTCAAGAGTTTTTCGATCACGGATGGCAATCACGGCAACATGCTGCTCAAACCAGACCTTGATCCGCTGCCCATGCAATTGATATTGGATTTTTTGGATGAAGTTTTCAATAAATAAGCGGGAGCAGAGAACCGAGAGCTGAGACCTGTTATGACGGTTCTCTACTCTCGGTTCTCGGTATTGCAGTTACGGTTCACGATTTACGTTTTACAGTTCACGGTTCACATGAAAGAATTTCTAATGTTTCAAACGTAGATCGCGGTTTGCCCTCTAAAAAACAGGCGATTAATACCTGTCAAAAGATAGAGGGTATTCCTCTGAATATGGCTATAATGAAAATAGTGTGATTAGCTGTATCTGGAGGTAATTCCTTGAATACCAAACTCTTGTTCGTCTGTTCGAGCTTGTGTTTGGCCTTATTTGGAATAAGCTCCTGTGTTGCCAAACCGGTTAAAGCGGTTGAATCCTCCCGGCAAATTACCCCGATAACATTCTTAACCTCTACAACAGAAACCACCACCCCCACCCCCCGACCCACCCAATCCAATACCTCAACACCCGCGGCGCTGCCGCTGCCAGCAGATCCGCAGCAGGTCCATTTCAAAGCAGAAGACGGCACTGAACTGGATGGACTTTACTATCCCGCGGCAGTGAACCCGGCCCCCCTGGTGGTGATGATGCATTGGGCAGGGGATGATATGAGTGCATGGTATGAAGTGGCTGTCTGGCTGCAGAACCGCGCCTTGAAAAATCCGTTTGAAAACCCTGGCGACCCGCAGAAGTTCCGTTGGTGGGATCCAAGCTGGTTCCCTGACATAGCGGAAGATAAGTCATACGGTGTGTTCATTTTTACTTTTCGCGGCTGTAATTCATTTGAGACCGGGTGTGTTAAATTTGACACTGGCGGATGGCTGGAAGATGCGCAGGCGGCCATGTTGGCCGCTCAAAATCTGGAAAGCGTGGATCCCAACAAAATCGTGGCTATCGGTTCGAGCATCGGGGGTGACGGCGCCGTGGACGGCTGCCTGTACCTGCAAGAAGTATCACCCGGAGCATGTATGGGAGCCTTGTCGCTCTCTCCTGACAGTTATTTGACATTAAGCTATGACCAGGTGATCACCGAACTTGGAAAGGCTGATCCGCCAATCACGGCCTGGTGCCTGGCTGCGCCCTTCCAGTTTGACGCTTGCAAAAGGGCTGAAAACACAGGGAATACAGCATACGCGAGCTACGAAATACCCAACGGACAGCACGGCACCAGCATGCTCCGCCCCGGTTTGGATCCCCTGCCCATGCAATTGATATTGGATTTTTTGGATGAAGTGATGCAGTAATTTGAGAATAGAGAATGGAGAGTAGTAAAAACCAATTGCTAAACCATTCTTAATTCTCTACTCTCAATTCTCAGACACTAATTACACGCCCGTTCCATCAAGGTGGTTGTATCGAGGTCATTGGCAATCAGGGCAAACTTGCCATTGGTAATACCCAGCGGTTCAAAAGGCATGACCGCTTGCATCCCCGGGTTTGAAAGATGCAGGGTATAGCAGCCAACAAAGACCTGGGTCGCTCCGCCGGTGGTCTGGACGGTTTGGGTAACGGGAACTTGATAATAATACTGCCCGGCACCGGCATCAGAGAGCACCGTGCCAAAAGTGGCGCTGATCAAATCAGTATCCGCAAAACCGGCTGCAAAATCTGAGTAATTACCTACCGCGGCTGGATCCTGCCAATATGAGTAAGCACGGACGTATTCCTTGCGGTTGATGGCATTAAAGAGTGAACTGACCACTTCCACGGCGCCAGAACGATTATCGATGTAATTATCCGGTCCAAGTTCGGCCAGAGATTCGAGGGCATGCGATTCAGGGGGATTGCCTGCAGAGAAGGTGCCGTAATCCGTGCCGTTGCAGGCGCTCATCATCGCGTCACCGTCATTTATGTCAGCAGGAACCGGGTTCAATCCTCCCTTTAAGATGTGAAGTAGATCAATGGGGGGTTGTCCATAATTCGCAGGTTGAGGGAGCCGAAAGAGGAAACACGAAAACATACGGTAAACCGTTGTGTCGATATTGGTAAAGGTAAAAATCACTGGGGCTGAATAATAGAAGGTCCCTGCTGCCCCTTCGCTGAAGATATCACCGATCATGAGCTGAACATTGTCAGTGCTGGCATAATTGTTGGTAAAGGCATCCAGAATCCCCAAATAATCCATTGGGGTGGACCAATAAGAATAAGCCCGGATGAACTCGTGACGATTAATGGCATTGGCAAGAGAGTAAAGCATTGTGGCAGGAGTGCTGCGGTCATCCAGGTATACTGAGGCTGAATAATCCACGGCAGCGACAACTGGAGTATTGTCAGTAGGTGTCTCTGTGGCAACCGGTATTGTCTGACCCGGAACTTCAGTAATTATCGATTCAGGTGTATTGGTGGCAATAATGGCAATGGGTGTGGCCGCAGCGGTAAGTGAAGGTGCCGGCGTTTGCGTTTTTGGACCGCAGGCTGAAAGTAAAAGGAATGCTGCAGTAATAAGTGGAATGAACAATCGTTTCATAGTATTGCCTCCATTTACACCCTTATCTATACCACAAGTTGAGCCATTCTTATTAATTGTATCTGAATAATTAATGCTTGACATAGGACGTATGTTCGTGTATTATAATAGTACAAATGACCGATAATAGGTCAAGGAGGCTCAAATGGCAAAAAGACATCCCGGTTTAAGTGAACGGCATCGCAAGATCATGGAATTCTTGACGAAATTTCAGGATGCCAACGGCTATTCCCCTTCCATCCGTCAAATTGGCGACAGCATCAGCGTAAAATCCACTTCACTGGTGGATTATTATTTAAATCAACTTCTCGAAATGGGCTACATTGAACGCGAAAACCGCATTTCACGCAGCATCCGCGTACTGCAGCCTGTTCCTTCTGAATCCAGTTTACCCACCAAGGTGGCAGAGGCCATCCGCAACGCCGGGAATGCCTTGTCTGACCTAATCAGCATCCCCATCGCGGGTCGCATCGTGGCAAGCTCCCCACTCCCAATGCCCACCTCCGATCTCAACTATTACGATGCCGAATCCAGTGTGGATATTGCGCGCAGTCTGTTGCCCAGCCGCGATGTGAGCGAACTTTTTGCACTCGAAGTGGATGGCGATTCAATGATCGACGCCATGGTCAACGACGGTGACATTGTTGTGATGAAGAAAACATCCACGGCCAACAACGGCGATATGGTGGCCGTGTGGCTGGATGACAAAGACGAAACCACCCTCAAGTACTTCTACAAGGAAGCCAAACGCATCCGCCTGCAGCCAGCAAACCCAAATATGGGTCCAATTTATGTGGAAGATCCCAAGAGCCTGCGCATCATGGGCAAGGTGGTGTTGGTGATCCGCCAGATCAAGTCCGTGGCGGGATAACCATCTGAATATCGTAGGGGTAATTCATCCTGCAAGTGGATGCATCAAGTGAATTACTTTTTCAACAAACACAATAACCAAAATAAAAACCGGGAATCTTGGCAGATTCCCGGTTTTTATTTTGCACTTCGCAAAAAACTAGGCGAGTTCGACGACGCCGCCAGCTTCTTCGAGTTTCTTCTTGGCATCAGCAGCAGCTTCTTTGCCAACAGCGGAGAGGACTTTGGCACCAGCGGTTTCGGCCATGGTCTTGGCTTCAACTAAACCAAGGTTGGTCAGGGCGCGGATGACTTTGATGACTTCGATTTTCTTGGGGCCGGCGTCCTTGAGGACGACATCGAATTCGGTCTTCTCTTCTACAGGTTCAGCAGCAGCGGCAGCAGCACCACCAGCGGCAACCATAGCAACAGGTGCAGCGGCAGAAACGCCCCATTTTTCTTCGAGGGCTTTCACTAATTCAGCAGCTTCGAGAACAGAGAGTTTGCTCAACTGTTCGACAAGTTTTTCCATATCAGCCATTTCAATTACTCCTTTGATCAAATGTTTGTAAGTTTAGGTCCGGCACAAGTTCACCGGATTCGGTGGCAAATCAGGCAGCGGTACCCGCTTTATCTGCATATGCCTGGATAACAGCCGCAAGAGAGCGGGCAGGTTCAGCCAACGTACGCACCAATTTGGTCGCAGGGGCTGAGATGGTGCCAAGTAAAGTGGCACGCATAACGGGAAGCGGCGGCAAATCAGCAAGTGCCTTGATCTGTTTGTCAGAGATCAATTCTTTGCCAAGGTAACCACCCTTCACTTTTGTGGTTTCTGAACCTTTGGTTGCATCAGTAAAGGTTTTTGCCAGAGCGGGGGCATCATTGAATGCGAAACCGACCAATGATGTCTCTTCAAAGAATGATGCTTCGGCATATCCTTGTGAGGCCAGGGCGCGTTTGAACAGGGTGTTCTTTACGAGATGGACTTCGCTGTTGCTCTCACGAACTTTGGCTCGAAAGGCATCGATCTCTTTCATAGTCATGGATTTGTAAGTCAACACGATCACAGCCTGACTTTCGCTTAACCACTTCTCATATTGGGCGGTAATTTCGCCCTTTTCTTTCTTTGTAAAGGCCAATGAAAAATTCCTCCTTCCTGTAAAGATAAAAAAGTCTTTGTCTGGTTTCGCCAGGCAAAGACTTTTTTCGAAACCCTGATCTCTCAGGGGATAAATCGAAACTTGAGTCTCCACCTCGGCGGGATATTAAGCCCATGCGGGCACCAGCTTTCTTCGGTGAAACGCTGAAGGTCGCCCTTCAACGGTGAAGATTATACCACTAATCTTCCATGGAAATTGTGACTGCCTGCAGGGGATCGATCTTGAGGCCGGGTCCCATGGTGGCAGCAACAGTAACCTTGCGGATGTAAGTGCCTTTGGCGCCGGTTGGACGAGCCTTTTTGATGGCTTCCATCAGGGCGGCAAAGTTTTGGAACAATTTTTCAGAGGGGAATGAGGCTTTGCCAATGGCAACATGAATATTGGCGGTTTTATCAAGTCTGAATTCCACACGACCGGCTTTGGCTTCGTTGATCACGCGGGGCAGATCCTCAGCTGCGCAGACGGTACCAGCTTTGGGGTTCGGCATCAAAGAACGGGGACCCAAGACACGGCCCAATTTACCAACTTTGGCCATCATGTCAGGGGTTGCGATGGTGACATCGAAATCGGTCCAGCCAGCGGCGATCTTGTTGATCATCTCGTCGTTGTCGGCCACATAATCGGCTCCACCTTCTTGAGCCTTGGTGGCGCCTTCGCCCTGGGCGAAGACCAAGACACGTACTGTCTTGCCCAAACCATTGGGCAGAACGACTACATCACGCACCTGCTGGTCAGCCTGGCGTGGATCGAGGCCCATGCGCAGGTGAACTTCAATGGATGCGTCAAATTTTGCATAAGAGGTTTCTTTTGCCAGTTGTACTGCTTCTTTGGGTGAATAAACGTTATCGACATTCACCTTGGCAAGAGCTGCCATGTATTTCTTACCGTGTTTCGCCATTTTTTCTCCTTCGTGGTAGTAACGGGTGACAGAATCACCCTCCCACAAACTATTTCTCGACGACCGTTAAGCCCATGTTGCGGGCGGTACCTTCAATTTGGCGCATGGCGCCATCCAAGTCAATCGCATTCATGTCTTTCATTTTTTGTTCTGCGATATCGCGGATCTGGGCCTTGGTGACTTTGCCAACTTTTTCACGATTGGGGATGGCTGAGCCACTCGCCACGCCAGCAGCCTTTTTGAGAAGGACGGAAGCAGGGGACGATTTCAGGACGAAAGTGAAAGACCCATCGGTGTAGACGGTAATTTCGGCAGGGATGATCTCACCGGCTTTTTGCTGTGTACGAGCGTTATACTCTTTGCAGAAAGCCATGATGTTGATGCCGTGTCCAGCAAGAGCAGGACCAATAGGGGGCGCAGGATTGGCTTTACCAGCCGTAATCTGCAGACGAACGATTGCTTTAAATTTCTTTGCCACTTTATCTCTCCTTGGTGGTTATAGCGGGTGATATAGGGGAGCACCCTCCCACAAATACGCCTAAAAAGGCGTTACTACGCTTTTTCGACTTGCAAGAAATCCAACTCAACGGGGGTTTCACGGCCAAAGAAATTGACCATGACCCGAACTTTGGTTCTTTCCATATCAATCTCAGAAACCTGTCCGCGGAAGTCGTTGAAGGGGCCGTCCACAATGCGAACACGCTCACCCACTTTGAAGGAGACCTTCACCAGCGGGGCTTCAGCTTCCATACGGCGCAAGATTTGCTGTACTTCTTCGGGGCGCAGGGCAGTGGGATCATTGCCCATACCAACAAAACCGGTCACGCCCGGAGTATTGCGAACCACATACCATGATTCCTCAGAGAGGATCATGTTCACCAGCACGTAGCCGGGGAATACATGGCGCTCAACAGTGCGGCGCTTTCCGTCTTTTACTTCAATCTCTTCCTGGGTGGGGATCACTACATCGTAGATTTTGTCTTTCATCCCCATTGTTTCAATACGCTGCTCAAGGTTATAACGCACCTTGTTTTCGTATCCTGAATAGCAGTGAATCACGAACCACGCTCGTTCGGAACCTGCTGCAGAAACACTTTCAGGGACCTCATCCAATGGTACAGATGGATCCTTGAACATTTCAACAGGCTCCAGTGAATCATTCAGAGGCGCGTTGATTTCACTGGGTACGTTCTCTTCTAAAGGAGAAGTCCCTTCCAGTTCGTCATTTTCAAATTCGTCTCGCGCATCCATCTTTCACCAAACCTCACTGCGTTGCAGCAGAAGCTATCCGACAATCCATCCAATAAGTTTCGTAAAACCAAAATCGAGGCCGCCCAACAAAGCACCCATGATCAAGATGACATAGATCACGATCTTGGTAAGACGCCAGGCTTCATGTGGAGTAGGCCAATTGACCTTTTTTAGTTCGCCAACGGTCTCGCGCCACCACTTTGCAATCTTGTTTTCTTTTTTTGCTTTCACAATTTTATCGGCCACGGCTACTCCTTGTTTTGAGTGCTAAAGCGCCGCCATGTAGACGGCGCCAACTTTCTTGGCAGGCCAGGCAAGAATCGAACTCGCAACCTCCTGTTTTGGAGACAGGCACTCTGCCAAATTGAGCTACTGGCCTGTATCGGGCAAGGGTGTTACCAACCTTGCCCGGTTTTCAACAGACTACTTTGTTTCGCGGTGAGTTGTGTGCTTGTGACACCGCTTGCAATATTTCTGGATTTCCATTCGACCTGGATCGTTGCGGCGATTCTTTTCGGAGGTGTAGTTTCTCTCCTTGCAGTCATTGCACGCAAAGGTGATTACAGGACGAACATCTTTCTTTTTAGAGGCCATGCTAACTCCATTCAGTCATTCGAGCTGACTGAGACTTCTTTACTTAGGCAATAATTTTAGTGATCACACCGGCGCCAACCGTTAGACCACCTTCGCGAATAG
>CAZQXI010000031.1:0-22105 GCA_964597505.1 uncultured Anaerolinea sp. | reverse complement strand
TCCAGGCCAGATCCATCAACCAGGCACGACCGAGTTCAGCTTCGATCTCGTACTCATCTGCGCCATCGAAGACCGGGGTAACGGCTTCGAAGCCAAGCTGTCGGGCAGCCCAACCCAGATGGACTTCAAGCACCTGGCCGATATTCATACGACCGGGAACGCCCAACGGGTTGAGGATGATATCAATGGGTGTACCGTCTTCAAGGAAGGGCATGTTCTCAACGGGTACCACACGAGAAACAACACCCTTGTTACCATGGCGGCCTGCCATCTTGTCGCCAGCGGTGATCTTGCGGCGCTGGGCAATGGAGACACGCACCATCATATCCACACCGGCGGGCAGATCAACATTATCCACACGGGTGAAGATCTTTACATCCACGACCTTGCCGCGTTCGCCGTGAGGCATACGTAGCGAGGTGTCTTTGACATCGCGGGATTTTTCACCAAAAATGGCGCGCAGCAAGCGTTCTTCAGGGGTAAGTTCTTTCTCGCCCTTGGGAGTGATCTTGCCAACCAGGATGTCATTGGGGCCGACTTCAGCACCGATGCGGATGATGCCTTGTTCATCAAGATCTTTGATGGCATCTTCACCAACATTGGGGATGTCGCGGGTAATTTCTTCAGGTCCAAGCTTGGTGTCGCGGGCTTCAACTTCGTGCTTTTCAATATGCACGGAGGTGAATTTATCGCCCTGTACCAGACGTTCTGAGAGCAGGATCGCGTCTTCAAAGTTGCCACCTTCCCATGAAAGGAAGGCTACAACCACATTCTGACCCAATGAAAGCTTACCGCCAACAGTGGAGGAAGAATCTGCCAGAATATCGCCCTTGTGCACGCGCTGGCCTTTAATGACTGCCGGGCGTTGGTCAATGCAGGTACTCTGATTTGAGCGCTGATATTTGCGTAAATTGTATTCGCGAACTTTTCCTTCAGTGTTGCGAACAAAAACCTGGCGTCCGGTGACTGAGGTGATCTCGCCTTCTTCTTCGGCAACCAGAACCTGGCCCGAGTCAATGGCGGCATATTTTTCCATGCCGGTGGAGATCAGTGGGCTGTCTGGGTTGATCAACGGAACGGCTTGTGCCTGCATGTTGGAACCCATCAAAGCACGGTTCGCATCATCATGCTCGAGGAAGGGGATCAAAGCAGCGCTGATACCCACGACCTGGTTCGGAGCAACATCCATATAGTTGACGCCTTCTGCAGCGCTCATGATGAAATCGCTGTGGAAACGGCAGGAAATTTGATCGCCGATGAATTCGCTGTTGATATCCATACCAGCGTTCGCCTGGGCGATGACGTACTTGTCTTCTGCATCAGCAGAGAGGTATTCCACCTCGGCTGAAATAAACGGAGCCACAAAAATGGTGGATTTCTTGGTCTTCTTGAGCGCAGCAGCCATTTTGGCGTCAATACGTTCGCCTTCTTTGGCAATGATCTCGCCGGATTTCTCATCCTTGATGGTTTCGCGTAACAAGCGTCCTTCAAGGCGGGGATCATCAAAACTCAAGGTCTTGATCACGCGGCGATATGGAGTTTCAATGAAACCATATTCGTTGACGCGGGCAAAACTGGCCAAACGTCCGATCAAACCGATGTTCGGACCCTCAGGGGTCTCAATGGGGCAGATACGTCCGTAATGGGAATGGTGAACATCACGAACATCGAAGCCGGCACGTTCACGGCGCAGACCGCCAGGGCCCAAAGCAGACAGCGTTCTCTTGCTGCGCAGTTCGGCTAATGGATTGGTCTGATCCATGAATTGTGAAAGCTGTGAAGAACCGAAGAATTCACGCAGGGCGGCGACCACAGGGCGGATATTCACCAGGCTGACCGGTGAAACCTGATCCTGATCGCGGATGGACATACGTTCTTTGATGACACGTTCCATACGGCGCAGGCCGATGCGTAATTTGTTCTGGATCAATTCGCCGTTGGTCTTGACACGGCGGTTGCCCAAATGGTCAATATCATCTTTGTCTTCAATCTCATTATTAATGAGGATCATGCGGCGGACGAGGTAGACAATATCCCATTTGGTCACACTGCGGTGAGCTACTGGAATACGGTCCATCAGGTCTAATTTTTGATTGAGTTTATAGCGGCCAACACGTTCGAGATCATAGTGGCGGCTGTCAAAGAGCTGTTCTTCGAGGAACTGCTTGGCATTCTCGAGATTGGCGGGATCGCCAGGTCGCATACGTTTGAAGAACTCGATCAAAGCAGCTTCTGCCACGGTTTGTCCGTTGGCAAGATCCCACACCGGTTCCTGATGGATGGTGGAAGGGATGAATTGGCGTTCGACGTTGGTATCAATATCACTGAAGAGTGAAATGATCTCTTCGTCTGAGCCGGTCTTCAACGGGCTGTCGCCGGGCAGCAGATCATCCACTGCGGCCAGGGCGCGCAGGAAGATGGTGATGGGCACGGTGCGTTTGCGGTTGAACTTGAGAATGAGGTAATCATTCTTGCGGGTTTCGAATTCCATCCAGGCGCCGCGATCGGGGATCAACTTGGCCATCGCAAGACGGTGACCAGAAGCACGATCCACGGGGGCTTCGAAATACACACCCGGTGAACGGATAAGCTGTGAAACCACAACACGTTCGGTACCATTGATAATGAAGGTACCCTTGTCGGTCATCTCAGGGAAGTCTCCCAGGAAGATATCCGATTTGACGGGTTGAGGAATATCCGGGCCAGCCAAAAGAACAGAAACATATAAGGGGCTGGCATAAGTCAGATCACGTTCCACACACTCTTCCATTGAATGCTTGGGCGCTTCAAACCAATACTTCAAGCCCCACTGCTGAGCTTCAGCGCTGCGGCCGGGGAAGTAAAGCTTCATGCCCTTGTTGTATGACTCGATGGGTGAAACTTCGTGAAAAAGATCGCCCAAACCGTCTTCCTTTAATCGTCGGAAGGAATCGAGTTGAACCTCGATCAGGTTGGGCATAGGGAAAATAACTGGAATACGAGCGTAAGACTTGGTTGGTAACACAGAAGCCATAGGTTTCTCCTAGTTCATAAACCTGGCGCACGAGAATATTAACCCTTCCCGACAAATCAGGCAGGGATACGCAAACCTAAATTATATCAAACAAATCGTGAAGGTCAAGTTTTTTAAGGTTTTTCGTGCGCATATTAAATAGATAAAGGGGAAGAAAAACTTTTCTCCTCCCGGGGGGGTTATATTCAATTGTCCATGGATGCTCCACCCTAACCACAGGGGATTATTTTACCATCCACTTGCCCATCTTCATATACCTCAATTATGCCCCAGGTACGGCGGCGGGTCAGTTTATCACCATAAGAGACAGAACCGGGGTTGAAATAATAGATACCATCCTGCCAGAAGGTTTCGGCATGATGGGTGTGACCAAACACGATCACCCTGGCGTCAGACGCTGCCTTTGGCAGACGACGGATATACCGTTCGCGTCTATATCCGTGCAAAACATGCAGAAACTTATCTAGCCAATAGACGAACCAGTTCATATGTCCGTGCATCAGGGCAAATTTGACGCCAAACACCTCAAACTGCTGCACCATGGGGAGTTTACCGAAAAAGAGGAAATCTCGATTCCCTTTGACCGCCTTAACGGGAGAGATGGTTTGCAATAGTTCAAGCACGCCTGGCAGGCTGATATCCCCGGCATGCAGGATGAGATCCAGATTTTCAACTTTTAGGGCGGCGAGAAATGCAGCGGTGATTTCAGGAGAACGATCCGGAACATGGGTATCAGAGACTACCCCGATTTTGTATACCTTCATTACTCGACACCACTGCCTTTTAATAAAGCTGTGACGTCGGACATGGCCTGCCTGGCATTGTTGAACAAAACGCCGTGGATGCCAAGGTTATTGGCGGCTTCGATATTAATCGGGAAATCATCCACGAAAATAGCCTCGTCAGGTTCGGTCGAGCATAAGCGCAGGATGGTGTTGTAGATGGCGGGATCAGGTTTCATCAACCCCACTTCGCACGAAAAAACAACAACATGAAATGCATCGATACAGGGTTTGCTTTTTGTCAAAACATGCCGGGCGTTCGTCCAGGCGTTGCTCAATAACCCGGTGGTATAAGATGGTTTTAACTTGCGGATGAAATCAGCCAGTTCATAATCTAGGCGGTCGCCGCCCCAAAACTTTTCTTGAAACTCTTTGAGGGTTTCAGGTCCAAGATGGAGTTTGTCGCCAATGGATTTCCAGTGGGCTTGTTCTTCTATCTTCCCCAGGGTCGCCATTCGGCCTGAATCGCTTTCAAAAACGAGATCATGAATCCCTTCCAGGGTCAACCCGTATTGAGAAGCTAATTCCCTGCGAGGGGTCCAATCTTCAGACCGCAGAATCACGCCCCCCATATCCCAAATGACAGTTTTAATCTTTTTTGCCATGATTTTTCCTAGATTTTTTGGAAAGTATAACATGGGCTCCTTAAGAAAAGAAATCACCTTGAAAAGTATGTCTCAAGGTGATTTTCATTGATGACGTATTCAGATTAATCTGTCTGGGCAACTGTCTGCATGGCTTCCCACTCTGATTGCAGAACCCCCATCAGGTGACAATCCAAGCGCTGGTCATCTTTATAAATGGCCTCGCGCTCGAGCCCTTCATATTTAAATCCGCTCTTTTCGTAGCAGCGAATGGCGCGTTCGTTGAAGGCAAATACACCCAGATTTACCCGGTGCAGGTTCTGCCCGCGGAAGGCGAAATTAAGTAACAAATTCATGGCTTCCGTACCGTAGCCTTTACTGCGGTAATCCGGGTCGCCAATGCCCACCCCCACCCAGGCATTGCGGGCCACCCAGTCGTAACCCGCCAGTTCGATGAAGCCGATGACTTTTTGCTCCTCGATGGTGCGAATCATAAACAGCGCGTTAGGCGAGTCGTCTTTTTCAATCCACTCTTTGATCATAGGCGCAGAATATTGACTAGCCGGAAAATCATCCAAAAGGCGCAGGTAATCACTGTCATGATTCCAGGTTTCCCAGACTTCGACATCCTTCTCAAGGTCAATGGGAGTCAGTTCAATGCGCTTTCCGGTAAAAAATTGTTTACTCATGCCGTCACCTCTGTTTGCTGTTTCTTTTTCCATTCAGGTTTCAAAAGAGAATACCCCAAGCTGTCATAAAAACGCCCTTCGTAAAAACTTGCTTCACGCCGTTGATTCTCTCTTAAAAATCCAGCCGCTTCAAAGAGCGAAATCTCTTTTTGTTGATGCCCGGAAAGCATCAACCAGATGCGGTGAAGAGACATTTCCATAAAACCGTATCGTAAAACCATCGACATCACTTCTTCACCATAAAGGCTAATCGCTTCATCGGACTCAAAATCCAGAAAGAGGCGTGCGGACTGCTGCGAAAATTGCAGCCAGCCAAACTTCAAAAGACCTACCATCTCCCTGGTTCCTTTCTTTCGAACCGCAAAGACGAATTCGTTCTTCTTTTCATCAGCCTCTTTGAGCTGCTCTTTTACTTTTTTCTTCACTTCATGGACCGCGTAAGGTCTGCCAGGTTTTTGAAAAAGCTGGCTGCTGAATTGAAGATTCGCCGTCCAGGTTGAAAGTGCTGCCGCATCTTTTTCTGGATCCAGCGCAGTCCATTCTGTCAGCTCGCCAATAAATAATGATTTTCCGATCATGTTGACTCCTTTCAATGTTAGTTACAATGATCTAGACACCGAGTGGTTCCAGTACCCTCAAGAGTTCAAGGGGCAGGCACTCGCCATTTTTGCAAGTAAACAGTTCAAATCCGCGGGTCTGGATGAACAACATGAGCAGATCATGGTCAGCATCCGCGCTGCCCAAAAGCGCTCTTTCATCCAAAACGAAAAGGCGTTTGAACATACCGTTCAACATATCCTGCTTCATTTGCAGATACGCAGGCCGGTTGAGGTTGTCCAAGCTGTCCACATCCAGGTAGATCCCCGCCAGATGTTTGAACTCAAGGTGCTGTTTGATGATCGTCAGCCCTGTATACAATTGACGTTTTGCTTCATGGCTGTAGCTGTCACCAGGGTTGATCTCGGCCCGCAAATAGAATGCGAAAGCCTTCTGGTCATTTTCCAGCCCGTGATGCAAATAGTCCACGCGATAACCGCCGAATTTGGTCATAGCATCTAACATATTCGGCCTCCCTCTTTTCTTACACGAACACTTGCTTGAATCAACAACGACCATGATCGAATTACTCAATCCGTTACACGACTTTCTGAATCAATTTTCAACATGTCTCCTCCTCCAGAAGAACAAAGAAAAATAAAAAGGCCACGGTGTGCTCCGAGGCCTTTTGCGGGTTAAACAAAAACGACCACGGATTGTGTGATGCACCGTGGCCGCCGAACTGGGTTTAATCAGTCTTAACGATGGACAGGCGCATTTATACAAGGACCCACAGCAACAAACCCTTTAAGGGTTGCAGTTGTAAGCCAAGTCAGTTTAATGCCGTAATAAACCATATCTCTGCGCCGTCCTTTCATAAGATTTTTGTTAACAACAAAGAAATTATACAAAAACTGGATACAAAAGTCAATAACGAATTTTAATTATTTTTTAATAATCCAACTTCAATCTGCTCCGTTTTTCAAAACAAACCAGAGCTGTGTTGGTATAATGCTGAAATGCATTCATTTTTTTCAGAAGCCCCTAAATACACAGGCACCACCCTCACTGAAGAGCAGCAGAAGGCTTTCGAGATCTTCGAATCCGAGTTGATGAGCTGGAATGAGAAATTTAATCTCACCGCCATCCGCGATGTGGAAGGGATCCGCATCAAGCATTTTCTTGATTCACTCACCTGCCTTTCAGTGATGAAACCGCTGCATCATGAGCGGATCATCGATGTCGGTACAGGAGCGGGCTTCCCGGGCATTCCGTTGAAGATCATGTGTCCTGGAATCAAGCTCACCCTGGTGGAATCGGTGGGCAAAAAAGCCGGGTTTTGCAAGCACATGGTGGAAACTCTGCACCTGGATCACGTGGATGTTTTAACGCTTAGGGCTGAAGATGTCGGACGCCTGCCCAATCATCGAGCACAATACGATTGGGCGCTGGCAAGGGCTGTGGCCAGCCTGCCGATCCTGACGGAATACTTAATTCCGCTGCTTAAAATAGGCGGCAACATGCTCGCTCAAAAAGGTGAAAGTGCGCATGCAGAAGCACAGGCTAGCGAAAACGCACTCAAGTTGTTGGGGGCTGAAATTCAGAAGATCGAAAAGATCACCCTGCCTGGTGTGGCGGATGAACGCTTTTTGGTACTGATAAATAAGAAAGCTGCCACCCCTGCCCTTTACCCCCGCACGGTCGGCATCCCTGCAAAAAAGCCACTCTAAAACTTCAGGAGTTCACTTCACTCACCGAGCCGCTTGAAATCTGCCAACGCTCGCATTTTTCGACAAAACCAGGCGAAAACAGGTTCAAATCTGTTGTCGTTAATATGGCTTGTTCAGCTTTTTCGAGATAATTCATCAGATAATTCCGCCGGTCAACATCCAATTCAGCCAGGGTTTCATCCAGCAGCAGCACCGGCCACTGGGTGGTTTTCTGTTTCAGCCAATCCACCTCGGCCAGTTTTAATGAGAGGATGGCGGTGCGAAGCTGTCCGCGTGAGCCGAAATCGGTGAGGTCAATCCCGTTGCAAATGATGCGCATTTCATCGCGATGCGGACCGACGGTCGTCACTCCACGGGCAATCTCTTCATTTCTGACCAGTTTGAGTTTCTCAGCGAAGCCCTGTTGAAGTTGTTTGAGGGTAAATCCATCCCGCTGGGCCGAGGTCTGTAGGGGCAGACTGAACTGCCCTTCAGGTTTCGGAAGCGGATCGTAAGACGGCTGGTAGTGTAAACGAATGACTTCCTTGCCACCGCTCAAGTGTTCGTGAATCCTGATAGCAAGCTGCTCGATTTCCTGGATGGCCAGTATGCGCGACTGCATAATCCTGGCACCGCGGCTGGTGAGCACTTCATCCCAATAATCTAGTTGAGAGGCATCACCCCCGCGTTCTGCCAGCAACTTTAGCAAAGCATTGCGCTGGGTGATGGCCTGGTTATATTCTGAGAGAGCCTGGGTAAAAAAGGGATCAGCTTGAGCAGAGGCTAAATTAAGATAACGACGCCGCTCCTCAGGTCCGCCTTCGAGAATGCGGGTCATCTGCGGCAAAAAGATCACCGCGTTGAAATGCCCCACCACCTGGGTAACCGGCGTTTTGACGCCATCCAACAGCACTTCCTTGCGCAAACGGGAACCGCCGTTGCCGTTCGAATCCTGAATCAGGCGCACTTCAAGTTTATGCTGCCTGTCGCCGCGCTGGTACGCTGCCACCAGCCGCGCCACGGTTAATTCCTCACTTGTAGCCACGAAATTCAAAAGTTGTTTGTCGCTCATGGCATGGAAAGAAGTGAAGGTCGCCAGGTAATAGATTGCTTCCAATAACGAGGTTTTTCCCTGGGCGTTTGACCCCATTAACAAAAGAATCCGCCTTGGCACGTCCATATCCAGGCGGGAGAAAAGCCGAAAGTTGGTCAGCGACAAATGAGTCAGATACATGGATTAATCAAGCGGAATTTCTTCGTCATCGCCAGGTTTCCACACCTTGTCGGTGCGGTCGGTATATATGATGCCTTCAAGATGGTCAATTTCATGCTGAAAAATGCGTGCCAGCCAGCCTTCCGCCTTGATTTTGATCGGTTGACCGTGACGGTTCAGGGCTTTTACAGTTATCCGTTCATGACGGTCCACTTCGCCGACCAGGTCAGGTACAGAAAGACAACCTTCTATCCCCAAAACCATTTCTTCTGATTTATCAACAATCTCGGGATTTACCAAAACATAAAGTTTTTTTACCGCGGCAGGAGCCGCTTCATTTTCAGATTGTTCATCATCTTCATCGTCTGCATACTCAACAACCACCAGCCGTTGTGAAACAGCCACCTGGGGGGCGGCAAGACCAACACCGGGCGCGTCGCGCATGGTTTCTATCATGTTAGTGACCAGCATTTGAAAATCTTTACCAAATTCGGTCACTTTTCGGGCTTTACGCCTGAGTATCGGATCGGGAACGCTAACTATATCTAAGATCGCCATCATAAACCTCGTTTTTAAGTCAATCAAGAGCCAATTTTACCCGTTTTCGTCTTCATTTGCTCGTTGATTTTCTTTTTGGATTTCTTCGTAGGTTTTGATCCATTCGACGAATTTTTGCTGCTCATTTTTCTTGGCTGTTTCGAGGGTTGCTCGGTAGCGGGCATAAATTTCAGCCTGGACTTCAGATGGCTGATAAACGTTATCAAAAGTCAATTCTTCGTTTCCTATTTTGATCTTGACCGTTCCAAAATTCAACATCAAGTTGATCAATCCCTTGCGCTCAAACTCAACGGTTTGGATATTCTTCACTGGTGCAGATCGCCGGTCATCCATGCCCAGCGGCTTTTTGTAGACATCAATCAATTGATCATCAGTAATGATGTAGACATCATTCTGCCAGTCCTGGTATCGATAAATCCACCATCCCCAACAGGCCACCGCCAGGATCAAAGCCCCCACGTAAACGACGACTTCAGGAATGACACTAAGGAACCCGAAGAAGCGAGCTAGAACCACCAGCATAATAGTCAGCAAAAAGAAGCCGGGGATAGCGGTCTTTTTGAACATGATCCACCAATGCGTACGGTAAACCACCGAGTCTTCGTTTTCTGTGCGCAGGTTGAACAATCTAGCCATTAAATTTGAGAAGGACCCAGATTGCTCCGTCTTCGTTGGCGTAAGGTTCTTCGCCACCGATCTCTCTTTACGGGCAAAGGCGCGAGCCGATCTGGCTGTCAACGTTTCGCGAATCTCCTGTTTTTCAGCCTGGGTGGATTCCAACGTTGCAGCTTCACGCCTCATTTCAAGCAGCTCATAAATCACATAAGGATAAGGCAGCCGTTTGAACTGCAAATCACCCGTATAGGTCCTCACAGTTACAGTTCCAAACCCAAGCAGTCTGCCGGTCAATGATGTATCCACGCCAACAGAAAGAACAGCATTGACCGGGGATTCGTGCCGGCTTTCGTAAAAACCGGTCAATTTCTTTTGAACACAAACCCGTTCACGGGTCAGAATGAAAAAGTCATTGCCCCATTCCATACCAGCCCAGGCACAAATGACTATCCCGACTGTCAACTCGGCCAGTGAAAGTATCAAAAGCGGCACATAATAATTAATCGAAGCGAGGGCTGAAAATAGTAAAAATGAAAAACCCACCAAAAATAGGCCACCAGTGAGAAACAATCTCATGAAAAGAAAAAACGGATGCCGACGGCTGATCAGAACCACCCCCTCTTCAGGAGCACGCCAGGGCAATTTCTGGGTAATGGTCAACTGGTAAGTTTTTTGAAACAAAGAGAAAGCTGCGTGTAAAACCGGAAAGGCATCCGCAATGGCGCGGGCTTTGCCGCCCTTGATGCGAAAGGCTGCGACCGTCGAAAGACAGACCGCTCTGGTTTGATACGATTGATTACCGATTAAAGCTTCTTCGCCAAAGTGGTCGCCAGTGCCAAAGACGCCGAGCAATCGATCCGCTTTGGCTTGGTGGTAGAGTATTTTCACCTTGCCTGAAAGGATGAAAAACAGATCATTCGCCGGGTAGCCGTCAGAATATACATTCACCCCTGCCGGAAAATGGACCAGTTCGAAGTAAGGAAGGATCCTTTTCAGGTCTTCATCGCTAAGCATTGAAAACGGGAAAAGCGATTTTAAGGTGTCGGATTGGTCAGAAGGTTGAACGATCATGCATTAAGTATATCCAAAGTGCAGTAATTCGCCTATCACGCGTCGGTATTATCGTGCTGCCATCTGGTAAAATCGGATGTGTTGTTAGATTTTTGGAGTGCTTGAGATGAAACATTTACGTAACTTTTCATTGGTTCGTTGGTTGTCACTTGCCCTTATAGCGGGTGGTGTCTTGCTGCTGGTTTTCCAATTGGTGGTGTTCAGTCGTCTACGTTCTTCATTCTCACCGGGTTCAACCATTGCGGGGGTGGATGTTTCCGGTTTGGATATTGACCAGGCTGCAGATCGTTTGACACAGGCATATTCGGTACCTGTTGAACTGCGTTACGGTGACAGCAGCTTTCAGGTAAAACCCGCCACCCTGGGTTTTTCGCTCGACCTGAGCAGCATGATGGCTGCAGCTGATCAGTCCAGGGCTTCTCTGCCCTTCTGGTCTGCATTTTGGGATTATCTTTTCAACCGTTTTCCTGAATCACAGGATGTTCCCATTCGGGTTCAGATCGACACTGACCAAATGCGGTCCTATCTTGTGAGCGAGATTGCAGCCCGTTATGATCAAGATCCGGAACCTTTCTCTCCCATCCCCGGCGACACCTTCTTCACTGCAGGCAAATCCGGTTTGAGTCTCGATGTTGATCGATCCATTGAGTTGATCAGCATGGCATTAAAATCACCGACTGACCGGGTGATCAACCTTTCGGTTAAGAAAAGCACTTCCTCACGACCATCGTTTGAAAACTTAAAAGCCCTGCTTTCTGAAGTCATTGATGCCAATAATTTTCCCGGTACAGTTGAACTTTATGTAAAAGACCTGCAAACCGGTCAAGATATGCAGTTTGCCTATCAGGCTGGTGAAAGGTTATCACCTGATATAGCCTTTTCAGCATTAAGTACAATTAAAATTCCCATCATGATCGAGGTCTACAGGGTTAAGAATGAACCCATGGATGCAGATACTTATTCACTACTACAAAATATGATGACCTTGTCTGATAACGACGCGTCTGACAGTTTAATGAAAACGGTTATGGAACCTAACCTGGGACCATTACATGTTTCCGAGACAGTTGAAATTCTTGGTTTACAAAACACCTATTTGGCTGGCATGTTTTATATTGGAGCACCATTTTTAAAGTCATTTTCAACGCCGGCAAATTCAAGAACCGATGTCAGGTTGGATATCGATCAAATGAACCAAACTACTGCAACTGAAATGGGTGCTTTACTAAGCGATATTTACCAGTGCGCACAAACCGGCGGCGGCAGTTTTGCGGCGGCTTTTCCGGGCAAGATTACACAAAATGAATGCCGCGCCATGATCTCTTTGCTCTCACAAGATCGTACCGGCACTTTAATCGAATCGGGTCTGCCAGATGGCACACAGATTGCTCACAAACATGGATGGGCGACTGACAAAATTGATTATTATATTTATGACATGTGCGATGCTGCAATCGTATATTCCCCTGGTGGAAATTATATTGTGACAATTTATGTAAACAGTCCTCAACAGATTGTCTTTTCTGACGGCAATAGATTGTATGGTGACCTTTCTCGAGCTGTCTACAATTACTTCAATCTCGGAAATTAAAAATGCTGTTATCCATTTGAAAAACATTAAAGATGAGGGCTTCCCTCATCTTTTTTGGTTCTTATTATCTTGTCAGTTTATCTGGATTCATGTATAGTCATAAATAGCTTATTTAAGGATTGTTCGAGGTCGGATAAATGGAAAATAAAAACACAACACTCAAAAAAGAATCGTGGCTAGATCGACCGGTTTTCCCCTTTTCTGAAAAGTTTAAAATTGAACATCTCATTATCGCCGTCATTATTCTTTTGACAGTGATCAGCCGGTTTTATATGGTTGGGGTTCGTACGATGGCTCATGACGAAGTTAATCATGTCGTTCCATCATATGACCTATATGTCGGTAAAGGGTACAGTCATGATCCCGTTACGCACGGACCAATGCAATTTCATTTGCTTGCTGCATCCTATGCGCTTTTTGGTGATTCTGATTTCAGCTCCAGAATACCCGCAGCTGTATTCAGCATTGCCACAGTGATTTTTGTATTGTTTGCCTGGAAACGTTACCTGGGCAGAACCGGCGCGCTGCTTTCAGGCTTTTTCTTTTTAATCTCACCTTTTATGCTCTTCTACGGGCGTTATACACGCAATGAGGCCTTTGTCGGCCTATTCGGGGTTATTCTGCTATACGCAGTGTTACATTACCTTGAAAAAGGGAAGCACAGCACCCTTTACCTTTATACTGTTGTCTTATCGCTCTATTTTTGCACCAAAGAAACTTCCTTCATCTTTACCGCTGAAATGTTGATCTTTTTGGCTTTTGTCTTCATCAAAGATGTCACCCAAAAAGAATGGAAGAAACCCCAAAATCGCGATTTGTTTATCTTGATCATGATGATTGGGCTTTTACTGCTGGGTATTGCGTTAGGCGCAGGTATTATCGACAGCCGAAATACCAATGAAGCGGCTGCAGCTGCTGCTGACAGTGCTGTAACCAACGCGATTTCTCCAGAGCTGATTCACATTATTATGTTGGTGAGTGTAGGTTTGGCAGCGGCTGCAATTATCGGAGCCCTGGTCATTCTGATCATTGGTTTGGGCTGGAAAACAATTCGCAACATTCGATCATTTGATGTGCTTTTACTCACCTTCACCCTGGTCATGCCCCAATTGATCGCTTTTCCCATAAGTTTGTTCGGATGGAATCCGTTGGATTATTCACAGCCCGGTTTGATCAAAACATCCATTGTGCTGGCAGCAGTTGTGGTTATTGCTCTGGGAGCCGGACTTTTGTGGAAACCCATGCTGTGGCTCAAAAATGCGGCAATTTTCTACGCCATCTTCACCATCCTATACACAACCATGTTCACCAACGGACAGGGATTTTTCACAGGCATGGTCGGTTCATTGGGTTACTGGCTGTCTCAGCAGAGTGTGAACCGCGGCACCCAACCCTGGTATTACTATTCCTTCATCCAGATCCCAATGTATGAATATCTGGCCGCCATGGGGACCTTCCTGGCTTTGATCCTGGCCTTGCGCCGCAATCTATTTTCTTCACGCCCAAGTATTGCGCCGGCTGACCAGGTGTCACTTGATGCACTTGAAAAAGCAGAAATCGAACAAATTCAGAGCTCCAAGACAGATACTTTTTCACAAGCAGAGGGTGTTGAGAAGACTGATGGCACACTCCCCTCTGAAACAAATGAGAACCCCAAGCGCGTTCCAGTGCTTATGCTGCTTATCTATTGGTCCATCATGTCGTTAATTGCGTTCACTGTTGCCGGTGAAAAAATGCCCTGGCTCACACTTCATATCACACTTCCGATGCTGCTGGCCGCCGGTTTCAGCGTTGGATATGTAGTCGATTCACTCACCAAACTGAAATGGAATATTAAATCAGCGTTATCTCTGTTACTCTTCCCCGTTGTACTCATCAGTCTTTCAGGCGTAATCAGCACATTGGTTGGACCTGACAAACCCTTTGCCGGCATGGAACTTGCCCAACTTCAAACAACCAGCACCTTCATCTTTTCTGTACTTGCTCTTGGCCTCTCAAGTTGGGGCATAGTCATGCTGATGAAAGGCTGGCAAGCCAAAGAGATCGTCAAAACCATGGTGGTGATTTTCTTTGCGATTTTGGCTGTTTTAACTGCCCGATCAGCTTACCAGGCCAATTATATAAATTATGCAGAAGGCACAGAGTTCCTGGTTTATGCACACGCTGCGCAAGGACCTAAAGAAGTTCTCGCCCAGGTGGAAGACATTTCAAAGCGGACCACCGGCGGCAAAGACATCAAAGTCGCCTATATCGGTGACGCCTTGTATCCATATTGGTGGTATTTCCGCGATTATCCAAACAAGACCTGGCTCAAAGATAAACTAACCCGTGATTTAGCTCAATATCCGGTGGTGATCACGGATGATGCCGAACTCGAAAAGACGCGCGCCATTCTGGATAACAATTATTACGAGTTTAAATATATGCGCCTGGTTTGGCCAATGCAAGATTACATGAATCAGACGCTGAAGAGTGTTTGGACCGAACTGCAGAACCCTGAGATGGTGAGAGCCATCCGTGATATCTGGCTCAACAAAGATTACACACGTTACGCTTCAATCAAAAACCTCACCTCTTTAACGGTTGAGAATTGGGAACCTTCAGGGCATATCTACCTGTTCATCAAAAAAGATCTCGTTTCTTCCATCTGGACGTATGGTACTGTCCCTGCAGCCCCTGTGGTCAAAGAAGATCCATATGCCGCAAAAATGACCATGTTCACGCCGGATCTGTATTTTGGTACGACTGGAACTGAGACTGGTCAATTCACAGGCGCCCATGATCTTGCGATCGGCCCCAACGGCGACATTTATGTGGCTGATGCCAGGAACCATCGCATTCAGCGTTTTTCTGCAGACGGACAATTCGTGAGTACCTGGGGCAGTTTTGCCACCGTAGATAACGGTGGAAACGCCCCCGGCGGCACTTTCAATGAACCGTGGGGAATTGCCGTGGCACCTGATGGATCCGTGTATGTCGCAGACACCTGGAATTACCGCATTCAGAAATTCACCGCAGACGGCAAGTTCGTCACCATGTGGGGAACCGCCGGTACTGCCGATTCTCCGGATTCGTTCTGGGGTCCTCGCGGTATCGTAGTCAATGCCAGAGGGCAGGTACTGGTCACCGACACCGGCAACAACCGTGTACTGGTTTACGATGCCAACGGCGGATTCTTAAGCCAGTTTGGCATAAACGGTATGAACCAAGGTGAATTCGATGAACCGGTCGGCCTTGCAATTGACGGTGAAGGCCTGCTATATGTGGCAGATACCTGGAATCAACGCATCCAGGTCTTCCAGCCGCTTTCTGACGGTGCCAGTTATGGATTCCTGAGAGAGTGGCAGGTATCCGCCTGGGAAGGTCAATCGGTCAACAATAAACCATACATTGATGTGGATGATAACGGCCATGTGTTTGTGACCGACCCGGATGCATATCGAATTCTTGAATTCGATAATGTAGGCAACTTCATCAGAGGTTGGGGGGATTACAGCAGTGGCATCGACGGGTTTGGTTTACCCATCGGCATCGCCGTTGACGCAGAAGGCAGAGTTTGGGTCAGTGATGCCGAAAATGGTTACATGCTGCGCTTTAGCATGCCGCAAGAGGCTGGCGAAACCCTAAATCAATCCTTTCCGGAAATTCCTACCTCCACCAGCCCATTGACCTTTAATATGACTACCGGCATGGTGGATGGTCCGCTGGGAGCGGCAGTCTACCATCTTTCGGAAGATGGTACACAATGGGTGCCAGTCATTCCAGATGGAATTGCAGCCCTGGCTCCCGCCGGAGCGCAGCCAGTCTTCAGTGACACAGGTCTTTGGCAGCTGCTAAACACAGATGGCACGCTCGCCTTCCAATGGCAGCCGGATGTGCTGTTGTGGATCTCCAGCCTGGATTTACAACCAACAAATTAACAGACATAAAAAGAGCGGCGCTTCAATTGAAGCGCCGCTCTTTTTATTTATTATGACTCCCGTTTATTCGGAGCAAGGATCCTGTTCAGAATGAGGCTGACCAGGCTGACAATCAGTGCACCGAGAAAGGCATATAGGTATTTGTTTTCCGGGATGGTGAATCCAATGTTGATGATGTTGCCCAACCATCCAGCAAACAAGAACATGACTGTATTGATGATCAAAGTGCCAAGCCCCAGGGTGAGAATTATCATCGGACAGCTTGCCACCATCAGCAATGGTTTAATTATGGCATTGACGAAACCAAAGATGAGCGCCAAAACCAAATAAGCATACCAGGCATCGTTCTGCATCACGATATGCGGTTCCAAAACCTTGACTGCCAAAAACAAGGCGGCAGCATTGATCATTATTCGTATGAGAAATTTGTTCATGGTTTTTATCCTTTCAATCAATTTACGCAAAAAACGCAAAAAAGGTTCAGGATTTTAGACCCCAATGGCTTCGTTATAAGGAATTATCGTGTGTTTCATCCACAGCAGGGTATTTAGTTCACGCATCCCCACGGCTTCAAAAGCCTCCCTTGCCCGACCGGCCGGATAATTCACCGCCAGACGTTTGGGAAATAACACTTTACGTGTGATGACCGGGAAAACATTTCGGATCACTTCATCCTCCCAAATGGGGGAGGTTGCCAGCCAGCAGTAATCGTGTGATTCGCTGCTGTGATCAACCGTAACCACTCCGAGCAACTTGGAATCTCTGCGCACGGACCATGAACGTTGAAATTCAGCGTACATGAGGCGGTTCAACCAATTGGCGAGGGTTGGCTCCATGCGTTCGACTCGAATGGGGATGTTCCAGTGTATTTCTTTGGGATAAAGAGAATCAAGCCACAACTTCTGCTGCGGCCAATCTTCTTTCTCACGCCCCGTAATTTTCACATTGGTGGATGGGTTGTCAACAACCGGCTTTGAGGGGCGGTAAGTCCATAATGTTCGGCGGCTGATCTCATCGAACCCCAGGTTGCGATAAATTTGAATGGCGATCTCATTGTCATCCCGCACCTGCAAATACACCTGGTTGCCCTGGTGTTCTCGCACATGACGGATGGCTCGTTCAGTGAGCTGCTTTCCGATTCCCCTGCCGCGGTAATTGGGATGAACGGCAACATTGGCAACAAAATAGCTGCCCTTCTCTTTATTCCTGAGTGGAATCAAGGTGACGTTGCCAATAATCTGTTTGTTTTCCACCCACACATATCCGTGGAATGGAAGCGTGGAATTTTCAGGCGTCGTATTGTCGAGTATCAAACCGCTGAAATTATTGGCCGTCTGCCTGATATGACGAATATATTCCAATCCCTCGGGATCTATATTTTGTGAAAAACATAATTCAATCAGATCGGCAATTTGTTGAAGATCCTCCCGCAAGCGGATGGCCCGGATTCGGGAAGTGGGATTTATCAAGACGGTCATATATCCAATTTTACACCAATGACCAGCAACACAATTCAAAATCCATCAGGTTTGACACACATCTTTTCAAAGACTAAAATCAAATTATGAAAGATCAATCAAATACCCTCTTTTACAATGCGCAAATTATGGGAGCCTCAAACAAAATTGACAATGGATGGTGCCTGACCATTGGAAATCATATTGAATCGGTTGGTTCAGGTGAAGCTCCCGATGCCATCACCAGCACTGCCACCACCTGCATTGATTGCCATGGAAAAACATTGGTGCCCGGTTTTATAGACCTGCACACCCACGGCGCCCTTGGTGCTGATTTTGTTTTTAGCAAAGCCGAAGAACTTAAAGGCATAACCTCTTTTTTCGCCCGCCACGGCGTGACCAGTTTTTTAGCTTCAACCTACGCGGCAAGTCAAACCGAGATTAGCGCCGCGATAGACACCATTCGCAGTGTCATGGGAAGAGAACCGGGTGCGCGAATTTTAGGAATCCACCTTGAAGGACCGTGGCTAAACCCATTAATGGCTGGCGCACAATCCATGGCCCACATTCGCACCGCCGCCCCTGAAGAAGCCCTGCCCTTTTTGGACAGTGGACTGGTCCGTCTGGTGGCACTTGCGCCGGAAATTATTGAAAACCAATGGATGATCCCCGCCTGCATCGGACGCAACATCACCGTGGCAGCCGGTCACACCACTGCCACTTTTGCAGAAATGCAGGTTGCGGTCCAGTTGGGTATCACCCAGGTGACCCACTGTTTTAATGCCATGGGTACCTTGCACCATCGTGAACCTGGCGTTGTAGGCGCCGCGCTCTCACTGCCTGAACTGCGCTGTGAATTGATTGCTGACAACATCCATGTCCACCCTGCGGTGATGGATATTTTGGTTAAGGCCAAAACGGCCCAAGGAGTGATCCTGGTCACCGATTCGATCAGTGCAGTGGGTATGCCTGAAGGCATCTATTCTCTTGAAGGCCAGCAGGTGACCCTTGCCAACGGCTCTGCCCGACTTGCGGATGGCACACTGGCTGGTTCCACTCTAACCATGGATGCAGCCTTGTGTAATTTTGCATCCGCGACACACCTGCCGCTGGAAGAGATCTGGATGTGTTCATCACTCAATGCTGCGCAAGCCATCCATATGGATGACCACAAAGGCAGAATTGCACCAAATTACGATGCCGATCTCGTCCTTCTGGACTCAAACTTGCATATTCAACTTACAATGATCGAGGGTCAGGTCTGTTTTGACGCCCGATAATAAAACTCTGATAAGTCTCTTATATTATTCTATGCTAATCGCACTTCTTGAAATGCTATAATCACCCGTAATACGTAGGAAAAGGATAAACATCTTATGATGAGATTTGATCGTTTTACAGAGAGAGCACAAGAAGCAGCCCAACGCGCTGCCGAGATTATTCAGAGGTATGGGCATAACCAAATTGATACCGAACACATCCTGCTGGCGTTGATCGAACAACCCCAGGGAGTGGTCCCACAAATCCTTGAAATCCTCAAGGTGGATCCCCAAATCTTGATGGAAAGATTGGATTACATCCTCAAAACCAGCCCCAAGGCCAGCATTTTTGGCGGCGGCGCCGGACAGATCTTTATTACACCGCGTGTCAAACGCATTATTGACCTGGCCAATGAAGAAGCCAGCAAACTCAAAGACGAGTATATTTCGACAGAACACCTCTTCTTGGCTATTCTGAGCGAAAAGAATACCCCCGCTGCCCGGCTGCTCGAAACCACCGGTCTAACCCGAGAACGGGTTTCAGAAGCTGTGGTTCAACTGCGCGGCGGACAACGTGTTACCGATCCGCAAGCCGAAACACGCTATCGAACACTCGAAAAATACTCACGCGACCTGACCCAGCAAGCCCGCGAGGGCAAGCTTGACCCGGTTATCGGACGCGATACCGAAATTTCACGTGTTATGCAAATCCTCTCACGGCGCACCAAGAACAACCCGGTTCTGATCGGTGAAGCCGGCGTAGGCAAAACTGCCATCGTGGAAGGTCTAGCCGAAAAGATTGCCTCCAATGATGTGCCTGAGATTCTGATGGGCAAGAAAGTCATTTCACTTGATCTGGGGTCCATGATTGCAGGCTCCCGCTTCAGAGGTGAATTTGAAGAACGTCTCAAAGCTTCGATTGAAGAAGTTCAGCGTTCAAACGGCGAGATCATCCTGTTCATTGATGAACTGCACACTGTGGTAGGTGCAGGCGCGGCGCAAGGCGCCATGGATGCTTCAAACATGCTCAAACCAGCTCTGGCGCGCGGCGAACTGCAATGCATCGGCGCCACCACCCTGGATGAATATCAAAAACACATCGAAAAAGACGCCGCACTTGAAAGGCGTTTTGCTCCTGTTTTCGTGGAGGAACCTTCACAGGACGACACTTTGAAAATGCTGATGGTCTTGCGCGACCGCTACGAAGCGCACCACAAGGTGCATTTCTCTGATGACGCCCTTGAAGCTGCGGTTAAACTAAGTTCGCGCTATATCACCGACCGCCGCCTGCCTGACAAAGCCATTGATCTGATGGATGAAGCGGCTGCCAAACTTCGCGTGGCATTGTATTCGCTGCCCCCCGAACTCAAGAAAATGAAGACCGAACTTGACCGCCTCAAAGCGGAAGAGGAACAGGCCGGCATTGAACGCGATTATGAACGCGCCGCCAAGATGAAAGCTGACCGTCTGCGCCTTGAAGAAGATTTCAATACCAAACGCGACGTATGGGAATCAGAACACAAGTTGGATGAAGTAGTGGATATCAATGATATCGCCGAAGTCTTATCACAATGGCGCGGTATCCCCGTGAACCAGATGCTTGAGACGGAATCCACCCGCCTGCTACACATGGAAGAACGTCTGCACGAGCGCATCATCGGTCAGGAACCGGCCATCCACGCCATCGCAGATGCCATCCGCCGCGCACGGTCAGGCCTGAAAGACCCCAAACGCCCGAATGGTTCGTTCATCTTCATCGGTCCTTCCGGTGTCGGCAAGACAGAACTGGCAAAGGCGCTGGCTGAATTCCTGTTTGATGACGAAGACGCCCTGGTACGTATGGATATGAGCGAGTATCACGAACAGCATACCGTTTCACGCCTCTTCGGTGCGCCTCCAGGTTATGTGGGCTATGAAGAAGGCGGTCAATTGACTGAAGCCGTGCGCCGACGTCCATATCGCGTCATCCTTTTCGATGAAATCGAAAAGGCACATCCCGAAGTCTGGAATGCCCTGCTGCAAATCCTTGACGACGGCCGTTTGACTGACGGTCAAGGCCGTGTGGTGGACTTTAGAAATACAGTCTTGATCATGACCAGCAACCTGGGTACCGAATTCGTCAAACAAGGCGGCACTCTGGGCTTCCTGAAGAAAGAAGCCACGGATGAAGACCGTCAGGCACACGAGAAGATCGAGAAAGCCCTCAAGAGCACTTTCAGACCTGAATTCTTGAATCGTGTTGACGAAGTCATCATGTTCTCACCGCTCACCAAGGAACAGATGATGGAGATCGTTGACTTGCAGATGAAAGACGTTCGTGTAAGACTTGAAGAGCATGGCTTGAAAGTGGAACTCACCCAGACGGCACGCGAATGGCTGGCTACTGAAGGCTATGATGCTTCATTTGGTGCACGTCCTCTCAAAAGAGCGCTGCAGAAATATGTAGAAAGTCCGCTTTCGGTCAGCCTGCTCTCAGGCGAGTTTGTGAGCGGCGACACGGTCATCGTAGACCTGGATGAAGAAAAGAAAGAGATATTCTTCAAAAAGAAATAAAGACTTAATTTTGCAACCCCCGCGGATCGAGATCCACGGGGGTTTTTCTTTGGCCCATTTTCTAAAAGAGCGGTTTTTTCTACTATAATAGTGCAGTGGAAAGAATCCAGTTCCTCTACATGGAGAATTGTCCAAACACTGAACAAGCCTGGAATGATCTGCTGGTTTGTTTGCTAAAACTGGGCATCACCCTCCAGCCGGAGCGCATCGTCATTCACGACGATCTTGAAGCGGATTATTATTCCTTCCAGGGCTCACCTTCCATCAAAGTGGATGGTGAGGATTTGTGGAAGAATGATCAGGTGGATTTCCACATGGGATACCGGTCTTATTCAACTCCCGATGGCCAAAGTGACCGTCCATCTTTAGAGATGTTGACAGAAAAACTTAGCCTTCACTTTTAATAAGTGAGTTGAACCGGAACTAAATCAGGAGAAAAAACAACATGAAAAAAGCATTAATCACAGGCATCACCGGTCAGGATGGTTCTTACCTTGCTGAGTTGTTACTCTCAAAAGGATATGAAGTCCACGGCATCATCCGCCGCGCCAGCA
>CAZQXI010000030.1:0-25781 GCA_964597505.1 uncultured Anaerolinea sp. | reverse complement strand
TTGACCAGGCCGGCATGCGGTCGGCCAGCTCTCAGAGCCAACAGCGTTTCGATCCCACTCGTGTCGTGCAAGCGCCCTCCTTCGGTGAAACCATCGAAGCCGGCAGCCAGAAAGTGAATGACACCGTCTTTGAACCCCGTGTCATCGACACCCGCGATCTGAACGTGCCTGCCTTCTTGCGCAACCGTTTGAACGATAGCAAATAAGAGGCAGATTGCTTCAGTACCACTGGATTTTGTTGTCTCTCCATAAGAAAGACAGGCATACGCTGGCTGCGTAATGCTTGCTCCATCGTGATCCAAAGCTGGCGGTTGGTCTCCGCCAGCTTTGTGGTTAATATGGATAACTTCCGATTATCGTTAATCAGAAGTTATATTAATTGGGGTTGTCACACTGGCACTTGCAGCCAGTGCAAGTGTTGCGACGGCTCGTTCTTTGAGACGGAAGCACGAAGTCCCCCGTAGGGGGAATCCCCACCAAGGTTTACCTGTTAACTCTAAACGGTATACCTTCACACAGGCGGGTCACGGACACGCCCCTACATTAGCATTTTGAATTGTGCCCTTTCATTTCGTGTCTTTCGTATTTTCGTGGTTTTGTTTTTGGATTTTCCTAATCACAAATCACTAATCACTGCATTTCACTTGAAATCCACCCCCACCTGTGCTATCATAAGCGCTACCTATACTACAAAGCCTAATCGCTCCCCCATATCTGGGGGATTGCCATCTCTGAACCTCAGCCCACCAGGAGGAAACCATGCGCTGCCCATACTGCCAGGACGATAACTCGAAGGTGCTCGACACCACCCACGACTCCCGCGGAGGCGTCCGCCGCCGCCGTGAATGCGAACACTGCGGACAGCGTTTCTCCACCTACGAACGGCCGATTCTCGCCACGCCCCTGATCATCAAGAAATCAGGCACCCGCGAAGAGTTCAACCGCGACAAATTGCTCGACGGCATCCGCATGTCGTGCACCAAACGCCCCGTCTCCGCCGCGGATATCAACCACCTGGTGAGCGAGATCGAAACCAACCTGCAGAAAATGGGCCGCGAAGAAGTCTCCTCCCGCGTCGTCGGCGACATGGTCATCAACGGACTCAAGGACCTCGACCAGATCGCCTACATCCGCTATGCCATCGTCTATCTGCAGCTCTCCGACCTGCAGTCCATCCGCAAAGAGATCGATCATTTGCTGGAGGGATAACCGCCGCAGGCGGTTTTGGTTTTGTAGGGGCGATTCACGCGAACTTTACTTCCCCGAGCGTAGCGAGTGGGACAAATCGCCCACTCTTGTTTGGATCACCCTGTCGCTCATTTTCGATGGCGTAAAAATAATTGTTTTCTTTACGTGAAATCAAAAACAATTAAAAGATTTTTGCAACCCAAACCCCAGATACCGGGAATTACAAGCAAATTCCCGGTATGGTGGGACCAGCCACCTGCATAAGTTGTTAAGGTGCGAATAAACATTTATTCGTATTCGTGCTGGAAAGAAAACCAATAAAACGACTCGTAGAATTATATAGAATATTTGTTCTGTTATTTTAATTATATACCCCTTGTCAAGGGGGTTATGGTGGGTAAAATATTCAAGTTATACTATTCCTTGAATATCTCTCTACATGTCAAATGGATCGTTCTTATTACAGAACGATAAAGATATACATCTAGTGAAGGGTCATTAAATTTTGAAAAATAACAAGTAATAAGTAGAAGATTATTAATACGGTTATTGTTTGACCCTAATCATCATAAATATTCTAATTACAAAGTAAAAGTTGAATAGACAATCCGTTCACTTTTAATTGTTTTTTCCCGTGTAACAGTATATTTTTTTATTACTTCTTCTCTTTCTATAGCCTCATTAGTTGATAAACCCCTAATTTCTGAAATTCTTACAGCCCCTAATGAATTAATTGATGAACCAAAAGAGAGACCTTTACCTTGTGTAATTAACCATCTATCATGTATGGGTGACATTTGGTTGCTTTGTAAACCTGCAATAATTATTTCGGTCATTGGGGGATCCTGGTCAGAAATTTTTTTCCAACAATTTAAATACTCGGATTCCCACGGAAGATTTATTTTAGTATTATGTTTTCTACTTGTAATTATTTGAATCTCACAATTATGATTTATTGTGTTAATCATATTTAATAACCATAACTCTTCAACTCCAAAATATGGATCAGCAACCAACAGATAATCACCTAAATTGTCTTTTAACCAATCGCTTATTAATGTCATAGCATCATCTTTTGATTGATTTTCAAGAATAATTGAGCGCTGTGAATCTTCATTCTGGTCATGTTTAGTCAGATTTCGAGATCTACTGCTAGTTTTCCTCGATATTGCTTGTACTAATTCACATCCATTGATTATTGCTTCAAACAAAGGGCGTATATAACTAGCTGCTTGGTCAGTAGTTTTATATCGATCAACAGCATTTTGAACTAGCCACGCATAAATTGGGTATGATAATCTTAAATTGGAATTCGCTCCTGAAACAGCATACTTGCGTACTTTTTCAAAATGTTGCGGGGCGATTCTGTGTGAATTTAATGAACCTAATAGTAACCAAGCAGCATTTGTCAATTTATTTTCGTCAAATTCGGGTTCTGCATTTACAGTTGAAAGATCCGAAATATTGTCCTTTAGTTCATTAGTTGAAATACGTTGATGAAGGTTTTGTTTAGCTTTGAACCTCGCGGGGTCGTCATCAGCAATAGATGCAAGGCTTGCCGCAAGATTTGGATCGATTTTATAAGCTAAATCAATAAAACGGCGTTGAGCTTTATAGGCATCAGAAGAATCTCTTTTTGAGGATAACTCAATACCTGATTTTAAACATTTTTTTGTAAGGTTGACATCTATCTCAATTGCAAGTTGAGAAATAAGCTCAAATCTATCCATTTGGTCTTTCATGGATGGAAGCGAAAGGGTTAATTCGGAGGCTTTCTCGAATAAATCAACCCTTTTTTCTCGTAACCTTTTTGGTAAGGAGTATGCAATATAAGCCATAATGAAAACTCTATCTGCATCATTTTGTATTTTTTCAGTTTCCTTAATCAGATCATTCCAATCACTGTCATTTTTCTGATTAAAGCTGTATATGATTGCTTTGGAAATTATTTGATAGCCTTCATGCTTTATAAATTTCGGATTTGGGAATTTCCGATCAACAATACTAAGTAGTTCACGTGTAATTTCAGCTTTTTGTTGACGCGAAATACGTGACAAGTTACTATCAAAACAATCTTTAATTGCACATAACGAAACAAAAATCAACGAATCTTGGTCTATTTTTTCAATAATGGATAATAAATCGCTAATTTCTTCATAATTTAATCCAAAAATTGGGTTGTTTAATGGGTTAAATATTGGCTCGGAATTAAGTTTCTTGGTGATAATATATGAAATTATGTTTCTATATGCTTCATCTTTTTTATCTGAAGGTAATTGATCTATTAATGAATTCGCAGAAGCGGCATGGCACATATATAATGCTGGTGCTGACGCCATTATAGATAATGTGCGTGAACCAATCTCTTCGATAGGTATCTCATCTATTTCACTTCTAATTTTATCCTGAACAATCCTTTTGAATTCAACATCTTTTTTAGCATTTTTTAAGGTTAAAGCTAAATCGGTATAAAGACCTACCCTCTCTACCGGTGATGGAAAGTCGTGGATAAACCGACAAATTTTTTCTATATCGGAAAATGAGAATAAGTTTTTATCAAATAATCCACTTAATGCACGAACACTAAGCTTTATACATGCAATATAAGAAATTGCTGTTGTATCAGTTTCAAATAGCTGAGATTTTCGGAATGAATCAATTTTTAGTAAAAAAGCATTTGCTTTATCTTTGTAACTGGATATAGCTTCAATTATTCTATATGCAATATCTAATTTTACCCACCCAGCATCTATCTGTTCCCAGCACAAAAATAGCTTTGCAAAATAACTTTCGACTATGTCTTGGTTTTTTATTTCTGATATTCTTTCATAACTCTCCAAGAATAAACTATAAATATTACATTTTTCAACTGGACCGGCTAAATTCTCCACCTCATTAAGAAATGTAAGATAAGTGGATTCCTTTTCCTTACTAAGGACTGAGAAACTATTTACTCTTGAGAAAATTTCCAGAAATCCTTTTTCTTTTTCACTTAATATTGTAAATTTCGATATTGCTTTTATTAATATAGAAAATTCAATACAATTCTCAGGTAGCAAAAGATAAGTTCTTAAAAAATCTTTTAATGCAACATTTCTTCTGTATTCACTATTTAATTCTTGTGTTAGAGATAAGGTATTTTCTGGATCTGATCTTGCTAATGCTTTAATTATTCCTTTTGTTGATTCATACTGGTCCGCTGTCTTTTTTAACAATAGATCAAGATTATCTTTTAATTCAGTCTCGATTATAGAATGCAACGAATCCTTTTTTTCGAACTCCTTCTGTTTGTCAATATCGTTGATTGTTGCGGCTATTCTTCCTAAGCAGGAACATTTTGTACTTAGATCCTCCAGATAATGAATAATTAGATATGCATCTATTATTCGACTTCGACACATTTCTTTGTCAATTCGAATTTCAGCTGTTGCAAGAATTAATAAAAGCCGGACATATTCCTCGGTGGGTCCAAGGTTCTCTACTGTTCCTTTTTGACCGTCTAAAATATTTATAAATTTTGCAACTTTATCAAGATCTTTTAGAAAAGGTATTGCCGATGCGATTTCACGATAATCTCGAGCATTTGGTGAATAGTCTGTAGTGTTAATGGCAGTTCGCAAACTTAACTCAATAACTTCTTCAATTCCTTCGATTTCTCTATTTTTTGTTATCCATGATCGTAACAAATATAATTTTTCACTGGCTTTTTCAACCTGTTCAACTTCTTGAATAATTCTTTTTGGGGATAAACTCAGAAACGCTATTGAATTTGATGAGAACTTCTTTATTGAAGGGTTTTTAATTTTGCCCTGGATTCGTTCAAGAATATCTGTAGATTGGTTTTCATCCTCAATATTCTCTAAAGCTTTTAGGGAAAGTTTAATAAAAGCAAAATCAAGAGCATTTTCACTTTTATCACTCATGGTGGATTTTTCCACTAAATCAAATGCTAAATCTGGATATCCGTTTAATAAATTTGAAGCAATGTCTATTGCCTTATCTCCTAATGAAGCGACATCAATTTGTTTATATAATGATTCAATTCGTAAATCTAAGCCTTGTATATCTGCTTTCATGTTTAGTTGAGTGTTTGACAAAATTGCTAGGAGATAAAGCCTGTCTTCTTTTGTTGAAGTTTGTTCAATTAAAGCGAGTGCTTTATCAGTCTGTTGTAAAGCAATTAAAGCTCCAATTTCAGACTCTAGTACATTTGTTGAATATAAAGTTTGAATAATTGAGCTAAAAATCCCTAATCCAACTAGGTCACTATCCCGCGATAAATATAATGCTGCCCTAACTCCAAGCTTTGCGGTTTCCCGTAATGGTAGCAAGGATTCATCTGACTCTAGCATTATTCTGAAATTTTCTGGAGTAAGGTGAGCTATAAGTTCATTGTATCTTTCTGAGTCACTATATAAAACAGGCAACATACTTATTGCACGTTTATTATCTGGAGTTGTTCTCAAATAATCAATTATTTTTTCTTCAATCTTTTTTTTATTCACAAATAGTTTCTGATGTGCATATCGCCTAAGTGCTTCATTAATAAATCTAACAGTGTTTTCTTTTTCAAAAAAAGAAATAAAAGATATTTTTGTAATTATTTGAGTAATTCGCTCTTTTTTTATTTCGGCGATGGTTGACAATTCTTCGATTGTAAAATCAACCTTAGAGAAAGCAAGAAAAGAAAGCAAATTTAATTCCTCGCTATTAGTCTCATCAACACATTTCCATTCAATATCAAGAACATTAGAATAGTTATTCCCCAAATTATCTAACAAGTCTTGATGCTCAACTCCTGTTGCCATGATTCTTTGAATGCTAGCAAAAAAACTCGGCAATTTGCTAATTTGGTACAAATCCTTTATTTCTTCTCTTGAAAATTTTGTTGAAGCAAGAACATTAAAAGCCTCGTCGATGGTATAACCAGACATTGAAAAAGGTTTTTTTTCGATCTTCTCGGTATAACCCAAAGCATAAACTGATTCATCACCTGACATCAAAAACCGAAATTCATTTCCCTCTCCAAATGGAAGTAATTCCAAAATCATGTCACGATATTTTATTTCATCATTAGGTATTTCGGCTAATCCATCAATTACAAAATAGATTTTTCTTCGATTTTTTCTAGCCCATTTTTGTAATTCCCATTTAGTAATCCCCCATTGAGTCTTAATATCTAGATCTTCAACACTTTCAATTTCCTTTCTTGTCAATATCCATTTTGCTTGGTTCAAGAGTTCTAGTGCAATTAATTCGGGATTATAAGATGAATGGGTGATAGGATTTATAAATAGCGAAATGGCTTGTTCTGGGTATAAACGGCAAAACTGTGATAAAAGATTTGTTTTTCCAATTCCGTCTTGCCCTTCAACAATAACCATAGGTATACTTTCAAAGTTACAAATTAATGTATCTAAAAAGCTTTCTTTACTTATTTCTGGTGTTGGAGTTGGAGGAAAATTTCTGCTGATTTTTGTTAAATCCATTACATCGATAGATGTCATAACTACTCCCCATTCATCAGTAAATTAATGTCTTAGAAATTATAGCATCATTGAAAAAATCATTTCTCAATACACCGGTAAAAATTATTTGTAGATTATTCAACCCTTTAGTCATATACAAATTGTTATATTTGTAATTGCTTTATAGAAGGTGATTATTTACGTCCCCTCTTGACACATGGATTATAATATAATTATAGAACATTTATTCTTATTGCATTAAACAATAGAGTCCTTGCTGAGTCGTTTTACGTGTACCCGAGCGCCTGCATCCGAGCGTAGCGAAGGGCGATGTGAAGGGTAGTCGAATTGTTTTTTATTGTTTTTTTAAGACATATCTTTACCTGTGCAGAACGACCTATTCATTTTCTTTGCGCGAATTTTGAGCCCCTGAGCGAAGCGAATGGGGTTCGATTTTTTTCTAAAACAAAAACGAATCAAATTTGATCTCAATTTTGGGCAAATAATGATTCGCGCGGTCTTTGCGCCCCCGAGACGCGAAAGCGGCGAGAGGGGTTTCTAAAAACAAATCGAGAAGGTTATCCAAATCGAGCGAGGGCGTATGCAATACGCCCCTACAAGAAATGTATTTGGTTATTTATAGAGTGATGAGGTTTTCCTAAGGATGATCTTCTTAGCGAGCTTTGCGTCTTGGCGTGAGAAAAAGGTTTATCCGAATCGAGCGAGGGCGTATCGCGGATACGCCCCTACAAAGAAAATGACGTGGTGACTTGTGGAGGGATGGGGTTTTCCTAAGAATGCCTTTCTATGCGTCCTCGCGGTTTTTGCGCCTCCGAGCGCCTGCACCCGAGTGAAGCGAGTGGGGTTGCGCCTTCTTGCCACCACAGGCGCGTTTTTTGCGGCTAGGGGGTGCGTGAGAAATGGTTTATCCAGATCGAGCGCGGGCGTATCGCGGATACGCCCCTACACGGAAATGACAAAGCGATTTTGGAGTCAGGGAGTAACCATAATCAAGTTAAGGCAGTTCACGAAATGAATACGAAATAGACCCTCAATTTTATGAGGGTCTATCAAGTTCTTTTTTTACTAATTTTTCTTATTCTTCTTTCAACTTGAACTGTGACACAACTTCTTGCAGCTTCTGCGCCATCTCAGACAACAGTTCAGCAGAAGCGGTTACCTCTTGTACCTGAGCACTCATCTCTTCGGCGCTGGCGCTCACTTCTTCGATAGCTGCGCTGTTTTCTTCACTGACGCTGGCGATGCTTTCGATCGCCTGGCTCACCTCGCCTGAATTAGCTGCCATCTGCTCGGTCGATGCTGTGTTTTCTTCCACTACTGCCGAAACGGAATCCACTGAACTGACCAATTCTTCAGATGCGGATTTCATCAGCTGGCTCGCCTCGGAAGCCAGAGCTGCCTGTTTGCTGACAGCCTCAGCCGCCGTCAGAATCGCCGTCAACGCAGAACCTGCCTGGTTGGCACTTTCCACACCGGCTTCAACTTCTTTCGAGCTTTCTTCCATCGCAGTTACTGCTTCAGCAACGGTGGCGAGAATGCCGTTCACCAAACCGCCGATCTCTTTGGTCGCCAGGGAGGATCGTTCGGCCAATTTTCTGACCTCATCCGCAACCACAGCAAAACCCTTCCCGTGCTCACCCGCCCTGGCTGCCTCAATTGCGGCATTCAATGCGAGCAAGTTTGTTTGTGAGGCAATATCCTCAATGGTGACAACAATTTTGCCAATCTCTTCAGATCGCTTGCCCATCTCTTGAACTTTTTCTGCCGAAACACTAACCTTTTGGTTGATACTTTTCATTCCAATCAGAGTCTGCTCAACCGTTTGTGAGCCAGTGTGGGCGGCTTCTTTTGCATTGGTTGAATCATTCATAACAGCCAATACATTTTCATCCACTTGTTGGATGGCTGAATTGATCTGATTGGTCACATCAGTCGCTTTTGAGATTGACTTGCTCTGTTCTTGTGCACCTTTAGCCACACCTTCAATCGCTTGCGCCATTTGTTCAACAGCATTTGCCGTTCTGGTCACAGACGCAGCTTGATCTGTTGTGCCGTGAGCCACTTCCTGCATGGTTTGAGCGATCTGGTTTGAAGCACGTCCGGCTTGTTGTGCAGTTATGGCGAGCTCCTCAGAAGCCTTACTTAACCCGGTGGCATTGATCGATACCTGACCTACTGAATGCCTAAGATTGGTGACCATTTTTTCAAATGCCAATCCCATTTCATCTTTGTCGGATGCTAATTGAACATCGTCACGCAAATCTCCATCTGCGATTTTGGATGCAATTTCAGCTGTGTTTTTCAAGTAACTCACAATCTTATTGAAAGCAGCCCCCATCTTGCCCAACTCATCTCGTGACTTGATCTGGATCGACACATCCAAATTACCTGTGGAAATAATTTCAGCAGCTTTGCTGAGACGGACGATAGGGTTGGCAACGACTTTGCCAGTAATAATAATGATCAAGATTAATGCGATGATGGTTAAGAACAAACCCACCAACACCATTTGGATGGTGGTTTTTGTAACTGATCTATTGATTTCAATAACTGGGATATCCATGTTTAATGCCCATGGAGTGCTGCCCAATGAAATTGGAGTAAAGACTGATACATATTTTCCATTATTGGTGATCAGATCAATGCCGCTTTGAATCGTCTGTAGATCAGCCTGCCAGGAATCGGCATGCCATGATTCAAGTGGCTGACCAAACAATTCCGGTTTACCCGTTGCGCCAAGGATGTTACCCATATTACTGATCACAGCCATTTTACCCGTGCCATTGAACGCTGTTGTCGAATCCATCAGCCCCTGAAAGAAATCTACCTGCAAATCGAAGGCTATGATTCCGATCATTTTTCCATCTACAATGACTGGCGCCGAAATGGTTGCCAACCACATATCCGTCTTCGTGGTTGGATCGTTGTAGAGATAAGGTTCCACAATACAATCCTGCATCGTCTTTAACGGACAGGCATAATAATCATAAGACGAATCAGTAGCAAAATCTGAATTTTCAGTCACTCTTACTGATTTATCTCCCTGCCGGGTCCACCAATACCAAAACCAATTACCATACTTCCCATCCACCTCATCATCGAATGCTCCGGGTTGCCAAGAAGTATAAGTATTTTTAATAACCGGATTATCTTCAAGAGCCTTTTTAAGGATGGCCGAAACCTCAGCTCTTGTAGGTTGGATCCCTGCTTCTTTTGCGGAAGCCAAAGATAACGCAATGGTATGGACGGATGAATCCACGTTTTTCAAAGTGCTTTCAATCACCTTCGCTTGCGCTTGTGCAATCTGCAAAGCTCCGGTTTCAACAAGCTTCTTCTCTTTTGTTGCCAGATTAATTGAGGAATAAATAATTAAAGCCGCCGCCAATAACGCGAGAAATACTCCCGTAAGTAATGCAATAGTCAATCGAATGGATCGATCTGATGATTTACCTATACTCATATAGTCTCCAATCTTTAGATGCAAACCAATAATTCAAATTTAGGATAACAAATCCAGTGATAAGTAGAAAGAAAGATACGGTAAATCTTTAATAAAATTCACATAACATACCGCCTTGCTTGTTATTTATGTAAACTATTTTTCGAAAGAAAATCAGATTTTGATTTTCTTGACAATTTAGACTACAATTATCCACATGAATACTCAACTTCAACAAACCGTCCTTGCCGGCGGATGTTTCTGGTGTCTTGAAGCGGTCTTTGACCAGGTTAGAGGGGTCACAGACGTGGTTTCAGGCTACTCTGGCGGTAAACGCCCACATCCCAGCTATGAACAGGTCTGCAGCGGCGCTACAGGTCATGCCGAGGCCGTACAGATCACATTCGACCCCGCAGTCATACCTTATACCGACCTTCTGCACATCTTTTTCACTATCCACGACCCGACCACGCTTAACCGCCAGGGCGCGGATGTCGGCACCCAGTATCGCTCCGCCATCTTCTACGCCAACGATGAGCAGAAAGCGGAGGCTGAGAAAGTCATGGCTGAGTTGACTAATGAAAAGCTGTACTTCAACCCCATTGTCACCCAGCTCGTGCCGCTTGAAGTCTTCTACCCCGCCGAGGAATATCACCAGAAATATTTTGCCCGCAATCCCAACCAGGGCTACTGCCAATTCGTGGTCGCTCCCAAGGTGGCCAAGTTCAAGCAAAAGTTTGCTCATTATCTTATACGAGATTAGGGATTAGGGAATCCAAGTATCGAAATTACTGTTTCCGATCTTCCTAATTACGATTTACTAATTACGAATTACTACTTCACCAAAATCACTATTAAGTTGACCTGAATAGCCTTCTTTATAGCGATGCAAAGAAGTCCTCCTTCTGCTAATATGAGATCAATTCTCCTTCTTGATGGTTTTGGGCAATAAAGTGCAAAAATAAGTTGACAAGCAACACGCCAAGGTTTTTACAAGTAGATTAGCGGTGCTGTAAATGACAAAGACCTGCTTAGGTCTTTGTCATTTAATAATCCAGTGATCTTTCACATCCATTCACACCAAATTAGCTGCACAGTTTATCAGTCCTTCGTCTTGATCATCCAAAAAACACTCCCCAGGGGTGAACCCTGGGGAGCTGAACTGCTGATAGGAGGATTTTCAGATACTAGTCAATAAACGGTTCCTCTGTCGGTACTTCGGTTGGCGGTAGGCCATAGTTACCAATGATCAACGCATAAGTGCCGTTACCAACACCACTAGTCGTTGCCCAGGTCATGGATTCATCACCCGTGGGCAGAACAGTCTTGGTGGCCAGTTTCACCCATTTTGTACCATTCCATGAATAGATTGCGCCGGACCATTTGAAATTGTAGAACTTGTAGTCAAAGCTGAGGGAGACCGTTTCACCGGCTTTCAATCCGCTGACCGAAATTCCGCTGCCGCTAAATTGACCCTGGCTTGGTCCAAATCCCTTGGGATAAACCAAACCATCTTCCTCGAAAGTTCCAGGTAAATACTGCGGAGACAATACCAAAGAGGTGAATTTCTCTCCAGTAAACGCCGGGGTCACCATTGGATCAGCTAATCCGCTTGAACTACCAACGGCAAAAGCGAGGTTGAAACTTAATGCCAACAATCCAACAACTAAAAGTGATGCGAGTAGAACCTTACCAGTTTTCTTCATTTTTTTATCCTTTTTCTAATTCGGACTCAATTTGTCTTAATTATACGCAAAAATAAAAAATGTCAATCCCCCAATTTAAATACAAAAAAACTCCCCGGCACTAATGTCCAGGGAGTGAAAAAACAACGATTGATAAAAAAATTTAGGTGGGTTCAGTGGCAACAACGGTTGGAACACCATAATTACCAATGATCAAGGCATAGGTTCCATTTCCAACACCGGTGGCTGTTGCCCAGGTGATCTGTTCATCACCAACAGGAGCAACAACTTTGGTGGCCACTTTTACCCATTTGGCACCATCCCATTTATAGATGCTGCCCTTCCACATGTAGTTGTTGAATTTGAAATCGAATTTAATAGAGACTGTTTCGCCGGTTTTCAGACCACTGATTGTAAGTCCGCTGCCGCTGAACTGTCCCTGGTTTGAACCCATGCCAATTGGCATGATCAAACCGCCTTCCTCCTTGGTACCAGGCATATAGGGTGGCGTGACCACTTTTGCGGTAAATTTCTCACCCGCAAAGGTTTCTGTGGCCACAGGATCTACAAGTCCGGTTTGGGCTACAACTCCCGCAAACACTGAGCCGAAGGTGACCACCAACATTGCTACCACTAATAGAGAGGCGATTAAAACCTTACCCGACTTTTTCATTTTTTATCCTTTCCTAAATATGACCTTATACATCAAATTATATACATCCACAAAAAAAGTCAATCCCCAATCTTAAATTTTTTTTTGCGGAAGGTATTTCCAGACTGGCTTGGTTTTTGATATAAAACTGTTCCAAAAAGGAGGTAAAAAAATCCCCAAGGCACAAGACCTTGGGGATGATTTCAACCTAATCGGGTAAATCAGTTGCTACAAAAAACTCTTGCGGTCCCCAGTAATAGATGATGAGGGCATAGGTGCCGTTGCCAAGACCTGAAGCGCAGGCCATAGGGGTGGCAGCCGGATCATTGGTAAATGTGGTGGTTTGTTTTACCCATTTTGTCCCGCTCCACTGATAAACATTACCTGCCCATTTATAGTTATAACCCGGGAAATAAAAACAGGCTTTGACTTTTTCCTTGCCAGTAAGATCGCTGATGACCAATCCATTACTGCCAAATTGTTCGTCGGTTCGGCCAACAGGAGCCATCAATTGGTTTTCAAGCTGTACGGCACCTTTCAGGTAGCCGATTTCAACAATTGAACTGGTAAATGTGTCGCTGGATTTCATTGGGCTGACCACAGGGTCTCGCAAGGTCGGTGTTTCAATTGGTTTTGCGAAGACAGGTCCAAACACAACGGCGACTAAACCCAAAACCAACAACAATACAAACATGCTTTTAACTGTTTTTTTCATTTTCACCCTTTCACAATCCAAGACAAAAATTTTTGACATGTATTTTTCAATGGTTCTTAGACCTCAATAATTTCGGTGGCTACTGGAAATTCTTGTGGTCCCCAGTAATAAATTATCAGGGCATAGGTGCCGTTACCCAAACCTGAAGCGCATGCCAGAGTTGTGGCAGCAGGATCCGAGGTAAAAGTGGTGGTCTGCTTTACCCATTTTGTGCCATTCCACATGAAAATACTACCCGCCCATTTGTAGTTATATCGGTTGAATTCAAAGCAAGCTTTAACCTTTTCCTTGCCGGTGAGTCCGCTGAGAACCAACGCATTGCTGCCGAATTGTTCATCCGTGCGACCGACGGGGGCCATTAACTGATCATCATTCTGAACAGCACCCTTCAAATAAGTTAGCCCCACCACTTCACTGGTGTAGGTATAACTTTCTTTGATAGGGGTTACCAATGGATCAGTAAAACCAGCACTTGGAGCGGGTGGTTTAAATGCAAAAACCTGACCAACACTAAGTACCAACAATGTGACAATCAAAAAAGTGACTGAGATGATTTTGGTAATTTTTTTCATATTTTGTCCTCTCCTTTATCCAAAACGTCTAATATTTTTTTAGTTTATTATCATATTTATTACAATTCAATAAAGAGAAGATTAAATCACCATAAAATGGGATGCTTACCCTATTAAGTGGACCAATTAAACCCATTTTTTTTATCGGTTTTACATCCTTTATGGTGATGTTTTTTGAACTTAAATCGACTAATATTGAACTGTCCTCAATGCAAACGGGGAACATCTCTTATTGAGAATAAAAAGTTTGCGGTTTAACAATTAGTGGTATTGAGAAAACAATAAAAGACCTGAGCATTAGGTCAAGCTGTCAAAACGGGGAATTTCAGCCTGACAATTGCCGAGGTCTTTATTGTTTTAAATGTGTATCTCATAAATGGTTACCCGTTATTTACAAAATCCATTGTTGACATTTTGTTGTATAATATTCTAGAACATATTTTCTTTTTATTCGACCAATGACAAGGATTCAACCATGGATATCTATCAGGCTTTTAAAAACCGGCAGACGATTCGCGATTTTGAACAGAGCAATGGCAAACCTCGCGAGATTGAACCTGGACTGGTTTATAAACTCATTGAAGCCGGTTTTTCTGCCCCCACCAACGATCACATGCGCGACTGGCACTTCATAACCCTAAATGATCTGGATAAACGCAATCAGCTTATTTCTGAGGTCATAAAACCCACCAGCCTTAAACGCTCAGAAAGCATTATCAACCAATGGGGACTCATTGATCAGGATCAAAGGGAAATGTATCTCCAGGCGATTCCCCGGCAGTTTTCGATGCTCAATAATTGCGGCTGCTTATTGCTGCCCTTTTATCGGCAGGACCTTCCACTGCTAAAGCCCAAGAACTTATCAGCCCTCAATTATTTTGTATCCATCTGGTTGTGCATTGAGAATATCTTCAATGCCGCATCCGCGGAAGGAATCCAGGGAGTGGTGCGCATTCCTGCCCCAGAAGAAAGCCGGATTGTGAAAAACCGATTGAATATTCCTGCCAATTACGAATTCCCCTGCTGGATCGCCCTGGGCTACCCCGCCCCAGGTGCCATCCGCGCCCGGCAGGTCGCCATTGATCTTGAGTCACGCATCCATCAAAACGAGTGGTAAGAACCTGAATTCAACAATGAAAAAACAGTCCACAAATAAAAGACCGTCTTAAGGAGTATATCCATAAGACGGTCTTTGTTCACACGATATCAATTAGAAACAAAGTTGTTAGTTATCAAACGATTTACGGTTCGTTCTTAGCGCCCTAAATCTTAAACCTGCCCACCACGGTATTTAACTGCTGTGCAAGTGAGGCAAGCGCTGTCGCAGATTGCGTCACCTCAGCCATTTGGGCTGCCATCTCTTCAGTGGAGGCTGAAACCTCTTCAACTGCGGCTGAATTCTCTTCAGAAACCGAAGCAATGTTTTCAACCGCCATGGTCACTTCACCGGATGATGCAGCCATCTCTTCAGTGGAGGCTGTATTTTGTTCCACCACGGCTGAAACCGAATCCACCGCGGACACCAGTTCATTGGCAGAAGCAGCCATTTCTTCGGCTGCGGCAGCCGCTGAGTCTGCTTCCTTCTTCAAGCGTTGTGATACCTGGTCGATCGCCGAAAGTGCCATGCCTGCTTTTTCGGCTGTGCCAAGCCCGATTTCAACTTCTCGGGCGCCTTCTTCCATCGCGCGCACAGCTTCATCCACTGTTTCTTGAATGCCCTTGACCAGTTCATTAATTTCTCTTGCCGAAGTGGAAGAACGTTCTGCCAATTTGCGTACTTCATCAGCCACGACAGCAAAACCTTTGCCTGCCTCACCAGCCCGGGCAGCTTCAATGGCAGCGTTCAAAGCCAGCAGGTTGGTTTGTGAAGCAATATCTTCGATCATGGAGGTGATCGTACCAATCTCACCGGAACGATTACCCATCTCTTGCACTTTTGCTGCTGATTGCCCCACCTTTTCCTGGATCCGGACCATACCCTCCTGGGTATCTGTAACTGTTTTGGCCCCTTCACTTGCAGCCGCGGCGGCTTGTTCGGATTCTCGCACCACAGCCTCAGCGTTGCCCGCCACCTGGTTGATTACTTTTGTGATTTGGTTGGTGATCTCTGAGGCTTTATTGGTGGCGTTGGCTTGCTCTTGAGCGCCGTGCGCAACTCCATCAATCGCGCGGGTCATCTGTTCAACAGACAAGGCGGTCTTGTTGACTGACTCTGTTTGTTGGGTTATGCCCGATGCCACCTGTTGGATGGTTCTGGCGATTTGAGTGATCGCCTCTGAAGATTCGCTGGCCGCATTGGCCAACAACATAGACGACGAATTCAGTTCTCCGGCGTTTTGTTCAAGCTGCTGAATGATTTGGTGCAGGTCGCCGGTCATTTTGACCATGCTTTGCCCCAATTCATCCTTCTCACCATAGATATTCACTTTTACCGTAAGATCACCATCAGCAATCAATTTCATCTGATCAGCCATATAAGCAAGATAACCCTGTGCACCGCCCAATGCTCGGCCTATCGCACCCAATTCATCTTTGCGGGCATTGTTTCGCTGTTTTACTTCTGCAGAAAGTTCACGAGAAAGATCGCCATTTTTTAATCGATTTAATGAACCGGTGAAAATTTTTATAGGCCTTGAGATACTATTTTCAACTAGAAGAGCGGCTCCAACGCCGATGATTATGGCGAGAACGCTGCCGCCAATCGCAATCCAAAGCGCGATATTTAATTTATCCACCATGGCAGATTGTGCAGCGCCTGCGGTCTCAAAAGCTGAGCGAAAAACAAAGTATTCTGCTAGTGCTATTCCTAAAACAAAAACTATTGAATTGCCTAATAAGATGAATACTTTTCCCCGAATCGAAATGTGATCAAGAAACCTCATTTACGCCTCCGAACGATCCAATTCAGTTATAAAAAAAGAAATGGAGTGAACTAGGATTTTTAAAAAAAACATCAATACCGATAAAAATATCAGGAATTGCATGTGTGTTATCTCAATAAAACAATTCGCCAAAATTTACAAAGTTGTCTTATTACACTAATATTACTCAAAAATAAGGTTCTTTTATGTAAACAATGAGTTAATTATTGGTTAGCACATGTTAAGGCTTGAATATCGATGATTATCTATAAAAACGATGCTTTTGAACCATTCGGGGGTTAACTTATACATATAAGTAGGTCTCAAGTCACATTTGAGTTTTTAAGTCATTGTGTATAATACGCGTAATCATCCTGGAATAAAATCTTTTTACTCGATTTGAGGAATCATTCATGTCAAAAATACAAATCATCACCGATACCGATTCAAACTTACCCATTGAATTGGCAGAAAGAAACGGAATTCTATTAGTGCCTATCACCATCCAATTTGGTGAGGAATCATTTGCAGATTTCTTCGAGATCCAAAATCCTGAAATGTTTGAAAGAATTGACAAAATTGGCAAACTGCCGACCACAGCAGCCCCCTCACCAACTGCTTTTGCAAATACTTTTCGTAAAGCTTTTGATTCAGGTGCGGATTCGATCATTTGCATCACTGTTGGCGCCAAAATCAGCCGCACTCATGAATCCGCTTTGATCGCGGTTGAAGATTTTCCCGGCAAAAAGATCACGGTCATTGATTCTGAGTTTCTAACCATGGGTCAAGGTTATATGGCTCTGATTGCCGCAGAAGCAATTAAAGCCGGAGCCAGTCACGAAGAAGCGGTAGCAAAAGTTAAGTCACTTATCCCCAGGTGCATCCTTTACGGTTCACTTTCGACCTTGAAATATCTCGCCCTTGGCGGTCGTGTCAGCAACCTGGCAGCCAGCATGGCGAACATGCTCAATATCCGCCCCATTCTTTGTATGCAGAATGGCAAGCTTGATCTGCTTGAGAAGGTACGCACCCGCAAAGCAGCCATGAATCGACTGGTGGAACTGCTGATCAAAGCAGTTGGCGACAAACCCATTGAACGCATCTGTTTCGTGCACGTGCTTAATCTTGAAGATGCAGAATTCCTGAAATCTAAACTGGCAAGCCAATTACAGCTGCCTGATGAGGTCGAATTTTTCGATTTTGGTCCCGGCGTTTCAGTGCATACCGGAGTCGGCCTGGTCGGCTGCTTCATTCTTACCGGAGAATAATAAATCAGCTTTATACAAAAACAATCCGCGTATACTACGCGGATTGTTTTTTAATGAGTATCGTTATTGGATGATCTTCTGGACCCTGCCCACTTTTCCACCGGTCAGGACCACCTTGATGCCGTAGGGATGAGTCGGGCTCTTTGTGAGCAGCTTAACCACCACACCTTCAGTCAACGTTCCAGTCGGCTGGTTCTGCTTTTCAATCACAGCCACTCTGGTTCCGATCTGGATTTCGCTCCGTTTTGGAGTGGCATCTGTCATTTTTTATCTCCTGATGAACATTCACCAGTTCAAACAAATTTAATCAGCAAGCCGCAACAGCACTGGTTTGCCGCGCAAACGATATTTACCTTCGCTGGCTTTCAAAACCATTTTGACATGCTGTTCAGCCACATCTACAAAAGTGTGGTCGCTGCGGATGTCGATTTCTCCGATGGCTCTACCTGGAATGCCGGATTCGCTGGCAATAGCGCCAACCACGTCACCGGGGCGGATGCCGTTGGCATTGCCAAGGTTCATCCACAATCGCACCATGCCGGGTTCCTTAGTACCAGTGCGGGCAGGTTTCTTCTGATCAAAGCCGCCACCAGCACTAAAACCTGACGCAGTACCTGAACTCGTCTTCGAGTTCCATTTTTCGCGCTGGCGATCGTTTCCGGCGCGGCGCTCGTCAAGACGTTTGTATTTGCTTTCCTGGGCGGGTTCCTGTATCTCTTTGGTGGAGATGGTGCCTTCACTGGCACGCACCAGGCGAATCGCTGCAACTGCAATTTCGACCGATGAAAGTCCCAGCTCATTCATGCGGCCAACCAATTCACGTTCAGCAGGAGTAACACCGGCCAGCAACTGATCTGAGATACGGGTGATCAGACGGTCTTCACGTCTGGCTTTAACTGCATCCACAGAAGGAAGTGAAAATTCGATCATGGGTTGTTTGGTATAAGCCTGGATCTGGTTCAATCGGCCGCGTTCCTTGGGGGTTAAGAAGGTAACCGCGACACCTTTCTTACCGGCTCGACCGGTTCTGCCAATACGATGAACGTAATCTTCTGCATCTGCAGGTACGTCATAATTGAAGACGTGTGAGACACCGGCAATATCCAAACCGCGGGCAGCTACATCCGTGGCAACCATCAGAGAGATCTGTCCCTGGCGGAACTTATTTAATACCTGTTCGCGGCGTGCCTGATTAAGGTCACCGTGTAAAGAGTCAGAGGGAAAGCCCATTTGGATCAATTGATCAGCCAGTTCCTGGGCGCGTGCCTTGGTACGGGCAAAGATCAATCCGCTGGCTACATCTTCTGTTTCAAGCAGCCGGGTGAGAGCTGAAAGTTTGTTTTCTTCGTGGATGCGGCAGTAGCGCTGTTCGGTATCGGCAACGGTCAACCGTTCAGGACTAACCGAAATTCTGGCCGGTTCCTTGAGGTAACGGCTGGCCAATTTCTGGATCGCCTGCGGCAGTGTGGCGCTGAAAAGTGCTATTTGTTTCTCTTCGTTCAATTCCTTGAGAATAAGTTCAACATCATCAATGAACCCCATGGCCAACATTTCATCGGCTTCATCGAGAATGAGCATTTTAACATTATGCAGACCAAGCACCTTTTGCTTGATCAGATCCAACAAACGACCAGGGGTGCCAACAACCACATCCACACCGCGATCCAATGCACGGGTTTGGATGGTATATGATTGACCGCCGTAAACAGCTAAAACTTTAACCCGGGTTTTTTGTGCCAATAACAGGGCTGCATCAGCCACCTGTTTGGCCAACTCACGGGTGGGCGCGAGAACCAATGCCTGCACCTTGCCCGTCGAAGGTTCCAAGTTCTGCAACAAAGGTAACATAAAGGCGGCAGTCTTGCCGGTGCCCGTTTGGGCTTGACCAATGAGATCGCGACCTTCCAACAATAATGGAATTGCTGAACTCTGAATGGGGGTGGGATCAACAAACCCCATCTTCTCAACTGCTTGCACGAACTCGGGCTGCAAGCCTAATGACTCAAAAGCTGAAACCATGTAAATACTCCTGTAAACACACAAAAAAATACCCTTCCGGAACCGGCAGGGTATTAGACCAAGCGCGATTAACAACCTGCGGCAAAAATTCCGCGTTTCAATTATAACACCCTTTCTGTCCAAATTAGGTTGAAAAAATGTGTATTTTTTACAACCCACCTCATTCACTTTTTAAGGTTGGTACAATCTCATTCGTTCCTGGATGCCGTATAATTGGGATGCCATTCTATATTACAGGAGAATTTCATGCCCAAACGTTTGATTCTGGTCGCTGGAAACATCGGTTCTGGTAAATCGTCACTGACCGAACGGATTGGTGAACGCCTTGGTTGGAGAACTGCTTTTGAATCCGTGAACGACAATCCCTACCTGCCTGATTTCTACGCCAACATGAAAGAATGGTCATTTCATTTGCAGGTGTTTTTCCTCGGACACCGCGCCCAGCAGCACCTCGAAATGTATAACGATCCACGGTCATCCATCATTGACCGATCCATTTATGAAGATGCCTATATTTTTGCCCGCGCCCTGAACTCAATGGGCAATATCAACGAACGCGATTACATCACATACAAACAAGTTTTTGATCTGGTGATTCGCTCCCTCCCTGCCCCATCGCTGCTGATCTATCTCAAAGCACCGGTGGAGGTATTGATGAATCGTATTCACAAACGCGGGCGAGAAATGGAATCCACCATATCAAGCGAGTACCTTACCCTGTTGGATTCATTTTACACAGATTGGATCACCAATTTTGATCTTTGTCCGGTGCTTACACTTAAAACCGACGATCTTGATTTCGTACATCAAAGTAAACATCTTGATACCGTAGTGGAACGTATTAATGATAAGCTGGCAGGTAAGGAAGAAATGTCTTTCTAAAGGGTGCCGTTACGCGACCTGGCTTTCATTTATGTAAGGCCCCCGACCTTGAAAAATGCAACTTTTTTACATTACCTGCGTATATTTTCATAGATACAAAATTTTTACGGGGCTCTTGTGATCAATCTGGAAGAAGAGTGGCTTGAAAAAGCCCGCCAAGGAGACGAAGACGCATTCACCACATTGGTAGAAACCTACCAGACGCCGGTGTACAATTTGTGCTACCGCATGCTCGGTGAGAGCGGCGCCGCAGAAGATGCGGCACAAGAGACTTTTTGGAGAGCCTGGCAGAACCTTAACCGCTATGACCCTCAACGATCATTCATTACCTGGCTCCTTTCCATCGCTGCACATTTTTGTATCGATCAACAACGTAAGCGGAAGCTATCAATCTTCGAGTTGGACGAGTTCCCGGATTTCGATATCAGTAATCCACATGAACCAACGCCTGAAAAAGTGGTAACCCTGAACGAAGAAGATTCTGCCTTACACAACTTGATCAATCAACTCGGCCCGCAAGATCGTGCAGCAGTAATTTTGAAATATTGGAATGATTGTTCGGAGGAAGAAATAAGTCAAATGTTATCTTTAACGGTAAGTGCTGTAAAAAGTAGATTACATCGGGCGAGAAAACAACTCGCAGAGATGATAACCGCAGGTCAACCTACTAACCTGAATAAGAGGAGGCAAAATGAATCACCAGCCTTATGAGAATTGGATTCTGGATGAAGTACAGATCAATTCACAAGAGCAAGATTCATTAAAGGAGCACCTAAAGGAATGTCCCGAGTGCTTTAAGCTCTACCACTCGTGGAACAAGGTGCAGACCGAAATAAAATCCACACCCGTGCAGCCCGCTCCAGCCGGCTTCATGCGCAGATGGAAATATGAATTTGCCTCTCGTCAACGTGAACAAGAACGCCGTCAGGCCAGAACTTTGTTCATCAGCCTGGCCAGCGGCGCCGGAGCGATCTTGATCGCCCTGGCTGTCATCCTCTTGCCCGACTTTTCGTTTATCTCACTTCTAGTGAGATTCTTAACCACCATCGTAAAACTCTTTAGTGGTGTCGAAAGTATCATATCCATTTCAAGAAACCTGATTGACTCTGCTCCAACCATCACACTCGTCATCAGCGGTCTGTTTGTGGCGGGGTGGATCTCTCTGGCAGTTTTTGCCTGGGGACTTTCAATTTACCGCATCACGACCAAAGGGGTAAAAAATAAATGAACAAGATAAATCGCATTCTCGTCGTTGCAGCCATTCTGGTGATCTTGCTAATCAGCCCGGTAACTGTATTAGCCCAAACCCCCACACCTGTACCTGCCAAAACCATCAGCGGAGATCAGGTCGTCATTGCAAATACTTATCGCCTCGAATCAGGCGATGAACTCATGGGCAACCTGGCCGTTATCGGCGGAACAGCCACCCTGGACGAAGGTTCAACCATGACAGGTGATGTCATTCTTATCGGTGGAACCCTCACAGTGAATGGCACCGTGAACGGCGATTTCATTGCCATCGGCGGCGCAGTCAATATCGAAGACACAGCTGATATCAACGGCAATATTTCATTGATCGGCGCCACCATCAAGAAATCACCCCTGGCTGAAATTAATGGTGAAATTACTGAACAGTCGCCCAAATTCTTTGATTTCAACTTGAGCGATCCCAAGGCAATCAACTTCCCCTTTACCGCCAAGACCTCGCTCCTAACAAGGATGCTGCAAGCCTCTTTGCAGGCGCTGGCCATGGCCGCGTTGGCTGTGATTTTAGGCCTGCTTCTGCCTCAGCAGATCAAACGTGTAGCTGACACCATCAGCAAGGAACCCTTGGTAACCGGTGGTGTAGGTCTGTTGAGTGTTGTCGTAGCTCCGATCCTTTTGGTTCTATTAACCATCACCGTCATCCTGATCCCTGTAACAATCTTGGGAACCCTGCTGGTTGGTTTGGCTGTCTTGTTTGGCTGGATCGCCATCGGCTTTGAAATCGGACAGCGTATCGCCATCCTGTTCAAAACCACCTGGCATCCTTCAATCTCCGCCGGTATCGGTGTGCTGCTCCTTGGTTTGGTTACCGGGTTTGCCACCTTGATCCCATGCATCGGATGGTTGATCGGCGTGATCGTTGCCATCCTTGGTTTAGGCGCAGTGGTCATCTCCAGATTTGGATCATCCAAATACGCCAATAAACTTGCTCAAGCCGTGGTTCCGTCTTCCCCGTTACCCCCTACCCCACCGGCTGCTCCTGAACCACCTCAAATTTAGTCAAAATCATCTGGCGGTTTATAGAAAAACCGCCAGATTTATAAAAAGGATAAAAAATGAAACCTATAAAAATACTCTTACTTGTTTTTGTTGCACTGACTCTAATGGCTTGCTCCTTTACTGTGAACGTTCCTTCCGTTGATACAGGCGTGACCAACACTTTCGAAATCAATGAACCAGCCCTTGCTGGTGTGGATAGCAACCAGGTCGTCATCGAAATGGGCGCTGGTAGCCTTGAAGTTTCCAGTGGGGCGTCTGACTTGATTAATGGAACAGTTGAATATAATGTGGAAGATTGGAAACCCCAGATTTCCCGCTCCTCCTCCCGCATCACCATTTCACAAAACAATTCGTCAAATGTGGGGTTCCCCGATGGCGACATTAGTAACAGTTGGAAACTACAACTGGGCGATGCTCCCATTGATCTTACTTTGAATGCAGGAGCATACGAAGGCAACCTCGACCTCAGCGGCCTTTCTATTACCAATCTCCAGATATCTGATGGCGCAAGTAAAGCCGTGATCCAATTTGACACCCTCAATCCCGTTGAAATGGATGAACTGAGCTACAAGACCGGCGCATCAGATGTTGAACTGCTGGGTTTGGGCAATGCCAACACAAAAACCATTTACTTTGACAGCGGTGTTGGCAGCTATACTCTCGATTTCAGCGGCGACATTCAAGACGATATCTACGTACGTGTCCAATCAGGGATGAGCGACATGACCATCATCATTCCTGATAATGCCCGCGCCGTAATAGAACTCGACAATGGATTGAGCAACATTGATGCCTCCGGCACCTGGACGATCTCAGGTTCCTCCTACGAATGCGGTACCACCGGCCCGCTGATCACCATCAACCTTGATATGGCAGTCGGTAATGTTCAACTTAAACAACAATAGATTTAACTAAAAGCAGACCCCCGCAGTTTATTTTATGACAAACTACGGGGGTCTTTTTATATTATTTTTAAGTATTTAAGCGTTTACTTATACAAACCAAGATCCAAGATCGCCTTGTAGACAGCATCCCGCAGATAGTAGCGGTAGCCCATCCCTTCGGCGATCCTCTGCCGAATCTGCTTGGAAGAAATTTCTAGAATGGGGGCTTCCACAACGTTTACTTTCTTGCTGATTCCGGGCAGCACCTTTTCAAGCGATTCAAGATCAACGCCATCTTCATGCCGCCGCATCACACCAATTCCATCGCAGGTACGCAAGAAATCCTGCGGACGCAGCCAGGTAGGCAGGTCATGCAGCGAATCGCCGCCCATCAGATAAAACAATTGCGAATTTGGATATTCCAGCCGCAGCAGGTTCATGGTGTCAATAGCATAATGCGGACCGGGACGGTCAATATCAATTCTGGAGAGTAGAAAAGCAGGGTTGCCCTGGATGGCTATTTCGACCAGTTTAACTCGTTCTTCCACCGGGCTGACATTGGCATATCGTTTATGCGGCGGATTATCGGTCACCGCCCACAGTAACAGATCAAGCTGCAACTGGGTGCGGCATTCCTCAGCCAGAATCAAATGTCCGACATGAGGTGGATCGAAAGTGCCGCCGAAAAGTCCAATACGCATCAGATCATCCCTTTGGGGGTTAGTCCTGCCATTCCAGTTCGTAATCCTTGATGTAGACCGTTTCGCCTTCTTCAATGCCTTCCTTGCGCAAAGCTTCATCCACACCCAGTGTGACCATCAATCGATGGAAGCGACGCACAGAGCCGTCGTGTTCCCAATAGGTCATTTCGGCTGCCCGTTCGATGGCAGCGCCGCTGACCCTGAATCCTTCGCCTTCGCGGGTGATCACAAAATCGCGGGCGTCTTTTTCAGGTTTATACAGCGGAATGAGTTCCTGGACCACTTCCACTTCAGGGGCATCCTTAAGTAATTCATACGCTTTCCACAAGACCGGCTGTAGATTTTCATGGGTAACCGCTGACATGGACATGACGGTATACCCTTTTTTGGTGAGGGCTTTCTTTAATGCCGGCCACTTTTCCTGTACATCCGGCAGGTCGATCTTGTTCAAGACCACCAACTGAGGCTTCTTAGCCAAACCCTGATCAAATAACGCCAACTCCGAGTTGGTTTGGGTGAAATCAGCCATGACATCTTCAGACATGCCGTTCAAGACATGGATCAAGACCCTGGTGCGCTGAATGTGTTTCAAGAAACCGTCACCCAGCCCCACCCCTTCATGAGCGCCTTCAATCAAACCGGGAATATCAGCCATGATAATGGAGGTGTCTTCATCCAGGTTGGCAACCCCCAGGTTGGGTTCAATCGTAGTAAATGGATAATCCGCGATCTTGGGGTTGGCATTAGTGGTTGCTGCCAAAAAGCTGGATTTTCCTGCATTAGGGACACCGACAATACCGATATCCGCAAGCAACTTCAATTCCAGCCGAATATTCTTTTCTTCAGGGGGTTCCCCTTTTTCTGCGGTACGGGGAGCCTGGTTACGGGAGGTGGCGAAATGCTGGTTGCCCAGACCGCCGCGTCCGCCCTTGCAGATGCGAAGTTCATCGCCGGCATGCACCAGGTCGCCGAGCAATTCCCCGGTGACATCATCGTAGATCATCGTGCCGGGAGGAACCGGAATGATCAAATGTTTGGCTGACCTTCCGGTCATGTTGCTGGAACCGCCGTTTTCGCCGTCAGGAGCCACGTATTTACGTTTAAACCGAAAGCTCTGCAGTGTATTCAAGGTCGGTAATACCTGGATAATGACGTCTCCAC
>CAZQXI010000029.1:0-26003 GCA_964597505.1 uncultured Anaerolinea sp. | reverse complement strand
AGGCGCTCGAAATGCCCATGCGCAAGATCGTTGAAAATGCCGGCAAAGACGGCGCCGTGATTGTTGAAGGCGTCCGCGCTGCCCAGAAGGCACAGAAGAACACCAATGTCGGTTATGACGTCATCCGCGACGACTATATCGACATGATCAAGGGCGGCCTGGGCGATCCCGCCAAGGTGACCCGTGGTGCACTTGAGAATGCAGCCTCCATCGCTGCCATGATCCTGACCACCGAAGCTTTGATCACCGACCTGCCTGACAAGAATCCCCCCGCCATGCCCGCCGGCGGCCCCCCGATGGATTACTAAGATTTGAAATGAACCGGGAGTCTCTCAAGACTCCCGGTTTTTGTTACTAGAATACCGGAGATTTGCGCGTACTCCCCGGAATCTGGGGGTTGAGTTCTTATCTGAATTGGATATCCAGTTTGGGTTTACCCCTAGACACCGAGAATCTCAAAACCAAGATTCCCGGTGTTCAAAACTCACTTAGAGTATAATCGTACGAATGAAACGATTACTTCTTCCCATTCTGATGACCCTCATCATGCTCTCGGCCTGCAACAAGGCCACCCCCACCGCCGCGCCAACTGAGACGCCGACGCCCACCCTGCCGCCTACACCCACCTCGCTGCCCCTGGCAGTGCGTGTAAATGGTGAAGGCATCTTGCTCAGCGATTACCAGGCGGAACTGGCCCGTTTGCAGCAAGCCCAAACGGAACTCGGTCAAGTGACCTCCCCTGAACAACAGCGCGACCGCATCATCAACAATTATGTAGATCAACTGCTTCTCGCCCAGGCCGCTGCACAAAACGGCTTCACCCTGGATGACGCAGCGCTGCAAGCACGGTTCGACAAGCTGGCCACAGACGCTGGCGGCGCGGATAAACTCACCGCATGGCAGGCGGCCAACGGCTATACCGCGGAATCATTCAAGGCTGCGTTGAAACTTGAGATCATGGCAGTCTGGCAGAGAGACCAGGTTTTCAACACCGTGCCAACCACAGCCGATCAGATCCATGCTTTACAAATCCTGTTCCAGGACGAAGCAAATGCGACAGATGCCTTGCAAAAACTCAAAGATGGCACGGATTTTGCAGAGTTAGCTCTTAAGTACGATCCCGTCACGGGTGGAGACCTCGGCTGGTTCGCCGCTGGCACCCTCACCCAGCCCGATGTAGATGCAGCCGTTTTCGCACTACAAATCGGACAGTATTCTGACGTGATCAAGAGCGCGCTCGGCTACCACATCATCTACGTCGTGGACCGCGACCCTCAACATCCCCTTTCCGTGGAAGGCAGGCGCATCCTCCAGGAAACCGCACTGGCCAAGTGGCTTGAAGCTGCCCGGGCAGCCAGCAGCATCGAAATTCTGGTGCAATAACCGTCACACCATTGACAGCGGAGCAAGTAATGAACTTTACAGATCATGATGAATTGGACAGGCGCATGAAACGCCGCAAACGCCGCCAACGCGCTGACGTTTTTTGGAACATTCTGACCGTTATCACCCTGCTGGCTTCCATCGGGTTGATCGGGGCGCTCTTAATGATCTACTCCAATCCCTTCATCTCGATCAATCCATTTCCGCCCCCGACCATGCCGGTGCTGGTGGTCATCCCCACCTCGACCGCCACTCCGGTCGTATTACCCCCAACCTGGACGCCCACCGTCGGCGCAACCGAAACTCCCTTCCCGCCGACCTCCACCCCCATGATCCTGCCGAGTGATACCCAAGCCGTGGCTTCGGAATATCCCACCACATCAACAAATTCACTCTACACCTTCAGCTTGCAAGCCGCACCTTCCGCAGTGAAAAGCGACACCTTCAAGCCTTCGACGGGCTGCAACTGGCAGGGCGTGGCCGGACAGGTACTCGACCTGCAGGGTAGACATTTGGTCAACATAGGCATTCAGCTCAAGGGAACATACAACGGCAAGACCATCAGCACACAATCCATCTCGGGCACCCACACGGAATACGGCGATTCAGGCTACGAATTCCAGCTGGGCACGAGCTTGATCACGTCAAGCGGGCTGCTCTCGATCCAATTGGTGGATCAGTCGGGGCTGCCGCTCTCAGAACAGGTCATTTTCGACACTTACGACACCTGTGACAAGAATCTGGTGCTGGTCAATTTCAGACAGGTAAAATAACCCTTTAAAGGAACATCGAAAGCTGGGTGGCATCTTCAACGCTGATAGGATCAGAATCAATAAACAGATCCCACAGATCTCTTGAGATGTCTTTGCGGCCTGCCAGTTCACGCAAGGTGCGGAACTTGAGGAAATGCCAGCGCTGGGATACGCGCTCGCGCAGCCATGGGTCGCGGTCAAGTTTGTAGCGAATCAATCCAGAACGGCTGCCTGGAAACAGGAATACACGTTCCACAGTTTCATTTTCATCACTGGCCAGCCATCCGCTCATGGCAGCGGTGGTTGAATAAAACAAACGGTAGACCAGGCTGCCGCCTGTTTTGTGATCAACCCAATCAATCGGGTTATCCCCCTCAGCAGCGAGACCCATCCTGCCCGCCATGGACAGAAGCAGAAGCTGAATGTCAGCAATGTCTTGCTGGCGGCTGCCGAATGTCTCACCCTCACGAATGGTCCATTGTTGCGTTGTTTTATCCAGGTCAGCGTAAGAGTTCAAGCAATACTCCAACAGTTCCGCCGGCGGGGTCAAGAAACCGGTAAAGCGGGCATTCATCTCTTGCTGCACCTTGGCTGCTTCCAGGCTGGTTTCCTTCTGCAGCCAGTTGAGGACTTCTTTCTCAACCCTATCTGCCAGTGAGGCCTGACAGCCCTCAGGCTGTACAAGCCACCAATAGCCGCTTACCAGATCCTGGGTGGTGGCCTCAATGCGTCGTAAGAATTTACGATCAGTAAAAACCTTGATGATCTCTTCGTGAATATCCGTGACGACTTCATATGTCATTTGATGGATGGAGACCGGAAAAGCCTCATTGACGCTCAAAGCCGCCATCACAGACGTGTATAAGGGCAGATAGCGGCAGGGTTCACCCATTTGTATCAAGCTGGCTTGAATCGATTCACGGATGATCTTGTGCAGGTTAACTTTTTTATTATCGCGATTGGCGAGCTGCGCGATCCATTCCGTCTGAACCGGGTTTTGGTCATCCTTCCAGGCCAGGCCAGACAACCGAAGGTCTGTTGCACTGCAGCCCTCAATGGCTGATGCAACAAAGCCCGGTACCGGTTCGGGGATCAGGCAGAAGGCCGAACTGCCAGGCTCCACCATCCGTGCAGCAGGCGCCAGCGCGGAATTCAACGCATTGGCATGCCAGTACCAGTCAAAACGCTGGCGTTCAAGCACATTCTTAAAATTTGAGGCAGTTTCTTTGCCCCACAACCAAGAACACCACAGTGTTGACAGGCTCCAAAACACCTGGTTTGGACGTGGCAGCACACAGCATATGGACTCAAGGGGAAGGGCTGGTTTCTGCTGCTGCAAATCACGCATACGGCCTTGATAGAGGCATATTCCACCCTGCTCAGGCAGCGCCGGCCAGCGCGTTACAGTGATGGGCTGTTCCATGACACACCACGAGTCCACCGCCCTTTCAAGCGCCAGCCACAGGTTATGCTCCACGTATTCCGCAGGGATGTTGAACACCCGCGGACGTTCATTGCCTTCGCCAGCAGGCCACAAGGAATGTCCGGCTTCAAGTGCCGATAGCAACAGCGCGTGCAGCAGTTCGCGGCGTGCGGGTGAAAGCGGCATGCCCTCGATCTTGTTGATCAAGGTAAATAACACATAGAGCGGTCTTGGAGAATAGACTTTGAGCAGTTCTTCAAGGTTTGCCCTGGCAGCACGGGTCAATTCTGGGATCTTTTCAAGCGCCCTGGCGCGGTGCAGCTGATCGGAACGCTTGTATGGCGCCAGACGTTCGATATCTGATTCGCTGATCAGATGTTCACCTTCATCCCCGCAAGCCGGGCAGCGGTAATACTTCGCAAAAGGTACTTCTTCTGCCCTGCGCCACAAGAAGTAATCGGCAGACACCTCCCTGCCGCATGTGGTACAACGGGTCAGGTATAGACTCTGAATATGCGCCTGCAGGCGTTCATCCCCTTTTTTCTGCACTGAAAGTTCACCGAGCACAGATTGGAACTCCGTTTTGGCAGGCGCCTGCGCCAGAATCTCAAGTTCAAAAGCAACAACTGGATTGTTGGCAGCCACCAACACCTTGTAACCGGCATCGGCCATTTCAAGAATGGCGGCAGGCGATGCACCGATGGGTTCCAGCACCCATGAATCCGCTGAAGCATGCCGGGCGAGCCATTTTTTCACGATACCATAGGGATGTTGAGGCAGGTAGCGACTGAAGGGAATTTCGCGGGCAATTCCCTCCCCCTCTAGATAAGCGAAAAATCCGGGTTCATTCATCCCATTTATGATATACGAAAACACCACTTTTTCAAACAAGCAAAATTCAAACAGGCACCATCTCGCGGATGATGCCTGTTTTGACAAAAAGGAGAGAGATGATATTGTATTGTTTACACTAAAGCGTTTTCTTTAATTGCGGGGATGTGCTGGCGGATATGCGAAACGGCATCATCAGGCAGCGCAAAATCTTCCAATTGGCCGGTCAGATATTTATTGTAGGATGAAAGATCAAAGTGGCCGTGGCCTGAGAGATTGAAGAGGATGACCTTTTTCTCGCCTGTCTTTTTGGCTTCGAGGGCTTCGTTGATGGCAGCTAAGATCGCGTGAGAAGATTCTGGCGCAGGCAAGAGGCCTTCAGTGCGGGCAAAGAGTACGGCTGCTTCAAAGACCTTGGTTTGGGCGACTGCCACAGCTTCAACCAGACCCTGATTGTAAAGTGATGAAAGAGTAGGCGCCATACCGTGATAACGCAATCCGCCGGCATGGATCGAAGCGGGCATGAAATCAGCGCCCAGGGTATACATCTTGCAGATCGGCGCAGAACAAGCCGTATCGCCGTAATCAAAGGCATAGATACCGCGGGTCAAGGAAGGTGCAGCATCCGGTTCAACCGCCAGAAGGCGGGTGCGTTGGCCGTTTTTAAGGTTCTCACGCAGGAACGGGAAAGCGATGCCGGCGAAATTCGATCCGCCGCCCACACAGCCGATGACCACATCGGGGTACTCATTGGCCATATCCATTTGTTTGAGGGCTTCTTCACCGATGACCGATTGGTGCAGCAGAACGTGGTGCAAGACAGACCCGAGGCCGTATTTTTTACCGCCGTTTGATGACGCAGCCATTTCAACAGCTTCAGAGATGGCAATACCCAGCGAACCGGGATTGCTGGCATCCTCGGCCAGCAGTTTTTGACCGTAATGGGTCTTGGGGCTGGGGCTGGCGTTGACTTCCGCACCGTAGGTCTCCATCAAGAAACGCCGATAAGGTTTCTGGTCGTAAGATACCCGCACCATGTAAACTTCGAGCGGCATGTCGTAGAACTGGCAGGCCATTGATAGCGCGGATCCCCATTGGCCGGCGCCGGTTTCAGTGGTCATGGCTTTGGTACCGGCAATCTTGTTGTAATAAGCCTGGGCAATTGCCGTGTTGGATTTGTGGCTGCCAGAAGGTGAAACCCCTTCATATTTAAAGTAAATATGGGCTGGAGTGCCGAGTGCTTTTTCAAGCCTTCTTGCCCGGATCAGGGGGGTCGGCCTCCAAAGTTTGTAAGCTTCACGCACTTCTTCAGGAATGTCAATATAGCGGTCCATGCTGACTTCCTGTTCAATCAACCCCATCGGAAAGAGGACCGATAGAAAATCGGGGGTGACCGGTTCATTGGTCATGGGATTCAACACAACCTCTGGGGCAACCGGTGAATCGGCGTTAATGTTGTACCAGGCTCGCGGAATATCATTTTCACTCAGTATGTATTTCGTTTGTTCTTCCATGGCTTCTCCTTTATGAATCATAAAAATTGACTGCGCTTTTACTTAGGGGACGGAGAATAAAAAAAACCGTCCCCATTGACGGCGAAAAAATCGCCATACAAGGGGACGGACTTTTTAATCCGCGGTGCCACCCCGGTTAAGCTGTTTCCCTCCTAAAATAAAATCCCTGGAGGATTGCGCCCAGGGATTGGAAAAGCCAGCTTCACTCGTTTTGAGTACGGCAGAGGATCTGCTTATACTCGTAGCCCTGATAACGGCGGCATTCCCGGCGCGGGTTACTGGTTTTCACGTTCACCCTGCAGCTCAGAGGTCCATTCATCTTCACGGTGCGTACAGGTTCTCACCACATTACCCTGCTCTCTGAAACGTCTTAGTGAGGAGTACTCGTCCTCGTCATTGCTTTTACTATTTAATTGTTATGATTATAGAACTGATTTTTATTATGTCAAGGACTAATCGGTCATTTAAATATGTTTTTAATTAATTGGGGGAGATCTCACTAACCCTTTTGCGTCATCACCAAGATACGCGGATTCTTACCTGAATTTGAAGTGCAAAGGTTGGAAACCGGACAAGACCCGCAGGGTTTATCTGGAGTACATTCGGTTGATATTGTTTCTACATAACCCTGTTCTTCGAGCGTTTCAAGCATGGCGTTTACCATGGATAAAGATAGATTTAACCGTTCGGCCAAGACGGAGGGTGAAGAGGTATTGCCAAGCTTGATCTCATTTAACAATTTTTCGAGCATTTTATAATCCTAATGCTGAAGCCAGATGAAAAACACCCGCACCTGCACCAATCGATACCACAAGCATGAGGCCAATGTTCACCAGTGTCCATTTCCACGAACCGGTTTCCTGTTTAATTACTGCCAGGGTTGCCACGCAGGGAACAAAAAGCAAAGACACTGTTAGAAATCCAAGAGCAGAAGCAGGGGTATAGATGGCAGCAAGTGATTGTGCCAGACTGGCTTCCTGCATCCCACCGAAGAGGATGCCAAGGGTGGCGATGGCGTTTTCTTTGGCAACAAAACTGGTGAGTAAAGCTACTGTTAATTTCCAATCCATACCCATCCAACGGCCAACCGGTTCGATAAAATGTCCGATTTTAGCCAGGATGCTGTTCTCGAGATTGCCATCAGGCAGCATGGAAAGCGCCCAAACCACTACTGAAATCACCAAAATAATGGTACCGGCTTTTTTTACAAATGAAAGTGACCTTTGCCAGACCAACAACCCGATAGTGCGAAAATTAGGGATGTGATAGAGAGGCATCTCCATAATGAAAGCAGACCGTTCACCTTTAAAAAGTACCTTATTCAGAACAACTCCCAAAATCACCATGACGAAAAGTGAAAAGAAAACCAATCCCCAAATGACCCACATGGCTTGCCTGCCAAAAAAAGCTGGAGCCAAGAAGGCCACCACGGCCATCCTTGCTGTGCAAGGTACGAACGGCGCCAAAAGGATGGTCAACAATCGTGACTTCCACGAATCGATCACACGAGTGCCGATCACAGCAGGGACGTTACATCCAAAGCCGAGGAAAAGAGGCAAAAAGGATTTACCGTGCAGGCCCATCCAGTGCATGAAGTTATCCATCACATAGGCTGCGCGGGCCATGTAACCCACATCTTCAAGAAACCCAAATGCCGCGAAGAAAATGATCAAAATGGGTAAAAAGGTAAGCACTGAACCTACCCCACCGACAACGCCGTCCACAACCAGACTGCGCAGCCAATTAGGAGAAGCAGACATCCAACCAGTTAATAATTCACCTAACGGCGCTACAAGAGTTGAATCCAACCATTCCTGAATGGGTGAACCTAATGAAAAGGTTAGCCAGAATACCAGTCCGAGAATAAGAGCAAGGGTGACCAACCCGCCAACGGGATGCGCCACCCATTTATCCAACCGATCTGTCAGACTGACTTGCCCTACATGGGGATGAGTGACTGCTGCACGGGTGAGACGTCCTATCCATTCATACCTTCCTGAGGCAATAGCCAGCATGGCGTCATCATGGTCTTTCAGTAAAGCATGAATTTCTTCCCATTTTTGCGGTGGAACGAGCGTCTGCATCAATCTGGTGATCTCTTTATCACCTTCAAGAAGTTTAATCGCCACCCAATTGATGGGGTATTGCTCAGGTACAAATCCGTTGATGAGAGTATGCATTTTTTCCAGAATGATCTGGTGGTCAGCCCGGATCTCTGGCATTCTTGGTGATTGCACAATGTCTGATGTGACCATTTTTTCAATCACACCAACCAAACCTGCGGTACTGGCTGCTTGCGTTGCGGTAAGTGGAACAACGGGAACACCCAAAGCAGCTTCAAATACATTTGCTTCAATTGTGTAACCCTGTTGATCTGCAACATCCATCATATTTAAAACCACGATCAACGGAGCAGGAAGAGTGACCAATTCGGCAACAAGGTAAAGTGAACGTTCAAGATTAGCCGCATTTACCAAAGCCACCACCAGATCGGGTTTTTCGGTAAGGATAAATTCGCGAGTGATCAATTCTTCAGGTGAGTTGGCAGTGAGGCTGTAAGTTCCTGGCAAGTCGACAAGGCGATACTCACGATTATTTACTTTAAATTTGCCTTCCTTACGTTCCACAGTCTTGCCAGGCCAATTGCCAACGTGCTGGTTCAATCCGGTTAACAGGTTAAAAATAGTTGATTTTCCAACATTGGGTTGTCCTGCCAGGGCTATAAGCGGGGACCCCTTTACTGCAAGGTGTTTGATCGTTTGTTTTGATCCGCAATCATGACAATCTGCACTCATGCTTGACCTCTCTCAGAAACAATTAACTTGCTTGCTTCACCGCGGCCTAATGCAACATGAGTTCCTCGCACATTTACTATTAACGGCCCGTGACCATAATTCTGCAACACTTCCACACAGGCGCCAGGCGTTAAACCCAAGGATGTCATTCGGCTGATTAATTCTCGTCCAACCATGATGGTTTGAAGGGTTACAACAACTCCTGTTTTTATTTCGGTGAGTGGTTTAGTGGTGTCTTTGATTGATGTCATCGCTATCCTTAATCAATTTTTGTTTGAAGAAATAATGATTTAATGTATAATTAGTATATGCTAATTACAAAATTAGTATAACCTGATTTGCAGGTTTTTGTCTAGTATGATATTAATCACTTATTGAGGACAAAATGACCATTAAGACCAGTGCAACGATTGAAGATTATTTGGGGCTTATTTACATTTCTGAAAGAGATGGAGATGCCATTTCTGGCACCCGGCTGGCTGATCTTTTAGGTGTGTCTGCTCCAACCGTTACCAACACACTTAAGCGGATGGTGCGAGACGGTCTAATCACCATGGATGCCACTCACAGCCCTCACCTTACCCCACAAGGAGACCAACAGGCTCGCACAGTGATGCGCCGGCACATGCTTGCTGAGTGGATGTTAATTCGAATGCTTTCATGGTCAAAAGTACATCATGAAGCGCATGGGTTTGAGCACACCATTTCTGATGAGGTTGAAACCGCATTGCTGCTGGATCTCAACCAACCTGAAACTTGTCCGCATGGAAACCCCCTACCCGGTCATGAAGCAGCAGTCTCGGCTTGGGTACCATTAACCCAATTAACCGCAGGTGATTATGTCACCATCCGCAGAATACACGAACTTGCTGAAGACATACCTGAATTACTGGCCTTTTTGGAAGAAAAACGCATCGAACCAGGACAAAAAGTAAAAGTTGTTGAAGTGCTTCCATTTAATCAAACGGTCACGTTGAATGTGCGAGATTTTCTGGTCACTCTAGGATTTGCAACAGCAAAACACATATTTGTTGAATTGTGAGTTGTGCAACAATAATCTAAAAAGGAATTACTTTGCCTAAATGACTGAGAAAATTGAATTTATGAACATGATTTGACCCATGAATTTTTAATAGAAAGCGACTTCAACAAACGGGATTTAAAGAGCAGACTTATGTGATAAATATGAGCATCCTATACCAGGAACCCTGAAAATTTTCCAGTTATTAAAGTAAAGTCATCAGTATTAAATTACTGTTGCGTAATAATTAATCCCTTCCAAAAATTCCCAAATAAAAATAGTCGTGATTGATTTTCATCTATTTACGAAGTATGATGATTTATATAACGTGCTCCGGGAGGTAATATGGAGCGTAAAACCCTTATCATTATTTTATCTATATTCGGGTTTCTTCTAATAGCAGAAACTATTATCTTCCTCTTTTTTTTCTATCGTGCGCCAAAGATATCGGATGAAATAGAACCCGGCTCACATGCAGTTCACGTTGGGTTATATGTCTCATCTGGTAACGTGGAATGGCCGTTAAATTCTCACATTCCATTGTCAATCAAGATTGAAAGTAATCATCCAATCCAAATCATTGATCTCTATATTAATAACACCCTATTTGAGACACGAAGTTTTACACCTGAAACACAATCGACAACTTTTTACGATACCTGGCATTGGCAGCCCGGTGCTACCGGACAATTTATTATCATTGTTCATGCCACTGATGCCGCGGGGTTTACTGGAATTTCGCAACCCGTTGTAATTATGGCAAGTGATGGCAGCTCAAGTTTATCGCCAGCCACGCTTCCCTCCGGCCAAAACCTCATTGACCTTTCGGAAAATCTCGACGTAGAACTTGAAGATATCCAAACAGCCAATCCCAGATTCCCTGATCCATCAATGGTTTTTCCTGAGGATGAAACCGTCTATATTCCCAACACACCGGATCCAATCACTAATCAGAAAATCATCCAAGGATATTTAATACCCGAAATAGACCTAGCCCCTTTACCCGATTTTCAAATTGATTCCCCTCCTTCCATAGAGCTGGTTAATCCAATTCTCCCCGAAACCTTGGAGGAGGATGGCAACAAGTCGCCAATCACCCAAAATCAGAATTTCCAATACTGGTTAAAAAATGTGTTATCCAATTTTAATGATTCATCTGAAAATACTCCATCCGATCCTTCACAAGCATCAGCGACCGAGGAATCTAAAAATGAGTCTGGTTCCATTTTTCCACCAACTGCTCCGATCACCAAAGCCGATTTTTCAGGATGTGACGTTAAGATCACCTTGCAGAATACTGCAGCTTATTATGATCCCATTGACCCTTTAGCGATAAACAAAAATGAAGATGGCTTTTTCATTTATCGATCAAGAGATGGAGGAAAATTTGAACGCATCACCTCATGGTCAAAGATAGAAGACTTTAAGGATGTTGATGCATTCACATATACCGGTTTTTCAGATACTAATCAATATGGTGTTGTAACCTACTACATTTCAGCATTCAATTCAACTGCCGAAGTGCCGGGAAATCCTGTTTCAATTCCGTTGAATCCTTCAACCTGCAAACAACCATCAAGGGTGGGAGGATCATCACCTTTTTCAGAAACCCACCTGGATGATGAAGGAAACCTGGTACTGCCTTTCTCACTCGACCTGGCTTATTTTTACATCCAACAGGTAAAGGGAAACAGCAGGACTCAAGCATGGCGCGTTCCAGAAGGAAATCGCAATTTTCTACCAGAATCAGGTGTCAAATTTAACTTATATCATTATCTGGACACGGTTCCCGACTTGCGTATGACAGCTGATCTTGAAATTGAACTAGATTTATGGGGTTGGTCAGGAGGAGCACTTGTTCATGCAGGTACTTACAAACTCTCTCTACACCGCTCAATATTGCTTCTGTGTTCAGTAGAAGGTAAAGGAGGTTGTACTGGAAACGGGGGTGGTGAATGGTTACCAGAAATCAACCTTTCCACTTCAAAACCAATTAGCGAACAAGCCTTTGAGGTGATGTGGCGAGCCTCTTCAATTTCACCGATCAAAGATGTGTGTATTCAGCTTGCCTATAACCCATACTTGAGCGAAGATTGGTGGAGTGGAATCAGCATGCCGATCGACTCGTTTTGCACAGATAGCAAAAAAGGAGAAAATACCGGTATTTATTTATATGAACTTGGATATATCCTCTATCCCACTGGTGGAAAAAACGCAGGCCAATGGGGAGTTGGGATGAGCAATATCATGGACTTTGATAGCAACTGGTTTCAATTTGAAGTTGCGATTGGTGAGCCATTCACCCTTTTTATGCGCGCATATCCCCGGCATGAGTTGAGTGGTTTCAACCGTTACACCAATATTGGTGTTATGCATTACAACACAGAATCACAACCTTCAGAATTGCCCCCTCTTGCTTCTAATCTTTCCAGTATTGTTACCGTTGATATCCTTGAAGATACATATGTTCCACCAAATTTTGAAGTCATGGCCGATTGGGGTTGTGTGATCATTGAGGAAGACCCAACCGGTAATTTTGAGCCAGGTCAAAAGGTTTGCCCCCCCTTGGTGGGTGAATCTAAAGACGATTGCGCTGGAAAAAATGAGTTTCATTGCCTGGCAGATGCAATGTATGACCAAGCGATGGATGCGTACGATCAGATGCTATGGGTTTGGGATTTGTGGAAAACGGAAATTGCCAAGTGGCTATCAGCGACGCTGGGCCCGTGGTGCTATAACTCTCAAGACTGCCGTGATCTTAACAAAAAGGCGCTTGAGTATATCATCCAATATTACACTGGAATTCCTGCTAATCCCCCATCATCAGACGAGTTGATAGCAGAATCAGCTGCGGATTGGATCGTTAATTCTGCAATTGAAATGGAAAAATATTACACCGAACAAGACGTTTCGGCAATTGAGACCTTATGTGAGATTGAAAAATGCAAAGAAAAAATCAAAGAAAAGCTAAAAGAAGAATTAAAGACGCAACGGTCTCAAGCAAGTCAGCCTGCTTGTACTTCATCGTACCAGGCATACTTCATGGGTAAAGAACCCATGTGTTTGAATCCATCGATCATTGTACACCCTGCGCCTGGGGGAGGAAATTTCCCTGCCATGGTGGGTGTAAGAATTACACGAAAAGTTGATTTTGCAAGCCTGGGTGTGCAAAAATCAGACCTGGATAAATACATGGTGGATATAACGGTTACCGCAGAGAATACGTACAATAATGACGCGATTTCTGGACCACTTTACTATACTTCCCGATTAAATCTGCCTTGGATTGAACCTGGTGAATCTTTTGTCATGACCACCGTGTTATTACCCTGTTCATATGACTTAAAAATGCCCGGATGCAGCGGCGGGACCAATTATTATGGTTTTGAAGCCCTTTACTTTGATGCCTCATCAACTATGAAGGCAGTGGAGATGTGTTACAGTTCTGACAGTTCTTGGGAATGGGTGCCGTGCACAAATGGAGGCAGCGATACGTGGAGTTTTACAAATCCCCCTGATAAGTCGACGTTGGAAGTGGGGCTGCCATGAAGAATTTGGGTTTCCTCGTTCTTATTTTATTTTCGGTGTTCATGATTTCCGCATGTGACAAGAACACAATGCCATCAGAATCCGAGGTTCGCCTGCAATCCTGGATTGACGCGCCGCTTGATGGGATGCGCCTTCCACTTTCGCCATACTTGATTGTATTCCATGTCACAGATTCGAAGGCGGTTATGAGCGGTGAATTGACCATTAATGGGAGTGTTGTTGCTGAAATCCCCACCCCAGACGGTGATACGAATTACACCGTCCTGACCTATAACTGGCAGCCAATCGACTATGGAATTTACACAATTGCCATCCGCGCCAAGGGAAGTTCAGGGAATTGGGGTGATTATTCTCAGGTTGTAGTTGAGATAGTAAAACCGACAGTTACTATGGGCCCAATGGACATTAAAACGCCCACCAGCACTCCAACAGCGACATTTACACTTACACCAACTGTAACCTCGACATTAACCCCCACTCCCACTTTAACAGCAACCCATCGTACTGGTCCTGATAAAATCATGTTCCTGAATCCGCATCCAAATACCAGTCAGATTTACTTCCGTGGCTCCGGATGCGGCCGCAAGGAAGTGGATTTCTACGTCACAATTCCTGTCTCTGCAAAAACGTCACAAGTCAATGTGTACTACCGCGTTATGGACCGTAATGACAGTAACCATACTACTTCCTGGTTTTCCAAGTTGATGTATCATCCCACCGGAAGCAATGAAGAATGGTTACAATCGGTAAATCCAGAAAATGAAATAGCAGGTGTCGCAAACTATCCCCAGGCTAGTATTCAGTATTATTTCACAGCATTGAACTCACTCAGCTCATCAGCTATTACGTCAGAAGTATACGAAAACATCCAACTGGATATCTGCAACCATTAAATCTGAGGTTATGAATTTGCTTTTTATTAGGATCGATCTATCGCCAACAGAATGGGTGCCAAAAAAGTAAATTGTCAATTACAAAACTCAAAAATTATTTTCTGGATGTAACCAACCTTTTTACGGGTTTTATGATGCAAGATCTGCGCAGCAATTAATTGTTGCTGTATGCACAGTTTCGTTCGATCAAAATTATGAGTGATGATTAGTGTCTATGGCATTTGATTCGGAAATGGTGTGGTTGTTTCAACTTCAACTGGTGTAACCGAAGTCTCAAGATTAGTTGTTGGATCAATAGACGAATTGCGACAAATGGCGACACCGTCATTTACGATGGCCATAATGGTGGAATCTCCACTGAAACCGGCTGTAATCTCGGCAAAAACAGGCAAAGCCAGGGAACAATAATTTGTGGCTTTGGTATTCATACCTGCCAGGGCTGAACCATAAATGTAATAATAAATAACGGTTGTGGTGGTTAATGGCAATGCTTCGATCACAATGGCCGGGTTGTTGGCTTCATCTTCTGTACACTCCACCCCACCACTGCGAACCTTGCATGATTCCATGGCAGTACATCCGCGCACCGCACATTGCAAGGGTAATATTGCGCCTTCATAATTTCGAGATTTGTAATAAATAACACCCAATTGACCGTATGAAGTTGAATCTTCAGGTTTGAAATTTAATGCCGCAAGCATGTTGGCTGATGCGAATAGAGGCGATCCCAATTGGACGTAAGTATTTGCAATGGAACTTAAAGGAATCGGGTCTTTTACTCCCAGGCGGGAGTTGATCTTGGAAGCCTTATCAAAAGCCTCAAGTGCCAGGTCGTAATACCTATTTCTTTCTGATTCGATCAGACTCATATTAGCCAATTTTCGGTAATTTGCACCCAGAGAGATGTATAAGAAATTTAGGTTGGGGGTAATGCTGATCGCAGTTTTATATTCCTCAATCGCCTGGCTGTAATTCGAAATAGATTCAAGGACGTAACCGCTGACTCGATGTACATCCATGATCGTCGGATCGCGTTCCAACGCTTGTTTAATATATTCTTGTGCCTGGGTCCAGCGTTGTTCATCCACAAGCAGTTCTGCCAAATAAGCCAAGGCGTAGGCGTTGGTGTTGTCATATTGTAGTGCTTTAAGGGCTGCCTGCTCACCTTGAATCAGGTAATCTTGCCAGTTGTCACCTGAAATGGAGGAAATACCATACCAGTCAAGGGCGAAAGCTTTCACGGCATAAAGCTGACTGTATTCCTTATTGGCAATCAGCCCGGATTCAACAGATTGCAACGCTTCTTCCAGCCTGTTTTTTTTCTCTTTATCCGTGGTTATTTGCGAGGTGGAATAGACTTGAATACGCGCCAGTTCTGCCCATAAAGCGGGGTCATTCGGTTCAACCCGCACCGCATCTTTGTAAGCCGCAATGGCTTTTTCGAGGTTGCCCGCTGCAAAATGAGCCTCCCCTTCTTGTGCATACGATTGGAGCGACCGGGTTGGAGTGGGCGTGATGGATAAAATCGGGGCGATCTGACCAGACGAGATGGCGCGCATCACGAACATCAATCCCAATAAAACGAGAAATCCAATGAAAATTCTAATGGGATTGTTGGAAGGTTTACGTTTACTGAATATGAATTTCTTGCCGCTGTAATCGATCATTTGCTTCTTTAAGCCCGCGTTGGTTATGGCGTGGGCGAGACAGTTGCTGTTTGGGTCAATTCCTGATTATCAAAAGGTGTGGCAGTGGGAAGATCGGCAACGCCTGCCTTGGCCAGAGCTTCGCACATGATAATGACTTCCTGAGCATTAAATTGGGCATTATCATCATTCCGCAGGCCGGTGGCAACCGCCTGGGCGATCTGCAACGCTTCTCCGCATTGATTGGTTTTTGCCAGCGCCAGACCATATACTTGGTAGAACTCGCCAATACGATTGTAATCCAATTCGAGGCCTGTAACCGCCACGCCTTCTGGTGTTGTCCCACCACGCACCGCGAGGCGCAGTTGATCCACGGCGTCGAGGTATTGTTTATTTCGCCAGAAGATCAATCCAAGGTTGCCATGCAAGACCGGGTTACTGGGTTCAAGCGCTAACGCTGATTCGGCATATTGGATGGCTTTAGCGTAATCGCCGTTGGTGAAATAAACACGAGAGATCAAGGTTGAAGGCGTGGGATCGTTGGGATTCAATGAAACCGCTTTGCCGTACTCATCAATGGCTTTGTCATATTCCAGTGTGGCTACATAATTCTTACCCAGTTCCATGTGAAGATCAGCAATGTTGGGATTTATCTTGACAGCAGCTTCAAACTCAACCACAGCCTCTTCGTAGTTGGCCGTCCAGTTCAATAGGAGGCCGCGGCTGCGGTGTGTCTCAAGTGAATTGGGAGCTAGCGCCACAGCGGTTCGTGATGCTTCACGAGCCAGATCCAAGATTTCAAGAACGCCCTGGCCTGCTTGCATCTCATAAACGTACACTTCGGTCAGGTAGGCATACGCCGCAGCATTGTCTTTATTGATGGCGAGAGCTTGATTAATCTTACTTTCTGCCTGAATATAATCGCCAGATAAGCCGTATGCCCACCCCAGTAAAGCCAGGGCTGTATCATTATTATTATTGAGCATGAGAGCATTTTCTGCATTCTTGATGGCTTCAGCGTAGTTATTGGTATAGATATTCAAACGGGCCAAAGCCATATAGCTGGCCGGGTTGCGAGGATCAGCCAGCACCGCCTGGTTATAGGTTTGAATAGCCTGGGCGTATTTACCATCCGCTTCAAGTTTTTGTGCCTCAGTTAAAAATGATTCAGGGGCACGGGTAGGGGTTGGGGTTGAAACGAAGAGTGCCGGTATCGTTGAAGCGACGGTCCGATCAAAGTAAATCAATACTCCGATCAACAGCACCACCACAATAACACCAAAGGGATTGACCCTGCGGCGCTTTTTTTGCATGTTCCATTTGGAGCCTCGAATATACATAGGAATTCATCTTACCAACGGAACTTAAGTGCGTCAAGAGACAAGCAAACCCATAAAACAGGCTAAAACAGATTAACTTTCGGTTAACAGTTCAATATTTACTTGCCTTCACAAGAGGTTTTAGCTAGAATGGATTCATGCGCTTTGATATCTTTTCATTATTTCCTCAAGTGATCCAACCCTATATAGATTCCAGCATACTTCAACGTGCGCGGGAAAATATGCTCATTGAAGTGAACCTGCACAACATCCGCGATTGGACGACTGACAAGCACCATGTGTGCGATGATATGCCCTACGGCGGTGGCGGCGGCATGGTGATGAAAGCCCCACCCATCTTCGATGCAGTTGAATCCGTTTTGGGAGCACCACCGGAATGTCCGCTCATCTTAATGACCCCACAGGGGCGGCCTTTTTCAACTGCCGTCGCCCGCGAACTGGCTGCCCTGCCCCACATCGCCATCCTGTGCGGACGCTATGAAGGGGTGGATGAAAGGGTTCGTGAACACCTGGTAACAGATCAGATCTCGGTGGGTGACTATGTGCTGACGGGCGGTGAACTGCCCGCCATGATCATCATTGATGCCGTATCACGCTTTTTGCCAGGTGTACTGGGCGACCCAACCGGTGCTGAAGACGACTCTTTTTCAAACGGTTTGTTGGAATACCCCCATTACACGCGGCCTGAAATATTTAGAGGATGGGGTGTTCCACCTGAATTATTGTCAGGCAATCATGCAGAAATCGCGCGTTGGCGCAGGGAGCAATCCATTCGCCGCACCCTGAAACATCGCCCTGACCTGCTTGAAAATGCACCATTAACTGAAAAAGAAAGAAAAACCATCAACTCAGGAGAAGATTCATGAAAAAGTTCAACTACGGAAAAATATTCTTGCTCGGGTTTGGATTTTTTGGCGTCAGCGTTATTTGGACGGTTTATAACGCATTCGTTCCGCTGTTTCTTGCAAACAAATTCCATTTAGCTCCTGCACTCATCGGTTTCTTCATGACTCTCGACAATATTGCCGCCATATTTATCCAGCCAGTGGTAGGCTCTTGGTCTGACAAACTACGCACAAAAATTGGACGCCGTATGCCCTTCATTTTAATCGGCGCGCCGGTCGGTGCGGCGGCATTTGGGTTGATCCCGCTCGCCGCGATTCTTCCGCTGTTCGTGGCCTGCACCAGCACATTGCTTTTGAGCATGGCCTTCTGGCGCACCCCGGTGGTAGCATTGATGCCCGATATCACCCCATCCAAGTTTCGTTCACAAGCAAATGGCATCATCAATTTAATGGGCGGTCTTGGAACCATCATCGCTTCACTGGTCGGCAGCACGCTTTATGAGATCAATGTCAACTTCCCCTTCTGGATGGGTTCTGTGTTGGTGTTGGTAGCCTCAGCGTTGGTATTCATCTTTATCAAGGAACCCAAACAATTTGAGGATCCCGAAAAACAGCCCAATATGTTCCAGAGTTTGAAAGAAGTTGTCACCGATAAAGACAAAAGCGGACTCCGTATCTTATTCGCAATCTTCTTCTGGTTCCTGGCTTACACCGGCATAGAGGCTTTCCTGACCCTGTATGCCACCAAACGTTTGGGTATCCCTGAAGGCGACGCCGGACGTATGACCGGGCACATGGGCATCTTCTTCGTCTTGTTTGCCATCGTGGCAGGCATCCTCGGCAGTCGAATCGGACGCAAGGTCACCATTTCGATTGGGATTGTCTTGATGGCAGGGTTGGTATTTGCAATTGCAGTGCTGCCGGTCAACTTCCTGACCATAGAATTGGCCAAAGTCCCTGCCCTGGGTATGATCCGGGTTGTAAATGTGTTCCTGATGGGAGCCGGTATTGCCTGGTCCTTCATCAATATTAATTCACTGCCCATGGTGGTGGACCTCACCACGCTAGAACGGGTTGGCACTTTTACCGGGCTTTACTATCTTTTTTCAACTTTTTCAGCCATCGTTGGGCCAAACCTGAACGGTCTAATAGTTCAATTGAGCGGAAACAATTACAACACCACCATGTATTTTGGTCCACTGTTCCTGTTGATAGCATTGATCTTGATGCTTGGCGTCAAACGCGGTGAAGCGGTCAAAACAGCTGGCGAATAACATCAACTAATTAAGATAAAAAGATAAAAAAATACCAAAATTACCTTAAAAAACCAGGGAAATGTCAGACATTTCCCTGGTTTTCCGTTTTCTATACTTGCATCCATGAATAAATGACGCTATACTAAATAAATGAGTGGGCTAAATAACCCACGATCCTTTAATCTCTGTAGGAGGAGAAATTTATGTCCAAGAAGCTGTTGGTCGTTTTGTCCGTCTTGATGGTTGTAGCGTTTGTGTTAACTGCATGCGCCAAAGCAGCCCCTGCTGCCGAAGTAAAAATCAAAGCATGCGAAGTCACCGATACCGGTGGTATTGATGACAAATCCTTTAATGCAACTGGCTGGGCTGGACTCGAAAGAGCTCAAAAAGAACTTGGTGTCGAAGTAAAATACCTTGAATCTCAGCAAGCTTCTGACTATGAAGTCAACATCAACACCTTCATTGAAGATGGTTGTAACGTGATCATCCCCGTTGGTTTCCTGCTCGCTGACGCCACTGGCGCCTCCGCCGATGCCAACCCCGATCAGAAATTCGCCATCGTTGATGTCGATTACTTAGCCCAGACCAACGTCCGCGGCAACGCTGCAAGAATCGACCAGGCTACCTTCCTGGCTGGTTACCTCGCCGCCGGCATGACCAAAACTGGCAAAGTCGGTACCTATGTTGGTATCCTCTTCCCCGCCACCCAGGCTTTCATGGATGGATATGCCATGGGCATCGCCAAATACAATGAAGTTCACGGCACCACTGTTGAACTGCTTGGTTGGGATCCCGAAACTCAAACTGGTTTGGAAGTCGGTAATTTCAACAGTCTTGATGACGGACGCGCACTTGGCGAACAGCTCCTCGATGAAGGCGCTGACATCATCATGCCCGTTGCCGGACCTGTTGGTTTAGGCACCCTGGCCGCCATGGCCGACCGCAACACTGGTCTTTTGATCGGTGTCGATAATGACTGGTCTGTTGCCAACCCCGACAAAGCTGCCTTCATTTTGGGCTCTGCTTTGAAGAAAATTGATGTCTTCGTTTACGACTCTGTCAAACAGGTTGTTGACGGAACCTTCAAGGGTGGTGAAGTTTATCAATTGACCCTCGAGAACGAAGGCGTTGGACTTGCTTATGGCACCGAATGGGCCAAACAGATCCCCGCTGATCTCCAGAAGGAAATTGAAGGCTTGATCCCCGGCATTATCGACGGCTCGATTGCCACCCTTCCTACCCGCTAATTTTCATGTAATTGAATTCAAGGGAGCCAGTGTTGAACTGGCTCCCTTAATTTTACTCTCCCCCTTATGGTACAATATCCATCTAAAACGCATTAAATCTTATATAGAATGAGGGATACATGGCTCCTGTCTTAGAGCTTCGTGGAATTACTAAAAGATTTCCCGGTGTCTTGGCAAATGACCATATCAACCTGACGGTTGAAAAAGGTGAGATTCATGCCTTATTGGGTGAAAATGGCGCAGGAAAAACCACGCTGATGAACATCCTTTATGGGCTTTATCACCCTGATGAGGGTGAAATAGTGGTGAATGGGAATAAAGCAGATATCAAATCACCCATTGACGCCATCAAAGCTGGAGTCGGCATGGTTCATCAACATTTCATGCTGGTTCCAGTTTTTACTGTCACCGAAAATGTCATGTTAGGTGAAGAGTTTGTAAAATATGGCGGGGTCCTCGATCGGGAAAAAGCTGCCAAAAAAGTTCAAGAGATTTCAGATAAATATAATTTAAACATTGATCCGAATGCATATATTAAAGATATGCCGGTCGGTTTACAGCAGCGTGTTGAGATCATCAAGCTGCTCTTCCGTGAAGCAAACATCCTCATTATGGATGAGCCCACGGCTGTATTAACTCCGCAAGAAGTGACAGAATTATTTAAGATTATGCAAACTTTGATCGACCAGGGCAAATCGATCATCTTTATTACCCACAAATTGGGTGAAGTGCTCGAATGCGCCAACAAGATCACCGTCATACGTCAAGGAAAGGTAGTTGGCAGCACTGATCCAAAGACCGCATCTATGAACGATTTGGCAAACATGATGGTTGGTCGCGAAGTCAAATTGGAAGTCGATAAAGCACCTCAAAAAATTGGTGAAACAGTTCTGGAAGTGCAAGATTTGAAAGTCCTTGATCCACGCGGGGGGATCGCGATTGATGGCATAAACTTTGAAGTTAAAGCTGGAGAGGTATTGGGTATTGCCGGTGTTCAAGGCAACGGTCAAACTGAATTGGTCAGATCGATTACCGGTTTGTTAACGCCAATAGACGGAAGCGTAAAATTGAACGGTAAGGATATTACACATTCCAGTCCGCGTCAGATTACTGAATTGGGCACCGCCCATATCCCAGAAGACAGGCAAAAAGACGGTCTGGTTTTAAGTTTGCCCATCTCAGATAATCTAATATTAAATACTTATTACTTAAAACCATATTCCAAGAACATCTGGCTCGACCAAAATGTGATCATTGAAACTGGTAAAAAACTGGTGGAAAATTTTGACATCAGAACCCCCAGTGTGTTTACCCCAGCCAGTTCACTTTCAGGTGGCAACCAGCAAAAAATTATCGTGGCGAGAGAATTTTCACGTCCGATTAAACTACTGGTCGCCTCACAACCAACCCGCGGTTTGGATGTTGGCTCAATTGAATACATTCATAAGAGACTTTTAGCCAAAAGAGATGAAGGCTGTGCAGTTCTATTGGTTTCAACAGAATTAGATGAAGTCATGCAGCTTTCAGACCGGATCGCAGTTTTATATCGCGGAAAGATCATTTCGATTGTTGATGGTAAAACCGCAACCAAAGAACAACTTGGTCTGTTGATGGCCGGTATCACTGGCGAAACCGAAAAAATGAGCCTTTAAGCAATTATAGATCCTGAGAAAACAAAGGAATCGATATGAGCCCTGAAAAACCACAGGAAAGTAAAAAGAATGGTTTGGCAATATTTTGGGAAGAATTTTCCAGAAGCAATTTCTTAGTAATCTTTCTGGCAATCTTCACTGGAATTATTTTAGGCGGTGTTTTAGTAGCAGTTACCACACCTGAAGTATATGATGCATTCAAGGTATCTTTCTTTGCGGGTATTGGTAAAGCATTTATGACCGCGGTCAATACTTATGGCGCATTATTAACCGGCGCAATTGGAAATCCGGAAAAAATTCAGGCGGCATTTGCCAGCGGCGACCCGTTACTCATCCGCAGGGCAATCAATCCATTTTTTGAGAGTCTGGTTCAAACAACACCTTATATTTTCGCCGGTCTATCGGTTGCGCTTGGTTTCAGAGTTGGACTTTTCAACATTGGCGCTGAAGGTCAGATATACATCGGTGCACTTACCGGTGTATGGGCAGGATATGCGATTCCAGGACTGCCCCCCATCATCCACATCCCCGTCGCCATGTTGTGCGGCGCATTGGGTGGAGCCTTATGGGGTTTCGTACCCGGCCTTTTAAAAGCAAAGACTGGCGCACATGAGGTCATCACAACCATCATGATGAACTATATTGCATTCAGGTTTAGTGACTGGCTGCTTAAGGGACCGATGGCGGACCCTACTGAAGTCACACCAAAAACACCCTGGATCTTGGAAAGTGCCCAACTTCCGCAATTGTTTGCCAATCCAATTCGTTTTCACATTGGATTCTTCATTGCGTTATTAATGGCCTTCCTGGTTTACCTGCTGTTGTTTAAAACAACCTGGGGCATGGAACTGCGAATGGTAGGTTCAAACACCAATGCTGCCCAATATGCCGGTATCAATGTAACTTCAAGAACAGTGATCGCAATGGTTCTGGCCGGTGGCCTGGCAGGCATGGCTGGCGCCAATGAGGTCCTCGGGGTGAACCACCGTTTGATCCCGGCGTTTTCAAGCGGATACGGTTTTGACAGCATTGCACTTGCCCTTCTAGGAAAAAGCCACCCCCTCGGTGTTGTTCTTTCAGCCTTATTGTTTGGGTTCCTGCGAAATGGCGCCCGCTCCATGCAATTGACTGTAGGTGTTCCTATTGATATTGTCTCAATTTTGCAAGCTCTAATACTGGCGTTTATTGCTGCACCTGCGATTATTCGCACGATTTATCGATTGAAAACCCCAAAACACACCGAGGATATTGTATCCTTACGCAGTTGGAAAGGATAATCATCCATGACAACAACTACTACTACACCTACAACTTCAATTGCCACGAGCAAGGGCATGCGATCTCGTGAACGCCGCCGAAGACTCATAATGGGCGGAGTTTTCCTCGCGGCTGCGCTTTTCATTTGGTTTGTTTTTGTCGCAAATCTTACGCCCGGTGCAAAAACAACCTTTCTAATGACACCAGGTGGCTCTTCAACTGAAACGGCTGATTGGGTGTTCTCAACCGGTATCACGCTAAATGTCATCGCGGGTATCCTGGGACTTTTAGGTGTTTTTCAAGTGGTACGTGGTTTCGGCAAGCTCACCAACAGCATTCTGGCAGTGGTTGCCATTTTATTCATCTTTGGCTTCCTGACCTGGGCTACTTCAGGCGGGCAAACCAACCTGGCAGGTTTGCTGCGTGTGATGGTGGTTCGCGCCGTGCCGTTAACTTTGGGCGCACTTTCTGGCATTTTATGTGAACGCTCAGGTGTCGTCAATATTGGTATCGAAGGTATGATGCTGACGGCAGCTTTTGTTAGCACAGTTTTTGCAAGTCTTTCACATAATTTATGGATTGGCATGCTGTCAGGTATTTTAGCCGGCGGCTTAATGGGTTTGATTCATGCAGTTCTATCCATCAAATATAAGATCAATCAAATCATTTCTGGTACTGTGATCAATATTTTTGCAACCGGCATCACTTCTTACCTGTCCTCAAAATTCTTACAGAAAACCGATTATCAATTCTTGAATGAACCAGGTATGTTTCCACAAGTAGAGATACCGTTGCTTTCCAAGATTCCATTTATTGGACCAATTTTGTTTCATCATAATATTTACGTTTATGCGATGATCATTTTGGTTTTATTTCTCTCTTTTATGCTCTTTAAGACCCGCTGGGGTCTTAGGGTTCGCGCGGTTGGTGAACATCCAAAAGCCGCAGATACGCTTGGCATCAATGTTTTCAAAACCCGTTACATGGCTGTTATCTTGGGCGGAATGATGGCAGGTTTTGCCGGTACTTATTTCTCACTTGGGTCCTCAGGCCGCTTTGATGAAGTAATGACCGCCGGCAGAGGATTTATCGGCCTGGCTGCCATGATCTTCGGTAATTACAATCCGATTGGATCAATGGGAGCAGGTTTGCTCTTCGGCTTTTTTGATTCTTTATCAGTGAAAGCCTCATTGCTACAAGTTCCCCTCCCGAGTGAGTTCCTTGGTATGGTTCCATACCTTGCCACGATTATCGTGCTGGCGGGTGTTGTCGGTAAAGGCCATATCCCGGCCGCAGATGGCGAACCGTACGAAAAAGAATAACAACAAACATCATCAGAGGAAAGTAAAACTCCGCAGAATTGAAATCTGCGGAGTTTATTTCTTGTTTAGGCGACCAGCCGGTCGCCCCTACGACAATGGATATTTGCCAAATTCCTCGACGGCATCCACCATGGCGAGGATGTTTTCGGGGGGGACCTCATTCATGACGGTATGCACAGTAGCCAGCATGTAGCCGCCATCTTTTCCGAGTATGTTGATCACGCGCTTGACTTCCTGCCGCACCTGCTCAGGAGTTCCATATGGAAGGATCTTCTGCGTATCAATGGCACCGCAGAAGACGATCCGCTTGTTGTAGCGCTGCTTTAAGCCTTCCAGATCAGACATTTTTCCGGCGGATGTTTGAATGGGATTCAAGACATCCACACCAATTTCTATGAAATCTTCGATCAGGTCAAAAACATCCCCATCGGTGTGAAAGAAAACCTTGGCTTTGGTTTTTTGTTTGATCATGGCGATCATTTCAGCATGTAGTGGTTTCAACATGCGCCGGTACATGCGCGGAGATATCATCAAACTTTCCTGGGTGCCCAGGTCATCTCCAATTTTGATGATATCGATCATGTCGCCGCACTCATCCAGAAAGTGGCTCATCAGCTGCATACACAACTGGTTGTTCTTGATCAATAATTCCTGGGCGAAGTCGGGCTCAACCGCCAGATTCATTAGGAATTTTTCCATACCCTGCATTTCGAAGGCACGTTCAAAAGGGAACATCAGCCAGGGGGTTGCCATGATGGCATACTGGTTGGCATCGTGGAGTTGCTTGGCTTGGGCGCGCACGTGCGCCACGCGATAAGGATCATCCATATTTGGCCATGGATATTTTTCGAGCACATCCACGGTGGTGGCATCCGGGATGGGTGCTATGCCTGGAAACCATTCGTCAGGCCCGATTTCCATTTGTCCCCCACCCCAATCATCAAAGAAAGGAGAATGCTCTGGACGAGCTTGGTTACGCTGGTATACTTCCAATGGGAAACGATCCAAAACGCCGCGTACATCGCTGTGCAGACGCTGCATGACGCGTTCATCAGGCAAAGCGGTGCCAAGTTCGGGCCAATCATAAATGTATTTCTCTTCTACATTGAGATTGAGCAATTTCAACAAACCGCGATAGGGACGGATCTTAATCCCGGTGGCGTTGCTGACACCCATAATGATGGGTACACGATCAGGCGTTTCAAAGTTCAATACGGCTTGCACCCGTTCACGTGATGTCATGGTCATTTGATCGCTCCAATAATAGATTTCTTATA
>CAZQXI010000028.1:0-26130 GCA_964597505.1 uncultured Anaerolinea sp. | reverse complement strand
CGTTGGCTTTTTCTTTAGCAGAATCGCCCTGGCTGAAGAGGATCTCGACATCAACACCAGCGGCAGTGAAGGCGTCTTTGAAACGAGTTTCGTCCTGGATCCAGCGGGGTTCGTCTTTGGTTGGCAAAACAATACCAACCGACATTTTGCCAGCATCAGTTGTTTCTGCTGGTTTTTGTCCGCAGGCAACCAAAACGGTTGCGAGGACAAACAAAATTGCTACGAGTGTAAAAAGTGACTTCTTCTTAAACATTTCTTTTTCTCTCCTCTTGGTATGGTGTTTCTGATTGGAACTGAATAATTGGGATGTTACGATAGTATAGATAACCTCCTTTTAAGAGATTCTTAATACGATATAATAGTACCGAGGAAACCACCTCATTTTCAACTCCTGATATCCCCGGATTACTAGGGAATACCCCTTGTTTTGACTAGGGGGTAGTCCCCAATCGATAAAAAATGTGACTAACCCAATCAAAACCTTAATTGCTGATGACCACGAACTGGTGCGTGCCGGATTGAGAGATGCGTTGTCAGGCATCTCTGAACTTGAAATCGTGGGTGAGGTCAGCAACGGACCTGAATTGTTTACTGCCATTAAGAAATTGACTCCTGATCTGTTGGTGATGGATGTCAATATGCCGGATTTTGAACCGGTTTCGGCCGTACGGCAAATTTTGCAATGGCTGCCTGAATTAAAAATCCTGGTGGTGAGCGCCTATGATGACGAAGCATACATTACCGGTCTGCTCTCGGCCGGGGCGAGGGGATATCACCTCAAAGATCAGCCGCTTTCAGATCTGCATTTGGCGGTCAATCGCATCCTGGCAGGGGGCCGCTGGTTGTCCGATCCCCTGGTGAACCTTCTGGTACACCGTCAAATTTCTATCACTTCTGCCGCGCAGACGCTGACCAAACGCCAGGGGGAACTGCTTTATCTTCTCAGCCAGGGATTCAATAATAATAAAATTGCGTTGATGATGGGCATCAGTGTTAAAACGGTTGAAAACCATTTGACCACACTTTACCGTACCATCGGCGTTGAAAGCCGCCTGGAGGCCAATAAATTTGCCTCTCTCCACCCTGAGCTGGTTGCCCCTCCCAAAAAGGAAAACTCAAATTCCTCATCAGGCTACAAGTCAATCAACGACGGCATGGTGTCAGTGCTGCTGGTGGATGATAACAGCCGCTACCGCACCCAGCTTGGAAGATTGATCAACCGGTCTTACCCAACTCTTGTTGTGCATGAAGCGGAAGATTCTCAGGATGCCTACAATATCGTCATGCAATATCGGCCGAACCTGGCTTTTGTGGATGTGGTCATGAACGATGAAGATGGCATTAAATGTACCGGCAAAATCAAATCCATTTCCCCTGAAACCAGGGTGATACTGATCAGTGCCTATCCAGATCGTGAGTTGCATCGGTTGGGCATTATCGCCGGTGCTGCGGCATTTCTCGATAAAAAAGATATTGACTCTTCGACCATTCGTCAGGTGATTGACGACGCAATGCCGAGGTAAATTTATAAAGTGGGATACGGGCTTGGGATTTCGATCTTGATCTCGGTTCCACCCCTGGGTTTGGACGTAACCTGAAGCGCTCCACCCAATAGGGAAACCCTCTCACTGATATCCACCAAACCAAAGTGTTTTTCTTCCTGCAGGGCGGCCAAATTGACGGGGGCCACCATGCCTTTGCCGTCATCGGTCAGCGTGACCTGCAAGCTGGCGTTTGATCTGCGCCGCAGCGAGAGTTTCACCGAAGTGGCATGGGCGTGTTTTCTGACGTTGCTTAACCCTTCCTGGATGATGCGGAATACGGAAAGTTCAATAGGCTCGGGCAGACGGCCCAGGTCAGGATCAATGTTAAGCGAAAACTTGATGCCTGATATTTTGGACCACTGGTGGACGAGAGAGGGAATGGCCGCGGAAAGGCCGTGGCTGTCGAGGGTGGGGGGTCTCAGGTCGCTGCAGGTCTGCCTGAGGTTGCTGACCACGTTGCGCAGTCCGTCGCGGATCTCTTGCATTTCGTTTTCGTTGGTGTCGCTGAATCCGCGGGTTTCGATTTCTTCCAACTGGTAGGTGTAGCTTAAAAGGTCCTGGATAACCTGGTCGTGCAGTTCGCGGGCCAGCGATTTCCGTTCTGCTTCGCGTTCCGTGATCAGGCGGCGGTTGGCCTCCTGCAGGGCAAGATTCAATTGGTCGAGCGCTTCAACCTGGTTACGCAATCGTTCAAATAACTGCCGGTTTAACGAGTCTTGCTCACGCAGACTTTGGCGCAGCACCTTTTGAGTTTGTTTTAATTCCTCGGTTTGTTTCTGAGCGGCGTGATAATTCTCAAATGCCCAAATGACAGGGGTGACCTGGGCTTTTAGGTTCGTACCGACGATGAGTTCGACGATCTCGCGGGGGGTGGTCTCTGAAGTGGTGCGGGTGGCCAGTTGTTTGCCTTGGTACAAAACGAGGATGCGGTCAGTGATCGAAAAGAGGTGTTTTAGATCATCACTGATAATGATGATGGACATGTCTTTATTTTTGCACTTCTTCAGGTATTCCAACAGCAGTTCCTGGCGTTCGTAGCTCAATGCGCCCAGGATGTCGTCGATCAGTAGAAGTTTGACCGGAAAGCAAAAAGCACGCACCATGACCACGATCTGGCGCAGTTCGTTTGAAAGGTTGCCCGGAAAGTCGCTGACAATATCCGGCGAGACATCAAATTCGGCAAAAAGTTCCCGGGCCTTATCCACCATATCGCCGACTTTGGGCCATAATTTGAGCGGACCAAAGCTGCAGATTTCTCTGCCGAGAAAAATGTTATCAAGCACGGATAAATTGTTGGCCAGGAAGGGGGTTTGGGTGATGATCTCGATGCCTTCGTGCAAAGCCTGTGAGGCGGCATTCAACTGGATGCGTTTACCGTCAATCAGGAACTTTCCGCGGGTCGGCTGATATATTCCAGACAACACATTAACCAGGGTGGATTTGCCGGCGCCGCGCTGTCCCACGATGCCGAGGATCTCTCCGGATTCGATCTCAAAATTAATATTCGTCAGGGAGTCTACAACCCCAAACGATTTGGAGAGATGATTTACGACCAGTCGTTTATTTGGATTGATAATCATAATATTGTCTGACCATCATATCATGAACTTAATTAATATTCTCAATACCATCCAAGTGGTTTAGCAGCGAGGTCTGACATAATAATGTAAAGAGGTTCCCTAAATGCTTTGAAATAATCCACTTTATGGGCTTAATAAGGGTCATCCGACCCTTACCCAATATATCAAAATTCCATAAAAAACGAAATTTTCATCTTGAAAAAGTGGTATAAACAATCCATTATATTATTAACGAACGGTGGATGTGTCATTAATTCACTTCGAATTAAAGCACTGTTCGGCATGCAACACAACCCAGCCCATTTTAGAGCAAAAACGTTCTAAACAATGACGCCTGCCAACAGGTCTTTTTGCCATATCAAAAATGCACTCTGAAGGATTTACCATGATGAATGAAAAAAAATCCCCTCAAACGACCGCCCCAGGCAAACAAGGACTTTACGATCCCAGGTTTGAACATGACGCCTGCGGTACCGGGTTTGTGGTGAATATAAAAGGGAATGTTTCGCATGACATCATCGGACAAGGCCTGACCATTTTGGATAACCTGGCACACCGCGGCGCCACCGGCTCAGAAACGGATACAGGCGACGGCGCCGGCATCTTGATCCAGGTGCCGCACAAGTTTTTCCAGCGCGAGAGCGCCAAGCTTGGATTCAACCTGCCCGGTGAACGTTACTTTGGCGTGGGCATGTTGTACCTTCCGCAAGATGAAACCTTGCGCCGTAAATTTGAAGCGATCATTGAGACCATTTGTGAAGAAGAAGGTCAACGCGTTTTGGGCTGGCGCACCGTCCCCACGGATGACAGAACACTAGGCCCCACCGCCAGGGCGGCTCAGCCGGTGATCCGTCAGTTATTTGTCGAACGTAATAAGACCATCAAAGACCGCATGTCTTTTGAACGCAAATTGTATGTCATCCGCAAACGAGCCGAGCAATCCATCCGCTACTCGGGGATGGCCGGCGGCGACCAGTTTTACGTGTGCAGCATGTCATACAAGACCCTGGTCTACAAAGGTATGTTGACCTCACGCCAGGTGGGGGCATACTTCCCTGATCTATCTGACCCGGATCTTGAGACCGCCATGGTGATGGTGCACTCGCGTTTTTCAACCAACACCTTTCCCTCCTGGGACCGGGCGCATCCCAACCGCATGCTGGCACATAACGGCGAGATCAACACCCTGCGCGGCAATGTCAACTGGTTGAACTCGCAGCAGACCAAGTTCCATTCGGACCGTTTTGGCAATGATCTTCAAAAAGTGCTGCCCGTGATCAACCCGGATGGGTCTGACTCGGGCATTTTCGACAATGTGCTTGAACTGCTGGTGCTGGCAGGGAGAACTCTGCCGGAAGCCATGATGATGATGATCCCGGAACCGTGGTCCAAACACGAGAGCATGAGCGAAGAGAAGAAGGCTTTTTACGAATATCACAGTTCGCTGATGGAACCCTGGGATGGACCGGCTTCGATGGTCTTCACCGACGGGGTGGGCATTGGCGCCTGTCTCGATCGGAACGGGCTGCGCCCCTCGCGTTATTACGTCACCAGCGACGACCGGGTGATCCTCGCCTCTGAAGTGGGGGTGCTGGATGTGCCTGCCGAAAACGTAGTCAAAAAAGGTCGCCTCGAACCAGGGCGTATGCTTTGGGTGGATACCGAAGAAGGCCGCATCGTCAGCGATGAAGAGATCAAGCACAACATTTCCATTGCCAGGCCCTACCGCAAGTGGTTGAACGAATTCATGATCAACCTCGAAGATCTGCCTGACCCCGTCAACCTCGAAGTGGAACGGAAGAAGGAAGGCTACGAACGCAGCCAGGACGTGCTCAAACGCCAGCGCGCTTTTGGATACTCTTATGAAGATTTGCGGGTCATCATCGGCCCCATGGCCAAGAACGGCGTGGAACCCATCGGATCAATGGGTAATGACACCCCCCTGGCCGTGCTCTCAGACAAACCGGTGCTGCTGTTTGACTATTTCAAACAGTTGTTTGCACAGGTGACCAATCCGCCGATCGACGCCAATCGCGAAGAGATCGTCACCGCCACCGAGATCATGATCGGCTCGGAGCAAAACCTGCTTGAACCGCGGCCCGAGAACTGCCGCCAGATCAAGCTCAAAAATCCCATCCTTACCAACGAAAAACTGGAGAAGCTGCGCCATCTCAACCGGCTGCACTTCCATACCATGACCATCCCGATATTATTCAACCCGACTGAGGGCGGGGCGGGGCTTGAAGCTGGTTTGCAAAGATTGTTCGCCCGCGCGGACGAGATCATTGCCAGCGATGAGGCCAATATCCTGATTCTGTCTGACCGCGGCGTGGATGCCGAACATGCGGCCATCCCTGTGCTGCTGGCGGTGGCCGGGCTTCATCATCACCTGATCAGCAAGGGAACCCGCACCCACATCGGGCTGGTGGTTGAGTCTGCCGAACCGCGGGAAGTGCACCATTTTGCCACCCTGGTAGGGTACGGCGCTGTGGCGATCAATCCTTACCTGGCCTTTGATACCATCCGCGAGATGATCGACCAGGGATTTCTGGCCGATACCGATTACCGCACCGCTTCACAGAAATATCGCAAAGCCGTGGTCAAGGGCATCATTAAAGTGTGTTCCAAGATGGGTATTTCGACCATTCAGAGCTACTGCGGCGCGCAAATTTATGAAGCCGTGGGGTTGAACAAGGAATTTGTGGACCAGTATTTCAACGGCACGCCTTCACGCATCGGCGGCGCCGGGATGGACGTGATCGCTCGCGAAGCGATCATGCGGCATGAGCAGGCGTTTCCGCTGCGGCCGGCCGAGCTGGCTCCCCTGGATGCCGGCGGCAAGTATCAATGGCGCGAGGATGGCGAACACCATCTCTTCAATCCTGAATCCATCTACTTCTTGCAGCAGGCTACCCGCAACAATGATTATGCCCTGTTCAAGAAGTATTCGGCCTTGATCAATGACCAATCCAAACAATTGACCACCTTGCGCGGTCTGCTTGATTTCAAATTAGCCGAGACGCCTGTTCCACTTGAAGAGGTGGAGCCGGTGGAAGCGATTGTTAAACGCTTCAAGACCGGGGCCATGTCTTATGGCTCGATCAGCAAGGAAGCCCACGAAGCGCTGGCCATTGCCATGAACCGCATCGGAGGAAAGAGCAACACCGGCGAGGGCGGCGAGGACCCAGCCCGCTACGAAAAGGACACCAACGGCGACTCTCGCAACAGCGCGATCAAGCAGGTGGCTTCGGCCCGCTTCGGCGTGACCAGCTATTACCTGGTCAACGCCCGTGAACTTCAGATCAAGATGGCGCAGGGCGCCAAACCCGGCGAGGGCGGACAGCTCCCCGGGCGCAAGGTCTACCCTGAAATTGCCAAGACACGCCATTCCACGCCGGGGGTGGGTTTGATCTCGCCTCCGCCGCATCATGATATTTATTCGATCGAGGACCTGGCGCAGTTGATCAACGACCTGAAGAATGTGAATCCTCAGGCGCGCATCAACGTCAAGCTGGTTTCGGAAGTCGGGGTGGGGACGGTGGCGGCAGGTGTGGCCAAAGCTCGTGCGGATGTGGTGCTGATCAGCGGCCACGACGGCGGCACGGGTGCCTCTCCGCAGACCAGCATCAAACACGCCGGCCTGCCATGGGAACTCGGACTGGCCGAAACCCACCAGACCCTGGTACTTAATAATTTACGCAGCAGAATCTCCGTTGAAACGGACGGGCAGCTCAAGACCGGCCGCGATGTGGTGGTGGCTGCGCTGCTCGGCGCGGAAGAATTCGGCTTTGCCACGGCGCCGCTTGTTACGCTGGGCTGCGTGATGATGCGTGTCTGCCATCAAGACACTTGTCCGACCGGCATTGCCACCCAAAACCCTGAACTGAGGAAGAACTTCATGGGCGACCCGGCTTATGTGGTCAACTTCATGCTTTTCATAGCACAAGAAATGCGCGAATGGATGGCGCAACTCGGATTTAGAACCATTGACGAGATGATCGGACGCACCGACAAGCTTGAAACCAAACAGGCCGTGGACCACTGGAAAGCCAGCGGCGTGGATCTTTCTGCACTGCTCTTCCGCCCCGAGGTGGATGCTTCAGTGGAGATTCGTTACACCACCCCCCAGCAACACAACCTGCAAAAATCGCTTGATCAAAAGATCCTGCTCGAAAAATGCGCACCGGCCATCGAACGCGGCGAACGCGTTTCGGTGAATATCCCCGTGCGCAACGTGCACCGGGTGATCGGCTCGCAGGTCGGCAGCGCGGTGACAAGGCGCTATGGTCTTGAGGGACTGCCCGACGACACCATTCACATCCACTGCCTGGGCTCGGCCGGGTTGAGTTTCGGCGCATTCATTCCACGCGGTGTGACCATGGAACTCGAAGGGGATTCCAACGACTACATCGGCAAGGGCCTTTCCGGCGGGCGCATCATCGTCTATCCGCCCAAGGGGTCGCCCTTTGCACCGGACGAGAACATTATTATCGGCAACGTGGCTTTTTACGGCGCGACCTCGGGTGAGATCTTCATCAGCGGTTTGGCCGGCGAACGTTTCTGCGTGCGCAACAGCGGCGCCAAAGCAGTAGTGGAGGGGGTGGGCGACCACGGCTGCGAATACATGACCGGCGGCAGCGTGGTCATCCTGGGCAAGACCGGACGCAACTTCGCCGCGGGCATGTCGGGCGGCATCGCCTATGTCATTGATTGGGACGGCGCTTTCAAATCGCGCTGCAACCTTGAAATGGTCAATCTCGAAACCCTGCAGGATGAGTTTGAGATCAACGAAGTCAAAACCTTAATCGAAAAACATCAGCTGTTGACCGGCAGTCCGCTGGCCGGACGAATCTTGAAAGATTGGGCGCATTTCATCCCCATGTTCATCAAGGTCATTCCACAGGATTATCAGCGCATGTTGAAAGCGTTTGAAGAAGTGAAGGCCGCGGGGCTGAGCGGCGAAGAGGCCGTCAAGGCCGCGTTTGAATTGAACAGCAAAGAACTCTCGCGCGTGAGCGGGAATTAAGAGGTAGTCATGGCGAAACCAACCGGATTCATGGATTACAGTCGCGAAACCCAGACGGATTTTCCGCCACAGGAACGCATTTTGCATTGGAAGGAATTCCACCAGCCTTTTTCAGAAGAGTCGCTCAACCGCCAATCCGCGCGCTGCATGGATTGCGGAACGCCCTTCTGCCACACCGGCACCTTGATCAACGGCATGGCCTCGGGCTGCCCGATTCACAATCTGATCCCCGAGTGGAACGAACTGGTCTACCGCGGATTGTGGAAGCAGGCGCTTGAGCGATTATTGAAAACCAACAACTTCCCCGAGTTCACCGGGCGGGTTTGCCCCGCGCCGTGTGAAGGGTCGTGCACGGCTGGACTGGTGACTTCGCCGGTGGCGATCAAGTCAATTGAACACGCCATCATTGAAAAAGGATTCGAAGAAGGCTGGATCCATCCAGAGCCGCCTCTCAAGCGGACGGGTAAGAAAGTGGCCGTGGTGGGTTCCGGTCCGTCTGGGCTGGCCTGCGCCGACCTGCTCAACAAGGCCGGGCACAGTGTGACCGTTTTTGAGCGGGCTGACCGCATCGGCGGACTTCTGATGTACGGAATCCCCAATATGAAATTGGATAAAAGTGTGGTCGATCGCCGGGTGAACCTGATGGCTGAAGAAGGCGTTGTGTTTGTGACCAAAACCGAGGTTGGCAAAGATATGCCGGCGGACATGCTGGTGAAGGATTACGATGCCGTGGTCTTATGCGGCGGCGCGACCAAACCGCGCGACTTGCAGGTGGAAGGCCGCGACCTTAAGGGAATCCACTTTGCCATGGAGTTTTTACATGCCAATACGCGCAACCTGCTGGGCGGCCTAAGCCGCGACGCGGATGCCATCACCATCTCAGCGCGCAACAAGGATGTGCTGGTGATCGGCGGCGGCGACACCGGTACGGATTGTATCGGGACTTCTCTGCGGCACGGCTGCCGCAGTGTGACCCAGTTTGAAATCCTGCCGGAGCCTGCCCATGCACGTCAGGCGGATAATCCCTGGCCGGAGTGGCCAAAAGTATTGAAGGTGGATTACGGACAGGAAGAAGCAATGGCTTTTTACGGCCGCGATCCGCGTGAATTTGGCATCACCACCAAACGCTTCGTGGGCGATGAGAACGGCTATGTCAAAGAAGCCCATACCGTTCAGGTGGAGTGGGTGAAAGACGCCAACGGACGCATGGGGCCGAAAGAGATCCCTGGCACTGAAAAGGTCTGGCCGGTGCAGGAAGTGCTGCTGGCAATGGGCTTTTTGGGACCTGAAGATCAGATGTTGGAGCAGTTGGGTGTGGCGCGTGACGCGCGCTCTAATGTGCTGGCGGATGGCGAGCATTACGGCACAAGCCTGCCCGGTGTCTTCTCTGCCGGCGACATGCGCAGAGGCCAGAGCCTGGTGGTCTGGGCCATCCGTGAAGGGCGCGGTGCCGCCCGCGAAGTGGACCGCTACCTGATGGGATCCACGGAGATTAAGGGATAATAATTAGGGTTAGAGCAATTCATCCAGTAATTGGACGCAAAATTCGCGTGAATTGCCCTTACAGTTGGTTTTTTATTTCAGCAAAGATTTCATCTGGTCAAAGATGAGTTTGGCTGCCCGTTTGGGTGCCAGGCGGACGAGAAAATCCATCATCTTTGAGTCGCTACCGACAAACACGTGGTAGGCATTCTTTTCAATGCCGGCGATAATTATTTCGGCGGCTTTATCCGGTTCGGTCATTTTGAACTTGCCATAATCCTGTTTATCCGCCTGTTCCTGGGTCATCAGGCCCGAGTTGACAGTGATGTTGGTTTTAATGGCGCCCGGGAAGACCAGGGTGACATGCACGTTGGTCTCAAGCAATTCAGAATGCAGCCCTTCGGTAAACAACTTGACCGCAGCCTTGGATGCGCCGTAGATGGTTTGTCCAGGGACGGGCAGGAACCCGCCCATGCTCGAAAGATTCACCAGGTGAGCTTCAGGCCTCTTGAGCAGATAAGGTAGAAAAGATTTGGTCATGACCATTAGACCAGTGAAATTGACATGGAAGACGCGGTTAATTTGGGCAAAGGTTAACTCGGTTACTTTAACAAAGGGTTGAATGATGCCTGCATTGTTGATCAATCCATCCACGTTGCCGTGAACGGCAATGATCTTTTCAGGCAGGGCTTCCACCGTAGCGATCTCTGCAATATCGGCCACATGGGTGGAGATTTTATCGCCCAGGCTGCCGGCCATTTTTACCGTTTCTTTCATGCCTTCTTCACTGATATCCACGATGGCCACGCTGGCGCCGCCTTGGACCAACTGCAGCACCAACTGCCGGCCAATTCCATTGCCTCCGCCGGTAACAACAAAAACCTTGTTTGCTATTTTCATATTGACTCCAGACCTGATCCCATCCTGTTAGAGAATCGTTCTCTATCTGTGATCAGTATATGGGATTAATATAAGAAATATGATAAAAAATATCTTAATAATAGTTGCAATTTTACGGCAATTTTGAATAGAAAAAGGTCCGGCAAATTCGCCGGACCTTTTAAACCATTGGAATTAATCCAATTTATGAGACTTTTTCCACGAAAGGCTGACCCAACCCCAAGACGCCGTCAATCACGGGCATCCAGGTGCTGATGGCGATCTGCTGCGGACATTTGTCGAGACACTCGTCGCATTGGATGCACTGGGCGGCTTTTGCATCGTCGGGAATCCACATTTTGTAATCCATGCGGCTGTCATTAATATCGTTGTACATAGCGGCATTGTTATAAGATTCAAAATTGCGAGGAATATTGACGTTATTCGGACACGGCAAGCAGTATTCGCAGGCCGTGCAGGGGATCGGGCTGCGGGCGGTCAAAACTTTGTTGACCTGCTCGACCAATTCCAATTCCTGTGCAGTGAGCAATCCGATGCTTGAGTTGGATGCTGAAACAAGGTTCTCTTTTAATTGATCAAGTGTGCTCATGCCGCTCAACACCACCGAAACTTCGGGCTGGTTCCAGAGCCACTGCAAAGCCCAGTCGGCAGGGGTGCGTTTGATCGGAGCAGATTCCCATAAGGGGCGGGCAGCCGGGATATCCGCGGCCAGTTTGCCACCGCGCAATGGTTCCATCACCACCACCGCAATGCCTTTCGAGGCAGCGTACTGCAATCCCTCTTTGCCGGCCTGGAATTCAGTATCCATAAAGTTGTACTGGATCTGGCAGAAGGTCCACTTGTCGTAGCCGTCCACGATTGTTTTGAAGGTTTCGAGCTTGTCGTGGAAGGAAAATCCGAGGTGGCGGATGCGCCCATCGGCCAGGGCTTTTTCGGCTTCCTGGATCAATTTGAGATCGAGGATCTTCTGCCAAGAATCCTTGTTCAAGGCGTGCAGCAGGTAGAAATCAATATGATCTGTCTGTAGACGTTCCAATTGTTCGTTGAGCATTCTGTCAAAGTCGGAAGTGGTTTTAACCAGCCATATGGGCAGCTTGGTGGCGATTTTGACGCGTTCGCGATAGCCGTCTTTCAAAGCGATCCCCACCGCGCTCTCGCTTTTTTGTTCGTGATAGACATAAGCCGTGTCAAGATAATTCAAGCCGCTGTCAATGGCGTGGCGGATCATTTCGGTGGCTTTGGGTTGATCAATACTGCCGCTTTTACCGTCCAGAATCGGCAGGCGCATGGCGCCGAACCCGAGTGCAGAGACTTTCCAATCCAGTTTTCCAAATGGTCTGTATTGCATGGTTTTGTTCCTCCTAGAGTGTTTGGTAGAGCTCAATCCAATTTCATCAGTTGATTGACTTCTTGATAAATATCGAGCAGGCTGACCTGGTTTTCCCTGGCGAGGCGTACACAGTCTTCATATTCCGGGGTGGTGTGAATGATCTTGCCATCCAGGATCTTAGCTTTGAGGGTGACCATACCGAAGCGTGTCTCGATCCGGCGGAACTCGCGGCTGGCTTCGTAACGGCCGATGGGCTGAACACGCAGGCCGAGGGTGGTGGTTTCGCGCAGCAGCAGTTCGGCCAGCGCAGCTTCGTCCTTGCGGAAAGCGATCACGCCCAGCAGAATGCCTGGACGGTTCTTCTTCATGTGGATGGGTGTCATGAAGACATCCCGGGCGCCGGCGGTAAAGAGCAGATCCATCAGGTAGCCAAAGAGCTGCGGATTCATGTCGTCAATGTTGGTTTCAAGCTGCACCATTTCGGATTTATCCGCTTCGGGTACTTCACCGATCATCAGGCGTAAAATATTGGGCCATTCCAGATCTCGTTTGCCCGCACCGATGCCGATGCGGCTCATCACCAGGTTCGGGCGCGAGAAGCTGGCCATGGATCCCAAAATGGCCGCTCCGGTGGGGGTGACCAGTTCCACCTCCGCGGAAGATGGAGTGAGGGGAGCCTTGATCAGGCGCAGCACCTCGAGGGTGGCCGGGGCGGGCAGCGGCAGCAGACCGTGGTCGCTGTTGATGGTGCCTGATCCGTAAGGCAGGGGAGAGGCATACAACTGCTCAATGCCCAAATAATCCAGACCGATGGCAGCGCCGACGATATCCACGATCGAATCGAGCGCTCCAACTTCATGAAAGTGAATGTGTTCGACAGGTTCGCCGTGGACGCGTGATTCCGCTTCGGCCAGCAGTTGAAAGATCTTCGAGGCGGTGGCTTTTACTTTCCCAGAAAGTCCGCTGGTGTTAATGATCTCCAATATGTCCGAAAGGTGGCGGTGGTTGTGGCTGTGTGGAACAATCACCTCAAGGTTGGCGGCCCTCAAGGCGCCTTTATGGGTGTCGCTCAGTTTCAATTCCACTTTTTCGGGAAGATGCAGCAGGTCTATGTTTTGCTGCAAGATCTCGAGCGGCAAACCGGCATCCAGCAGGGCGGCCAGGAACATATCGCCGCTGACGCCTGAAAAACAATCCGCGTAGGCAATTTTCATTTCAACACCTCATTCAGACTCCCCCGGCGGTAGCCTGCCAGGTCGGCGGTGATATAGCGGAAACCCACACTTGTAAAGAATTCCAATATTTGCCGGCGGTGGGTGATGTAGCCCTCAAACTGGGCCGGGTCCACTTCAAGTTTGACCGTATCGCCGTGATGGCGCACGCGGACGGTGTCAAAACCAAGGTCGCGCATGAAGGCCTCGCCGGCAATGACCTGATCCAAGCCTAGCTGTGTGACAGGTGAGCCGTACGGAAAGCGCGTGGCAAAGCAGGGCGCGCTGGGGCGGTTCCAGTTGGGCAGCCCCAAGCCTTTCAGCAGCGCGCGAATGTCGCTTTTCGAAAAACCCAGGTCCAGCAGCGGACTTTGAATGCCGAGTTCGAGCACGGCTTTGCGGCCGGGACGGTAATCATCCACATCATCCGCATTGGTGCCTTCAACCAGGGTGACAAATCCTTCCTGCTTGGCAATTTCGAGCAGCCCTTCAAAGCGGGCTTTCTTGCACACATAGCAGCGGTCTGGCGGGTTCGCCACGAAGCCGGGATTTTCAAGGTCATTGTATTCGATCACCCGGTGAGTGAAGCCCACCTGGGCGGAAAATGCTTTGACAACTTCGATGCTTTCCTCAGATTCCACCGGCGAATGGATGGTCAGGGCCAGCATGTGGTCTCCGAGGGCGGCATAAGCGGCGGCGCACAGCAGGGCGCTGTCTATCCCGCCGGAATAAGCGACGATTACCGACGGCTGTTTTTGAAAATAGTCCACCAGGATGTTCCAGCGCGCAAACAGTTCCTGCGGCAGGGTTCTTGCTGTTTCAGAGAGATTCATAAGACTCACTTGAGTTGATTGATCGAACTGGCGAGCACGCCCGCGCCAAAACCGTTGTCGATATTGACCACTCCAACCCCGGTGGAGCAGGAATTGAGCATGGTGAGCAGGGCGGCGAGGCCGTTGAAACTGGCGCCGTAGCCCACGCTGGTGGGGACGGCGATGACGGGCACTGACACCAACCCGCCGATCACACTGGGCAGGGCGCCGTCCATGCCGGCGGCGACGATGATTACACGCGCCTCCCACAATTGATCCACCTTGTCCAATAGGCGGTGGATGCCGGCCACACCGACATCGTAAAGACGCTCCACTCTATTGTTCATCAATTCGGCGGTCATGGCGGCTTCTTCGGCCACAGGCATATCCGCGGTGCCGGCGGAACATACCATGATGCCCGGTTTTTTGTCTGATGTTGTGGAGCGGTCGAGGATCATCAGCCTTGGAATCGGATGATACGTCATTTCAGGCAGCGCGGATAGTACCACTTCGGCAGTAGTTTCATCGATCCGCGTGATCAAGACCTTGTCGCTGCGCTCGGCCAGCTTTTGGGCGATCGTGGCAACCTGGCTGGGGGTTTTCCCCTGCGCAAAGATCACTTCAGGAAACCCGTTGCGCATGCTGCGGTGATGATCGAGCATGGCGAAGTTATCCACGGCTTCATAGGGCAGGTGGCGCAGTTTATCCATGGCGGCGTCCACGTCCACGGCGCCGGATTTGACTTGTTCTAAAAGGCACTTTATAGATTCAGTTTGCATGATTTTCTCGGGTAAACAATGGGTTGATTATAGGAGTTTGAGTTAACTCTAAGGATAGTGACATATGTCACTCTGGCACAGTGACATTAATCAGGTATGTTGTTTATACAACTGGAAAAGGATCAAATTTGATCAATCAATGGAACAAAAGGAAACAAAAGGAAACAAAAGGAAACATAAGGAAACAAAAGGTTTTATTTGTTATCGGAGCCGTTCTTTGTTGGAGAGGGCTGCGGGTTTTGCGCCCTAGAAGCCATGCTTTTGTTGGAGAGGGCTGCGAGATGAGCGCCCTCAGAGCCGTTCCATGGCGGAGAGGGTGGGATTTGAACCCACGGTGACCCGGAAGGCCACAACGGTTTTCGAGACCGCCCCATTCAGCCACTCTGGCACCTCTCCGAATGGCAAAATTATACCCGAAAAACCTAAATTTCCACTTGCTGTTGGTAGATTGGATATTCCACCGGACCGATGCCCGCCTCTTTGAGTTTGGTCTGGAAGATGCTGGCGGCATCCGCTTCGCCGTGGACGAGGAATATCTTTTTGACGCGCCCTTTGACGGCGCCGGCATATTTCAAAAGGAAATCCTGCCCGGCGTGAGCCGAGAGGCCGTTGATTGTGACGACTTCAGCCCGCAGTTGATATTCTTCACCGAAGATTTTCACTCTTGGATCTTTATCCACCAAGCGGCGGCCAAGGGTGTTGGGCGCCTGCCATCCGCAGATCAAGACGGAATTATTACTGTCTTCAATATTGTTTTTGAGATGATGCAGAATGCGTCCGGCTTCGGCCATGCCCGAGGCGGATATGATCACCATGGGACCTTTTTTGTCGTTCAGCGCTTTGGATTCTTCAACAGTACCGACATAGTGCAATCCCTTGAAATCGAGGGCGGGATGTTTTTCTTCACGGATGAAATCGAAGGTCTCTTCATCGAAGTAATCAGGGTATCCCTTAAAGATCTTTGAGGCAGCTACCGCCAGCGGGCTGTCAACATAAACGGGCAGCGGCGCGATTGCGCCTTCAGAAATCATCATGTTGAGGAAATAAATGATCTCCTGGGTGCGGCCAACGGCGAAGGCCGGGATGATGATCTTGCCGCCGCGTTTGATGGTCTTTGCCACAATATCTTTGAATTTAGCGTAAGCAGCATCCACGCTGTCGTGGTTTTCATCACCATAGGTGCATTCCATCAGCAGGTAGTCCACATCTGACGGCAGCACGGGGTCAGGCAGCAGCGGCAAGCCCAGGCGGCCAATGTCTCCTGAAAACCACAGGCTCTTGTGCTGGCCATTCTCAACCACGTCAAGACGAATGGCGGCGGAACCCAGGATATGGCCTGCGTTGAAGAAGCGCACGGTCACACCCGGCACCGGCGAGAAAGCATCTTCATACTTAACCGGGTAGTATTTATCAATGGCTTCGATGGCATCGGCAATGGTATAAAGCGGCTCCATGGCGGGTAATCCGCGGGCGGCGCGTTTTTTGTTGACGTAAACCGTATCCTGTTCCTGGATGTGAGCTGAGTCTTGCAGCATGATATCGCCCAGGGTGGCGGTGGGCGGCGTGGCGTAGATCGGTCCGCGGAATCCGTTTTTCACCAGGTTGGGCAGGTTGCCGCTGTGATCAATATGTGCATGCGATAGGATGACCGCATCCAATGTGGCGGGGTCGAACTCAAAATTCTGATTCCTGGTGTAATTTTCGTCGCGTTTGCCTTGAAACAGGCCGCAATCCAGCAAGAGCTTGTGTCCGTTGACTTCGATCAAATGTCTTGAGCCAGTTACAGTTTGAGCAGCACCATCAAAAGTGATTTTCATGCGGTCTCCGTTTTCTTTAACTCTTTCAAGATCAAATCACCAAATTTTTGGTAGCGGATGGGTGAATTGGACATGATCTTTTTGAGGTCCGTTTTTGTGGTGGGATTGGCTGAGGCGATCCGTTCCAGCATATCTCTTGGCAGCACCACATCTGATTCAACTTCCAATTTCTTGCCGGTGTTCTTGCGCCATTCCTTCAGGCAGTCAATTCTGGCTAAAAATGCATCATCGGGCCGCGGATTCTTGACTCGCGTCACCAGAGGTGCGGTTTCGCCTTTGGCGACCGCTTTGAGAAGTCCGTTACCGTGGCGTTTGACCAGTTTTTCTGAAAAGTGCGGAACCAGGCTTAACTCATCCATGCTGGCAGGCCGCAGCAAACTGACCTCAACCAGCATTTCATTGGAGAGGATCTTGAAGTGCGGCAGATCCGCTTTTTTGGCTTGTTCATCGCGATAGGCGCATAACTCTTTGAGAATGGTCACCTGCCGCGGATCAACGTGACCGGAGCCGGCTAACTTCCAATATTCACCCTGGCCGTTGCCGTTCGGATGACCTTCTGCATTACAGGCGTTGATGAAATCCTCCTGGGCCAGGTCAAGCAGTTCGTGGGCAGTAAGTTCCGCCTCGAGGATGTCGCGCAGTTTGAAAAGGTAATAGGTGTCAAAACGGGCATAATCGAGCATTTCAGGCGGCAGAGGGCGCAATCCCCAATTGGCGCGCTGATATTTCTTATCAAGGGTGATATCAAAATACTTTTGCAGTAAAGATCCCAATCCAACCTGGGCAGCTCCCAGGATGCGTGCGGCAATCATGGTGTCAAAAATATTGACAAAGGTGAAGTGATAATCCCGTTTCAGGCAGATCAGGTCGTATTCGGAGGCGTGAAAGATTTTTTCCTGCTTTGGATTCTCAAAGAGACGGCCAAGCAGCGAAAGATCTTTGAATTCAAATGGATCAATAACGAAATCGGTATCAGGGGATGAGATTTGGATCAGACAGACTTTCTCTTGATAAGAAAAAAGGCTGTTCGATTCCGTATCAACAGCTATGCGAGGGTATGATTCAAGGGCTTGGAAGGCTTCGGTCAAGCCTTGTGCAGTATTCACCCATACAGCGGGTTTACAAGGGGCGATGTCCATGGGCGAATTATACCGCCTCACGGGTAATAAATTGTATAAAGTTATCAGGATTGATGGTTTATATATTGGACAAAGTGTGCAATAATTAGATACTTATAAGTAGACGTTGGCGTAGATGGAGGGAAAATGAGTTCCAAAATATTATTGATAGACGACGACGAGCGATTTGCCGGTTTGGTAAAACGGGCTTTACTCGGTGAGGGCTACCAGGTAGACCTTGCCGAAGATGGTTTAAGCGGCCTGGCTCAATTCACCGAAAACTCACCAGATCTGGTGGTGCTGGATTGGATGCTGCCGGGGATGGATGGTCTTGAGGTTTGCAAGCGGATCCGTCAGGCTGGAACTCAGCCAATTCTGATGTTGACAGGCAAGGAATCCACCAAGGACAGGGTTCTGGGGTTGGATGCCGGGGCGGATGACTATATGGTAAAGCCCTACGAGACTGAAGAACTCATGGCGCGCATCAGGGCTTTACTGCGGAGAACGCAATTAGATCAATCTATGATCTACACTTTTGGCGATCTTTCACTGGATACTTCCACGCGACAGGCGATGCGCAACGGCCGTGTGATTCATTTGACCGCCAAGGAATATGACCTGCTCGAGATATTCATCCGAAATCCGCGCAAGGTGATGACACGAGAAGTGATCTTTGACCGGGTGTGGGGATACGATTTTGGCGGCGAGAGCAATGTACTGGATGTTTATATTCGCTATTTAAGACAAAAGCTGGAAACCAGCAAGGAATCCAAGTTGATTTACACCGTCAGGGGGGTGGGATACGTGATGAAGGACAAGGATTAGGTTGAATTCCAAATAATTACTTTTGATAAAAAAACGTAGGGGCGGTTCATGAACCGCCCCTACGACATTAATCGATGACTATAGACTTCTGGATGAATGGTCGCCGGAATCGAATTTGTGATAGGTGGGTTCCATGCGGGGGGCGCTGGCGGCGACGGAGCCGGTCGGGCGCTGCTGGGTGGGGACGATGCGGTGAAGATTGGCCGCGGGGCGTTCCTGGTTGGGATTGAAACGCTGCGGGGTGCTGGTGTTGGTGGGGCGCGCGGCAGGCTGGGTGCGCCGGGTGTTGTTGTTCTGCATTTTTTCAAGTGCGCTGGAGAGCGATCCGATGATCAGAATGCGGATCAGCCAGACCATGATGGCCACCATGACGGGGACGATGGTCGTTAGCGATTGGGTGCTCGCCAGAGCGGCGCTCACGGTGGTGTGAGAAGAAATGGCAATTGAGACGCCCCACCAGGTGAGGATGGCATTGAAAGTGCCGGCGATCAGCCAGGCGCCGAAGAGATACCAGCTTGCCCTGGGGTTTTCTTCCCGGCCGTTGGTGGTGATCAGGCGGGCAATACCGGCGAAATCGAGTCCGCAGAAGGCGAGGGCCATTAAGGTCGCCCATGGGATGCCGGCGAAGCGCAGGTCGCCCAACAAGTCTTTCAGGGCATAATTGGTCGTGCCGTAGTTGAAAGCCTCGAAAGCGAACATGGCAAGGATGATGATCATGCCATAGACGGTGTTTGAACGGACGCGGGATTTGGCAAGGGTTTGCAGCGGATTTCGAAAGAAAGAGCGGGTGGTGGTTAGGTTCATGACTGTGCCTCCTGAACAATAGCTTCCGATTAGAACGAACAGTCACATTATAGAACAAGAATTCTAAAAAGTCAATAGATTTAGAAAACTCGTTCTAAAATTGGTGTTTTTGCTCAAATTATCAAATTGTGACTCAAAATGGACTTAAAAATGATGTTTTCGGGGGTATATTTATTGACACAGGGTGCGGAAATTATCGGTGGCTAAATATTCGATGGAACTTTTATCGTAATTCGACGTCCTATTTATTGAAATTATCCGTTAATAACTTAAGGCAAATCGCTTGAAAAAGAATGAATAAGAAAAAAATATATTGTTCATCAGGAGAACTAAATCATGAAAACTAAAATACTGGGGGTTTTGATTACTGGAATTATGCTCTTAACCGCCTGCGCTACTACCACGCCCGCAGCACCGGATGCAGTGACCGTCAACACTATGGTTGCCCAGACTTTGTCGGCGCTGGTCACGGTGATGGCTCAAACACAGCAAGCACCTCCGCTTTTGCCGACCATTTCACCGACTGAGGCAATTATTCAGACATTGACCGAAACCCCCTCACCCCAACCCACGGCCACGGTTGCCACCGCAACTGCCACTCAGAATCAGGCGAACTGCAATAAGGCTGCTTTTGTGGCGGATGTCACTATCCCCGATCGGACCACCTTTTACGCGGGTTCCAGTTTTACCAAAACCTGGCGGTTATCCAATGTGGGCACCTGCACCTGGGATAGCGGCTACCGGGTTGTTTTTGTCAATGGAGATGCGATGGGGGCTCCGGCCAGTGCCGCGCTTAGCAAGACTGTCGCGCCCGGGCAAACCATTGATATTTCGGTGACCATGACCGCCCCCTCGGCGGTGCGGGAGTACGCCGGCTACTGGATGCTTCAGAGTTCCAACGGCGGCCTGTTTGGCATCGGCGCGGATGGAACCGGCAAATTCTATGTGGATATCAAAGTGATCAGCGGCACGCCGACGGTAACCCGCACCCCTGGAACCGGCACCCCCACTGCAACCCTTGCCTACTTCGCAGTCAGAGCCGTAGCGATCACAGCCAGCCCTTCAACTTTCAGCGGTGTTTGTCCCACGACCATCACGGTGACTGGCACTTTGACGGTCAATAAAGCCGGCACAGTCAAGTATCATTTTGTGCGCAGCGACGGGTCTGTGAGTGACGTAAAAACCCTGACGTTCACCGCAGGTGGATCGCAAGCCATCACGGATAGTTTTTCGGCTTCAGTCACCGGATCGGATGCTGTCTATATTGACGAACCCAACCATCAATTATTGGGGTCGGCGCCTTATACCATTACCTGCGGTACAGCCACGGCCACGTCCACTGCCACCACCGCCTCAACGGCCACCCCGACCGCGACATCCACACCGACTGATACTCCGACGCCAACACCGACGGATACTGAAACGCCTACTCCCACTTCAACATAGGGATTACTGATAATAAAAAAATAGAGCCGGATTTTCCGGCTCTATTTTTATACGGGTTCAATCCAGGCGGCTTTCCATTTAACATGCAAAGGGACAGCATTGTCAGGGATGTGCTTATATACCTCGGTGAGCGAGATCTGGTTCGCCTGGCAAAATAAAGTTGAAACCGCCAGACCATGTGAGACCAACAAGATACGCCCGCCGGGATGGCGCGCGGCGATCTCATCCGCAACTGCGCGCATGCGTTCAGCTACTTCAGCCACCGTTTCAGCCCCCGGGGTGCGTGAATTAACCGGGTCGTCATGATCTCTTTGCAATTCATCAGGGTATTTTTCTTTTACTTCGTCATAAACCATGCCTTCAAAAACACCTTTGCAAATCTCTCGCAGGCGGGCGTCTTTGGTGAACGTTACTCCCAGGGTTTCGGCGATGATCGTGGCTGTTTGTGACGCACGGCTGAGGTCGCTGGCATAGATGGCATCGAACTGCTCGCCAACAAGCACTGAAGCCAGTTCATTGGCTTGTTCTATGCCCGTTTGATTCAAGGGAATATCAGTCTGCCCTTGAAAACGGCGCGCGAGATTCCAATCGGTTTGTCCGTGTCTGACGAGGGTGATTTCTACCATAAGGTTCGATTATAACGGATGCTGTTTGAAATATTCGCAATAATCACTGACCGGGCAATTTAAGCAGTCTGGTTTTCCGGCGTGGCAGGTTTCGCGTCCCAGGCGGATGAGGTTGAGATGTCCGGAATAATAATCCGCCGGGTCAATCAGCTGTTCCATCAGGTCGTGTGTCTGCTCAAGGTTGGACTTTTCAGGGCGCAAGCCAAGCCGGCCGGTGATGCGGTAGATGTGGGTGTCCACAGGGAAGGCGGGGCGGTTGAGCGAGAACTGCAGCACGATGGCGGCTGTTTTGCGTCCGACGCCCTTGAATTTCAGCAGCCATTGGCGGGCGTCTTCAAGCGGAAGGTCGGCCAAAAAATCTAGATCAAGGTTGCCGCGTTCAGCGAAAATCTCGGTGAGCACCGCTTTGATGCGCGGACCTTTTTGGTTTGCCAAACCGGCAGGCCGGATGGCTTCGATGATTTCCGCTTCAGGAGCAAGCCTGACTTCATCCCATTCAGCAAAGCGGCGTTTGAGGGCGAAGAAAGCCTTGTCGCGGTTGATATCGTTGGTGTTTTGCGAAAGGATGGTGGAAACCAATTCATCCACCGGCGGCAGGGGATCGCGCCAGGTTGGAACACCGTAGGCATCCAACAGGCGGGCGAGTACTAGCCTGGCAGCTTCAGATTTGGTTTCCATCACAACATTTCGTTAAGCGGCTTGTTCGAGTTCCGGATGATGCTTGAGGTACTGCTGCATACCCCAGGTGAGGCGAAGCAAATAATGGGCGGCTTTGTCACCATCCACCTCGAAAGATTTAAGCAGGCCGTGGGCAGCCCTTTCCACTTCGATGGGAGAGGATTTCTTCTCAGCCAGTTTGAGCAGTTGATTTTCAACCTTCTCGAGGAATTTGATCTGTTCTTTGACTGTTTCGTGATTCACCAGCCCGCCGCGGCCAGACACAATAATGTAATCCTTGTATCGGGGATCCAGCAGCAGATTTAAGGTTTCCTTCCAGGCGACCAGGTCCGCACTGCCGATGAAGGGCGGGGCATTGGGCACGACGGTGTCGCCGACAAAGACGATTTTCTGGTTGGGCAGTTCCACCCAGGTGGAGCAGGCGGAAGGACCTGGATGGTATTCGAGTAAAACGGGATCGGCATCCCAGCTGATGCGCAGTTGGTGGCTGAAAGAGATATCAGGCGGTGCCCAGCGGATGCTGCCCAGGCCGTTTTGCAGTTCCCAATCCGCACCGGTTTCGACGGTTTGAGATTTAAAGGTGATTGGGCGGTCGCGGAACAATTGGTTCATCTTTTCATGGCCGGCGACCATGCATTCCACCTGGCGGGCACCAATGGTGCGGTCAAAATGTTCATCCAGGTTGACCAGCAGGCGGTCAATGCCGCCGTTCATGTTGGCCAGGGTGCTGCGCCATAAACGGATATCATCCGGACGCAGAGGGGCATCAATCAAGATCAAGCCGTGGGGCCAGTTGAAGGCGCCAAGCGTGACACCAGGGTAAGAGGTTTCGATAAAAATATGAGGTGCAATTTCTTGCATGAAGGCTCCTTGTGGCCAGATCAATTGGTGGCTGCGGATGGAAGGGTCAGGATGAACCTTGAACCGCCGCCGGTAACATTTTCAACCCAAATTTTACCACCGTGAGATTGTACTGCGGTACGGCAAAATGACAGGCCTAATCCCAAGCCTTTGGCAAAGCTGTTGCCGTGCAATCTCACGAACTTGTTAAAGATGTTGTCCAGCGACTCTGAGGGGATGCCGGGGCCGTGATCTTCCACCCAGATGGTGACCACCCCGCCGTTGGCTTTGGCGCCGATGGCGGTTTTATCCCCCTCGGACGAGAATTTGATGGCATTTTCAAGCAAATTGATCAACACGCGGCGGATCATGTCTTCATCCACCAGGATGTGGGCTATTTTGCTGAAGACCATTTTTTCAACGATCACCTGTTTGCTTCTAGCCAAGGTGTGAAGGGTTTCGATGGCTTCATCCATCAGTTTTTCAACATCTGTCATTTTCTTGTTGGTGATGGGCTGTCCGGCTTCCAGCCGGTTGATATCCAGCAGCGAACTGATCAGGCGGTTCATGCGTTCCGTGGCCCTGTCGCTGATCTCGAATAACTGGATCATGGAGGCGTCTTTGGTGGCCGCGATGGGGGCTTTCATCAGTTCCAGGCTTGAAACGATGTTGGCCAGGGGCGAACGCAGGTCATGGTAGATCATGGCTGAAAGGTCTTCGCGCAGTAGATCAAGATTCTTGCGTTCACTGATGTCGCGGAAGATCCACTGTAATGAAGGTTGTCCTTGCAGATTAATGATTGAGACATGCACTTCCACCGGTATTTTTTCGACTTTTGCAGTCAGCAAACTGCCTTCGTATATGAGTGACCCATTCTTTTCAATTTGCTCAAAAAGATTGTCCACCACTTTTTCGGGTAATTCCTGCAGATCAACTATGCTGTGAGAAAGGATATCCACCTCGGATTGTCGCACAACCTCAAAGGTTTTAAGGTTGGCCGCAATGATCCTTCCATCCATGGATGTGACCATGATCGGATCAATGCTCTTGTCAAACAGGTCGCGGTAGCGCAGGTGTGCATTCTCAACTTCTTGATAGAGTTGCGCGTTGCGGATGGCGATGCCAGCCATGTCTGCGATGGCCTGCTGCAGTGCAAATTGCGATTGGGTGAAGAAATTGACCTCGCGATGGACGATGGTGAGCACGCCCACCAGCACTTCCTGGGCCATCAGGGGTACACATAAGGCTGAACGGGCGGGATCAACGATTTCCTGGTTGGGTCGTACCAGCCAGCGTTCATCCTGCTGGGTATTGTTGATCAAGACGGATTTCTGATTCTTGACCACCCAGCCAGCCAGGCCGGAGGTGACCACGTCATGCAGCTGATCCACGGTGTGTGCGATTAGCGAGCCGTTGTACATGATGGCCGCATCCACCGGTTTGCCGTTGGTGTCGAGAACCACCAGGCTGGCGCGTTCGACATTCATATTATCCGTGGTCAGGGTGAGGATGTTGGCCAGAACTTTGCGCAAATCAAGCGATGCAGCCAGCTCGCGGCTGATCGAGTAAAGTATTTCCAGGGAAGTGAGAGTGATATCTTGATCCATAAATATCCTCAAATTAACAAGAGTCAAACTGGCCGATCTGAACGAAATTGTCTGCTTTCATTCAGTATAGCATAGCCCGACTTGAGAAGATTATCAACACTTCCTAAACCTTTTGTAAGGATTGTGTGAATTTAGTTCTCACTGGTCGTGCACTTGATCGGATAGGTGGGATGTTCGTTCTTGTTGAGCGGGAGCCCAAGGTAGGGTGAAGGATCCAGTGTGTTGGCGATTTCAAGTTCGTTAAGATATTTACCAGTGCCGCTGTCTTTGATGATGGAAAAATGCAGATGCACCCCCACGGGGCTGGCAGGGTCGCCGGAGAAATTGCCCTGGTAACCCAGCAGTGTGCCGGCTTTGACAAAAACCTCGCTGGTGCCTGGCGGAAAATCCACGGCGATTAGCGGGTTACCTGCCGGATCGGCCATGTGGGTGTAATAGGTCCAAATCTGGCGGCCGGGCTGCAGCGGATCGGAGGGGATGCGGATGATGAGGGTGGATTTCCAATCCGACTGGCGGCTGAGGTAGCCGTCGTAGGCAGCGTAAATGGGAGTGATACCTATGTCGGTGCCGGCGAAGATATCAATGCCCTGGTGGCGGTGGCCGATCTTGAAAGAGTCATCCCACAGGTAGCCGATCAATCCGCGCGTAGGCATGATGAAGGGTGCGCCGTTGCAGCTTGAAAGCGCTTCAACCGCCCAATCCTGGTGGGCTTCGGCGTTGCGGATGAAGGGGATGACAAAGGTCGTACCCCGGCTTCTGCGGTCGGAAGAGATGAAGAAAAAATAGATCGCCACGATGCCCGCAATCACCAGCACCGAAAAAACGAAGATGATGAACTTTTTCATTGGAGTTTTTAGACCAGTTTTCCTATCATGGACCAGGGGCCAGTCCAATAGATATGCACCTGTCTGATCTGGCCAAGCAGATTTTCATCCCCATCCACGAAGACCAGTTTGTTGTTGGGAGTGCGGCCTTTCCAGCGGTTTTTCATCTTTTCCTCAAAGAGGACGCTCACTTCTTTATCCAGATAAGCACCATGGATGGCGCCGAAAATGCCTTCCTGCAGTTTTTCAATGGCTCTGAAACGCTCCCACTTTTCGTCTTCAGAGACATCATCCACCAGATTACGTTCAGAAACGGTGCCTGCCCGTGCGGAGTAGCGCGCCAGGTGCACACTATCCAGTTTTAACTCGGCCAGCAGGTCGTAAGTATTGCGGAATTGTTCATCGGTTTCACCAGGGAAGCCCACGATGATATCCGTGGCGATGGAAACCCCCGGAATGCGCGCCCTGATCTTCTGCACCAGTTTGCGATATTGGTCCGCGGTGTAGCCGCGTTTCATGTTCTCAAGCACGGTGTCATCCCCAGCCTGGTTTGGTATTTCGATGTGGGGCATAACCTTGGGGTTCTCGGCCACGCAGTCGAGTAGTTCGTCATTCATCCAGTTGGGATGCGAGGTCAAAAAGCGGATGCGTTCTATACCGTCAATTTCGCTGATCTGGTTCATCAGTTTGGCAAGCGATGGGTAGGCTGGGTTATCCAGGCCGTAGCGGTCCACGATCTGGCCCAGCAGGGTGACTTCCTTTATTCCCTGGGCGGCCAGGGCGTGTGCTTCTTTGAGTACTTCTTCGGGTGGACGGCTGCGTTCGACGCCGCGGCGGTAGGGAATGATGCAGTAGGTGCAGGCGTGTGAACAGCCGTACAC
>CAZQXI010000027.1:0-27614 GCA_964597505.1 uncultured Anaerolinea sp. | reverse complement strand
CTTGCCCCCAATTTTCCTAGTGAATATTGGATCGGCTTTGAGCCCACACCGTTCTACAGGTTTATTGCTCCCGAGGTCGAAAAACTGACCACCAACGTACAATCTGCTGCGCTGCTTGCGCATTACCGGAAGGTGAATAAATCACCTTGAACGATTTCTACTCCATTCTTCCGGCTGCAATCCTGATCGTCTGGGCGCTGGTCTTGCTGCTTGCGGACCTGTGGTTGTCAAAGCACACCCCTGTTGTCACCCCCGTATTGGCTGCCTTGGGGCTGATCGCCTCCATCGCCGGTTCGGTTCTTTACACCGGCAAAGTTGAAAGCGGATTTGGCGGCTTCATCCTCGTGGATGGCTTCAGCCGTTTTTTGGTGCCGCTCTTCGCGGTGACCGGCATCTTTGCCATCGGCCTGGCCTATGACTATCTCAAACGCATGGGCATCCAGCGCGGCGAGTATTACACCCTGCTGCTTTTCAGTGTCAGCGGCATGATGCTGATGGCTTCCGCCGGCGACCTGGTGATCATCTTTTTGGCGCTCGAACTACTCTCCATCCCGTTGTATATCCTTTCAGGGTTTGCCTCACCCAAGGCGCATTCTGAAGAATCCGCGTTAAAGTACTTTTTGCTCGGCACCTTTGCCTCGGCATTCTTCCTGTTTGGTTCAGCTTTCCTGTTCGGCGCCACTGCCACCACCAATTTGAACGGCATTGTCGAAGCAGTAAAAGCCGGCAGCGCCAACAGCACCTTTTTGATGATCGGCAGCGGGCTGCTTTTGGCAGGTTTCGCCTTCAAAGTGGCCGTGGTGCCTTTTCACAGTTGGACGCCAGATGTCTATCACGGCGCACCAGCCCCGGTTTCAGCGTTCATGTCGGTGGGCGCCAAGGCCGCCGGTTTCGCCGCCTTGATCCGTGTCTTTTCGCTGCTCTTCCCTTCGCTGGCTGAACAATACATGCCCATCTTCTGGGGACTGGCCGCCCTCACCATGCTGGTGGGGAACGTGGTAGCCGTGGCTCAAACCAACCTGAAACGCATGCTGGCCTATTCAAGCATCGCACATGCCGGTTATATTTTGATGGCCTTTGTGCCTTTCGGAGATGCCACCATCCGCGCCAACTCGATCGCCTCAGCCTTGTTCTACCTGATGGTTTACGCCCTGGGTTCCTTGGGCGCCTGGGCCGTCGTGATCGGCCTGGAGAAGGAAGATAATGTGGGCACCGAGATCAGCGACCTGGCCGGGCTCGGAAAGCGCTCCCCGCTCACCGCGGCTGCCATGACCGTCTTCATGCTCTCATTTACCGGCATTCCGCTCACGCTGGGGTTCTGGGGCAAGTTCTACCTCTTCCGCACCGCCATCGAAGGCGGATTCGTTAGCCTGGCAGTCATCGGCTTGCTCACCTCACTGGTTTCCGCATTCTACTACCTGCGCGTGGTGGTCAAAATGTACTTCAACGAGGGCAGCTCCGACTTCCACTGGAACTTCTGGACTGCCGCAACGGCCATCTTCTGCGCCCTGGCGCTTGTGGTGCTGAGCTTCATCCCCGGCAGTTTGTTTGACCTTGCGGTCAAAGCCCTGCTGATGGGGTCATAAATAAACAGTGTTAATAAACATGAAACCACCCGATTGGGTGGTTTTTTTTGGATATAACAAGACATGCGGCTTCTGCAATGCACCTTTCTTCTTAATCATTGTTACGGTAATTATAAAAGTAACTTTATTCCCCTTGACAAAATAGAATATCAGTTCTATTAATTAATCGTTTATTAGGTATCGATCTTTTCCAACTGAATACCCATGGCTGCTACACAATTTCCATCCCGATTTCGGATTCGTTCCACCAGTGCCCGAGCGACGTGAACTTCCCTGACACTTGCAGCCTAGGCAAGTGTGCACACCAACGCAAAGCGAGAGGTGAGCGAAGGGTATTCGATCCCGCATATTTTTTTCTGGAACAATTCAAATCTCCTGTTCATTCCAACCGATTCGTTTTCCTTGTGCCCGAGCGAAGCGAAGGGTATTTGTTTTTGATTTTTTCTTGAAACAAAAACGAATCCTTCGTGACTGCAACAATTGGCGAATTTGAGATTGAATTATCCGGTTTTTTTCTCATCTGCCGATTTGTGCATAAAAACAAAAACGAATCACCCCGCGTAGGGTGCATCCGCGATGCACCCTACGGAAAACTATGAATATAAATATTAGGTCTTTTTATTTTAGGGTTTTCTTTGCGACCTTTGCATCTTCCCTGGCACTTCGTACCTGGGCAAGTGTGCGAGAGACAAGTTTTTATATTAAATAAAAACAGCCACATCAGAACCATGTGGCTGTAAGTAACCTGAATAAATAAGAAAATTAATCTTGCAAAGGCCGGTTGAGCATCAGCCAGTACATGCCCAGGGTATGCATGGCCGACACAAATTTGGCGAAATCCACGGGTTTGACGATGTAGCTGTTCACGCCCAGCGAGTAGGTTTCGACAATATCCCGCTCTTCATTCGAAGAGGTCAGTACCACCACGGGGATGGACCTGGTTGCCGGATTCCCTTTCAGTTTGCGCAGCACTTCCATGCCGTCAATTTTCGGCAGCTTCAGATCAAGCAGGATGACTTTGGGTCCAGGGATTTTTTTACTCGGGTCAGCGTCAGAATCTCCAAAGAAGAATTCGAGAGCTTCTTCACCGTCACGCACCACGTGAATATTGTTGGTCAAGTGACTCTTTTTTAAGGCGTGCAGGGTTAACTCAACATCATTTGGGTTGTCTTCAACGAGTAAAATCTCAACTTTCTCATTTTCCATTGTTCGTTTCTCCCAAAGTAAAGTAAAAAGTTGTACCTTCCCCAATTACAGATTCAGCCCAAATATTGCCGCCATGCTTTTTTATGATTCGGTCAACAATGGCCAAGCCGACCCCGGTACCTTCATAATCTTCGGCGCGATGTAACCGTTGGAATACTCCAAATAGTTTATCATAAAACTTCATATCGAATCCAACACCGTTGTCTTTGACGAAGAAATACGAATGCGCCAATCCATCTTCAATAATCTGGGTTTCATGTCCAACTTCGATGACGGGTTCTTTTTGTGTATTTGAGAACTTAATTGAATTGGAAATCAGGTTTACAAATACCTGCCGCAGCAAAGATGGATCTGCCTCGCATTCAGGAAGATTAGATACTGTGATCTTGATTTTACGCTCTTTGATTTCTGACTGTAAAGATTCAACCACCTCTTGAACAATCGAACCGGAATCCACCTTAACCTTATTAAGCGCCTGTCTCCCAAGACGGGAAAAATTCAACAGATCATCCACCAAATTGCCCATCATGGTTGCATTTTTTTGGATCAATTCAAAATAATGGTTAACCTCAGGATCAAGATTCTCTGAATAATCTTCACGAATAATTTGTGAAAAACCATTAATGGAACGAAGCGGCGCCCGCAAGTCATGTGAAATTGAATAGGAAAACGATTCCAATTCGTGGTTGGCGTTTTCCAATTCGGCAGTTCGATCTTTAACCCTGTTTTCGAGAACCAGGTTAAAGTTTTGAATTTCAAGCTCGTATTTTTTACGCTCTGTGATATCCGAGATGACTACCGCAAAGAACCCAGGTTCCGGGCAAAAAGCATTGACATCGTAATACTTGCCGATCGTGGCCGTATAATCCTCAAAATGGACCGGATTGCCAGTCATGGCTACCTCGCCAAAAACTTGAATCCATTTTAATTCGATTCCTGGCAATACTTCTACAACGGTTTTTCCAAGAACTTTTTGGGCCGTTAAGCCTGTCATTTTTTCATAAGCGGGGTTGACCGCCAAAAACTGATAATCCACGGGGGTGCCGGTATCATCCAGGATGATTTTATGAAGCGCAAAACCCTGGGTGATGTTTTCAAACAAGCTTCTAAAGCTTTTCTCACTCTTGCGAAGAGCCTCTTCAATTTCTTTCTGATCTTCAATCACACTTAGCAATGCTTTTCGCGAATTATCTGATGTATGTAATAAAGCCTGCAATTCCTGTTGGGTTTGGAGGACAACTTGATCAGCTTTTTTCCGTTCGGTGATGTTTCTGACCAATTTCTGAATTCGGCCGTCTGATAGACGCTGAGTCGTAACTTCAACGTCAATTAAATTCCCCGATTTAGTTCTCAGTTGTCTTTCATTGATAATTTTTCGTCCGGACAGGATTTCTTTAGTTGTCTTTTCAACGTCTTGCGGGGAATCATTGTTTGCCAATATTACTCTAAAGTTATTCTGCAGTTCTTCTAGTGAATAACCCAACATTTTGCAACCACTCTCATTGACATCAACATTATTGCCATCAGGGCTGGCAATAAAGATTCCATCGACTGCCTGATTGAATAATTGGCGGTAATTTTCTTCACTAATACGCAGGCTTTCGATCGCTTTTTTCCTTTCAATTGCTTTCCAAACCATTTCCATCAACAAGGTTAGCTGATCAACATCAACGTCGGTGTACTCAACTGTTTTATTGGCAACTCCAACTACGGCCACTATCTTGTTATCTACAACAACCGGTATTTCGAGCAGGCGGTTTAAACTTGGATGTCCGTTGGGAAAACCTTTTTTTAATGGATTATTCGCCCGAAAATTGTTAATTATGATGGGGCCATTTTGTCTGACAGGTTCTCCCCATATGCCGGTTTTATCCAATTCATAGACGGTCTGGGGGGCAGGAATTTTGCAGATTTCGAGGGCTTTTTTTGACCAGGAGCTGAGAGAAAAAAGTTTTGTTTCTTCAGAATAATAGAAAATGAAACCCAATTCACTTTCCATGAGCTTGACGGCTTCTTCAAGGGCAAAAAGCATGAAGGCTTCATCGTCTTCAGCCAGGTTTTGTAAAATATCGACCATGCTTTTTAATCGTCCGCGATTTTTTTGGATTTCAATAATCGCGAGTTCTCGCCGCATGCGGTTTTGCATCAATAGACCCAATAATAATGTGGCACCAGGATATATAACCAATATGGGTATTGTGATTTTTGATAATAACGGGAGAGCTATTTCAACCGGTTGTGTAAACATTAACAAAAGCATTACTACATGGACAATAATTCCATATAGATATAATTTCCACCATTTTAGCTCGATCAGATCGGGTTTTCTAAGTTTTCTCCAAAAAATCCCAATTAAACTGGTGGCAATTATGACTGAAATACCTGTAATGTAAGCACCGCCTTGTGAAAGGCGATACAAGACAGTTATTACCATCGCGATTAATGTTGGGATTGAACCAAAAAACAAACCAGATAGGCTTAATAATATTGACCTGGTGTCAAAAATAAGTCCTTCACCATAAATCCAGGGGGTGTTCATTAATAGAACACCCATGCCCCCGATTAGAAATCCTAAAAGTATTTGCTTGAATCTTTTCCCTTCAATTTTCCAATACTGGACAGAGGTATCAAAAATTACAGCCAACGCTAATAGGATGGCAGCGTTTTGGATTAAAGCGACAATGGATGAATTATTCATCGTTATCATCCATCACACTGTGATACTTGGGTGGATTTCCACATTCAATAAGCAGCTTATTAATTTCTTTCTTTAACTCGCGAATTCTTGTTTCTCTTCCTAAAGTTGCGAGGTTCCACCTTCGCAGTTCATCCAGTTGTGAAGATAATTGTTCTTCGGCTTTTTTAAGTTCAGAAATGTCAAGGTTTAAAACGATTGCACCTTCCATATTTCCATCATCATCCAAAATCGGGGTGGAATAATTCAATATGGTTTTGGTTTTTCCGTCGTAGGCGTCAATCTCAATCATCTCATCTCGAATGGTTACACCTTCACGCACCGTGTGAACTGAAGCCCAATCATCCGGCTTGATTTCTTCGCGTGACGGCAGCTTTCTTCCATGAAACACATCAAATTTATCAACACTTGCCAGAATATCTTTTCCCCAAATTTCTTTCACCATTTTATTGGATCTAATTAATGCACCCTCTTTGTCTGTGATCCATAGTCCAACTGGAAGAAGGTCATAAATTCTCTGGAGCATATTCTCACTTTTTCGTAAATCTCTTTCAGCTGCTTTCATTTCAGTCATGTCTTGAGCGATACCAAAGACTTCCACGACTTGACCCTGATGGTTATGGATCAATTCTCCTGCTTCAACTCTGATGAATCTTTCTTTTCCATCAGGCCGTATTATTTTTGATTCAAAAGCAAATAGTTGGTCTGCTTTAATGGCTTCAATTCTGGTATTACTGATCCGTTCATAATCATCTGGATGTATCGCATTTTGTTCAAATTGGTGAAAACTTAATCCTTCAGCTTGTTTTGGAAGACCGAAAATATCAAACGTTTCGTCTGAAAACTCGATCTTGTCGGTCAATAGATTCCACCGCCAGGAACCCACATGTGAAACCGATTGCGCCTTCTTTAAGGCTATTTCAGACAAACGAAGGTTTTCTTCGGCTAATTTCTTTTCAGTAATATCTCTGATCAGACTTTGGAAAAAGCCTTTACCATCAATGGAAAGATATCTTGAACTGACGTCCACATAGAATACTTCGCCATTCTTTCGCTTGTGTGTGGTTTCAAAAATACTGGCGAATCCGCTTTTTACCTGCTCCATATCAGTTTTAACAGCAGTTTTTGCTGATTCATCACGCAAATCTCTAATGGATAAGTTGTGTAATTCTTCCTGGGAATAACCATACATTTTTACAGCTTGAGCATTTGCTTCCAAAATCTTGCCGGTTTCTTCAACCAAAAGGATGGCATCGTTTGCCTGATTGAACAATGTTGAATATTTTTCTTCGAGGTTTTTTCTCAGTTTTTCTGAGTCAGAAAGTCCTTTGGTCACAGTTGCAGATTGTCTGCGCCACAACACAAAAACGCTTATAAGGCCGGTAATAACTAGGAAAAACGCAGTCAATATAGTGCTTATCACCTGCTGGCGGATTGGTTTGTAAATTTCTTCCAAATCTATTTTGGCTATTAACTTCCAATCAGTTCCATTGACTGGAACGATGGATGCCATGACTTCTATCCCGCGATAATCAATACCATTAACGATTCCTGTAATTCCATTAACTGCCATAACAGCAGGAACATTTACTTCAGAAAGCGGGATCTTTAACTCCAGAGCCGTTTCTTCTTTAAAGCGTAATTCATTGAGAAATACAACATCATTATTCTCTTTATGAGCTAATAACGTTTCTGCGGTGTTGTAATAAGTTGGTTGAGATTGAATCAGCGGATATAAAACAGCATCAGGTGTAATCACATAAACCAAATATGCCAAAATGGGTTGAAAATGATCGCCCCTCAAAAAAACGGGCGAAACCATGTCCATTTTTACATCCCCATTAATATCTTTATACATATTGGTCATTTGAATGGCTCGAGTAATATTAATGGTGTATAACTGGTCAGAAATGTTCTCTCTCAGGGCATCGTATATTACACCAATATGATAAATTTCATTTCCTTTATCATCCACCAAGAAAATTGATGAATAATTAGGGTCCTGTAACAAAGAACGCATCCGATCCATACTTTTTTTTGTTGCCAGGTAATCGGTGCGGTCTTCCAATAGTAAATTGATGTCTTCCGATACGAGAATGTCAGTTTGAAAAGTTTGGCCGTCAATTAACCTTTCTGCTCGCCAATTTTGAATCTGAACAGCTTTCAAATTTGCCAGTGAAGTCAATTGATTACTAACTTCATTCAAAGTGTTTTTAGTGCGAGAATTATTAGAGATAATTTCAAAGGTAATTATTGAACCAATAAAAAAGGTGACAATAATAAACAATAACCAGTTATTTTTTAGGCCAGACAAAAACCTTTTTGCCATAATCCACCTGTTGGGGATAACCTTGGATAATTCACCATTATCAGTATACAATCTCAGTAAAAGTTTTTTCCGTAAGGAACGGATAAAATGTAATTTACTAATTATGCATGATTAATAGAATTGTTGCAGTCGAAAAGATCACCACGCTTTAGAATTCAAAGAGGATAGAAAATGTCGAACGAACCTTTGGAACTTGAATATCCCATTCCATTTCCCTTGAAAGTAATTGGTTTGGATGAACCGGACTTTGAGGATTTTGTAGTTTCCATTGTACGCCTGCATGTGCCTGAATTATTGGAAGAAAATATTATCAGTAAACTATCCACTGGAAATAAGTATCGTTCGGTTTCATTGAAATTTATAGCCGAAAGCCGTGCCCAAATGGATGCGTTATATGCTGAATTGAGCAGCCATAAACGAGTACTGATGATCTTGTGAAAAACATTTGCCAACCTCTGTTTTATTCGGATGTTTTGTGTCATAATTAAATAATTAAGGATAAACTATGACTGAAAACACTTCCATCCTCATTTTTGGCGCCTCAGGCGACCTTTCTCACCGAAAACTTATCCCGGCATTATATAAACTTTTTCTCAAGAAACGCATGCCAGAAAATTTTCGCATCTTTGGCGCAGCCACGCGTCCATGGAGTGATGAAGATTTACGCCAGACCTGTCATGCCAGCCTGCAGGAACAATCGACACAACCCATTGATGAAACTGCCTGGCTTCAGTTTTCACAAAAAATTACCTATCGGTCAGGAGATTTTTCTGACCCATCAACCTACAATCGTTTTAATCAAGAATTAACCTCGATGGAAAATGGCACAGCCAACCGCATGTATTACCTGGCCACACCTCCCGATTTCTTTTCATTGATCGTCAAAGGGCTGGCTGCTGAACACATGCTTGATGAAAAAGAAGGTTGGCGCAGGGTGGTGATCGAGAAACCCTTCGGTGCTGATCTGCCAACCGCCCGAGCGTTAAACGATATGCTGCATGAAGTGCTGCAAGAGAAACAAGTATTTCGAATTGACCATTATTTAGGCAAAGAGACGGTGCAAAACATTTTAGTGGCCCGTTTCGCCAATACCATTTTTGAGCCTGTTTGGAATCGTAATTATATTGAAAATGTTCAGATCACAGTTGCAGAGACCGTGGGTGTTGAAGGCCGGGGAAAATACTACGAAAAAGCCGGCGTGGTGAGGGATATGTTCCAGAACCACCTGCTTCAACTTCTAACCCTCGTTGCCATGGAACCCACCAGTTCATCAAATGCTGACGCCCTTCGGGATGAAAAAGTAAAGGTGATCAGCGCCATCAGGCCGATCACTGAGAATGAGGTTAAGCAGCACACTGTCAGGGGGCAATATTTAGGTTACCGAAATGAGCCGAATGTTTCTCCAGACAGCCAGACCGCCACTTATGCTGCTGTGAGATTTTTTATAGACAACTGGCGTTGGCAGGGGGTGCCGTTCTATTTGCGGTCAGGCAAAAAATTGAAAGAGAAAATCAGCGAAATCATCATTCAATTTAAAAGTCCACCGCATATGATCTTTCCCAACCGGACTTGCCTTGAAGCGCCCTCAAATCTCTTCTCTATGTCGCTGCAACCTGATGAAGGTATTCACATCCAATTTGAAGCCAAGGTGCCTGATACACTTTCTGAAACAAAATCTGTACGCATGGATTATCACTATAGCGATGAATTTGGTCCGCGCGCTCTGCCAGAAGCCTATGAACGCCTGCTGCTGGATGTGATCAACGGAGATGCTTCTCTATTCACGCGCGCCGACCAGACCGAACTCTCTTGGGAATTAATAGATCCGATCTTGAGAGGCTGGCAGGGTGCTGATGCCCCGCCGCTTAGTTTTTATGATCCTGGGGAATGGGGACCGATTGAGAGCAACCAGTTGCTGGCTGGAGCCGGACACAGATGGATGCAAATTGGGGATGACACCTGCCATTAAGAATAAAAAACCTTCTGATAACTCAGAAGGTTTTTGTTGTAAAGATAAATTGATTATTTGGTGATTCCACATACATTTAGGAATTCAGAGCGCAAAGCTGGATCGTTTGCATATTCCCCTCTGAAAACGGTCGTGCGGGTGGCGGGTGAAATTTCTCTCACGCCGCGCATTTCTACACACATATGTTTGGCGCGGATGAATACAGCCACACCGTGCGGCTTCATTAATGCTTCCAGGGTATCTGCAATCTGATAGCCAATACGTTCCTGGACGGCAAAACGTTTGGTGTATAAACGCACAAGGCGGGTCAGTTTCGAAATGCCCAAGATGCGCTCGTCTGCCACATAACCGACGTAAGCTTCTCCGTAGAACGGAAAAACATGGTGCTCGCATAGTGAATGAAAATGGATGGGGCCTTCAATGACCTGGCTCAAACGGCAATCCGGCTCACCACGGCATTCTTTGGGGAAAGCTTTGATCAGCTTGGGGTCGCCCTCGTAGCCGCTTGTTGATTCCAGCATGGCCTCCAGAAATCGCCGAGGGGTTTCGTGGGTGGAAGGAGTATTAATATCCATGCCAAGGGCTGTAAATATTTCAGCCATATAACCTTCAAAGCGCTTCTGGTCTTCGGGTGTGATCTTTCTCTGGTTTAGCTGCATTAATTCATCAATAGAAAAATCGTCAACAGAAATTTCTGTCATGTTCATCTCTTTTCTTTGAAAGTTGATAACAACGTTAAATTGATTATAGTCACATTTTTGAGATATTGCAGGCTTGTGTAGTGTTTGTATATTGTTTTATACAAGGTCGTTTATCTGGAGCAAACTTTCATTTTTGAGTACCTCATGGGTTTTCCCATCCGCTGCCAGCTTGCCGTGATGCAATAGAATCACTCGATTGGTTAATTCGAGAGCCATTTGCAGATCATGTGTGGCAATGATCAAGGTTTGCGGTAATTTTTTGAGCAGGGCTACCAATTCCCTTCTTGATCTCGGATCCAACCCTGCGGTGGGTTCATCGAAAACCAGGTAATCCGGTGACATGGAAAGAACCGTGGCGATCGAAGCTCTTTTCTTCTCGCCACCGCTCAAATGAAAGGGATGCCTTTCTTCAAAACCGACTAATTGAACATCCTGAAGTGCGGATTTTACTTTTTCTGACACCGTCGGAGCGTCAAACCCTTGATAGGTTGGGCCAAAAGCCACATCCTCGCCAACGGTTAATGAAAACAATTGATCATCCGGGTTTTGAAAGACCATACCCACCAGCGAACGAATTTGGGCCAGGTTTTTTTTGTTAACCTCCAGTCCATTTACGCATACTTTTCCATTTCCTTGCAGTACGCCATTCAGGTGCAGCAGCAGTGTGGATTTTCCGGCGCCATTAGCCCCAACCAGGGCCACCTTTTCTCCTGGGGTAATGGTTAAGGTAATCCCTTCAAGCGCGGACCGTCCATCAGGGTAGTTGTAAGTCAGGTTGGTGATTTCTATCATGAAATGGTCCTTATTACGATAAGTATGCAAGCGCAAGAATCATAAGGCAAAGCAAAATGCCGGCTGCCAACAGCACATACTCTTGTATGGAGAGCGGTTTTGATATTTTGTTCAACGGTTCACCAGAATACCCGCGTGAAGCCATGGCTGCGTAAACTCTTTCACTGCGTTCCAACGATCTCAGCAGCAGATTCCCCACCATTTTTCCGGTCACGCCAGCCCGCCAGGCCAACGTACCTTTATTGGATTTGCCAGCACTGCGACTGTCTCGGGCTTTTGCCAGCGACCTGGCTTCATCCACCATAAGAGAAAGGTATCTCCACATCAAAGACAAAATGGAAACCAATATTTTTGGTAATCCAAGGGAACGTAAACCGGCAAGCATCTCTTCAAATGGTGTTGTTGAAGAAAGCAGGATAGCTGCCAATAACGATATCCAAGACTTTATCGCAATACTGATGAATTTTTCAAAACCAGGTTGACTGATGAGAACCTTAAATTGATCGCTGAAAACGATTTGTCTAAATGGTTCGGAACCGGTGAACAATAATGGCAGGGCTGCCAACACAAAAGGCAGACTAATCAGCGAATGAATCAAAAGCAATTTAAAACTAAGCCTGGATAAAATGATGCCTGCCAAAATGAGTGTTAAAAAAAGCAGATAAGAGGGCCAGGTTCCACTTGGCGTGAGACTGATAGACAGAATAAATACGAGGGTGAAAATAGTCTTCACTCTCGTATCGGCTTGATGCACCGAACTGACCTGGCGTTGGTAAATTTCGATCAATTTATTCTTTCAATCAAGAACTGGATTTTCTTTTGGTTTGGGCAATTCCAATGACAAGCGCGAAAACCACAATTGATCCAATAATCCCAGCAAGGATGGTTGCCACTGCCTCATTGTTCAATCCTGGCATCAGGTAATCAGGGATCAACTTATATATGGAATCACCAGCAACAGATAGAAATCCTTGCTTTTCGGCGACCCACTCAAGGCCGTCAGGATGGGTTGACGCCAGAGGAGATAGAATTGCGAGCGCCAAAGTAATTACTCCACCACCGAGTAATATTCCTTTATTTGTAGATTTCGTGGTAACACTGGTTTTCAGCAGATCTTTCCTCGCTGCATATATAAAACTCACTGCGCCCAAGGTGATCAACGCTTCGCCAACACCGATCAAGGCATGAATCGACGCCATTGCAGGTATAGCTAGGTTTGCAGGGGAAGTTCCTGATATCGCCAATTCGAGGGCACAACCTAATGCTGCAAAAAGTATCGAGAACCAACCAGATACAACTGAGCTTGTAAAAAGGGCTGTTTTTTCTTCTTTTATGAATTTCTTAATTATGCTAATTATTAAATATGAAACAAACACGCCCACCACAGCCATGTTAAAAAGATTTGAGCCAAGTGCAATTAACCCACCATCCTGGAAGATGAGTGCCTGAATGGAAACCACGGAAGTCATCACCAAAATTGCCGCCCATGGACCAAGAATAATCGTTGCCAATGCTGCCCCCAATAAGTGACCTGAGGTGCCGCCCGTGATGCTGAAATTCAACATCTGTCCGGCAAAAATTGCCGCAGCTAGAACTCCCATCAATGGAATTTCGCGTTCACCCAATTGGCGGCTAGTTTTTCTCAGGGCAATTGCAATAATGACAATACTGATGATCCATAAAAAAATCGAAACAGGAATACTGAGAAAACCATCGGGGAGGTGCATCAATAATTTGGTGGGTAGCATGGAATCCGCTCCGGAATGAAAAGTGTTACAATCTGAACAGGATTAAATTATTATAATGCAAATCTTTGCAATTGCAACACTTTGAATAAAATGCGAAACTCGTCCGCAGACCAATTAATTCTTGAAACATTGGGAATGCAAAAATCCCACCTCACCTCGCATCAAATTTACGAAGGGGTGCATCTTCGTTTACCAGCGCTCAATCCATCCACGGTTTACAGGGCGCTCGACAGATTGGTAAGTCTTGGCAAGGTAACGGTATCCGATATGGGGTTGGGAGCTGCGGTGTTTGAACTGGCAGGCGAAAAACCACATCATCACCTGGTATGCCAGGGGTGCGGATATATCTCCATGATTGCCGATGATCAAATCGCCCCATTTATTGCAACCCTTGAAAAGAACAATCACTTCGTGATCAAAACAAACCACTTGGTACTGTTTGGATTATGTGAAAAGTGCCAACAACCCGCCCAATAGCAGAAATATATCAAAAATTCACAACATTTTAATTCCAATCTGTCCCATAAATACCGATAATGATATTGACTTGGGAAATGCAAGTTCATTCATTTCAAGGCTTATTGGTATAAATAATTACAGCACGGCCGTTTGACCGATTTATGTCAATGGTTGTTTTACCATCATCTCTCGTCGAGGGTCTCCCAACGGCGCCACATAACGCCACCATTAAAGACTCATATTACAAGCATCAATCATCGTCGCTTAAGCCAGGAGATTTATGCAAACTTTTAATCACTTCAAAATTACTTTTAAGGTTTTTGTTGCTTTTGGTATTGTATTACTTTTTCTTTTTGTAGTTAGTGGTCTGGCAATTTCGGCAATCATTCAGGCAACGCCTACTGATGGACCGCGAAACCTGGGAAATATATTAAGTAACAAAAGCGTGATTCTAATTCTGATATTTGATGGTTTAGCCATTGTTATTGGATCACTTGTGTCATCCATGGCAGCCAACAGCATTGGTAAACCCTTAAGACAAATTTCAAATAGCATGGCCAAATTAGCGTACGGGGACCAAAATCGTAACAGTACCACTCGTATTACTGAAGCAATCACAGGCAGGAAGGACGAAATCGGCGCCATTGGTCGTGCTTTTTGTGGAATTAGTGATTATATGATTGGGGCAGTTGAGGTGGCTAACAAGATTTCAACCGGTGACTTAACCACGGAAGTCAAACCTTTTTCTGATAAAGATGAACTGGGCATTGCTTTCAGAGATATGACACTTTATTTAGGTTCATCGGTTAATAAGATAGCAGAAAAAGCAGCCGTTGTTAATTCGTCGTCGGTTCAGTTAGCCAGCGCTGCAAATGAGGCGGGGATGGCAACATCTCAAATCGCGACCACAATTCAACAGGTGGCACAGGGAACATCCGAACAAAGTTCGTCCATTAATAAAACCGTATTTTCAGTTGAACAAATGACCCGCGCGATTGAGGGCATCTCCTCAGGGGCACAAGAACAAGCAAATGCCACCAGCAAGGCAGCAGATATTACCAATCAACTTAATATCGCCATTGAACAGGTCTCAAGAAACGCCCAGACGGTAGTTCAACAAGCCAATATCGCAGCGTCTTCTGCCAGATTAGGGTCCAATAAAGTTCAAGAGACTCTAAATGGCATGCGAGAAATAAAACAAAGTGTGGATTTTTCGGCCCAAAAAATTCAAATAATGGGGACTCAATCCAACCAGATTAATGACATCGTGGTCACAATCGAAGATATCGCGTCACAGACCAATTTATTAGCGTTAAATGCAGCGATTGAAGCTGCACGAGCCGGCGAAGCCGGTAAAGGGTTTGCCGTGGTCGCAGATGAGGTAAGAAAACTTGCTGAAAGAGCTTCTTCTGCCACCAAGGAAATTGGTGCGTTGATTAAATCCATCCAAAAAGTTGTGGCTGAATCTGTTTCTGCAATGGCAAACGAAGTAAAAGAAGTTGAAAAAGGGGTGTTGATTGCCAATGAAGCCGGTGCGACTTTGGATGACATTTTAAAAGCCACAGAAGAAGTTAATCGTCAGGCGGAAGAATCTGCTGTTGCGGCCAAATTGATGACTGCATCGGCGAATGAACTGGTTACGGCCGTGGATTCTGTATCTGCTGTAGTAGAAGAAAACACAGCTTCAACAGAACAAATGTCGGCGGGTTCATCCGAGGTTTCGCAAGCGATAGAAAATATTGCTTCAATTGCCCAGGAGAACTCAGCGTCAATTGAAGAAGTATCGGCTTCTGCCGTTGAAATGGCGACCCATGTTGAAGATGTGAGCAACTCAGCCGCTTCTTTAGCTGAACTGGCTAATGATCTTCAAGAGATTGTTCATCGTTTTAAACTTAATTAATGGTGACAATTAACCGATAATGTGTCACTATCAAATATTACAAATAAGATTTATTATCTAGGAATTGTTTCTCTATCCGTCTAAACTTATAGAAGATCAGCAAGAAGGTGAGATACCTATGACTGAAAACGACGAACTATTCAATCTACTGGAAAAACAAAAAATGGCTGCCTTTAATATTAAAGGTGCTGCAGGCGAAATTAATATGATTTCGATCAATGCCGCCATTGAATCTGCTCATGCTGCTGCGGGAATACGCACCATGATGGAAAAAGTATTGGATGGGATGATGACCACAGTCTGCCGCATGATCACCAAGTTGCTTGACTCAGGCAGTTTTTCATTAGAGCAAAAAAACCTTGAAGAGTTTGCCGGGTGGGTGGGAATTGATGAAATTTATATTACCGATGCTGAGGCGGTAACTGTCGGATCAAATTTGGGCGCAGCTTATGGATGGCAGTTTCCAAACGATCCCAAGGCACAGGCATTTGTTTTTCGAAAACTGATTGAGTCTAAGGATGGTGTCGTAACCCAACCCATCAAATCTCGCGATCTGGATTCACAAATGTTCAAATTTGTGGGTGTTTCACGTACTGATCAACCTGGTATTGTGCAAGTTGGATACAGGGCTGAAACAATCACCAAATATCAAGTAGAAATCGGTGCAGTGTTTGGAATATTAGCCAATGAAATAAAAAATCTTGGCGGTCGAGTAACCAATGCGTCCAAAGCCATGCAAGATATGACCACCGAACTTGAAAAAGATCTCAAAAGCAAAAACAAATAACAAAAAAGGTTCAGATTTGATCATCTGAACCTTTTTTGTTTATGATTTATTTGGGCCAAGCTTTTTGATAGTTTTCCAATAATAAATCACACATCTGGTTAAATTTAGGATCCACCACCTGTCGAGCTGGATCAGCCTTGTGCCAGGCTATGATCTCTTCCGCGCCACGCGAGAAGGGGACGGTGCAGACAAATTCAGGCACCACCTGTTTGATCTTGCTGTTGTCAAAAATGGCGCTATGGGTTTTATCACCCAATAAGCTGGCGCCAATAACCTTGTCATAAACCGCGATCAATTCAGACGGTACATGCACCAGCTGCGGGGTTACCCCGGCTGCTTCTCCCAGCAGCAGATGAATCTGGTTCCAGGTGAGCCATTCATCCGATGTGATGTGGAAGATCTCGCCCCTGGCGCGCGAGTTGCCCAGCAGCCCCACAAACCCCTTGGCAAAATCGGTGTTGTGCGTCAAGGTCCAGATCGAGGTGCCGTCGCCATGAACAATGACCGGCTTGCCCTTGAGTATGCGGTCAATCACACCATAACCACCCTCTACCGGTACACATGTGCGGTCATAAGTGTGTGAGGGGCGCACAATTGTGAAGGGGAAATTGTTCTTGCGGTATTCCGCCAGCAACAGTTCTTCGCAGGCGATCTTGTTGCGCGAGTACTCCCAAAATGGATTTTCGAGCGGGGTGGATTCACGAATTGGCAGGTTGGAGGCCGGTGTTTGATAAGCTGAGGCTGAGCTGATGAAAACAAACTGACCGGTCTTACCGGTAAAGAGATCAATGTCTTTTTTAACATCCTTGGGGGTGTAGGCGATCCAATCCACCACCACGTCAAAATCTTTGCCGGCCAACGCTGAACGCAAAGATGCCGGGTCATGGATATCTGCAGTAATGATCTTTGCACCTTCAGCCGTAGGCCGTGTGGATTTTCCGCGGTTGAGCAGGGTCAGGTCAAAACCTTTTTCTATCGCACGCGTTGCGCAGGCTGTGCTGATGATTCCGGTTCCACCGATAAATAAGACTTTCATGGTTGTCTCCTTTTTGGGACCATTAATCCTGGTTAATTATGGGAGAATTACAAATCCAAACACGATTCATATCAGCTATACTTGTCTCATGCTTGAGATCAACCAACACCTTCACCTCGAAGATGAGGAATTTCATTTTGATTATATCCGTTCAGCCGGCCCTGGTGGACAGAATGTGAACAAGGTCGCGACTGCCTGCCAGCTTCGTTTTGATGTACGCCAATCAGCTTCTTTGCCCGAGACGATAAAAACTCGTTTGGCTAAGCTGGCTGGAAGCCGCATGACAGTTGATGGCGTGCTTGTGTTTGAAGCCAAACGTTACCGCACCCAGGAGCAGAATCGCGCGGATGCCCTGCTGCGCTTGACCGCATTGATCCAGAAAGCTGCGATCGAACCCAAAGCCAGGCGCGCCACCCGCCCCAGTTTGAGCGCCAAGGCGGAACGAGTGGACTCCAAGAAAAAACGCGGCGAAACCAAACAGGCTCGCCGCATTCATCCATCCGATTTGGAAAAAATTTAAGGTCTTACGTGATAATCGCCCTGTACCACCCATTTAAAGGTGGTCAGTTCGCGCAGCCCCATTGGTCCACGAGCGTGCATACGCTGGGTCGAAATGGCGATCTCGGCACCCAGCCCCATCTGCGACCCGTCGGTAAAGCGGGTGGAGGCGTTGACGTACACCGCTGCCGAATCCACCATCTCTAAAAAACGGGCGGCATTAGCCTGGTTGTTGGTTAAAATGCCATCCGAATGGGCAGTGGAATGCTGCTCAATATGCGCGATGGCTTCATCCAGGTTGTTGACCACTTTCAACCCAAGCACCAGTGAAAGCCACTCTGTGTCAAAATCTTGAGGTCCTGCGGGTTTGACGCTGTTTTCGCCTTTGAGCAGTGCGTAAGCTGCTTCATCCGCGCGGAAGGTGACGCCATCTGCGCTCAGGCGTTTGATGAGACGGGGCAGCAGTTCCGCAGCCACGCTGTGGTGTACCAGGGCGGTATCGAGTGAGTTGCACACGGAAGGCCGCTGGATCTTGGCGTTGCGAATGACTTCAATGGATTTGTCGAGATCGGCGCTTTCATCCACAAACAGGTGGCAGATGCCGATGCCGCCGGTGATGACCGGAATGCGGCTGTTCTGGCGGCAGAAGTCGTGCAATCCCGCCCCGCCGCGCGGGATGATCATATCCACGTACTCGTCCATTTGCAGCAGTTCAAGCACCAACCCCCGGTCAGTATCTGCAACAAGCTGGATGGCTTCGGCGGGGATCTCTGATCCCTGTAATCCGCGCTGGATCGCGCCAATGAATGCGATGTTTGAACGCAACGTTTCTTTGCCGCCGCGCATGATCACGCAGTTGCCCGATTTCAAAGCCAGCCCGGCCACATCCACGGTCACGTTGGGTCTGGATTCGTAAATGACTCCCAGCACCCCCATGGGCACACGCTGCTTGTGCATCTTAAGCCCATTGGGCGTTATCTGTTCATCAAAATGCTCTCCCACCGGGTCAGGCAGACTGATCACACTGCGCAGGTCAACCACGATGGTCTGCATGCGTTTTTCGTTAAGTAGAAGTCGGTCCAACATGGCTTCACTCAGGCCGGCTTCACGAGCATCGTTATGGTCCGCGGCGTTGGCGGCCAGGATGGCGTGCGTTTCTTTTTCAATCTGGTTGGCAATCTTTTCAAGTGCGGCGTTCTTTTGCGCAGTGCTCACGTGAGCCAGTATGTGTGAGGCGGTCTTGGCTTGCTGCCCAAGTACCTGCATGGAAGAGGAAATTTGAGACGTCATAAGAGCACCATGTGGTCGCGGTGAATGACTTCATCGCCAAAGGTAAAACCTAAAATGGACTCAATCTCGGTGGATTGCTTGCCGCACAGCTTTTGCAATTCGGTTGTGCCGTAATTACTCAGCCCCACCGCCACCGATTTTTTATCTGCAGTTACAACTTTGACAGCGTCACCGCGTTCAAAATTGCCGATGATTTGGGTCACGCCAGCCGGAAGCAGCGATCCGCCGCGTGAAAGGGCTTGTACTGCCCCGGCATCGACCATGATCTCGCATTTGGTGTGGCTGCCCGAGAGGATGCGCCGCTTGCGTCCTTCGAGTTTGTTGATCACAGGCAATAATTTTGTGCCCAGAAGTTCGCCGTTTGTGAGTTTCGCTAGAATATTCTCGATGGAGCCGCGCGCAATGATCACTTCAGTGCCGCCGTGGCGTGCCAGGTCGGCCGCCTGAAGCTTGGTCATCATGCCTCCTGTGCCGAGCCCACTTTCACTGCCGCCGGCGGACTGCCAAAGCTCTTTTGAGAATGGTTCAGGACCTACTTCGGTTATCAATTTGGCGTTCTTGTTCGAACGCGGATCGGCAGTGTAGAGTCCATCCTGGTCGGTGAGCAAGATCAATAGGTCCGCTTCGATCAGGTTGGCCACCTGCGCCGAGAGATTATCGTTATCGCCGATACGGATCTCTTCCGTGGCGATGGTGTCGTTTTCGTTAACAATTGGGATGATGCCCTGGTCCAGCAGCGCTTCCAGCGTGGCGCGGGCGTTGAGATACCCATGGCGGTCGACCAGATCCGCGCGGGTGAGCAGCACTTGGGCGACGTGAACCTTATAAATGCCGAAGTATTGCTCGTACATGGCCATCAAACGGGGCTGTCCAACGGCGGCAAGCATCTGCTTGGCCGGCACTCCCTTTGGTAAGGTTGGGTAGCCCAGTTCTTCACGTCCGGCGGCCATGGCGCCCGATGAAACCAGCACCACCTGGTATTTCTGGGCGTGCAAGGCAGCGCATTGGCGGGCAAGATCCACCATCTGGGCAGGGTTCAGTTTTTTACTGCCTGCAGTGAGGGTGGACGTGCCGATCTTGATCACAATGCGCTGTTGGGATGTCATTTTATTTTGCCTCAATCGTAAATATTGAAGGATTGTAGCATAAAAAGAAATCCTTGATTTGCCATTTACAAGAGCGGTTTCGGCTTATGCGGTTTCAGCCGGGATCTTTTTGGGCTGTCGAACGATCAGCAAAACCGCCGCGAGGATGAGTATGCCGCCTGCGATCATCAGCGGCTGCACCTTTTCACCCAACAGCATGGCGGCAAGCACGACCGTCACCACCGGTTCCAGGGTGGAAAGCAGTGAAGCATCCGTGGCGCCTACGATCTTCAATCCGCCAAGGAAGGTGGCCACAGGCAGCAGCGTGGCAATCACGGCAATCCCACTGATGGCCAGCCAACCGTTTGGGGTAGTTGGCCAGTGCGGTCCGCGGATGGCGGTTATGAAGCCGAACACCAGTGCTGCCGAGGCAAAGATCACAGCCGAAGACTGTACTGCTGAAACCTTTTGCATCACACCCGTACCGACCAGGATGTAAACGGCATAGATCATGGCTGCAGTAACAGCTAGTAATATGCCTGGCAGCTGACCGCCCTGCGGATTGGCAGTCAGGGCTGCACCGATGGTGGCCAGCACCAGGGCAAACACGGTGCGCGAGGTCAGTTTGACCTTTTGAAAGATCACGGTCAGAATGGTCACAAAAACCGGGTAGAGGTAGAGCAGCAAGGCGACCAATCCGGTGGAAGCGTAACTGATGGCGCTCATAAAGCAGAAAGACTGGCCCACATACCCCAAACCGCCCATGCCAGCGAGCTGCAGCAGGGTGCGTCCGCGGGGCAGTGGCTCTTTGCGGATGGTCAGCCAGGCAAACATCAGGATGGCGGCGATGGTGAAGCGCAGGAACAGCATGGTGGTCACATCCAGACCGTCTGCGTAGGCATAACGACCGATGATGGCCAGGGTGCCAAATGAGGCAGCCGAGACAACGATGAGGAAAATTCCCAATAGGCGATTCATGGGGAGTATTGTATCAAGAGTTCGGGTAAATGCATTGAATATTGAAAAATCCGCTTGTAAATATCCCAATAACCTGCATAATAGGGATTAAATTCAATGACCCAGTTTGTCGAATAAGAGGAGGAAAAATGAACGACACACTTAAAACCATCCACACTTTGCGCACCATCCATGGCAATTTTTCGGCTGAAGAAATCAGCCAGATCAATCTTGACCTGATCTGTGAAGCTATTCTTCACACTTCCAATGCCTCGGCAAGACAGAGTTATTCGATCATAGTCTTAAACGACCGCAAGCAGATGAAGGAACTCTTTGGTTACCAGGGAAGCCGTGCCTTGATCTTTTGTGTGGATTTTACCCGACTGGTTGCAGGGGCAAAGCACCTCAACCACGTATTTGATAATGACGACATCATCGGTTTTATCACCGGCAGCATGGATACCATGCTTGCGGCTCAAACCGCGGTGATTGCTGCCAAGTCGTTGGGCATTGATTCGCTTATCACCAATGGGCTGCACCGTAACACTCTTGATGTAGTATATAAGAGCCTGAACCTCCCCGAGACTTCGTGCTTTCCGCTGATCACAGTGGTGTTGGGATATCCCGCCGAGGAACCGGTCTACCAGAAGGGTCGCCTGGGAGCGGAATTCATTTTCCATGAAGGGGTTTATCATCATCCCACCCCTGAAATGCTGGATAAAATGGTGGCCGAGTACGACGACCATGAAAAGCACATCGGATTGGTCGACAACTGGGAGAAAATGGGCTTTCAACACTACCTGGATTGGTTCTACACTAAGTGGACCGATGCGCCCATGGTGGAAAAAGTCGCCACCGGCAAGGTACTGGAATTTCAGGAAAGACTCATGAAAAGCGGATTTTGGTGGCCGGCACAATAAATTGGGTTCACTTCACTCGATAAAGTGTTACATCCGAGTCGGTAAACACCGCTTCAAGATGACTGCCTGGCATGAAATTGGGTGCCAGGCGTTTTTCATAAGGGCCATAGATCACCCACTTCACACCACTGGCGGTCAGCACCGCTTCTGGAAGGTTGGCCTGGTACCAATCGGCCACCTGCTTCAACTTGTCTGTGTAATGGATGGTCTCCATCTCGTGGCCAGCATACACCCGCAGGCCGCTTTTTTGGGCGGCCAGCTGACTGGTATTCTCGGCTGCCAGCACGAAGTCGGCGGGAGAGGCGTTATTTGATAACCATTTAAAGGCCGGATCGAGACTGGCCGGGTAGAAGGTGGAATCAGGCAGGCTTTTCATCACCTGCATATTGCCGTAGACCAAATAGATGGAAGAGATTGAAACCAGCAAGACGAAGGTCATGACCACGACAGGTCTTCTGCGCTGCACTTTTTCACCCAGCCGCAGCATGAGTTTTTCCAGGCCGTGGATGGCGAGGATGGCCATGGGCATGGTGACCGCCAGCAAAAAACGCCGCTGGATCAAGGTGGGCAGGTAAGCCAGAATGAAGGCGCTCACGAGCCATCCGAGCAGGGCAATGGAGCCGGGCTTGCGCTCTCTAACGGCAGCCACCGCGCCGATCAGCACGAAGGGCCAGAAGAGGCCAAAGCCCATCAGGTAATGCAGGGGTGAAGGGGAGAGGGTGACGTTCTGCGCCGTGTACTGGCTCCAGACCGGATCGCGGCTGAGGATGATGAGGTTGTAAACCAACAACGGGATCTGAGTGAGGGCAACCAACCCCACGGCCAAAGCCATGGATTTCAAGCGCGTGCGGTCCTTCAAAAAGGCCGTCAGTGCGGCAAAGAAAATGGCTGCATCCACCACCGCAAAGGCGATCGGATTGACCATTTGGGTCAGCGCTCCTGCGGCACACACGAGCAAAATGTATCGCCATTTTTGGGTCTCGAGGAATTTCAAAAAACTGAGTAGCCCCAGCGCCATCAAGGCGATGGTGCACGAAAAATGTGGAAAAAGCGAAAGGCTGAAAAAGACGTAGGCATCGATCAGCCAAAAATCAATGGGGGTTATTAGGCCGAACTGCAAACCTGCCAGCAGCTGCAGCCAGCCCAGGCCGGACCCAAAGACGGCTAATAAGAAGGCTGCCCACAGTAGTAATTTTTTCTTGAAATAATGTCGAACCAATCCGTAAATGGCGAAGAGCGCCAGGTAGCCAAACACCCAGCGGAACAAAGTGTAGGCGGTTTCGGGGTCAAGCCCGAGCACTCTGCTGACATGCCCCATGACAATGTAAAACAGGCGGATGGAGACGGGCTTATGCTCTTCGGTGGTGAAACGCATTTGATAGCGCCACTCGCCCTGCATGCCGGCCTGCATCATGGCAATATCCACGGCGTAATCCTGGTTGTCAAAGTACTGGCCACGGAAAGAGACCTGATCGGTCTGAAGCGAGCGCCCCATCCAGTTGGGCAGGGAGGAGGCAGCTATGATGGCGGTTGCGACCAGCGCGAGGACCAGAAATTCAAGCAGGCGTTTTTTTATCACGGTTTTTGCTCGTAAAGGTAAAGCAGAACATTTCCATAACTGGATTGCGAAATCAGGTTGTAATGCTCGTTTAAATACTTGAGGTGGGCATGGGTCTCGTATCCGGCCTGAATATATTCACTCACGGATTCCTGGTAGATGATGAACCAGATCCTTTGGGCGCTGCCCGGTGTGGACTCAATATCCGGCGTATCAGTGACGCCCAATATCTTGCGCGTGGCTTTTGAGAGGGTGTCGGTGGATCCGCCTGGTTCATCGCCGATAAAGTTCATGGGCAGGGTCGGATCATAATAAAAGAGCGGCAGGTATGTCAGTTTATTTGAGTTCACCACCATGTCGTCCGGCTGCACTTCAGCTTTCAGCACCGTTTCCACTTTTTTGAGCGGATCATACCCATAGCCGTTATTGGTGGCCGATTGACTCAATCCAAGACCTACACCAACCACCAGGATAAATGCCATTGACCATTGAACGGCTTTTGGCATGGGGGTTTTCATGAGCACCCAGGCCAGCCATACGCAGAACATCGCTCCCGAAGCCAGCAGGGCGCGCTCCACGAAAACCGGGGTCCACTGCGAAAAAAGCCACAAGAAAAGCGGCGGCATGAAAGCCAGCCATGCCAGCCATAAACCGACTATATAACCTGGTGTTTTTTGTTTCACTGACTTTAAAGTCTGGATCACAGCCAATGCAATACATAAAAATGCGATCAGCAGCGCCCATAAAAGCCAATGATCAGGCAGGGGCAGGTTGGTGGTGTAGCGCAGCAGCAGGTTGACCAGAACCGCCAGGGTGGGACGTTCGACCCAGTAGTGATGCTGAATTTTGGCGAACTGAGCTGGCAGGTGGATCAGCCAGGGGATGTATAACACGACGGCGCCCAGTCCTGCTAAAAGCGTGCTGCGGATGAGTTTCCGATCCAGAGAAAACAGGCTGGTCAACGCCAGCGGGATTAGATAAAAGGCTGCCAGGTTTTGGGTGTACTGCGCCAGCGCCGCAGACAGGGCAAACAACGCCCACCACGGCCACGTGCGGACGCGCATGCCCCTGATGAAGGCATAAGTCGCCAGAGTAAGAAAGAAGGTCAGCAGCGCGTACATGCGGATCTCGGTGGCAAACTGGATCTGGAAGGGTGAGACCGCCACCAGCAGGCTTGCCAGCAACGCGGAGGGTTCCCCGAGCAGTTCGCGGGTTAACAGAAAAATGTTGATCAGGATGCCGATCCCCAGCAGCAGCGAAAGGATCCTGGCGGCCAGGATGGAACGTCCAAAGAGGTGCATCCAACCGTCAAGCAAAAAATAGTAGGTGGGCGGATGAATATCCGCGGTGACCGAGGGTTCATCCATGGTCAGGGTGCCGGCGAGGATGGCCTGCGGCCCTTTTTCAGAGATCAGGATCGAGAAAGCCTCGTCATACCAGAAGCTGCGGTTGACCATGGCGCCGAATCGAAGCCCGATGGCCAGCAGCAGGACGAGAGTGAAGAGAAGGTAAAAGTGCTTTTTCGTTTTAAGCATCAGGTTAATTATAGGTGCAAAAAGAATGCCTGAATAATTGGTGACTGTACATCTTTTGCAGGCTTGCTATAATGCTTGGTATGACTCAATCCAATTTCTCACAGGATGAACTGTATCGCTACTCGCGCCACCTGATGGTGCCCGAAATCGGTCTGGATGGTCAGGCGAAGCTGAAAGCAGCTTCCGTGTTGATCGTGGGGGCAGGCGGACTCGGTTCCCCGGCGGCGCTGTTTTTAGCCGCGGCAGGGGTGGGGCGCATCGGCATCGTGGATGACGACGTGGTGGATACCTCCAACCTGCAGCGCCAGGTGCTGCACGGCAGCAGTCAGATCGGCCGCCCCAAGGTGGAATCCGCGCGGGAACGCATGCAGGATCTCAATCCCTTCATCCATGTGGAAGCCTACCTCGAATCTTTCGACCAGAAAACCGCGGAGCGTATTGCCAGCGGCTATGACCTGCTGCTGGATTGCTCCGACAATTTCGCCACGCGCTACCTGATCAACGACCTGTGTGCGTTGACCCACCGACCGGAAGTCTACGGCGCCATCTACCGTTTTGAAGGCCAGGTGAGCGTCTTTGACGCCACAAAAGGAGCCTGCTACCGCTGCCTCTTCCCCGAACCGCCGCCCGAAGGCGCGGCACCGGCTTGCGGCGAGGCTGGGGTTTTCAGCATCACCCCCGGCATCATCGGCACCTTGCAGGCCGTGGAATCGCTGAAGCTCATCCTTGGCATTGGCGACGTGCTCATCAACAAACTGTTGATGGTGGATACGCTCGCTATGAGCTTCAGAACCATCAACCTTAAGAAGAATCCGCAATGCCCGTTGTGCGGAGTGTCGCCGCAGATACATGCCTTGATCGACTATCCCACCTTCTGCGCAGCAGAGTTGGGCGAACCGCTTTCGGCTGACCAGATGATCGCTCCGCGCGATCTGGCGCAGGAATTGGGAGCTTCACATCCTCCGCTGCTGCTGGACGTGCGTTCAGAGGTCGAACTGCAGGTCTCGACACTGCCCGGCGCGTTGCATATCCCCGCCGAACACCTGGCGGAGCGCATGGGCGAACTGGACCGCTCACGCCCGCTCGTGGTTTTCTGCCGCAATGGCACCCGTTCAAGGCGGGCTGTCCATCAGCTCAAAGAAGCCGGGTTCACCAAGGTGCAAAACCTGACCGGGGGCATCAATGCCTGGGCCAGGGAAGTGGACCCCACCCTTTTTGAATACTGAGTTTCTCAATCCCTTGCCATTCGCAACTCTTGTTCCATCTGAGTGTTTGAAAATAACACGCAATTATCTTTGTTATACCTCGAGAGGCATTTTGCCATGCAGCCTGTGATCAAGGAAGTCACGACCCTTAAAGAACTGCGCACGTTCATCCGCTACCCGAAACAGCTTTACAAGAACAACCCCTACTGGGTGCCCACGCTTTTCATGGACGATTACGAAACCCTGCGCTGGGACAGAAACCCGGCTTTTGACCACTGCGAGGCCAAGTACTGGCTGGCGTATCAAGACGGCAAGCTGGTCGGACGGGTGGCCGGGATTGTCAACAAGCTCTACAAGGAACACTGGGGCGTCAATTACGGCCGTTTCAACTGGATCGATTTTATTGACGACCCGGATGTCTCGAAGGCGCTGCTCGATACGGTGGAAGCCTGGGTGAAGACCTTCAATGTGGAAGCCGTGCATGGACCGCTGGGATTCACCGACATGGACCGCGAGGCGATGCTGGTGGAAGGTTTTGACCAGTTGGGCACCATGGTGGGCTTTTACAACCATCCCTACTACCGCGAACACCTTGAACGGCTGGGCTACGTTAAGGCTATTGACTGGGTGGAGTACGAGATCACAGTCCCCAAGGAGCCGGTGGAGGCGATCACGAAGGTGGCGGAAGCCGCCAAGCTGCGCAGCAACCTGCACATTCTGAAGGTCAAGCAGAAAAAGGATATTCTCAAGTACGCGCCGCAGATGTTCGCGGTCTTTAACGAAGCCTACAAGCACCTTTACGGGGTGGTGCCGCTGACCGAGCGGCAGGTGGCCCTGGCCATCAAGCAATACTTCGGCATGATCGTGCCGGAATTCGCGCCCTTTGTGATCAACGACAAGGATGAACTGGTGGGCTTCGGCATTACCATGCCCTCCTTCTCGCGCGCCTTGCAGAAATCCGGTGGGGAGCTGTTTCCGTTCGGGTTCATCCATCTGCTGAAGGCGATGAAAAAGAATGACCGCGCGGATCTGTACCTGATCGGCGTCAAGGAAGAGTACCGCGGCAAGGGCGTCAACGCCATTTTGATGGACCACATTCTCAGAACCTTCCAGGCCAGGGGGATCACCAAGGTGGAGTCGAACCCCGAGCTGGAGACCAACAGTCTCGTGCAGACCCAGTGGAAGTATTTCGAGAAGCGCCAGCACAAGCGCCGGCGGGTGTTCATCAAGCCGATGATTGAAGGATAATTTTCGTGATGCGCTTGACACGCTTGACAGCGTCGGCACTTGAATTATAATAGTCCTCACGTTCCTCGTTAGCTCAATCGGCAGAGCGGGCGGCTGTTAACCGCTAGGTT
>CAZQXI010000026.1:0-32071 GCA_964597505.1 uncultured Anaerolinea sp. | reverse complement strand
GTTTCTTTCACAACTTACCGGTTGGAAGTTATCGAGACATCCATTTTGAGTTCCCAGAAATCCACTTACCACCCGATTTAGATCTAAAACAATTCGCTGGTCTCGTTCACATTTCACGGACGCCACAAGGGTTGCTTTTCGAGGGCAAATTTAAAGCCATTGCCCCTTCTGAATGCGTACGCTGCCTTGAACCATTTGATCTTCAACTCGAGACCGAGTTTGACGAAGTTTATGCCTACAATTCCGGATCGTTTACCGAATCCGGTTTGTACGTTCCTGAAGACGGCAACATTGATTTGAGTCCGGTCGTTCGCGAGTACTTGCTGGTCGAAAGTCCGATCAAACCTATTTGCAGACCAGATTGCCAGGGGTTATGTATCGAATGCGGCGAAAACCTAAACTTTTCCACCTGCGAACATCAAGCACGCATCATGCTGGATAATTCTTAGCGGGAAAAATAATTAGAAGAACGCGATTAACACAAAAAATTAATAATTCTATCGAGGAGTTGTTTTTGGCTAATCCTGGAAGGCGTGCGCGCAGCACAGAAATCCTGAATATGCTTTTAGAAAAAGCAGACATTCAGGGTTACCTTACCACCGAGGATCTGATGGAGTTCTATCCAGACGTCACCAAAGACGCGGAGAGAATCGAATCGGTGATGGTGGCCTTGCGTCGGCACGGGGTGGAGATCCTCGACACCGATCTTGAAATGGATCTGGGGGAGATCGACCCAAGCCTGCCCACTTCAGACATGGATACCTTCAACAACCTGGATAACATCTCTTCAGACGATACCATCGGCCTGTATCTCAAAGAAATGTCACGCGTGCCACTCCTCGGGTTGAACGAAGAGACCGAAATCGCCCGCCGGGTTGAAGACGGCCGCGCCAGCAAAAAAGAACTGGATCGCAGCAACGGCGGCTGCCCCTCTGACCGTAAATTGTTACTGCAAAGTTTGGTTGAAGACGGCATTCTGGCGCGTGAACACCTGATCAAAGCCAACACCAGGCTGGTGGTCAGCGTAGCCAAACGCTACGTCGGCCGGGGCGTCCCCTTCCTTGACCTGATCCAGGAAGGCAACCTGGGATTGATGAAAGCCGTCGAGAAATTCGATTATCACCGCGGATTCCGCTTTTCGACTTATGCCACCTGGTGGATCAGACAAACCATCACCCGCTCCATCGCGGACCAGGGCCGCACCATCCGCGTCCCGGTGCACATGGTGGACCGCATCCGCCAGCTCTACAAAATCACCCACGAGATGGAACAAACACTTGGCCGGGTTCCAAATACCAGCGAACTATCAGACAAGCTGGATCTTCCGATAGACAAGATCGAATGGATGCTGCAGGTATCCTGGCTGCCACTCTCTTTGGAAAGCCCTATCAACGACGACGAAGAAGACTCTGAGCTTGGACAGTTCGTCGAGGATCAATTCACCCCCAGCCCGATGGACAGCACCTACGCCAAACTGCTGCGCGAAAAGATCGAGGAAGTGCTTGATACCCTTCCTCCGCGTGAAGCGCGCATCCTGCGCTTGCGCTTTGGGCTTGAAAACGGACATAATTACACTTTGGAAGAAGTGGGTGAAAAATTCGGCTTGACCCGCGAACGCATTAGGCAGATCGAAAGCAAAGCCCTACGGCGGCTGCGCCACCCACGCCGGTCGAGACAATTGAGAGAATACTTATAAAAAGACACCGCAATATTACTTGCGATGTCTTTTTTTCTATAACTTGCCTGCTTCCATTTCGCGCTCCCATTGGGCAACCGCGTCGCGGATAAGCTGCTGCACATCAGGATATGGGATGGCGTCAATCCCATCAAATTTCTCAAGGCCGATCCACACATCCACACCGTGGTGACTGTTTTCAATTAATTTGATGCCCTTTTCTTTGATCGGCGAATCTACTAGCATTCTTTCGATGATCAGGCTTATCTGGCCGGCAATGGTCTTGGGTTTTTCTTCAAGCGGCAATATCGAACCATCAGAATCCCCGTCAGATTTCAAGGCTTCCTGAACTGACCAATCCAGCACGGGTTCGATGGGGGGCAGGTTCTCAGCATCACCTGCGGGGGCGCGCATTTCAGGTCCAACATACTTATCAGCTTTTTCTTCAATTGGCTTGCCTGCCCAGGCAGACCATAATGTCAGCAGTTTTGTGACCCTGTTTTTTTGATCAGGGGATAAGTCAGAAATTCCGCGATAATAACCGCCATCCAGTTGGGTAACGATTTTTTTACCACTCGGGCTGTACCAAAGACTGACCGCTTCGGCAAACCCCTCCTTCATCAATTCTTGTGGTGGCTGTTCTGCATCAGCCGATTTGGATTCACGGGACGAAAACAAGCTTGAAACCAACAGACCGACCAACAAACCAATGACTGCTGCCAAAACCAAATAAAGGGGAGTAATTACAATAGGCATGGTTTCCTCTAGAGTGGTTCATATATCAAACAATGAATACCTTAAAATAATACCTGATTCCCCGTGGTTTATTACAAATAATTTTGTTAAGCTAACAGCGGCTGACAGCGCGGACAGAAATGCGTCCCCCGCTGGCCAAGGGTGGTGCGCTCTATGGTTATTCCACAGGTATAGCAAGGTTCTCCACCGCGTTGATACACTTTGAAGTGATTCTGAAAGTCCCCGCCGCGGTAGACCCAATCAATGCTGGCGCCGTTGCGTTTTATCCCTTCGAGCAGCACTTCCCTGATGGCTTGTAAGAGTATTGCGGATTTTTCAAAAGGGATCAAATGGGAGAGGGTTGAGGGATGAATGCCCGCGCCAAACAACGACTCATCTGTGTAGATGTTTCCCAACCCGGCCAAAAAGGTTTGATCAAGCAGCAGGGGTTTAATCATGCGTTTGCTGCGGCCAAGCATTTCATAAAATAGTTCAGGGGTCAGGGCGTCATCAAGGGGTTCAAGCCCAAGTTTGCCGACCACGGACTCAGGATCATCCACCAACCAGACACGGCCAAACTTGCGCGTATCGTTGAATGCCAGGCGGCTGCCATCTGTAAACTCAAGAATGACCCGGTCATGTTTGTTGTTTCGGGTGTTTGCTGTGGTTTCAACAAAGATATCTCCGCTCATACGCAGATGAATCAAGAGGAACTGGTCGGTCAGTTTAACGACAATGAACTTCCCCCGTCGGTCCACAGATAGGATCAGCTGACCCCTGATTTGCTGCTGGAACTCAACAGGCAAAGGAACAGCCAGGCTGCGCTGCCACAACACCTGGCTGTTAATAATGGTCTTTCCGATGATGTTGTCGGCAGCCCTCAAGCTGCGGACGATGGTTTCCACTTCAGGAAGTTCTGGCACTTCGCTCCCGGTTGATTATTCGTTAAAGAGTTCGCCTACACTGCGGCCTTCATTGGCACGTTGGATTACTTCTCCAAGCAGGGGCGCGATCGAAAGAATGGTCAGACGTCCATTGAACAAGGTCAATTTAGGGGCAGGCACCGGGATGGTGTCTGTGGTTATAAACTCGGTTACCGGCAGGTTTGCCAGTCGCGTGGCACTTTCGCCAGAAAGCACCGGATGCACAAAAACCACATAGATGTTGGCGGCACCGTAATCACGTGCCAGATTGACCGCTTGTGAGATTGATCCGCCGGTATCGACTTCATCATCCACGATAATCACATCCCTGTCTTTGACATCACCGATGATGGTGAGTGCCTGCGCTTTGGAATCATTGCCGCTGCGCCGTTTTTCAATAAAAGCCAGGGGAACATCCAGTGAAACCGCAAAATTTCGGGCTTTTTTCGCAAAACCCAGATCAGCCGTGAGAACAACCGGCTTGTTCATGCGGTCGCGCTTGGCTTTCAGGTAATCAATCAAAGTGTAAAAGGCGGTTAGTACATCCCCGGGGATGGAGAAAAAGCCCTGAATTTGTCCTGCATGCAGATCCATGAACATATATCGATCAGCACCGGCAACTTCGATCATGTCAGCCACTAAACGGGCTGTGATGGGAATGCGGGGTTGGTCTTTTTTATCAGAACGGGCATAACACAAATAGGGAACCACGGCGGTAACGCGTGCAGCAGAATCCAAACGCAGAGTCTGCAGCATGATCAACAGTTCCATCAGATTGCGATGTACCGGCACAGAGGTGGTCTGGATGACGTAACAATCCTGACCGCGTACGCTGGAGTGCAATTGAACAAACAGGTTGTCATTGGGGAACTGGATGATATCCCGTTCGCACAACGGTAGATCCATATGGGTGGCAATACGAGTCGCCAACTCCGGACAAGAGGTGCCGGCGTACAACTTGATATCCCCATATTTCATGCGATCGTACCGTGTCGAATGTGTTATTGGCATTTCTTTTATCTCCTTAATGATTCAGCAGCCCTTCCACTCTGAGTGGAGCACGCTCATTACCAAGACATTATAATATCGGCCGTTCTTATATATAGCTTCTCTTAAGGTTCCCTCATGAACGAAACCAACAGCTTTGTAAGCTGCAATGCCGCGCAGATTGTTCTCAAAAACAAACAAAAAGATACGATTCAGGTTCAAATCTTCAAAACCATGCTTGAGGGTCAGAAGCGTTGCCTCCCTACCCAACCCCTGATTCCAATAACTCTTCTCACCAATGAAGATACCAAATTCTGCTTCACGAGTGACCGTTTCAATATTGTGTAACCCTGTGTTGCCGATATGCACCCAGTCAGTGCCTACTTTAGCCTCAATCGCCAGAACCTGACCGCTGGTGGCTGGGATGGCTAGCTGAGAATCAAACCATTTGTCTTCCATCGCGTGTGACAACGGAAAGTTCTGCAGCAAAAATTCAGTTACATCGCGGTCGTTCAACCAACGCACACAATTGGGCAGGTCTTCCCTTTCGATGGCGCGCAAACGAACCTTGTTTCCTACCAACATGGTACCTCCCTGCAAGATTTAGGGGATCAAACGTGTCGGTCCGCGGAAGAGATACACCGATTCTCGGATGTTGCCGACGCCCAACATGACCATCATCAAACGCGCCAGGCCGAGGCCGAAACCACCGTGGGGCGGACAGCCATAGCGGAAGAAATCCAGATAAAACTGGATGGGCTCAAAATGCAGACCCTTTTCGGTAGCCTGCTTTTGCAGCACTTCCACACGGTGTTCGCGCTGGGCGCCGGTGGTGATCTCGAGTCCGCAGGCGATCAGGTCAAAGCTGCGAGTGAGGGTCGGGTCTTCAGGCTTGCGCATGTGATAGAAGGGACGCACGCCAATGGGCCAATCGGTCAGGAAAACGAAGTCGTGATTGTATTTTTCCTTGACGTAGGCTGCAATTTCGCGCTCACCAGCGGGGTCAATGTCACCTTTTTTGTCAGAGGGAACCCAGCCTCGGCTCTTCAAGATCTCGACTGCTTCCTTCATGGGGATACGCGGGAAAGGCAAAGTTGGGATGACCAGGTCAACACCAAATTGTTCCTTGATTTCGTCGCCAAATTGGTCTTTGACACGAGTATAAACGTAGTTCAGCCACTGCTCTTCAGAAGCCATAACATCTTCGTGGCTGTCAATCCATGACATTTCCATATCCACGCCGGTGAATTCGGTCATATGACGTGAAGTGAAAGACGGGTCGGCTCTAAACACAGGCCCGATCTCGAAGATGCGCTCGAAACCGGAAGCCATGGCCATTTGTTTGTAGAACTGGGGCGACTGGGCCAGGTAAGCTTTGCGTTCAAAATAATCAAGTGAGAAGAGTTCTGCTCCGCTTTCGCTGGGAGCGCCCACCAGTTTTGGGGTGTGAATTTCAATGAAATTATTTTTAGTCCAATATTCGCGCATGGCCAATTCGACCACCGTTTCCACTTTAAAGAAGAGGTTGTTCACGGGACGGCGCAGGTCCATGTATCGCCAATCCTGGCGGTAATCGATGGTGGGTAACGTTTCAGCAAAGGGATCAAAGGGCAGCGGGCTCTCGGCATTGTTTTCAACGACCAGTGATTCAAGCTGAATTTCGAGACCATTTAATTTAACCACGGGGTTATCAATGACCTTGCCGGTGATGGTAAGGGCTGATTCGGTCCCCAATTTGGCGATCTCTTCTGCCAGGGTTTCGTTATTGGGCTTCCAATGAGCCACTTGGGCGGCGCCGGTTGGATCACGAAGAATGATAAATTGAATTTTCTTCTGATCACGTAAAGTTTGCAGCCAGCCTTTTATTTCAACGGTTTGATCGATCTTGCTGCGTAAATCCTTAATTAATGTGCGTTCCATTTTCTCTCCTCACAGATCAATAATGACAAAATTTTTCATTTTGGTTTGGTTAATTCTTCCACGGCACTCGCAGGGGATCGTTTTCGTGAAAAAACCGCATCCATAACCTGAGTAACTCGTTCATTTGAAGCCTGTGCTTTCCAATTTTGCACCAATGTATGGCGCAATAAATGCTCAAATTCATCCATCAGTCGTTCACGTTCACGTTGAGCCAACAAACCGGTTTTGTGAAGGTACTCACGGTGGTCCGTAATGGCCTTGATCAATTCTGGAAAACCGCTTTCTTCGGTGGCGATGGTTTTAATCACCGGAGGAATCCAATCTTCGGATTCAACAATTTTCTCATCGGTGAATCCGCCGTGGCCGGCTTTGCCGTTGACGCGGTGAGAATAACCCAAATCAAGATTAGCCCGTAATGCACGTTCGGTATTCTCAATCCCAGGCCGGTCTGCCTTGTTCACCACCAGAATATCCGCAATTTCAAGGATACCAGCTTTGATTGCCTGAATATCGTCACCCATGCCCGGGCTTTCGACCACGATGGTGGTATGCGCGAGCCGCGCAATATCCACTTCAGATTGGCCGGCGCCAACCGTTTCAATGAGGATCAGGTCATAACCTGCCGCATCGAGCAGTTGTACCACGCCAGCGGTCGTCCGTGCCAGGCCGCCCAATTCGCCGCGCGAAGCCATTGAACGGATGAATACGCCAGGGTCGCCGCTCAGGTCGCGCATTCTCACCCTGTCGCCTAAAATAGCGCCGCCGGTGAAAGGGCTTGACGGGTCGATGGCCACTATGGCCACAGTTTGTTTGCCTTGACGCCTGATCAACTGGGCCAAACGATTGACCAGCGAGGATTTACCGGTTCCTGGGGCTCCGGTAACCCCAATAAGGTGGGCTTTGCCAGAGCGGGGAAAACATTCGTCCAGCGCCGTTTTGCCTGCGCTGGTTTCATTTTCCACTTCGCTGATCAGACGCGATAACGCCAGTTTGTTCGCAGCGGAGGGGAATTCAGATGACTTCATTAATTCATGCGCTCACAATCTCAGGCGGCGTGTGCGAAAGACTTGACATCTTCGATCACGGTGACCGTAGAAGTGCCCGGACCGTAGACTGCGTTAACACCTGCAGCTTTGAGTACCGCGACATCTTCTTCCGGGATGATGCCGCCCACGAAGAAACCTACATCAGTGAGACCTGTTTTTCTGACCGTTTCGATCACTTTGGGCACCAACACAAGATGTGCGCCAGAGAGAATGGACATACCGATGACATCCACATCTTCTTGAACAGCTGCTTCAGCGATCATTTCTGGGGTTTGGCGTAAACCGGTATAAATCACTTCCATGCCGGCATCGCGCAACGCACGCGCGATAACCTTCGCTCCACGATCATGCCCATCCAAACCAGGTTTTGCGATCAAGACACGAATTTTTCGATCCGTCATAGATTTCTCCTCACGAATTGATGTTAACAATTATACCGCCTGAATAAATAATCATTGCTTCTATATGTCTTCAAATATTAATGATTTTTTAATTTGAAGGCGATATATAATGAATCCATCAAGTCTTTATATTCATAAGGAGAAATTATGACCGACCAAATTCCGCAACAACCGTACACCACTATTCCAACCCAGCCCAAAGACAGCACCATGGCATTACTCAGCATGATCTTTGGCATTGCAGCTTACTTTATCCTGCCGGGTATAGGCGCCGTCGTAGCAGTAATTTTGGGTCATCTTGGCAAGAGTGAGATCAAAAAGAGTGCCGGCTTGCTCAAAGGCAACGGCATGGCCACCGCAGGGTTAATCCTGGGATATGTGCAAATCGGATTAACCGTACTTACATTGTGCGCAATTCTTGTGCTTTTACCTGCCATGGGCTCCTCAATTGCTGATATCTTCTCGGAAATCAACAGTAGTATGTATTAATCTGAATTTCTGTCAGAATTTTTGCTACCTTCTATCAAATGACCCGTATATCTATTAAAGATCAAATACAGGAAATTGATAGGAGAAAAAAATGACAATACCTGAAAATCAAACACAAGTTACCCTGCCCCCCATGCCTTACGGCAAAAAGGACAGTGTGTTGGCCATCGTCAGCCTGGTAAGCGGTTTAGTGGCATGGACCTTCATGCCGATCATCGGCGCCATCGCCGCCATCATTACCGGCCATCTGGCCAAGAAAGAAATCCGCGACAGCGGCAATGCACTTAATGGCAACGGCATGGCATTAGCAGGACTTATCCTGGGGTACGTGCAGCTTGGACTAATGCTTCTCGTGGTCATCCTCTTTGCCGTGGCGATCATCGTGTTTGGAGCCAATCTCGACTTGAACAACGGTTTCAACAGCTTCACCTCACTGGTTCCTAGCCTGATATAACAATCAATTGCTTCACTAAAAACCGCACTCAAATGAGTGCGGTTTTTTTGTCCAACCTTTACAAAGAAGACAGGAAATGGTGATTTGATTATGGTAAACTTCACTTAAGAAACTAAATTATTTTTAAGGAAGTTACCCTATGCCTGCAATCTATCCATTTACTGCAGTTGTTGGTCAGGAACGTATGCGGCGCGCGCTGGTCTTGAACGCCGTTGATCCCCGCATTGGCGGCGTTTTAATCCGTGGAGAACGCGGAACCGCTAAATCCACTGCCGCACGTGCGCTGGCCGCACTGCTGCCATCAGTTAAGACGGTTGAAAACTGCCGTTTTGGCTGCGACCCAGACAGACCCGCCACCTGGTGCACCGAATGCCGTGATCGCACTGCAGCCGGTGAACAGTTGAAATCCGTTTCACGCCACACCCCGTTCATCAACCTGCCTGTCTCAGCCACAGAAGACCGCGTGGTTGGCACCCTGGATATCGAGAAAGCAATTCAAAAAGGGGTAAGAGCCTTTGAACCCGGTGTACTGGCAGCCGCCAACCGCGGATTGCTCTACATTGATGAAGTCAACCTGCTTGATGATCATGTGGTGGATGTGCTGTTGGATGCCGCCGCCATGGGCGTGAATAACGTCGAACGCGAGGGTATTTCGTTCACCCATCCCGCTCGCTTCATTTTAGTGGGCACCATGAACCCTGAAGAAGGCGACCTCCGTCCCCAACTGCTTGACCGTTTTGCCCTCTCTGTCGAAATCCGCGGTATACGCGATGCACGAGAACGTGTCACCATCATGGAACGCAACCTGGCTTTTGAAGCCGATTCCGTGGCCTTCCGCAAGGAATTTGAAGGCAAGGAAGAAGAACTTTCTGAACAGATCGAAAAAGGCCGCCACTTAGTGGACCAGGTGACCCACACCAAACAGAACCTGCTTTCGATCGCTGCTTTGACCTCCTCATTAAACGTGGACGGTCACCGATCCGATTTGGTGATTCTCAAAACGGCGCGCGCCCAGGCTGCCTTTGACGGCCGCACCTCCATCACCGACCGGGATATCGCCCTGGCAGCCGAACTGGCCCTGCCCCACCGCCTCAAGAGCGGACCCTTCCAACGCGAAGAGATGGGTATGGAAGAGCTGCAGGAACGTATTGAACAGCTCTCGGGTGGAACCCCGAGCGGCACCAACCAACAATCCACCTCTGAATTGGGCGACGAAGACTCTTCATCCCCAAAAAAAGCGTAACGCCGGAACAAGCCGGCGAACAAACCCCTGAACAAGGGGAGCCGCAACCCTCCCCACAAAATGTATTTGATAAAAACGACGCCTTCTGGTGGACGGGTGGTCAAAAAACACCCACCGGTGAAGAATTCAACCCACGTAAACTGGATACCCCACTCGACAAGATGATGCGTTCTTATGCCGGACGACGCTCGGTGACCCGCACCGAACGCAAGCGCGGACGTTATATCCAGTCCACACCGGCGAACGGCCGCACCAACGACCTGGCTTTTGACGCCACCATTCGTGCGGCAGCGCCATTCCAACGCGACCGCAGCGAAATCCGCGAACGCAACAAGGTGGCCTTTGCCATCCGGCCGGGTGATTATATGAAAAAGATCAGGGTGCGCAAGGCTGCCAACCTGATCCTATTTCTGGTGGATGCCTCATGGTCCATGGCTGTTGCAGAACGCATGGCTGCGACCAAGGGCGCCATCCTCTCGCTGCTGACAGATGCCTACCAACGCCGTGACCGGGTGGGATTGATCGTTTTTCAGAAGAGTAAAGCCACGCTGGTGCTTCCGCCCACCAACTCAGTGCTGCTGGCGCAGGAAGCGCTATCTGATGTGCCGGTGGGTGGCAAGACGCCGCTCAGTGGAGGCTTGTTGATGTCTTACGAAGTCCTGAAGAAAGAAAAAAACCTGCATCCCGAGATCATGCCACTGTTGATCATCCTGACCGATGGCGCCGGCAACGTTTCAATTGGACACCAACCACCGCAGGAAGAAGCCTTCAAATTTGCCGAAATGATCGCCCAGGATAAGGTTCATTCCGTGGTGATCAACATGGAACACGCCGCCTTTGATCAAGGGTTGGCGCAAGCCCTGGCAGACCACCTCAAATGCCCCTGCTATACCATCACTGACCTCAAGGCAGAAAGTCTGTTCGTGACCGTGCAGCAAGAAATCAGACAGGTGAATACCAGCGCTGCACTGGATTTTAAATGAACCCTGCCGACGGTGAAAAGGTGAGTTAGAATTAGGTTATGGTTCGCAATCCGGTGCGCAAAAACAAGCTTCGATCAACCCTAATCGTAATCATTTTTGCGACACTGCCCTGCTATCTATTGGGCATGATCGTTTTATGGATCGGCAACAGTGTCATCAACAATCAGAATATCACCCCCACCGTGACGGAAACCGCCACCATTGACCCCTGGGGGGGTGTCCCAACCAATACGCTTCCTCCCATCGCCACCAGCCCGTTGATAGAAACTGCAACGCCGACCATTACCCTGCCTCCCACGGCCACGATCACTTATGTAATTCCCAGTAACACCCCCACACTTTCTGCCACCCCTTCAGCTACGGCAACCATCACTGAAACACCCGAACCAACGGTCACCGAGACGATTGCCGTGGTGGACACCACCACTGCTCCATAGGAAAATAATGAAGGATATCAAGCCATTCCTGTTCTCCATGCTTTCAAAACCAGGGTTATCCGGATACGAAGATCCCATCAGCGATCTCATCACTGAAAAATGGCGTCCGCTGGTGGATGAATTAACGGTCAGCCCGTTGGGAAGTTTGCATGGACTGCGTAAAGCTGTGTCTCGTGAAAAAAGACCGACCCTGATGATCGCCGCGCACATGGATGCGATTGGCTTAATGGTTAAAGCCATTGATCATGGATTTTTAAGTATCACCACAATTGGCGGCATTGATCCGCGCGTACTCCCAGGTCAAATGGTCACTGTCCATGGCAAAAAGGAACTTCCCGGGCTGGTACAAATCATTCCTGACCGATTGGTCAATAACCAAACCTCCAGTAAGGCGCCATCAAAAGATCAATTGTTTGTTGATACCGGATTGACCGAAAAAGAACTAGTAAACCTGGTCAAGCCAGGCGACCTCGTCTCTTTTGCCCAACTTCCCTTTGAATTGGCTGGTGGGTATATCGCTGGCCACAGCCTGGATAATCGCGCATCCGTGGCAGCATTGACCTGTTGTCTTGAAGAAATCAAGAATTACAACCTGGAATGCAATGTCGTGGCTGCCGCTACAGTTCAAGAAGAAGTCTTTGCCGTCGGCGCTGCCACATCCGCTTTCAGCCTAAGACCTGATCTCGCCTTCGCAGTGGATGTTACCTTTGCCAAAGGACCCGGTTCAAATGATTACCGCTGCTTTCCGCTGGGTGAAGGCCCCACTTTGGGGATTGGAGCCAATAATCACCCTGCTCTGACCGAAAAAATTATCCAGATCGCTGAAGAATTGGATATGCCGCATTTCATGGAAGCCATGCCGGTCAGCTCAGGTACCGATGGCATGGCTTTACAGATTGCAGCCAACGGCATCCCAACCCTCGTATTGGGCATTACGCTGCGCTACATGCACACCCCGGTCGAAATGGTCGGTCTAAAAGACATCTATCGTTCCGGCCGCTTGCTCGCCCGCTTTATTACTGAACTCAACCCCGATTCTTTTAGCGGTTTATTTGAGGAGAAAGCAATATGAGCCCTCAAACGAAATCAGCTTTCCGCATTGGTAAAACACATCTTGAACTGTTGGAAGAATTGACCAACGCCAACGGCGTCTCGGGTAACGAGATTGAAGTGCGCGAGATCATCCGCAAAAAAGTGGCTTCTTATGCAGACGAGATCAAAGTGGACGGCATGGGCAACCTGCTGGTGATCAAACACGCCAGACAGCCAAATGCCATCAAGGTTATGCTGGATGCCCACATGGACGAAGTCGGCTTCATGATCGTTGAAGAAGACGGCGACGGTCTGTATGAATTTGAACAGGTAGGCGGCGGAGATGAACGGCAGTTCACCGCCAAACCTGTTAGTGTAGGTAAAGAGAAATTGCCCGGTGTGATCGGCTGCAAACCCATTCACCTATCAACTGAAGATGAAATGCACGCTGTGATTTCATATCACAACATGCGCATTGACCTCGGCCCCGGCGGCAAAGGCAAGGCAAAACGCGGCGATTTCGCAACCTATGCCACCAAATTCATCCGTTCAGGCGATGCCCTGTTTGCCAAGGCACTCGACAACCGCCTGGGATGCGCTACACTGATCGAATTGCTGAAAACAGCGCCAGACCATATTGAATTACTGGCCGCGTTTACCGTCCAGGAGGAGATCGGCTTGCGCGGCGCCATGGTGGCAGCTTATGATTTTTACCCCCAACTGGCCATCGCCGTGGATTCCACACCCGCGTTTGATTTCGAACGCCCTGATGGAAATGAAAATACCCAATATAACTGCAAACTCGGCGGCGGACCGGCGATTTATATTGCTGACCGCGGCACCTTATCAGATCCACGCTTGATCCGTTTTTTGTCCCAAATCGCAGAAGAAAATCATATCAATTACCAATACCGTCAACCCGGCGGCGGCGGTACGGACGCCGGCGCACTGCACCTGACCCGCGGTGGAATCCCTTCAGTATCGGTGTCTGTTCCCGGCCGTTATGCACATACAGCCGTGATGCTGGCTCGCATCAGCGACTGGCAAGACACGCTTACCCTGCTGCAGCAGGCACTCGCAGCCATCTCCCCGGAAATTCTCTCTGGCGACCGGGCCTAACCCCCGCCAGGAATTGGAGCTGAAATGAAAACTCTTCTCAAAAAACTGACTGAAACCGCCTCACCCTCAGGATACGAATCAACCATCCGCGAAGTGATCAAAGGCGAAATCTCGTCATTATCAAATGACATCAAAGTGGACCCGCTGGGCAACCTTATCGTCAGCATTGGAAAGAAAACCGGCAAGGGACTGCGCATCATGGTAGCCGCCCACATGGATGAGATCGGCGTGATTGTCAGCCATGTTGAAAAAACTGGGTTGGTGCGCTTTTCAAACCTGGGGACGATCTTACCCCAATACCTGCCCGGCAGTCGGGTGATCTTCTTAAACGGAACCCGCGGCGTGATCAACCAGGATAAACCGGATGACCTGCACAAGGTCTCGGGGCAAGCCCAACATTTTATTGATGTCGGCGCCACCAGTGACAAGAATTGCCCATTAAAGGTTGGTGATGTAGGCGTCTTTGACCGTGAATTTATTGATCTTGGAAAACGCGTTTCAGCCAAAGCATTGGATGACCGTGTTTCTTGTGTCGTGATGATCGAAACTATGAAAAAGATCAAAAATAGCCCTCACGAACTCGTATTCGTGTTCAGCACCCAGGAAGAAGTCCAATCAAAGGGTGCCACGACCGCCGCTTATGAAATTGAACCAGATCTCGCCATCGCACTGGATGTGACCCCCTCGCTTGATATTGTTGGCATTAAAATGCAGGTCGATCTCGGCAGCGGTCCGGCCATCAAGGTGCGCGACGTGGGCATGTTGAGCGATCCACGTGTGGTACGCTGGATGGAAGATACCGCCAAAAAGAACAAGATCGCCTATCAACTCGAGGTGTTGGATGTCGGCACGACCGATGCCAAAGTCATGCAGATCAGCAAAGCAGGCATGCCCACTGGAGCACTCTCCATCCCCTGCCGATATGTGCATTCTCCCTCTGAAGTGGTGGATTTGGATGATGTTCAAAAAACGATTGATCTCTTGATTGCTTTACTTAATAATCCGACCAACCTGCAATAGGAACAAGATTTTTTGCGAGAACTGTATAATAAACGGTGAATAAACTCGGAAAAATCCGATTCTACTCGGCTTCAAAAAAGGATCTAAAAACGATGCCCAAGAAAAATATCCTTAACTCCATCTTTCGTTCCGAAATTGGCAGCAGGATCCTCACTGTGCTGGCAGTCATCAGCGTATTGGTGGTCGCCATCGTTTTAAGTGGACCCAAACCTCTTGATTACACTGAAGAGTCAGCCTCTGTCACCCAGGTGGCTGTTGAAAATAACGGAGATGTTGCTGCCAACCTGGCAGAACTTATTAATGAACCCCCCGTTACTTCAGGAGTGATCGTTGGTACAACCGCCGTTTTAGTTATTATTTTTGTGGGAACAATGCTTGAATTGCGTCGAAATTCCTGAAAAATTAAAAATCCAAAAGCACTTTAAGGTACTGGTCCACAATCCGTTCAATATTAAATTTCTCTTCAGCCCGAGCTCTCGCCGCAGAGCGTTTTTGAGATGGGCTGGTCAATGACTGCTGGGCTGCATCCACCAGGGCGTGGATATCAGGTTTTTGAAGCTTCCAGGGGTCTGAACCATAACGGGCCACCGCTCCGCAATCGGCGGTTACCAGCTCAGCAAGGGCACCGGTGTCATAGCCAATCACCGGCAGCCCGCAGGCCAGAGCTTCAATGACTGAATTAGGGCAGGCGGCATTGATATCTGAAGAAAAGAACAAATGGGCAGATCGGTCAATTGCCGGGATTGCCTCGCGTTTTACCAACCCCTTCCACACAATATCAACACCACAGCCAAGATAGCTGATTTGCAGGTTGGCAGGCACATTACCCACCACCATGAGTTCCACTGGGATAGATTGTCGTTTGTTAAGCAATTTTGCCATTTGAACGGCAGACTCCAGACCGCCTTCGTATCCGCCGCCGAGGTTGCCCTCCACAAGTAAAATGCGGGTGCGGTCTGTGGGCGGTGTCCCCGCCCCAAGTGGATTGAAGACATCAAGATTGACGCCGTTATAGATCACATGACCGGGGGTTTTGGTTTCACCGTAAGTTCGGCTCCACCATCCCTGGGTAAAATTGCTTTGATAAACGATTTGATCTGCCATACCGCGGATCGTCTTTAAGATCCAGTTATTCACTTCAGCGCGCAGAAAGTGTTTTATTCCGGTGCGTTTCTGTCGGTGCACCCAATTCATACCATTAAGGCGCTGTACAATACGCACCCCGTTGCGCTTGGCCTCCCTGAGCAAGCCAATATGCCTGGTGCCGCCTATCACTAAAATAACCGAATTGGCAGGGTCAAGCGGATCGTGATTGAGGTGATAGCCGCGTGAGGTTAATACAGTAGCAATCCTGGTATGGAAAGACCCCGGTCCACCGTGTCCGATTTTTTGGGGAAGTATGCAGATGGTTTTTTTCATGTGGGATTCAACCGGCTATGCAGAATAATCCAGCAGGCCTTTGACAATGCGGCTGGCGGCGTGACCGTCTCCGAAAGGATTTTCTGCGTGGGCCATGTCATCATAGGCTTGAGAATCGTCCAACAATCGACTTGTTTCATAAATGATCTTTTCAGAATCGGTGCCCACCAACTTCAACACTCCAGCGGTGACACCCTCTGGACGTTCGGTCTTCTCACGCAGCACCAGGGTGGGTTTGCCCAAGCCGGTGGCTTCTTCTTGTATGCCGCCTGAATCGGTCAGGATCAGTGTGGCTGCCTTCATCAAATGCACCAGTGAGATGTATTCCAACGGCGGCAGCAATGTAACGCCGGGGACTCCATCCAAAAGGCGCTTGACGGGATCCTGGATGTTGGGATTCATATGAACAGGATAAACCAGGTGTAAGGCATCGCCGTATTGCCTGGCAAGAGTCTTGATCGCATTGCAGATGGATTCAATCGGTTCGCCAAAATTTTCTCTTCGGTGTGCAGTGATCAAAACCAGGCGCCTTTTGCCCTGGGGTATTCCCCACTCCTGCAACCAGGCATCCACCTGGGTGGGGGCGGGCATCTTGACGATCTGCTGCAGGGCATCAATGGCCGGGTTGCCGGTGACGAGGATGTGCTCATCAGCGACGCCTTCATTGAGCAGGTTTTCACGGCTTAGCTGGGTGGGAGCAAAATGCAAATCGGCTGTAACGCTAGCTATGCGCCGATTGATCTCTTCTGGAAAGGGCTGAAATTTATCATTGGTCCGCAGACCGGCTTCGACATGTCCCACTTTAATGCCGCGGTAGAACGCAGCCAGGCTGGCTGCCATCACTGTGGTGGTATCGCCCTGGATCAACACCCAATCTGGATGTTCATCTGCGAGCACTGGATCGATATTTTCGAGAATTTGAGCGGTCAGCTGCGCCAAAGATTGGTTCGGCCGCATCAAGTTAAGATCAATATCAGGCTTGATTTTGAAAAGGCCAAGCACCTGATCCAACATCTCACGGTGTTGGGCTGTCACACAGACCCGAGACTCAATGCCAGCGGTGTTTTCCAAAGCTTTGACCACCGGAGCCATCTTAATGGCTTCAGGCCGGGTTCCAAAGATCGAAAGTACGCGTAAGTCAGCCATTAATTATTGATTCTTGCGGTCCCCGAGGCGATAAACCGTGAACCCTGCATCCAGCCAGGGTTTGCGGTTTTCAACTTTCTCCCAATCAAGTGCGTCCACGCAATCAATGATGATGCGTGCAGAAGTGGCTTTTTGCAACACGGAGGGGTTGAGCGCCTTAAATTGGGTGTGGCCTACCAAGAACATCACAGCGTCCGCGGATTTAACCACTTCTTCCAAAGAAGCATCTATCGTGACGCCTTCCAATTTGAAATCCGGTTTGTAGGGTTCACAAGCGGTAACCTGAGCGCCGGCTTTGTGCAGTTTTTCAACCACTTCAACCGCCGGGCTTTCGCGCAGATCATCCACATCGGGTTTGAACGCAAGACCCAACACGGCAATTTTTTTGGCAGATAAGTCACCCAAAGCCCTTTTGACCAATGAGATCACAAAATCAGGCTGGCTGTCATTCACGTTTCTGGCGGTGTTGATCAGCAGAGAGATATCAGGAGCTGCTTCGACAAAGAACCATGGATCCACACTGATGCAGTGACCGCCCACACCCGGGCCGGGATTTAGAATTTTTACCCGCGGATGTTTATTGGCAATCGCAATGGCTTCCCATACATCCACACCGAAGCGATCAGCCAGACGGGAGAATTCGTTGGCTATGGCGATGTTGATGTCGCGATAAGTGTTCTCCATCAACTTGATCATTTCAGAGGTGGCAGAATCGGTGGTGAAGATTTCACCTTCCACGAAGGTGCGGTAAAGGTCGCGGCCGGCTTCTGCCGAGGCCTGGTCGATGCCGCCAATTACGCGCGAATTGTGGATCAATTCGTCCATGATCTTGCCAGGCAGCACCCGCTCTGGGGAATAGGCCAGCAAAAAGTCCTGACCTGCTTTAAGACCAGATTTTTCGAGTATGGGCAGCACCCTTTCACGGGTGGTCAACGGCGGCGAGGTGGATTCGAGTACAACAAGGTTCCCCTTGCGCAGCACAGGCACAATGGATTCAGCCGCTGATTCGACAAAACGCATGTCGGCCTTTTTGCCATCGTAAAATGGTGTAGGAACCGCAATGATGAAGGCATCTGCGGTCACAGTTTTTTGAGAAACATGAAAATGGCCACTTTGGATGGCAGCTTGAACCACCTCATTCAGCCCTGGTTCAAAGATGTGCACTTTACCTGACTGCAGGCTTTTGACCACTTCAAGATTGTTATCCACGCCGGTAACATCCATTCCGTGTGTGGCAAAAGTGCTTGCGGTGGGCAACCCAATGTAACCAAGTCCAATGACGCAAATCGATTTAATTTGCACGGAAATTCCCTTAATAAAAAGATGAAATGATTATGCCACAGGATGACCTGCTTGGGGAGGTTATCAAAATCCTTAACCGTGCCAACATTTTTTTGCTTGCATCGATAATAACGCCGTGATACACTTTTTACATGCAACGTGTAATCTTAGTCGTCTCTCCTGATACTGAATTTTTACAACAATTACGCTCTCACCTTGAAGAAGGTGGACGCTATCAAGTGACAGTCGCATTAAGTGCCCATGAAGCATTGAATCTGGCCAATAGCAATTTTTTTGAAGTCGCAATCGTGGATGGTGAGTTGGATGATATTCCAGTGGCTGCCTTCTGCCGCGACCTTACAGCTCTACAATCCGATCTCAAAATATTAGTTTTCCCGCCTGACAACAATGCTGAACACCCCGTGATGGAAGGGGTGGCAGTCAATGGATTTTTGACCAAGCCCTTCTCCGGGCAGGAAATCGGCAGAGCCTTGTCAGGCTTGTTTTCAGACCAGCCCTCGGCAAGTATTATGCAGGTGAAAGTGGTCGACGATCTCGTCAAGCAGTGGCTGCAGATCCCGGAAACCGGCGGCAAAAAAGCCCAGCAGATCCTCGAAGCCACTTCCGCTCAAACCGTGATGATCATCATCAAAGATCAACTGATAGCCAGTGCCGGATCCATGGATGACGGTCTTGTCCTAAATGTAACCGGGTTTTTAACGCGCTATTGGAAAGATGAAGAAAACAGCGAGCTTGCCCGTTATATCAAGTTGGATGGCGACGGCAGTAATCGATTCTTGTATGCCACGAAACTGGTTAGCAATGTGGTGCTGGTGCTCGTCTATCCAATGAAAGCAACCATCCAACTGGTTCGCCGCGAATTGAACCAGGTTAAAGATGATTTCCAGCAGCATTATCCAACCACAGGGGAATTAAGGCAGGAGATTGCCAAACAAACCCTTGCCGATATCAATGAAAGAAACAAGAAACTTGAAAGCCTGCAAACGGGGATTCCGGCCTTTTCACAAGATGATTTGGATGTGTTGGATGAACTACAGCAAGCACCTGTCAAACCCTCTTCCGGTACTTTTTCGCAAAGCGATATTGATGCTTTAAAAGCCAGGCTTCAAGCACCTTCAACTCCACCCGCTACTTCAGTTTCACAGGTGGAATTGGATGCCCATAAACTGTTTGAGCAGGAATCGCAAAAGATCAATGCCGTCGCCGACAAGGATGTATCACAAGCCGAACTGGATGCATTGAATTTGCTTGAACAATCTCTGGTTAAACCTGCTGTTGATGCGGTATCGCAAGCAGAGCTTGAAGCACGGAAATTGTTTGAACAGGAATCTCAAAAGCTAAAACCGAACATCGCCGCAATTTCGCAAGAAGAAATTGACTTATTAAAAGCGTTGCAAGCAGCACCACCACAGCCTACGGTTGAGGAAGTATCACAGGCAGAGCTTGAAGCACGGAAACTGTTCGAGCAGGAATCACAAAAACCAAAACCGAACATAGCTGCCATTTCGCAAGAAGAAATTGATTTGTTAAAAGCGTTGCAAGCAGCACCATCGCAGCCTGCGGTTGAGGAAGTATCACAGGCAGAGCTCGAAGCACGAAAATTGTTTGAGCAGGAATACCAAAAACCTAAACCAAATATTGCAGCCATTTCTCAAGAAGAGATTGACTTATTAAAGGCTATGCAAGCCGCACCTTCACAACCAGCCCCAGATTCAGTATCTCAGGCAGAGCTTGAAGCACGCAAATTATTTGAGCAGGAATCACAAAAACCAAAACCGAACATCGCTGCTATATCACAAGAAGAAATTGACTTGTTAAAAGCATTGCAGGCTGCACCTTCACAACCAGCTACAGATTCAGTATCTCAGGCAGAGCTTGAAGCGCGCAAATTATTTGAGCAGGAATTCCAGAAACCTAAACCAACCATTGCTGCAATTTCTCAAGAAGAAATTGACTTATTAAGATCAATGCAGAATAGTCCTTCACAACCTGTTGGCACAGTTTCGCAAGCTGAAATGGAAGCAAGGAAATTGTTTGAGCAGGAATCTCTAAATTCGAAACCGAAACCCGCAATTAATGGCATCTCACAAGAAGAAATTGATTTATTAAAAGCCCAGCTTCAGGTACCTGCACAACCACCTGCTGATAGCCCTTCACAGGCTGAATTGGATGCCCGCAGGCTTTTCGAGCAGGAATCGATCAAACCCAAACTTAACACAAGCGCAATTTCTCAAGATGAAATTGACTTATTGAAAGCGCAGCTTCAACAGCCGTCAGAGCCAGCACCTGCAGCAGAGCCTCAGGTGGAATTGGATGCATTGCAAACCAGTGCAGCAGATACACCCATTATCAGCGAAAAAGAACTCGCCCAATTATCTCAAATGGTCGATCAAATGCCTTCCCCTGATCCGCAGCCTGAGGCAGTAACCCAGATTGAAGAGAAGAAACTTCCTGAATGGTTAAATGAACTTGAAACCGCAGATAACGCGATGCAATCCACGGAGGTTGCTGCACCTCAACCCCTCCCCGAAGTGGAGACAACATCCACAGTTACACCTCCATTTTTAGGAATTGATGCGAGCCTAAAAGCAGCCATGGATTCAGCTGCTCCGCTGCCTGAAATTGATTTCAAGCTGCCGTGGGAGATGGAAGAATCACCGATCATAACAGAAGCCCAAGCCATGGCAGAACCGACTTATGCTCCGAACAGCGAACCTGCCGGTGAGCCGTTGGCTGAACAACCCATGCCTGCTGTTGAAACAGTGATCGAAACCCCCGTCGAAACAATAGCCGAAGCACCAGTTGCGTCTGTTATGGAAGCGCCCAATGAATCCCAGCCGCCCTCAACTGCCTCTTTTGCAGAGGTATTAAATACGGTCACCCTCCCGGTGGAAAGCACTCCTGAGCCAATTCCGGCAGTACAAGAACCTACAGCAACGACTATTATCGAACCTATTGTAGCGGAAGAACCGGTTGAACCACCTGCCCCACCCACGCTCAAAGAGTTTCGATTTAATTACACATTGGTGCTGATGCCGGCAGACCGGACTCAATTTTTAACGCGTAATCTTTCGGAAAAAATTAGCGCCATCATGCCAGACATCCACGAAGATCAGGGTTGGCGGATGACCAACATCACCATTCGCCCACAATACCTGTTGTGGACGGTTGCTGTCCCCTTGGGTGTTTGCCCACATCGTATTCTGCAAGAGGTTCGCAATCTCACCTCTAATTCAATATTTGCTAATTTCACTGAAATCGCCAAGACCAAAACCTCCAACGATTTCTGGTCATCCGAATTCCTGGCGGTTAGCGGGTCAGAACCACCTCCAGCAAATTTGATCTTTGAGTTTGTTAATAATGTCTGGAAGACCCCCGAACCTGCCGTTCCCTGATTCTTCCATTAAAGGATAAGCTATTATGCCCCCTGTACTTTATTTAATCGATGGACATGCCCTGGCCTATCGCGCATATTTTGCCCTCACCGCCGGTGCGGGGAGTGAACGTCTGCAAACCAAATCAGGTGAACCTACTGCGGGTATTTTGGGCTTCGCCAACGTCATGATGCGGCTGCTGGAACAAGAAAAACCTGAATACCTGGCGGTTGCTTTCGACACCGGCAAGACCTTTCGCAATGATTTGTTCCCGGGTTACAAAGCCACGCGCGCCAAGATGCCCGACGATTTACGACCCCAGATTGACCGCATTCGTCAATTGGTGGATGCCTTTCACCTGCCGCGCCTTGAACAGGAAGGGGTCGAAGCGGATGACATCCTTGGCACGATTGCTTATCAAGCCGTTGAACAAGGTTTCGGGGTCAAGATCATAACCGGTGACCGCGATCTGCTTCAGCTCGTTAACGACCGAATCGTGGTAGCACTATCCGGAACAAAAATATCAGAAGCCAAGAACTATACCGCTGACGATGTTAAAGCATACCTTGGGGTAAACCCCGATCAAGTCGTGGATTACAAGGCACTGGTGGGCGACACCTCTGACAACATCCCCGGCGTGCCAGGGGTCGGTCAGAAGACAGCCGTCAGCCTTCTGGAAAAATACAAAACCCTGGATGAAGTCTATGCCCATGTCGCCGAAATCCCCGGCAAGATGGGACAAAAGATCGCCGAAGGTAAAGACTCAGCCTATATGAGTCAAACCCTGGCGAGAATCAAGACGGATGTGAGCATCACCTTGAAACTGGACGATGCCAAAACTGATCACATTAATATTCCTGCTGTTGAAGCTCTCTTCAGGGAACTTGAATTCCGTACCCTGGTGACCCGCCTACACACAGTTGCCGCCCCGTTCGTTAAAGCCGCTCCCAAAGGACAGATGAACTTGTTTGCCAGTGAAGTCCGCGAAATTGGCGTTCCTTCTCAGTACACGTTGGAAACCGTGATCGTCAACTCACCCGAAAAACTCAATGAATTAGCCGCATTGTTGGCTTCATCTCCAAAGATCGCCTTTGACACTGAAACCACCTCCACCGATCCGCTCAAAGCCGACCTGGTGGGAATATCGGTTTCGGTCAAAGAAGGCACCGGCTATTACATCCCGGTTGGACATACCGGCCTGACCGCCCAATTGCCGATTTCAGAGGTCATTCAAGCAATTAAACCCGCCTTCACCGATGCCAAGATCGAAAAGATCGGGCACAACATCAAATATGATGCCCTGGTTTTGGGCAACTACGGACTTGAGGTTTACCCGATTTCTTTTGATACCATGTTGGCTGAATGGCTGATCGATCCTTCTTCACACAGCCTGGGTCTCAAGGATATGGCCGCGGATTATCTTAACGCCAGCATGACCCATATTGAAGAATTGATCGGTAAAGGTAAAACCCAGATCACCATGGATCAGGTTCCGGTTGAATCCGCCGCACCCTATGCCGCTGCGGATGCTGAAGTCACTTTCAGACTGGCTCCGTTGGTCGAAAAGAAAATGGAAGATCGACAATGCACCAAGATCTTCAAAGAAATTGAAATGCCCCTGGTACCGGTATTAATGCAGATGGAACGTCACGGCATCTTGCTGGATACCGAGTTTTTCAAGAAGTTCAGCGGAGAGATGAACATCCGGCTGCGTGAAATTGAAGACCAGGTTTATAAAGCCGTTGGTTATCCCTTTAATCTCAATTCGACCCAACAGCTCTCAAAAGTGCTGTTTGAAACCCTCAGGCTGATCCCACCTGACCGAAACAAAAAAACCGCAAGCGGCCACTTTTCAACCTCCGCAGCCGTGTTAGATGAATTAAGCGGCAAACATCCTGTGGTGGACCTGCTGCTCGAATATCGCGAACTGGCCAAACTCAAATCAACCTACCTGGATTCTCTGCCGCTCCAGGTGAATCCGCGCACCGGAAGAGTGCACACCAACTTTAATCAAACCGGATCGGTGACTGGTCGTTTGGCTTCAACAGACCCCAACCTGCAAAACATCCCCACCCGCACCGACATTGGACGCCAGGTGCGTCTTGGATTCAAATCGTCTCCCGGCTGTGTGCTGCTGTCAGTGGATTACTCCCAAATTGAACTGCGTATCGTGGCGCACATGTCTGGCGATGAGGCCATGTTGAATGCCTTCCGCGCCGGCCAGGACATCCACGCTGCGACCGCCGCCGCCATTAACGGCATACCACTTGAAAAAGTTACCAAAGATCAACGCCGCCATGCCAAAGCCATTAATTTCGGTTTGATCTACGGTATGAGCGCCTTTGGATTGAGCCGTTCCACTGACTTAACCCTCGGTGAAGCCGAGAATTTTGTCAAAGGCTATTTCGAGAACTTCCCTGGCGTCAAAAGCTACCTCGACAACATCCGCATCCTGGCCACCCGCCAAGGATACGTCGAAACCATGCTTGGACGCAGGCGCTATTTCCCCAACCTTGCCAATCCGATCAACATTAACATGAAAAATCGTGAAGAACGTGAGGCCATCAACGCGCCCATCCAGGGCACGGCTGCGGATATCATGAAGCTTGCCTTGATTCACCTGCCGCCAGCGCTGGATGCCAAAAAACTACATGCCAAGATTCTGCTGCAAGTTCACGATGAATTGGTATTGGATGTTCCCGAAAGCGAATTGGCCGATACTTCTAAAGTAGTACAAACTGTGATGTCTGAAGCCTACCAGTTGTCGATTCCTTTGTTGACTGAAGCCAGAAGCGGCATCAATTGGGGAAGCATGCAAGTGCTCAAAGACTGATGAAACTGTTGAAAGAGTGAACATGAGCCAAGAATCCTCCCAATTCCAAACTTTAATGAGCCAGGGGCACACAGCTGCCTGGGAGCAAGACTGGGTCAAGGCTCTTGAAAACTACCGTCTGGCCTTGCTTGAAAATCCACAAGATGCCATGGCGCTTGCCAGCGCAGGGTTGGCATGTTTTCAATTGGAACAATATGATGAAGCCTTAAAACTTTATATCCGCTGCTCCAGCGTGACACCGGATGACCCCATGCCCTTTGAAAAAATGGGGCGGATTTATGAACACACCGGTTCCAACATTGAAGCGGTTAAAGCATTCATGCAATGCGGAGAAAAACAACTTAAAGCACGTGATGCAGAACATGCCATCGCCGCATTTAAAGAAGCCATCCGCCTGGATCCAAATAACCAAACGGTACGCATGCGTCTGGCAATGATCTACGACAAAATGGGATTGAAAGCTGAAAGTGTGACCGAATATCTGTTTGTTGCAGCCCTAATGCAAGCCAGCGGTGACCCCTCAAAGGCAAGTCAGGTGGTGCAATACACGCTTCAACTCGAACCTCAAAATCAAGCTGCACAAAACGCCATGATGCAGTTAAAAACCGGACAACAGATGGCTTTGCCTTTATCCAATAAAGGTGGAACAGGACCTGTCGCAGCAAAAAGTGCAAAACAAACGGAAAATTTGACTCCGGCAGAAGAAGTTGCGCCCAAATACGATCCTCTTACAGAAGCACGCCTGATTGCTCTAAAAGAGATGGCAGGCATGTTGTTCGATCAATCAGAAGGCTCCAACGTTGACGGACAAGTTCCCATGCGCCGCCAAATCCACCTCCTGCGCGGAACCGGCGATCTTTCTTCTAAAGACGCGGAACGTTCCCGCGCTCGTACGCATCTCAGTCGAACCATTGACTTACAGACCGCAGGAAAAGATGATGATGCAGCGGTGGAACTGGAACGGGCCATTGATCTCGGTCTTAACCTTTCTGCTGCAGAATATGTACTGGCGTTATTAACTTACGAAGCCAACCCGCAGAAAGCGTTGAAGCATTTACAAAAAGCTGTTAGGAACCCTGCTTACGCGCTGGCTTCCAACCTGTTGATGGCAAAAATTCAAGAAAAAGCCGGTCAATTAAAGGAGTCAAGTTCGTATGCCCTTTGCGCTTTAAAATTGGCTGATGTGCTTTCAGTACCGCGCGAGCTGGAAAACGAACTCACTCAACTTTATGAACCCATCCTTGAAGCACACGACCGGGTTACTGATGAAAAAGACCTGGCCAATATTACCAAGATCATTCAAGCCCAATTGTTGCGCAGTGATTGGCGTGAATATTTGAAAGAAGCACGCGGACAACTTCCACGTCAACCCGAAGGCAGTCCACCCATCCCCCTGGCGGAAATGCTGCTTGAAACTACGAACAGCCAGGTGATTGAAGCCCTCGCCCTTATCAAACAACTTGCCTCCGAAGGTAAAATCCGCACTGCCATGGAAGAAGCTTTTTATGCGCTCACCCATGCCCCCACCTATCTGCCTTTGCATGTGCAAATTGGTGAACTGTTACTAATGGAAAGTCGTATCGCCGAGGCGGTGGAAAAATTTAACCTCGTTGCATATCTCTACAATGTCAGAGGCGAAACAAATCAGGCCATCAGGCTTTTAACTCGTGTCGCAAAACTTGCACCAATGGATCTTTCTGTTAGGGACATGTTGATTGACTTGCTGATCTCTTCTGGCCGCATGGATGAAGCGGTTCAGCAATATATGGATATTGCCAATGTTCATTATCTGCTGGCTGAATTGGATCTTGCCAGAGGTGACTATCAAAAAGCCTTGTCACTCTCGCAAAAAACGGTAACTTCACGTACATGGGCAGTTCAAATCCTTAATAAACTGGCTGACATCGAATTACAGAGCCTGGATCTAAAACAAGCCATTAAGATACTTGAACAATTACGCAGCCTGGAACCACTGGATTCCACCACTCGCGCCACCTTGATCGATCTTTATCTTCGCATTGGTCTTCCTTCAGGCGCCATGAACGAACTGGATGCCTTTTTGCGCCTGCTTGAAACTGCCGGCCACTCCGATCGATCAGAACGTTTTCTTGACAGCCTGTTGGAAGATAGACCTGATAACATCGACATTCAAAAACGTTTGATCCGGTTTTTCCAAAATCAAAACAAGCAAACAGAGATCATCGAAAAGCTGGATGCCCTGGCAGAAAAATGCCTGCGTCAGGAGAATCGTGACGGCGCACTGGCAACATTACAGAACTTGATCGCCTTGAATCCGCCCAACAGCAACGATTATCGTCGATTGTATGAAGAATTAAGAAACCAGAAAAAATAAAAAATCGCCCGGGATACCCCGGGCGGTAATATTTAAAAAACGCCGTTGTTATTTAAGAATCGTGAGTATTCTTTGTCACATCCCTGGATATGCCCCATCCACCAATCGGCCAAAAATCCTATCGTTTCCAAGATCACAGCATGGCCTTCACCCTCAAACCTATTTAAGAAACCATTAATTTTCTGTTGATAGAGGGTGTGTTCTGTTCTTTGGGTGATCAAATCATGATAATGAAGTTTTTCCAATAACTCTTCTTCTGTTGAAAAATGTTGATTAGCATAATCAATCAAATTATTTAATATGGTTGCCAGATCTTCTTTTTCTGAAGCTGTTTCGAAAGTGGAATATAGTTTATTCAGTTCATCCAAAATCTTTTGATGCTGTATATCCAGTTTTTTTACACCCACTGAATACGTATCATTCCAAATAATCTCACGCTTCATGATATTCCTCTCAACAACAAAAATCCCAAGCATCAAATATTTGGTTTACCACCAGATACGGAACCAGGTTTTACCTGAAGCGGATTCTCCGCGGATGTTGATCTCGGCAACCGCATTCACCACGGTTCGTACTTCCAACTGGTCCACTTGAAAACTGAATTGACTGATACCAAATTCATTGGTCTCGGCAAGACGATAAAACTGTTTGCTGCCATCAGGATAGTAAAGTGTCACCCCGACCTGGGCGTCGGCGACCGGCAGAAGGTTTTGATTCTGCACAATAACAAAAATAGTCTGCGCTTCACCGGCTCCGATCAGGGAGTTTAGTGCAAATACATTTACCACAGGATTGATCAAAGTGCCGGCAATGCTGGCGGTCTGGCTGGATTTTAATAACTCAGGGTTGCGAACTTCCTTGTCAAAATAAATTCGTCCAAGATCTGAGATGGCAACTCGCTGTCCGCTGGGTTTATCAGGCCACCATTCCATGCGGATGTTTTCAAAGTACTGGACGTAATGTCCGTCGGCAACTTCGACTTCAGAAATGGGCTGTCCAAACCAGGTTGCACCGTCATATGAATCGTAGAACTGCAAAAAGGCGTAACAAACGGTGAAACCCGTGTTGAAATTACGGCAGGTCGGCCCTTCACGCGGAATATCCGCGAGTTCGGCGCCGTCTTCATGTAAAAGTTGTCCCAGGGGCGCGATCTGCACCTTGGGACCCTCAGGGGTATCCACCAGGTCAAAACGCGCGCGCTGAAAATACTGCACCCGTTGATTGGTCTGCGGGTCGGTGAAATCATCAGTGATGGGATAACCGAAATAAAGCAGAGGATCGCTGACGCTGTTATAGGTTCGCAAGAAATCACCCCAGATCCAGTGCCCTGTTTCAGAGACAAAGACTGAATCAGAAGCCTGTGCCTTGACCGCCTGAGGAACCAGGGCAATCAGTAAGGCCAGAATCAGAAAAACGGAAGCCCAGCGTAATTTCTTCATCAATAACTTATTATACGAATTTCGATGGCTATAAGCAATAGCTATCGATTTATTGATTATTACCTAAGATTCAATGGAAATGTTGGTGAGTGTTTTGGTTTTGTGACGATTATTTACCAGAACAGTCAACCAGAAAAAGGCTCCAATGGCCAGAACGCCGATCACTCCCCCGCCCAGCCAGATGGTGCGTCCGCCAAAGTTATCGCTCAATGCACCACCCAAAACAGGCGCGATCAACGATGCCACTGAAGAGGTCAACCCAAACATGCTCATATAACGTCCCCGCATCTCGATGGGGGCGGCGTTGGCGGTGTAAGTGGTGGCTGTTGGGCTGACGATCAATTCGCCAATCGTCATAATGACCATGCAGAGCCAGAATCCCCAGAAACCGGTAAAAAGGGCAATCATGACCGTGGAGGCAGCATAGAAAATGGTGCCAACTGTAAGCACCGACATTGGCTTATGCCGCCGGGTAATCAGGGTGACCAAATACTGCAAAGCCACCACCATCAAGGCGTTGGTGGTGGGGATGAAGCCGTACAGCTTTTCTGACAGGCCAAAATTTGTGTTTGAATAGACCGGAAGCAGCACCCATACCATGGATGCCAGCATGGTCGTCAGGGTAAAAGCCCCAATGAACCCCATGAATTCTCGGTGTCTGAAAATCTGGCCGTAACCGGCAAAAATGAATTTTCCTTTGAGAGTATTTGAAACGCCGCTAGGCAGGGTTTCTTTGGCTTTAAAGGCAATCAGCAGCCCGTAGAAGCTCAAACCGGCTGCTGCGATATAAAAGGCCAAAGTGTAGGATGTGGAGGCAATAAAGCCGCCTATGGCAGGACCAATGGCTACGCCAGCGTTGTTGCTCATGCGCAGCAGCGAATAGGCATCAGGTCGTTTCTCGGCCGGAATGAGGTCAGCCAGCATGGCATCAGCACCAACGCGGTAGAGGGGGGTTAATGCCCCCATCAAACACTGCGCCACGGCAAATTCAAGAAAGGTGGCAGCCGTGCTCATGAAAAAGTACATGATGCCCATTCCCACCAGGCTTACAACCATGACCCATTTACGTCCCACGCGATCTATGATGGGGCCGGCAACAAATGAAAAAATCAATCCCATGGCTGCGTTCATGCTGATCAGACTGGCCGTTTGCGCCAGCGGCAGCGACAGCTTCTTGGAGACATAGATCATCAAGAATGGCCAAATCATGGATTGTCCAATGGTGCTGATCAGCATACCGATGAACAGAATCCAGAACTGGCCGGGGTATTCTTTTTGGGCGGTTTTTAGTTTGGCAATCATGATGAGAATTATTCTAACATGAGCAAAATGGAATCCAAAGGTAGGGACAATTCAACCAGAAACATGAGTTGGCACCGCATAATATCACGTGGTTCGAGCTCACAAACTAACCAGGTAGCAAGAATCATGGAAAACCGCAAAACAAGAACTGGTAGAACCTCAGATCATGGCGCAGCCAATAAAACTGTTTATTCGTTTTCGTTTTAAGAAAAATCAAAAACAAAGAAAACGAAACAAATTTGATCTCAAAATTTCCAATTTTTAAAGGTGATTGGTATTTGAATTTATGTACCAATCGTAGATTAGGTTAGCAATATATAAAGATGTTTAGGTGTAACACCAATAATGATAGAATATTATTTCTATTATTATAAACCAAATGTCAAGAGGGGTGATGAATAAGTCAATATTTAGTTAAGGAGTTAATGGGCAAACCTTGATGGGGATTGCTTCGCAAAAATCGCTCGCAATGACAGTTCGATTAAACAGTTCGACTAAAACGATTTGACAATCATGCTTTATTCGAGGTAAAGTTTATAAATATTATCGAAATCTCGGGAGGAATTATGCTAAAAGAATTCAAAAGCTTTGTGTTAAGAGGCAATGTTGTGGACCTGGCCGTGGCGGTGATCATCGGCGGGGCGTTTGGCAAGATCATCACCTCACTGGTCAATGATGTGATCATGCCCCCCATCGGCCTGCTGCTCGGAAAAGTGGATTTCTCGAACCTTTATATCAACATGGGTAAGATCAAGTATGCCAGCCTGGCAGAAGCCCAGGCCGCCGGCGCCCCCACTCTTAATTACGGCCTGTTCTTAAATAACGTTGTTGATTTTGTAATTGTCGCCCTGGTCATCTTCATTATGATCCGTGCCATGAATAAATTAGTGAAAAAAGAAGAGAAACCGGTTGAAGTGACCACCCGCGAATGCCCGTACTGCATGACCGAGATCTCAAAAAAGGCCAGCCGCTGTCCGCACTGCACCTCAGAGGTGAAACCGGTTTAGTTTACAGTGTAAAATTTACTTGGTCTTGCGCGGACGTTCTGCCCGCGGCAATCCGCCGCGGTAAGAGGGCGCCATGATCTCATAAATGGCGCACAGGCGGCCATCCAGCATACGGCTGCGGATGCGGGCATCCAGGTCGTCGAGGTTGCCTGACATGGTGATAACCGTGGGCAGTTTGGCGTTGTAACGCTCATTGAAGATCTGATAAAGCTTCTCCCGCGCCCAGGGGGTGGCGCTCTGAGTCCCCAGGTCATCCAGAATCAGCACGGATGCCCCTTTGACGCGGTTAAACATCTCATCATAAGAAACATTGCTGGCGGGGCTGAAGGTGGCGCGCAAATGATCCAGCAGATCCGGCACGACCACAAATATGGGGTCGTCACCCATCCCCTTGCGGTAATTTCCGATGGCAGCAGCCAAATGCGTCTTGCCGCAGCCGTAAGTACCCATCATCACCAGCCAGCCGCGCGGCGACTCGGCGAAATCCTGGGCGGCCCTGAAGACATTCTCAAGATTGTTTTGAACATCAAGGGGCAGCCGCTCGGGTTCCCGTCCGCTCCAGTTGCCAAAGGAACGGTCGCCCAGCAGTTGAAGCTGGTAAACCAGGGGATCTTTGCTGTCTTTGATTGGTGCACGGTAATCGGGTGCGGAAATGCGCACGCGGGTTGAAAGATCGGGGTCCTGCAGTCTTGAACGGATGCGGTCATCCAGGTCTTCAAAAGTCAGGTTGGTGGTCACGACCAGGGGCAGTTTACGCGAATAGCGGTAATCAATGATCTGGAAGAGTTTTTCAGCCGCCCACTTGGTGGAATTTTGGGACCCCAGGTCATCCAGCACCAGCAAGCCCACGTTGCGAATTTCTTCGAAACGCTGCTCAAAGGTGGTGTCTGAAGAATCATAGGAATAGCGCAGCCAGTCCAATAGGTCAGGGACCGTTAAGAAAAGGGTGTTCATGCCGTATTCCACGCAGGTGTTGGCGATGGCAGCCGCCAGGTGGGTCTTGCCGCAGCCGTAGGTGCCCATCAGCACCATCCAACCGCGCGGGGCGGCGGCGTACTGTTGCGCCTGGCTCAGGCCGTATTGCAATGACTGGATCTGCTCATCGCCCAATCCAAGCCGTCCCTGCACCGAAAAAGAGTGAAAGGTCATCTGACTGAAGGCTTCGAGATTGCTCATGCGCAGCAGCCGTTCCTGGGCGGTGCGGTTCTGATCGTTTTGTTTGCAGACACACATGGTCAACTTGCCAAAATCAGGATCGCTGATCGGCACATCCTTGCGTACAAAACCCACACCACCGCAAAATGGACAGACTTCTTCTTTGGGTTTTTCAACTTTAGTGGAGGATGTAGTCGCCATATTGGCCCTCACTGTCGAGTTTGCGATCTTCCTGAGTGGATCGTTGATCTCTTTCATCGCGGCCTTTCTCTTTCCA
>CAZQXI010000025.1:0-32322 GCA_964597505.1 uncultured Anaerolinea sp. | reverse complement strand
TGAGGTGGGTGCAGTCTATAAAAATCATGCAACCAAAAATTATACCACTTTTTTCAGAAAATCAACTGGCAATTTCTTTTTCCGTTCTGGTAACTTGAACGATCGGCACTTGCAAGAAGAAGGTACTTCCCTTCCCCAATGTACTTACAGCCCACACCTTGCCATTGTGCCTTTCAGCGATGGATTTGACGATGGACAATCCCAGACCGGTTCCTTTGAGGGAACCATTGTCTTTACCGCCGTTGCGATTAAATTTATCAAATATTTTATCAATATCCAATGGTGCGATACCTGGACCGTGGTCTTGAATCTCAAACACCACGTTCTCAGGGTTTACCTGCAGTCTTAAGGCGATCTTGCCGCCCAATGGCGAAAACTTGATGGCATTATCCAATAAGTTATAAAGCGCCTGCTGCAAAAGTGCCTTGTCTGCATCAATTTCGAGGCTTTGCGCGATGGTCAGTTCGCGCATGATCTGAACCTTGCGCTGGGTTGCCAGGGGTTGCAAAACCTTCATTACTTCGTCAAACAAATCCATGGGGGCGATCTTCTCAACCTGCAGCACACTACCGGATTCAATCCGGCCTAGATCAAGCAGTTTATCCACCATCTGGTCAATCACATCCAGATCATTGACCATCTTGTTGGCATATTCTTTTTGTTGTTCGTTCAACTCACCCACCATTTGCAGCATGGTGGCGTACCCGCGAACAATTCCCATGGGGGCGCGAAGATCATGGCTGACGGTGGCTACGAAATCTGATTTCATTTTTTCCATGTCGCGGAATTCGGTGATATCCCGCAGCACACAGACTGTACCAACCATGGCGTTTTCAACCTTCACAGGCGAAACAGACATCTCGAAGATTTTTCCTTCAATCGAAATCTCACCCGTTTTATTTACTTTGTCACGATTGCTATTCAGAAAATCAATAAACTCTGATGACTTGATTTCAGCAATAAAATGTTCTTTTTCGCCGCTTGTCTCGATCAATCCAGCCACGTTTTCAGCCGCTTCATTGGCCATTAATAAACGTCCAGATTCACCCACCACCAAAACCGGTTCCGGCGTGGATGATAGAACGGATTCAAGCCGTTTCTTGCCCACTTCTGCATTCATGAACAAAGATGAATTCGAAATTGCCAAGACGGCCTGGCCGGCTATGGTATTCAAAAAGTGAATTTCTTCATCATAGAAACGATGCGGCTCTGCATAGGCAATCCATAACATACCGTAATCAGTTGTATCGTCAGCCAGCGTCATAGCCACCACCGCAGAGGGGATGGGGCCCTTGATGCTTCCAATTCTTCTGATACGCGGCTTGGAGGGAATGACCAGCACTTTATCAGTTCCCATTTGGTCAATGAGAAGTTTATCCAGCTCAAAATATTCGTCCGCTTCAGGGCCGGCCGAATATGAAATTGTTTCTTCATCGAAACCGAAGCTGTAACCGTTTTTCAAGATCAGCCTGGCGGAATCAGCGCCGTAAGACAGACATGCTTTGAGCAAATGCGCCGAGGTCTTTCCGATCTCAAAATTGGATGCCACTCCTTTTGAAACATTTAAGAGAACGTCAAGTTCATCCAGTCTGGACTTAAGGCTTGTCCGCATCTGTTCAAACGCTGAGCTCAACCTGCCTACTTCATCAACACTGTTGATGGCAATTTTCTGATCCAACCCACCCTTTGAGATCTCATCCGCCTGAGTGGCCAATTGCACCAGTGATTTTGAAAGTGAACCAACCATGTAGCGCAGCAGCAAGTACGCCCCGATTGAAATGAGGATCGAGATGGCCAACAACGGCACCGCAATTTGCAGGGATAGGTCCTGGGTGTAACTGGCTGGCAACGAGAGCAGGATCTTCCAATCTTTGGCTTCTGAGATGGAGGCATAAACCATGCGCCGTGTACCGGTTCCGCTGGTGTCATCAAAGTATTCTGAGGTCTCTGGCACTCTGCCTTGATAATTCGTTAAGATCAGGCTGGGATTGGAATCATACAGAATGCGGTTTTGACCATCCAGAATTACCCCTTCACCACCGGCTTTCTGAATTTCTTGCAGTGCCAGCAATGCCGGTTGAGAAAAAAGGTTAACTCCAAGGTTTGTTCTTGCCGCAATGACACCTTTCGCCAATCCGTACTCATCCGGGATGGCCGCAATGTAGGTTATTTGAGCCGAATTATCACCCGCAACAGGTGCAATCACATAACTTTGTATCAACACACCATTCAAAGCGAGCTGTACACCGGCAATTTCTTCAGGCGTGAGTACAGATTGATTAACATCAGATTCAGGATACCCGGTCAGCGGTGCGCCGGTAAGGTCAAACAAGTAGAACTGGGTAAAGAATGGAATCGCCCGCAGCTTGGTCTTAAGGAATGTCTGGGCTGTTTCAGGCAGGTCCATCGGGATATGACTGTCGACCATATCCAGCAGCAACCCTTGACCGGTATCTATCAAGGAAGGGATGTTCTCTGAAGCGATCTCTGCGGTACTCTTCAGCCTGCCTTCAAGCATTTTTTCGGCCGCCTTGCCAGCCACGACCCAATCGGCAATTGCCAGCGTTAGCAGCAGCACAAAAATGATGGGCAATGCGATGTAAGAGACTTTCTCTTGCAATCCCGTTTCATACGGGGATGGAATGTACGATTTTTGTTGGATCCAGTATTTCGATTTTGTGACCAGCGCCAGGTCAAGCACAAAACCGGCAAAAATGATTTGCACTGCGTTGACCAGCATCACCATCCATGATTGGGTGAAGGCAAAGTCAAGTCTGGCTGCTATGGTGCCATTGGTGCCGAAGAATGTCGTAAGCAAATAGACCGGGACGGAGATAAAAGCGACGGCCACCGCGGCCCCCATGGGTCGCCGCAGCCACTGGAAAAGCCGTCCGCGATAGTTCTGTCGTAAGGTATATGATATGAAAAGTGCAAGTGAAGCAGTTTCAAGCGGAGTAAAGAGATTGTGGGTGTTCCACAGCGCTGTCACAAGACCGGTGACAAACCCCATCACCACGGCTGGCCAAAAGCCCAAAATACCTGCAGCCAGGATCCATGGGATGGCGCTAAAAATCATGATTATTGGTGAAGTTGCTTCACGGGTGATGTTGGGCAGCGGCAAGCTCGATTGCCATGGCAATTTGATCCCAAAAAATAAAGGCACGAGGATGGCAGATGCCAATATAACTGCAAATACTGTCCAGAATTTCTTGGAACTGATGACTTGAATCTTTTTGCGCAATCCCCAAAAAAGCAGCGCAGCCAATCCAAGCCAACCCAACCAGCCAATCAGATGGTAAGGCAGGTCAATAAAGGGGGCAGAATTCAGCAGCGTTGCGGTAACCATAAGATATCAGTGTTACTCTCTATAATTCAGGGTTGATCCAACTTGGCTTCATCGTTAAATTTTATCCAGGCAGAGCGGTAAAGCAATCTATTTTGATGATCACTTTTCTTTGAATTAACCTTTTGCAGCCAGGTCGACTCAATTTCTTGCGCCAATTTAAAGTATTTCTCAGAAATACTTTTACGCTTATTATAGGATCCGGCAAGGTTTTGAGAAACCTCCTCCAGCATCGCCTCTTCAAATTGAACCTGGTCAATCTTGATCAATGGGATTCGAGCCGCATAATCAATTAATATTGCCCTATGGATGGCTTCATGACGCCAATAAAGTGTTTTCTCATCATAAGTTCCCTGTGCCGGGTTTCCATATTCTGGAAGACTGCAATCCAGCCATACCGGCTTGAACAAGGAGGTACAAGGGGCGGAGGTTCCAGTCAGCCAATGGACGGAATCACTACGATCCAGTGAAGACACCATTGAGCCTGTACTCTGACTCCCGCGGATGGGACCCCAGCCGGCATGCATGCATACATCCGCACCGGTAATGCCTTTGTCCGGTGACCAATCAGTGTCAGCTTTGTCATCGTGATGCCTGAGAATGGACATCATCATGGCAGGCGTGATCTCACCTTTTTTATCGATGAGTTGTTGAGTCGTACAATGCTGCCGTTTATGGGCATCGCTGAAAAGTGTATAAATCGGTTCAGAGTAGCATTTACTGAAATTAAATTTCTCTCTATCATTGCACCAGCCCTGATCAATGGCGTGCTGCACCAGGTTGGCCGAAGCCATATCCCATTCGCCTTTAATGGTAATGGCATTTGAAATCGAGCGAACATCTTTTACTTTTTCCGCGGCCCATTCTTTACCTGAAGTTTCGAGTACCCAGGCCTCATCAGGATCGCAGATCAAGAAACTGTTGTGATAATACATTTTGTGAGAAAATCCGCAGTTGCCGCTCTGCCCATACATTTCCAGTAGTTCAATAATAGTCATCAGGGCTTGGTGTGCAGTTTTGGATCGCTCCAAAGCCAGGCGCAGAAAATCCATGCCGATCAAGCCGGGTTCTTTACCGTAAGGATCACGCGTGAAAAGGGCTTCATTGCCAATAGTCACGGCAAATTCATTGGTTCCCATTTCCGCCCCCCAGATCCAGAAGGGTTTAGCCAGCAGCACTTGATAGGTTTCTTCCACCTGGGGGATCTCAATGTAAGTACATTTCACCATTTCACCGGGCGTATGATGGGCACGCGGAAAAATGACAAGTTCGTGTGCTTCATTCGGTTCACGATCAGAATTCTTGGCAAAAAGCACTTTGCCATCTGCTGTTGAGTTACCGAGCGCAACAATGGTATCGCACATAGACACTCCCGATAATAATAGTAACCAAAATATTTGTTTTTCTGCTTACGAAAAACATAATCTAATTATGCAACATTTTTGGAATCATGCGACAGGATTACCAAGTATTTGTAAGGCTTCTTCCAAAACAATATCAATGGTCTTGCCATCTGAATCAATGACGAAGGCATCGTCTGCGGGTTTTAAAGGTGCAACTGCTCTTGAGGAATCCACCTCATCTCTTTTGCGGATGGAAGCCAAAATATCTTCGTATGAGGTTGGTTCTCCTCTTTTTTGAACTTCAACAAATCTTCTTCTTGCCCGCTCTTCTGGTGAGGCTTCAAGGTAAATCTTGTATTTGGCATCCGGGAAAACCACAGTTCCGATATCCCTGCCGACCATCACCATGCTTCCTCGTTCACCGATGCGCCGCTGTTGATCAGTCATGGCTTTTCGTACACCCGCATAAGCAGATACTTTTGACACATTATGATCCACTTCAGGGGTTCTGATCTGCCAAGTGACATCATTTCCATCCACCAAAATATCCATTACCCGCCCATCCTGAACGGACGCAGGCTGAACATCAATCTGGATACGGTTCGCCACATCTGTGACTTTGGCCTCGTCATCCAGGTTTTTAACCTGTTCCAAAGCAGCCAGAGTTACTGCGCGATACATGACGCCTGTATCAAAAAAGAAGTAATTAAGTTTATTGGCGATAAGTTCTGCCAGAGTGGATTTGCCAGATGCGGCTGGTCCATCAATGGCTATCAAATTAATAAATGACATTTCCAATCCTTAAAATGGTTAATTTTGCACGGTGGTATCTTTAAAAAGATCGTTTCTCACCCACAAAAGAATATTTGTCCTTTTCTCTGGAACCTGGCGGTTAAAGAACCATTTGACCCAATCCTGCCAAAGCATCAGAGAATAATCAGGCTGCAGGCTCCAAACAACCATCTGGCCGCGATACAAACTCTGTGTTTGAATAACAGCATCCAAACCAGAAACAACAATGGATGGAGAGTTGGTAACTGGAAACGCCTCCGAAGTTGTTAACTTTTCATAATTTCTGAAAATCCAGGCAATCGATGGAGAATTAATGCCAACCAGTTGCACATCAATGCGATTTTTCTGACCATTATTCCAAAGCGAAATATCTTCGACCGTTCGAAGCAGATCACTTTGGCCGACTATGTAACCTGAATTAGCCAAGAGTTCATTTTGCGGACGGCTGCCAAGGTCAGCAGCTTTCCAACCGCAGCCCACCAATAACACGCCCAGCATCACTCCTAATCCGACAATCACACCGCTTTTACTTGATACAGCATCCCAACCCCAGGCTAATAAAACTGTAAAGGCCAGCCATAATGCGAGAGGCAAAAAAGTGCCTAGAATACGATTTCGCATGGTGACAGTATCGCCAGGTGGAAAGTTGATCATATTAAGAAAATTCAAAATCGAAAAGATCAGTAAACTGATGGTGACTACGGTTTCAGCAATAAAAACCAATTTAGAATGGAACAATAATCCTTCGACCAACCTTGAGACCTGTATCGCTGCCAAAATAAATATTGGCAGATTGACCATCGCGATTTGGAGTGGTTCCTTGGATGGCATTATGACAGCCAACAGCACTCCGATAATCCACCATAGCCCAAGCAATCGGGCAAGCGCTGATTTTTCTCTCAAACCATTGATCAAACCCCAGACACCGAGGATCAAGGCAGGGAATTGAGTCACAAGCAAGATCAACAAAAAATGTCCTTGCTCTAAATCAGTTTTAATTTGCCATTTCGATAGAAAATCTGTAACCGTTGAACCAATCCCACTGATACCATTGGGATGAAGCAGGTATTGGGAACTGACCAATAAAACAGTGATCAAGGCAGCAAGAGTAAACCCAAACCAGGCTGATTTTTCAATTTTTGATGTTTCATTTTTTACCGATCTTTTTCTATCCTGATCAAACCAATAGACCAACAACCAGGCTAATCCAAGTGTTATGACTAATAACCAGAAATTCTCACTACCAACAAATGCCAGGCCGGCAAACAATCCAGACAGCACCAACTTCCGATTTTCGAACAAGCCAATCGCTATCAGCAACGAAGTAATGGTTATCATCGTGCCATCCGCGGATCTGGAGAGAGCCACCAGTCCGGGTTCGAAGGCGAACAAAAACGCTAATGTCACGGCTGCAAAATCACCTGTTTGCTTCCGGAACAAAACAGGTACAAACACAAGCGCAATTCCAAAAAGTGCGGGCCAGAAACGTGCAAAGAAATTGCTCCCCTCAAATAATGTAAAGAGAAGAGACGTCAATCCTACATAACCGGGTTGTCCGCCGACCATAACCGCTTGTCCATTAGCCAATTTATAAGCTTGCAATGCCTGGAGGGCTTCATGATCTGTAAGTCCATTAGTACCAAGATGGAAGACCCGCAGAAAAGCAGCAAGGAGTATTGCAACCAGTATGATCGGTGTGAAATACTGTTTAATCCAGGAATTCAGTTTTTCGATAAAAGTCATGGTGCCACCTCAGCGCTGCGATCTGGAACTTCAAAAATGCTTACACCATTGTTTTGATAAACCATGGGTAAATTGGCTTTGAAAAGGGATGTGTCGGTTTTATACAATGAGTTTTCAAGATTACCCACATAAATATAGCGAATTTGGTACCGTTCGATCAAACTCGAAACAAGAATCCAATCATCGGAGGTATAAATTGTTCTTATATCTGATTCACGCGACCCGACTTCAGTGTAACCGCCGCGCCATTGACCTTCGTGACCAGGCCACCCCAACACTGTCGGCATTCCAGATCGGGTAGAGACCCTACCATATTCAGAGTAACTGCCGCCGACGGCTTCAGTAACAATCCCGAGAGGTTGTTGACCTAACCACTGTATTGCAGCGTAGTCATCCGCATTATTACGCGCCAGGTAATCATTTCCGTCCAGGGTAAAAACGGCTGGTTTAAAATTATTAGTTTTATAGGCCAACATTACCACCGGATAGGCCAAACCCGCAATAATAACCACGGTAATGGTGATGGTAAATAGAGCATTCTTAATTCCCTTGAACTTAGATAATAATTCTACGCTGGCATAAGAAGCTACGATCCCCCATAATATCCAGGCCTGGAAATAGAATTTAAAGATGGTATTCATTCGGTTGCCAAATTGGTCGCGTAAATAAAAGAATTCTGGAAATACCGTTAAAGCGATACCTATCAGTAATAATATCAAAACAAAAGAACGTACTTTTAAAGCATCCAGTCGAGTGGATTGGTCTTTGGCAGGAATAACATCACTTATCGCAACTTTAGTATCTTTAGCTCTTCCCAGCAGCGTCCACGATATTGTCAACATGAGAAGTAATGTAATCCAGGTACCAGGTGAATTTAACCGACGCTCCATTGAAGCCATTACAACTGGTCCAGCATTTAACGTACCGTGAAAACCAGCAAAAGCCTGACCGGCTGTTTGCAGCTTTTGACCAAGTGCCGCTATCGCAGCATTTGATGATGCTGCCAATCCACGTCCGGTATCACCCAAGCTAAAGATAATAATACCGAAAAGGAGGGATGCGGTAAAAAGTCCCAAAAATATCAACAAACCAAATTGAAATCCCGAAAAGATTGATTTGACATTTTTGATCGGCCAGAGTTGGAATATTAACCAGATTGAAATCGGAATCAGCAGTGCTCCGAAGAACACCCAGAAATGGACTCCCCTGGTCACGAATTCAAGGCTGGGTAATAAACCTCCTGCCTGTGACTTGAATCCAATGTAGAACGGTAAAAATAACACAACTCCGGTAATGCCTGTAATTAAACCTGTTTTGATGAAATCCCAGATTCGTTGTGCTTTCCAGCCATCGTCTTTATAACGCATGTAAGTGATCACGAGACTGAATAAACCGACATAGATCGGAAAATCCCAGGTATTGATAAAAGCCAGACTACCAAGGATCAGCGCTGTTAACCAAAACTCCCAACGCTTCAGCCACTTGAAAATGGATTCATTTGAAGTGAGGTAGCTCTTAGCGCCCAAGAATATATTGAGGCTCAATCCAACCGCCAATAAACAAAATGGCATTGCCAGTAAATGTGGATGTAGATCTGCGAGCAGGTAAGTAAAAAATGGAAATTCATCAATGATTTCGATCTTTCCGCCCGCCAGATTAATATCCTGAAGAACACGTGAGCCTCGCCACCATAGCCATCCTGTTGACCGGTTAGGCCACATGGAAACAGGCATGGTTGGAGCAGTATCCAGTTCCGCAATTGACAACCATGTCCAAAATTTGGAAGTCAGAGCGCCTGAAGCATCGACTTTCCAGAAGATACGGTTTGAATACAAGAATTCAAAGACGCCTTCAAAACAACTTACTATCAATACAAACAAGGGAGCGAAGAATGCCCCCAAACGTGCTCGGGAAAGGTTTTTTGATTGCTGCTCACTATCTGAGTGTTTCCAGGTGGCAATCAGATCGTAAACGACCCCATAAACAGCCAGGCCTGTCATGGCAAACCACAGAGCAGAACTGAGATTGAATCCAATCGATGATGCGACACTTGTTACACGAATCAACATTGAAACGATCACATATCCAAAATAATAATAAGAAATAGCATACCCTGATAACCAGGGATCCATGGGAGGGAATGAGGGTGATTTTAGTATGGCATTAATGAAAGCCAATTCCATAGGTTTTTCTGTGTAGGCTGCGTCAGGGTTGGCAGCGCGGACAATCGTCCACAAAGCAAAAGCTACAAAGAAGAATACTTCCATCACAATGATGGTTTTTTTATTTTCCTTTATCCAACTGACCAATCCCTGCAACCTGCCTTGTGAAGCACTCCAAATCGCCAAGGCAATAAGCATTACAAATGCCAAAACAACACCACCGGTGTTGTTTTGTAAAACGCCTAATGAACAAAGCAGCCAGAAGAGAAATCCCCAAACCAGCAGTCCAAGCGGTCTGGCCAGGGCAAACCCTTTGCTGGCCAAGTTAGGCAGAAACCTAAATGCGATTGGCAGCGTTACCCAACCGACCACACTTATTGCCAGGTACCAACTGAAAAATCGTAAGAAATCAGTCATGTTTTACTCGCTTATCACCTGATAGATGACGGTATCCTGATGACTGAACACTTCCTTCCAGTAGACTCCGTCATATTTTACGAACTTGTTCAATCCTTCACCCGGATAGTATGCACGTTCCATCTGTCCAAGAATAATGTAACTAACATGATACTTATGAACAAAATCGAGTGCCGCCTGACCATCAGTCGTTGTATAAAAACTGATAATATCATTTAATCGATTGGCTATACCGTTTGAGTCAATGAAACCTCGCTGCTGCCTTTGGTGCCAGTTCCATCCTATAATACCTGGCAAACCTGTATAAATTGTATAACGGTTTCCCCAACGATATTCAACGGTATTGGCTTCAACAATAACCGGAGATCCCACAACGTTCTGCTGCATCCAGAGAATACCTTGATAATCCTGGTTCAGGTCCATTTCCACACCCTGGTCGCCATATTGTGACGTGGACATAAACTCAATCCCATTCAAAGTATGCGGCGCTATCGATGACATTCGATCTCTGATCTTGTCGGTAGCAGCAGTGATTGGATATAACGCAGCACCAAAGAATAACAATACCAGTATAACCTGCCAAATAATTGAGACGCTCTCGCGCCAACGTGTGCCGACCGCCGGAATCAGCCAAACCAATGCCGCTGCAGACGCCAGCCCAAAGAAGGTCCAGGCCTGGTAGTAGAACTTGAATACGGTGTTCATCCGGCCGATATCGCCGGTCAACACGAACATCTCAACAAACAAGTTAAGTAATAACGCCGTTCCGGTGATAAACAAAACCAATCGTTTTTTATCAGGTTGTTTTGGCCTAAAGATGAGGATCAATGCCCAGGCGCCTAAAATCCCGGCCAGCCAGGCAATTTGAACACCCAGGAGGGTTAACAAAATCAATACTAATCCAAACAAGACCAGGACAATTTGCATCAAACCAATATATGGTTTAAGTTTTTTAAGCGAAGAGACTGGTGTAGATGCAAGCCATTCCCGTGTTTCCCAGACAAACCAACTGATCAAAATGAAAAGCTGCACCCCCCAATGCACAAGATACGATGATAGAGGTGAATGATCCGTGGTCCAGACGCTTACGCTTCCGTATGATGTGGCAAAATTCTTTGTGAATGGCAGATAGAACAGGGATGTAAAGCCAATAAGTACTGCTAAGGTTCCCACAACAAAAACAATTTTTGCCAGCCAGATGGGTTTACCAGGCAGGAACTTTTCGGGAATTTCAGCATAACGGATGGCCGTATAAATGATTACCAGACAGCTCAACAACAAATACGTCGGAAAATCCCAGGTATTGGCCGCACGCAGGTATCCAATCGCCAATCCGCCAAAAACCAAAGAAATCATTGCATGGATCCAAGGTTTGATACCGTTGTTGGAATTCCAATTCCATTTATTTAGCAACAAACCCATTGCCCAGCCGATAATCATTATGGTTATGGGCAATGCAATCAGATGTGCATGTAAATCTGCATAGATGAAGGTAAAGAAAGGGAACTCGGTTATGGGCTCGTTTGGAAGTGCCCGGGATGGAATCCAATACCAATCGCCAAGTCCATAAGGCAGTGCTGAACCAGTAAAGAACCTGCCCAAACCCTGGAAAAACCAGATGAAACGATTGATGATATTTGCATGGTCGATCACACCACCAGGAGCCACGATGCGCTGTAATCCCTGCCAGATCATCCGGATGGAGCCCAAATTACCCATGATCAATACGGTAAAGATTGAGATCACCCCGGCCACAGTGCTGCGAAAGGTATTTGCCCGAATGACATCCGGGTCTTCGTCTTCATGCAATTGCTTCTTTGCAAATAAATTCCAGCCAATGCTGAACGCACCCAAACCGGTCAATCCAAAGAGAGTTGGAATGATCAAGTTATAGGCAATAGAAGGAAGGATGCCCAGAAGTTTGACCGGCACACCCACCAATACAAAGCCCCAGTAGTAATAATTGATCGTTCCACCCGCATACCAAGGGTCATAAGGTGGAAATACCGAACTTTTTAATACCGCGGTAAAGTAAGAGAGATCCATGGGTTTCTCTCCACCCTTCCACGGATGCCACAGATCAGGATTGCCGTAACGTACACCAAGGCTGACCAGGAATAATGCCAGCATGACACATTCCACTGTCAGGAAGTACCTCTTTTTAGTATGCCATTCAACTGATAGCTCAAAACGTTGTTTGTAAGCGAGAAATCCACTGACCAGGACTAGCAGAACAATGACAACAATGATCGTCAACTTTGAAAAGGTAAAGAAAGTTGAACCGGCCAGCCAGGTGAAATATGCCACCAACAACATGCCCGCCAAACGGCTGAAGGGATAACCGCGGTCGGGCAACCCCTTAAAAATCACTCTGACGATGGGATAGGCAATCAACCCAAATAGGGTAATGAGCAAATACCAGACGATGGCTGCCACACCCGGATAAGTATTTAAAATAGATTCGGTTGGAAAAAGTTTGCTCCAGGTGCCGCCCAATTGTTGAATCTTGGCTTTCACGTCACTCAGAAGTAAGTTGCCTGAAAACCGGCTGGCTTGCCCTGGCGTCTTGTGAACTGCCAGAGAAATATCCACTTTATCGAGAATGGATCGCATCTCTGCCGCATCATAATCTGCAGTCTTCTCGAAGATTAACACCTTGGGATGATCATAGACCGTGAATGCTTCTTCTGCAGATTGATCGTTGATTCTAAAACCCGCGATAGTGGGGTCGTTCTGGAATACTGCGGTTAATTTAAAGCCCAATTCTTCATTGAACATGCCAGGCTGTGCTACCTGGTAACACCATAAGATGTCTTTATCCTCCGGGCAGCCGATTAATGCCCGATAATATTCCGTGGTCAGTGGATAACGTTCTGGCACCCGAACAGTCGTCCCCCACTGCCGGTTGGAACTGATAAAAATGGCATCTGATTGATCCAGGGTGGTATAGAGTAAATCTTTCTTGAATTGGGTGTCGTCGTAATACAGTTCCATATTACGGACGTTGCCGTATAGTCCAAGCTCATATCCAAACAGATTGTAACCATTCTCGTTGAGCGGCAAAGCGTCATCCCAGGTGGATTCAATCGCCGGCACATCGTTATAAATAGCCAACTCACTTCCTTGGTCATTTACACCGATTGACAAGACATACAACTGGGTTGCGCTTAAATTGACCGGATGGTCAAGGTTAACCCAGTATTCTTCACCACGCGCATCCCCTTTGGCCGAGAAAATCGCTGAGAGGTGACCTTTTCCCACTACCAGGTCATTTTTGGTTGGATCCGTGATCACCACGGAGAGTTCTACGTTGCGCCCTGACCCCATCAGGTCGATCACCCGATTAAGTCTGAAACTTGAAACCGTACCACTTGCAAGTGGAATGAAATTTTCCTTGAAGGGATATGCAGAAGTTATTCTCAGCACCGGAGGTGGCAGGTACTGTCTGAAATCGCTGGCGCCGTTATTGGCGTTAATCCATACCCCGCCATCCAATTTCAGATTTACTTCAGGTTCAATGACCGAGATGACAAGTTCGTACTTTTGGCCCTTTTTGAGATTAATCGCAGGGTAAAAATCAAGGCGGGCAGGTTCTCCGCGGGCATCTGAAACCTGCAGGAATTGCGATTGAATAAGTGCTGTTGAGACGGCCCCATCTTCTCCACGCATGGCTGCCTGCAAAGTAATGACCATTGGTGTAGTGGTCGCCATCGGATTGTTTTGAATGTTATAGAGCACATGCTCAAGCGTCAAACTTGAGGCTGTTCCGTCTTCAGACGCGGTAAACCCATAAACGAATGGTTGGCTTGAATTTATTATGGCTGTGTTTTGATAAGCCAGTAATTGTTTGACTTGCGAACCGTCATCCAATTTAATGGGCATTTCAATCGCACTTGAAATATTTTGCAGTATCCATTCACTGGCTGCGACCCTTGTCACAGGACGGGTATAGATCGAGGTAAAGGCATAAGCCCAGACTGCCGTGCCGCCCAATGTGAGGATGGCAGCAGCCACTGCTAAAACACGGCGCCAATTAATTTGAAAAGGAGTGATCTTTCGCACCGCCCCTGCACCGTTTTCCCACAGCTTGAAGATTGCCCAGGCGGAAATCAAACATAAAGCCGGATAAATCGGCAGCAAATAACGCATGCTGCGCACCCAATTAATAGATTGAGTCACAAGAATGAAGGCCGTCCAACCCCAAAGAACGACATGTTTTTGCCAGTCCCCCTTGATAAGACGCCAACCCATCCACATGAACCCAAACAATCCAAGCAATCCCAGTGAAAGACCAAGCCCCCATTGAACAAGGTTATCAACTGCGAAAGTGATTGGGCGGCGGGCCCACTGCAAAGCATAGGGAACATCCACATCCCCTTTGCTGATGATGCTCAATTCTTTCAGGCTTGCAATCCATCCCTGGTTGATCTTTACACCAAAAAAACCAGGCCCCATGAAGGCATACGGCTGGAATATTCTAAACGTGATTAAAGCAAGTACTCCTGCGATTGCCAGGTTACGCAGGATCAAACCAGCTTCTTTACTACGAGATTCCTTGGATAGTTTTGAAAAATATACAAATGCCGCAACCGGTAGCAGGAAAGCCAGGGCATAAATGCTCACTTTAGATGCCAGAGCCATTCCGAATAAAATTCCAAATAAAGCATACTTTCCGATATGAGCGCCAACTGAAAAATAAGGCTTCCAATCCACACTTGGAGGGAGACCTAGTTCTTGAACTTGTGTCAAATCAAGATCTGGTTCATTTGAATCATAGGGGGCTTCTATAACCGGTTCTGTATGTGGCTTTGGTTCTGCCATCATGATGCTAATAGCCACATAGATCGCTGTATATGCAAAGAAGTTGGCCACATTATCCACAGTGAAATAATGCGACAGTTGTATCTGCAAGACAGCCAGTGACGAAAACAACGCAGCCAGCAATCCAAGTTTTGTATTCTTGTAAAGTTTCTTGCCAATCAGATAGATGAATAGAATGGTTCCAAGATCAAACGCACCAGATACAGCCCGCCCCACCAGATGGATGCTATCGTATCCGACTTGGCCGGTGAGTTCACCTATATAACGGACAAGGAAAATCGGCAACGTGCCATAGACATAGAATGTGTATCCACGATTGTTGGGATTTAATGGTGAATTTGCCGTGTCAAAGTATTGTCCCAAACTTTCGACCGGTGATATGGCACTTTCAACCATGGTCAAAAAACGTTCATCCGGATGAAGATGATAATTGGTGTCCCAGTTAAGACCGGTGAATCTGAAGTATGCGCCAATAAGCAATATGACAATAATCAACAAATCCCAAAGCCAGTTGAGTTTTATGGGCTTGGACGATTGCTTGGGGCGATTAACGATGGTTGGTTCATTTACATTGTTCACGGTCAGGAACTCCGTAATGATTATAGATTTTTTTGAATTTCATTAAACAGTTCTTCATATGCCTGGGCAATATCATCTGGTTGATATCGCGTAAAATCCAGTTTGTTCGAAAAGTTGTATTTGCCGATTTTTAATACTTCGATCAGACTTTGAGCAAGCGCGTGTGAATCTCCGATCGGAAAAATAGCCCCCATATCATGAATCTTTACCGGCTGACGCACTCCCGGCAGACTTGAGGTCACGCAAGGGACGCCGTTCATCATGGCTTCAATTTGTACCAAACCAAAGGCTTCGGTTGAATTCAAACTTGGCACTGTTAAAACATCCAGGTTGGGATAAAACTTCGCCATTTGTTCCGGGTCAAGTTCACCCAGAAACTGCCAGTTGCCACTTGCCTGGAACTTTTCAATCTCGGGACGTAATCTTTCGAAATAGGCTTCTTCACTGAACACTTTTTGATAGGTCCCCACAAATTGCACTAAAGCATTTGGAAAAACTTTGAGAACCTCGGGCAGCGCTTTTAACAAAACCTCAACACCTTTTTCAGAGGCAAACCGGGTGGCCATTCCAATGACAGGATGTCGATCTTGTGGATTATGCTCCTTCGCAAACTGAGTAACACTCTCTTTTGTCACTTCAGGCAACACAACCGGAGGTGGGATGATCTTTAGTTTGTCCAGTCGTTTTTTCAAATAAGAAGAGTTTTCAGCATAATCTTGTGTATAAGTCACGATCCGGTGAGTAAAAATGCCGGTGAGTTGGTTCATGAAGGTAACACCGATATTTGCCAGTCGGTTAAATAATCCGGGAGGCATTAATAGATCACAATGGTAGGTAATTACTGTTGGCTTTCTTAGAAGCCTGCCTCTAAATGAAATACCTGCTGCATCGAACTGAGGAAGATGTAGCTGGATCACGTCTGTTTCGCGAACCAAGCGGTTGGCTAACAAACCAAAAGTCGGCATGATCACGCCTTTGCTCAATCTGAACAAAACTGGAGCTCTGACGATTCTGACACCATCCACAGTGTCTTCAGATGGAAGGTCTTTTTTGAAACCGGAAGTTAAAACAGTTACTTCATGTCCCCGAACCGCAAAGGCTTTTGCCAACCTTTCGGCGTAAATGGTCAATCCACTGATGTGGGGGCGATAATAGGTCAGTACAATAAGTATCTTCATACAGAATTAGAAAAGGTCTTTATTTTGCTTGACCCATGAAAATAATCGACCGATACCTTCTTCAGCACCCACCTTGGGATTCCAATTTAAGAGATTGTTTGCTTTCCGAATATCCGAGATAAACACAGGTTGATCACCCGGACGCCAATCTCCACTGGTTGTCTCAATTTTTTTGCCGAGTAATCTTTCAAGAATGGGCTTGAATTCCATCCAAATTGAAATGGTGTTCTTGCGGCCACCGCCAATATTGAAAACCTGCCCGCCGATCTGGGGTAACCGTTGAAATGCCGCATCATAGGCATCGCAAAGGTCTTCAACAAATAAAATATCCCTTACCTGCTTGCCGTCACCATAAATCGAAATTGGACGACCTGTAATTGCGGCAATGACGAACCATGCCACCCATCCCTGGTCTTCAACGCCAAATTGCCTGAGACCATAAATACAGGATTGACGAAAAACAACCGTCGGAAGGTCGTAAATTCGGGCATAATCTCTTACGTATTGATCTCCACAGCCTTTTGAACAGCCATATGGCGAATGGAAATCCAATAACTGATCCTCTGATGCTCCTTCTGGTAAATCAGCATAGTCATAACGCGTTTCTTTTTCGACTACGCGCACATTCTCCATGCCGCCGTAAACCTTATTGGTCGAAGAGAAAAGGAACCCGGGTTTGTTGCCAGAAAGCCGGGCCGCTTCGAGTGTGTTAAATGTACCCTGCGCATTGATCTCAAAATCATTGCGCGGATCAGTTACCGAAGTTGTTACAGCAACCTGAGCAGCCAAATGCAGAATCCGGTTGGCATTACGTGCAGCAGCTTGTATTGCATTCGCATCTCTTACATCTCCGACCACCAGATCAAAGGACCCCTTTCCATATGTATCTTCAAGCCACGCCAGGTTACGTTTTGAACCGGCTCTTGAAAGGTTGTCAAAGATAATTATTTTATCGCCGCGTGAAATACAGCGGGAAGCATAGTTGGAGCCAATAAATCCTGCCCCACCGGTGATGAGTGTCAGATCGCTCATTACCCCTCCTTTTCTATCTCAATCTCATTGATCTGGTGTTCATTTGATCCAAATGAGGAAAAAATCTTTGAAAAACCCATTCCTTCTCGGAATAATGCCCAAACACCAAATATTGCTGACATGCCAAATGCCAGTAAATGCATCACGATGGCATAAGCAAGAGCCGTTCCTGACTGCCCACCAAGGATAGCGATCGCAGCAACAAAGGAGGCTTCGTAAACACCCAATGCTGAGGGTGCAGAAGGGATGGCTACGCCCAACGCCATGACCCCCGTTAGAAAGATACCCCACCAGATGGGTGCACCCGGAATAACAGCCTGAACGGCAAAACAGTATGCCGAAGTCCACACAACCCAATTCACTGCTACCCACAAAAGACTTAATAAGAATTGAGAAGGATTAGCCAGAAGAGAGAAACCCTCTATGATCGCCTCAATTTTCGGGAGGATAAAAGTGACTATCTTGTTCGGTTTTGTAATTTTCTTCGCCCAACCAAGTACTTTCTCTTTGTTTCTGGCTATCAGATAAAGGATTATCAATGCCGCAAAAACCATTACCAAAGCAATTGTGGCTACAGGTTTGATCCAGTCCATTCCCAAGAGGTAAGGCAAAGTAACAACCACCAATGATGCTGCAAAAGCAATATCAAATGCCCGTTCAATGATTATGGTTGAGAGTACAAAAAAAGTGCCTTTTCCGGTACTGCGCCCCACAAAAAAGGAACGCGCCAATTCACCGGCGCGAAAAGGCAAAACATTATTAAGAAAATAGCCTTCACTCACTCCAAAAAATGATTGCTTAAACGTAACGTCTTTTCCTAGAATGACTTGCCACACTTTTCCTCGAATGACATATCCAAGGACACTCACTCCAACTATGATCAGGATAAAACCAAGTTTGACTGTTTGAAAAGCGGTTTTCAAATCCTCAATTTTAATGAATTTAAACACCGCATATAACGCGATGGCGCTTATCAATACACCCGGCAGCCAGCGCAGCAACTGCTTCCAACCTGATTTTTTCGCCTGCATTAATCGTCCCCCAGTCGAAGCACTGCCATGAAGGCTTCCTGGGGAATTTCTACATTTCCCACCATCTTCATGCGGCGCTTGCCTTTCTTTTGTTTTTCAAGCAGTTTCTTTTTACGGCTGATGTCACCGCCGTAGCATTTGGCCAAAACGTCTTTACGCAGCGCTTTAACATTCGCACGTGAGATCACGCGTCCGCTTGCCGAAGCCTGGATGACCACATCAAATAATTGACGTGGGATCAATGCTTTTAGTTTCGTTACCAGGGCTTGTCCTTTGTGATAAGCATCTTCTTTGTGGACAATCGCGGCCAAAGCATCCACCGGTTCGGTGTCCACCAGTATTTCCAATTTCACCAGGTTACCCGGACGGTAATCCAGCAGATGATAGTCCATGGAGGCATAGCCGCGAGTACGTGATTTCAAATCATCAAAGAAATCCACGATCAATTCCGAGAGAGGAATGTCGTAATTGAGCTGAACACGTTTTGGAGCTGGATAGTCTTGTGAAAGATAGGTTCCACGCCGGTTGGTGACCAACTCCATGATTGTTCCATAAAAATCGGTGGGTGAAATCACTTCAAGGCGCATCCACGGTTCGCGAATTTCTGAAATGGAATTTTCATCAGGCAGCATGGCAGGGGATGAAACCTTAACGTTTTCGCCGTCATTCATCACCACTTCGTATTCAACAGATGGTGCTGTAACCACAATATCCAGGTCATATTCACGTTCAATACGCTCCTGAATGATTTCCATATGAAATAATCCCAAAAATCCGCAGCGGAAACCAAAATTTAGTGCTTGCGATGTCTCAGGGTCGAACACCAATGAGGCATCATTAAGCTGAAGCTTATCCAGCGCTTCCTTGAGTTCAGCATAATCTTCTCCATCGACTGGATAAATGCCTGCAAAGACCATGGGTTTCGGGTGCCGATAGCCCGGCAAGGGTTCACTGGCCGGCTGGCTGGTCAGGGTAAAAGTATCACCCACACGGCATTCTTTTACCGTTTTGAGTCCGGTGGCCACATAACCCACGTCGCCAGCTTGTAGTTCATCAATAGCGATCATGCCTGGATGGAAAATTCCTATTTCCACAGGTTTGATATCCGTTCCATTTGCCATTAAATGCAATGTACTGGTGGATTTGATGCTTCCCTGCATAACGCGAATATACGCCACTACACCTTTGTATGAGTCGTAATGAGAATCAAAGATTAGGGCTTGCAGTGGAGCATCCACTTTTCCGCTAGGAGCGGGAATTTGTTCAACAATGGCATCCAACACTTTTTCAATATTGAGACCTTCCTTGGCAGACACTTTTAATATGGATTCTGCAGGAACACCCATCAAAGCTTCTATTTCTTCCGCGACTTCATCAGGTTGGGCTGAAGCCAGGTCAATCTTGTTAATGACAGGTATGATGGTCAGGTTTGATTCCAGCGCCAAATAGAGGTTCGCCAGGGTCTGTGCCTCGATGCCCTGGGTTGCATCCACCACCAATAAAGCGCCTTCACACGCGTTAAGCGCACGGCTGACTTCATAATTAAAATCCACATGTCCTGGAGTATCAATAAGGTTAAGCTCGTACTCCGTTCCTTTATATGGATATTTCATTCTGACAGCGGACGCTTTGATGGTTACACCTTTTTCACGTTCCAGATCCATAGAATCCAGAACCTGCTCCATCATTTCGCGGTCAGAGACAGTGCCCGTGAGTTGCAGCATACGGTCAGCCAGTGTGGACTTTCCGTGGTCAACATGAGCGATAATACAGAAATTTCGGATCGTTTGCGAGGACATAATCGGAGTTTAGTATACCTTAATAGTTCTAGATGCTGGCATTTTCTTCTTCATGCGGCTCGATTGGGTAAAGCTTTTCGACCCATTCAGAAGCACGGCTCTGAGAAGCTGCCGGATAACTTAGTAGTGTTAGAAATTCGATATTACCCTTAGGCCCGGTCAGAGGAGATTGGATCAACCCCTTGATCTCAAAGCCCTCTTGAACAGCAAAACTCAACACCTGTTCCAAGATACGTTGATGAATCAATACATCTCTGATCACCCCTTCACCTTTGGCGGCATCCTGTCTACCCGCTTCGAATTGGGGTTTGATCAATGCAATCACCTGGCCACCAGCTTGTTCTATCCATTTTTTCACACTTGGTAAGAGTGTTCGCAAAGATATGAATGAAGCATCAATGGTAATCAACTGAACTGGTTCACCAAAACCTTCAACATATCTGGCATTCGTACGTTCCATCACCACCACCTGGGGATGATTACGAAGCTTCCAGTGCATGATGCCATAACCAACATCCACAGCAAAAACCTTGGCTGCCCCATGCTGTAAAAGACAATCTGTAAAGCCCCCCGTGCTTGATCCAATATCGGCACACACAAGTCCATTTAATTGAAGCATATTAAAAGATTCAAGAGCGCCGAGCAATTTTTCTCCGCCGCGCGACACAAATTGCGGGGGCTTTTCCACCTCAATAACATCCGTACGGTTTACCTTTGCAGCAACTTTTAGGATCACCTGCCCATTGACCCTGGCTTGACCAGCCATTATGATCCGTTGGGCTGACGATCGGCTTTCTGCCAATCCCAACTCTTCCATAAGTACATCTAAACGCAATTTTTCCATGCTTTCAATTTTACATGCTAAAAACCAAGTTGTGATATATTATCCCTATGCTCAAATACATTTTTAAGGCTATGCGCCCCCGCCAATGGACCAAGAACGTTTTTGTTCTTGCTGCCCTAGTGTTTGATCGTCAGTTATTCCAAATTCCATCACTTGAAAGAACATTACTGACATTTTTGATCTTTTGTATGGTTTCAAGCAGTGTTTATCTGATCAATGATGTGATGGATATTGAATCTGACCGTCTTCATCCTGTCAAAAAGAACCGTCCCATCGCCTCAGGTAAAGTTCCAGTCTCCGTGGCAATCATTGTCAGTGTGGTGTTAATCGTAATATCACTGATCGGTTCATTTTTCTTGTCTACCGGGCTATTGGCGATCGTAGCAGTGTATTTTGTTTTGAATCTTGCATATTCAAAATGGCTTAAACACATGCCTATTATCGACGTCTTGGTGATTGCAGCATGTTTCGTTCTGCGGGTCGCTGCCGGCGTTTCAGTGATCCAGGTGGAACGCTTTTCTCCTTGGCTGTACGTGGTCACCACTCTCTTTGCACTCTATATTGGTTTTGGAAAACGTCGGGCTGAATTGATGGTTTTAGTTCCAGAAAATGGACAATCCCATCGTAAGGTCTTGTCCGGCTACTCAATTGAATTCGTGGATCAACTCATCACCGTGGTTTCTTCCACCACCATCATTGCGTATTCACTTTATACATTTTCTGCACCGAACCTGCCAGACAATCATGCCATGATGCTGACCATTCCTTTCGTTCTATATGGAATTTTCAGGTACCTTTCCATTATGCAGATCAACAAAATGGGTGGAGAACCAGAAGAATTACTATTGAAAGATCGCCCGCTGCAAATCACTATTGTTCTTTGGGCTATTTCAATCATGATCATCTTTTATCTTTTCTAGAGCCAGAGATGCCGGCAATATCGTGCTCAGCCCCGGGCAAAGTCATCCTATGCGGTGAACATGCGGTGGTTTATCAAAAACCCGCTATCGCCATTCCTGTATTTGAGGGTTCCACCAAATGTTCAATCGTGGCTAAACCAACAGCCCCACACGATGAAACAATGATCATTGCACCCAACATCGCCCTAAAATGCCATTTGCGTTGTTTGGTTGAAACCCACCCCATCCGCACAGCCATTTATTTGGTTTTGGAAAAACTAAACCTGGATCATCTTCCAGTTTGTGAAATTCGTATACAATCGACACTCCCCACTGCGGCCGGTCTTGGATCCAGCGCTTCCACTTCCGTGGCTCTCATCCGCGCCCTTTCTGCTTTTCTGGGGTACAGCATCTTAGATGAAGAAGTCAACCAACTCGCATTTGAAATTGAGAAAATTCATCACGGTACGCCCTCAGGTATAGACAACACGGTCATTACCTATGAGAAAACACTGTTTTTTATCAAGGGAAAATCAACAGAATTTTTGCTACCTGGCAAACAACTCACCCTGGTGATTGCTGATACAGGAATAAAAGGTTCAACCTCAAAAGCAGTATCTGATGTAAGGCAAGGACTAATTACTCAACCGGAATTATTCGAAACAATCATCAACCGCATTGGCGATCTCGTATTTGCTTCAAAGGAACTCTTTATCAATGGCGATTTTCAGTTACTTGGAAAAAACCTCACAGAAAACCATGCATTACTGCGCGAAATAGGTGTTTCTTGCGATAAACTGGATCGACTGGTTGAATGTGCATTAGAAAGCGGCGCTTTGGGTGCAAAACTGTCAGGCGGTGGTCAGGGTGGAAACATGATTGCCCTGGTTGAATCACATGACGCAGAAGCCGTGGCTGCAGCTCTAAAATCAAAGGGTGCAGTGAATACACTTATCACCCATCTGCCAGCCAAAGGACAAATGGTATGAGCAGGTTATTGTTTCTAAAATTAGGCGGATCCATCATTACAAATAAAGATCAGACCAACACCCCTGACCTTGAAAAAATTGAAGCAATCGCCCAAGAAATCAAACAGGCCATGGATCTGGATTCCAGTCTGCATTTGCTCATTGGTCACGGATCGGGGTCCTATGGACATCACGCTGCCAAGAAATATGGCACCCGAAATGGTGTCTCATCTCAAGAAGGATGGAATGGGTTTGCCGAAGTAGCAACACGCGCCCGGGCTTTAAACCAGATTGTGATGGATACACTTGTTAGTTGTGGCGTAAATGCCGTTTCAATATCACCCTTTTCTAGTGTTCAGGCGGAGAATCGCAGCATCACCTCCTGGGATACTTCAATCATCTCTGATTGTCTCTATCAACGTTTGGTTCCGGTGATTTATGGAGATGTAATCCTTGATCACCGCCTGGGGGGAACCATCCTTTCAACAGAAGAACTCTTCGCCTATTTAGCACCTCGACTCCAACCACAAAAAATTCTACTGGCAGGTTTGGAAGATGGGGTTTGGAAGGATTTCCCACAGAACACTGAATTGATCCATGAGGTTTATCCTAACAACTTTAATCTTATGCCATCCGGAATTAAAGGTTCTGACAGCCCAGATGTAACAGGTGGCATGTACGCTAAAGTTCAGTCGATGATCACCTTGGTGAAACAGGTTCCTGCACTTGAGGTACAGATATTTTCAGCTAATACACAAGGTAATATACTTAAAGTATTAATGGGTGAACAAACAGGAACTCTTATTAGAAATCCGAAAGGATGAAGCATGATATACAACCGCGAATATCAGGAGTCGATCGAAGAAAAAATTCTTGCTCCTTATGCAATTCATTCCAAGAATTCAAAGGGTAGAAAGTACCCCGAGTCTGAACCAGATTACCGGACTTGTTTTCAAAGGGATCGCGACCGTGTGTTACATACCACTGCATTCCGCAGGCTTGAATACAAAACACAGGTTTTCATTAATTATGAAGGCGATTATTATCGCACTCGTTTGACCCATACCCTCGAAGTCACCCAGATCGGCCGAACGGTAGCCAGAGCCCTTGGAGCCAGCGAAGATCTGGTGGAAGTCATTTGCATGGCGCATGACATGGGTCATCCTCCTTTTGGGCACTCAGGTGAATCCACACTCAACCACCTCATGCAGGGCTACGGCGGATTCAACCACAATCATCATTCCTATCGCATTGTCACCGAGATAGAACGGCGATACCCAGATTTTCCAGGGTTGAACTTGTCATGGGAAGTACTGGAAGGCATGGTCAAACATGAAACAGAATATGATAAAACCGATGCACTCGAATACGATCCCTCTCTTCGCGGTAACCTTGAAGCCCAAATAACCAACGTAGCTGATGAACTTGCCTATACTTCACACGATTTGGATGATGGCCTTCGATCAGGTATTATCACCCCCGATATGCTCAAAGGCATCGAAATATGGGATATGGTGGCATCAAAACATTTCAATCGCAGCTGCAATTTGGACGACCTCACCCGGCACATGATCATCCGCGATCTGACCGGCTTGCAAGTCACCAGCATGATCAACACTTCTGCAGCTCGAATTGAAAAGAGTAAGGTAAAGACAGCCAAAGAACTTCAATCACTCGATTACAATGTCGTCGGTTTTGACGATGAGATGAAAAATCGAAACCGCATCTTAAAAGATTTCCTCTTTAAAAACATGTACCATCAATATAGGGTGGTTCGGATGCATAAAAAAGCAGAAAGGATCCTTTCTGAACTCTTTAATGCCTATGCAAACGAACCCAGTATGCTGCCGATGCAATTTCAAAACCTGATCGAAGAAAAAGGCAAGGAACGAACAATTTGCGATTATCTCGCTGGCATGACCGACCGTTTCGCTGTCGATGAATATGCCAAGCTTTTTGACCCTTCCCTGTTACCGTAAGGCGCATTAGAATTATTTGCAGATCATAGAATTGGAGAATTAATGAACAAAGTATCATACTTGACCGAAGAAGGTCGCAAGAAACTTCAAGCGGAATTGGAAAATTTATCAGGACCTGTAAGGCACGAACTCTCCGTCCGTCTTCGATCAGCCATTCAAATGGGTGATTTATCTGAGAACGCAGATTATAAACAAGCTAAAGAAGATCAGGGTTTTCTTGAAGGACGCATTCAAGAGTTAATTCAAATTCTTGGCAACGTGGTCATCATTCAAGAAAACGATGCCCCCAAAGATACCGTACAAATTGGTTCCAAGGTCACCATTCAGGAAACTGGCGAAGACAAGGAAACCTATTTATTGGTGGGACCGCAAGAAGCTGATCCAGCGAAAGGTAGAATATCATACAGTTCACCCATTGGCGAAGCGCTGCTCAATCATAAAATCGGTGAAACCGTTACTGCCAATACACCCGCAGGACCGATCAACTTCAAAATTCTCGAAATTCAATAAAAAAATCCCCTCTTTTGAGGGGATTTTTATTGTCATTTTCTTACTTCGGCCAGACTGCAATTTCTAGCGTCAGTCGTTCAAAGAAGCTTCCTTGCGGTAGGGCACCTTGTCCGTAGACCAATTCGATCACGCGGGCTTCCAGTTGAAGTGTGGCGGTTTCCAAAAGGATTTGTTGGCCGGCTTCGATCTGAAGGGGTTCACCTTTGGATGCCAGCCGCTGGCGAATGGCAGGGTCATTCATGGCGTGTGAACTCATCAAGACTTTGGTAACTGTCTGGATATCGTTCTTATCAAACAACCAGACTTCAAAAGCGGTTACCTTCTTGGGGTCTCCGACTCCGATAGTGTCAGAAATGCCCACGCCGCACTCGCCTAGAAATTCCCCTGTTTGAGCGTCAATACTGAAGGAATCATCATAGAGATCATCCCCGATCACATACGTGGTCATAAAATGGGCAGCAGGTCCACCGCCTGATTGTACGCCAGAAGCAGGAACAGTTTTTGAAGGCATAGTCTGATTTGCATAAGAAGAGGCTTCATCTTCCATGTAGTCTTCTTCCATTTCAGTACCAGCATCCACTTTGCCTTTACGATTACGGATGAAGAGGATGTAAACCAATGCGCCGCCTACCAAAAGGAAAAGCGCAAATAATAATACAAGCCAAATGGTTGAGGTTTTTCCAGCAGGTTTGGGGGTCGTGGTTGTAACAGTTGGTAGCGCGACAGGATTGCTTCCTTCTGTCACAGGCACTTCTGTTCCCAGTAATTGCTGTGCAGGAGTTCCTGAAAGCAGCGCCGATTTCAACTCAAGAATATCAGCATCACCTGGTTGATAATTGCAGCCGCCGGTTTGGAGTGTATCCAACATAAATGGTGAGGTTTGCAGATTCATCCCCAGGCTGTCAATTCTTGCCGCAGCTAGGCTAGGATTCCTATTGATCTTGTAGGAATCGACAACCATGCAAAGATATTGAGCCTTCAGATCAGGACGCAAATAACTGGCGTCAACATCTTTCCATCGAACAGGAATTAACCACCAGCCCAATAAAGGTAATCCGATGATCAACCCTACAACCAAACCAATGATTCCGGTTATCAGGGGACGAGCGAGAAGCGATTTAATCTTGTCCATTGAGTACTCCTGCAGGGATGCATGCCCTGTCACGTCAAAATTGCGATATGTTGAACAATCAAAACAAAACAATTATTCAACATTACTGATGCAATTTTCGTGCCTAATCCTGGACTATGAGACCCACTTGTTCGTTTAGAAAACTTTCTGAACAATTGGAGCACTGCACTTCTTTTTTATTGGAGATCACCAGCAAACCGCCGCAATTCGGGCATGGATTCGCTACCGGACGCTTCCAATTGGTAAAATCACATTCAGGATAGTTGGCGCAGCCATAAAAAACACGTCCCTTGCGGGTTTTTCGCATTACCAGGTCGCCGCCATCTTTCGGACAGGCAACTCCAATTTTTTCGAGTATGGCTTCGGTAAACCTGCAGGTCGGAAAGTTGGAACAGCTGATAAACTTGCCAAACCTACCCCATCTGATGACCAGATCATGTCCGCATTTCGGACATTCCCTGCCAATTTTTTCAGGTTCTGCTTTGGTGACGGGCATTTCGGCTTGTGCTTTTTTAACCTGGGGGGCGAAACCCTCATAAAATGCACCGATCACTTTTTGCCATGATTCTTTACCGGCGGCAATCTCATCAAAATCTTCTTCCATCTCGGCGGTAAAACCAAGATCCACCACCTCTGGGAAGTGATCTACAACCAGGTCATTTACCAGGAAACCTGTTTCTGTTGGAATAAGCCTTTTCGCTTCACGTAGCACATATCCGCGCTGCTGGATTGTCGAAAGAATGGGTGCATAGGTCGAAGGTCTGCCAATGCCGTTCTCTTCAAGTATTTGCACCAAGGTTGCCTCGGTAAATCTAGGAGGCGGTTGTGTGAAATGCTGTTCCGGTATCAAGTGGATCAATTTTTGCTGTTGGCCTTCTTCTAGACCGGCAGGGATCTTAATATTCTCGCCTTCTTCGGTTTTTGCATCTTCATCGGCGGTTTCTTCATAAACAACCAGAAAACCCGGGAATTTGATGGTCGAACCGGAAGCCCTGAAGAGGTACTTATGGTCCTGTCCGTCGGTCAAAACATCCACCGATAGAGTGTCATAAATGGCAGATTCCATTTGCGAAGATACAAAACGCTGCCAGATCAATTGATACAGTTTGAATTGTTCAGGAGCCAGGTAGGATTTAATTGATTCCGGCTGCCGTAAAACGGACGTAGGCCGAATGGCTTCATGCGCTTCCTGGGCGGATTGCGCGCGAGTTTTATACTGCGGTGGAGTATCTGGCAAATAATCTTTGCCGTAGGTTTTTTGAATAAAATTGCGAGCTTCCTTTAGAGCAACATCTGCGATATTGGTTGAATCAGTACGCATGTAGGTGATCAAACCAGTTGCGCCGCCTTCACCAAGGTCGAGACCTTCGTAAAGCTGCTGGGCAATGATCATGGTGCGGCGGGCTGTGTATCCCAACCTGCGCGATGCTTCTTGCTGCAAGGTGCTGGTAATGAAAGGAGCAGCCGGCTTACGACGTCTTTCACTTTTCTTTATTTTACTGATGGTAAAAGGTGCGGCTTCAATATCCGCCAAATAGCTTTCAGTTGTTTGCTTATTGGTCAGATCTGGATCTACATCGTCAATTTTGGCGAGTTTGGTGATGTAAGAAGACTTTTTACTTTCAGGAGTGATCTCAGCCTGAATGGACCAGTATTCAGTCGCAACAAAAGCATCAATTTCTCGCTCTCGCTCAACCACCAGCCTTAATGCAACTGACTGCACACGTCCTGCTGAAAGGCGGCTGCGTACTTTTTCCCACAATAATGGGCTGATGGAATAGCCAACGAGCCGATCCAGAATGCGGCGTGCTTGTTGCGCATCCACCAGATCCATATAGATATCACGCGGATTGGAGAACGCCTCATTTATGGCTCCTTCAGTGATCTCATGAAAAACAACCCTGTGAGCCAACTGCGGATCAATTTCTGCGGCTTCCATCAAATGCCATGCGATCGCTTCACCTTCGCGATCAGGGTCAGTGGCGAGGTAAATTTGTTCGGCTTCTTTGGCAAGTGCTTTTAATTCTTTTACCACAACCCTTTTTTCATTGGGCACCCGGTATTTTGGTTTAAACCCATCATCAACATCAATGGACATTTCAGACCGAAGCAGATCGCGGACGTGCCCCACGGACGCCCTGACGGTGTATCCTTTACCAAGAAATCTGCCAACCGTTTTGGCTTTGGCAGGGCTCTCGACGATGACAAGCTTACCGCTGCGTGGTTTTACTTTCTTGGCAGGTTTTTGCATCCCGTCATGAGCCGGAGTGCTGCCCATGCGGTACATGCTGGTGCCGCACTCTGGACATTTTCCCCTGGTAACAGGTGTTCCAACTGCATTAAATTCTGCAACTGCATCTTTGATCTCTCGTTTTGCCTTGCATTTCACACAATAAGCTTCCATGGCCTGACCTATAAATATTGGGTATAGTTGTGCTCATTTAGATATTGCACAACTTCTTTAATCTTTTGACTGTCGCCGCGTGGACAAATTAATAAGGCGTCAGGGGTATCTACAATAATCATGTTTTTTGAACCGATAGTCACAATCATACGGTTTTTCGAAGTTGAATATACCATTGTATTGTATGAATCAATTCCGAAATGCTGCGCATTGATGATGATATTACCATTTAAATCCGGGTCAAGGACTTCAAAAAGAGAATCCCAACTTCCAACATCATTCCAACCGAGAGTTTTGGCTGGAAGAACCATCACTCTTTCTGATTTTTCCATGATGCCGTAATCAATGGTTTGAGGGGTAATACTTTTCCACTGCTCTGAGAACTCATTTCCAAGATGATCCACGATAAACATGGGGGTAAGTTGTTGGATGGTTTCATACAAAACAGGCATGTAGCGTTTTATCTCGTCCAGAATCACATCCACCTTCCAAATGAACATGCCCGAATTCCAACTGAAACTTTCATTTTGCAGAAACTCTATCGCTCTAGTTTGTGAAGGTTTTTCAAAGAATCCCTTCACCTTGAAAGCCTTTATGGGTTCAAAGCTGGTAACCTGCTCTCCCCATTCAATGTAGCCATAACCAGTGGAAGGAAAAGTCGGTTGAATTCCAAGTGTGACCAAAACATCTGTTTTGGCGATCTGGTAAGCAGCTTGGAGGGTATCACGAAAATCAATGACATTTTTAATGAAATGGTCTGCAGTTAATATGGCAATAACAGCATCTGGATTTACTTTTTTCAACGAAGCCGCTGCCATGGCCACCACGGCTGCCGTCCCTCTGGGCATGGGTTCAATTAAGAAATTCTTCAGCGGAATTTCAGGAGCCAGTTTACTTAACGCTTCGACCTGACTGGCAATTGTGACAACATAAATTTGATCCGTTTCAAAAACCCCATTCAAACGTTCAATTGCAATTTCAAACAAGGATTTTCCATTAAAAACTTGAAGCATTTGCTTGGGGCATATTTTTCTTGAAAGCGGCCACAGTCTGGTACCGCCTCCCCCTGCCATGATCACTGCATAAAAATCTTTATTTGTCGTCATTATAATAATAAGTACCTTTCGTTTCTCTGGCAGCTACATAATGCATGCCGCCGACTTGAGTAACCATTCCTTTTAATTCCATCATCGTGAGTGTAGCCGATACTTCGTTGATAGGCAACCCTGACAAACTACATAATTCGTCTACATGCAGGGGTTCCTGTGATAAGCAATTTAATAAATTCTGCTCGACTGCGCTTTTCGGATTCAGTTTGCGGGTCAATTGCTTTTCTGGAATCTGTTCAAGCTTTAGAGCATCCAATATTTCTGTCATTTTTAATAAAGGACGCGCTCCCTGTTCAATCAAGCGATTGGTACCTTCACTTTGAGGCGCCAGGATGCTGCCAGGAACAGCAAAAACATCCCTTCCTTGTTCAACAGCAAATTCTGCCGTGATCAATGCGCCGCTCGTTTCACCTGCTTCAACCACAACAGTTGCCAGCGAAAGCCCGGAAATAATTCTATTCCTTGGCGGAAAATTCACACCATCCGGCGGTGTGCCGATTGGATAATCACTTACCAATGCACCTTGGGCCGATATTTCACCTGCAAGTTTTCGATGTTCAGGTGGATAGATTACATCCACTCCATTGCCAAGCACGGCAATCGTTCTGCCGCCGGTTTGTAATGCGGTTTGATGGGCGATGGCATCCACCCCGCGTGCCAGACCACTGACAACCGTCACTCCATTTTGGGCAAGAAATCGTGCGATTTCTGCTGCCACCTGTCTTCCGTATGGCGTCACCCGTCGGGTTCCCACCACTGCAACTGCCCAATCGTCTTCCACATTGATTGACCCGCTTACAAATAATACAGGTGGAGCTTGATTGATCTCTTTTAACCTCCTGGGATAATCGACGTCTTCCCAGGTCATCACTTTAACATGTTTCTTTTCAATTGTTGCCATGATGAGGTCAAGATCCACCTGGCGGCGTACTTGTTGAAAATTCTCAACAATCTTGGGAGAAAGACCCGCGGCTAACAAACCTTCCTGGGGAGAGTTCCATGCAATTTCGAGGGTTCCGAAGAAGTCAATGATTTGGCGTAGCCGAACTGCGCCGATGCCTTTAACTAGATTGAATCCCACCCAATAGGCTTTTGATTCCACCCCAACCTCTTATTCCCATTCAGGTAACCTGACCACCATTTTTCGAGAATCACGGTCAATGGATCTTACCGCATCCCGGATGGCAGGCAGAAGCAGCTCCTCACCATTATCCTTGTTAATTATATAAACATCATTCGCACCGGTAACCAAAATCTCACTGATTGTGCCCACCAAGCTGCCATCTTCTTCAACCACGGTCATTCCGATGATCTCATGATGGTAGTACTCACCTTCAGGGAGTTGATTTGCGTCTTCGGTTTTAATTGAGACCATTTGATTTCTCAAAATGGACACCTGGTCACAGTCAGAAAAGCCTTTAAAACTGATCAATATTTTATCGGCAGTCGGCCTGACACTTGCCACTTCATAAGGCTGCTGCTTGCTTCCTATATATACAATATTCCCTGGCAGAATCTTTTCAGGGAAATCCGTCATCACATCCATCACGATCTCGCCTTTAACGCCGTGTGTGCGTTGAAGCTTGCCGATGGTCAAAAATACAGGCCCACCCGACTGGGGCGAGCCTGTTTTTTGTATTCGTTCCGAAGAAGAGGACTCGGCAGTTGTCATCGAGGTTCTGCAACGTCCAGGGTTGCTTGCTTGCCTTCACGGGCGGCGGCAACACGCAGCAGTACACGCATGGCATTTGCCACTCTGCCGCTTTTGCCAATCACCCGACCCATGTCTTCTTTTGCGACATGAAGTTCAAGGTTTTCCCGTCCGCCATTGCGAAACTGGGAAACGACCACTTGAGAAGGATCGTCTACGAGCGAAAGTGCAATGTATTCAATTAGCTCTTTCACAGTTCCTCCTTCCGCCATAATCCGCGGCGGACGATATGATGCAGTAGGCCTTTTGTCCATCTCGTCGATTATGCTTTAATCTTGGCGGCTCGATCTGCGTACGATTTGGTCGCTTCTTCAACCAATGCAGCAATTGCTTCGCCTTTTTTGAAGCGTTCGTAACGTTCCAGCAATCCAACGCTCTTGAAGAGCTTCATCACGGATTCACTGGGAACAGCGCCATTTTTCATCCATTCATACACGCGGTCTTCCTTCACATCGAAGGCAAACGGCTCGCTGGTTGGATTATAGTTGCCCAGAATTTCAATGAATTTTCCATCGCGCGGGCTTTC
>CAZQXI010000024.1:0-34651 GCA_964597505.1 uncultured Anaerolinea sp. | reverse complement strand
TCAACTATTGCATATTTCATTATCAACTTCTCCAATCTTCACTTCGCCGTTTTCCCGCGTATATCACGCCGGTTGCGGGGAAGTTGGGGATTAATATGCTTGCTCTCATCAATCGAGAACAAGGCAGACGCTATTATAAAGGCAGCCCTGATTACTGTCAATGACCTGGGATGGTTCGCTAAATTATCAGTGAATTCTTTTGCCCACAGTTTGAGAATAAGAATCCAACATTTCCTGGGTTAATGAGAGAAAACCTCTAATTTGTTTTTGAGTTTCTTCATTAACCAGATGCAAAGTATCGTTTAATTCTTGTGACATGTCTTCAAGAATTACCAAACGATCAAGTATTTTGGTCAATTGACGTTCATCTTCGCGCTGTTCTTCTTCGCGAGTGAGCGTGTAGTTGGTCCAGCGTTTTTGATCATCCGCTTTAAAGGCCACCCACTCCTGGCGAAAACGTTCTTCGGATAATCGGTTCATCTCGGTAATTTCATTGATTCGCCGATTAAAACGATCATTGATCTCGGCGAATTCCTGCTGCGAGTTCTTTACCGATCTGTGAGTTTCCTCCAATTGGCTTAACTGCGCGTCAAAATCACCACCCAGTCCTTCCAGTTCCGAGAACCTTTTTTGCCACACTTTCCAAGTGTTTTCTTTTTCTACTTGCAACAAGTTCTGCTTCTCAATAAAAGCAGCCTGGGTTTGTTTTCTTTCTTGTTCACCATTGAATAGCTCGTTTATTTTTGTTTCCAATTTGCGGATGGTCTCTTTATGCAATTCAGTAATATTACGGTCTTCTTCAATTCGCTTGCGGATCGAACTGGTTTCCAACTGCAAATCGGTAAGTCTTTTGTTTTCTATTGACAGATCACTGATCAACGCCCTCTGCTGCCGTTGTAAATCAGCGTCAGCATTTCGGAATTCAGGCAGCACTTTCGCAAGTTCATCTATTTTTTGCCCAAGGCGAAGCGTATCTTCGGTGCGAAGTTGGAGGTTTTTCTTGATTTCAGCAACAACTTTAACTTCTGTTTGATATTCCAATAATTTTTTATAGAGTTGATCAACATCATCCTTGCGCTGCTTCTCTTGTTTCAGCAGTTGAGCGTTGATTTTCTTGTCAACATCATTAATTTGTTTTAAGATTTCGACTCTATATGTAGCTAAATCAGCATCCACTTTTTCTGCACGTGTGGCATTTTTCTTTATTGAGTTTATTTCCATTTCAAGCGGAATATACTTGCCGCTTTCTTTGGAAATTTCCTCCTTCATGGAGGCAATTAAATCAGAAAGCTCGGCAATCTGTTTTTTATCTTTTTGGCGCTCGTTATCAAGCCAATTTATTCTTTTTTCGAGTTCATCAATTTCCATGATTTAAGCCTCATATTTAGGATCTTTACAGCACTAATATTACCGCAAGATGGGTAAATTCACGAACAGAGGAGCAAGTTGTCCACTAAGGAAATTGGGGAATATTCCAAAGAAGATGATCACTAATATTCCAATAACCAGGAAAATAATTTGAGCAATAGATTCTCCTCTTTGCCAACCTTCGCTTTCCGGCTTTGAAATCTGTATCAGAAATCGAAATACAGAAAACAAGAAAGCGACCAATCCCAATAAAACCCAGATGACAATAGTGGAATTCATGGTTGCCAATTGCTCAAGTAATGCAAGTCTGACCGGGAAACCGCCCAACAGAGGAAAACCCACCACGCTTAGCAAGCTGACGATCAGCCCAGTTGAAGCATAAGGGTATTTTCTGATCATGCCAGAAAGATTATCCTGATTGGGAATTATGTCATTCTTCACAAAAATGGAAAGTGATAAGGCTAAAAGCGCCAAAGCAGCCATCCGTGGAATGAATGACACAAACAAAGTCATAACACTGATCTGCGACTGCAAACTGACTGCCAATAACGCCAGGCCACTTTCCAACAAAACTGAATAACCCAAAAGCCTTCTTCCATCTTTTTCGATCGCCGCCCATACACCGGTTGAAACCACCATAATTGTGCCAACCAGGCTTAATACGGGTTGAAGATATTGTGATTCGCGCAGCCAAACCAATCCTGAAATAAAATCCAGCATAATCAACATGGTAACGATCGGCAACAATCCAAGTATGAATCCGCTGATAAACGGATGAATATCCATGGTCAATTGGGGAACCCAACTTTGGAATGGAAAAATTGCCAACCATAAGGCAAAACCAATTCCAAGGAACAAAACAGCCTGGAGTAACCGTGCAGTGTCAGACGGACTGGCTTGAATGCCGCCTAGCAGCCAGCCGCCAAAGAGGATCAATGGCATAGCCAGTGATTGAAATACGATGAATCGTAAAACCCCTTTTCCGGGAGGGGTACCGGGAACTAACAATAATGGAATAGAAGCAAGGATGGCAATTTCAACCAATATCGCGGAATACAGAAATGGTTCCACTGCCAGTGCTGCAGTAAGGATCGAAATAATGGCCAATCCAAATGGGATGAAACGCGAAGATATTCGAGTGATATGCGCCCCACCAAACCATATGGCAGCAAAAAAATAAACAAATGCCAAAAAATATTTATCTTGATTGCCTAGAGAAAATGACCTTCCAAAAACGGCCAGTGTGGTTTTGATCTCAATGGATAAGGGGCCGATTTTCCAAACTGCGCCAAAGTTTTGAAAGAATGCAAATAACATGAGCAAAATCGAGGTTGTAATGCCGACCGCGATAGTCAGTCTGGTTCGTTTCTGGAAGAAATACAAAACCAGAGATAAGAGGAATGGGAAAACAATATAAATAACTGGAGTGCTCATTCCTCACCTGCTTCAAACTCGTTGATGATCATAAAGCTGCCCATTAATGCGATGAGCATGGTAACCACTGCAAGTAAACCATTTACGAGTAATGAGGTTTCATTTGCCGAAAAAATAAGTTCAAATCCAAAGAATAGCACCAAGATGGCAAGGAAAAGTTTATATGACTCGTGTGTAATACCAAGCTGATAAATACCAAACCCAATCAACAATACTGAAGCCAGCACAATTTCCAACGATATCGAAAGATAATTGGAAATTCTATAAACCATAAAAGCTACCAAAATAAAGATCAGAGAGAGAGCGATCAATCTGAAAACAAGTTCCGATCTTACCTTTTTGTCAGGAACAGCATAGTATCGATTAATGGAAATTCCCAAGACCACCAAAGACATCAACCCTGTGATCAGTTTTACCAGCGAGAATGTGAATGACCAATATTGGGCAATTATCGCAAATGCACAAATGTAAAGAATCACATATGCGATCAGTATTCTACGCCAATCATTGGTAATGAAAATGTAGATGCAAGCCGCAGTAAGTACAAGAATGGGAATAATATTAATCCAGTGATCCATCAGGGCAGAATATCTCCTATCAATATTGAAGATATTAAAGCCAAAAAAACAAATGCCCACAACAAACCGCCATCCCCTTCGAGCAAGTTAACAAAGAATTTTAAAGGTCTGGCGAAAAAATCGAACACCCTGCGTAATAGGTAAAAAAACCAATCGAATTGGAATAAAGTGTTTAAGATTTTTCCTGCCAATGTAAATGGAACCAGCAGCTTCTGGACTGGCTGTCTTTGAACTATCCAATCCCAAATTTTTCTCCTCATTATTAAAACCATAATGGTAATAACCACAAGGCAAATTATGGGGGTACTCCAACTATACTCTGATCTGATTACAGTAAACCGCCAGATAAGGGTAACCCAAGGACTAAGGGCTAACAAGATCAAACCGGCAGCATAAAAGAGCTGCATCCAGCTCTCTTTTGGACTGTTTTGATCACGCTGTCGGAAAAGGTGTTTCAGAAAACCCAAGAATAGTAAACTGAATGTCAAAATGACGATCAGCAAACTGAACCAGTTTTGAGCTTTTCCCAAAGTCCCCCAGATTGGTGCAACCGGAGAAAAGGGAAGACCAATCAAACTCAACACCAAAAACAAAGCAACACCAAGGTTAACTCTGGAAGAATATGAATATAAAAATATAAATCCTCCAGCCGTTAACATGATAATGCTTAACCCAATTGCCCCTTCAACCTGCCCCAGCAGGAATCGGATGAGGATCAATCCAGAAAAAGACAACATCCAAAATGGACGGCCTGATAACTCATTTTTTGCACTAATCCATTTAACCGCGCCGTAGAATCCAACGATCAAAGCAATGGCATATAGGAATTTGGTCAGGGTTTCGTATTGCTGTTGTGGTTGAATCTGTGACAAGAAAGCCACGACCGATAACGGCGCCACAAACCTTAGAATTGTTCCGAGGCTGCGTCTGATCGGCAGACTGCTGGTCAATGGAACATGCAGCGGAAAAACCCCCAAGCGTAAAGTGGCACCCAGCAAGATCAGCAGGTAAACACCGCGTGAATACTCGGCGCTGTCCACGATCGCCGTGTGAAAGTCAGAGAAAATAAGCGCGGCCATAACCAAAACCGTACCAATGACCCTTGTGATAAATTCAAGCACAACCGCGGAATGCACTTTTTGTTGATCGGTGACTTTAATCAATATTCCAAACTCGACAATATCAATGATCGTCCAGGTGATGATAATGGCGAGAAATGTTTGTGAATAGATGGATAATAACCCCACTGCTGTGAGAATCATCGAACCTGACCAGGTAACCAAATTATTGCTTTGTCCAAACCGGACGGTATCGGTGAAGATCACCCCTACCAGCAGCGAAACGAGAAGAAAGGCAAAGATCCAGGTTCGTTCTGAAAGTTTGAAAACCAGTGCATCCGTCCCAATCCCTTGAGGACTCCAATTGGTAATACTGGTGCCTTCAGGCAAAGCGATCCTGAAGATTATCATCGAAACCCACACCACCAGAACACCAGCAGCGGCAATTAACCAGGTTGAACCCAGAGATAATTTGTAACGACTTACCAGTAGGTTAATTCCACCCGCGAAGAAGAGTAAAAGAATAATCGGGATTAAGATCAACATACTACGATTAACCTAAACATGCAGGGTTGAACGGTTTACGGTTGATGAACTTGCCCCTGCCAGGTACACCCGACCAAATCCCCTGGTCAACAATCAACTCGCCACGTGAGAAAACGGATACGGGAAAGCCTTGCAGCTTCCAACCTTCATACAAGTTGTAATCAGTACGTTGCCGGGAATATGCTGTTCCATATGTAACCGTCTTTTTAGGATCCCATAAAACAAGATCAGCATCCGAGCCGACCTGTAAAGTTCCTTTTTGAGGGTACATCCCAAAAATCTTTGCGGGATTGGAACAGGTCAGGTTCACGAATTGACTGGGTGTAAATTTGCCCGAAACGACCATTTCTGTCCACAAGATGGGCATGCGGTCCCCCACCCCTGGCAGTCCATTTGGGATTTTGGTGAAATCGCCCTGACCAAGTTCTTTGCCCGGGATGGCAACAGGTTTTCCCTCATACATGATCGATTTGGACCCATCATAGAAAAATGGACAGTGATCCGTTGCAATGGTTTGTACTATGCCAGTTTCAAGACCCTGCCATAAGCGGTTTTGATCTGCTGTGGTGCGCATGGGTGGTGAACAGATCCATTTTGCACCGTCAGGTTTGGCAAGATCTGCTTCAGTGAAGAACAGGTACTGCGGACAAGTTTCTCCAAAGACTGGAAGACCATGTTTTTGTGCGTATTCCAACAAGTCAACTTCACCGCCGGCATTCATATGTACGATGTAGAGCGGCGCATCCGCCATGGCAGAAATTGCCGAAGCTCTCATCACGCTTTCAACGGCTCCCCAGGCAGGCCGGGTTTTGGCGTGCCAATCTGGCGATAAGTGTTGCGCCGCAATAGCTTCGTTCACCATGATCTCAATGACGTCTCCATTTTCAGCATGCAGCATGGTGAGGATGCCGTGATCGCGGGCAATTCGCATCACTTTAAAAATTTCACCGTCCTGAAGACGAAGGCGATTGTTATAAGCCGTAAAAACTTTAATACTGGTGACGCCTTCGTTGACCAGAAGTGGAATGTCTTTTTCGACTTCATCAGTCAAATGAGTAATGTTGGTATGGAAAGAATAATCCACGGCAGCCTTGCCGGCTGCTTTTTCTTTTAGCGCCCTTACATTTTTTACCAGGTCATCGCTGTCTTGAGAGACAAAATCAATGACCGTGGTAGTGCCACCAAAGGCGGCTGCCTTGGTGCCAGTGTAATGGTCATCAGAAGAAACCGTTCCGAACATGGGTAAATCAAGGTGAACATGAACATCCACTCCGCCGGGAAGGACATATAGTCCACTGGCGTCAATCACCTTCATCCCCTGGTCAGGGTTGATTTGATCTGCAATTTTAATGATCGTTTCATTCTCAAACAACAAATCTGCGACCTGACTATTCTCTTCAGTGACCAGTGTTCCATTTTTAATTAATGTAAGCATTGGAACTCCCATCGGCGTGTCAATCTAGAACCCAATTCTACCAGCAATGAAAAACGATTTATATATTGGAGAAATCCTCATCCAATGGAGGAGATATCATTTGACCGAGAAGGTGCAATAATTCGTCGTCAGAAAACAACTTCAACTGTTTAGTTTTATCATCCGGATGATAAGCCTGTTTTCTTTCGCGCAGACACTTCCACAACACATCGCGTTCATTGGCTTTCACCACCAGGTCATTTACCACCCGGGCTTCGTTCACCAGGGAACCGAGGGTGTACAAGAAGGTGATCCTTTTCCATTCTCCTGCAGGGATGGGAGGTGACAGCTTTTCAACGGGTCCAATTTGTATCTTGTAATACTCTTCATTCACCCGTGGATGGTCAACTTCATCTTTGATCAATTCACCCCGGGTGGTTAATTCATGTCCTAAAACCTCGGCGAAATACTCAATTCTCCAGCGGTGTTCGTAGCCAAAACTTCCAGTTTGATAGAAAGCCAGAAAATCCACATCAATGATCTTAGGTGCCATTCTCAGAGGAATGCGGTACCACCCCAACAAGCGAGCAATTTCGAAATCTTTGGTATTAGGCATGACAGCAACCAAAATCAGGGCGTTTTCAGAAAAAGAGTTCATCATTCCCTTCCTTGAATATCCCACACAACACTTCACCAATATTGTAGCTGATTCTGGTTAAAAAATGTCTGGGTCTGAAAACATTTCAGACCCAGACGGTTTATCAGATTAACAATTATTTGCTGATACCAACCCGATCATTAAACTCGGTAATCAGTTCATCCACCTTGCCCACCTGTCCTTGAACATCCGTCCAGTAATCCGGGGCATACCATTGATCCTGGATCTCTTGATAGGTCTTGCCCTGCTGTTCGACCCAGGTGAAGTATTTCAAATTGTGCACCCGTTTGCGGGATTCGTAAGTCAATTCCAACAAGTTGTCACTGGTGACCCCTTGCAAGTACTGGGCATAAACGGCAGCAGCGTCAGATTCAGTGAAGGCACCCATTTCTTTACGCATCTCTTCGATCCGGCTGCCGTATAACTGCATCGAATCGGTGAAGACTGTAAAGACAATATCTGTTTCAGTCAGTTCATAATACTTGGCGAATTTAATGGCTGAGAGTGTATTGGCGATACCGGAAAAACCTAGCAAGTCGAGCTGCTCGATCACTTCCTGCGGTACACCTTTTTTAGCCAGATACTTACGCCCCTCAGGTTCATTAAAGAGCCGCGAGATATTCACTACAGCATTGTCATCAATGGCCACCACAAAATCGGTGTTATTGATGTTGTGAATCCAAGGAACGTGTTTATCGCCAATACCTTCGATGCGGTGGGCACCAAAGCCATTATTCAGCAATGTCGGGCATTGCAGCGCTTCACTGGCGATGATCTTACTGGTGGGATACTGCTGTTTCAGATAATCTCCAGAAGCAATCGTCCCTGCGGAACCAGTGGTCAAGGCCACCCCGCGGTAATGATCGCCAGGGCGGGATACTTTTTTGATCACTTCTTCCATGGCGTGGCCGGTAATCTCGTAATGCCACATGTAATTGCCAAATTCTTCAAACTGGTTGAAGATCATCAGTTCCTGACCTGATTTTCTAAGTTCCCAGCATTTGTCGAAAATCTCTTTTACATTGGATTCTGTTCCAGGGGTGGCAATCACTTCACTGGCAATTTTCTTTAACCAATCAAAGCGTTCACGAGACATACCCTGGGGCAGGATCGCAATGGATTCACAGCCCATCAGAGCGGAATCATAAGCGCCACCGCGACAGTAATTACCCGTGGAAGGCCAGACCGCTTTTTGCCGGGTCGGGTCAAACTGCCCGGTCACCAAACGCGGTACGAGACAGCCATACGCGGCTCCAACCTTGTGTGCGCCGGTTGGGAACCATTTGCCCACCAGGGCAATCACACGCGCTTTAGTACCCGTCAGGCTTGATGGCAGCTCAAGATAATTTGCACCACCAAAACCGCCGCCTTTTTCAACCGGCTGATTATGCCAGGTGATGCGGAACAAGTTGCGGGGATGTACATCCCAAAGCCCCACGGAGCGCAGTTCATCTTTGATTTTTCCCGGTATCAGTTCCGGATTTTTCATTTGTGCAAAGGTTGGCAGAATGATGTTCTGCTTCCTCATCCGTTCTACGGCTCGTTCGAGTGATTCTTGTTGTACGGCTAAATCAATTTTCGTCATTCACTCAACTCCAATTCAGGTTATTTGTTATCTGGAGCCTCACTGGTAATGTAGAGAGGACGTCCCTTGGCTTCATCATAAATCCTGCCCACGTATTCGCCCAGAATTCCCAGGCAAATCAGTTGAACACCCCCCAGGAATAAAACTGCAATTAAAGTTGTGGCCTGCCCAAAAAAGAATTGGGACCCGATCAGGCGCAAGATCGCCACCACTGGTATTGCCACGATACTAAGACCTGCCGAAATAAATCCGAATACCATGGCCATTTGCAGCGGCATGTACGAAAAACTTGTAATCGCTGTAAATGCCAGCTTGATCATCTTTTTAAACGGATACTTTGTCGTTCCAGCATAACGCGCAGCACGTTTGTAGGAAACACCGATGGTCTTATATCCCACCCAGGCTGACATTCCGCGTAAGAAACGATGCCGCTCACGCATGCTGTTCATCACATCCACAACTTTGCGGTCAAGCAAGCGGAAATCGCCCGTGTTCATTGGAATTTTGACATCTGTAATCCGATAGATGATCTTATAAAAGGCTGAAGCAGTGGTTTTCTTAAACCAGGTTTCGCCTTCGCGTTCAGACCTGACAGCATAGACCACCTGGTAACCTTCGCGCCACTTTGCGATCAGTTCAAGGATCACTTCTGGAGGATCCTGAAGATCTGCGTCAATTATGATCGCAGCATCACCACGGCAGTAGTCCAGACCGGCGGTCACAGCAATCTGGTGCCCAAAATTGCGGGCAAATATTACCGGACGCACTCGTTTTTCCTTTTTTGCCAATTCGCGAATCATGTCGGTGGAACCATCCGAGGAGCCATCATCCACCATCACAAATTCCCATTCCTCACCAGTGGTATCCATTACTTCACTGACGCGGCGGTAAAGTTCATCAAAACACCCTTTTTCGTTGTATATGGGGGCAATGATTGAAAATACAGGTTTCATGATAGAAGTCCTTTATAGATGTAAATGCTTCTTGAGCGATTTTAAGGTTGGTTCAATGATCGATGCTGCTTGTACTGCCATCATGGCTGACTTAATATCTTTGAGACCATTGCCAGTGTTGATCACGACGACAGGATCATCTTCAAAGATCATACCAGTGGATATTGCCTTCTTTAAACCAACAAAAGCAGCAGATCCGGCTGGTTCGCAGAACATTCCACAGGCACCAAGCTCACTGATCCCCTTGATGATATCATCATCGGCCACGGTAAGGTAGGCCCCCCCGGTATCTCTTGCAGCACGAATGGCACGAACGCCGTCCCGAGGAAGATCCACGCTGATAGAATCAGCCAAAGTGGTAGCGGCAACCGGTGTAATTGTTTCGGAATTGGCAAAATAAGCATTGGCGATGGCAGCAGATTTTTCAGATTGGACGCCAAAAATCCGCGGCATCTGCTTCAGCCACCCCAAAGCAAATAGGTCCTTAAAGCCCTTGTGAATGCCCGAAATAATATTTCCATCACCGACGGAAACGAAAACGCACAAAGGTTTGGTGACTTCTTCAAGCTCAAGACAGATCTGCTCCCATATTTCAAAAGCAGCTGTCTTTTTGCCTTCCAGGGTAAAAGGGTTGTATCCCGTATTACGGCAGTACCAGTTGAATTCCTGGGCGGCTTCAATCGTAAGATCAAACGCGGCATCGTAATTACCGTCCACCAGAATTACTTCGGCACCGTAGATCAACAGTTGGGCAACCTTGGCCTGTGGGGCGGTTTTTGGGGCAAAAATAATCGCTTTTTGGCCAACAGCTGCAGCCATCCCTGCGAGGGCGGCTCCCGCGTTGCCAGTTGAAGCTGTCACAACAATTTCTGCGTTGATCTCGCGAGCTCGCGATACTACAATTGCCGAGGCGCGGTCTTTAAAAGATGCGGTCGGATTTTTTCCATCATCTTTAAGCCAAAAATGCTGCAGACCTAATTTTCGTTTGAGTTCGGGGGGTGAATAGAGGGGGGTCCAGCCTGCATGGTGGAGAGGTGTTCCCTCTCCACCCGGATCATCAATTGGGAGTAGCGGCAGGTAACGCCATAAAGAAAAATCAGTGCGTGAGGTGATATCTTCAGGTTGGTATTTATGACTCAGATGTGCAAAATCAATCACAACATCCAAGTTGCCGCCGCATTGTGGACAAGTATACAAGACTGAGGCTGGTAGGTATTCCTTGTTACAAATCGAACACTTGTAACCGGTAAAATGTGCCATACATTGCCTATTCTTTTTCGAATGGTATGCCCAAGGCTGCAGGAGGAGAAGTTCTCATCGCCCGCAGGACTTTGGCAATCGTCCTTCTAACATTTTCAGGCAAGCCAGCCAGGGTACGATCCACCCATTCTGCATTACCAATATTGACGAACAACAAAGCCAGGATCATCAACGGAAATGGTGCCACCTGGAAGATACGAGAATTGACATTAGGCAGCAAGGGCTGCAGAACAATTCCGAGATATTGTAAGAGCACAAACAGATAAGCGCCCAAAGCTCCCTTGAGGGGATGCCAGCTGCCAAAAATGGTGATGGCCAGGATGATCCATCCAATGCCATCAAAGCCAGAAAGCTGGCCATTCCAGGTCTTAACGCTCAAGGAATACAACGCGCCGCCAATACCCACCAGAGCCCCGCCGATGGCTGTATAGATGTAACGCATACGGTTGACATTCACCCCGCGGATATAGGCTGCTGAGGGGCGTTCGCCGATACCTTGCAAGACAAGCCCCTGGTGTGTTTTAAATATCCACCAGAAGCAAACAAAAATCGCAACATAACTCAAGTAAGTCAAAATGGTCTGTTTAAACAAAATTGGACCAATAAATGGAAAGGAGGACAACAAGGGAATGGGCACCTGGGGCAGCAGCATGACGGGTTTTCCAACATACGGAGCACCCAAGAAATAAGCCAGGCTTTTTGTGGCGATTGCCAGTACATAACCCACTGCCACCTGAGACTGCTTTAAGGAAATGCTCATGAATGCAATCAATAAAGCAACCAAAGCCCCCACGATTGCAGCCGCGACAAATCCGAGCAAGAAGCTGTTCGTGGTTGTCCCGACCACAAAACCCACCATGGCAGTGAGGATGAGACTTCCATTGAGTGAAAGGTTCATCACCCCGGCTCGCTCGGTGATGGTTTCACCCATCACCCCGAAGATCACAGGGGCTGCCCATGCAAAAATAGATCCGATGCTGATCGCTAATGAATTATCCATTTTGCATTCCTTTATTCCGTTTCTTTAATACTTTACGAACACCATCCATGATCAGCACAAAGATGACAAGCGATCCTTGAATGACACCTGCGAGATTTGAATCAAGTTTCAAATCAATCCCCAGGCCAGCCGCACCTTTACTCAAAGCGATAAAAATAAAAGCGATTGGGGCGGTAATGAGAGGTTGAATGTTGGCCAACATGCCAACCATCAAACCGATGTATCCATAACCACCAGAAATATTATTGCGCAGTACATGATTGAAACCTGTCACTTGCAATGCGCCTGTCAATCCTGCCAGAACACCGCATAAAATAAAAGCCAGAAGCATATATCTGTTGGTAGGGATGCCAAGCAGGAAAGAAGACTTATTGTTTTTGCCCACCGCTTTCAATTTCAAACCAAAATAGGTTCCCTGCAAGATCACAGTCACAATTATGATGCAGACAATCGCAATACCCAACGCCCATAAGCTCAAATAGGTACCTTCAACCTGCGGAAGCCAAAACCTGGATTCAAGCATTTTGGTCGAGCCATTGGCAACGCCTTCGGGCTTCCAGGGGCCGTAAACCAGGAACAACATGATGGCATCTGCGATGAAGTTGAATCCCAAACCGCCAAAGATCTCATTGACGCCGCCAAAGTTCTTCAGAATACCAACGAGCAAAGCCCACAAGGCGCCGCCGATGATACCGGCGAGGATGCATAAAGCAATCACTAGAGCGCTTGAAGCATCAGACCCTTCAAAAATACGGATGACGCCATAAGCAAATATGGCACCCATCTCGATCTGACCTTCCATGCCAATATTCCAAAGTCCGGCTGTAAAGGTAAACATGAGACCCAATGATGCTAATACCAATGGCACCCAGGCTTGAACGACCTGTGTGATATTGTTTATGGACCCAAATGCACCTGACAGGATGGTTTGGAAAACACTTAAGGGGTTGACCTTCATAATCCAAACCAACAGACTGGTAACAACCAGGGCTAATACCACCGCCAAAGTCATCGAACTGGCTCGATTGGTAAGCAAGGTATAGAAGAATGAATTCTGGTTGGTATTTTTAACTTTTTCTTTTTCCATGAGTTGATCCTTTTTCAATTATTCCCAACCTCTGCCGCCGATGAGTTGACCTAATTGATCAACAGTCACGCCACCAGCATCGAGCGGTTTTGAAACCTTGCCACCAAAAAAGACCAGAATTCTGTCACTGTATTGGAGAATTTCATCAAGATCAGAAGATACAAAGAAAATACTTGCGCCTTCTGAGCAGCGTTGTTTCAATTTACTCCAGATGTAGAGTGTCGATTCAATATCCAAACCGCGTGTTGGATGGTCAAGAAGAAGCAACCTTAACGGTTGTCGAAGCAATGCCAGTTCAGCCCTCTGTTGATTTCCTCCAGAAAGAGATTCAACCTTGTTCTCAGCTGTCCCTTTAATGTTGAAATCTTTGATCCTTTTTTCAGTCAACTGCATGGCAGCTTTCGCATCCACAAAAAACCCTTGCTGCTTTTCGGCCAAAATAAAGTGTTCTTTAAGGTCAAGTCCAGCGATCAGGCCTTCATCCAAGCGATCTGCAGGCAAGAAAGAGATGCCTTCATTTTTATATTCAAAATAATGCTTCCCTACAAAATCTCGTTTGGGACGGTTTTCTTCATGCAGCCACAGATGACCACCGGTCGGACGGATAATACCCGCCAAGGCTCGTAATAGCAGTCCCTGACCTGATCCTTCCATGCCGGCGAGGCCAATCACTTCACCTTTTTGGATGCAGAAATTTACATTTTTTATTGGTAAACGAGCGTCATCGATCTTGAGATCACTGACCTCGATATTGACATTTTCTTGTGCGCAGCATTTTTTATCACTGCGGGTTAATATCTTGCCAAACATCATTTCAACTAATTTATCATTGTCAAATGGAGGCCGCATTTGCCCGACATTCATGCCCTGTCTAAAGACAGCCACCTGGGTACATAAGGCTTCCACTTCTTCCAATTTATGTGAAACAAAGAGAATTGCCTTGCCTTGTTGCGATAATTTTCGTACCATGGCAAACAGCTGCACTTTTTGGGCAGCTGAAATTCCAGTAGTAGGCTCATCGAGGATGAGTACATCTGCGCCCAACCAAAGCAATCGAATGATTTCCAATTGCTGACGTTCACCAACGGATAGACTATCTATATAAGCGTCTGGAGAAATGGAAAAATTAAACTCTTTTTGCAGGTTCAAAAATTCCTGCCGTACCTTTTTCCGATTTGGGATCATTCCCTCGCGGCTGCCTAGAATCAGATTATCCAATACTTTGAAAGGTGGAAAATCCAATGGATCCTGGTGAAGCATGCCAATTCCTAATCGAACGGAATCAGCAGGTGAAGCAATGTTTACTTCTTTTCCATCCAACAGAATACTACCGGAATCAAGGGAGATGAAACCGGATAGAATTTTCATCAAAGTGCTTTTTCCGGCGCCGTTTTCTCCCAAAATACCTTGCACCTCGCCGGATTTAACGATCAGCGAGATGTCATTGTTGGCATGAACTTTTCCAAATGTTTTATGTATATTGCGAACTTCTACATCCATGGAACCTCAATCAGCAATAAATGTAAAGGGAAGGCAAATGAATGCCTTCCCTTTTGAGAACGATCAATTACTTGGCAACGGAGTCGCCGGTCATTCCTTCAAGCAGTTGAGGCAGGTACCAAATCTGTTGATCAGTGGCTTCTACACCATCTGCAAGGAATTCGGTTCCGTCCTGATAATTCAAAGGACCCTTCCAAAGGTTCAATCCACCAGCGAGTTCACCAATGAATTGGTCAAGGAGAGCGCCATTTTCGGCGGATAAACCTTCACTCTTCTTGAATCCAACAGGAGAGGTGTCAGGATTGTTGATGTCAGTCCAATCAGGATCGGACCAGACAAATTGGCGGGTATATGTGCCATCTTTGATCGATTGGATCACAGGAAGCAAATTGACACCCCAATTGAAATAGGGAACGCCCAAGCAGGCATCAGGAGCCACATCGCAGGCTTTTTCATAGTCGTATTGGATGGCGTAGACATCTTCGCCCTGATCGCGGAATTTCTTGGCTTCGGTTACAGCTTCAGTTGAGTCAATACCAGAGATGACGATGTCATAACCATCAGTATAGAAGGTATCAGCAACCTGGGTGGGATCGAGGGTGACACCGGGGATGTTGAACCACATACCGATCCAGGTGACTTTAAAGTCAATCGGAGTCGTTTCTTTTCTGATGTTCTTCCAGCAATAATCAGCACCCAAGAAAGCAGCAGCAGCCAAGCGGCGGGTTTCATCATTGATCAATGGACCAAGGAAACCAATTTTGCCGGTTTTGGTGGTGAGTGCAGCAGCGCAACCAGCCATCATTTTGCCATATTCCATCTTAGCAAATACATCGCTTTCCATTTTCATATCAGGTTGATAACGTTTGCCTTCAGCCCAGGCGAAATCGCCAGTTAGCCAAATCACTGGAACATCGGGATGAGCAGCAGTAAATTCTGTAACGCCGTCTTTCATGTCATCCGAGTTGAAGATGATTACATTGGCGCCTTTTTCAAGCAGTTGTTCAGCAAATTGAGCGGCTGTGGTATTGGGGTTGGCCGCAACATTGACATTCTCTGCGTAGATCAATTCAGAGCCTTCAATTTTGGACTGAACATACTGTGCACCCTGGAAATTTGCGGTGCTCCAGCCATTATCAGTGACAGGTCCAACAGTCAGGATGCCGATGATAAAGGGGGCTGCGGGGGCTTCAGTTGGGGCGGCAGTGGGGGCGGCGGTTTCAGCAACGGGTGCTTCAGTTGCAACAGCAGTCGGTGCTGCGGTGGGGGTGGCACAAGCAGCAAGAACAAGTGCCATGACCACTAACAAACTTACAAGGGTCCAAATGCGTTTAGAAAACATGAATTCTCCTCCTGGGAATAGTTAAACAACTTATCTTTAAAAAAGGGATTACATTGGTTGCAAGCAAACAATTTATCGTCTACTGCACCTCCTTTCAATCCATTTACGAGTTTAGCTGTATTCGGGTAGGTGTTTTTTGTTCATGTTGTCCATACAACACTTAGAATTATTTTATCTTAACCTCTAGACAAGTTACATTAAAATTTTTCACCCTGAACTTAAATTAATTAGAAGAGGGTTATCGCTTAAGTATAACCCTCTTCAATAAAATGTTGTTATTTCGTGATGCGCGTTCCGGTTTCGCCTTTCAAAGCACGACCGATATTCTCGGGATTCGTGATGAGGGCTTCTTTTCCGCCGTTTTCAAAGTAATTGATGATCGCCTGAATCTTGGGGGCCATTGAGCCTTTGGCGAAATGAATTCCTTCATCCAGATAAGCTTTGGCTTCAGCCACGGTCATGTGATCCAGCCATTTTTCATCGGGCTTGCCATAATTGATGGCTACTTTTTCAACCGCGGTGGAGATGATAAACAAGTCAGCTTTGATCAAGCTTGCCAAGAGACTGCTGGCAAAATCTTTATCGATCACGGCTGCGATACCCACACAACCACCCTTGCCATTGTCAATGACAGGAATGCCGCCGCCGCCAACAGTGATAACACAGGTACCGCTGTTGAGCAAAGTACGAACGGATTCGATTTCGACAACTTCCTGAGGGATGGGAGAAGCCACTACACGTCTCCAACCACGGCCGGCATCTTCCACAACATTCCAACCCAGGTCATGTTGGCGTTTCTTGGCTTCGGCTTCATCCATGAATCCACCGATCGGTTTGGTGGGATTCTGAAAAGCCTTGTCGTTCTTATCTACTTTAACTTGAGTAACAACCGTGGCGACTGGTTTTTTGATGCCGCGATTAATGAGTTCATTTTGCAAAGTTTGTTGGATGGCATATCCAATGGCACCCTGGCTGTCGGCGCCGCAAACTTCAAGGGGAACTTCATGCATTCCCTCGTATTTGGCGGCGATTTCTGACCGGCGCAAAATAAAGCCGACCTGCGGACCATTGCCGTGACCAATGGCGACATCCCAACCTGCTTCGATCATGTCAGCGATATGTTTGGATGTTTCCGCTGCGGCGATATATTGGTCTTCTACGGTGACTTTCTTTGGATCGAGAATTAAAGAGTTTCCACCAATTGCAACAACTGCTAATTTACTCATTATTCTTAGTCCTTTTCGATTGTTTGATTTGGGCTAGCTCATCGTTAAAGCCATCACCGCTTCTTGAACGTGCATTCGGTTTTCGGCTTCATCATAAACAACGGATTGAGGTCCGTCGATTACTGCATCTGTAACTTCAATGTTGCGGTCTGCGGGCAAAGGATGCATGAAAATGGCATCCGGTTTGGCCAATGCCATGCGGCGTTCATCGGTGATCCAGCTCTTGTACTTGTCAATAATGCGTGCGCCTTCTTCAGGATCAGAGGTGTGAACGAGCGCGCCCCATGATTTTGGATAGACCACATCGGCATCCTTGAAAGCGGCATCCATGTCGTCGGTGACTTCAAATCCGACATTGAACTTGCGAGCCTGTTCATAGGCCATATCCATAATTTCGGGCATCAGTTTGAATTCGGGTGGATGCGCCAGGACGATATCCATGCCAAAGCGGGGCATCTGGATCGCAAGAGACTGCGGAACTGAAATAGGCTTTTGGTAAGAAGCAGCGTAAGCCCATGAAATGACCATTTTCTTCTTACGCAGATCGCGGCCTTTTTTCTCCATGATGGTCATCAGATCAGCCAGGCACTGCATGGGATGATAAACATCGCATTGCATGTTAAGCACAGGAACACGCGAGGCTTTGGCTACTTCGTTTAAATACTTGTTGCCCAGACCCCAATCCACGTGGCGGATGGCGATGCCGTCAAAGTAGCGGCCAAAGATCTCACCAATCTCTTTGGGGGTATCTCCATGTGAAATTTGGGTGGTACGGGATTCAATGAAAGCAGCGTGTCCACCAAGATGGGCCATGCCTGCTTCGAAAGATCCGCGGGTGCGGGTGCTGCTGAAAAAGAACAACATGGCTAATACTTTGTCACGCAGATAAGGTGTCAATTCGTTAATAGCACGCTTACGCTTGAGATCAAAAGCCATATCCAAGACGGTTTCGACTTCTTCTTTTGAGAAATCAAGATCACCAATTAAATCACGACCATGTAAAAACGTTTGCATAGTAACTCCTTTATAAGGTTTTATATTAATAGTTACAACTACAGATAATCACCCAGTTTTAAGCCTTTTGTTCCTTATCTATCATTACTGGCAATAAACTGTAGAACTCAGTGGCCTTAACCACCTCATCGAGAGGCACACACTCACCCACCGTGTGGGCATAAATTTCATCACCTGGTCCAAACCCGATACTGGGGATGCCCGCCTTGCCAGCCCAGTAGATGCCGTTGGTACTGAATTCCCATTTACCCGGCTTGCCCTCGGATAATCCGATGGTTTGCTTTACTGCCTGCCCTGCTTTCACAAGCAGGTGGTCTTCATCAAGCGCCCAGGCTGGAAAATACTTATCAACCGGGAAGACAAATCCAGTATAGGAAGGCTCGTCATAAAAGAGTTCTTCCACGGTGATGGAGCCTTTATCTTTTTCAGGAATGAGAGCTTTGATCTGCTCAAGCGCAGTTTCTTTGGTTTCACCAAAGGTCATGCGGCGGTCAATAAAAATGGTTGCTTCATCAGGAACTGCATTCAAGCTGGGGGTCTTGACCGTCATATCGCTGACCGTGATTTTGGCATGCCCCAAAAACGGATGGTCGCCCAATTTTGGCTCAAGGTCGCGGATACCCGCGATTATGGGCAATAATTTATAGATGGCATTGTCGCCAAGCTGGTTACTGGCGGCGTGTGCACTTTTCCCTTTTGCCACCACTTTCAGTTCCACCCGGCCTTTGTGTCCGCGGTAGACTTGCATCTTGGTAGGTTCGCCGATCACGACAAAATCGGGGCGGACTTGGGGATCCACTTCGACAAAGGTATTGGGCGCGATGCCATCACACCATTCTTCCATATTGCCAAAGTAATAAACAGTCCAACCCTCCAATAATCCCAGGTCGCGGGCGATGGCCATGCCGTAGATCATGCCGGGAGTGCTGCCTTTTTCATCACATGCACCACGGGCATACAACATGCCATTCTCAACCTTGCCCTCGAAGGGGTCCCATTTCCAAACGGACGCATCACCAATGCCAACGGTGTCTATGTGCGAGTCAAACACGATTGTCTTTTTACCGCTGCCGATTCTGCCGACCACATTTCCCATTTTGTCAAAACGCGCTTCGTCAAATCCAAGTTTCTTCATCTCGGCAATGATGCGCGTTCCAACGTCTTTTAATTGTGAATTCATACTGGGTATGGCACAAATTTCACGCATAAACTTCAAGATCGCTTCGCGATTTGCCTCAACCTTTTTTTGTACATCACTTGCATTTAAACTTTGATCCATTTTTGTCTCCACTCTTCAACCAATAACAGCCTAATTGAAATTGGAATTACCGACGCTGCGGATAACGTGAAATCTGAAATATCCGGGGAGGAAATAGCTGTATGAAAAGTCTACAATTTCTCCAGCATCGCTGTACAAACGAGCCACAAACATCAACAACACATCGCCCCGTTGAATTTCAAGTTTTTTGGCAATTTCAGCCGAAGCTGCAACCGCCTGGATATCAGTGAATGATTTGGATAAACCGATGTTGCCCCGTTTAAGCAGCAATTCGAGCACTGAACCATTAAAACCGGTTGACAGTTCATCCTCGGTCAAAACATTGGGAGGCAGCATATCGGTAAGGTATGCCACCGGCCGTCCATCAGTGTAGATGACACGGGAGACCCTAACCAGCTGAGTCCCTTCCTCCACCTGTAATTTCTCACTTTCTTCAACACCCGCAACCATATCCTTGATCTGAAGTGCACCCATGGTAGCTTTGAGTCCGATGCGGTTGGCCAGGCGTTCAATACTTTCCAAGACTTCCAAGCCTGCTTCGATCACTTTGGATTGAGGAACCACGAAGGTTCCAACGCCCTGACGGCGGCGAATCAAGCCCTGCCCTTCAAAAGTGCGCATACCTTCACGCAATGTGGCACGTGAGACACCCAGAATACGGGCTAATTCCGGTTCAGCTGGCAACCGCTCACCTGCAGGTGTTTCAGCAATCAATTTCGCCAGTTTTGTCTGCAACATTTGAAACGGATGCTGATTTTCCAATTTAACAATACTATCCATTTTTCCTACCCCATTCCATTAATTTTTCTGCCGGTTCTGTAACCGGAATAAAATCAAACCTGGTCACATCCACAAGCCCCAAATCGGATATACGCAACTCGGGAATCACCACCAATCCCAATAAACTGAGCTGCATGTTGGGATTGTTTAATTTGCACCCGCACTGCCTGAAACCTGCAAGCACTGATGCGGCTTTTTGGGCGACAACTTTTACCGGTTCATTGGACATTAAGCCACCAACCGGCAGATCAACCAGACCGATCACTTTGCCTTCTTTTACAACTATTTGCCCACCGCCGCATTTTGCGAGTTCATTAGCAGCAATGGCCATATCTTCATCATCCGTACCCACTACGATCAACTGATGGCTGTCATGCGCCATGGTGGTGGCAACAGCGCAGGGCACGTTAAAGCCAAACCCGCTGACCAGCCCCATCTGGATTCTACCGGAAGCGTGATGACGCTCTACGAGGGCAATCTTTGCTATATCACGTTCGATATCCTGGTGGATGTATCCACCTACTTGATTCATTTTTAATCGCAAGTGTTTGGTCGGCGCCTGATTTTCAATAACTCCGATAATGTTGGCAGTCACTTCTTTTCCGCTTGCCGCTTTTAATCCAAAATCTTCAACAGTTAGTGGTTTGGCAAGATGAACGGAATGGGTCGCCCAATCAGGGTACGTAATCTTCGGCAAATCCACCTGCCATTGGCTATCCTTGACGACCTCAATTCCCTTGGCAATGACACGCTGGGCTTTGAAGTCATTTAAATCTTTGACCAATATAACATCTGCAAAACGCCCAGGTGCAAGCATACCCATTTCGTGAGAAACGCCAAAATGTTCTGCCGTGTTAATCGTCGCGAGTTGGATGGCCGTCATGGGGTCAAGACCTTCAACAATGGCATGGCGCAGCACACGATCCATGTGGCCTTCGTTATAAAGTGTCTCAGAATGGCAGTCATCTGTGCAGAGTACAAAAGCACGCGGCGAGATGCCCTCTTCGGTAATAGCCTTCATTTGTTTAACCACATCATGCCACGATGATCCGTAACGCATCATCACTTTCATCCCCTGGCGAGCCCGGGCGATGGCGCCTTCTTTTGTGGTGCCTTCATGGTCGTCTTGCGGTCCTCCTGCCAGATAGGCATGGAAATCATTACCCAGATCGGGAGAAGGAAAATGACCGCCAATTACCTTGTGGGCGGCACGGGTTACCGCCATCTCGGCATGGACTTTGTCGTCACCGGCAACCACCCCCGGATAGTTCATCATTTCACCCAACCCGATAATGCCAGGCCAGGTCATGGCTTCTGTCACTTCGGCGGGTCCGAGCACAGCGCCCGGTGTTTCAAAACCTGGTGCGGATGGCACACAGGAAGGCATTTGTACAAAGACATGAATGGGCTGCTTGGAAGCATCATCCACCATGATACGCACTCCGCGCAAGCCAAAGACATTGGCTATTTCATGGGGATCAATAAACATACCGGTTGTACCATGCGGCACAACTGCCCTCACAAACTCGGTGACCGTCACCATGCCAGATTCGACATGCATGTGGGCATCTAAAAGCCCCGGCACCAGGTATTGGTTTTCTGCATCAATGACTCGTGTTTTGGGGCCAATGGTGTGATCTGCATTGCCGCCAATCCAGGCGATACGGCCAGAAATGATGGCAATATCCGTATGAGGTAATATCTCACCGGTTTGAACGCAAACCCACTGCCCGTTCTTAATCACCAATTCAGCATGTTTTCGACCCATGGCACAAGCCACCAGGTCGGTGGATATATTGGTTTGGTAAGAATCCATTCTTTTCCTTCTACCTGACTAGGCCAACAAGCGGCGGGCTGCTTGATTGTGTTTTTCGATATGATGCTGTAATTCCAAACCGGTTAAGACGCCTTCCTTAACCACAGCTTTACCATGAACATAACTCATATCCACTGGTCGGGTTTGGCAGAATACCAGGGCTGCCAGCGGATCGTGTTGGGCACCTGCATATTCCAAATGGTCCATTTTGTAACCGATAAAATCGGCACATTTGCCTGTTTCGAGAGAACCGATATCTTTACGTCCCAGCACCGCTGCCCCGCCGCGGGTACCTACTTCCAAAGCCTGGCGGGCAGTCAGGATTTCTTCACCGGTGGAAGAAAGAGACGCCCCTTCCAAACCAGCTTTGAGACGGGCAAGAAGCATGGCCTGTCTGACTTCTGCCAGCATGTTTGAACCATCGTTGCTGGCCGAACCATCCACACCAAGACCAACCTTGACACCAGCCTTGAGGTATTGCCGCAAGGGGGCTATCCCTGAAGCCAGCCTCATATTTGAAGACGGACAATGCGCCACGCCACAGCCTTCTTTGGCATATAGTTCGATTTCATGCTGTGAAACATGTACGGAATGGGCATACCAGACATCTTTGCCAACCCAATCCACGGATTGCATGTAAGGTACCGGACGGTAACCGAACTTCTGCAGACAAAACTCCTCTTCGTCCTGTGTTTCGGCGAGATGTGTATGCAAATGAACGCCGTACTTGCGTGCCAGGATGGCACTTTCCTTCATTAGTTCACCCGTCACGCTGAAGGGCGAACAAGGCGCCAGGACGATCTGGATCATCGAACCGGGTTCAGCGCGATGATATTTTTTGATCAAACGTTCACTATCCACCAGAATGTTATCTTCTGTATCCACAACGCTGTCTGGGGGCAGACCGCCTTTGCTTTCGCCTAGGCTCATGGAGCCGCGTGAAGCGTGCAGACGTAAGCCGATCGGCTGGGCCGCTTCAATCTCATCATCCAGCTTGGAGCCATTGGGGAACAAGTAGAGGTGGTCTGAAGCGGTGGTGCAGCCCGAGAGCGCCAATTCTGCCAAAGCGGTCTGGGTGGAAATTCGGATATCTTCAGGAGTCATCTTCGCCCAAATGGGATAGAGCGTTTTCAACCAGTTGAAGAGGTTGGCATCCTGGGCGGCAGGCACGGCGCGGGTAAGCGTTTGATAAAAATGGTGGTGGGTATTGATCAGACCTGGCATGATCACATGGCCGCTTACATCCAACACCTCGTCTGCCTTATCCGGCAAGGTATTGGTGGCGCCCACTTTCTCGATAAAGCCGTCGCGGATAAAAAGACCACCATCCGGGATCTCCCGACGGTGGTCATCCATGGTTACAAGTAAGAGTGCGTGTTTGATTAGAAGTGTAGACACGGTGCTTATCCTTTTGTGGATGAAATCCCTGTCTTGCAAGATATTGTCAGACAACACTAACAATAATAGTTTACCGAAATACAGATAAAAAGTCAATTGTCTGACAAGTATTGCTGCGCTTCTTTATTATCTATCGTTGATTTCTGCAGCCCTCAATGTATTCTTAAGTAACATCGCAATGGTCATCGGCCCCACCCCGCCCGGAACAGGAGTTATTGCGCTGGCTACCTGAACCGCTTCTTCATAAGCCACATCACCCACGATGCGGTAACCCTTTGGCCGACTGGCGTCATCCACATGGTTGATGCCCACATCGATCACGACGGCTCCCGGTTTGATCCAATCACCCTTGACCATCTCCGGCCGGCCAACGGCAGCGACCAGAATATCTGCATTGCGGATGATCTCGGGCAAATTGCGGCTGCGTGAATGGCAAATGGTGACCGTGGCATTGGCTCTGACCAACAACAGCGCAACGGGCATACCCACGATGTTTGAGCGCCCCAGCACAACCGCATTGGCGCCCTCCAAACTTGGCATTTCCTTTTCAAGCAGATACATGCAGCCGGCAGGCGTGCAGGGGATAAACAGCGGTTCCCTACCCTTTTGTGCCAGACGGCCAATATTGAGTGGATGGAAGCCATCCACGTCTTTTTCAATTGAGATGGCTTTGAGAACACGCTCTTCATCAATATGAGATGGCATGGGCAGTTGAACCAGAATGCCATTGACCCGAGGATCTGCATTGAGTTCCATAACCAATTGCTCGACTTCTGCCTGTGTGGCTGTGGCGGGCAGTTCATGACCAAATGATTCGATGCCGGCTTCGAGACAAGCCTTGTGTTTTGAGCGCACGTAAGTATGTGAACCGGGATCATCACCCACCAAAACAGTCGCCAGCCCGGGCTTGGATTTACCTGTCTTTACACGTTCTGCCACCGCAGCCGCCACTTCTGCACGGATGTTTTCTGCAGTCAACTTGCCGTCAATTATCTTAGCTGTCATCCTAACCACCTTGTGTGAAGTATTCTATGCCTATTATACAATCTTTGAAATCGTACCGGCCTCATCATGATAGAATTAGCTTATCATTTCATCATTGTGGAGAGTATTCATGAGCAAAATCTGTGTGATTGGCACCGGATATGTGGGGTTGGTGACAGGAACCTGTTTCGCTGAGCTTGGCAATCAAGTTACGTGTCTAGATACTGATCCAGCTCGCATAAACGGGCTGCTGCAGGGCCACATGCCGATCTATGAACCCGGCCTGGAACAGCTTGTTGAACAAAATGTACAGGCCAAACGGCTGCATTTTACCCAGGATTATCGAACCGCATTGGAAGGCGTTGAATATGCTTTCATTGCCGTCGGTACCCCTTCAGGGGTGGATGGAGAAGCTGATCTTCAATATGTCAAAGCAGCCGCCGAATCCATCGCAGATATCGTGGACTTCCCAATCCTAGTGATCAACAAATCCACTGTTCCTGTAGGAACCGGTGATTGGGTGGCTGACATCATCCGCCGTAGGCGCGGAGAGCGTCCGCTTGACTTCGCCGTGGTTTCAAACCCCGAATTCCTGCGCGAAGGCTCCGCCATCAACGATTTTATGGCGCCTGACCGCGTGGTCCTGGGTTCAGAGGACCGCGACGCGGCCAACCGTGTAGCGGAACTCTACAAACCCCTGCGCTGCACCATCATGGTTACCGACCTGCGCACCGCCGAAATGATCAAATATGCTTCCAACGCCTTTCTGGCCACCCGCATCTCTTTTATCAACGAGATTGGCAATATGTGCGAAGATCTCGGCGCGGATGTGCGCGAAGTGGCGCAAGGTATGGGGCTGGATAAACGCATCGGCCGCCACTTTTTGGATGCCGGCCTTGGCTGGGGCGGATCGTGTTTCCCGAAAGACGTGAAGGCGCTCGAACACATGGCGGTTCTACACGGCACGCAGCCTCAACTGCTGCAAGCTGTGATGGAGATCAACCGCAATCAGCGCCGCCGCGCGGTAATGAAGCTGCGCAAGGCGCTCGGCACGCTTAATGAAAAGACCATTGGCATTTTGGGCATTTCGTTCAAACCCAACACGGATGACATCCGCGATTCGGCCGCACTTGAGATCATTCATTTACTGATAAATGAAGGTGCGCACATCCAGGCTTACGATCCGCAGGCCATGGAAAATGCCGCGAAAGTACTCAAACACGTCAAGCTGTGCGAATCACCCTATGAAGTTGCAGAAGGGGCGGATGCACTGCTGCTGGCCACTGAATGGAACGAGTTCAAGCAGATTGACTTTGTGAAGATCAAACAGCTGCTGCGAAATCCCGTCATCCTCGACGGCCGCAACCTGTGGGATTCGGACCTGCTCAAATCCATGGGATTTTCCTATATGGGAATAGGTCGAGGCAACGACTAGGTATTTCTAAAAGCCCAATTACTTGATTAGAGATTATTCTTCTACCGATAACAGGTAGTCAATAATCTCTTTTCTTATCTGATCGCGAACTGCGCGGAACTCTTGCAGCACTTCTTCTTCTGAACCTGAAAATCGTGCCGGGTCTCGAAAACCGATATGAACCTTCTTGCCATGACCCAACCAGACTGGACAGTTGGCTTCTGCATCGCTGCAGACCGTCACGACGTGGTCAAAGACCTGTCCGTAATATTCCTGGATAGATTTGGACCGGCCCTGATGGTCAATTCCGATCTCGTGTAATACTTGAAGCGCCACCGGATTGACTGACCCGGTGGGTAGAGTACCGGCGCTAAATGCCTGCCACTCGCCGCTGCAATCATGATTGACGATAGCCTCTGCCATCTGAGACCGGCAGGAATTCCCCGTACATAAAAATAGAACACTGGTCATTTTCTTATTCACCCTTTCAATTACATGGTATCACAGTGAAATTAATGAAATGTAAACAAGAAGTTAAGAAACAGAAAACATTCCCCTCTTGACATTGACGTAACGTCATAGTTTATACTATGGGCATGGTTAACCAAGAGAGACTCTCCATCAAACAGTTGTCTACCCTGGCCGGGGTCAGTGTGCGCACACTGCACTTCTACGACCAGATCGGGTTGCTTATCCCTCAGCGCGTAAGGGAGAACAACTATCGTTTTTACACACAAGAATCGCTGTTGAAACTGCAGCAGATCCTTTTCTACCGCGAAATGGAGTTCAGCCTGGACCAAATTGCAGGCATTCTCAACCAGGAAGATTTCGATCTGATCGAAGCCCTGGAAGAACACCGCGAAGCGTTGAAAGGCAGGGCCAAACGCCTGAACATCCTGCTGGAAACCATCGACAACACGATCAGTAATTTGAAAGGACAGAAAGATATGACTCAAACACAATATTTCAAAGGATTCAGCGACGAGCAGCAGGCTGAATATGAAAAAGAAGCCGCCCAAAAATGGGATCCTGAACTGGTCCACGAATCAAACCGTAGATGGAAGAACCTCAGTCAAAACGAGAAAGATGACCTGATGAAGAAGGGTGAAGCAATCATGCTGGCTATTCGTGATGCCATGCCCAAGGGTGCTGCCTCTGCAGAAGCCCAAAAAGCGATCGCAGATTGGAAGAACCAGATCAATTTCTTCTATGATTGCAGCGATGAGATTCTGCTCGGGTTGGGAAAAATGTATATCGAAGATCCCAGGTTCAAAGCGACGTATGATCGAATTGATCCCAAGCTGGCAGAGTTCAAGTACGAAGCCATCAAGATCTACTGCGCAGCGCGCGGCGTGACAGAATAGAAAATCCTGTTTCAGGCAATAAAGTTCTAAAAGATTGACTGAATTTGTTTTACAGAATCTTTTGGGCAAGATCCCGATTTCAAGAATAGAAATCGGGATCTTTTTATCTCTAATACTGCTTGTGCAGTTTTAAATACTCTTTCAAGAACTGTCCGGTATAAGAGTTCGGGACTTCGCAGATCTCGCGCGGAGTGCCAACAGCCAGCAGTTCACCGCCACGGTCGCCGCCCTCAGGGCCAAGATCAATCAAAGTATCTGCCACCTTGATGATGTCGAGATTGTGCTCAATGATCAGTACCGAGTTGCCTGCTTCGACCAAGCGCTGCAGCACTTCGATCAGCATGTGCACATCCGCGGCATGCAGCCCGACGGAAGGTTCGTCCAATACGTAGAGGGTGCGGCCGGTGGCACGGCGGCTGAGTTCCTTAGCCAGCTTGACACGCTGGGCTTCACCGCCTGAAAGGGTGGTGGCAGGCTGACCGATCTTGACGTAACCGAGACCGACTTCCTGCAGCGTATTGAGTTTATTGTAGATGGCCGGAATGTTGGCGAACATTTCAAGGCCGTTTTCAACCGTGGTATCGAGAACATCCGCAATGGATAGCCCTTTGAACTTGACCTGCAGCGTCTCGCGGTTGAAACGTGCGCCGTGGCATACGTCGCAGGGGACGTAGATATCAGGGAGAAACTGCATTTCAATGCGCAGCTGTCCCTGCCCCTGGCATGCTTCGCAGCGTCCGCCATGGACGTTGAAGGAAAAGCGGCCGGATTTGTATCCGCGCATCTTGCTCTCGGGCAGCCCGGCGAACAGGTTACGCATTTCATCGAACATGCCGGTGTAAGTACCAGGGTTGGAGCGCGGCGTGCGGCCAATGGGAGACTGGTCGATGTTGATGACCTTGTCGAGAAATTCAAGACCTTCGATCTTGTCGAATGCGCCTGCCTGGGTATGAGCGCGGTTTAACTCGCGCGCCAGCACGTTATAAAGGATATCCACCATCAGGGTGGACTTGCCAGAACCAGAGACGCCGGTGATGCAGACGACCTGGCCAAGCGGAATCTCAACGGTCAAATTCTTGAGGTTGTTTTCGCGCGCGCCGATGATCTTGAGTACCTTGCCATTCTTGGGATGCAATTTCTTGGGCATGGGGACCTGTTTACGGCCTGAAAGGTAGGCACCCGTCAAACTCTTTTGGTTGGCGAGGATGTCTTCCACCGTACCTTCAGCCACCATTTCACCGCCGTGAATACCGGCGCCTGGGCCAAGGTCGAGGATCCAATCCGCGGCACGGATGGTTTCTTCGTCATGCTCGACCACCAGAACTGTGTTGCCCTGGTCGCGCAGATGTTTTAGGGTATCCAGCAGTTTGTCGTTGTCGCGCGGATGCAGACCGATGGAGGGTTCATCCAGCACATATAAAACGCCCATTAAGCGCGAGCCGATCTGAGTAGCCAGGCGGATACGCTGAGCCTCGCCGCCTGAAAGTGAACCGGCAGAACGGCTGAGGGTCAGGTAATCGAGACCCACGTTAACCAAAAAGCCAAGGCGGGCAACAATCTCTTTCAAGATGCGTTCGGCAATCACGGTATCGCGTCCGCTTAGCATGCCGGGTTTGGCTAGATTCTGGGCGAATTCGAGCGTGCGGTTGACCGCCCAGCGGGTAACTTCCACGATATTGGCGTCCTGAATGGTGACGGCCAAAGCCTCGGGGCGCAGACGTTCGCCCTTGCAGGTTGGGCAAGGCCGGTCGCTCATGAATTCCGAAATCTTGTTGCGGATGTATTCGGACTGGGTTTCGCGGTAGCGGCGCTCAAGGTTGGGGATGATGCCCTCAAAGTTGGTCTGGAAGGTGGTCTTGCGGTCGTTACGGCCATCCATGGTAATGGTGAGCTGTTCATTGCCAGTGCCATAGAGGATGCGGTTGATGTTCTCCTGGCTGATGGTGCTGACAGGGGCATCCAGGTCAATTTTATATTCCTTGGCGACGGCTTCCACCATCTGCCAGTAATAGCCGCCCTGTTCACGGGGGCCGTTCCATTCAAGTGCGACAATGGCGCCTTCGTTAAATGAACGATCGGTGTCAGGCAGAAGCAGGTCGGGGTCAATTTCAAGCCGGCTGCCAAGACCCTGGCAATCAGGGCAGGCGCCGTGCGGGGTGTTGAAAGAAAAGGTGCGCGGCTCGATTTCGGGGATGCTGATGCCGTGCTCGGGGCAGGCCAGATGCTCTGAATAGAATAAGTCTTCGGGCGGTTCAGCCGAAACATTTTGAACTGTAAGATAGCCCTCGCCCACTTTGAGCCCAGTTTCGACCGAATCGGTCAGGCGTGAACGGAAGGTGCGCGCCTCTTCAGAATCTTCGGCATGGGAGACCACCAGACGGTCCACCACGGCTTCGATGGTGTGAATCTTATAACGGTCTAGCGTGACCTCTTCATCCAGGTTGTAGACGGTGCCATCCACTCTGACACGCACAAAACCGGCTTTCCGCACTTCGTCAAACACGGCCTGGTAGGTGCCTTTGCGGGCACGGACGACCGGCGCCAGGATCAGCAGCTTGGTGCCTTCGGGCAGGCTTTCGATACGATCCACCACTTCCTGGGCGGACTGTTTAACCACCACCTTGCCGCAGATCGGACAGTGAGGCACACCGATGCGGGCAAAGAGCAAACGCAGGTAATCATAGATCTCGGTGACCGTCCCCACCGTGGAACGGGGGTTATGAGAAGTCGCTTTTTGATCAATCGAGACGGCGGGCGAAAGCCCGTCAATATAATCCACATCGGGTTTTTCCATCTGTCCAAGGAACTGGCGAGCATAGGAAGAAAGGGATTCCACATAACGACGCTGGCCTTCGGCAAAGATGGTGTCAAATGCGAGCGAGCTTTTACCTGATCCGGAGAGGCCGGTGATGACCACCAGCTTATCGCGGGGGATTTCCACTGTGATGTTCTTGAGGTTGTGAGCACGTGCGCCCACCACACGAATTGAGTTTTGAGTCATAATCTATCCATTAGAATTTATTTTCTATACCGATATTGTACCACACGGTAACCGGTAATTATAGTGGGAAAAGTGGGGATTAGTAATTAGTGAATGGAAAACCTTATACCAGTAATCAGTAATCAGTAATCAGTAATCAGGAAAACCCTAGATAATATCTGGATTCGTTTTTGTTTTGTGAAAGAATTGAAAACAAATATTCGAATTCAGTAAAAACAAAAGTTCTGGATTAAACCAGAGTTCTATTACTCAAACAACACACTTCAATCGTTATCATAAAACAATAAAAATCAATTCGACTAAAACGACTCCCGACAGCGATATGAAATATATATTATGTATACTATAATAGAATTTATTTTCTATTATAAGAAATTTCCTACACCTGTCAAGATGCCGATTCATTCATATTATGGTTGATCAATCTTCGAAGAGATATTTGAAGTAGCGATCAGGGTTTTCCAAAAAATCACGGGTGACGCGGTAATGCTCCGTCTCTTGAACCGTGACTTGTGAAATTTCTTCGCCATCCAGGCTGAGAATGACGGAATTCGGGTAGCTCAACAAGATGGGTGAATGCGAGGCAATGATGAACTGAGCCTTGCCTGAAGATTCAAGCTGATGGATCAAAGACAGGAAGGACAGTTGACGATTGGGTGACAAGGCTGCTTCAGGTTCATCGAGGATGTAGATGCCGCGATTGAAATGGTTGACAAAGAGCGAGAGAAATGACTCGCCATGGGATTGGTCATGCAGCGACTTGCCGCCGTACCCTTGAAGGATGGAAGAATCCTCTACGGCAATTTCATCGATATATGTGGCGAAGTTGTAGAAACTCTCAGCGCGCATGAAGAATCCGTTGGTGACCTTTGGCATCCATGAGAAACGCAGCGCTGAGGCCAGGTCGGATTTGTTATCGGAGCTTGTATAGCTGTGGTTGCGGTTACCACCGGAGTGGTTGAATCCGCAGCCCTCAGCGATTGCCTCAAGGATGGTGGATTTTCCTGATCCGTTGTCACCGACAAAAAAAGTCACATTTGATGAGAACTCAAGCTCCAAACCCTGTGAAAGGATGGGGATCGAGAACGGAAACTTGGCCGGATTGACCATCTCTGGAATGGTTCTGATGCTTTTCAAGAAAGTCATGGAGACTCCAATGGATGTTCGTTTGTCTCTTAAACGGGAGATACCCGGTCCCGGTTATCTTAGAATTTTTATTCTACCCTTTAATTATAAACCCGCCAGTTAACAACCGCTGGTTAAGTTGTAAAATTTAAGCAGAGTTTGATCGAGTCATTCAATTGATGGTTGGTTAGCCAGAATAATTGGAGGAAATATGATCAACGTCTATATCAATCACCCCAATCCCCACATCACGATCCATCAGAATACAGACTGCGGATTGATCCACGCCCATAAGAGCGCGGCGGAATCGCGCACGGTGAAACTCGAAATTTCCAACTTATCCACGGAATTGGCGAAGTTCATTGATGGTAAGCATAAATTCAATGCCAGCAAGGAATTCAATGATATGTGGCTTGAAATCTCCCTGGGGGACCTGGCTTTTGAGATCGCGGTGGTGCTGTTCATCGTGACCCAGCTTGGGAAGAGCTACAAACAATTTAAGGGAATGTCCCCCTCGATTCACTGCTGATATTAGCCAATTTTTGGATTCGCATCTTTGCGAGTGCAGGACTCTGGTTTGTTAAGGGGAGAAAATTTTGAATTTCGACAAGAGCAACATTTTTCCAATGCGACGGTCAATCCGCTATGAAGGATATGATTATTCTTCAGCAGGAGCCTATTTTGTAACACTGGTGACTCATCATTGGGACCATTTGTTTGGGGAGGTTGAAAAGGGGGTGATGAGGTTGAATGATTATGGGGTGATTGTTAAAGAGGAATGGTTCAAGTCAGCCACGATAAGAAAAGAGATCGAACTTGATATTGATGAATTCATAATAATGCCGAATCATATTCATGGAATCGTCCAAATTATTGATTCGATATCAACAATTAATATTGAAGAAGATACTGCTAATCTGGTACGGGCGTATGGCCATACGCCCGTACCAACGAGCCAGCTCAAATCACCATCCAAAACGCTTGGGGCCATGGTACGGAGTTTCAAAGGTTCTGTTACGACAAGGATCAATACTCTCCGAAAAACACCAGGTCAACCAATCTGGCTGCGGAATTATTATGAGCATATCATCGAGACTGAAAAAGAATATTTCAATATTTCAAATTACATCCACGAAAACCCTGGCAACTGGGGAGAGAAAGACGAATTCTTTGGATAAGATATTTACCTTTGATTATCAGGGACATCTTTGTGTTTGAATCCAATAAGGAGGTTGGTACGGGCGTACGGCCATACGCCCGTACAAGCAAGCTGATTTAGTGGAATAAGTAAAGGTTGGTGCGAAAAATTAAATTACCCAACAAATTTCCTTAACTCCAGGTAGTACTCTATATCAAAACTATCCAATAAAAGTCAGGAACTCATCGGTATTTTGCGGATTGACCTTTGAAAAGATGCGCAAATTCTGTTTCTGAACAGCATCCATGATGGGGGTGGGCGAAAAGTTGGTCAAGAGCAGCAAGTAGCGGCCAGGGGATAGTTGCGCAATGAGCTGATTTACCTTACCGAGCGGCACTTCGCCTTGCGCAAGCAGTTGGGTGCCGTTCACCACGAACTGCGGATCCCCTGTTATCCAATCGGGGTCTTCAACGGTACGTGGTATCTCGATATGCTTAATTTGTTCGGATGCTTCCAGAAGTTCAGGTTGGCCAACGTGGCGGCGCAGGGTGTTGACCAGTTTCGCCGCATCCATCCCGCCCACCTGGGCGACTTTTTCAATCGTCGCCAGCGACCCAACCGTACGTCTGAGGATCGGGTTTTTGAGACTCTTGAATGGCGGAGCAATGTTCATGATCTGCTCCTCCAGGTCAGGATAGGCAGACAAAACATCCAACAATTTACTCGAACCGGTGATTTCCATAGCAAGCTCCTCGTTCACTTAATTCGACGGGGTGGTATCGTATTCAAGAAGACGACGCTCGCCTTCCAAAGCGCGGATTTCGGTCAGATCCTGGGTGACCTCGAGGGTGCCAAGGTAAACCCCTTTCGGATCTCGCACAGCGTAATAGCAGATGTAAATGAACTTGCCTCCCATGTTGATCCAGAAAGCTGCTTTTTCCTGGCTGCCGTCTTTGAAATCCTTGACGATCTTGTTGACGATGTGTACGCTCTTGGGCGGATGGCAATACTGCACCTTTCGTCCGAGGATGGCGCGGGAACGGTCGAAAATGCGGTTGCGTCCGGGGGTGAAATAACGCACGGTGTCATCGGCATCCACGAAGGTCAGGTCAAAAGGCAGGGTGCTGAAAACTGCAATCAACTCGTCAAGGCTGAAATTGCCGGTGGGCATCTGAACCCGACCGCCAGCGGCTGCCGGTTTTTTCATTTCTTCAGTAACACCCCCCTCGGGAACCCAATCAAACTGGGGAGCATAGATGCAGTAACCATATTCATCACTCTGCGTGTAAATCTCATACCAATCCTGCTCGGTCAAGAGATCCAACGCGGTTGGAAACATAATCTTTTCTTCCTTGTAGATCATGTCATCCACCGCTTCAAGTGCGGGAAGAATGGTAAAGGTGCTAAAGGCTTTGGCTTCTGATGCGCTGATGGAAGTGATCTGCTGAAGACCGGCCAGGGTTTCACGCAAGGTCTTACGAACCTCGTCGTGCTTGCCCCACATCACCAGGGGCGGCCCGGGGAGCTGATTCTTTTCAAAATAAGGAAAAAGCAGGTTTTCTTTGCGGCGGTAATGTTTATCCACATCCATCAAGGTGTTCAACTGTTGTTGAACCGCCTGCATCAATTCGGTGACATCTTCCTCATCCGATTTGAGGTTGATGTTATCAAGCAATACCCGGATGGCACCGGTATTTTTTGCCAGTTCGCGGTTTTCCTGCACAAAGGTATGCACAGGGTGGCCTGGAAGAGTTTCAGGGGTTTCCTGCAGATCGAGATGTTTTTTGAGCACCCGGGTATGGGTGTCACAAAGTTCCTGAATACGTTCGGCAGTGATGCCCTCCTTGACCAACTGAACTTCCATTATGAAGACATCGCTGTAATCGGCTTCATCCAGCATGGTTTCAAGCTGGAGTTTTACCCGCTCTTCAGAAACTCCGGCATCCAACTGGCGGATGAGATTCTTCATTATGTCGACTCTTTGTTGACGATTGTTGATCACTTCGCTCATGGCAAGTTCCTCTTTTCAATTTTTATCGTTTGCCTAATTAAGAATCTTAATTAGATAATTTTCATCTTTATTGTATGAATTAAAAAATCCGATTGATACGACTTTTGTCTCTCTTTAAGCCCCATTTATCTACCCGAAATTAAATCCGCATAAATAATCTAATGTTCTATTGATTTTCTAAAATCAGGCGTGGTATTGTCTAGTCAAGAGCAAAACCTAACGAAAGTAGGTGACGCAAAGCCAGGGGTCTAAAATCAAGCAGTTGATCATGACCGCCCGACTGCCTTTGAAAGGCGAAACCGGTGAAAACCGGCGGTG
>CAZQXI010000023.1:0-35712 GCA_964597505.1 uncultured Anaerolinea sp. | reverse complement strand
GGCGAGATAGTGGTTGCATTCACGCAACGAGGTCAGATTATACACTCGCTTCTGAGGCTGTCAAGGGTAAAACAAGACCAATTTCAAAATTGGCATAATCGGATGTTAAATTGCCCTCTTCAATCTCAGCACCCCTCCATTTTACCTGCTTTCTGCCTCTCAATTGATATAATCAGATCAAATTCCATTTCAAAATCAGAAGGTGATTTATGACTGCTAAAGTGTTCTACGGCTCTCCGCACCAGGCACGCCTGTCAGCAAATGAAACTCTGCCTGCCAAACTGGATCTGATTCTCAATGAACTGCACCTGCGCGACCGCGTTAAAGACGAACTGGTCTGCCTCAAGCTGCATGTGGGCAATAACATTGGCTACTCGGTTATTCACCCTGTTTTTGTGCGCAAAGTGGTGCAGGCCATTAAAGATGGCGGCGGCAAACCCTTTATTGTGGATGTAGACTGGGATGTAGCCGGCTGCGAGACCCGCGGATACACCAACGAGGTGCTGGGCTGCCCGGTGTTCCCCGCCGCAGGCCTGAAAGACACTTTCTATTATGAACATGAACGCGAATACAAGAACATCAAGACCTGGAAAGTCGCCGGCATGGTTCAAGACGCCTCCTTCATGGTCAACTTCGCCCACATTAAAGGACATCCCTCCTGTGGATTCGGCGGCGTTTTCAAAAATATCGCCCTGGGTTGCATGGTAGGTGAGACCCGCAGTAAGATCCACGACACCAACCATTTTGACCAGTATTGGTTCAAAGAAAAATGTTCTGATCATGCCGCGATGCAGAAGATCGTGGATTCCTGCCCGTTTGGCGCCATCGTCTTTGATAAAAAAGATCCGAGTGAACTGCACCTGCACTTTGAACCCTGCAACCAATGCGGACGCTGTCTTAAAGTAGCGCCGGCCGGCAGCCTGAAGATCGACCCGGTGAACTTCCACTCGTTTCAAGAAGCCTGCGCCATTTCAACCGACATCACACTCTCCACTTTTGCCAAAGAAAAAGTGGTGCACCTGGCCCTGGCCACACACCAAACCCCGGTTTGCGACTGCTTTGGTTTCACTGGCATGCCGATCTTGAATGATGAAGGCATCTTCGGGGGTGACGACATCGTGGCCGTCGAAAAAGCGGTGCTCGACAAAACCGCCAGCCTGCCTTTGCTGCTTGAAAACATCCCTGACTGCATGGAAGCCCAGGATATTGAAGGACACCCTTACGCCAAACTGCATGGACCCTACAAGGACCCCTATCTGGTGCTGCGTTACGGCGAAAAACTGGGTCTCGGAAGCCAGGATTACGAACTGGTGGATGTACTTCCGTACGAAAGAACCCGCACTGCCGGCTCATATTACATCTCGGCCAAGTAACCCCTCACACGAACATAATTTGGATGCCGGAGGAAAGATTATCCTCCGGTATTTTTGTGCAACCATTTTTAATCCTTTGCGTATATTTTTCATACCAAACAGGAGAAATACGATGATTAAAAAATTAGCTTTAGTTTTTGTAGTTTTAGCACTTGCTCTTTCAGCCTGCTCGATCAATGGACACACCATCAGTATTAACACTGAACATATCAACGGTTCGGGCACCATTGTTACCGAAGATCGCGACGTCAACGGTTTTGACAAAGTGGATCTGCAGAGTATTGGCAACCTGACCATTGTTGAAGGCGACAAAGAGTCACTGACCATTGAGGCAGATGACAACTTGATGGAATACATCACCGCCGAAGTCTTCAACAACACCCTTGAAATCGGCATGGAACCCAATATCAACATTGACCCTTCACATGATATTGAATACACCTTAACCGTGAAATCTCTATCAAGCATTGTTCTTTCGGGATTCGGCAACATCAACGCCGCTGAATTAAACGCTGAAGACATGGAAATCAAACTTTCAGGCTCAGGCAACATGACTCTCGGCAGCCTTAAAACTGAGAACGCCTTGTTACGCGTCAGCGGCTTTGGAGATATAAACGTGGATGATATGGTGGTCGACCAGCCCACGCTCGAGATCAGCGGTTCCGGCGATATTGAAGTCAATCAACTTCAGGCTGTCACCATGAACTTAAAGATCAGCGGCTTTGGCAATGCAGATATCACCGGTACCGCCAAAGACCAGGAAATTCAGATCGTGGGCTCAGGCAACTATCACGGCCAGGATCTCGAGAGCGAAAGCGCCTCTGTCAAGATCACCGGTTTCGGCGACGCCACCGTATGGGCCAACTCCAGCCTGGATGTCACCATCACTGGCAGCGGCAATCTGGAATACTACGGCAGCCCCAAAGTTACCCAAACCATGACCGGTTTTGGCAAAGTCAACTCCCTCGGCGAGCATTAATTCCACCCAAACTGCATTACTCCTCCAGATAATACTTCTGGAGGAGTTTTTTTAAGTTTAATCAGTAGTAAATAAGGTTGTATTTTGCACAAATTCTTTCTATAATGAACTAATTAATCTAGCATGCTGGTTGAAAGCTCAAACAGCTTTTTTTTATCTCTTTTTATGAATAACGCTTGAAGCTTGACGATTTTCTAACTTAAAATCATTCTCTTCGTAGAGATTTTCAACTTCCATCCGTTTTTTGTTTGATCATCGCAGATATCATCAGATCATTGCATTGTATTAACGCTATTAACTAATATCGAATTTAACGGAGCCGTTTTTATGGAGAGTGCCAAAAAAGATCCTGTTGAGGGATCATTACTGAGTGTTCAGGACCTAAAGACCTTTTTTTACACTGAAGATGGTATTGTAAAAGCCGTTGACGGGGTTGATTTTTCGGTCAAGCCCGGCGAAGTCTTGGGACTCGTGGGTGAATCAGGATGCGGTAAAAGCGTTACCAGCCTCTCCATCATGCGCCTCGTCAGCGCCCCAGGCAAAATCACAGGTGGAAAAATCGTTTTTGATGGAAAATCATTGCTTGATCTTCCAGAAGAAGAAATGGTCAAAATTCGCGGCGATCGCGTTTCGATGATCTTCCAGCAGCCCCAATCCAGCTTGAACCCTGTCTTCAGGGTTGGCGACCAGGTCGCTGAAGTTTTACAGATCCATAAAGGCCTGAAACATAAAGAAGCCTGGGCAAAAGCAGTTGATCTGCTCACCCAGGTTGGCATTCCAGACCCTGGCCGCCGCGCCCTGGCTTATCCGCACGAACTTTCTGGCGGACAAGCCCAACGCGTGATGATTGCCATGGCTCTGGCGCTCTCACCCCAGCTGTTGATCGCAGATGAACCCACGACAGCGCTGGATGTCACCATCCAGGCCCAGATCCTCGATTTGATCCGTGATTTGCGCAAGCAAACCAACACGGCGGTTATTTTGATCACCCACGACCTGGGTGTCATCTCTGAGATGGCTGATATGGTGGCGGTAATGTATGCCGGCCAGATCGTGGAATACACCGATGTGGAACCCATTTTTGCCGAACCCTTGCATCCTTATACCAAGGGGTTGATCGGTTCCATTCCTGTTTTGGGCAAAATTGTCGATCGTCTTGAAGTCATCCCCGGATTGGTGCCGAATTTGATCGATCTGCCCATCGGCTGCCGGTTTGCACCCAGGTGCCAGATGCGTGAGAAATACGGGCTTGAGATTTGCACCAAAAAAGACCCCGATCTTTGTGAAGTAAAACCCGGCCATACGGTCCGCTGCTGGTTATATCAAGAGTCTGAAGGTCATTCTGCGCCGATCAAGCTGTAATTGGCGATCATTATTGAGGAATTATGAGTGAATTAGAAACCGCAAGGACCAAAACCCAAAAAGATCTGGTCGAGGTCAAAAACCTGAAAAAGTACTTCCCCATCAAAAGCGGGATCATTCAACGCGTCACCGCTCATGTTCAGGCTGTCGATAATGTCAGTTTCAGCATCAAAAAAGGCGAAACGCTTGGTCTGGTGGGTGAATCTGGCTGCGGCAAAACCACCATTGGCCGCACCATCTTGCGCTTGATCGAACCCACCAGCGGCTCGGTTGAATTTGAAGGTGTGGATGTTCTGTCATTAAAAGGCGAACAGCTGAAAACCGTGCGCAAGAACATGCAGATCATCTTTCAGGACCCTTACGCCTCGCTTGACCCGCGTGTTCCCATTGTGGACTCAGTGATGGAAGGGCTCAATATTCACAATATCGGAACCAAACAAGAACGATACCCAATGGCTATTGAAATTCTAAAAAAAGTCGGGCTGGAAGAATACCATGCCCGCCGCTATCCCCACGAGTTTTCAGGCGGACAGCGCCAGAGAATCGGCATTGCCCGCGCCCTGTCGCTAAACCCGCAATTCATTGTATGTGACGAACCCGTTTCGGCGCTGGATGTTTCTATTCAGTCACAAGTTCTCAATCTACTTAAAGATCTACAGAAAGATCTGGGGTTGACCTATCTGTTCATCGCCCATAACCTGGGCGTAGTGGAACATATATCAGACCGCGTCGGCGTGATGTACCTTGGAAAAATGGTGGAACTCACCAGTCGGGAAGACCTCTTCTTGAACCCCATGCACCCTTATACCAAAGCGTTGTTATCGGCCATCCCGGTTTCAGAGCCCAAATTAAGAAGAGAACGCACCATTCTTAAAGGGGATGTACCCAGCCCGGTGAATCCGCCCAAGGGCTGCCGTTTTCATCCGCGCTGCCCGATTGCCGTGGCAGAGTGCGCTCTAAAAGAACCGGAATTCATTGAGAAAAAGCCTGACCATTTTGTAGCTTGTTGGCGGGTTTAACTGGAAAGCGGTTTGTCCTTTTTTGATCGCAATCTTGCACAAAGGAGGTGATTATCTGATCAAACCTTTCGTTAAGACCCTGGTTTCAATTCTGAAACCCAGAAGATCGATTTATTTGATGGAGGAGAATATGAAAAAGAACAAGATTTTTGCAATACTGAGCGTTTTGGTAATCGTTACCATGCTGCTCGCAAGCTGCAAGAAGGCACCTACAGCTGAAGTAACCCTCAGCTTCCGTGTCGTCGACCGCGCTTACCTGCCTTCACCTGACAAGGTTGCACAAGAGATCCAGGCTCAATTAAAAGAGGTTGGAATCAACGTAACCCTCAAAGAAATGGAATCTGCCGCCTTTATTGACGCCACTTCCGCCGGCCAGGAAGCCTTCTACCTGTTGGGTTGGAACGCTGACTATCCCGATGCCACCAACTTCTATGATTACCACTTTGGTAATGCCAACAACCTCCAATTCGGCGATTTATTCCCCGATATGGTTGAAGAAATCTCCGCTGCTGGCAAAACCTCAGATCCTGCTGCCCGCCAGGCCCATTATGACACCATCAATCAGATGCTTAAAGATGATCTCATGATGATCCCTGTTGCACACGGTGGTTCTTCCACCGCCTACCAGGCCAATGTTGAAGGCGCTCATTCCAGCCCGCTCGGCAATGAAAACTTCAGTGTTGTTTCCAACGGCACAGACACCTTTGTCTGGATGCAGAACGGTGAACCCTCTTCACTGTGGTGTGCAGATGAAACCGACGGCGAAACCCTGCGCGCTTGCGAACAGGTTTACGAAGCTCTCTTGGGCTTCAGCATCGGCGGAACAGATATCGTCCCCGCTTTGGCTGAAAGCTATGCCGCCAATGAAACTCTTGATGAGTACACTTTCAACATTCGCCAGGGTGTGAAATTCCAAAATGGCGCCGATCTTGATGCCTCTGATGTTGTGGCTTCATTCGTTGCCCAATGGGATGCCATGAGCCCCAATCACGTCGGCCGCACCGGTACATTTGAGTACTTTGGTGCATTCTTCGGCAGCTTCATCAACGCCGAGACCCAGGCAGCCGAATTGGTGGACGCAGATGGTTTGCTCTCTTTGACCGCCCCTGATTGCGAATATGGCGGCGAGTTCAAATCCATCGAAGCCGTGGATGCCCAGACTGTCAAATTCAGCCTGTGCGCCCCCGATCCCGCCTTCCCCTCTAAAGTTGCTTTCTCCGTCTTCAGCATTCAAGACAAAGATTTCCTGGATGCCAACAACGGTGATTCCGTTAAGATGAGCGAAACCCCCAATGGAACCGGCCCCTACATTGTCAAAGCATGGAACCGCGGCGACAGCGTTGTTTACGAAGCCAATCCTGAATACTGGGGCGACAAAGCTTTGACCCAGAACCTGATCTTCCGCTGGTCAGAACAGTCTGCCCAACGTCTGCTCGAACTGCAAGCCGGCACCGTCAATGGTATTGACAATCCCGGTCCTGATGATGTTGCCGCCATCGAAGCTGATGCCACCCTGGCTCTCTATCCTCGTGCCGGTTTCAACATCTTCTACATCGGCTTCAATAACAAAATGGCACCGTTTGACAATCTTGACTTCCGCAAAGCCGTTGCATATGCAATTGACCGCCAACGTATCGTCGATCAATACTATGCCACTGGTTCAAGTGTTGCAGGCAGCTTTGTTCCTCAATTTGTGAAACCTGGCGCCAGCCCCGACGTTGTTTGGTATGAATTCGATCAAGCCAAAGCCAAAGAATTACTCAAAGGCTTGGGCTATTCTGTTCCAAAATAGTTTCGTTCTTTGAATATCTTGTTGGGGTTGGGTTTTTCACCCAACCCCAACAACACCAAATCTCAGCGAGAGTAATGCATGCCTCAATTCATCGGCCGTCGTCTTTTATTATTATTACCCGTTTTACTGGGTGTGGTGCTGGTCACATTTGTGATCGTTCGCCTCATCCCAGGGGATCCCTGCGTCACCATGCTTGGCGAACGCGCAACACCCGCCAAATGTGAGGCGTTTCTGGAACGTTACGGTCTGAACGACAGCATTTTTGTCCAATTTGGCCGTTACTTGGTAAATATGACCAGGGGAGATTTCGGAGAATCCATCCGTTTTACCCGACCTGTCTCTGATCTCATCGCTGAACGGTTACCATTAACCATGGAATTAACCCTTCTGGCCATGCTGTTTTCAACCGTGGTTGGAGTAGGCCTTGGTGTCATTTCCGCCCTCAAACGGAACAGTTTTATTGACACCCTCACCATGATCATCGCAAACGTCGGCGTTTCCATGCCGGTGTTCTGGCTGGGCTTGCTCCTGGCCTATATTTTTGCACTGGTCCTTAAAGACACAGTGTTTGTTTTACCCCCTTCAGGTAGGTTCACCGCCGGTGCAGCCCTTCAAGACCTTTCGGTTTACTGGGGCATGACCGATCTGACCGGATTCAAACGATTTGCGGTTGAATTCATGTCAAACACCACCCTCATAAATTGCATAATCACTGGGGATTGGTACATGTTCTGGGACTCATTGAAGCATTTGATTCTGCCGGCTGTCGCAGTCGGTACGATCCCTATGTCAATCATCGCCCGCATGACCCGCTCCAGTTTGCTTGAAGTTCTTGGTTTGGACTACATTCGCACCGCCCGTGCAAAAGGGTTGATCGAACGCAAAGTCATCGGCAAACATGCCTTTAGAAATGCGCTCATCCCTATTGTCACTATTATCGGTATCGAAACTGGCAGCCTGCTCTCAGGGGCCGTGCTGACTGAGACAGTCTTTGCCTTACCCGGATTGGGAACTGCCATGGTGGGCGCCATCCTGGCCCGTGACTATCCTGTGGTTCAGGGATTCACCCTGGTCATCGCCTTGATTTTCGTTTTGGTTAACCTGCTCGTGGATCTATCATATGCGTACCTTGATCCGCGTATTCGTCTTGAATAATTGGAGCTGCCTTGGAAGATTTATTAGAAACCTCAAAAACCAACACCGACCAAAGGCGCTCACCAACCCGTGAAGTAATGAAACACCTGTTACGTCACCGGTCAGGACGCACCGGTCTCATCATTCTTATTTTGCTTATTTTGGTCGCCATCTTTGCACCATTGATCGCCCCATATGATCCTACCCAGCTCTTAAAGACTGAAACCCGCCGCGATCCGCCTTGCATTCATCTCTTTGGATGCCCAAAAGATGAGCCGCAGCATTTGTTCGGCATTGACGGTAACAGCCGCGATCTGTTTTCAAGAGTGTTGTTTGGTTCACGGTTGTCTCTGCAAGTGGGTTTGGTCACCATGGGCTTTGCCATTTTAATAGGCACCATTATTGGCGCATTTGCTGCTTATGCCGGCGGCGCCGTGGATAACATCTTGATGCGCATTATGGATGTGGTCATGGCGTTTCCAAGCCTGTTGCTGGCCATTACCATCGTCAGCGTGTTAGGCACAGGCTTGATCAACGCCCTGCTTGCTATCGGCATTGTATCCATTCCGCGCTTCGCACGTTTGGTGCGTTCAACGGTCTTGTCGGTCAAGGAACTGGAGTACGTTCAGGCATCCAGAGCGCTGGGTGGATCTTCAATGCACATCCTATTCAAGCGTATTTTGCCCAATGCCATCACCCCCCTGATCGTACAAGGCACACTTGGCATCGCGACTGCCATTTTGGATGCTGCCGCCCTGTCATTCCTTGGTCTGGGCGCGGAACCTCCGCGGCCTGAATGGGGTTTGATGCTGGGTGAAGAAAAGAACAGTATCTTTAGTGCCCCCCACCTTGTGATCTTTCCGGGTATTGCCATCATGCTGACCGTCTTGGCCTTCAACCTGCTGGGTGACGGCTTGCGCGACGCACTTGATCCCCGCTTGACGCGCTCAAGATCAGCATAGTTAGTTCCTGGAATATCAACTGAACACTTACCGGGCTCGCAAAATGGCGAGCCCGATTTGTTATCGGGTAATAGAAACTTGATCTACCAAACGTACATCTACCCTTTTATGGGTTCCATTTTGGATAGATTGAGCGCTTCTTGAATTTTGAGCAGTAAAACTTTTTTACTTTTCAGCATCTCTTTGTAGTCAATACTGTGGGTGTCAGAGATTTCCACGCGCAGGTCAGTAAGGCAATCTTCAAGTGTTTGCTGCAGCAGTGCGGTTTCTTCGTCATCCAGTTCAAGGTGTATCATCGCAACCTCCTTTAGGGATAAAAAAGCTGCCCGTTCAACACGGACAGCTCTATGGCGAAAAAGGGATAGTGGATTGATTTGAGCCGTCAGCAACGCTCTTTGTATATTCAGTATAGACAATTCAAAATATGAAGTCAAGCATTTGCAGCCAGTATTTACACCTCATACCCCTAAAGAGTCACCTCGTATACCCGGTATCGCCTCAAATTTTTAACACCCAGTTTGTAGACAGCATTGTTCATACGGTCGTTGTCTTCAAGGATGTAGTTGATCTCCAGGCGGATATCATCGGTAAACAGGTTGTCGTAGGTCGCCCGGTAAAGCAGGGTGTCAATTGCCTTTCCCTGGTATTCAGGGATGACTCCCAACGCCCACATGCGGAATTGGTGCAGTTTGGGCAGACCGGTTAGGAGCTTAATCCAACCAAACGGCAGCAAACGGCCGTCGAGGCCTTTGATGATCTTGTTGATGTCCGGCAGGGTCATGGCGAAACCGATGGGCTTGCCCTCCGGGTTTTCGGCAATCAGCACCCCCTTGGGGTTGATGATCTGTTTGAGGTCGCGGGCCATGGCTTTGGCTTCATCTTTGGTAACCGGGTAGAACCCCCAGTTGTCACAGATTGAAACATTGGCAAGATCCAGGATGGTTACCACGTCCTCTTCCAGGTTTTTCATATCCACCGGACGGACAGTCACACCGTAGCGTTTTTTGACGATCTCGGTCAGGGTCAGGTAACGTTCGGGGAAGGTGTAACCTTCTTTTGCATCAATCACGTACACCATCAAATCTTCCGCTTTTTGCAAGCCGAAGCCCGTGAGCAGCTCGTTGTAATAGGGCGGATTGTAGGGCGCCATGATCACAGGGGATGGCTCAAAGCCCTCGACCACCAGACCCCATTCCTGTGAGGCGAAGCTCCACGGGCCGCGCATGCTGGTCATACCCTTCTGCTTCAGCCAGCCTCTGGCTGCGTTTAAAAGGGCGTTGGCGACCTCCGGGTCATTGCTGCTCTCAAAGGAGCCGAAAAGGCCAACAGGCTGCTTCCAGTGCTCCACTGCCAGCTGGTCCACGAAGGCGGAAATACGCCCGACCAGCTTGCCTTCATTTTTGGCCAGGAAAAGCGTGTATTCGCAGTGCTTGAGCATCGGATTCTTCTCCGGCACATACTGGCCGGCCTGTTCCGAACGCAGAGGGGCTACCCAAACCGGGTCATTTTTATAAAGTTCGTAAGGAAGATTAATAAATGCTTTCAGTTCTTGCGGGGTGCTGACTTGAATGATCTCCATGATTGCTCCGTAATAAAATGGTTTTTTAGTTGTGAAATCCGGCACGAAAATCAAGATTGTTTAGATCAATTATCTTACTTTCTGGCGATAAGGATTAAGTTTCCGCTGGCCTGCGGATCAAAGGGATCTCCCCCCAATGTTCCAAAAGTGCGTATTTGTGTAAAACCGGCTCTGGTGGCTTTCTTAACCAAATCATCCCGCAGCTGCGGTTTAAGCAGGGTTGAAACCACTTCCGACTTCCACTCTGAAAGTCCTTTACGTCGCAGGTTGACGATATTAAAACCGATCGTCCCATCTGGATTGAAATCGTAAAAACGCTCAAAAACCCACTGTTCATCCCCATCCTGAAAAGCCTGGGGTTCCATCCAGCGGTCTTGATTTTGCATGACCTCATCAAAATTGCGGTTTTGTACGAGCAATAATCCACCCGGCTTTAGACTGGCATAAAAATCGATCAACGTGAAATCAATATCTTCATCCTGGATGAGATGAGGAAGGGAGTTCCCAAGGCACAAGACCACATCAAAACGTGATTTGCCAAAGGCAGAAGCCAGCGATCCAAAACCGGTTGTTTCCAATTGAAGTTCCAGACCGGCAAAAGCCGCGTTGCGCTGCGCCTTTTTGATCATCTCGCTGCTGAAATCAGCCCCAGCGACCGTGTATCCTGATTTAGCCAGCGCCAGGGCATGCATGCCAGTGCCGCAGGCAGCATCCAGAATTTGCAAAGGGTCCAGGTTAGCACTTTTCACTTCGACCAGGATTTTCTCGATTAAGGGAATTTCAAAGCCAAGACGGTTCTCCCAGTTCACGAACCGGTCATAATCTGAGGCAAATTGGTCGTACATGATCACATCCTTCTCTCAACCAGTGTAAAATTAATTATTATTACTTGATAATACAATACCATTTTCTGAAGTACAACATAATAATTCAGGTGAAGCATGCAAGAGAATACCATCATCACGTTGCTCTTTCAATTTTATTCCCATTTCGGATGGGCAGGCAGCTTTGTCATCCTCGCAGGTTGTTTGATCGCAGCCCTGCCGTACCGCGGACGCTCCAACGAGAAGTATTCGATCCTGAATCACTTCATCTCTGAGCTGGGTGAGATCGGCGTTTCAAAGCTGGCCATGGTCTTCAACATCGGCATGATCATAGGCGGAGCACTCTTCCTGCCTTTCATTGCCGGGCTTGGCATTGTGCTTGGCACACTCTGGTCATATATTGGTATGGCCGCCGGGCTGCTGGCTGCAGTGTCCAGCATCCTGGTGGGCGTCTTTTCAATGGACAGACTTGAGCCGCACCGTAAAGCCGCCATGACCTTCTTCAGATCAGGGCTGGTGACCGTGCTCTTCTTCACCATCGCTGTTTTTGTGCAGCCAGCCGGGCAGCGGGTGATACCATTGGCTGTCAATATTTTCGGCATCCTCGCCATCGTTTCATACTCGGCTTTTCTGGTGATCGTCAGCCAGAAGACCGACAAAAAAGGTCAGGAAAATTATTTGCTTGATCCCACCGAAAAGAAAACACGTCCGCGCTTTTGGCGCACCCCCTTTTTGGAATGGATGCTGTTCTTTGCCACCATTGCCTGGTTCCTATGCGTTTCGCTCATCCTGATCTATTAGAACATAACGGGAACCTTATCCTTCATAAAGCCGTCATGAGATTAACCAGTACTTTTTCGGAGGATAAATGAAACACTTTTTGCCAGTTCTTAGTTTGGTAATCGCTGCATCCCTGGTGCTCACCGCTTGCAGTGGTGGGACCATAAAGATCAGCGCAGAGGACAACGGCAGTATCATAGAGATGAAACAGGGGCAGACCCTGGTGCTTTCCATAGATGGCAACCCCACCACCGGCTATACCTGGGAAGTTGAATCTGTGGATGCAAGTGTGCTGCAATCCGCAGGCGAGGCGGATTATTCGACCGATTTCAGGCTTAGGCCTGGCATGACCGGCGTTGGCGGCACCTATAAATTCAAGTTCACCGCAGCAAATGCCGGAACCACAGCCTTAAAATTGAAATATTGGCGGTCTTTTGAACCTGAAAATCCCCCGGTGGAGACGTTTGAAGTTATAGTTGATGTTCAATAAGAACACAAGTAGGGGCACAGCGCGCTGTGCCCCTACTTTTTGTATGCTTTATTTCTTCGCCGCGTCGGCGATCATTTTGTCGTGGTTTTGCCGGGTGATCGGATACCAGATCAAGAGCGGCAGTGCCAGTGTAAAAGCAATCACCGGTACGATGGCGAAGAAAAAGCGGATGCCAAAGAGAGCGTGTTCGGTCTGCGCCACATTCGGAACGTAGCCGTAAAGCTTGAGCGCCCATCCGCTGGCAGCGATGCCGACCGCGCCGGTTAGTTTTCCTAAAAAGTTGTTGACCCCAAAATAGACGCCCTCATGCCGTTCACCGGTCTGGGCCTGATCCACTTCGATCACGTCGGGGATCATGCTCCACGGGAAGACATATTGCGCTGAAAAGCCCAGGCCTGCCACAAAAGCCACCACATAGATCAGGGGGGTGGGTCCCGGGGGCAGAAAGAAAGCGCCAATGATGGCAAGACTGGCAATGCCCAGACCCAGGGCGTAGGCAGGCCCCTTATTGAGTTTCTTGGAGGCGAACCGCCAGGGCACCAAGAAAATGGCGATGGTGGCCAACATGACCATCATGACCAGCGGAATTTGATCCGTCATTTGCAGTTGATAGGTCAAAAAGTAAGGCAGCAGAGCAGTCAGCAAGGTGAAACTGATACTGATGATGGTGCTCATGATCATGTACTGCACGAAGGGGCGATTCTTGAAGACATGTTTGAGCTGCGAAAGCGCCGGCATCTTGGCCGGTTCAAGGTCAGGATCAGGGGTTTCTTTGACACCAAAGGTGGTGATCAGGGCAGTGACGATGGCAACAATGCCAAATACGGCCCCCATGCCGCTGTATGCCGCGGTTTTCGACCAACCCATATTCATGAAGATCCCTGCTATTAAAGTGGTTAGCGCAGCCCCCATGATGTAGCCGAGCACGGTGAAGATCATGCGGATCGAGATCAGCGAGGTGCGTTCATCATAATCGCGGGTTAGTTCAGCTGAAAGAGCATAGTAGGGCACACTGACCAGGGTCTGGGTGGTATCCACCAGCAGGAAGGAACCCAAAACGGCCAGGAAAGCGGTGGCGCCGGTCATGCCGGGCGGCAGCGAGAACAGCAGCCAGATGGTCAAACCAAAGGGGATGGCGCCAAACAGCATATAGGGTTTACGCCTGCCCCAGCGGCTTTTAGTGCGGTCGGTGATGAATCCAAACAGGGGATCATTGATGGCATCCCAGGTGAGCTTGCCCACCAATAATGCCGTGCCGGCCAGACCGGGGTCGATGCCGATGATGTCGGTGTAATAAAACAGCAGAAAGAATTGGATGGATGCGGTAAGCAGCGAGATTCCCAGATCTGCAATACCATAGGCAACTTTGGTCTTCAGGGGTAGTTTGGCTATCATAAAAGCTCCTCTACTTCGATGAATGATTCAGGTGCTGTTGGGCCAAAAGCAAAAATTCGTCTGCACGAACAAAATGGAGGTGTTCTCCATCGTGTAACTTCATAAATGCCGCCACATCGTCAAGGCTGGTGCGGTAGGCAAAGAGGTGGACGCCGATGAACCGCGGTTTGTCGTTTGCTGTAAGGATTAACCCCTCCAGGCGTGATAAGAGTTGCCCTGCGGTATCCCAGACGTTGGCTGCCTGGGGTATCTCGTTGGCGAAAACAGGGGTGCCGTTAACCAACTCCTGCGGCGCCCGGCTGACAATGGCGTAGCCGCTGAGAAAACCGAGCAGATCCCCTTTGTGCTGAACGAGCTGCCTGAGCACCCGCCGGGGCGGATCAGCGACATAGGTGGTGACCACGTTTATACCGGCTTTTTTACAGACCTGCGCAGTGGATTTCATGTAATCCGCGAAATGGGCGGCCAGCGGCGGTACGACGTAGCCTGCACCGGAGGGACCTGCCACCAGGCAGTCATTGACGGTCTTGGTACGCGAGAATCTTTCCAGCAGGGCGGGAGCCAGTTCAGACAGCAGGGGCTGGCATTCCCAATTAAAGGGGATGCTGCCCCGCGCGGCGCTGTTCCAGTTGCCCAACTCGGCGGTGTTCATCATCATCAGTTGATCGCCATCCGACAGGGTAAAGGTCACATAGGTGCCCTGCGGGTCGAGCCTGACCTCGGGCACGGGGTCCGCTTTGAACTCGCCCAGCGGTGTGACCCGGCTGTGGAAAGAAAAGTTGCCCGCCAGGTGGGATGGCACCAGCCGCAGCCCGTTGGATGAAAGCTGCAGCATGAAGGTCAGTTCGTCGTCGCGCTTGGTGTGCCAGCCGAAGATGGTCGGGTAGGGCAGCGCCTCAACCGAGGTCTGAATGCGGTTTAAAAGCCTGACCTCCGCGGATTTGCGTCCCATCCAGGAGAGTGCCAGGCGCTTCAAAACGCCGTCAAGGTGCAGGGCAAAGAGCATTTCGCGCAGCCAGGGCGGACCGAAAGCCAGCAGCAGCAAGGCCGTGGCGCCGAAGCCTTTGTAGGTGCTCGAAAGACTGTAGATGAAAATGTTGTTCTGTACGGCGTAATCAAGGAATTCGGGGCGTTCCCAGCCCGGTTCAAGACAGGCCAGCATGCCCTTTTTGCAGCGCGGAAAGAGATTTGTGTAAGCCCAGGTGTATATCTCGACCCGATCCTGCCACTTTCCGCGCAGGTCGTGGGCTTTGGGCAGATTGAACGCATTGACCCACGCTTCACGGGCAGGGCTGACCGCGATCAAGTCTTCCAAGCCGGCGAGCATGACTGCCAGATTGATGGTATCCGGTTGGGCGTCATCCCAGACCACATAGCCTTTGAAGGCATCGCAATTTTGTTTAACAAGATCATCAAGGGTTAAAACCTGCTCAACATTAAACCCATGTGCCTGTTGGTAGTAATCCAAATTGTTCTGATCCTGATTACCAAGCATGGCGCGGTATTTGCCGTACCAGAAGTCGTCATCCATGAAGACCTCGTTGGTGCGGCGGGCCATGGGGTCGTCGTAAAAGCCGTAATCCAGAAAAACATGAGGTCCGTTGCGATTGAGCAGCCCTTGAAGCGCGGCTGCGCAGACCCGCTCGTCGTAGGCAAGCGAAGAGACGTCACATAATGCAATGGTTTTTTCAGGGGACATGCTTTGATTATAGAGAGGATTGCGGCCTTGTCAACTTAATTGCACAATGCGCAAATAGCCGATTAACCTTGATTTTTAGATGACATTTATCACTAAAACACCAACAACAACAACCAAAACACCTTCTGAGTGTTTTTAATGAGCAGATAGAATTTAAACATTTAAAGAATTTAATGAGTCTGATTTTTATGAATATAATTTACTCTCGGTTCATTATTGGTTGACAGGATTTAATATTGGTATTCGAAAAAGTAAAAAAAATAATCCTTAAAAACATATCGGTGGTCATTGCAGCAAGTTTAGGGATAATTGTCTCGCTTGTTATCTTGCCTTTGGTTATCGTCAGCATCAATTTAGTCGTCAAAAATGGGGAAAAAAAGTATACAGAACAAGAAGTCATTCGAGTTGAAAATTTAATTCGTGATGAAATTAATCGAACCTCAAGAACACTTGGAGATTGGTCCAACTGGAATGATACTTATGAATTTGCGGTAATCCAAAATCAAGATTTCGTGGATAACAATTTATTCGCTGACACCTTTATTAATCTGGATATCAATGCAATTGTTGTTTTAAATAAATCCCATCAAATTATTTATGCTCAATATTTTGATGATGAATCCCAATCCATTGTCGCTTCTCCCATCGATTTTTCATTATTGGTGAAAGAATACCCTGAACTAATCGATTTAAATACCCTGGAAGGCATAAAAGGTCTGGCTTCTATACAAGATCAATTATTGATCATTGCATCGAATCCGATACTGACAAGCCTCAATGAAGGCCCTCCAACCGGGAGTATTATCTTTATTAAAACCTTTAATGTCCACAGAATCAATGACTTTTCAAAAATCATATTAAGACAATTAGGTATTGATCATGTCAGTTCTACTTTAATGGAAAACCTGTCAATTCCTGGGCCCTCATCACTTAATAACGAAGTATTTGTTTTTCCTAAAAGCGTGGAACTAATTACTGGGTACAAGTATTTAACAGATTTACACAATAATCCAATCCTGTTGCTGCATGTTGATAGTCCTCGTGATTTATACCTTCAAGGAAGAACAACAAAAACAATTGTCATCGTGATTCTGGCTGTGCTCATTTTATTTCTATCAATAATTACGTACTTTCTTTACAATCACCTTATGGAAGCACGTGAACACCGACAAGAAGAAGAAATTGCAATAGAAAAATTAGAATCTGCACGTCAAAATGCTCTAGAACTTGAAAAAAGGGTAATTCAGAGAACCAGAGAGCTTGAAATAAAGAATAAGGATTTGGAAACCTTCAATTATACGGTTTCGCATGATCTCAAATCCCCCTTAAGAGGAATTTCAGGTTATTCCAATTTGTTGATCAATGATCATGCAAATCAATTGGATTCCACGGGGATGGATTACTTGCAAAAAATAAATGCCTCGGCCTTCCGCATGGACCAACTCATCCAAGATCTGTTGACCTATACCAAAACCAACAGGGATCAGATCACCAAGACTAAAGTTTCCTTGGATGAGCTTTGTGACACCCTGCTTCTTGAATATGAAGAGGAAATTTTAAATCGAAACATTTTAATAACAAAAGAATTTGACTGTGAAAGTTTACTCATCGATCGAGATGGCATTGCTTTAGTCCTGCGAAATCTTTTGGATAACGCAATAAAATTTACAAAAAACAATCCCAATCCCAAAATTACGTTCAAATGCAAAACAGATGAAAGCAAAGCAACAATCTCAATATCAGATAACGGTGTGGGTTTTGACTCAAAGTTTCACAAACAGATCTTTGACATTTTTGAAAGGTTACACTTGCCAGAAGAATACCCCGGGACCGGAATTGGGCTGGCACTGGTCAAGAAAACCATGGAAAGGTTTGGCGGAAATGTGTATGCTGAAAGTGAAATCGGTGTCGGGTCAACCTTCTATTTGGAGATACCGTTATAGCTTTTTGTTATGATTAGTAATGAGTGTTTGAGAGCGTTAAACCCCAGATACAGGGAATCTTGATGATTCCCTGTATCTTTTTGTGTGATGGTGGGTCAACGATCCTTTGAAAACGGGTGATAGTCACCATTAATCCATGGATCGCCCCACTCGCTTCACTCGCCCTCAAATAACGAGGGTCATGAGGGGCGCTCAATTCGCATTGACGCCACCCGACGAGTTAATATGAATTCTTACTTCGTAAGACTCATGAACACGTCTTCAAGGGTGACCTCCCCGGCGGAGAGGGTCACTTCACCCAGCCCCAACTGTGAGAGGGCCGTTTGTAATTGATCCCTTGAGATCTCCTTGGGATCGCTGATAACATGCACGAGGTCGCCCAGCAGACTGGTCTGGATGACGCCTTCGATCTGGTTGATCTTCTCGACCATGACGGTAAGCGAGGCGGCAGCCACATCCCAGGCCTCGCCACGGATGACGGTTTGCTTAAGTGCAGAAGGCTGGTCAAAAGCCAGCAAGCGGCCGTCTTTCATCAATCCCACGCGGTGGCAGTATTCGGCTTCATCCATGTAGTGGGTGGTGATGAAAATGGTCACGCCGCCCGCGGCCAGCTGGTAGATCAGCTCCCAAAATTCGCGCCGGGCGACAGGGTCCACTCCAGAGGTGGGTTCATCGAGAATGAGCAGCCGGGGCTGATGCACCAGTGCAATGGCCAGGGCCAGGCGCTGCCGCCAGCCGGCGGAAAGCCCCTTGGTCAGTTCGCGCTCCCGGCCGGCAAGCCCCACCAGGGCCAGGGTTTCGAGGATGCGCTTCTTATCATTAATGCCGTAAACGCCGCCATAGAAGACCAGGTTTTGAAGTACGGTCAGGTCGTCGTAGAGGGCGAATTTTTGGGACATGTACCCGCAGCGGGCGCGCACCTCTTCGGTCTGTTTGAAGGCGTCGTAGCCCAGCACGCTGGCGCTACCCTCCGTCGGTTCAAGCAGCCCCAGCAGCATGCGGATGGTGGTGGTCTTGCCGCAGCCGTTCGGTCCGAGATAACCGACGATCTCGCCGGTCTTGACCTCGAAGTTGATATGATCCACAGCGGTGAAATCGCCAAAGCGGCGGGTAAGGTTGGTGGCAACCACCACGTTTTCAGTCATGGGCATCCCCCTGGTCCGCGAGGGTCAGCGAAATAAAGACATCTTCGAGGGTGGCTGGAATGACCCTGGGATTGGAAATATGCTGAATGGTTTGAAGTTTTTGGATCACTTCGGTAGATTGGTCATGAACCACGCGCAGGTGCAGCTTGTCGCCAAAGGCGCGCGCGTCTTCCACCCCGGTGATCTGCAAGACCTGTTCGCGCAGGGCAATGGGATGGTCGGTCTGCAGTTCGATGATGCGTCCATTCAAGCGTTCACGCAGCTGGGTGGGGGTGCCTTCTGCGATGATGCGGCCGGAACGCATGAAGCCCAGCCGGTTGCAGCGCACGGCTTCATCCATGTACGGAGTGGTGAGGATGACAGCCATGCCCTCCGCGGCGACGATGCGGATGATCAACTGCCAGAAATCCTGGCGGGTGGCGGGGTCCACGCCGGTGGTGGGTTCGTCAAGCAGCAGGATCTGCGGGCGCGAGACCAGCGCGGAAGCCAGTCCAAGCTTCTGCTTCATGCCGCCCGAAAGTTGACCCGCCCTGCGTTCGGTGAAGTTCTCAAGTCCGACAAACTTCAGCAGTTCCATGCAGCGGGGCTTCCACTCTTTCATTTCAAGCCCGCGCACTTCAGCAAAGAAACGGATGTTCTCAAGCACGCTCAAGTCTTCATACAGCGAGAAACGCTGCGAAAGGTAGCCGATCTTTTCACGTGCGCTGTCGGTCTGGGCCAAAATGTCAAAGCCGCAGATGCTGACCGAACCTTCATCCGGCCGCAGCGCGCCGACCAGCAGACGCAGAGTGGTAGTCTTTCCCGCGCCGTCCGAGCCGACCAGGCCGAAGATCTCGCCAGCCTCCACAGAGAGGTTGAGACCATCCACTGCGTGCGTGGAACCGAAGGATTTAGATAAATTTACAGTGTTTATTAATCCCATTTTTGTCAACTCTGATCCGGGGTGAGGACCACCATGACTTCATTTTTGGCCAATTCTTCAAGCTGCAGACGGCTGGGGCGGCGCGGAAGATGGTGCGCTTTCTGCATGATCAAGCCAATCATAAATGGATGTCTGGCAAGCCGAATTTCGATAAAATCAGCGATTTCTCTGTAATCTGAACTCACCCGGGCGGTGCCCGAGAAGGCCAGCCGCTTGACCCTGACCTGCACTTTAGGGTTCGCCTCGATGTTGCGTACCCAATCCGCGCTCTTGCCGCGCGCCGCGCCCAGATGGTATTTTCCGTCAATGAGTTCGTATTGAAGCGGAGTGGTGCGCGGCAAACCGCTCTTGCGGCCGGTGGTGGTCAGAAGCAGGATGATGGGTCCAATCACAGGTCCAAGCCCGATTGAATATAATAAACGGTGTATATTTTGTATTTTTCTCATCTTGTGCCAATTAATGTTCATGTGTTCTTCCCATCTTGATCAAGATGAATAATCCGATGCCGAGCAGAAAGACAGCCGAAACACTGCCCGGCCAGTATCCGCCCTTGACGAGCGCCGGGACGATGTGGATCAAGCCGTTGAGCACTTCAATCACAGCCACCACGCGGATGGTCTTCAGCGCCCAGGGACGGTTTTGAAAGACAAAAGGGCTCAACCCAAGCAGCAGCGCCACGACCCCCAGGTTGGCCGCCGCAAAGCCTTCAGCGGACCAGTGCAGCACCGGTACCAATGGCAGCCGGGCATGAAGCAGGCTGGTGGCTGCGGGCAGGTTCTTCCACAGACCGGTGAGCACTTCTTCAATGCTGTGCGCGGCTTGGGCAAGACCCAGCGCGAGGTACAACCAGGCAATCTGATTCTGCTGCTTCATCATTCTGTTCCTGCCAGCCTTTACTGGTTGAAGCTAACATCCGCGGGCATGCCGGGTTTAAGCTTGCCGTCGGGGTTTGCCATTTGCAGCTTGACCGCAAAGACCGTGGTCTTGCGTCCTTCAGAGGTCTGCACGTTGCGCGGGGTGAACTCGGCCTGGTCCGCGATATGGATGATGACCGCCTCAAAAGTCTCGCCGGGGTAGGAATCGACCGAAAGCGAAGCCTGCTGGTTGATCGAAAGCAGACCCACTTCAGTTTCAGGTACGTAGACCGTGATGGTGAGGGGATCCAGCTGTCCGAGGGTGAAAGCCGGCGCGGCGGGTGAAAGCACTTCGCCGACTTCGACCGCACGTCCGAGTACCGTACCGTCAAAGGGGGCGGTGATTGAAAGTTTGGCAAGCTGTGCATCCAGCAGAGCCAGGTTGGCCTGCGCCTGTTGGATGGCAGTCTGGGATTGGTCGGCCGCCGCAGAGGCCTGATCGAGCACGGCCCGGGCTGCCAGCACTTTGAGCGAATTTTCGCCGGTCTGCAGCGCCGCCAACCGTGCTTGGGCGGACTGAACGCGTTCGACCGCCAGCACCAGGTCACGCCGGGCAGCCAGAATCTTGACCACGGATTCTGTTTCGATCAAGTCATCGTAGGCTTTTTGTGCGTCTTCAAGTTTCGCCTTAGCATCATCGTAAGCGGCTTGAGCGGCGTCTTTGAGGTCGGTGTTGTTCGAGGTATTGGCTTTGGCCAGCACGTCCGCGGCGGTTTGGGTTTCGAATTTTCGTGACAGCAGGTCGCTTTCAGCTTTTACAAAATCCAGATTGGCAGTGTCGGCCAGCAAGGCCGCGAGAGCTGACTCGGCTTCGGTTCTGGCACCAGAGGCGTCATCCACTTCAGACTGGGCCGCGGTAATCAGGTCCGCGGGGGTGAAGGAGCCGCCGGGCAGGGTGTAACCGGTGGGATTCGCGGTTGACCAATCCGCGGCGCGCTGTGCGGCAGATTCCGCGCGGGCGGAGGCCAGCGCCAGGTCATAATTTGCCTGGGCGGTTGCCACCGCGGCCTGCGAGGTTGCCGCAGCGTTTTGCGCCATCAACAGGTTGGCTGCAGCCACCGAGCGCTGCGCCTGCAGCAGGGTGTCGTCGATCGTAAAGAGAACATCCCCGGCTTTGACACCATCCCCTTCATTAACTTTAACTTCTGTCACCTTGCCGCCGATCTCGGGTGAAATGATCGAACTTTCGGCTTCGATGGTGCCTGAAACCAGCAGAGCGGTGGTTTTGTTGGCAGTCAGGGCAGTGACGAGAAAATAGACGGCCACTGCAAGCACCAGAATCACGACCGGAATGACAAACTTGGGAAAAGATTTATGTTTCATACTCAACTCCAATTCACGATATTGACATCAATCAAGGCGTTTGCGAAAACGCAGTGAGGCGGCCACCAAAATGACCACGCCAAAGGCAAAAAGCGCCAGGGTTTCCTCCCAAATGGAGGAAAGTCCGGAGCCTTTTAACATGACTGAACGGATGATCACCAGGTAGTAGCGCAGCGGAATAATGGCCGAAAACCAACGCAGCACGGCCGGCATGGCCTCGAGCGGAAAGAAGAATCCGGAGAGGAAAATGGAGGGCAGCAGGGTCATCCACACCGTGAGCATGGCTTCCTGCTGGGTATTGGCCATGGTGGAGGCGAAGAGCCCGATACCCAGGCCGGAGAGCAGAAGCAGCCCCGAGGTGGCCACGATCAGGGTCAGGGAGCCCCTGATGGGCACTCCGAACCACCAATGTCCAAGGGCAAGCACCTCAAAGGTGTTGATTAACGCCAGCAGCACGTAAGGCGTCACCTTGCCGACCACCAGTTCCCAGGGTCGGATGGGGGTGACAATCAACTGCTCAATTGTGCCGCGCTCGCGTTCACGCACCACAGAGGTGGCAGTGAGGATGGAGGTGATGGCAAAGAGGATCATGCCGATCACACCGGGGATCATGAAGTAATTGCTGACCAGGTCGGGGTTGTACCAGACCTGGGTGCGAACCTCGAGGGGCTGCTGCAGGCGGTCGGTGTTGACGCCTGCACGCTGCAGGTTTTCCAACATTAATTGAGTGGCGTGAGATTGTCCGATCAGCAGGGCGGCAGAAAAGGCTGTGGAAGCGGAAGTGGGGTCCGAACCGTCAAGGATGAAGGCAGCCTGGGCATCCCCTTTGGCCAGACGGGTGCTGTAATCCGGAGGAATGATGATGGCCGCCCTGGCCTCGCCGTCTTCGATCAAAGTCCTGATCTCGTCTTCAGACGAGACAGAATAAGCCAGGCGGAAATAATCCGCGGCGCGGTAGGCGTCAAGCAGCGAGCGTGATTCGGCGCAGCGGCACTGGTCGTAAACCGCGAGTGGAATGTTGCGCACATCATTGGTGGCGGCATATCCAAGCAAAAAAAGCTGCATGATGGGGATGATCAGGATGATCGCCAGGGCGCGTTTATCGCGAACGATCTGAATGAGTTCCTTGCGAATGATCGAGAATAATCGCGAGTTCATATCATCTCCTTGGGCGCCAACACGCCGTGCAGGTAAATGTCCACAAAATCATCAAGCGATCCTTTGGGGAAGAGATTTGCCGGCATATTGACCAACAAAAACTCGGTCATGTAATAAGAAAAGAACAACCCCAGAAAGGAGCGGAAAAGGACAAAGGGCTGAATGCCGCGCAGTTCATCCTGCTTGTCGGTGAAACGCACGACTAGCGGCAGCACCTGCGGAAAGATGGTCTGCAGCATATTGGGCATGTTTTTCCCCTCAAATTCCACCAATTCCACGAACATCAATTTAATGAAGTCGGGGCGGCGGCCAAGTTCTGAGACCATGCTCTTGGCGGCATTCCGCACAAAAGCTTCAAAAGTATCTCCAGGGGCAGCCTTTAAGAGCGGTAAAACCTGGTGAAACGGATGGTATGCCAGGATAACTTCAGAAAAAATGGACTCCTTAGTGGGAAAGTGATTGTAAATGCCGCCCAGTGCCAACCCGGCTTTTTCAGCGATCTGGCGCATGGATGTGGCGGCGAATCCCTGTTCAACAAACAATTGATGCGCCGCGTCAATTACGGCCTGGCGGGTGCGTTCCCCTTTGGAAAGTGCTTCAGTTTTAGTCAATTGTCCTCCAAATAAAAACGAACGTTCGTTCTTATATTAGCGCGATTTTCATAAAAGTCAAGAGGGTTTGTTGGAAATCTGTTAGTTTTTACGCAAAACAATTGAATCTTGGGTTGAATTGTCCTATACTAATTAATACAATAATTGTCATATTTGTAAAAGGAGAAAACATGATCCTCGTGAGTATGATCCTCAAAGCCAAAGGGAACCAGGTTGTAAACGTGATGCCGGATGCTACTGTAGCTGAAGCCCTTCAACTCATGGCCGAAAAAAACATTGGCGCAATAATGGTAATGGATAAAGGCAAGCCAGTGGGAATTTTTTCGGAACGCGATTTTGTCCGTGAAGTATCAAGAGATCAATGTATTACGTTGAAAATGCCTGTGGAAACCTATATGACCAAGGAGCTTTACTGCGTCACTCCTTCAACAACCATTGATGAATGTATGGCCATAATGACCAATAAACACTTTCGCCACCTGCCCGTGATGGAAGCAGATGAATTGGTCGGCATTATCTCAATCGGCGATATTGTTAAAAATATGATCGAAGATAAAGACTTACTGATTGATAATTTGCAAAGCTATATTTTTGGAGCGTCGTACGGAAGATAAATAATTACGGTTGGAGCACGTTGCACCTCTCACTTTGTTCAAGTGCGGCAGAACAGTACAACGTGCCCCAACATTACACCCCTACTAAAACCTAATTGATAAACAATCCTTCAAGAATACCTGTCAGACCAGTCACTTGAGTACTCGTGCAAGTGTCCGGGTCAACCAGGATGGTTTTATTAATTTCTGAATCCAATTGCGCCAGGCTCACGCCAAGCCAGCCGTTTTGCGCCCAAATCAACCCCGTCGTGCCGCTTGAAGGATTATCGAGCAACAAACGTTTGCCGCTGCCATCCAATTTGACCAGGTAAACGTCGCTGTTGTTGCGTCCACGGTAGGCAATCCATTCCCCGTCAGGGGATATAACCGCATTGAGCGCCTTGTGTGATCCGTCTTCGATCACAAACAAGTCTTCTGCTGCCCCCGTACTCGGATCAATTGACCGAATCTGCCAGGCTGCACCTCCGCTGAACATGGCGACGGTGATCAAACGGCTGTCATCAGGCAGCCATCCTACTGTGGATTCAAACCCCAAGGAAGAAAGCTGATATGTCTCACCAGTAGCAACCTCCATGACCAGTAAACCGCTGGCGGTCTCATTTATATAAGCGATGCGCCTGCCATCATTGGACCATAGCGGATCGTATCCGCCTTCAACCGCCTTGAAGACAGCCTTTCCAGTGGCAAGATCATAAATATTGAATCCACCCTCAACTGGGTATGTTATCAACGTACCCGCCGGGTTCATGGCGCCCCAGTTGGCCGAAGCATCCACCACGATCCGGCCGGAGCCGTCCAGGTTGTAAACCACTAGCCCCCAGGCAGCGCCGTCAGGCATGGGTTCATAAACCAGGGCTTTACCGCTTATGTCTGCCTGAAGAGCAGGCAACGTTTGAAGTGTGACCGCGTTTCCGCAGGTTCCAGCCGGCAGCGCAGCAGCCGCGGGCAGATCCGTGCGCACCTCCGCCGGGGACCAGGTTCCGCTCCAACTTAATGGATCGCTGATGACCGTTAGTTTTGAGAACACCAGGGTCTGGTTTCCGGTGGGTCGTTGAGTAAACGACAGACTGGTGCTGAACTTTCCGTCGGTCAATCCGCCTCCACCTCCACCCCCGCCGCCGTTGGGTGTCTGATCTTTGATCTGAACACTCAGCCCGTAGACGCTTGGATCCACCAGCAGATTGAAACTATAACCGCCCTGCGTATCTGACGAGATACCTGTCAGGGTGATGGCGTGACCGGCCAAATCAAACTTGAGGTCCGGCTTCCATTCCTGACCGGGGACGACGTTGCCGCCGAAATCAAATGGAATGTCAACACTCGCGCCGAGGTCTGGCTGGCTGATTGAGACTCCATTAAAAGTGATGGCAATTGGAAAGCTCACCCCACTCGCATCGATCTCAAAAACCCAGCCATCGGGGCCTGCATCAATACTATTCATGGCATCCAGGTTCATTTTGAGAGGTACGTTTATACCGTTCGCATCCGTGATCACGGGCATGCCGACGGTTTGAATAAATTCACCCTCTTGTTTCACGGGTTTAAACTCGCCCACCAGGATGTATCCGGTCTCAGTTTCGATCACCCGAGTCACGCTCACACTCTCATCCACAGCGGCTGCCGTGGGTTGTGCTTCATACACAGACATGGCCGTCGGCGCAACGGTAGGCGAGGTTTCTATCACCGGCATCACCGTCATATCAGGCGGCGCAGGGACAAACCTAAGCTTAAACTCCCAGTTTTCAGGCACGGTGCCCGGCAGGGTATTCGCGATGCAGGGGATCACCAGGACAGCCTCATTCACATCCGCGGGAACAGCCGGAAAATCATTCATGCGCTCCAGTCGGGTACCATCAGGCAGCAAGAGATATTCATTCGTGATGCAGCCTGTCACATTCTCGTCGGTTGGGTTGGCCGACCGCGGCACGCCAAAGACGCGGTATTCAAGATGGGTGCGATCAGAAGAGAGCACGGCGCTGGTGACCGTGATGGTCACACCATCACGGGTTTGTTCCACCGTCTCCGCCAGCACGCGGATGGGCGAACCGTCCTCCACCAGCCCGACGCCGGGGATGTAACCCAGCAGGCGGCGCATCTCGGCATATACTTTATTCGGGCCAATGATCAGGGTGGTCATGATGGCCGCAGCAGCCAAAACGATCAGGGCGATCCAGGCCGGGCGCAGCCGCAGCAGCAGACGCATCCGCGGCGCGGAACCGGCCCTGATCTTGCTATTCAATTGAAATTTCAACGAATTAACGAAAGAATCTGACAAAGGCGCGGAGTCATACAGCACGCCGAGTTCTTGTTCCAGTTGTTCATAAGTTTGTTCAGTCATGAGAATCCTCCAGCCGGCTGTGCAGCCGGTCCAGAAGCCGGTAAAGGCTTTTCTTGAGTGCATCTTCCTTGCGCTCCATCAGGCGCGCGATCTCGCCAAAACTAAGCCGGGCGGCATAACGCAGCCGCAGCAGTTCCTGTTCATCTTCATCCAGTTCACGCAGGAGCGCCTGCAGTTCGCGCAGACGTTCACTGCGCATGGCCTGCTGAAGCAAGTCAGGGTCAAGCGCTGGCAGATCATCGGGTAGAAATTGCGCACGGCCACGCTGTCTGAAATAGTCCACGGCTTTACGGCGGGCAATGGCAAACAGCCAGGCACCAAAGTAGCCTTCATGTCGGTAGCGTGGAAAAGCTTCGAGCGCACTCAGGAAGGTTTGGGCAGTGGCATCTTCGGCATCCGCCTGGGAGCCAATGCGGCTGTAGAGATAGCGGTAGACCTGTTTGACGTAGCGCAGGTAAAGGGCTTCGAAGGCGCGGGCGTCCACCTGGGCAGCGCGTACCAGATGCTCTTCTTCCTGCTGGTCAACGGTCGGATTGTGTGTGTTTTCGGTCATGTTTCCTTATCCGTTCTTTGCGCAAATCGGTTGTATTTGAGCTCATTAAGGATATCGGGAAATCACATAAAAAGGGACAAAATTCCAACACATTTGCCCTCTCCCCTGCACGGTGAGGGCAATAAAACAATTATAAAAAGTATACATTTTCTTTGCCTTGCACATTTTCGTTCTTCAGGGGATAATCCGTGAAACAAAATTTGGAGGGAAGCATGACCAGAGAAGTGCGGCTCGGATTGATCGGTTTTGGCAACGTGGGCCAGGGACTTGCCCAAATCCTCAAGGAATCACGCGAGGAATATATAGAAAAGTACGGCTTGGATCTGAAGATCACGGCCGTTTCGGATGCGCGCATTGGCAGCCTTTACGACCCCAACGGTCTGGATGCCGGCGACCTGCTTGAGCATGTTTCAAGCAAAGGGTCACTCAGCCATCACCCCGCCGCCAAACCCGGCTGGGACGCGCTGACCCTGATCCGCGAATGTAACGCGGATGTGATCGTGGAATTGAGCTACACCGATCTCAAAACCGGACAGCCCGCCACGGACCATATTATTGAAGCCCTGACCCAAAAGAAACACGCGGTCACTTCCAACAAAGGCCCGGTGGCGCTGCATTATTCCAGGCTGGAAGCCTTGGCCGAAGCCAACGGCGTGCAGTTCGGCGTGGAAGGCACCGTCATGAGTGGAACCCCCACCCTGCGCCTGGCGCGCGAGATTTTGGCTGCCGGCAAGATCCGCAAGGTGATGGGCATCTTTAACGGCACCACCAACTACATCCTCACCCAGATGGAAAGCGGCATGAGCTATGCTGACGCGCTTGCCGAAGCCCAAAAACTGGGCTACGCCGAAGCGGACCCCACCGGCGACGTGGAAGGGTTTGACGCAGCCGGCAAGGTGGTCATTCTGGCACGGCTGGTGATGAATGAACAGATCTCCATGGAAGATGTGGACCGCACCGGCATCTCGAAGTTAACCATCGAAGACGTCGCGGCTGCCAAAGCCGCCGGCGAACGCTGGAAGTTGATCGGCAGCCTCGAATTCGTGGACGGTAAGCTGGTCACGAGCGTCAAGCCGCAGCGCCTGCCCGTCACCCATCCGCTGGCGGGAGTGTCTGGCGCCACCAATGCAGCGCACTTCGTCACGGATTATGTAGGCGAAGTCACCCTGATCGGTCCGGGCGCCGGGCGGCTGCCCACCGGTTATGCAGTGATCGAAGATATTCTGGCGATTTACAGATAAACCTTCTCTGTCCAGAAAAAGACCGCCTGTTTAAGTTGACAGGCGGTCTTATTATTTTAGTGAATTATTTGAATCAACTCGTCCACTTCGTCTTTCCAGCCATAGACGAATTTCAGGTTCTCAGCAAGTTTGGCAGGGTTCTTTTCATACCCCTTGGCCAGCTCTGCCATGTGATTGTAATATGCCGAAAGTTTTTCCAACGGCGGTAAATTCTTGACCACACCGCTGCCATTTAGATCACTTTGCATGCTCTCCAAAGCGCTCAACCATTCTTCCACGGGCAGCCCTGCTGTTTTCTTAAAATCGCGGATGACCCACTGCCGCTCAAAGATGGAGCGGGACTTCCAGCCTTCTGATTGTTCCTTGAGCGTGGCGTGCACCCGTATGAGCGCCGTTTTAACCTGATCCAGCTTCTCACCAGAGAGCTTATCCGAACCCGGCTCGGATTCGTCGCCCCCATATTGCAAATCGGCTGCCTTGAGCGCCTGCATGGACGAGATCTCTTGTCCGCGAAATTTTGCAGCAAAAACCACTGAGGCAGCAAAACCTGCCCCCGCCTCTTCGATGCTGAGCATGGCATTCTTGTTCATTTTATAGAATTCATCCAGGCTCATGCCCATCAGTGGCGCAATTTCAGCCACCGCATTGGAGGCAGTTTTGGTGGGCACCAGGCCCGGACCAATCGTATAGGTGATTACATCCGTACCATCCAGTTCGGCATCCAGGGTGTTGGCCAGATGCACCTGGGCTGCTTTGAAGGTTTCATAACCGCCGAGAAACGCCCCGCCAACAGAGGAGACACACACGAATACGCCGTGGTTGCGTTGGATCATGCCGGGCAGAAAGGTCTTTGCCATCAAGACCGGTCCGCGTAAATTGACCCGGTAACTGGCATCCCACTGTTCAATGGGAACATCCTTGACCGCGCCCAAAACGGCAATAGTGGCGTTGTTGATCACCACGTCCACTTTGCCAAAGGTCTTTTCAGCCTGGACGAAGAGATGCCGAACACTGGCTTCATCCCCCACGTCTGTACGCACAAACAGCACTTTTTCTTTACCAAATTCGGCTGCAAGTTCATCCGCGGAGGCTGCTCCGCCTTGTTCATTAATCTCGGCAATTACCACATTGGCTCCCAGCCACAACAAAGCCCGTGCGGTTTCAAATCCGATGCCCCCGCCAGCCCCCGTGACCACAATGGTCTCATTTTTCAACGCGGATGATTTCAGGCCAATCTTCTCAATGACCATTGCACTTGCATTTTTCATTTTCCCTCCAGGGGATTATTTCTAGAAATAATTCTCTTTAATGCTGTTGATATGATGCAGTTCGTGTCCGACGGACAGCCATGCCAAAGCGCGGACGCTGAAACGGTTGCCGCCAACAAACCCCGAACGCAGCAGAGCCGGTTCATCCAAAGAATTTAAAAAGGTGACAGTGGCCTGCCTGATGGAAGAAAATTCCTCGATCATTTCATCCAAAGGACGCTGGTTTGCCCTTGAATATTTCACGTAGTTCTCATGGTCAAACGTTGCAAGTTCAGTTTCGTCGCCTCTCGCAAAACGCAGGGCGCGGTACACCAGCACCCGCTCCTGATCCAGCATGTGTCCAAAAATCTCTTTGACCGTCCATTCTCCAGGGGCGAACGAAGAGACCATTTTGCTCTCCGGGATTGAACGGAATAATCCAATCGAGTTTTGCAGATTGGATTGAAGCTGCTGGACCAATGGAAGGTCTTCAGAAACCCATTTGAAATAAACTTCTGCATAAGCCGGGTATTCACCCGGCTGCGGTTTTGAGAGATTTGCTGCCATCATATCTTCGTGGCTGATCAGCAATAATTCTCTTTGATGCTGTTCAGGTGATGCAGTTCATGCCCGGGGGTCAGCCATGCCAATGCGCGGACGCTGACATTGTTGCCCTTCACCAACCCTGAGCGGGTGAGGGCTTGGTCATCGAAGCTATTGAACAGGGTCAGGGTGGCCTGACGGATGGCGGTATATTCGCCCATGATGTCTTCGATCGAACGGAAGTTCACACCGGAGTTTTTGACGTAGAGGTCCTGATCCAGCGGGAAGAGCTCGGTCGGGTCGTTGCGGGCGAAGCGCATCGCGCGGTAGCTGAACGCGCGTTCGGTATCCATGATGTGGCTGAGGATTTCCTTGACCGTCCATTCGCCGGGGGCGCAGGGCTTGTCCAGTTTTTCAAGCGGTAGGGAACTGATCAATTCAAACGCAGTAACCTGGTTTTTGATCAGGTGAGCCATTGGGTCGCCATCGTCCGGCAGCAGGTCAAGGTACATGATGGCATAGGGGGCGTATTCGCCGGGTTGCGGTTTGGGGATGGTTAGCATTTCAGTCACCTTTCTCGATTTTGTTTAAATGAATTGTATATCAATCCGGCTGCCATTTGTAGTTTTTCACAATATAATGTCCTCTACCAAATCAAATCGGATGAAACCATGCTCAAAACGCTTTTAAACATCAATGATATCCCTGCCCTTTTGTGGGGCGCACCCGCGGACCGGTTGATCGTGGCGGTCCACGGCATGATGGGCAGCAAGGACGATTTTGAACCGTTGGCTGAAGATGCCGCCGCCAAGGGTTTTCAGGTGCTCAGCTTTGACCTGCCGGAACACGGCGGCCGCAAAGGGGAAGGAATCGCCTGCAATCCACCCAACGCGGTCAAAGACCTGGTTACGGTAATGGAGTATGCCCAAACGCTCTCAAGCCGCATCAGCCTGTATGCCTGCAGCCTGGGCGCCTATTTCAGCCTGCTGGCATACCCTGACACACCGCTGGAGCAGTGCCTGTTTCAATCCCCGGTGTTGGATATGTCTCGCCTGATCGCTAATATGATGAAGGCAGCCGGCGTCAGCGAGGAACGTCTGAAGACAGAGCGGGTGATCGCCAACCCCTACGGTCCGCAGTTGGAGTGGGAGTATTACAGCTACGTGAAGGCGCATCCGATCGAAAAGTGGGCCGTCCGCACCGCGATCGTGATGGGGGCCGAAGACGAAGTCAGCGAGGTGGAAGTCGTCAAAGGATTTGCGTCGCGGTTTGCTGCCGATCTGACCCTGCTCGAGGGCAGCAGGCATTATCTGCACACGGATGAAGAAATTTGCGCGATTCGAACATGGATTCAAAACAGCCTGCAGTAATGACTTTATGACACTTAATCGACAAAGTCCCCGGATGGGGACTTTGTTTATGGGTTGCTGAAAAAACTATTCTTTGATTTCTGCTTTGGGGGCGATCGATTTCACGACACCAATGCCGTCTTCCATGGCGCTCTTGGAAGAGTATTCTTCACTTTTGCCGATGGTCTGCCCGTTGGCGGCGACCAGGGTGAAGAAATCTTTTCCCTTTTTGGAGACTTCGCGTTTGTAATGGGCGTCAATCTGTGAATTTTTCTTGACGGATTCGATGCCATCCAGGGCGCTTTGTTTCTGTTTGTAAGTCTCGCTGGTTAAAACAGTTTCGTGATTGCCTGCCTTCAAATTGAAGAAAAACTGTCCATCTGTAGCTGTATTGAGTTTAAAATAACCGGCCATGATATATCCCTTCTCTAAATGATTGATTTGATAATTATAGTGCAGTCACGCTTGAAATACCACTCATCGTTATACAGAAGCCGCCAGACTGACATCGCATCACAACCCAAAATCGTTTGCATCATCCAGTATTATTGTGATTTTATATAGACCCACCTCGTCCGCCTGGTGCTATGATAAAAGCAGGAGAAACAATCCCATGGAAAATAATGAGCTGCGTTCCCTTTTAACTCAACTCCACGAAGAGATCAAAAACACGAATGAGGTGGACGACAAGGGCTTTGAACTGCTGCGCGACCTTGAAGCGGATATCGCCGCCCTGCTTGAGCGGTCAGATGAAACCCATGAACCCGTACAACCTTCCATCTTTCAGAATTTGGAGAACACCGTCACGCATTTTGAAGTCACCCATCCCACCCTGACGGAACAGGTGGCCAAAATCTCCGAAATTCTGAGCGGCGCCGGGATTTGAGTATCGATCACCTCACTTCGTGAGATCCAATCATAAACAGCCGAGATTAAAAGGTAGGGTGGGTTCGTAGGCTGAACCCACCTTTTTACCGATGAAAAAATGAGGTGCCGGTAGTCGTAGGGTGCACCTTCAAAACTGTATGCACCTTTTAATCAATGATCTATTTAGCTTGCTCCTTTTACTTCAATAAAAACACGATCTTTGTGAGCAGTTCGCTTTCAGGCACTTCCATGGGGGAGTTGAGATAGAACTCGTAAACCACCCCGGTGGGGACGTGCCCCTCGGAGGTCATCCACGCGGTCAGGGCGTTGTAAACCCCTTCCATTTGCGTATACGGACCCTTGTGCACGGTTGAGACCTGCTTTCCAGCGGGGATGCTTGATGCTTTGATCTCGCCTTTGCCAGCCAGCGGCTTTGAAACGGGGATGCCCATTTCGACATCCAGATGCTCCATATCCATGTTGTAATAGCATGCAAAGACAGAGTCAGTAGGGGTCTCACCGAGTTCTGCCAGGTATTGGGTCACCGCCATGAAGGCCTGCCCGAGCTCCTGCTGCAACCCTGCCATATTGGTGGTTTTGCGGATGGAAATAACCGGCTGTTCTTTTTGTTCGCTCACTTCAAATTGGTTGTTCATGTTAATGCCTCCATTAGTTTTTGATAACTAAAGTATGGCACGCGTAACATGACACCAGTATGTCGTGTTCTTCGAATTATGGCGCATAAATCTTCGAGATCTCGGCGGCAATCTCGGCCAGCTGCCTGCGGATGTGCGGCGGGCTGAGCACCTCCACCCCTGCGCCAAAACTCAACAGCAGCCCCAAAACGCCGCGATTCTCGGGCAGAGTCGTCTTGACGATGATCTTTCCGTCGCGCCGGCTGTCGATGCCTTCCCTGAAGAATTCCTCCACAATCCCCTCAAGCTCCTCGAGAAAGGCCAGTTCAAGCGCCACCGGCTCGCCCAGTTGGAGCAGCGTACGCTGATCGGGCAGGGGCTGGGGGGAAACCTGCCGGGGGGTAAAGGTTTCTTCCAGCGTAACCAGGTCTGCCAGTCGTGAGACCCGAAAATGCCTGAAACTGTTACGCAGCGTGCACCAGGCGTAGAGATACCAATTTTGAGCCTTGAGCACCAGCGAATAAGGCTCCACCCTGCGCCGGGTTTTGACCCCTGCGGAGTCGTTGTAGGCGAATTCGAGCAGCCGGGAAGCTTCAATGGCAGCCATGATCTCGGCCAGTTTCTGCCGGGTGGCGGCATCATCCTGCCAGGGAGAGAGGTCGATCACGATACGGTTCAGTTTGTTGTCGAGGGTTTCAAGCTGCGGCAGGGTCAAGGCGTTTTTCAGTTTATCCATCAAGACCGCGTGGGTACGGGTGTTCACCGCGCCGTCAATCCCCTGCAAAGTGGAGAGGATGGCCGCCATCTCGTCCGCGGTCAGCACGCTCTTGTCGAGACGGTAGCCCTCGGCGATGCCGATGCCCCCGTTCGCGCCCTGGTAGGTGACGATCGGGATGCCGGCCTGGTTGATCGCCTCAATGTCGCGCAGGATCGTACGCACCGAGACCTCGAATTTATCGGCGAGGTCTTTGGCCTGCACGCGTTCCTTGCCTAGCAAGATCACCAGAATCGCCACCAGTCGGTCAATTTTCAATCGTCCACCCCGAGGAGAGAATTTGTGTTAATTGGAATATAGCATGAGATTAATGATTTATGGGAGGGGAGTTTTTATTATTGATTCTCAGAATCTGTATGCCAATTAAGGGGATTTGAATCAATATAGTTTGAAATGTTTTCGTAGTCGCGCTCGGAAGAAATAACATGCTCGTAATAGTTGCGCTGCCATATAGACAATCCAGACACCCCCCGTAAATGATTTATTCGATTTGTCGCCGCCGATTTGAAAGCACGAACAATGGCAGGAATCGAATTTGGAATCACGACACCATATTGTCCACCCGTAGGGGCGCAGCGCGCTGCGCCCCTACCTGTATGTCCATTCTCCTCATCATTAATCCAAATAATACCGTGGATATGGTTCGGCATGACCACAAACTCATCTTCCAACAATTCAACGTTTGGACGCAATTGTGCCGTTCTGAACCATTCCTGCCAAACTATTTCCCCGAATTCGTTCAAACGAACTTCACCCTTCACAACCTCGCCAAACAAACACACCCTGCCTTGCGTGACGATGGTGATGTAATACCCTCCCTCCGCGGCATAATCATGATCCGCGAGGCGGATGGAACGGCGGTGGTGAAGAACCTGGTCTTCTTTCATATATTTCTCAATAAATTCATTCTATAACATTATTGCCATGCAAATACTGCTTTTTTCGCCTTTCTCACTCAATATTTTCATGGTATCCTTATGTCGCGCCCGGATGGGACCGGCGCGGCAGAGCCCTGCGAACCCCGTCAGGTCCGAGAGGAAGCAGCGGTAAGGAGGTATCTCTGGGCGCCGCCGGCAAACCTGTCCGGGCGCACTTTAAACCCCCGAGAGACACACATGACCACAACACCCCCCGTTTGCAGTTATGAAGGTTCAGATTACCAGGATTCCTTCTGGGAAAAAGGCGGACGCGCCTACGAAGACGCTTGCGAAGCCCTGGCCCTCAAGAAACTATTGCCCGTCCGCGGAGCGCATCTGCTGGAACTGGGCGCCGGCGCCGGCCGCAACACGCCGCGCTACACCGGTTACGAAAAGATCACCCTGCTCGATTACTCCCGCACCCAGTTGGAACAGGCCAAGGCCCGCTTGGGCAGCAACCCCAACCTGCGCTTCGTCGCCGCGGATGTCTACCGCCTGCCCTTCGTGGAAGGTGCCTTTGACGGCGCCACCATGATCCGCACGCTGCACCACATGGCAGACGCACCCGCCGCTTTAGCCCAGGTGAGACGGGTTTTAGCTGAAAATGCCACCTTCATTCTGGAATATGCCAACAAGCGCAACCTTAAATCCATGCTGCGCTATTTGCTGGGCAGACAAAAATGGTCCCCCTACACCGCCGAACCGGTGGAATACCTTGAACTGAACTTCGACTTTCACCCTGCCGCCATCCGCGCATGGATGAAAGAAGCCGGGTTCCGCATTGAACGCACCATCACCGTCAGCCACTTCAGGCTGGGATTCTTGAAGCGCACCATCCCCACCGGGCTGCTGGCCGGGCTTGACAGCCTCGCCGGGCTGACCGGTCCGCTCTGGCAGCTCAGTCCGAGTGTGTTCACACGTTCAACTGCCCTGGGCAGCACGCCTGCTGCAAACGGGTTCTATGCGTGCCCTGCCTGCCGCGAACCCCTGGAAGATACACCTCCGTTGATCCGCTGCCCGAAGTGCGAACGCACTTACCCGGTCGCGGACGGGATTTATGATTTTAGGTTGGATGTAAACCCATCGTAAACCACGAAAAACACGAATTACACGAAAAGAAAGATTTGTATTCTTAATGGCTGATTTTTTGCTCGACAATCTTAATCCCGCTCAATTACGCGCGGTGACCGCCCCCGCCGGGCAAACCCTGGTGCTGGCCGGCCCCGGCT
>CAZQXI010000022.1:0-35883 GCA_964597505.1 uncultured Anaerolinea sp. | reverse complement strand
TGATCATGACCGCCCGACTGCCTTTGAAAGGCGAAACCGGTGAAAACCGGCGGTGCAAAGCCAAAGGGTCTAAAGTCTGAACAAGACCAAGATAACCGAGCTGCCTGCACCAGGAGTATGTAGACTGGTCACGACCAGTACTACGCAGCCAGGAAAAATAATTAGATTAATATCTTAATTACTGGCACACTCCAGGCAAGAAAAGCAAACCTGGTAAAAACCAGAGACGCAAAGCCAAGGATCTAAAACCCAAAAGGTCATGACCGCCTGGCTGCCAAAGTAAATAACCGCCTCTTCTCCATCCGAAGAAGGGGCGGTTCTTTTTCAGGAATTAGTGAGGAGGGATTGGGGATTAGGAGAACCAAATTACAAATTACTAATTCCTATTCCCTGTTCCTGTAATTTATATTATAATTATGATATAAATTGTCTATATTATGGAGAATAAAATGAACAACGATAACTTTCAACCCACAAGAATCGCAATCGTCGGCACCGGCAATGTTGGCGCCACTTTTGCATATGCCCTGCTGCAAAGCGGATTGGCCGCAGAAATCGTATTGATCGACCGCAACATGACCCGCGCCGAAGGCGAAGCCATGGATCTCAACCACGCTGTTCCCCTCACCCATGCGACACGTATTTGGGCTGGCACGTACGAAGACACCGCCGGTGCGGCCGTCACGGTGGTGACCGCGGGCAGCGGACAGAAGGAAGGCGAAACCCGGCTGGACCTGGTAGCCCGCAATTATGAAATCCTTAAGGGCATCATCCCAGAAATTGTCAAATTTAACCCGAACGGCATCATCTTGATGGCGACCAATCCGGTGGATGTATTGACCTACGCCGCCTGGAAGATCAGCGGTCTGCCCGCTGAACGTGTGATCGGCTCAGGCACAATTCTCGACACCGCACGTTTCAGATATTTACTCAGCCAGCACGCCGGCGTGGACGCCAAAAGTGTGCATGCCTACATCATCGGCGAACACGGCGACAGCGAAGTTCCTGTTTTCTCGCTAGCCACCATCGGCGGTATGGAATTGGAAGATTACTGCCCTGGAAACTGCGACGATTATTGTGATGACTGCTGTAAAGATTTCGATGCCGCTGTTTATCAGAAAATTTTCACAGATACCCGTGATGCCGCTTATGAGATCATCAAACGCAAAGGCGCCACGTATTACGCCATTGGCAACGGCCTGCTGCGAATTGTCGAAGCCATCCTGCGCGGACAGGATTCCGTTCTCAGTGTTTCCACCTTGATCAAGGGATATTACGGCATCAATGATGTCTATCTGAGCCTGCCATCTGTGATCGGACATAACGGAATCAAACGCACCATGTTTCTGAAACTGAATGAGAAAGAAAAGGAAGGCATTCAACACTCCGCCGAAGTGCTGCACGACACGCTGCAGAAGATCGGGTTGCAGTAAGGGCAGGAATTAGGGATTAGGAAATTAGACGTAAGGGCGATGAATTGCCCTTACGTTTTTTGTTAATAACAAATCGTTAACACCGGTTCGGGGTTGCACTTGTATAATAGTTGAAGCATTCATCTTCATTGAAAGGATGATCCATGGACTCAGAAGCGACAAAATCAGAATCAGATGTAAAACTTCACAAGAGGGCAATCGCAGCCTGGACGATGTACGACTGGGGCAATTCTGCCTTTGCCACCACCATCATGGCCGCCGTTTTGCCGGTCTATTATTCATCCGTTGCGGCAGCCAACCTGGCACCCAACGTCGCGACAGCCTATTGGGGATTTACTTCCTCGTTTGCCGCGTTAATTGCAGCCATTATCAGCCCCATTTTGGGCGCAGTTGCAGATTTCAGAGGCAGCAAGAAGCGATTCTTAACCATCTTCATGCTCATCGGCGTGACAGCAACTGCCCTGCTCTATTTCATCCAAACCGGCGACTGGCTGTTGGCCTCAATCTTCTTTGTCTTTGGTAATATCGGTTTTGCCGGCAGCCTGGTTTATTACGATGCACTGCTTCCGCACGTGGCCAAACCGGATGAAATGGATGCAGTCTCTTCAAGAGGCTATGCCATGGGGTATATCGGTGGTGGCATTTTACTGGCGATAAACCTGTTCATGATCATGTTTGTACCTGACCTGGTGCCTGCACTGGATGCCGGTTTAATGACCCGGTTGTCTTTTGTGACCGTGGCGATCTGGTGGTTTGTCTTTACCCTGCCAGTTTTGCTGCGAGTTAAAGAACCTCCCCGCCGCATTGAAGCCCACGAAGTTGGTTTTTCTCCGTTAAAAGCCAGTTTCACACGTCTTTTCACCACCTTTAAAGAAATTCGCAAATACCGTGAATTGTCATTGGGCTTGCTGGCGTTCTGGGTTTACTCCAACGGCATTGGCACCATCATCGTGATGGCCACCATTTATGGCGCTGAACTGGGGTTCTCTCAAACCACACTGATCGGTACGCTTTTAATGGTTCAGTTCCTGGCTGCCCCGTTCGCCTTCCTCTTCGGATGGCTATCTAAGAAACTCGGCACCAAGAAATCCATTTATCTTAGTTTGTGCATCTACACCCTGATCGCCATCGCAGGTTACTTCCTCTACCAGGAGTGGCAGTTCTGGGCGCTTGGCGCAGCTGTGGCCACCGTCCAGGGCGGCAGTCAGGCATTGAGCCGCTCCATGATCGGAAAAATGATCCCACGCAGCAAATCTGCCGAATTCTACGGCTTTTTCAGCGTATTTGAAAAATTCGCTTCAATCCTCGGACCAGCCTTGTTTGGTGTGGTTTCAACCATCATGGGTGAATCACGCTTAAGTATTTCATCCCTTGTCATCTTCTTTGCACTCGGCATCTTCATCCTCAGCAAAGTCAACATCGAAAAAGGCATCGCAGTGGCAGAAGCCGAAGAGAACGCCATGGTGGCAGTTCCTCAATAACTTCGTTTTGTGAGCAATAACCACACAAGTCACAATTAGACTATCAATACGAGACACATCCCCGCGGAATTTGTATCCGCGGGGATGTTTTATAGATACGATACTTCCACCCGGTCCCACAGTTTTTCTCCAGTCTACTAGATTGATCATTATTGACATTGCAACCGGTTGCAAATATAATTGTAATTACCGATTTAGTTCTTATAATCACCCTCAGGAGGTTCCACATGGAGAAAAGCAAGCAATCCTCTGCCCTATCAACGAAAGAGATTGAAGGCCGCGTTGAGTCATTGCTCAAAAAGATGAGTTTGGAAGAAAAAATCGCCCAACTTAACCAGGTTTCTGGGGCATCTTTTTTCCCCGGACCCAAGGGGGAAGACATCATCCGCAAAAGCGGTGCGGGTTCCATCCTCTGGTTAAACGACACGAAAGAGTTCAACCGGCTGCAGAAAATCGCCATTGAAGAAAGCCCTTCAGGCATTCCCGTTCTTTTTGCGCTGGATGTAATCCACGGATACCGCACCATCTTCCCCGTTCCTCTCGGCATGGCTTCCTCCTGGGATCCGGATGTCGCGGAAGGCGCCCAAACTGTGGCCGCCCGTGAGGCTCGCGCCGCCGGCCTGCACTGGACTTTTGGTCCCATGCTTGATATCGCCCGAGATGCTCGTTGGGGTCGCATTGTAGAAGGCGCCGGAGAGGATCCCTTTTTGGGTTCCGCCATGGCAGCCGCCCAGGTGCGCGGGTTCCAGGGCGAAGATGTCAGCGACCCTGAACGTGTGCTGGCTTGCGCCAAGCATTTTGCGGGTTACGGTTTTTCTGACGGCGGACGCGATTATGATCCGACTTACCTATCAGACACCCAGCTTTACAACACCGTTTTTCCGCCTTTTGAAGCAGCTGTGAAAGCTGGTGTGGCTACCTTTATGAGCGCCTACATGGATCTCAACGATGTACCGGCGACCGGCAACCGCTTTTTGCTGCATGACACGCTGCGTGAACGCTGGGGTTTCAAGGGATTCGTGGTCAGCGACGCCATGGCTGTTGGAAACATGGTCATCCAACACCATGCCAAGGATGGCAAAGATGCAGCCGCTCGTGCATTGAAAGCCGAGATGAACATGGATATGGCCAGTTATAAGTATCTTGACCATATTGCTGAACTCGTCAAAGAAGGTACCATCACCCTTGCAGAAATTGATGCCCTGGTGAAACCGATCCTGGCAGCCAAAGTTCGCATGGGCTTGTTTGAAAACCCGTATGTCGATGAAACCCTGCTTGAAAAAGTGATCGCCCGCCCGGATCACCGCCAGGAAGCACGCAAAGTCGCCCTTCGCTCAATGGTTTTGCTGCGCAATGAAGGCGGTTTGCTTCCATTGGCAAAAACTCAAAAGAATATCGCCGTCTTGGGTCCGCTCGCCGATTCGATGGAAGCGACCGAAGGTTCATGGATGGTATTTGGACATACACCCGCAGCCGTCACGGTGCTTGAAGGGATTAAAGCCAAACTACCCGGCACAAAAATTGAATTCGCCCCCGGCCCTGAGATCTATCGGGATATCCCCTCCTGGTTTGACAGCCTCGAAGGCAAGAAAACTGTCTACCAAACCCCTGAAGAATCTGATGCCGCTTTCAAGAAGGCTGTCGAAACTGCTCGTAAGGCAGAGCTGGTGATCATGGTTTTGGGCGAGCATGCCCAAATGGCGGGTGAAGCCGCCAGCCGTGCCGACCTTGATCTGCCCGGCCGTCAGGAAGAACTGCTTAAAGTTGTTGTCGCCATGGGTAAACCGGTGGTGCTTATACTTCTCAACGGACGCCCCTTGAGCATCAATTGGGCTGCTGAAAACGTGTCTGCCATACTCGAAGCCTGGGAACCCGGCTCCGAGGGCGGCAACGCGGTCGCAGATATCCTCTTTGGTGATTTCAACCCCGGCGGCAAGCTGCCCGTTTGTTTCCCGCGCAAAGGCAGCCACGCACCGCTCTATTACGCCCGCGACATGACCTTTTCACCAGAAGGCGCCCTCAATTACAATCCCCGTTACTGGGATGGGCTGCCCACCCCGCTTTACCCCTTCGGTTATGGTCTAAGCTACACAATGTTTGAATTTTCAAACCTGAAACTTGACCAATCCAAAATCAAGATCGGAAAATCTCTGACTGTGTCAGTGGATGTTAAAAACACCGGCGCGGTGGCCGGTGATGAGGTCGCACAGCTTTATATCCATCAGAAGTTTGGCACCGACACCCGCCCCATGCGTCAGCTCAAAGGCTTCAAACGCATCACCCTCCAACCCGGCGAAAGCAAGACTGTAACCTTTACGCTTGGACCTGACGAATTAAGCTACTGGAGCACCATCACCCGAACTGTCATCCAGGATGCAACCGAGTTTGATGTATGGGTGGGCGGCGATTCCACGGCCAGCCTGCACACCGAGTTTGAAGTCGAAAAATAATTAGAGAATAACAAAAAAAGCAATCCCCCTCGGTTTAATAACCGAGGGGGATTTTGTTGAATTGGGGGTAAATTTAGAAAAAATAGTTATTTTGTGATCTCGTAAAGTTCGACCAACACACCGCCGGTGCTCTTGGGGTGGATGAAGGCCATCTTGCGGCCTGGCAGCACATTGGGTTCTTCACTTAATAAACGGACTCCCTTGGCTTTCAATTCCGCCATGGTCGCGGCACAGTCATCCACTTCAAAGCAGAGGTGATGCATGCCGCCGCCTTTTTCAGCCACGAATTTCGCCACGCCGCTGTCATCCGATGTCGGCTGAACCAGTTCCACCTCGGTGTCACCCACTGGCAGAAAGGCTACTTTGGATTTCTGGCTTGGCACATCCTCAACGTGATGGACGTCAATTCCCATGGCATCGCGCCAAAACTTCAACGCTTCTTCAATATCGGGCACTGCAACAGCAATGTGATTGACTTTCTTCATGGTTGCCATATCGTCTCCTCGATTTTTCTATCCCCAAACGGGGGGTTGATATTCGCCCCAGACCTTGCGCAGCACACCGCAAGCCTCGCCCAGGGTCACGTCGTTTTCCATACAGGTCACCAGCAAGGGCATCAAGTTGTCAGAGCCGCGGGCGGCTGCATCCAACTGAGCCATGAGTTCATTGGCTTTAACGTTGTCACGGTTCTTGCGCAGATCCGCCAGTTTTGCGACCTGGTTCTTTTCAATGGCAGGATCCACTTTCATACGTTCAAGGTCACGTTTTTCTTCCACCTGGAACATGTTGACGCCCACCACAACGTTTTGTTTGCTTTCCACTTCCTTTTGGAATTTGTAAGCGGAATCCTGGATCTCGTTTTGCATGTAGCCTTTTTCAATGGCCGAGAGTGCGCCGCCCAGGTCGTCAATGCGGGTGATATATTCCATGGCGCGTTTGCTGATCTCGTCGGTCAGGTATTCGATGACGTAAGAGCCAGCCATGGGGTCAATGGTGTCAGCCACGCCGGATTCGTAAGCAATGATCTGCTGGGTGCGCAAGGCGGTGCGTACGGATTTTTCGGTGGGCAGCCACAGCGCTTCATCCATGGAGTTGGTGTGCAGCGATTGGGTGCCGCCCATGATGGCCGCCATGGCCTGGATAGCCACACGCACCACGTTGTTCTCTGGCTGCTGGGCGGTGAGGGTTGAGCCGCCAGTTTGAGTGTGGAAGCGCAGCATCCACGATTTGGGGTCCTTGGCGCCGAAGCGGTCGCGCATGATCTGCGCCCAGATACGGCGCGCAGCGCGGAACTTGGCAATCTCTTCAAGGAAGTCATTGTGGGCTGCAAAGAAGAAGGAAAGCTGTGAGGCAAACTGGTCCACCTGCTGACCGGAATCAATGGCCGCCTGGACGTAGGCGATGGCATCCGCGATGGTGAAAGCAACTTCCTGTACGGCGGTTGAGCCGGCTTCACGGATGTGGTAACCAGAGATGCTGATGGTGTTCCAGTTGGGAACTTCCGTTTCGCAGTATTTGAAAATGTCAGTGATCAGGCGCAGGGAGGGTTTGGGCGGGAAGATATAAGTTCCGCGCGCCACATACTCTTTGAGAATGTCGTTCTGAATGGTGCCGCGCAGTTGTTTGGAATCCACACCCTGCTTCTTGCCGACAGCGATGTACATGGCCAGCAGCACGGCGGCGGGGGCATTGATGGTCATGCTGGTGGAAACTTTGTCGAGCGGAATTTGATCGAAGAGCACTTCCATGTCGCGGCGGGAAGAGATGGAAACGCCCACCTTGCCCACTTCGCCCAATGACATTGGGTCATCCGAGTCGTAACCGATCTGGGTGGGAAGGTCGAAAGCCACCGAGAGGCCGGTCTGGCCCTGGTCCAACAGATAGCGGTAGCGCTTGTTGGATTCTTCCGCGGAGGCGAAGCCGGCGTATTGGCGCATGGTCCAGAAGCGGCTGCGGAACATGGTAGGCTGAACGCCGCGGGTGAATGGGTACTCACCCGGGAAGCCAAGCTGCTCCATATAGTCAAATTCGCCCGGTACGGCCACACGCGGGATGGGGATGCCCGAAGGGCTTAGAAATTCTGCTTTACGTTCTTTGAATTTTTCAACCGAAGGTTTGGCGACGGTTTCGTCCCAACGATTTTTCTCTTGTTCAAGATTCATTTATCCCTCCGATGGTGAATTACCTGCCCGTTAAGTATACATGAAAGTGGCTTTTCAAATAAAGTGAATAAGCATACGCTTGCTTTCGACAAACCTCACAAACGTTTTTGAGTACTATATCGACCCATAAAAACAAGTTCAGAAATAATATGTTATAAATATATTGAGAAATGAAAAGAATAATATGAAAACTTTTAACTTTACACGCATGCGATGGATCACCGATCCACCAAAAGGATTTGAAATGTTTAATGAGTGTGTTCATAAACACATTCTTTATGTAAAATTGCCGCACCCATTGCTAAATATTAATCAGTTGAGTTAGTGGATTAGTTCCATTCAGCAGAATTAACCAATGTAAACCAGAGCGGCACTTTCGCTCTGGTTTTTTTATTTGAGGTAATATGAAAAAAATAGTCGTAGCAGCAGCCCTGGGGGAATGCGTTCATGTTGCAGGAATCAGCAATTTCCTGCGCCTGGCAGAACAAGCCGGATGGAAGACAATTTTTCTTGGTCCAGCGGTTTCAATTGACAAAGTAATTGAAGCAGCGAAACGAGAAAAAGCAGATCTGGTTGGTGTTTCATATCGCTTAACCCCTGAAACCGGTGAAAGGTTGCTCGGTGAATTTACAGAAGCTGCCGATGAACTCCGCTCAACCGGCACGAGATTTGTTTTTGGGGGGACACCGCCGTTGGCTGAAAAAGCAGGCAAGATTGGTTTTTTTGAACTTGTATTTGAAGGTGGTGAACCAGACGATCAGGTTTTAGCGTTTTTAAAGGGAGAATCAAGCGGAAATAGTGCCACCATAGAATATCCAAAGACAACAGTAGAACGTATTAACTGGAAGTCACCTTATCCCCTATTGAGGCATCATTTCGGTTTACCAACCATGGAAGCAACACTAACCGGGATTGAGAAAATTGCGGATTCCAAAGTATTGGATGTGATTTCATTGGGTATTGATCAAGACGCCCAGGAAAATTTTTTCCATCCTGAAAGACAAGATCCTCGCCAGAAGGGAGCCGGCGGGGTACCTGTTCGCAGCAGAGGAGATTACATTTCACTTTTTCAAGCCAGCCGCAGGGGGAACTATCCACTCATGCGAACATACTCAGGTACGGATGATTTCATTAAACTGGCAGAGCTATATACCGAGACAATACACAATGCCTGGTGCGCTATTCCGCTTTTTTGGTTCAACAAAATGGACGGGCGAGGTCCTTGGGATCTTGAAGGCTCCATTCGTGAACATCAAAAAGTGATGCAGTGGTATGGCGAGCACAATATTCCAGTGGAGTTGAATGAAGCTCATCATTGGGGGATGCGAGATGCCTCTGATGTCATATGTGTCGTATCAGCTTATCTGGCAGCCTACAATGCCCGTGCATTCGGCGTCAAAGATTATATTGCCCAATTGATGTTCAATAGTCCGCCAGGACTATCAGACGCCATGGACCTGGCAAAAATGGCAGCCATGTTGAGACTAATCGAACCCTTGCGCAGCACTGATTTTCGAATTTTGACTCAAACACGGACCGGTCTTCTCAGTTATCCGCTTGACCCTTCAGCTGCAAAGGCGCATCTTGCCACCAGCATCTACCTGCAAATGGCTTTAAAACCCAACATCATCCATGTTGTGGGGTTCACCGAAGCGGATCATGCCGCAACCCCAGAAGATGTGATTGAATCTTGCACGATAGCCAGAAGAGCGGTCGAGAATTCGATGCGTGGCGCACCCGAAATGTTGTCAGACCCCAAGATTAAGGCCAGGATTGAATGGCTGGTTAATGGCGCAAATTTCACATTGGATGCAATTCGATCATTATCACAAAATTCAAACATTGATCCCTTAATTGATCCTGTGGTTTTAACAAAAGCTGTGTCTTTGGGAATCATGGATGCGCCACAGTTGAAGAATAATCCATATGCCAGAGGGTCAATCTCAACCAGGATCATAGATGGATGTTGTAAAGCCATAAATAGTGCTGGCAAGCCAGTTCCAGAAAAAAACCGAATTGATAATTTGCTTGACTAAGTAACAGGAGGAAACAATGAATGAAAAAACGAAATTTACAATCATCGGGGCAGGTCACGGTGGAAAAGCCATGGCCGCTCATTTGGCACAAATGGGTTTCGAAACCACACTTTATAACCGAACCCCTGAACATATTTCAGCAATAAAAGAATTGGGGGGATTGGATCTTTCGATTCAAGAAACCGGGTACAAAAAATTTGCCAAATTATCTTGTGTCACTTCTAATCTTGAAGAGGCACTTGCAAAGGCGAACATGATTATGGTTGTTGTACCATCGTCTGCTCATGGAGATGTAGCCAAGGGGTGTGCACCATTTCTAAAAGACGGGCAGATCGTCGTACTTCACCCAGGTCGTACTTGTGGCGCAATTGAATTTGCCAAGGTGCTAAGAGATGAAAATTGTACAGCGGATGTCACGATATCTGAAGCTGAAACATTCATTTATGCGTCTCGATCTGATGGACCTGCTGAAGCTCGCATCTTCAGGATCAAAGATGCTGTACCACTGGCCGCTCTGCCAGCTACGCGAAATCGTTTGGTTTTGGATGTGATTCATCAGGCATATCCACAATATATCGACGGTGTAAATGTATTGCAAACCGGTTTAAACAATATGGGTGCCATTTTTCACCCCGCCCTGACTATTCTCAATACAGGTCGAATTGAATCTACTCACGGTGATTATCAGTTTTACATTGAGGGCGTCACGCCATCCGTTGCGCGAGTGCTTGAAGCTTTGGACCGCGAGCGTGTGACCGTGGCTTCATCGCTGGGCATCAGGGCTCGAACTGCAATGGAATGGTTGAAGCTTTCTTATGATGCCACCGGAGAAGACCTGAATGAAGCCATCCATAATCAGCCTGGTTATTATGGCATAAAAGCCCCACCCACCATGAATCATCGTTATATTTTTGAAGATGTACCCATGAGCCTTGTGCCCATTGCTTCTCTAGGTCAGCGTTATGGTGTTTCAGTGCGAGCCATGGATTCAATCGTGCGGATATCATCCATCATCCATAGAACGGATTATTGGCGACGCGGTCGGACAATAGATAAACTTGGAATTGACAATTTAAGCGTTGGTGAGTTGGTGACTTATGTCAACGAAGGCATAAGAGAACAACCGTAAAAATAATTAGTTTGTAAAAACACGTTTGCAAACGGTTAGATTATTGGCTAAATACTAATTTCAATTATTAATTTACAGAATGGTCAAGTTCAAATTTAATGACACATTCATAAGAATACTTTAGGAGGCAGAAATGTATATGATCATGTTCGTCCTTGATGACATCCAATTTTCTGATGCTATTTTAAACGCATGGTCTGAGATGGGTATAAGCGGGGCAACGATTATTGAGAGCAGTGGATTACACCGCCACTTAAAAAAGTTTATTCCGATGAGATATGCATTTAATTCTGGTGAATCAGAAGAAACCGGAAATCTCACTTTTTTTGTAATGGTCGAAACGGAGAAAATGGTGAAGACTTGCCTTGAAGCAATCGAAAATATTGTGGGTGATTTGAATCAGCCCAATACCGGAATCTTTTCAGCCTGGCCGTTATCAATTATTAAGGGAATACCTGGTCCGGAACAGAAGGAAGGGTAAGCAGATGGCCTGGGTAATATTTTTGACAACAGCAGCTTTGATCGTTTTGGCTGCGACTCAACTCGCAAAATACGGTGATATTATTGCAACTCGCACAAAAATGGGGGGGATGTTTATAGGTTTATTACTTCTTGCAGGAGCAACCTCATTGCCTGAAGTTTTAACGTCAATAAGTTCTTTACAGCAAAACGCTCCAAACCTGGCAGCAGGCAACCTGCTTGGAAGCAATACGTTTAATATGTTTCTGTTGGCAATTATTGATATTTCCTTTCGTAATCAAAGAATTCTACGTAAAGCGGCCCTCAAACATGCTGTTACTGGCAGTTTTACCGTTTTCTTAATTGGTTTGGTTGTTTTTTTTATGCTAGTAGATTTAGATATTTCAATTGGATTTGTTGGCCTTGATAGTTTGATTATCATTGCCGTGTACATTCTGGCGGTAAGGCTAATTCATAAAGACAGTCAACATAACACCTCATCGTCAGAGATGGTCGAGGTGCCGGCTAACAGTCCCAGTCTGCTGCGTGGAATCATCGGATTTCTTCTTGCGGCTGTCGCACTAATTTTCATTACCCCCCTTATGGTGAAAAACGCCAATATTATTGCAGAAAGTACAGGATTAGGAACCACCTTTATTGGGACAACCCTGGTAGCCCTTGTAACATCATTGCCAGAATTAGTTACAACGATCGCTGCCATTAAAATTGGTGCCGCTGATATGGCCATCGGCAATCTCTTTGGCAGCAACCTGTTCAACATGTTTGCGTTAGGATTAACTGACTTTTTTTATACCCAGGGAAGGTTCCTGGAAGCGATTGATCCATCGTTTTTACTTATCGGCATTGTAGGATTGTTGTTAACCTGTATGGGTTTAATAGGAAATCTGGTCAAGCTTGAAAAGCGCATCTGGTTTCTCGAAATCGATGCACTTGCAATAATTTTGTTTTATTTTGCGAGTCTTTGGTTGTTATATTTACGAAGTTAATTGTGCTATTTACTTAATAACTCAAACAAAAGTAAATAACAAATACTTGCAACCAGGGTTGTGCCAATCATTACGGGCAACCCTTTTTTAATCCACACTTTTGGGGTGATTGGATTTCTGGTTTTGTCAGATAAAGAAGCCACCACAATATTCGCAGTGGACCCAATAATGGTTCCATTACCACCAAAACCGGCTCCAAACACCAATGCCCACCATAATGGAGAAGTAGGGATGCCTGCGGCTCCTAACCCCTGAATTACGGGGATCAATGCAATGGTGATAGGCACATTATCAACCACCATCGAAAGTAACGCCACCACCCAGAGAATTATTAATCCCAACAACACAGGTTCAATGTTTTTTATAAACAATGCAACGTGTGTAAGACTATCAAACACACCCGCAACCTGCATACCCCCAATCATGATAAACAATGCGCCAAAGAATATGAGTACATCCCATTGAACGCGTTTAAGCGTTTCTTGAACGGATGGGCGAATCCAGACCAACGCAAAAGAGGCTCCACCTAAAGCAACTAAAGCAGGTTGAATTTTTAATAATTCTTCCAGCAGAAACAAAGCAATCATGACACAGATGACTATTAATACTTTTTTTGCGGATTTTGGGTCCTTTAGAACATCCTTTGGGTTAAGTTCCATCAAGGCATCTAAATCAGTCGGTTGTTGAGCAAGTTCTTTTCGGAATAATACAAGCAATATCAAAAGTGCAGCAACCCACACGATTAGTACAATGGGCAGACTGTGGGTCAAAAAATCCAAAAAAGTTAAGCCGGCGGCAGAACCAATTAGAATATTCGGCGGATCGCCCACCAGAGTCGCCACGCCGCCTGTATCAGAAAGCAGAGCCTCAGCCATCAAAAAAGGTTGGGCACTGATCCCAAGGATTTCACACAACAAGATGGTCACCGGCGCTATAAGGACCACAGTAGTGACATTGTCAAGAAACATTGAAACCAGTGTTGTGATCGCCCCCAAGAATAACAGTAATCTGACCGGTTTTCCTTTAGAGAGTTTGCCGACCCAGACGGCCAAATACTGAAAAAATCCTGTGGGTTCCAAGATCGAAACCAGGACCATCATGCCAAGCAAAAGACCCAGGGTGTTAAAATCAATCGACCCAATTACCTGTTCTTCATTGTAAAACCGAAAAAACAACCCAAAAACAACCATCAATACGGCCCCAACCATTGAGGTAATCGTACGATTCAATTTTTCTGAAAATATCAAAAAAAGGCTAATTACAAATAGCGAAGAAGAAATAACGATAGGCCACATGGTCACATTCCATTCAGAGAAAGTCTATTCCGATTTCCAATTGGAGAGCAAAGCTACACCGATATCCACATAAGAGGCAATGCCAACCAGATGAAGGTTTTCATCCACCACAGGCATGTCATTTAAAGCATGCTCCTGCATCAGAGCAATCACACGCACCAGCCCGGCAGATTCCTCCACCGCTATAGGATCACCCATGATGGATCCGATGGGCGTTTTCAATACTTCGAGATCAGGAGTATCGTCTTCAACAGCACCAAAATCATGCACGAAATCAACATTTTCAACCAAGTGGATAAAATCAGGCATGGCAAGGGTGATCAAATCGCGGATTCGAACCAATCCAACCAACTCGGATTTATCGTTGACGATCGGTAAACACCCTATATGATGATGAACAAGAAGTATTGCTGCTTCCAGAATCGGTAATTCAGGTTTGGATGAATAAACCTTGCGTTTCATACAATCACTAATTTTCATATGCTCCTCATAGTAATCATGACTATGTATTTATAGACTGGTTCATTATTGCATAATTCAAGCCTGTAATTGCGTAAAAACAATTGCTAAAGCGTAAAATCGGAATTAATATGGTTCTGGTAGAATTGAATAGAGCCTTTACACCACCGAAAGAATTTCTAATCCAAGAAGAGCAAAGATGTCTCATTTCTTACAACTGATTACTGCAATTTCAATCATCCTTCTGGCAGCAAAACTGGCAGGGTATTTCAGTACCCGGATTGGTCAACCTTCTGTATTTGGAGAATTGCTTGTGGGTGTTTTGCTCGGCCCCTCGCTGCTTAATCTTATTAATCTTCCATTTATCAACAACTCACATATATCAGAAATAATCGCTGAATTAGGTGAGCTTGGCGTAATGCTATTAATGTTTTTGGCTGGCCTGGAATTGCATTTGAGAGACCTGGCGAAAAACACAAGAGTTTCTGCATTAGCCGGTGTTTTTGGAGTGGCTGTGCCAGTTGGAATGGGGGCATTATTCGGAGAATTGTTAGCAATGGATTTCACACAATCCTTGTTTCTGGGGTTAACGCTCGGTGCGACATCCGTATCAATTTCAGCTCAAGTGTTGATTGAATTGAAACTCATCCGCAGTCGGGTAGGGCTAAGTCTGCTGGGTGCGGCTATTTTTGATGATGTGCTGGTCATTTTGCTGCTTTCATCCTTCGTTGCATTTTTATCATCCAGCGGTGGCGCCTCAAGTATTGTCGTTGTATTTGGAAAGATGCTGCTTTTCTTTGCATTATCAGTAGGATTTGGTTTATGGGTTTTGCCGAGGATCACAAAGTTTGTGCATAAATTGCCGGTGAGTCAGGGTGTGACGACAATGGCCATCGTTGTGCTTTTGTTTTACGGGCTCGCAGCGGAATTAGTAGGTGGAATGGCTGCCATTACGGGTGCTTTTTTGGCCGGTCTCATGTTTGGCCGAACACCTGAGAAATCATTGATTGAAGGTAACCTGCATTCGATCTCGTATGCTTTTTTTGTGCCCATCTTCTTTATCAGCATCGGGTTAAGTGTTGACCTTCATTCGGTAAACCTAGCCTCACTCTGGATCATTTTATCGATTTCAGGTATCGCCGTAGTTGGAAAAGTCGTGGGTTCAGGTGTTGGCGCGTTGATGGCAAAATTGAATTTTTCAGAAGCGCTGCAGCTTGGTATCGGAATGATCTCTCGCGGTGAAGTCGGTTTGATCATTGCAAAAATTGGATTAGATGAAGGTTATCTTTCAGGAGAATTGTTTTCTTCGATTATCGCAATGATTTTAATTACAACCGTGATCACCCCCCCGCTATTGAGGTGGTCTTTTTCTCGGAACAAAAAGAAAAAAGCAGAAGTGGATGAATCAGATTCAAGCATGAATCAGGAGAGTGCTTAATGTATATGGTTATGTTTGTATTACACGATCCAAGTTTCTTAAAGGATGTACTTGAAGCCTGGGACGCCACTGGGGTCTCTGGAGTAACGATTTTTCCAAGTACCGGGTTGCGCCGACTTCAAACATTGGATGTTTTGCGTGAAGACATTCCATTGATTCCCAGCCTCGAAGACCTGATCCAACAGGAAGAACGCTTGAACCGCACCTTGTTCACAATCGTTGATGGTGATGAAATGGTAGATAAGGTGGTTGAAGCTACCCAATCAGTCATCGGGGACTTGAACAACCCCAATACGGGCATCCTCACCGTGCTGCCGGTGGTCAAAGCGTATGGTTTGGACCGCAAAACGATGTTCAACGAAGATCGCGAATGATCATAAAAAATTGATTTTGACCAAATGCTTGACCGATAGCGGGTCATTTGGTAAAATCTCTCTCGTTGTTGCCTCCATCGTCTAGGGGACCAGGACGCGACCCTTTCAAGGTCAAAACCGGAGTTCGAATCTCCGTGGAGGCACTCAAGAGAAAAGACGAGCTTTTAGCTCGTTTTTTTTATTTATAACCGGAGTTCCACCCTCTGCGGGGAGCCTTCGCTTTGCTGCGGGAATCTCCGTGCCCCCTTAGGGGGTCTCCGTTTCACTTCGAGAGGCACTAAAGAAACCGCTGATTAGCGGTTTCTTTGTTTAATTCGATCCGTGCCCTCAAGGGGGGCCTTCCCTTCGGTCGAGAAGCACAGAAGAAACCACCTTGCGGTGGTTTTTGTTTTACTAATGGTCCGTGCCCCCAAAGGGGCCTCCGAGAGTCAGAGAAAAATAGTACTCAAGTATGTTGAATTTCAACGGATTTTTATTAATATATATATATAAAAGGTGTTGCGTTTTGGGAAAAGGAGTTGAGCTTATATGACAACAACTTCGGATATCGCGACAAATCAATCGCAGATTCTCAATAAAATAATCTCGTTGATTGTTTTCCTCATCAGTATTACGCTGGGAATACTTTTGCCCATTGCGGCCATTCCATGGATGTTTTTTCTGGCGTATTTGGGGTTAGACTACCGAAAAGAGTTAAAAGGTACACTCCACTGGTGGGTGGATCAGGCCTTGATGGCTGCGGCAATTGTGCTGGGAGTGGCTATCGCGGTAGTGCTTGTGTTTGTCCTTCCGTGGACATCAAAGCCGATGATTTGAAATAGTGGGTTCAACATTCGAACCCACCCTACAATATTAATTCCCGACGACCATGATAAATTCGCCCTTGCGGGGACCGATCTGTTTGCGGACGGTTTCGGCCTCTCCGCGGTAGATGGTTTCAGTGGGCAGGGTCATGTCGTAGCCCACGGTCACCCAGATGCCTTTGCCGAAGACTTTGATCACATCATCGAGCAGGGCGCCGAGGCGGTAGGGGGTATCCATGAGCACGACAGGGATGCGCAGGGTGCGGTAGCGGGTCAATTCATTGCGGCGTTTTTCGGGTTCGCGTGAAAGAAAGCCGGCGAAGACGAATCGTCCCATTTTGAAGTCGAGCACAGAAAGCGCAGCCATCAGTGAGGATGCACCAGGGATAGGCGAGACGGTCACGCCCGAACTGGACGCCAGTTGGATCAGATAGGAACCGGGATCAGAAAATACGGGGGTACCGCAATCCGAGATCATGGCCAGGCTTTGACCGTTAAGCAGCCGCACCAAAAGGTCCGCGGCGGCTTCTTCTTCGTTGTGTTCGTTGAGCAGGGCGAGTTCCTTGCCCTCGATGCCCAGTTTTTTCAACAGGGTGCTGCCAGGTTTGGCTTCTTCACACACCACAGCGTTGACGCTTTTTAAGATCTCAATGGCGCGCAGGGTGATATCCCCATCGTTGCCGATGGGTGTCGCCACCACGTAAAGTGTTCCAAAGGTTTTCATAAGTGGTCCTTTCAAATCCAGGTTCAATTTTACTTGATAAAAAGTAGAGAATAGTAATTTGGGATTAGGGATTAGGGATTAGGGATTAGGGATTGGGGATTGGGGATTGGTGATGAGTCCAACACCACCCTACGAAATAATGTTAGGCCATGCTATTATTAACCCACTTTCAAAAAAGGTGGAATGATGAAACTCTCGAAGTTAACCAAGGTTTCGTTCTTACTGGCCGGCATGTTCTTTCTGGATAAGGTGCTGGCTTTTGTACGGCAGATTTTGATCGCACGCCAATTCGGGTTATCCGCCGAACTGGACGCCTTCAACGTAGCCAATAACATCCCTGACCTGTTGTTTGCCCTGATCTCGGGAGGCGCACTGGCGATCGCTTTCATCCCCGTGCTTACCCAGGTGCTCACCCGCGACGGACAGGGATCCGCGTGGAAATTGTTCAGCCGCATTGCCAACCTGGCATTTCTGGTCACGGCCGGTCTGGCAGTGATCGTGGCGATCTTTGCAGGCGACATGGTGAGAGCCGAAATCGGCATCGCCCCCGGCTTTACCACAGTTCAGCAAGACCTGGTAATCAGGTTGATGCGCATGAACTTGATCGCAACGCTGATCTTTTCGGTTAGCGGTTTGGTGATGGCCGGTCTGCAGGCCAACCAGCACTTTCTACTGCCAGCGTTGGCTCCCATCTTTTATAACATCGGCCAGATCATCGGTGTGACCATCCTCTCGCCTGAGAAGGGCTACACCCTTGGCCCCATCACCCTGCCGGCCTTCGGATTGGGTGTACAAGGTCTGGTCTACGGCGTGATCATAGGCGCCCTGCTGCATCTGGCCATCCAGATACCGGGGCTCTTAAAATACAATTTCAAGTGGATCCCGAGCCTGGATCTCAAAAACGAGGATGTACGCAAGGTCATCCGTTTGATGGGGCCGCGCCTGGTGACCATGTTCATGATCCAGCTCATCTTCATCGTGCGTGACAACCTGGCCTCGCGCCTGGCTGCAGGTGCGGTAACCTCGCTGACCTACGGATGGATGATCCAGCAGGTACCTGAAACACTGATCGGCACGGCCATCGGCACCGCCCTGCTGCCCACCCTCTCGGAACATTTTTCTACGGATCAAAAGGCAGCTTTCTCTGAAACCATCCAGAAAGCACTCAAGGTGCTGATGGCGCTCACCCTGCCCATTGCAGCCGTGCTGGCCATTGGGTTGAAGCCACTGTTAGGCCTGGCCTTTGACTTCGGCGTGGAAGGCACGAGACTGCTCAGCTGGGTTACAGCGGGCTTTTTGCTGGGGCTGCTCGGACATTCACTCAAAGAAGTCGGCGCTCGGTCATTCTACGCCCGCCAGAATGCAATCATCCCCTTGATCACGGCCGGGATTAACCTTTCTCTATACGCATTGATTGGGTCCCTGCTCTATAAACCTCTGGGTGCGGCAGGCATCGCCCTGACCGATTCGCTGGTTTTCTCGCTGGAGGCTGTCTTACTGCTGGTGCTGCTTAATCGAAAGATGATGCCTGCCATCAAGCTGGATTCCACCTGGGTGCGTGCGCTGCTGGCCGCTGCCACCGCCGGCCTGGTCACCTGGGGAAGCCTGGCCTTACTTTCACCCAGAGTGCATCCGCTGATCGCGGGGGTCGTACCAATGGTACTTGGTTTTGCCGCATCACTGCCCTGGATCAAACGCGAATTGGCCCTGCTGCTGAAGCTATAAAAAATTCCAAATAGGAAGACATTCAATTACGGTATAATTATCGCCATGACCAATAAGAAGCCTACTGAAAATCTAAATGATGAAATTGAATCCGTGCCAGGAGCGACCAAACCGGTCAAAACCGGCAGGAAAATATTTAAGGACAGCCAGGCACCCGAAGCCTATGCTGAGCATACAGATGCCACCGTCCCCGTTAAAACAATGGCTAAAAAGCCCGCGACCATTGAGCAAGATGCCGAGATAGAATCTCTGTTTGCGGTGGATGAACCCACACAGCCAGAGGTCGAAGTCAAACCAGTAAAAATCCGCCGTGCAAAATGGGTCTGGCTGGGAATTCTGATCCTGCTGGTCATTACGGCAATTGGCGCCGGTATCGGTTACACGACTGCCATTCAAGCCAGGAAAGTTGCTGAAACGAATCAAAGGCTTGAATTAGCCACCACGAGTTTCGTCAAAGCTGAACGCGACATTGCCAACGGCGATCTGCAAATGGCCAGTCAACGTCTGCAATACATCATGACCATTTACCCGGCGTATCCCGGTCTGGATGAAAAACTCAAAGAAGTTTTGACTGCAATCGCCCTGGCGAACCCGGATGCCAGTGCTGCACCGCAGCCCACACCGGATGCCGCTTTTACACCCGTAGCGACCAAGGATACTTCTGAACTCAGCATCTTACTCCCGCAGGCCCAAAATCAGTTCAATTCCAATGACTGGAAGGGTTTGCTGGATACCATTAACAAGATGCGTAATATCGATCCAAGTTATGAGGCACTGACTGTTGACGGACTGTATTTTTACGCGCTGCGCAACAATGGGGTTGCCAAGATCAACGGCGGGCATCTTGAGGTCGGGCTTTATTATCTAGCCATGGCAGCCAGCATTGCCCCATTGGATCAGGATGCCTTATCCCTGGCCAGCCTCGCCAGAATGTACCTGGATGCCGAATCTTATTTCGGCATTGATTATTACAAATCCACCGAGCTGTTGGCAGAAGTAGCCAAACAGGTGCCCAACATGTTGGATGTATCAGGTGTACCGGCCAAACAACGCTACGTTGAATCCATGACCGGCATTGGCGATCTGTTGATGAAGAACCTGGATTACTGCAATGCCATAGTTCAATATGAAACCGCGAAAAACATCCTATCCTCGGATGATCTGGCCCTAAAGCTTCAACAAGCCCAGGAGTATTGCTCCAATCCGCCAGTCATCCCCACCCCGACATTAGACCCAAATGCCCCAGAACCAACAGCAACACCTGATTCGTACAATCCTACTGATGGTTAGTAAAGACGCTCATTACAACTTTTTCTTAGAAGTAGAAAAATCAGAGTAATCAAAGCAAAATCGGAAATCTTAAAACAGATTTCCGATTTTTTTTAAATGCTTAATTCGCCAGACTGCCGGTCAGGTCATGGGTCATGGCGCCGTTGATCAAAACCGGCACCAGACTGCCTACCTCAATTTCGTTTTCAACAATCACGAGCCCATCAATTTCTGGTGCATCTCTGAATGAGCGTCCAACTGAAATGCCGTCACCCTGTCCTTCAATCAAGACGGTAAGGTGTTTGCCGATCCAGGCCTGGTTGCGCATCAGAGAAATACTTTCCTGCAAGCTCATGAGTTCCTGCATGCGCGCCTGTTTGACAGCTTCTGGTACTGTATCACCAAGGGGTTCACTGCTGGTGCCAGGTTCAAACGAAAATGGGAATGCGCCCACGTGGTCAAACTGGATCTCACGCATAAAATCCAAAAGGGTATTGAATTCAGTATCCGTTTCGCCGGGGTAACCCACGATGAAGGTGGTGCGGATGGCTAAATCGGGAATCGCCTTGCGCATCTTTTCAATAGTGCGGCGCACCCAATCCATGTCAGCCGGGCGCTTCATACGCCTGAGCACATCTGGATGGGCATGCTGTAAGGGGATATCAAAATAAGGCAGGATCTGTTTTGAACTGGCCATCAAATTGATCAAACGGTCGGTCACATAACCCGGATAGGAGTATAGAATTCTCAACCATGGGATCTGTGGGATTTGGGGCAGCAAAGCTTCAAGTAAAGTGGCCAACCCATCTTTCATACCGAGGTCCACGCCATAATCGGTGGTATCCTGTGCGATCAGAATTAATTCTTTGATGCCAGAATCCTGCAAGATGACGGCATCTTCAATGATGGCTTCCATGGGGCGGCTAACGGTTGTGCCCTTGATCAATGGAATGGAACAAAAAGCGCAGGGTCGGCGGCAGCCATCCGCAATCTTGAGATAGGCACTGGCACCCTGAACAGCAGCGCGCACCACTCCCTTTTCATCCCGGCCGACGGTGGCCGATTCAGGGATATGGTATTGGGGAGCACCCGCAGAGGATTCTTTGAGATGCTTCACAAGATCAAGGATATCCATCCAGCGGCGGGTGCCGATAAACCCATCAATACCGGGGACGGAATTAACCAGCAATTCGCGGTAGCGCTCGGTCAAACAACCAGCCGCCACCAGCAACTGGCCTGGTTTCTTTTTCACAGCCAATTCCTGCAGCACTTCGACGGATTCCTGGCGGGCAGATTGGATGAATCCGCAGGTATTAACAATCAATAATTCAGCGTTATTGGGTTTCTCGACGGCTTGATAACCGTCTTCTTCAAGCAGCACCGCCATTGAATCTGAATCGACGGTGTTCTTGGCACAGCCCAGAGATGCCAAATAGAAAGTATTCTTCTTCATGGCCGGTAAGGAGTAACCGTCGGGGTAGGCGGAGTCGGGGTGATGGTTGGGGTCTCCGTTGGCGGCTGGGTTTGAGTAGGCAACATGGTTGAGGTTGGTTGTGCGGTGATCTGGGGAGTGGCCGTAGCCATGCCGGCGCCGGTAAAGTCCATGTTCATCACCTGTCCGCTGCCGCCGAGAACGCCAAGATCCTGCTGGTTGTAATAAACCTGCAGCGCTGCAGCATTCCCAGTGGTTAAGGTGATGCGGGTTGAGCCAGTATAGGTATAGACATTGCCAGGAACGGTTCTTCCGACAAACACTTCTTTACCATCGGCAATGATCTTCATAAAGGCGCGTTGATAAGCCACCACGACGACCTGAATGGGTTTGTTATCCACTGCGGAGATGGTTGCCATCAGATCCACCGATGGGGTATTGGCAGATTCTCCGCTTTCAGGGGTGGCGGTTAACTGGGATTCCAAGGTCACCTGTTCGGTCATTACCATGGGGGTATTGGTACCGATGAGAATCTCTGAGATGGGTTCTGCGGTAGCCTGCGGTTTTGATTCTGAGGTACCGATGACCTGCAACGCTCCCCAAATGATCAATATGAACAAGACAGCAAAAACACCGCCACCGATCAATAGATCCGGGGTCAAGTAACGACGCCAGCCGGTAATGGGAGCGTTGAACTTCTTGAGCTCAGGGCTCTTCTTTTTTGCGAGATCCTCTTCGGCCTTTTCAATGCGGCGTTGTTGTAGCCCTTCAGCAAAACGCATCTGCATTTCTTCTGGTTCGAGGTTCATGAAGGCGGCGTAATTGTTGAGCATACCACGGCCTTGAACCGTGGAGGGCAGATCATCCACCAGACCGTTCTCGAGCGCATAAATATATAACTCACGAATCTTGATCTGGCGTTCAATATCGTAACGGGAAAGACCCAATGCTTCACGCTGCTGTTGAAGATCAGCACCGATTGATTTAAAAATGGCAGTTGAGGCTTTCTCGGGAATGTCTTCGCTAATATTGGGAGTTTGTACGGTTTGAGATTCTTTTGTCTTTTTTCTGGATAGAACCTTCGTAACGAGGGATAACACATATTTCTGTTCTTCAACCGGTTGAGCATCCAATGAAGGTTGTTGGACCTGGTTGATTTGGTTTATGGATGTCTCAATGGATTTAACCGGATTCTCAACCTGTTTTACAGGTTCTTCAATCGGACGGCCGGAATCCAATATTTCAAGAGGATTCAGTCCAAGGTATGAGGCATATAACCTAATGAATCCGCGCAATTGAGCTTGTGAAGAGATTGCACCCATGCGGTCTTCTTCAATGGCTTGAAGAAATTGAATGCGAATATTCGTCTCAAGAGCAGCCTGCTCAAGGGACAATTTCTTTTCTTCACGTTTGTTACGTAATGTTTGCCCGGGCGAAATCGCCATATTTTTCACTTTTTTACCAAAGACCGGTCAGCCAGCCGTGAGGCTGAACTGGCCGGTCAAATTGTTCGCTTGGAACGCGGTTACTATTCTGCTGCGGCTTCAGGAGCTTCTTCTGCAGCAACTTCTTCAGCAACAGGTGCTTCAGCTTCGACCACTGCTTCAACAACAGGGGCTTCAACAACGGGTTCAGCAGCTTTTTCAACTTTAGCTTTGCCCTTGCCGCCGTCCTTGAGGGTGGATTCACCCTCGCGGGTTACGACAACTTTGACTTTCGGGTTCAGGTCAATGGTCAAACGCACGGTGGCGTGATGTTCGCCAAGGTTGCGGATGGGTTCGGATTCAATCTGATGGCGTTCGATCTTGGTGCCCATTTTTTGGTTTAAGGCATCAGCAACCATCTGTGAGGTAATGGAACCGTAAAGTTTACCGGTTTCGCCAGCTTTGGTCACGAAGGAAAGTTCAACACCTTCCAACTGTTGGGCAAGACCGCTCATTTCCTGGTTCAAAGCAGCGCGGGTAACAGCAGCTTTGGCACGGATACGTTCCACGGTGGACAAGGCACCTGGGGTGGCCAAGACAGCCAATCCCTGAGGGATGAGGAAGTTGCGGCCAAAACCATCAGCGACTTTCTTGACATCGCCGGCATGACCCAGTTTGTAAACATCTTTGATCAATAAGACTTTCATTTTCAAGCCCTTTCGAAATAGATTCACGCGAAGGGTACAACGCGCGTCAATTGAAGATTTTACCTTATGCAGGGGGATTGGTCAATGAAACAAAACACAAAAGAACAGGGTGCTACTGTGCCTTTTTCTTGCGTTTAGCTGCACGGGTTCCGGTTTTGACATTTTTATAAAGGTCGTTGATTTTGCCCACCACATCCGTGTTGAGGTCGAGTGGATTGGCTACCTGTGCGTCCAAATCCACGGCTGGAAGCTTATTCTCCACCACCACCTGCACCAGGGGCGGCTGAACCGCTGCCTGCTTTTGAGCAGGTGGTTTCTGTTCCAGAGAAGGAGCTTTGGGCACCAACTTTTTTGCCGGCGTTGCAACTGGCGGGGTTTTTCGCACAAACCAGAACGGACTGGAGGCAGCGATCTTTTGATTGACCCGCTCTTCATCCAGGATTTCGATATCAAAAGGCGTGTTGACGATCATCTGCGGCCGGCGTTTGTACGAGGTCAACATACCAGTCACACTCACCCATTTGTCTTTGTATTCCTGTGGATCTATGCCCGTGGTTTGCATTAGGCTCAATGCCTCATCCCACAAGACCACGGTAAAGCATTTAATCTTCCAGTTGCCAAAATTGAAAAACACATGCGGCACGTTGTCACGCGTCTTGCCGCTGAAAATCTCTTCGATCTTCCCCACCACGGTGACGATCTCACCCAGTCGTGAAAGGAAAAGGTATTTCTTTTGGGCATCCAAAACGATGGTTCGTTCAGGTTCAACACTGCCGGCATCATCAATGACACTGAAGAAGTCCAGGCTCAAACCGTTGGCAAATTCCTCCAAACGGGGAACCTGGCGGACATCCATCATGCAGATCTGGCGAAACTGGCGAACGTCCCGGTTGAGGGAGGCGATGGTTTCCATTTCTTGCAGCAGCGGCGATTGCCAGGGGTGTTCGAAATCTGCGCGGCGGAAGAGTAAGCCTTCACCGCCAGTTTCGTAGGTGTACCAGAATTTCTTGTCAATGGCGAGAGCTTTTAAAGCCATGTAAATGACGATGCTTGAAAACCGGTCGGTGGTCAGATCGAAGATGGTCTCATCGCGGCCGGGGTGCTGAAAATGGGGGTTGCCAATCTCACAGGAGATTTTCTGCTTCATTTCAGGCACGTTCATCCCATCGTAATCCACCAACACGAGCTTGGAATTACGCACCATGATGTTGTGATGCGAGAGGTCGCCATGGGTGATGGTGCGTTTTTCAAGGTCCAGAACTATTTGATAAAACTGAGAAGCGAGTTCCTCAAGGACCGCCGGTTTATCGAGGTGGCGGATGACGTAAGATTCAAGAGTTTCACCTTCAACCCATTTCATGTAAGTGATGGGATACAAGGCGCCCTTAATGGTGATGCCCTCAGAAATGTATTGGATGGTTTCGAGGTAATCAACCCTGGCTTTCTGGATATAACGATTGATGCTGGCATAACGTTCCGCCCTATCTGCTACATGTTTGTGAAAACAGCGCAGGGCATAGGTGGATTTTCCGTCGGTGAGTTTATAAGTCAAAGCAAAACCACCCGAACGCACCCTGGGGAGCCCCCAAAGGTCGGCTTCTGCTTCACACTGCTTCAAGCCAACCGGAATCAAACAGCGAGAAGGATGCTGCAAGGCTGCCTGATATTCGTTGAACGCCGGGTACTTCATGATCTTGTGTGCTCCATACTTCTAATCATCCACCGTTAAACAGATCAAACTGGTATCGTCATTTTTTATTAACGATTGGCGGCGCAAATACCTGATCCAGGTTTGAAACCTGACCAATGAAGTGAGATTTTCACTAACCAGCACCCAGGTGAGCGAACCTGATTCAAGATTGCGGATCATCCACTCTGACAAGGCATCTGTGGCAATCAAGAAATGATCTCCACGCTGCCATTTTCCAGAAAGTGATCCGCACTTGGAACGCGCATACGTCAGGTTGGTTGAAATAAGCTCAGGTGTATTTGAAAACTCTTTTGCCTGTGTAAAAGGAAAGGTGGAAATAAATTTACCTTTTACCACTTGAAAAAGGCAGGTATCGCCCACGGCATTGGCCGTCCAACCGTGGTCGGCGGGGTGATTATTGAGCGGGTAAACGCCGTTTTTTTGCCAGATATGAAACCACATCAGTGTGGCAAAAGCTCCCTGCTTCACTTTAATGGCAGTCGGCCAGGGCAGTTCCTTATCAGGCAGAGCGGCTTTCCAAGATGCCCGGGCCGCATTGATCGTCTGATTAAAATCCATGGACATGTTATGCGAGATGCTGGATTCTTTCACCAACAAATTTGCCCACAACCTGGAAAAAGAAGATGTAGTAGCCCCATCAGCCATGGCGCAGCTAAATTGATCTGCAACCAGGCTGCTGCCGTTGACGAGTTGAGGATAAACGGCATCCTCATTCTCCTCTTCACGGTTACCCTCCTTGCAGAGGCTAAAAGCTTTCCACACCAATTTCATGAGTGAACTTATAACTGAATGTTGGCTGGACGAGTTCCAATCTCGAGTGCCTGGACAATACCTGCAATGTCGGCATTGTAAACCAAACCGCGAGCACCTTCTTCCAAGGGGGCACCCATCAATTCTTCACTGGTGGCACGCATCTTGGGAGTCAATGGTGAACTGACCTCAAACATGACCCGTGAGAAATGGTCAGGCAGGTCTTTGGCATCCATGGGGAAAACGATCTGGCGGGATAATTCATTGGAAGAAGAGTGAACCGTCAGGATGGTGCAATTGCCATCTTCTGTGGCAAGTGATTTGATCAATTCAGCAGGTACACGCACGTCACCATCATTGGCTTCGCCATCGGTCAGATTGATGACTGTGGGAGGATAAGACTGGGGATGTTCCTCCACCCAGGCAGCCAGGATTTCGTGCGCTTTGTTGAGGGCGGCACACATTGGGGTTTGTCCGCGAGAGACGGCATCCACCCAAACCGGGAACTTGGTACTGACTTCGATGAACCCACCAACTCCATCCGACTCTTTCTTGATGCGGTCTTCAATGCGCAGCGGATGCTCATAAATTTCATCGATCCAAACCAGGTCTTTTTCAGCTAATTCGCCACCCAGGGCGGATTTTACCTCAAAGCCGTAACCAATCACCCCGACCTGATAATACTTTCTAATTTCCATATCCTTGGAAGCAGAAACCACCAGGCTTTGGATGACCTTGTTCAAGGCATCGGCCACGAATTCAGATTTTTTCGGATTACCGGGAATGCCCATGATCGGATTCTGCATGGAAGTGGAATGGTCAACCAGAAACAGGAAACAGGTGGGGTTCATACGGCTAATTTCTGCTGAATACATGTGAAGCCTCCAAATAATCAAGTAATAGATAAAAGGTGAGACTGATTAGTAAATCGTATACCGTGAAATGTGAATCGTTTAGACCTATTTCAAGCATGTTTCTATTATTCTAAAGGAAAGCCTGTTACAGGGTAATAATAATCCAATAAATTCCTTGTAAATAATCAACTACTTTACAAAAATAATGTAGATTATACCGGATTCAAGGTTAGGATTCTATAAGCCAGGATTCCAAGACATGAGGAAGGAAACCTGCTCATCGGCCTCGGGACTGCGCATCCACCTGCTAGGGACTTCGGCCCGAAGCTTTTGAAGCTCGGCCAAAACCTGTTTGGGCGGTAAGCCGTGCCTGATGAGGTGGCAGCCCACCACGGTGCCGGTGCGTCCGATGCCGGCAATGCAATGAACATATACGGGGGCATTTTTAGCGATACTTGCATCAATCTCATCCAATATCGCACACATCTCAGATTTTGACGGGATGGAACGATCTTCGATGGGGTGGCGCGAATAAGCCATGGTTTTCATATATCCATTGCCCTCATCCAATAGAATTTCGTCATAAATTGGCATGCAATCCTGTGGATGGGTCAAGTCGATGATGTGGATGATTCCGGAGCGGATCAAAGCTTGTAGCCGACGGCGAGTCTCGAGTTCGTCAGAGCGGGCAGGATATTCGCCTGCCATAAACAATTTCTCTTTTACCCAATATGACTCGGGATAAGGTAACGCGGTGATGATGTCTGTCATATATTTTCCTGTCAGTGGTTAAGGATAAACCGTTTGCGATATCTCATAATCAAAACCAACACCAGAAACTGGAAGGTTGCTAGCACGATGGTTGAAAATTGATCAAAGTAGAATACCAGCAAGTTGACCATGGTGATGGCCACGATCAGACCGATCATGCCCAACCAGGTACCCAGTTTTTCAGATTTAAATAATATGAAGAAAGCCGCAACCAAAATCACCAACCCCAGGCCGCCTTCGAGCAGAACCCTGGCCTCGAACCAGTTCATGCCCGTGGCATTGCGGACCAGCCTGTTGGTAATCAGTTCTTCATAAAACACCTGCAATTGGGTTACGTTTTTAGAAATAGAAAAGAAGAAAATGGGTGAGATCAGCGACCAGGCTGCACTGCCAAAAAGTCCAATAATGATGGCAATTCTTAGGTGAGCTTTGGAAAGAAATTTTCGCTCGAATTTCATCAAACGGATTTTGATGCGGTCCATGAGGTTTGGCTGATATGAAATCCCACGGGGAGTCTGGTTTTGCAGATATTGTTTCATTGAATCAGCCAAAGCGCATAGATCCCTGCGGTCTTCATTTTTACAAACTTCTGCCAAAGATTGGATCAATTCTTCGCGTTCATAGGCCGACATGTCGCGATCAAGCACTTCAGAAAATTTTTCGAGGATCTCATACATCTTCGATCGGGTGGATTTTGGCCGATTTTGGCGAACCTGAAAAGCCACCAAGACGGTCAAAAGAAAAAAGACATAGACTATCGGGGCGGCAGAGGGATGGAAATAATCATTGGTGCTGGTGATGAACTTGCCCACTTCATCGATAAACAGACCCACCCCCAAACCGGCAATTAAGGCGGATAGTGTGGCTGCCCATTCATTCACAAAAATGATGGTGAGCAAAGCGGCTGCAAACAAGAGTAAACCACCCCACAAGACATGCGCAATATGCAGCTCACCTCCCCCCAACTGCGGGTAGCCCGTGAGTTCCAGGAACAAACGGGTGGCGGAAACTGAAAACGCGAAACTGATCAGGGTGACGACAATGTTCTGACCTGCTCTAAAACGCATCACCAGGCTTCGATCGAGGTGGGGGTTTCGGGATTTTGTTTTTTTATCTTTTGAGGTCATGCATGCACCCTTAATAATTCAAGCTTGATCCGCCGATGAATTCTCGCACGACCGAATCTGAAGGTATAAAACTGTCATCATCCACCACTTGGATGGTCTTGAGCAACTCGGCCACCCGATTTGCGCGCATAAATGCGTCTTCACGCAGCGGATCACCCTTATAGCGTTTCTGCCAATCAAGGAAATGATTCAATAACCGGTGTGTGTATATGGGCAGTTCAAACGGCATGGCGGAATTGATGATCTCATCGGCGTGAATGATGTTCGGAATGATATGACGCATCTCGCTGTCACGCACATAATGCCAGTGTTCCAGCGTCTGGCGCGGATCGTAAGCGCGGTGAACTTCGTCGCGCAGCATCCGCCGCATTAGTCGAATGTCCGTCCAGTGTATGTATTCTCCATCTGTGCCTTTCATTTGCAGCAGTGGTTCAAGAAAAACCTTGTACTTTTTCTCATCTGCTATTTCGCTGGTAAGACCCGGGAATAACCCGTGCAGCGAATCGATCAGAATCAATTCATCCGGTTTGAGGGTCATGGGTGTGACTTTGGAGCCGCGTTTGCCAAGTTTGAAGTCGTAAAATGGCACGTCCACCTGGCCGCCGGCGATCAATACGGAGAGATGCCGATTGATCAATTCCAGGTCAAGCGCGTGAGGGGTTTCAAAATCATAATCACCAAATTCATCCTTGGGATGTTTGTCGAGATCAAAGAAGTAATTATCCACATTCAAGGTGACAAGCTTGAGACCATGTTCCTTGAGTTTCTGGTTGATCTTGATGGTGGTGGTGGTTTTACCGGAAGATGAAGGACCGGTGATGAGCACCATTCTCAAATCATGCTTGCGAGCCAGAATGCCCTTGACTGCATTTTCCACATCCACGGTGTAGGCGGCTTCTGATTCCGTCACAATTTGAGAATACTCCCCTGCCCTGATGCGGTGATTCAGACCGTCAACGGTGTTCAGCCCATGAGCAACAGCCCAATCCAAGACGTGCCAGATCTTGGCCCAGGGAATGTTGGGGGATGGTTGATGGGAATGAGAAGATAGGGTTTCCTGCTGTTTACGGTGGTTTGCGCGTTCGTTACGATAGAGAATGTAGGCTTTGGCTACTTTTGCATGACCATTTTCGATCAAGACCTTTTCAACCACGTCCTGAATTTCTTCGATAAAAGGCATGTAATCAGGATCAGGATGGCGCTCAAGAATCTCAACCACCTGAAGTGAGAGTGATTTGGCCAACTCGCGATCACGCCCGCCAACTTCCACGGCAGCGCGGTAGATGGCGTTGGTAATCCGGTCTGGTGTAAAGGGTACGACGGCCCCTGAACGTTTGATCACAGATTTAATACTGCCCATAAATCCCTCGGCATTTGAATGATATATAAGATTATACAAAGATTCATGGCAATATATACGAAATAAAAAACGGGGCGGTTCACGTGAAGCGTCCAGTTTCAGGAAGAACCACCCCTACGAATTATTTAAGGTGCCACAGTTGGTGTGGATTGGTCTGGAACCTCACCCTCGGCGTTGGCCTTGAATAAGGTTACTGTACCGCCTTTGGCCACGAAAACGCTGCCATTCACGTTGTAGACCCCTTCAGGGCAGGTTTGCGAGCTGACCGCGGCCTGGATGGCAGTCAGAATCACGTCAAGATTGTCAGCTTGACTTTCATCAAGCGGTCCAAGCTGACAATTCTGGGCGGTGGGAATGCTGTCTTTTTGCTCAATGATCCACTGGATCATATATTTTGATGCAGTCAGGCGGGCAATGTTAAAAGGATCAAAACCTTCAGAAAAGATGGAGGGTGTCATTTCTTGATTGCCCAGATTGTAGGCTTCCATGATCGCTGATACAGGTTTGCCTTCGGGGTTTATATATTTTTTGAGTACATTGATGCCGGATTCCGTGGCCGGCCATTCGCCAAACGGAAGTGCGATCATGTTGCCCAATTTTGGATATAAATCTTCACGGCCTACCAGCGACAGAAAGTAACGTGTGTCAAAATCGTTCATCTCTATTTGCCACTGGATATCGCTATTGCTGGTCATGATGCTCAATAAGGGATGCTTGTAGAGATGGTTATAAGGTTCAATGCCGTGGTCAACCGCCCAGGCGATGGTTTCACCCAGTTTTGTTTTCCAGGCGTCACCTTCACCAAGCTGAAAGACATCACCCACCAATTTATCACCGTAATACTTGTCACCCATGTTTGAGAAACCGGCAGCTGCAAATCCGAAATCTGGATGCTCCTGTGAAAACTGCCATAGCAGCCCAAGGCCTGAATACTTTGAGGGGGTTCCATCGGGGTTTATAAAAAGTTGGTCGGCAAACCAGAGATCGTCGAGGGTGATGATCAAAGGCTTTTTACCAACAGGCACTACGAAGGTTCCATCCAGCCAATCTTCCAACGGGATGAGGTAGAACCCATTATCATAAAGGGATTGAATTTCAGCGGTGAAGTCAGAAAAGCGCATTTGGGTTGCATCAGTGTTCATATAATCTGGTACAAAACGATGATAAAGGACTATAGGAACTTGCAGATTTCCGCTCCAAACAATAGCATTCAGATAAAAGGGAATCTCCGTGGGAGTAGGAGTAATTGTCGGGGTTGGCGTTAAAGTTGGCTGCGGCGTTAAGGTTGGGGTTTCAGTGGGACTAAATGCTGAAACCACCGAACAACCGGTTATTGATAAGAGAACCAGCAATGTAACAAACCAATACATATAATAATGTTTTTTCATTTGTTCTCCAGTAGTGCTTGTTCACGCCTTTTGGATTAATGGTTGTATCCCACTGCCCATCAAACGAAGCGGGTAATGCTAACCAATCCCTGTTCGCCCGACGAATTGTGCACGAATCAAGTCTTCAATTCGCGAGGATTCTTCAACCATATATAACACCCTGGTGATCAGCTCGTTGGCTGCATCGGGGTGCTCAAGATTGTGAATGTTAATGCGAACATTTGCTGCGGCACTTTTCAATCCGCCGGTTGCAAGCGCACCAGCAGACAGTGCATCAGAAATTGCATTGAGGTTGCCCAATTCTGCCGCGGTCAATGCCAGCTTCAACACCTGCAAGCATAATTCCGCTGAATGAAAAGGCACACGCGCAGCATTCAGGGTTGCTGCTTCCATGGCGGCGGCTCTTGCAGCCTGCTGCTCTGGTGAGTCTTTGGGCATACGGACAGCCTGCAAATAACCTTCAAAAGAGGCAGCATCTTCAGCGACGGCATTTTGCAGTTTAATGCGTAAGTCTTCAGCCTGTTCGATCATTTGCTTCATTTGAGGTTCAACTTCGGCATATTTTTTCTTGCCCAGGGTGACCTTCCCAACCATGGCTACCAGCGCTGCAGCAGAAGCTGCTGCATAAGCAGCTGCCGAACCCCCGCCAGGAGTGGGATCAGCACTGGCCAATTGATCAAGGAATTCAAATCTGGATTTTTGAACAGCTTCAGTTTGAGCTACTTCATAAAGGCGGTTCTCAAGTAGTTGATCCGGTTTAAATCCGTCCAGCTGGGTGTACCAGACAGCGGCGTCAATCAATGCATCCTGCGGAATGAGGCCGACAAGTTCACTGTGATGGATGCCCACGCCGTAACGTTCTGCTTCACGACGCACGGCTTCAACCACGCGCGCCATGGGGGTTTGTTTGAAATTAGTCATGTTCATCGACACCTGAGCACGTTCATCCACCATTACACCCATAGCCTTAATGAAGTGGAATCCGCCTGAAGAATGACGCATGGCTTTGGCAATCTTCTGGGCAATAGTGAGATCGTTGGTGGTCAAATAAATATTGAATGCAATCAAAGGAGCACGGGCACCAATCACAGTCGCGCCGGCGGTGCCCAATTTGGCGGGGCCGAAGTCGGGTTTTCGTTCAGGGTTGATTAAAATATCTGCCTTCAAGCCCTCGTACTGCCCCTTGCGGATGGCTTCAAGGTTTTGTCTCTCTGGCCGGGTGGCGGCTTCTTCATAAAGATAAACAGGGATGGAAAGCTGTTGAGCGACCCGCTGCCCCAGGTGCTGCGCCATGGCGATGCAATCTGCCATGGTAATGCCCGAGATGGGTACGAAAGGCACCACATCCGTAGCGCCGATGCGCGGATGTGCACCTGTGTGTTCGTCAAGGTTGATCAACTCGGACGCGGTTTTAATAGATCGAAATGCGGCTTCTTCGACCGCGTCAGGTTCACCAACCAGGGTGATGACGGTGCGGTTGTGATCAAGATCAGAATGTTTATCCAATACCTGCACACCCGCGACAGTCTGGATTGAGGCCACGATTTTGTCCACCACATCCGCACGTCGCGCTTCAGAAAAATTGGGAATACATTCAACCAGGGCTTTGGTCATTGTTTATCCTCTAATAATTTAAGTTGAGGTAATTATAATCCTTCGCAAACGGCACATAAACTAGACGTCAAATTGTTTGGCTTGTTCCCAGAAAGCGTCCATTTCGGCCAGAGTCATATTTTGCATGTCTTTGCCAGACAGTCGCGCCTGTTCTTCAATGTATGCGAAACGTTTACGGAACTTGAGGTTGGTCTGGCGCAGCGCGGATTCGGAATCCACTTTATACCAGCGAATGACGTTCACCAATGCAAACAAGAGATCGCCCAACTCCTTGGCGCGTTCTTCTTCAGTCGCGGCGGTTTTAACTTCTTCCAATTCTTCCATGACCTTGTCGAGCACGGGGCCAATAACGGGCCAATCAAAGCCCACACGGGCAGCACGGTCCTGAATGGCCTGTGCCTGTGCCAGTGCCGGGTATGAGATCGGCACGCCATCCAGCATCCCTTTTTTGGATTCATCACCGTTGTTGAGGCGCTCCTGCCCCTTGAGCGACTCCCAGTTTTGAACTACATCCTTTTCGCCGCCTACCACCCAATCTTTGAAAACATGAGGATGGCGGTAGACGATCTTGCGGTTGATACCCGAGAGCACATCCGCCATGGTGAACTCGCCGGCTTCAGCGGCGATCTGGGAATGCAGCAGAATCTGCAGCAAAATATCGCCCAGCTCCTCTTTAAGGCTTACAAGGTCGTGTTTATCGAGGGCATCGAGTGCTTCGTACGTTTCCTCAAGCAAATATGTACGCAGCGACTCGTGGGTCTGCTTTTTATCCCATGGACAGCCGTCTTCAGGTGCACGCAGATGGGCAATGATCTCTTGAAAACTTTCCAATGAACTGTCGTGGGTGGAGGGGGGAACGAACAAGATCGTAATGGGATGGGTTATCTCAGCAAGCCGTGATAACGGGCATTTGGTCCAACTGATCTCGCCATCCACTTTTTGGATCAAGGGATGAACAAGATGATCCTGCGGGAACAACGCGGAGAGCAGTTTTTGAATTTCTAGTAACTTATCTTGTGATTCAATGGTGTAGATCAGTACACTGTTGTCTGGCGAAAAAGGCGGATGGTGTTTTTTTTCCAACACCAAAGAATCTACTGTGACCAGCGGACTTTGAGGATAATTGGCAAGCAGGCTGGTCAATCCAAATGCGAGGTCTTCGCCGCGGTGAATCACAATGTCAGCAGAAGGTATACTCTGGCTTAAACTCCAACCCACCTGATCTGCAATCATAGGCACAATGGGGGTCAGGTATAAAATGGTGGCTTCTTCTTTAAGCCCTGCGACAATCTCATTTTTCCACTGCATTACGGATTGATTATCGTTTTTGGCAAACGCTTGCGCATGAGGAATATGCTCCATGGTTAATAAATTCATGGCAGTGGTCCCGCGGGCAATTGCCAGATCCACATTTTTTAAATTGCGAATGTGCTCAACTGCCTCAGCCCCCACCCCGCAATAGATCAGTTTGTAGTTTTTTGCCATGACCACCTCAAGAACTCTTTAATACGCTGTGCACGATAGATTAAAACATTGAGATGCAATCCGCCTGGTTAGAGAAGGAAAATAGCAAAGGATTTCACTACTTCCGATCCAACCGAAGACAATTGCATCTCGTTGTAATCAGATTCAGAATCTGAAGAAATTTTAACGTTTGGTATAGGTTGGTGCCTTGCGGGCGCGTTTCAAACCTGGCTTCTTACGTTCCTTGATACGGGGATCGCGGGTAAGGAAACCACCTTTGCGCAAACCAGCGATATTATCAATATCGAGTTTGACTAAAGCGCGGGCGAGTCCGAGTTTCACAGAATCAGTTTGACCTGTAACGCCGCCGCCGTAGACGGTGGCAGTGATGTCAAAGGTCTCGCGATCTTTTGAAACTGCAGCCAGAGGTCCAAGAATCGCTTCCATGTCTCCGGTGCGGGGGAAGTAATGTTCCAACGGTTTATCATTAACCGTAAATTTACCTGTACCACTCATAATACGAACACGAGCAGAACTTTCTTTTCGGCGACCAATACCTTCGAAATATTGAACTGGCATATTCCTCTAGCTCCTTTATGCTACCGGTTTCGGGTTTTGTGCAGCATGGGGATGTTCGCTGCCGGCATAAACCTTCAACCTTTTGAGAATCGAACGACCCATGCGGTTGTGAGGTAACATGCCCCAAACAGCAGCAGTGATCACACGATCCGGATGAACACGCATTTGTTCCTTCAGGCCTACGGTTTTCAATCCACCGGGATATCCTGAGTGTTTGTAGTAATTTTTGGTTTCGAGTTTCTTTTGGGTGATTTCAAGTTTGTCAACATTGATCACAACCACCACATCACCCATTTCAACACCGGGGGTGAAAGAGGGTTTGTGTTTGCCAAGCAAATAGTTGGCAATCTGGGTTGACAGACGACCAATGCCCTGACCTGCAGCATCAATCAAAAGCCACTCGGGTTCTTGTCTTCCTTTTAGGACGTAAGTCTTGTCCAGCATAGTCTCTCCGTTAG
>CAZQXI010000021.1:0-37633 GCA_964597505.1 uncultured Anaerolinea sp. | reverse complement strand
TGCCCACCGGGCGGATGGAGACATTGGCTTCAAAACGGATGACGCCTTTTTCCATGTCGCCTGAGTTGACGCCGATCTCTTTTAAGATGGCGCGCAAGGTGGTGGCGTAGCCGCGCACTTCTTCGATCGAGTGCATATCTGGCTCGGAGACGATCTCGAGCAGCGGTACCCCTGCCCGGTTGAGATCCACCAGCGAATAATCCTCGCTGCCTTCGTGGATGTGGCTGAGCTTGCCGGTGTCTTCTTCAAGGTGCGCCCGCCTCACGCGGATCACACTTTCACCCTGCGGAGTATCCACCACCAGCCGGCCGTTGGTGGCTAGTGGAAGTTCGTATTGCGAGATCTGGTAACCTTTGGGGATGTCGGGATAGAAATAATTTTTACGTGCGAAAACCGAGACCCGCTGCACGTCGCATTCCAGCGCCAGCGCGGCGCGGATGCCGAATTCCACGGCTTTTTGATTGAGTACCGGCAGTGTGCCGGGCATGCCTGCGCACACGGGGCAGACCGTGGTGTTGGGGTCGGCCAGGGTCGTATCCACCACCGGGCAGCTGCAAAACATTTTAGTTGCGCTGGCCAGCTCTGCATGCACTTCGAGACCGATCACGGGTTCGTACTTCATAATGGAGATGATTTTATCATTAACCTTCATAAACGCAGGTAAGGGCAATTCATCCTATAAGTGGACGCTTCGCGTGAATTGCCCTTACTGGTTTAAGCTTGCATCTTCCTGCTATAATCTATTTAAATTTATTTTAAATGTATTTCGGGATCGGATAAAACCATGCTCCTTTGTATTGATATCGGCAATACCAACATTAAATTCGGTCTTTATAAAGGCGAGAACCTGGTCACCCACTGGCGCATCTTCACCGATACCAGCAAACTGGCAGACGAATATGCCGTACTACTGTTGTCGCTTTTTGCCAGTGAGGGTATCAGCAAAGAGGATATTCAAGGCTGCGCGATCTCGTCGGTGGTGCCTGACCTGACCATCGCGTTTCACGACCTGGTCAAACGCCATCTTGGTCTCGAAGCGGTCATTGTCGGCCGGGTGAAGAAACCGATCCTGCGCATCAACACGGATAACCCCGCAGAAGTTGGGCCGGACCTGATCGCTAATGCGGTCGGCGCCATTTCACTCTACGGTACCCCCGTCATTGTGATCGGATTTGGCACGGCCACCACATTTCTGGCGGTTTCAAAAGACAAGGTCTTTGAGGGTGTTGCCATTGCCCCCGGCATTGGCACAGGTGCTGAAGCGCTTTTTGATGCCGGCGCCATGCTCCCCGCCGTGGATCTTCACCGGCCGGATCATGTCATCGGCAAGAACACCATCCTCTCGCTGCAGTCCGGGCTGATCTACGGATTTGCCGGGCTGGTTGAAGGCATAGTGTCCCGCATGAAAGTGGAATTGGGCGGCGAAGCCAAAGTGGTCGCCACTGGCGGGCTGGCAACTCTGATCTCAGGCGAGGTGAACTGTATTGACGCCGTTGAGCCTGAACTCACCCTGCTCGGGGTGAGGATGATCTACGAGCACAATCAATAAAAAAATCCCCGCCAACATATGGCGGGGATTTGTCTATAACTTTCCGACAAATCTTTCTATGCGCTCCAACGCTTCTTCAAGCTGGTTGTAACCGGTGGCATAACAAGCCCTGGCAAACCCTTCGCCGCCGGCGCCAAATGCGCTGCCGGGGATGATGGCGACGTGCTCTTCTTTCAATAAACGGTCGCAGAAGGTTTCGTCATCCAATCCGGTGACATCCACCTTGGGGAAGGCATAAAAAGCGCCTTTAGGTTCAAAGGTGGCCAGGCCGATCTGGTTGAGGCCTGAAACCAACAGCTTGCGCCGGCGATCGTATTCCGCCACCATTTTCTGCACATAAGGCTCGCCATTCAAAAGAGCTTCAAGGCCGGCAAACTGGGCAACGGTGGGGGCTGACATGACCATGAATTGATGCACGCGCACCAATCCGCTGATCAGGTGTTCAGGGCCGGCGGCATAGCCGATGCGCCAACCGGTCATGGCATAATCTTTCGAAAATCCGCCTAACAGCAGGGTGCGGTCGCGGGTGCCAGGTAATGAAGGATAACAAACATGTTCCACACCGTAGACCAGGCGGTCATAGATCTCGTCTGACAACACAATCAGATCATGTTCTTCAGCTATTTTGGCGATTTCCAACAGGTGTTCACGGCTCGAGACCGCACCTGTGGGATTACTCGGGAAACCCACCAGAATGGCTTTGGTCCGCGGGGTGATAGCCGCCCGGATTTGATCCGGATCAAAATCGAAGTTGTTCTCGATCTTGCAGGGAACTTCCACTGCCACTCCGCCTGCCATGATCACGGCAGCTTGATAAGAAACAAAACAAGGCGTTGGGATGATCACTTCATCACCGGGGTTGAGTAAAGCAATGGCTGCCAGATTGAGGGCTTCTGAACCGCCCACAGTGATCACGATTTCAGTTTCAGGGTTGTAATGCACCCCATAGTGTGCTTCAAGGTGTTTTGAGAGGGCGCGGCGTAGTTCGATGATTCCATGATTGGATGTGTAATGGGTTTGACCATTATTGAGCGCATCAATCCCTGCTTTAAGAATGGGTGGCGGTGTGGTGAAATCAGGTTCACCCACACCCAGCGAGATCACATCCTTCATCGTGGCGGCGATATCAAAAAATTTTCGAATACCGGAGGGTTTCATTCCGGCAACTCGTCGTGAAAGATAATGATCGCGCATTGTTTCTCCTTAGAAAATCAATAATGAAAAAAGACTAACGTGTCATCCACGAATTATCACCGATGTTCAAGCGTTCCGGCCGGCCTTCAAGGATCACATCACGGCCGATCAATGAACTTTCGATGACCATATCTACAATTTTTGTACCTGCTTCGATGATCGAATTACGGATGACCACATTTTCAAGTTCACAGCTCTCCCCCAGGGTGACATGCGGACCGATCACAGCGGATTTTAATTTCACGTTGGTGGGGATAGAGACTGGTGGAATGATGGTCACACCCTCCTGGATTTCAACCGGCTCACAGTTGCAGCGTCCGTGGTCAAGCAGATAGCGGTTGGTTTCGAGTAACGCTTCTGGAATGCCAGCATCCAGCCAGACTTCAGTTTGACGAGTCTTAATTTTGGCGCCTTTTTCCAACATAATATTTATGGCTTCAGAGAGGAAAAATTCGCCTTTCAACGTTTTTCCGCGCTTAACTTGTTCTTCAATTGCTTCAATCAGCTTCAGCCCGTCGCGGAAATAGTAAAAACCAACCACCACCAGGTTGTTGCTGATGTCTGTGGGTTTTTCAGTTAATTTGGTCGCGAATCCGTTTTGATCCAGTTCCACCACGCCAAAGCGGCGCGGATCTTCCATTGGTTTTACCCAGGCAATTCCATCTGCGGTTTCATTGCTTAAAAATGCCAGGTCGGTTTCGATCAGGGTATCTGAGAAAGCCACCAATACCGGACCATTCAGAAGTTCTTTGGCCAGAAAGAGAGCCTTGGATTGGCCTTCCATTTGTTCCTGAACTAAAAAATGCACTTTCTTTTCGGGATGCACATTTTGCATGTGTTCTTGAATTTGTTCACCCTGGTTGGGACTTACGATAAAGACATATTCCGCATTTTGCAGGCCGGGCAGGGTTTTAAATTGGTCCAGCGAATGATCCAAGACAGTCATACCTGCCAGGTAAAGTAGTGGTTTGGGGCGGTTCCAGGTATGTGGCCGCATGCGTGAACCATATCCAGCCATTGGGATGACAATTTTATAGGTAGCAGTCATTAGCAAATGTCCATTTCAAAGGTCAAATTTGAAGAACTAAAATGCTTCTTAATTGTACTCCGGCAAATCAATTTGTCTGATGGGTAATTTTACAATTCTAGCAGAAAAAACCCTTAATTTATTCACAAAAAAACCTCTTCAGAATAACTGAAGAGGTTTTTTGCTGTAACAGATGTATTAGACTCTTGCGAGGGTGGTGATTGCAGGGGTTTGATCAAACATCCACAAGGCGAGGGGTAAACCAAAACCAAGGGTCAAGGTTGCAAAAATCCAGGCTAAAAGCATCCACACCAGGCTGAACCAGAAACCGATCACAATAAAATACAATGCCCGTAGTATGAATGGGTTCTGTTTGAGGTTGGATTGTTTGACAACGGTTTGACCGTCTCTGACTTCAACCGTGGTTTGCACCCTTGTGGGGCGCAGCGTCATAATATACGGGATCCGGTTGATCATGGCCAATCCCAGGGGCAGACCGATAATGGTCAAATTCAGGAACCAGGCAACCAGCGTCCAGATCAGACCGAGCCACCAGCCTACAAAAGCTAGGTAAAGCAAGCGTACCAGACATCCCGGGCCAGCGTTTGGAACATTTACGGGGGTTGTTTGATTTGTCATCTTAATGATCCTTTCAATAAATATATACGTGTTTTTTGAAGAACCGTTTCAAATCACACAAGAGTAATTATTGTCAGAAATAATTAAAGTAATGGCGTTTGAAGGTGGTAAGGTGTGGCATGTTGGAAAACCTGAACTGCTTGGAATAAAGTCTCTTCCTGAAAGGGTTTGCCCATAAGTTGCATGCCAATTGGTAGTTTATCCGCATCCAGTCCCACCGGAAAAGCGATTCCTGGTACCCCCGCCAGGTTGGCTGGCAAGGTAAAGACATCTTCAAGATACATGGCCAGCGGATCGTCGCCGTGTTCGCCTATTTTGAAGGCAGTGGTAGGAGTTACCGGGCAGGCGATCACATCCACCTTCTCAAAGGCTTTTTCAAAATCCTGTTTGATCAAGGTACGCACTTTTTGGGCCTGGCCATAATAAGCATCGTAATAGCCGGCTGAAAGGGCGTAAGTGCCTAGCATGATGCGGCGTTTGACTTCGGGGCCGAAACCTTGTCCTCGGGTGTCAAAGAACATCTCCACCATTGAGCCTGAAGAGCGGCGCGCGCCAAAACGAACGCCGTCGTAGCGCGCCAGGTTGGCAGAGGCTTCTGCCGGAGCGATCAGATAATACACAGGCAGAGCATATTTGGTGTGAGGCAGGCTGATTTCAACAATTTCAGCGCCTAATTCTCGATAGGTCTCTATTGCAGCTTTTATGGTGGTTTTAATCTCGGACTGGATACCGTCAATGAAATATTCACGGGGGACGCCTATGCGCAATCCACTAACGCCTTCGGAAATCTCTTTTTGATAATTTGGAACCGGCTGATCGGCGGATGTGGCATCCATCTTATCCAACCCTGCCATGATACCGACCAACAGGGCTGATTCTGCGGCGGTTCGGGTAAACACACCCATCGAATCCAGCGAGGATCCATATGCCACCAGTCCATAGCGAGAAACGCGTCCATAGCTGGGTTTAATGCCGGTTACACCGCAAAATGCGGCTGGCTGGCGAATGGAACCACCGGTATCTGACCCAATGGCAGCGGGGACCATGCGGGCTGCCACAGCGGCTGCACTGCCTCCGGAGGATCCGCCTGGCACCCTAGTGGTATCCCAGGGATTGTATGTAGGACCAAAAGCCGAAGTCTCAGTGGAAGAGCCCATGGCGAATTCATCAGTATTGGTTTTACCGACAATAATGGCGCCGGCATCCACCAAGTGTTGAACTGCAGTGGCCGTGAATGGAGCGATCCAATCACCCAACACCTTTGATCCACAGCTGCAGCGTATGTCTTTCACCGTGATCAGGTCTTTTACCGCAAGGGGAATTCCCAACAAGACAGGTAGTTGATCAATTTGATTGTTTTTTCGAGCAGCAGTGAAACGGTTGTCGGCTATTACGGCTGATGCCTTCGCAGATTCTTCTGCCAGGGTGATAAAGGCATGAATTTTGGGTTCCAGTGCATGGATACGCAGCAGATGTGCTTCGAGTAATTCAGAACAGGTGAAATCGCCGGCACGCAAACCAGCCTGCATTTCAAAGATCGAAAGGCGGGTCAGATCATTGCTCATTCAAACACCGGCGGCACTCTGAATTGGTTTTTGTTGGTTTCGGGGGCGTTCTTGAGTAAGTCGGAGGTTGACATTGGGGCGCTGGCTTCATCCACCCGCAGGGGACATTCATCAGGTTGTACACCTGATGCGGATGAGATGGCAGTGGTGTCTAATTCTTGCAGCATGGTCACGTAATCAAGGATCGAAGAAAGCTGTTCGCGATACCTTGATTTCTCCTCGTCTGATAAAGTGAGGCGGGCCAGTTTGGCGATATGTTCCACTTCTGCAAGGGTTAAACTCATGCGTGCTATTATACCCGAGTGCAACAAAATCGATATTGATGAATTGCTGTTGCATCCGAATTGAAAAGGCTCTATACTTGAATCGCAACACCATTAAAAATTAAGGATTCTTCATGAATATTATTTCTGTTGCCTCCACCAATCCGGTCAAATTACAGGCTGCTCTGGATGGTTTTCAACGTATGTTTCCTCGCGAATCATTTGAGGTTCGCACCCTGAAAATCCCGTCCACGGTTTCAGATCAACCCATGACCGATGAGGAAACTCTCGAAGGCGCAGATGCGCGGGCGCTCAGGGCTCGTGAACTCATGCCCGAAGCGGATTATTGGGTGGGCATCGAAGGCGGTGTCATGGATAGGGGAACACACCTGAGTGGGTTTGCCTGGGTGGTGGTGCTGTCTGAAGGCAAAAGGGGCGTTGGCCGCAGCGGTGAATTTTTTCTTCCTGAAAATCTTGCAGGGTTGGTCCGCCAGGGGGTTGAGTTGGGTGAAGCGGACGACATCGTTTTTTCTAGAAATAATTCAAAACAAAATAATGGCGCCATCGGGTTGCTTACCGGCGATGCCGTTGATCGATTAAATCTTTACATTCCGGCAGTTATTTTCGCCTTGATCCCTTTTAAGAATCCGGATTTGTATTAATTATTTAGCCTAAGGCAAATGAGAAGGGGGTTTCAACTGACTGTTATACCACAGCAGGTAATCTTCAACGTGGGCATGCCAGTAGGCTTCATCGTGGTAACCCACATTATTCGTGAATTTGTGCGGCACTTTCATATCTTGAAGAGTATCTAAAAACAACATCACATCCGCATGATCCTCATCCTTGTTTCCGACATCGACATAAAAAACGGGCAAAGACGCTATGGCCTCCGGGGTGGTGGTCAAGAGGATATTGCTGATTTCCCCATAAAATAAGGGGGCACTGTGAGCGCCAATTGCCGTAAATAATTCAGGGGTTGAAAAACCAAGGTGAACAGCCCAATTACCTCCGCGAGAAAGACCGCCAATTGCCCGGCATTCTCTCACTGTACAGGTGTGAAATTGCTTGTCAATATAAGGAATAACCTCTGCGAGGATGGCATCGCCATATTTGGATTGATAAGAGTCAGTGTTTGAGCGAATTTCGGTTGGAAGCACGATCAAAAAAGGTTGTACTTTTTTTTGTGCGAGCAGTTCGTCCATTTTAGCGAGCAATCCAATACGCACCCATTGATCATCCTGACTCGTTTGTCCGTGCAGCATGTAGAGCACGGGATATTGTGTGCTTCCATCACGCTCATAGCAGGGAGGCAAATAAACCTTTACTCTGATGGACTCCGATAGAATTTTCGAGGGTATTTGACTGTCAACCACGGTACCTTCAACATCAGTGCAGGGTGAGACGGTTTGTGTCATGATTGGGGTTTCAATCGGGTCGATTTCGGCGGTTGCCTGGGGGGGAAACGAAGAGGGAGTTTTTGTGACTTCCATCTCTGGGGCACGCAAACTGCACGAAGTAATACCAACCATCAGGATCAGGCTGATTTTGAAGATGCTCAACAGGCTTGAGGTGGATTGATGCGCAGTCATAACGAGGCCATATTCCTTGACGTTTCTTGCTGCTACCGATTATACTCTAGAGGTTCGGGGTGTAGCGCAGTTGGCAGCGCACCGCGTTTGGGACGCGGGGGCCGGCGGTTCAAGTCCGCCCACCCCGACAAGTTTTTTACATTGCAGCTTCATTCCTCCCAAAAACCACCTATTAATTCTATAGGTATTTTTAAAAACCAATGTTGGTTGTTTTGCCATGTTTAGATCAAAAATTGAAAAGATTGTCATTGATATTTCAAAATATACAGACAATCACCCGATAGCTTTTGCACTTGCACTGCTCTTGTTCGCCCTGCTTTCTTACGGGGTCCTCATCGCTACACTTGGTTTCTATTGGGATGATTGGCCGCCATTATTACTATCCCACCTTCCTGAAAAAAATCTCATTTGGCAATACTTTTCTTTTGACCGGCCTTTTCAATCCTGGACTTATTACTTGCTTTTTCCTATTTGCAGGGATTCTGCTTTTTTATGGCAGCTATCTGCGATTTTGGCACGATGGTCCGCTGGATTAACTTTATTCTATTCTTTCGTGCAGGTTTTTTCACGGCAGAAAAGAATACTCCAATGGGCGGCAGTTCTGTTCGTGGTATTTCCTGGGTTTGCAGACCAAAGTGCTTCAGTATCTTTTGGCAGCCATTTCTTGGTTTACACGGTATTTGGGCTTTCTCTACTTTTTATGGCTTTGGCAATCAAGAAACCAGGGAATTTCTGGATTTTTTACCCCTTATCTTTGGTCTTTACTGCAGTTCACCTGTTTAGCATGGAATATTTTGTCGGACTGGAATTGCTTCGACCGATTCTTATTTATTGGCTTATTCTAGAAAAAGGCCTGAAGAAAAAAGTCAGTTTACAAAAAACTGCCGGTTTCTGGCTGCCATTTCTTGCCATTCTTGGTTTTTATATTTATTGGCGAATGGTGATTTTTCAAAACCAGGTCACAGGGGGCGGTGGCAGCAATTACCCTTATCTGATCGTCAATTTTCTCAAAGCCCCAGGCGATACGCTGGTTGCTTTTATTCAGACCGTCTATAGTGACCTGCGTTTCTTGTTAGTGGATATTTGGACAAATCGTGTTCTTCCTGCTGTTTTGGAAGTGAAGAGTATTACTCTCTGGTTGTCGTTGGCTTTGGGTTTGGGCGGTACATTTGTTTTGCACTTTTTCTTTCGAGATGATCAAACGAGACAGGAATTATCACTTTCGGCTAATGAAATCAAACGTAATCTCATACTTTCCTTTGCCATAATTATTTTTGGGTTATTCCCTGTCTGGAGCACCTTGCGACAGATTACCAGGGGCAAATGGTCAGATCGATTTGACATCCCAGTCATTTTTGGGGTTGCGATTCTTGTGGTGACTTTAATCTATGTTGTCTTTAAATCCGTCAAAGTTCGAAACATTATTCTTATTCTAATAGTTGGGCTTTCGATTAGCTTTCAGATTCAAACCTCAAATGATTATCGTAAGGATTTTAATCGCCAGAAAGCTTTCTATTCTCAACTGGCATGGCGAATTCCCTCCCTTGAGCCGGGAACCACCCTTTTTTCGCCCGAGATTCCAAGTGGTAAAGAAGCGGATTACTCCATCTCAATGGGCGTCAATTTGCTATTTAATTCAGATGAAATTTCACCTTCTCTGAACTATTGGTTTACTGGTCCCAGATATTACAATCCATCTGATTTGGTGGCTGATCCAAATATGGTGATCAAAGACGGCTTGCGCATATTCAATTTCAAAGGGGTGGCGTCAAGCGTGGTCAGCATCTATATGCCAGATGACGGCTGCCTTTGGGTCATTGATCCTTATTATGCTTTGAGTTCTGAAAAAATAAAATTATTTACCTCATATGGGCAATTGACCAATCAGGATTTAATTGGAGAAACAGGTCCCCAGTCTCACCAGCTTTCGAAAATAATTGATACAAAGCCACAGCAAACCTGGTGTTATTACTTCGAGACAGGGTCTTTGGCTGAGAGCAAAGGCAATTATGAAGAGGCCGTCCTAAATTACGAGCAGGCGGTCGCCGGCCATCTGATTCCGCTTAAAGCGATCGAATTGTTACCTTTTGTGAAAGCCTATGCTCAATTAGGCCGAATTGACGAAGCAGTTTCACTGACCAGTAAAGCCATTGAAGATTCTGAAGATACCAAGGCTTCCTTCTGCCAGGTATGGCATGATGTATTAAAAGAAAACCCCGCAATCCTTCTATCCAGCGTTGAAACGGTATATAATTCTCAAAACTGCTCACTACTGGAACCTTGATGCCTCAAAACACACAACCATTTCTTTCAATAATACTCCCTGCTCACAATGAGGAACAGCGGCTTCCTGAAACTTTGCTTCAAGTAACCCAGTTTGTTAAATCTCAGAGTTATCCGATTGAAGTTGTGATCGTTGAGAATGCAAGTAAAGATCGCACCCTTGAAATCGCACATGAGTTCGCAGCTCAAAACGAGAACGTGTTGGTTTTGCATGAAGAACGCCCTGGTAAGGGTTTGGCAGTTAAAGAGGGAATGCTGGCCGCTTCAGGTCAATACCGTTTCTTTTGCGACGTGGATTTTTCCATGCCAATTACAGAGATCCCTAAGTTTTTACCCCCAAATCTGAAAAATGTAGATATTGCCATTGGGTCACGTGAAGCAAAAGGAGCAATACGTTACAACGAACCATTCAGCCGGCATATTATCGGCAGAGTGTTTAACATGATCGTTTGGATCCTGGTATTGCCAGGCATAAACGATACGCAATGCGGTTTCAAGTGTTTTTCGGCCGAGGTTAGTGAAAAATTGTTTCCGTTGCAATCCATCCATGGATGGACGTTTGATGTGGAAATCCTGGGAATTGCCAGGCAGCTTGGGTATAAAGTTGTCGAAGTGCCTGTTCCATGGTATTACCAACCTCAGAGCAAGGTAAATGTGGTTAAAGATTTCATGCGTACGCTAAAAGAATTACTAAAAGTACGTAAAATAATCCGCAGCCGCTCTTATGAGAAACAAATTTGATCCTTCCGAAATTCCCCCGTCTCCTGATCTGAGTTTTGAACGCTGTTTATGGTCAAATGAAATTCAATATGTTGCAGGTATTGACGAGGCCGGTCGGGGCGCGTGGGCTGGACCAGTTTACGCTGCAGCTGTGATCTTGCCCAGAAACGACGCCATTCAAATTGAATTGGTAGGCGTTCGCGATTCCAAACAGGTTTCATCCCAAAAACGCACACAATTGGCTTTGATCATAAAAAAGATAGCCCTGGCATATGCCGTCGCTTCAGCGGATGCAGGTGAAATTGACACATTGGGAATATTAACAGCCAATCGCCTGGCCATGATGCGTGCGGTGTGCGCCTTGCCCATTCAACCTGAGCATTTGCTTATTGATGCCCTTTTCTTGCCAGATCTGGAGCAAGGACAGACCTCACTAGTCAAAGGCGATCAGCGCAGTCTCAGCATCGCGGCTGCTTCCATCCTGGCCAAAACTGAGAGGGATGCCTGGATGATTCAGGCTCATGATCAATTTCCTGCCTATCGGTTTGACCTGCACAAGGGGTATGGCACAAAAATTCACCAAAATGGATTAACCCTTTCAGGTGTTTGTGATCTGCATCGTAAATCTTACAAACCAATCAAAGAACTAATGCTTAAATAAAAAAGTGATGGTCAAGGCCATCACTTTTTCTCAACTTAGTTCGTTTTTTTCTTGCCTCTGCGATAAACGACCCATTTTGTCAGTTCATCAACAATTGCCGGGATGAAGACTAATGGGAGTATCCAAGACCATTCATACCAGCCAATGGGAGAAGTTTGGAATACCGGATTCAAGAAAGGCAAGTACACGACACCGATTAATAAAACCAGCGAAACAAGAACGGCCATATTCATCCATTTGTTGGAGAAAAGGCCAATCTTGAATATTGAATAGCGTTCTGATCGAGCAGTAAAGGCGCGAATCAACTCAGAAACAGCCAATGTGAGAAAAGCCATTGTTTCTGCAACTGACAATCGTAATTCCAGCGGCAGTCCTAATTCGGTTAAACCAATCCAGAATGCCAAGAGCGTAATAGTTGTTTTTGCGATGGTTTGGATGACGACACCAATCATCATTTGTTTGTTGATAATAGGTTCTTTCTTTGGCCGAGGTTTTTGATCCATGATGTCGGGATCACCTTTTTCTGTACCGAGGGCTAACGCAGGTGCTCCATCAGAAATTAAATTTAACCAAAGTAATTGAACCGGCACCAACGGTGACAACTGTTCAGCGTTCAATTCCGGAAAAATAAATCTGCCGAATGCAGTGGGCAAAAAGATGATTAAAATTTCTGCCATGTTGCATGAAACTAAAAAGTAGACAAATTTGCGAATGTTGGCGTAGATTATGCGCCCTTGCTCAACCGCGGAAACGATACTGACATAGTTGTCATCAGTGAGAACCATATCAGCAGTGTCTTTGGCGACATCAGTACCTGTAATACCCATTGATACGCCAATGTCGGCTTGTTTGATGGCCGGGGCATCATTAACGCCATCACCGGTCATGGCTACGACTTCACCGTTGGCTTGCAGGGCATTGACGATGCGCATCTTGTGTTCAGGAGAAACCCTGGCAAACACATCAGTTTCTTCCACTTCTATAATCAACTGTTTGTCGTCAATTTCATCCAATTGGGCGCCAGTTAATACTTTATGTCCAGGCCGGAGAAGACCAATACTTTCGGCAATGGCACGGGCAGTGTTGGGGTAATCGCCTGTGATCATCAGGGTGCGGATACCGGCTTTGGCAGCGGTTAATAATGCTGGTTTAACTTCAGGCCTGGCGGGATCAATCATGCCGATCAGACCCGCAAAGATCAGGTCTTTTTCAAGGTCATTGCTATTCAATTCCGTTGGAGTATCTTTAACAAGTCTGTAGGCAACACCAATCACTCGTAAAGCATCTTTGGTCATGGCATCATTGGCGTCCAGGATTTGTTTTCGTGCGGTTTCATCCAAAACTTTTGTTGCTTTATCATCCATGGATTGGATTTGGGTGCATAGTTTTAAGACCACATCCGGGGCACCCTTAACTGCTACCACCTGCATGTTTTTATAAGTAGCGTCGATAAAAGGAGAAATATCTTCCAGGCGGGGATTATCAATGGTATGAATGGTGATCATTCTTTTCCGTTCTGAATCGAACGGAATCTCATTCTTGCGGGGGTAGGCGTTGTTTAAATCTTTCGTTCCGGCGCCTGCTTTATAAGCTGCCACCAAAATTGAACCCTCGGTGGGATCACCGATCATACGGTATTCGGTCTCGCCTTCTCCATTTGTTTCTTCAAGGAGCGCATCGTTGTTTAGAGCGCCAACCCATAATGCGGATTTAACTGCAGGAAATTGTGTAAGATCAACTTTTTTGCCATCTACTCTAAATTCACCTTGGGGAGCATAACCCTGGCCGGTGACTTCAACGAATTGACCATCCACCCAAATGCGCGTGACGGTCATTTCGTTCTGAGTCAATGTGCCGGTTTTATCAGAACAAATAATGGTGGTTGACCCAAGTGTTTCAACTGAAGACAAGCGACGAATAAGGGCATGGCGTTTGATCATTTCTTGCATGCCCAAAGCCAGGCTGATGGTTACAATGGCGGGCAGACCTTCAGGTACAGCAGCAATTGCCAAACTGACGGCAATCATGAAGAGTTCTAATGGGTTGCCGCCTTCGAGAATGCCGACCCCAAAAACAATCGCGCAGACAACAAGACATGCCCATCCCAGTGTTTTGCCCAACTGATCCAGTCTTTTTTGAAGGGGTGTTTGTTCTTCATTGACTGATTGAAGCATGTTTGCGATCATTCCCAGCTGGGTGTGCATACCCGTGCTGGTGACCACACCGTGTCCACGGCCGTATGAGATGACGGTGCCCATATAAACAGTGTTCTTGCGGTCGCCAAGAGAAGATTTTACTTCCAGGGTTAGAGAGGCGTTCTTCTGCACAGGAACGGACTCACCGGTCAACGCAGCCTCTTCAACCCGCATATTTACTGCTTCAAGTAGACGCAGGTCTGCCGGGACGAAGTTTCCGGCTTCCAGAAATACGATGTCACCGGGAACCAGTTGATTGGATGGAACGGAGATGCGTTTTCCATCTCTCATCACCTGTGCATCTGGCGCGGCCATCTTCTTTAATGCGGCCAGCGCTTCTTCTGCTCGAGATTCCTGAATGACACCCAGGACGGCGTTCAGAACCACGATCAACAGAATTGCTCCAGAATCCACCCATTCTCCAAGAATCATGGAAATGACAGACGCCACGATAAGTAAGATAATCACAAAAGATTTTAATTGTGCAAAAACCAATTGCAGGAATGTGGCTCTTGGTTTTTCGCGCAGTTGATTTAATCCATGGATTTCTTGGCGTTTTTCTACCTCGGCGGTAGTCAATCCCTTAAGCGAGGTGGTGTCTAAACGATCCAACACCTCATCCGCACTTAGCGCATGCCAGGTAACCGAAAGGTCCTCCGCCGTTGTTAAAGCGGCATCTTGTTTTTTTGCAATCATTTGTTGAACTCCTGTACTAAAATATGAAAATTGCTATGGGGCAATAACTGTGCCTGGCAATATTTGTGAATTCTTTGGGATCACTACGATCCCATCACGCACCACCCAATGAGCGCCATCAATTTCAGTTCCGCGTGGGAATGGACGAATGGTTACCCCGGTACCCAGGCGTGCATTTTTATCAATGATTGCTCCTTCGATGGAACAATCAGGACCAATATGAAGTGGCAGCTTTTTGCCTTCAGCAGCCCAATCTCGTTCATAATAGTCGTTTCCCATCAAGATACAATCTTTGATCTTTACCCCGCTGCAAATCTGGCTCCGTAAACCAATAATCGAGTGTTTGATCGTTGCATTTTCTATTCGGCAGCCTTCTGAGAGCAGTGTATCTTCCATTACGCAATTTGTGATCACCGAACCCGGTAGAAAACGCGGATGGCTGTAGATGGGATTGGACGGGTCAAAGAAATTAAATGGCGGATTAGGCATCGCCAGGGCCAGATTGGTATCGTAAAAAGTGCGAATGGTTCCAATGTCTTCCCAAAATCCTTCAAAATCATAGCCATAGACCGAATGTGTATTAATCGCAGAGGGAATGACTTCTCCACCAAAATCGTCATCAGTGTTTTTTTCAAGCAGGTCGATCAACACATCGGCTTTAAAGAGATAAATCCCCATAGATCCCAAATAGGGTTTTTCAGGATCCTCGCGGCACATCGCAAATTCCAAGGTTTTTTGGTCTTTTGGTTTTTCAAAGAAATCGGTGATCTTGTTGGCAGGATCTCTTTTTAAAATCCCAAAACGGGGAGCGTCTTCTTTGTTTACCGGTTGAACAGCGACCGTTATATCGGCATTTTGGCTGACATGAAAATCCGCCATTTTGGCAAAATCCATGCGGTAAAGGTGATCGCCGGCCAGGATCAACACGTATTTGGCCCTTGACGAACGAATCTCGGGCAATTGCTTGCGTACAGCGTCAGCGGTCCCCTGGTACCAGGCCATGTTGCCCATGGTTTGTTCCGCGGCCCAAATTTGCACCCACCCTTGATGGAAGGCATCGAAATTATAGGTACGGACGATATGACGATGCAGTGAGATCGAGTTAAATTGAGTTAAAACACCAATTCGCAGAATCCCTGAATTTATACAATTACTGATGGGGATATCGATCAGTCGATATTTACCAGCCATAGGAACCGCCGGCTTGGACCGCTGTTGAGTCAAGGGGAAAAGTCTTGAACCGCGTCCACCACCTAAAATGACCGCCAGGATGTCATCTACATTTGCCATTCTGCACCTTTCTCACAAATGGGTCAGGGTATACAGTCACTGTATTCTACGTCAAACGATTCTTGTAAGAATACATTATTTGAAATGACTAGTCAATTCATTTTAATCGGTTCTTATAAATTTCATATAACCAATATTTGAACTAATTTTCAGGTTGACGGGCAAAAGTCTTTTTTGAAATCATGAATAATAGTCCGCATAACACCGCGCCAAACAGGTAAGGTGCACTTGACCCAAGGTTCTGGAATAATGCTCCCCCAACCACCGGGGCCAACGCGTTTGCTGCGCTCAAAAGTGACGCTGATATCCCCAAAGTACCGCCGATTTCCTCCACTGATACCTTGCGGGTCAGAAGACTGTTGACAGAAGGCTGCAATACGCCGCCGCCAATAGCTGCTGGAACCATGGCCAGCAGTAACCACCCCAGACCTAATAGCCCTTTTTTACTTTCTGTAGGAACTTCAATTTGCAAGTTTTGGGTTGGAGGTGTTTCACCGGGCAGGTTGCGGCTGCTATTAAGTTCACTGGTAACTTCTTTTTCTGAATACCAGGGCGGTGGAATGCGAGGGGTTAATGCCGTTAGTAACAATCCGGCCACTAGCATGGCCAGCCCAAAGCGGATGAGTTTAATTTCTCCAAACCGGCGGCTCCATTTTCCAATGAAGTATCCCTGAACGGAAACCACCAGAATCCCCACCCACACGAAGATGATCGAATTTCCTGAAGCGTTTAGCCCCAGCCGGTTGAGCGTGAAAAGCGAGAGAAGCTGTTGAAAGCCGCCAAATGCAATTTGATAAACAAAGAGCATCACCAATAAAAACCCCACCATCGGTTTCTTCAACGTTGCGAAGAAAAGCTGCAGTGAGATTTCTTTTTTGTTGGTTAAAGAAATATTTTTAATAGCCGGACGGGTTTCTTTGAGCAGTACAGTCGTCAAAATGATCGATATTAGTGAGAAACCTGCAGCAACAAAAGCGGGTACGTGATAGTTGTTGCCGCTCACTGCCAATGACAAAAAAGCAATCACCGGTCCTACTACAAAACCCAACCCAAATGCAGCACCGATTAGGCCGAGACCCTGGGTGCGGTTCTTCTCGGTGGTTATATCGCTGATCACAGCCTGTGCGGTTGAAATGTTGGCGCCTGACAGGCCATCAAGAAGGCGGGCTGCAAACAGCATCCAAATTGCATTGGAAAAGCCCAACAACAGGAATCCAAGAAAGGTGCCCACCTGGCTGATGACCAGAATGGGTTTTCTGCCAAAACGGTCGGATAACCTCCCGAGGATGGGAGCACCTACCACTTGCATGGCGGGGTAAGCTGCTCCAAGCAGGCCAATGGTTGTGGCGTTGGCGCCAAACGAGGCGGCATAAAATGACATTAAGGGGATGATAATGGTCAATCCAAGCAAGTCGATCAAAATGATCACAAAAACAGGCATGATCTTTTTAAAATCGAGTTTGTCATCAGGTTTCGTAGTGACTGCATTGTCGTTCATGTTTTGCTCCTGCTTTCAGATGTAATAATCATAACTTTCGGCAGGATCAATTTCAATGCAATTTGCGATGATTTTGCCGTTATGTATAAGGTTATATAAAGGTTTTCTTACTTGTGCGGCAGGGTTCGCGTGAAGTCCACTCCAAACTGGATCCATTCCGCCAGTTCTTTATCACTCCTGGTGCCGGCAGGTATAACTTCCAACCAACCGTTCATGGATTTGCCGATTAAATCAAAGGGTTTTGTTGAAGGGTGTTTTACTAATTCTGAATAAGGATCTTTACCCACCCTGACAATTAAATTATCACCGTGCACGCCGCAAGCCATATTGCCGTTGATTAAATATCCGACACCGCCGAACATCCTCTTTTCAACCGGATTCTCGTTTTGAAGAATCGAGAGCACTCTTTCAGCAAGTTGACCATCGAAAGCCATGGAGAATCCTGACTAGCTAAAAAGTAATCTGACGGGCTTTACTGCGCATGAATAAGGTCAATACCAATCCGGCTGCGAAACCGCCAATATGAGCCATGTAGGCTACACCGCCTGTTGAAGTGGCGTCAGAAAGAGTTCCCAATCCGCTGACGAGTTGGATAACGATCCAAGCACCGATCACCAACAGCGCAGGCAGGCTGACCACCCAGGCTGCCAACAATACTCTCACGCGCCTGCCGGGAAAAAGAATCAGGTAGGCAGCCAGAACACCGGCTATTGCACCAGAGGCACCGAGGGTTGGATATTCACTAAACATGGAAACTGCATATTGCGCCAGTCCGGCGGCCAATCCGCTCAAGACATAAAAAACGAGGAATTTGAAATGACCAAAGCGGTCTTCGACATTATCGCCAAAGATTAAGAGATAAAGCATGTTACCGCCCAGGTGAAGCCAGCCGGCATGTAAAAACATGGATGTAAACAGAGTGATTACCCCTGCAATCGGGCTGGATAAAAAGCGGGCGGGTATGAATGACCATGTGTAAATAAAAGCATCGCCTCCCAGCAGTTCAAGCAAAAAAATAAAAATATTAAGCGCGATCAATGCATAAGTCACGATCGGAAAAAGTCTGCGTTGAGAATTGTCATCACCAATTGGCAGCATGGACTACTCCTTCAAACAATACTACTAATATTCACCAAGTATAGGCGTTTTTATACCTTACTGCAATTGCTGTATGCTTGAAAACAAAAGGACCTGACACCAGAGTATCAGGCCCTAAAGATCTTGTGCCAAAGGTTCCTTATTCAGCATCCTTGGAGATTACATCAATCACATTCGCCTGGTCAACCTGCGGGTTTGAACGGGTGGATTTCTTGCGAAAGATGAGTGCGCCGACTACTGACAAAGCAAGAATAATGGTAACGGCAGCAAAAACGAAAGCGATCAAAAGCAAATTTAACATTACACACTCCTGGTAAATAAGTTTGTTTCCATTATTATTTACGTTGAATCCAATTAACGGGTTGCATTCTATCAGGAAATTCTATACATACAACTGCTTGGGTTTATTTTTTAGGTTGGATGCAACACTTCCAACGTAAATTAAAACAGAACGAGTGGGGTCGCGGTTTGAGCACCCCGCGGTTTTTGCTGACTGCGATTTTAGCATCCCCGAGCAAAGCGAGAGGGGCAGAACGAAGTGAGAGGTGCAGGAGGATTCAATCAGTCTAGTATAAATCAGACCAGAACGAGTGGGGCACCGGTCCACTCGTTCTGATCTGATCACTAAGAAGCATCACAACCTTTGAAGGAGGAGAAATACACTTACTTTATAAATCCAACCTCTCAAAGGGCAAATAAAATTCACCCAAAAAAGGTCTAAAAAACCCTTAAATTCATAATCCTAGATTAGGAAAGAACGTAGCGCCCAGAGTTAATACTGAGGCGATAAAGATCGCCACGCCGCCAATAATGGTGAACCATTTCTGAAATCTGCTGTTAGCATATTTGCCCATCAAACCCTTGTCGCTGGCGAGTTTCACCAGGTAGTAAAACACCAGCGGCAGCGCGATGGCATTGATGGTCTGGGTTGTGATCGCCAACTTAAAGAAAGAAACATTCGGAAACATGACGATTATGGTGGCTACAACCAACTGTGCAATAAAGATCAGGTAGAACGACTTGCTTTGCTTGTAATTCGAATCCAGGCTGCCCTGCAGGCCAAAGAACTCGGCATACGCATAAGCCGTCGAAAGCGATACCACGATCAAGCCCATGAAGCCAGCATTGAGGATGCCAAAAGCAAACAAGGAACCAGCAAGTTCACCCGCAAAAGGTTTGATAGCCAACGCGGCTGTTTCACCTGAAGTGAGTGGGATTTTGTTGACAAACAGGGTGGCAGCTGTCGCAACCACCATAAAGAATGAAAAGAAATCGGTCAGGAATGCGCCGACGTAGGTTTCAAGTTGAGAGTAAACAATATTCTTTGCTTCAATATTTTTATCATACGCAAAGCTGCTGATAAAGAACTGCCCCCACGGTGTAATGGTAGTGCCCAAAACACCCATGCCGATCAACAAATAATTGCGCATGTAGGTGGGATTAAAATCAACACCGTGAGGCCAAAAAATATTCGATATCGCCAAGCCCCAATCCGGTTTGGCTTTTACTGCAGAAATAATATATGCCAGGTAAAAGAGGCTCGTGATTAGCATGATTGCCTGGGTTAGTTTATAGTTGCCTTTGGTCACCACCACTACCGAAACCAAAACGATCAGAAACACAAACGGAATGGCAGGCAAGTTCAGCATGCCGCTGGTAACCTTGACTGCCGCCAGTTCTGTGGTGATCGTCCCAAGGTTGGCAATGACTAATGCCGAGAAGATCAAAAGTGAAATCTTGACCCCAAACCGCTCGCGGATCAGGTCGGCCAAGCCGCGCCGGGTGACCAGGGTCAGGCGCATGCCCATCTCTTGGGTGATTGCCAATAAGAAGGTGATGATCAATAAAATGAACAGCACCGGGTAGCCTAAAGTGGCGCCAGCTACCGAATAGGTGGCCACGCCGCCGGCGTCGTTGTCGGCCATGGCTGTGATGGTGGCTGGCCCAAAAACGCCAAAGAACAAGATAATCGGCCGGATCATGGGCAGGCCGGCCCACCTTTTTAATGTTATCCGGAGGGAACGCTTCATCATAGATTGTTCCTCCTTCTATGCGCGGTTGTAATAATAGAATCGAGGAAGTTTCTTCTTCCACGCAGTGGGAATGATCTTGTCCAGCGCGTCATCCGCGGTTACCATGCCCACCAACCGGTTTTCATGATCCACGATCGGGATGGTCAGCAGGTTGTATTTGGCGATCAACTGCGCCAGGATCTCTTGCTTGGTAAGCACATCAGCTGACACTACCTTTTGATGCATGAAGCTTGAAACAAGAGTGCTGGGTTTTGCCAGCACCAGGTCGCTCAATGAAAACACGCCCAAGAGGTGTTCTTCTTCATCCGTGACATATACATAGAAGATGGATTCAGCGTCCGGTTCTTGTGAGCGGATGGCTTCAATAGCTTTGGCCGCGGTTAATCCGGGGCGGATGGAGGCAAAGTCGGTGGTCATGATACCGCCGGCGGTGTCTTCAGGGTATGACAGCAGCATCCTTACCTCTTTGGCTTCTTCGTCTTCCATCAGTTCCAAGAGGTCTTCGCTGCGCTCGGCAGGAAGTTCTGCCAGAAGGTCCGCCGCTTCATCTGGAGACATTTCTTCAAGTACGTCTGCCACTCTTTCATCTGACATTTCCTGCACCAGGGTGGCCTGAAATTCCGGCTCCACTTCTTCCAGTGCATCGGCCAGGTGTTCGATATCCATGGAGTCGAGCAGCTTGCGTCCTTCTTTGTGGTTCATGTCGCTGAGCAGTTCAGCCAGGTCTGCAGGGTGCAGTTCGCGGATCTTTTCGCCCGGCACTTTCAGACGCATGAATTGGTCATGTACGAGCAGTTCAACAAAATCCCATGAGATTTTGTTTTTGCTGGCATCGCGAGAAAAGATCTTGTTGACCCATTCTGCAAGCTTGGCCAGTCCAACCCGGCGCAAGATGCCGGTGGAACCAATATCCACATTGGAAACATAATAATTGCCATTGACCTTGGTGATTTCGAGATCATTCACCCGCACCACGCGGATGCCATTGGTATCAATGATTTGCTTATCGAGTACGTCGTCGATCAACTTGATTTCGTTGCCGCTTAAGATGTGTGTTTTGAGCTTGTTTTGTGCATGAGCCAGTGAAATTTCAGAAGCAAAAAGAACCGTGACTTCACTGAATGGATAAATTGTTTTTTCAGTTTTATTGATGACCGATAAACTACTCAACTGCGGATGCGGAAACTCGGGATTTTGAACTGCCAACACCTCATCAAGATGTCCAAGGGTTTTACCCTCGGAATCGACCACAACCCTTCCAATTAATTGACTGATGAATGGCATCGTCATACCTCCTATTTTAAATTTTCCAAATTAGGAGCCGATTAAATAAAAAACCGGCTGGTCAACTTAGTACCAGCCGGCATTGTGCGAATGCCGTTTTAGATCAGAAGGATCTGATCAATCTGGTACCTCATGAGAGCCGTTTGACTGAATGCGACGTTGAAAAACACTGCGGGTACTGATGCAGTTGTTTGTAGTTTTATTCAGTTTTGCGACTCTGTTTGCAACGAACGTGGATAGCTCAAAAGCTTCCCGACTACTTAGGGGAGGCACGTCTTTTGAGGTACCCGTCTCTTCCAACTGCATTTTGGACCTTTCTTCTGAGATGATTTTCAGCAAATTAAATTTACTACGCTGCTATTTTAGTTTTTAAGCCTGACTAAGTCAAGATAAAGCAGTCATATTACATCTTGTTTGACAATAGAGTAATTTTGATATTCTGTTGTTGATGAATCTAAAGAAAAACCGGCGTTTTTCAATACTTTTTGTGATGCAAGATTTGAAGCCAATACTGAGGTGGCTGTAACCTTGGTACAATTCTCATGTTCAAATGCCCAATGGACGAGCGCTCGTACAGACTCACTCATATATCCATTCGCTCGATACTTTTCACTTAATCCATAACCTATTTCCACTGAACCCGACGGATCAGGAATTCCTTTGAATCCTGCTAGGCCAACACCAATATTTTCTTCTTTCAGAACAATCATCCAATAGGTAAACCAATCGTGGGTTTCAACAGAGGCTGTTTTCATCTTTTCGGTCTTCAAAGTTACCGCTCTTTGAACAACCCCTTCAAACAAATCAGCCTCAAGAGGAATGGCCAGTGAATCCGAGAGATCATTAATTGAAGTCAATCCAAGCATTAACTGGTTCATTGATAATGGGTGAAGTTCAAGACGCAAAGTCGTGATCATGGGCTCCTCTTTGGATTCCAGATGGGATTGATTTAAGTCTACAGGTTCGGTGTTTGGTTGTCAAAGGAACAATTCATCCTCTTATAACGTCAAAAAGCCATAAATTGGAGTGTTATAATCTCAAAATGGTTCATGTGAAACGCACTCATCAAATTTCTCCGATCAAGCAGGTTTTGATCGCTTTAGGGTCGGGGCTTGCAGCCTTCCTGCTGCTCTTTATGGCCCTAAACCTCGGCATATCTTTATTCTTCATGGGAAAGATTATGCCGGGGGTCACCATGAACGGTATTCCTCTTTCTGGGATGACCGTTGAAGATGCTGCAGCTTTGATTACCACCTCTTACCGCTATCCTGAAACGGGCAATATTCTTTTAGTGGATGGACAAAATTCCTGGCCGGTTAAACCCGTGCAGCTGGGGTTTTATCTTGATCCGCTGGCATCTGCGAATTCAGCTTACAACGCCGGCCGCAGGGGCGGGTTGATGCAGGTGCTGCTGCAGCGGGTCAACGTGTTCAAACAATCTGTCCAGGTTCAACCTTCCTTTATTTTTGACCAAAAGACCGCCGTGGATTCACTCAACGCCCTTGCTGTGCAGATAAACCAACCCGTGAGTGAAGCCAATATTTCAATAGAAGGCACCCAGGTTTTGGTGAAAAATGGTCAAAGCGGAAGAGTTCTGGACGTGGCAGCAACCTTGGCTGTCATCACCAGCCAGATCCAAACCATGCAAGACGGTATTGTACCGTTGGTTGTTCGTCAATCGGATCCGGTCATTCTCAGTGCAGAAGCGCAAGGTGAACTGGCACGCGCTGCGCTCAGTGAACCGCTGACGCTTACCCTTCCCGCGGATGCCTCAGGTCAGGCTTCATCATTCCAAATCCAGCCGTCTGATCTGGCCCCACTTTTAACGTTTGCCAAAGTGGAAAACGGCAGCGGATCACAATATCAAATTGCTGTCAGTCAACCCCTCATGGCTGGTTGGTTAAATTCCATGAAAGCCGATCTTGAAACTTCGCCTGAAAACGCGCGTTTTATGTTCAATGACGATACCCGTCAACTTGAGTTGAAACAGCCTGCCATCATCGGGCGCACCCTTGAGGTGGATCCATCCATCCAGGCCATCAATCAGGCCCTGCAAAACGGCCAACATACAGCGGCATTGAGCTTCACATTAACGAATCCCCCGGTGACCGATCAGATGACCGGTGCCGAGTTGGGTATTACCGAACTGGTAATGGAATACTCAACCTTTTTTGCAGGTTCGAGTACCGACCGCGTACAAAACATTAAAACCGCTTCAGAAAAGTTTTATGGGCTGCTAGTCCCTCCGGGCGGTACCCTTTCCATGTCAGACATGCTGGGTGATATCAGCCTGGATAATGGTTACGCTGAGGCATTGATCATTCTAGGCGATCAAACCATCAAGGGGGTCGGTGGCGGCGTCTGTCAGGTCAGCACCACTTTGTTCCGTACGGCTTTATATGCGGGCTTTCAAATTATTGAAAGACATCCGCACGCTTACCGTGTAGGCTATTATGAGCAGATCAACTCCTCAGGCAGTCATGATCCTGACCTGGCCGGTCTGGATGCCACCGTATTTGTGCCTCTGGTGGATTTTAAATTCAAAAATGACACACCTTACTGGTTGTTAATGGAAACCTATGTGAGTACTTCCAACCATTCACTGACCTGGAAGTTTTATTCCACCAAAGACGGGCGAGAAGTTTCATTGGATTCAACAGGGCCAACCAATATTGTTCAACCGCCTGATCCGGTTTATCGTGAAAACGCTGAACTTTCTCAAGGGACCAAGAAACAGGTGGATTGGGCTGTTGAAGGGGCTGACGTTACGGTTACCCGCACTGTCACACGTAATGGAGAAGTTTTATATAACGACAAATTCTTTACTCAGTATGAACCCTGGGGGGATGTTTGGGAATATGGACCTGGAACCGAAATTCCCACCCCGACCCCTGCACCTTGACCGCTGAATGGTAAAATTAGCTGAAGTTTGAATCTATGGAGATGATATGGTAAATCAAGATCTGCTTGATATTTTGAGATGTCCAGTCTGTGTAAAAGAAAAAGAAGGCCGCCTGCAACTGGTTAAAGAGACATGGCTGGTTTGTGAAGAATGCGGACGCAAGTACCCCATCGTGGAAGACATTCCAGTGATGTTGATTACCGAGGGCGACAAATGGATGGCGACTAAAGCTGCCGACCTCCCCGTTCCAGCGCCAAGACCTGCATAATTTGCTTTGATCGGTTTTTATAACCATAAATGACATAAATGTTGATTTTTTTTCAAAAAAAGATGGTGTGATATATCTATGAATGAACAAATGAATCAAACGAAGACACGTTCACCAAGACAAAAAATGGATACAACCTCCTGGGTAATTCTCTCCATTTTTGCCGTGGTGGGTATTGTATTGGCATTTTTTGCCGGCAAATTTGTATATGGTATAGTCAAGAGTTGGTCCATGACCGACCTGCCCGGGGCACCGATAGCCTCACCCTCAAACACGAATACCGACACGACTGAATTGACAACACCAGTTGCACCTCAGACCAATAACCTGCCTGCAGCCGTTGCCTGGGATGGCAAAAGCCGTATTAATATCCTCTTGCTGGCATTGGATTATTCTCCGCGCCGGCAAAACGAGGGACAGGGTTCGCCTCTTTCAGATACCATGATCCTTGTGACAGTTGATCCGCTGACAAAAACGATCGGCGCCATGAACATCATGCGCGATTATTGGGTCAATATTCCAGGATATGAATTTAACAAGATCAACTCTGCATATAAATTGGGTGAAGACTACGACCTGCCCGGCGGTGGCGAACAATTGGCCATGGAAACGGTTGAGGGGTTGTTGGGTGTACCGGTTGATTTTTATGCGCGGGTTGATTTTAAAGCTTTTAAAACCATCATTGATGAAATGGGTGGCATAAAAATTAATATTCAACAGCGTATGCTGTTGGATTGGCAGGGGAACGGCAACAAGTTCTGGATTGAACCCGGTGAATACGTTCTGCCGGGAGCCTATGCTTTAGCCTATGCGCGGACGAGAGATGCTGCCTACGGAGATGGCGATGTAGACCGCGGCAAACGCCAAATGGAAGTGATCAAGGCTATCCGAGATCGGGCACTTAATATTAATACTCTTCCGACTTTGGTTGCTCGTGCTCCCGCCATTTACGCAGAAATTTCTGCCGGTGTTCAAACGAATATGTCCCTAGACCAAGCCATACAACTGGCTTATTTGATCGCCCAAATCCCCAGTGAAAACTTGCACACCTTCAGCCCGGGTTATACGGTTGCTGAACCAATGCAAACTTCTGATGGAATTGATGTTTTGCGTATATACCCTGATAAATTGCGGGAAGTGCGCGATCAGATGTTTATTGCACCTGGAGTGGCTGCTGCTCCGCTGACGCAATAATTGTTCTACACCGGACATTAGCGGCTGTTTGATTTCGTGTTTACATGCATTCGAAACAATAATAATTGGTTCCCCCCAAATTCATGCATGAATTTGGGGGTGTTTTTAGTATCAAAATAGCAAAAATCCTTAATAATTAGCTGGAACCAATCTTGCAACACTTTTAGGGATGGATATTCCAATTAAGATGATGGTGTGAAAAATCTATGAATCAACAATACAATCGCTCGATGACCCGTTCGCCAAAACGTCGCAATCAAAACAATATGGATACCACCACCCGGGTTCTGGTAATTATTTTTGTGGTGCTGGGTATTATCTTGGCGTTTGTTGGCGGCAGGTTTGTATTCAACTTGTTAAAAGGCGCAGGTTCAAATCTTACTGGTACGAAGTCGAACGCAAATTCTGGCGTGGATGCTGCCGCACTTTCTGCCCCTGGGGTTCCGCTGCAAACCAACAAAGGACCGGCTGCTGCTGCCTGGGATGGTAAGAGCCGCATCAATATTCTCTTGCTGGCATTGGATGTTTCTCCTCGCCGCCAAAGTGAAGGCCAGGGATCTCCGCTGTCTGACACTATGATTCTGGTAACAGTTGACCCTGCCACACGTACGGTTGGCGCCATGTCAATCAGGCGCGACTTGTGGGTAACCATTCCTGGATTTGGCGATAACAAAATCAACGCTGCTTACAAGCTGGGAGAAGATTATAAAGTGGATGGCGGCGGCGCCCAATTGGCCATGGATACTATTGAAGAATTATTTGGTGTTCCTGTTAATTTTTATGCCCGCGTCGATTTTCAAGCATTTGAAACGATAATTGACGAGATCGGCGGTGTTTCGATCACACTCACCCAACCCATGTTGCTGGACTGGGTTGGCGATGGTAATAAATTCGTCATCGAGCCGGGAACTTATGTCATGCCCGGCAGCCACACTTTGGCCTACGCTCGTACCCGTGATGAAGCCTATGGAGATGGTGATTTTGCTCGCGGCAGCCGCCAAATGGAAGTCATCATGGCCATTCGCGATCGCGTGTTGGATCTCAATACTCTGCCCACCCTCATTGCCCGTGCACCTGCCATTTATGGTGAAATTTCTTCAGGGGTGCAAACCAATATGTCGCTCGATCAGGCCATTCAATTGGCTTATTTGCTGGCGCAGATCCCTCGTGAAAACATGCATACCTTTAATATGGATGACACTGTCACCTACGCAACTTTTAATATTGAAGGCAGCTATATCTTGCAAGTGATTCCTGATCAACTGCGTTTGATGCGGGATGAAATGTTCTCGGGTTCAGGGTCAACCGTATCTGGACCTGCTTTAGATCCTGTTGTGGTTCCACAGGATAATGGCGGCGTTGCGGTTGCCTCTGGAGATCCGCTGCCCCTGGCTGTTCAAGAGGCTGCCCGTATTCGTATCCTTAATGGTTCAGATACCGCAGGCCTTGCCGACAGGACCCAATCCTATCTGACATCTCAAGGATTGACCAATATGAGCATTGGTAACTACGATACCACGGAAAGCACTCAAATCGTAGTCCATACCCCTGTTACCAATACGTTGACCTACCTGGCCGCCGTTTTTAGTGTTCCAAACGCCAGAGTTTTCAACCAGGCCGATCCTTCGAACGCTTTTGACATCACGGTTATCCTTGGCAACGATTGGGCGGCGAATAACCCGATTCCATAAATCAAAATATCGGGCTCATACTTTATCAATAAAAAACCGAATTCAATCTGAATTCGGTTTTTGTCATCTACTAACAGTTATGATTTGAGATTCTCTACCATTTGGCGTTGTGTTCCTCAGACCAACCAACCAGGTCTTTGATCACGATTTTCTTGCCGTCATCTGTAACAACGGTGCCGTTATATTTGCCAAACATCTGATGAACCTCACTGCGCAGCACCTTGAGGTCGGTTTTAGCCACCCGCTCAAAGAAGGGGGTAAAGACCAGGTCCAGGCGTCCATCCGGACACGTCATGGTCCAGGGGGCTTTGAAGTCCTGGTTGTTGTAGGTGTAGCTGATCTTGCCCAGTTTGTGCACCTTGCCTTCAAGGATGAAGCAGTTCTCGGTCGCAGCGGAGGTGTCTCCAAAACCGAAACCCAGGTTTAAACCGATGCTGCGTTTATCTTCGAGAAAACCTGAGGCGCTTGACCAAACCCAGAAGGATTCATATTCCCAAACGCCGCGGCCCCAATCAAGGTTACCCAGGCTGGTCTTTGGATCTATCTCATAGCGGGCATCCTGGTATTCTACCCAGCCCTTGGCGGGCATGCAGTTGATCTTGCGGTTATAGTAGAATCGTTTGCCCTCGATGGGGATGACGATCACCATGGATTCGTGATCCGCGGGGACGGTGAATTCCACTTCTGCATTGAGTGTGGTTTTGCCGAATCCTGGCCAGCGGACGTAGAGAGTCCGTTTTTCACCATCCACGTTAAAGCGAAGTGTTTTCCCGCCGCCAACGTAGGTACTTTCACCAGCGGTGCTGTTGCGCGGTATTTTGACCCCGGTCGCAAACGGGATCGTTAATGTTTGTTCTTCATATTTACCTGTGGCAAATTCGATCACATAAGCGAATACCATGCCAAGATAACCGATATCGCTCACTGTGAAGGAGAAGAAATGCGTGGGTGTGGTCACGGCATAATAATCCCAAACCTTGATACGCATCCCCTGCATGAACTTGAGTTTATAGAAGTTGCTGTTTTCCAGGTTGCAATCCAGCACCTGTTGGGTGGCCCAGCCGGCCTGGGTCAAATTTCCTTGCGCATCCAAAAGATTTCCGGGACCTTTGAGCAGTTGTTGTTCCATTGGATTATTCTCCATGTCATATGAATTTGATGGAAATTGCAACAAGTTGATTATACGTCAGGATCTATTTTGGTGACCATGGAACAATAAAAAACGCCTCATAAGAGGCGTTTTAGTTGAAGTAAAAAGGTTGGCTAAATGGTTTCAAAAGCACCAGGCAGGCTGCGTTGATTGCGGTTCCAACGCTGCTCGCTCTCAAAAGCCAGACGCCTGATTTTTAGCATCACCTGATCGGCAGTTTCTTTGACCAGGTCGCGGTTTTCCACATCCCCTGAAAACCGCAGCGGTTTTCCCACGGTGATGTTGTAGGGTCCGCGCAGGTACCAGTGGCTGATCTCTTCTTTGCCGCTGACCGTGGATTTCAAGGTATGCAGTTTGTCTTTCATCAGGTGGATGCCCACCGGAAAGACCGGTGCTCCGCTTGCCAATGCCAGACGGGCTACACCGGTACGTGCTTTGTGAAAACCGCCGGTGAGTGGGCTGATCAATCCTTCAGGGAAGATCATAACCGTATGACCGGCCTTAAGGTGTTCCAGAGCTTCATCAATGGCTTCCTGTCCGTGGCCGGGTTTAACTGAAATGTGACCCGAGCGGCGCAGGTATTCGCCAAGGATGGGCACGTTGAAGAGCACATCATTGATCATGATAAAAGATTGGGATCCGAGCATGGAGGCTACGAAGAAGGGGTCACCTGTGCTGGGATGATTGGGGGCAATGATTTTTGCTCCGGCAGGGAAGTTGCATTTATGATGCACATCCATCTTTAGCATGGTGCCTGTATAGGTTTTCACCACGGGTTTTGAAACGCCATAAAGTGCTCTTTGAACCAACTTTTTCATCGCAGTAAACTCACTTCCAAAAATTGATTAGTAACAGTGTCAAGGATACAAGAACGGGGCCAAAACCGTATCGGCTCCAAGACATATCCTGGTAATGAGATAGGGCATATTTATTGGATAGGGAAAAAGCGTAATGAATATGACTTCTCAGACATTAGTGATAACCCTCTTGTGAGGAATGAGTTGCATAAAAATGAGTTTGCGCATCTGCAAACTCGTCTTAACTTCGCGAGAATAATTTCTTTCGATAATTTATTTATGGGATTTCGAGTTCGCCGGCCAGTGGGGGATTGTTGCGGTACCAGCGCTGTTGACTTTCGGCTGCCAGTCCCATGATCTTGATCATGATCTTATGGGCTGTTTCTTTGACGTGTTCCCGGTCTTCAACATCCCCTGTGAATCGCATGGGCGCACCTATGGTAATAGCATACGGTCCTCGTAGATACCAATTGCTGTACTCCGTTTTTCCGCTGACCACCGATTTCATGGTCTGCAGACGGTCGCGCTGCAAGAAGATGCCGGTCGGGATGACCGGGGCGCCGCTGGCGATGGCCAGGCGCGCCACCCCCGTGCGCTCCTTGACGAACCCACCTTTTTTTGGGCTGTTGGCTCCCTCGGGGAAGATCATCACCGTATGACCGGCCTGCAAATGTTCCAGGGCACAGTCTATGGCTGATTGTCCGCGCCCTACCGCGACCGGGATGTGCCCCAGGCGGCGCAAATAAGCACCCATGATGGGCACGTGGAACATCACGTCGGTGATCAAAATATAGGATCGCTGACCCAAAATGGAGGCCATGATAAAGGGATCGATCATACTGGGATGGTTCGGGGCAATGATCTTGGCGCCAACCGGCAGAGGTAATTTTTGATCAACATCCATATTCAGCATGGTGCCGCTGAATGCTTTGATCATCGGTACTGACGCACCGTATAAGAGTTTTCCACCAATATCAGTCATTTAAGAAAAACAAGCCTTTCGAGTCTTGCATGTTGATAATCCAAGCATAGCTTATACACTAAACAAATGCATTGACCCATGGGCACAATATCAAAGTGACCATGGTCATGGTTGGTGGTGCTGAATACGTGTGTCGGTGATAATCAGAGAGTTACGCTTTTGGAGAATTATTTCTTCCGAATATTATCGAGATAGGGGGTTAGCAGTTTCACCCACAAAGCATATCCCGGAGCCATTAGATGCAGATGATCGTTGTTGAATTCAGCTTTCAACGCGCCATTTTCGTCGGCAAAATGCGGAAAGAGATTGATGAAGGTATAGTCGAACTCTTCGGCCAGTTTTTCGAGATGGATATTTAGCATGCGCAGGTGGTTGGAATAGCGTTTGGTGCGCGGTAAGAGGGATTCTACGAACACTTTAGTGTCTGGGGATTGTTCTTTGCAGCGGCGCAAAATCTCGTGATAATTTGCCAGGATTTCCTTGTCGTGCCGGTAATTCCACCAGTTCAGATCGTTGGTGCCGATGAGGATGAAGAGGGCGGAAGGTCCGCAGCATAAAATGTCATCGAGGCGCGCCAGGGCGCCGACTGTGTCATCCGCGTTAATGCCGCGGTTCTTGATGTTCAACCCCGGAAAAAGCTCATCCCAGCAGCCGCCGTCGGTGATGCTGTCACCCAGAAAGACGATGTCGCCTTTTTGGATCTTGGAGTAGCGGTAGAGATCAGCCCGCTGCTTGTAATGATTGTGCTCCAAACGCTCCACCGCCACGCGGGTGATGATGAAGAGCGTCAGCACGACGGCCAACATGATCAGTAAAAAGAGTATCCACATACGCTGATTATAACAGACCCGTTTGGGTGTTATGGCTCCAGGCAGTAGGGGACGGAACTCATGGGCGAATCCGGGTCGAGGTTGTCGCCGTTCTCATCATAGATCTTGAAAGCCGTGATCTGCGGGAACTGTTCGAGGTTCTTGTTGATCACACTCGCCACGGAATAGGCCGCCCCATTGTTGGCGCACTTGCCTACCAGGTGGATGCGCGCGATGCCGTTTTCAATGGTCAATTCCCCCACACCGGTAAAACCGCTTGAGACCAGCACCAAACCCTGCGCAGATTCTTCCGCGGTAGGGCCGGCAAAAAGGGCATCCAGCACGGCGCGGACGGGATCAACCCCTGCCGGCAGTGGACGGCTGACTGCTACTTCATAAGGTTCGGTGCCGACAGCGAATTTCGCCTGGTCAGTAAAATACACGGTGATGGTTTGTGCCGCGGTTGGTGTCAGGGTGGGTTCGGCGGTGGGGGGTGCAATCTCGGCGGGTGTTTGTGTGGTAGGCGTGGGGGTTTCGGTGAGGTTAAACCAGATTGAACAAGCCACTACGGCAAACGAAGCGAAAACCAAAGTGAGCATTCTGTGAAAGCGTCTCATGGTTCCTCCGATCTATTTTCATTATAGAGCGTTTTCTGAGCCATCGAGTAAAATTATTTTATACATTTCAGGAGCCCAATGATCACCAACGATGAAATTCTCGATGCATTAAAGAAGGTTTTTGACCCCGAACTCGGACGCAGCATTGTCGAACTCGGTATGGTGCGCGACCTGCAAGTCTCCGAAAGTGGAGCAGTAACCTTCACCTTGGCGCTGACCATCCCTGGCTGCCCGATGAAGGCCCAGATGGAGCGCGATGCCCGCATGGCTGTCATGGCCCTGCCGGGCATCACCGACGTCAAGGTTACCTTCGGCGCCATGACCGAAGATGAAAAGAAAGCCATCTTCGCCAACGGCAAACCGGAGCTTCCAAAGCTTAATAAATTCAACCAGGTCCAAAAAGTGATCGCCGTGCTCAGCGGCAAGGGCGGTGTGGGCAAATCATCCATAACTGCCATGCTGGCTTGCGAACTGGCGCGTTCCGGCAAGAAAGTGGGCATTCTGGATGCCGACATTACCGGCCCCAGCATTCCGCGCCTGTTTGGCCTGCCCCCCGGCGGATTGCGCGGCAGCGACCAGGGTATTCTGCCTGCGGTCACTTCGCTTGGGATCAAAGTGGTCTCCATCAACCTGATGATTGCCAATGAAGACGCCGCCGTTATCTGGCGCGGACCGATGATCTCGGGCACCATTCAACAGTTCTGGCGCGATGTACTCTGGGGTAAACTGGATTATCTGCTTGTTGATCTTCCGCCTGGCACCTCGGATGCGGCGCTCACCGTGATGCAGACCATCCCCGTGAACGGCGTCGTTCTGGTCTCTACTCCGCAGGAACTGGCCGGCATGGTCGTGCGCAAAGCCGATTCCATGCTCAAGCAGCTAAAAATGCCGGTCATGGCAGTGGTTGAGAACATGAGCTACTTCGTCTGTCCTGATTGCGGCAAACAGCATGAGATCTACGGTCCCAGCCATATTGAAGCACTGGCCAAATCGGTTGAGACGGATATCGCCATCCGAATGCCCATGGACCCCCAGTTGGCAACTCTGGCAGACACCGGCAAGATCGAGAGCTATGCTTCAGTTGAAATAGGCGAAATGATCAAAAAAATCGGGATGTAAATTTGTTATCCCCTGCTTAAAAGCAATACTACCACACCCACGATCATCACGATCCCCAGACCAATCGGCAGGGTGATGCGTAGAATTTCGCCTTCCTTGCCCTTGAGGCCGGTGGTGGTGCCGCCTACGGCCAGCTTGGCAGGGGCCACCATGCTGCCCAGAGAACCGCCCACGGTTTGGGCTGCCAGCAGGATCAGCGGGGAAATGGTCAGCAGCTGCGCTACGCCCTTTTGCATTGATCCAAACAGCACATTGGAATTGGTGTTGCTGCCGGTGGCAAAGGCCCCCACCATGCCCACCAGCGGCGCGAAGAGCGGATAGATCATGCCCATCAGTTCAGACAGCCCCTTTGCAATTTGCATGGTCATGCCGGTGTGTTCCATCATTGCGGATAAAGCGATCATGAACAGTGTACCAAGGCTGGCTGGAATAGCACCTTTTATGGTGTTGTGAAGAGCCGGTTTGACCTTGCCGATGGAGAGTCCCTTGATGCGCGGAATGACCAATATTGCAAACAGGGCAGTCAAAAAGATGATCACGCCCGGATGAATGAGAAAGCGAAAGAGATAGCCGTGCCCGGCAGCCGTGGTGAAACCGTTGCGGCTGACCACTTCGGGGAAGAAAAGCGTCCAGGTGACGTTTGAAAGCAGTTGGTTGATGGGTTTGACCGCAGTGACCAGAGCCATTACCACCATTAGAAATCCGTAAGCCAGGATGCCGGTTTTAAAAGCCGGGTCCGGTTTGAAGGTGGCGCGCCAGTCTTTGGGTCGTTCGCATAATAGTACGCCGCCAATGATGCCCACAAAGGCTGCGGTAAATGACGCCACCGGCAGCATTCCCACCAAGCCGGTCAGGTACTGGGTGGCAGCCACCACGACCCCCAAAATGAGCACCCGCCACCAATGTCTTTGTTGCTCCAAGATCAGCATCACGGCCAGCCCGGTGAGCATCACAATGATGCCCAGCAGCAGCGCCGTGGTGGGGAAAAGTGCCATCGCATTCGAGTCGGTGACATCCACCAGGGTGCGGAAAGCCAGCGCCATGCCGCTCATGGTGACTGACCAGGTATGCCCGACCGCGGAGGCGGCCACGGCGGTGATGGGCGGTACGCCCAGCGCGATCAGCATGGGCGCAGCGATCGCGATCGGCAGCCCAAAGCCCGAGAGGTTTTCGATCACGGCGGTCAGCATCCAGGCTTGCACCACCAGCAGCCAGCCGCGGTCGGGGATCACGCCCTCAAGCGCCAGCGCGATGGCACGGATGCCGCCAGCCTGGTCCACCAGGTGATAGAGAAAAAGTGCGGGCCAGATCACCAGCAGCACATTTAATGTCACCATCAGGCTCTTGGCCTGAGAGACCCACAGTACATCCCAGTTCAAGCCAAACGCGATAAAAGCCACTGCCAGCCCTGTCACCCATCCGGCCATGCCGGCAATATGGCTGCCGGCGCGGAAGACCAGCATCAGCACGAGAACGATCAAAATGGGCAGCAGCGCGAGGAAAAAAGTCATGACAAGAAACCACCTATAGAAAATAACAACGCCCTATCTTACCCTGTTCGAGCAAATTTTGCCAGATTACGACAAAAATAGTCCAAATAAATTGCCTTAACAAAAAACCCGGAGCTGGTATATCCAGACTCCGGGTTTTGGATGCAACACTTATCTAGGCAACAGCCACGAGGGTCATGATGTAGACAACGGTACCAAAGATCAATGCCACCACAGAAAGGATGCCAAAGAATTTGCGTAAATTGGCTTCTTCAGCGAGCATGGATCCGTAAGCAGCCAGGGCCAGGCCAACGGCGTAGATCAAGACTACGAGCTGAAGGCTGTCTGCTTTGTTGCCGGCGGTGTTGGCGTCGTCAAAGGCAGTCATGGCCACTTCGTAAGTTGATTCAGCATCTGCATACATTTCAGTGTAATACTGATCGTCAAAGGGACCTTCTTCGCGTTCCATGCTGGCGGAAAGGTTTTCTGAGAAACTGGCCATGTAATAATCAGCCAACTCAGCGCTGGTGCCGTCGTTGATGTACCAGCCGTCGTACATCTGATAATCATAGATGACGAATTGGTTGGCTTCGAGGTATAGAGAATTGGATTCGGTCAACTGTTTCTGACCTTCGACATTAAAATCTGATTCTTTGGAATCGAATAATGAGGACTGATAAGCTGCGGCAGCGATCAAAACGGAGAGCGCGGCGACTAAAATACCCAGTACCCACTCGGAACTAAAAAATTTAATCAATTTGCTGTTCAAGGGAAACTCCTTATAGATTTTTATTGAACATCATTATAAAGAAAAAAGATGCGGATTGCCAATAAAAATTACATATATGTGAAATTCGACCCATTTGGGTCGAATTATTAACGTTCTTTTTAGTATTAAAGGAAGAAATAATTAACTAATGACTTCGAGGTTGGCCAGCGAGGCCAGCAGCCGTTTCAACCCGATCGACGAAAAGTGGATCTCCACGGTCTCTTCGCCGTCCGACTCCACCTTGCTTTCAAGCACGATGCCCTCACCCCAATCCGCGCGGTCGGGTTTGCGTACCTTCATGCCGGGTTTGAACTTGGGCTCTTTGAAGGAAGGCGCCACGGTTTGGGTTACCTTGCGGGTCACGCCGGTGGTGCTCCATCTAAAGTCGTCATCGCGGACGTCGCGCCGGGTGGCGTTGCGTCTGCCCTGGTTGGTGACCAGGTCATCGCTGATGTCGGCCAGAAAACGCGAGGCTTCACTGTATTCCCATGAGCCAAAGTTGGAGCGTCTTTCGGCGCGTAACAGATAAAGTTGATTCTTAGCGCGGGTCATGCCCACATAAAGCAGACGGCGTTCTTCGGCCATTTCTTCTGGGTCGTCGCGTGAACGGCTGTGCGGCAGAATGCCTTCATCCAGACCGATGATGAACACCTGGTTGTATTCCAGTCCTTTGGCTGCATGCAGGGTGAGCAGGGTCACTGCCCCCTTGGCCTTGCCGTCATCCGGGCTGTCCCCAACATCAGGGATGGTGTCCTGATCCGAGACGAGGGCCAGATTCTGCAAAAATTCGGTCATGCCCTTTTCCTGGAAGTCGTAGGCCAGCCGGCGCAGCTCCAGCACGTTTTCCCAGCGATCGTTGTTGGCGTCGCTTTCTGCTTTGACATATTCTTCGTAACCCGTGTCGTGGACGATGCGGTCAAACAGTGCCGCGATCGAAGATTTTTCTTTGGCTTCCTTCCATTCATTCAGCATGGCGCCAAAATCTGCCACGGGCATGGCGGACCGTCCGATCTGGCTCCAATAAGGGGAGGCGTCGCCGTTCCTGCCAAGATCCAGCAGTACTTCACCGGTGCTGATGCCGGCCACGGCAGCCGCGGACTGCAGGGCACTGATGGTCTTGTCGCCGATTCCGCGCGGCGGCACAGAGACTACACGCAATAAACTAACCTCGTCAGAGGGGTTTTCGACCAGGCGCAAAAAGCAGATCATGTCTTTGACTTCTTTGCGGCCGTAGAATTTCTGCGCGCCGATCAGCCGGTAAGGCAGGTTGGCGTGCATGAAACCTTCTTCGATCACGCGGCTTTGGGCGTTGGTGCGGTACATCACGGCAAAATCATCGGCCACGGCCTTGCGGGTGGCCAGGTATTGTTGAATGGTATCCACCACGTAGGCGGCTTCAGCCACGTCGTCGGTGGCCACGTACTGCACGATCTTGTTGCCTGCCCCGCGGTCGGTGAAGAGGTGCTTGGGGGTGCGGTTGCGGTTGCGGTCAATCACCTGGCGGGCGGCATCCAGCACGATCTGGGTCGAGCGGTAGTTCTGCTCGAGCAAGATCTTCTCGCACATCGGATAATCTTTCTCAAAGCGCAGCACGTTGCGGTAATCCGCGCCGCGCCAGCGGTAGATGGATTGATCCTCGTCACCCACCACGAACACGTTCTTGTGATAAGCGGCCAGGTGCCTGAGCAATTCGTACTGGGCGATGTTGGTGTCCTGGAACTCATCCACCAGCACGTGTTGAAAGCGGTGGGCGTATTTTTCTGAAATGGATGGGTTCTGCTGCAGCAGCTGGGTGGCGCACATCAACAGATCGTCGAAATCCACGGCGTTGTTGGCGGTCAGAAGCTCCTGGTAGCGGGCATAGACCTTGGCCACCACTTCTTCGCGGTATGATCCGCGCGGCATATCGGAGGGACGCAGCAGGTCGTTCTTGGCCGACGAAATGGATGAATGAATGCCGGCGGGCCGATGGATCTTGTCGTCAATGTGCAGGTCGTGAATGGCGCGCTTCACCAGCGTTTCCTGGTCGGCGCTGTCGAAAATGACGAAGTTGGAGCTGAAAGGCAGGGCATCCGCTTCGCGGCGCAGGATGCGCGCGCACATGGCGTGGAAGGTACCCAGCCAGATGCCATCCAGGCTGCGCTGCGCCAGGGTGACGACACGGTTTTCCATCTCGCGCGCGGCCTTGTTGGTGAAGGTCACGGCGATGATGTCGTAAGCCGGCACGGACATGCATTCGATCAGGTAGGCCAGGCGGC
>CAZQXI010000020.1:0-39596 GCA_964597505.1 uncultured Anaerolinea sp. | reverse complement strand
CCAGGGTAGGTTGGCCGATTTCCTGTAATTCATAACGTACGCGCTGCATGGGTTTATTGACCTTGATGATACGGTTCAGGTCAATGGGGGTCGCAGAGATCACCAGATCAACATCAGCGTTGTTGATAGTTTTTTCGAGGTCTTTGACCATGTCATCACCGTAGCCCATGGCGGGCAGGATCATGCCGGTGTTGGGATATTTCACGTAGGTGTCATGGATGGAACCGACTGCAAACGGTCGGGGATCCACGATCTCGGCAGCACCGAAACGTCGGGCAGCAATCCAGCCGGCGCCGTATTTCATTTCGCCGTGGGTCAGGGTTGGGCCATCTTCGACCACCAGCACGCGTTTTCCACGGATGGCTTCGGGATCATCCACGAACAAGGGGGATGCGCCTTCAATGACCAGTGCATCGGGGTTCATAGCATGCAGAGTATTGCGAACTTCAATGACCTTGTCAGGATCGGCGGTATCGACTTTGTTGATCACAAAGACGTCTGCCATGCGGCAGTTGGCTTCACCAGGGTGATAGGCTTGTTCGTGTCCGGCACGATGCGGATCGGCGACCACGATGTTCAGGTCGGGCTTGTAGAAGGAGAAGTCGTTGTTGCCGCCATCCCATAAGACAATATCCACTTCCTGTTCAGCCTGGCGCAAAATGGCTTCATAATCCACACCGGCGTAGACGATCACGCCGTTATCCAAATGAGGTTCGTATTCTTCACGTTCCTCAATGGTGCATTCATGTTTGTCAAGATCGGCATAGGTGGCGAAACGTTGAACCTTTTGTTTGACCAGGTCGCCATAAGGCATCGGGTGACGGATGGCTGCCACTTTGAATCCCATGTCGCGCAAGATCAAAGAAACGCGGCGGGTGGTCTGGCTTTTGCCAGAGCCGGTGCGCACAGCGCAAATGGAGACCACTGGTTTGGTTGATTTCACCTGGGTGGATTCAGTACCCATCAGTTTGAAATCAGCACCAGCAGCTAAAACCTTGGATGCTTGATGCATCACGAATTCATGAGGCACATCGCTGTAAGCAAAGACGACCTGCTCAATTTTCTGTTCCTTGATCAATTTGATCAAGTCACTCTCAGGGTAGATCGGAATTCCCGCCGGGTACAATGAGCCAGCAAGTTCTGCGGGATATTTACGGCCATCAATATTCGGGATTTGGGTGGCAGTAAATGCAACTACCTCATAATCCTTGTTGTCACGATAAAACACATTGAAATTGTGAAAATCGCGACCGGCTGCTCCCATGATCAAAGTTCTAATTCTTGCCATTTAGATCATCTCCTTAAAAATAATTTGGTTTACGAGCCTTTTTTCACATCGCTTGTGGGGCTGTGATGCCCAGTAACGCCAAACTATTTGCAATCGCCTGTTTTGCAGCCGCCACCAATCGAATCCGCGAGGATTTTACAGGTTCTTCTGCAATCAGTACGGGACATTGACCATAAAAATCGTTAAAGGCTTTGGCCAGATCATAAGCCAGGTTGCTGATGGTTAACGGCTTTAATTCCTTGGCTGCCTTCTGAATCTCACCCGGCATGCGCGCAATCAAATCGATCAGGGCAATCTCACTGGCAGAGAGTTCGCCGCCAGGCAGGATGGAATCTGGCAGAGGAGCGTTGTACTTCTTCAAAATGCTGTTCGCTCTCACATACGCATATTGGATGTATGGGGCGGCCTGTCCGTTGAAGTCAAGGGCGCTTTCCCAATCGAATGTCACGATCTTGCCGCTGTCGCGCGAGACCATGGGATATTTGACTGCACCCAGCCCGACCGCTTCAGCCACTTTCAACTTACTTTCTTCACTGAGATCGGGGTTCTTTTCTCTCACCACTTCAAGTGCACGAGAGGTTGCTTCTCTGAGCAGGTCTTCAAGCAGCACCACCGTGCCTTCGCGGGAGGCCATGACCACATTACCGGGCAGGTTGACCAGTTCGTAAGAAACATGCTGGCAGCGCGTTGCCCAATCAAAGCCGGCGATCTCAAGCGTTTTAAAGACCTGGGTAAAATGCAGCGACTGCCGCACATCCACCACGTAATAAGATTTCTCCAGGTCGGGATAATCGAGGAATTTTTGTCGAGCCAGGGCCAGATCTTCAGTGGCGTATAACGCCGTGCTGTCTGAACGCTGGACCACGATCACGCGGAATTTCTCTTCCTTGAGTCCAAGTTTTTCATCCAGCTTGACGATGACTGCCCCGCCCTGCGGACGTTCGTCATCGGCGATGCCGCGTTCGATCAGGTCGGCTACCATTTCTTTACCGGGTTCTTCAAACATTGAATTGAAATAATAGCGGTCAAACTTGATATCCAGTTTTTCGTACATTTCTTTGAACCCGATCAATGACCATTCACGGGTTTCTTTCCAGCAATCAACGATCTCGGGATCCTTTTGATCCCAGCGGGAATAAATGGCGCGTACTTCGGCATCCAGGTCAGGGTTTTCTTCAAGCCGCTTGTTGGCTTCGGCGTACATGGCGCCCATCCATCGAGTGATATCTTTCTCGGGTTTCTCGCCCTTGTGATACTTCAGATAATTCCACAACCATTTGATCACATGCAGCCCCATATCACCCGGGTAGTTGGCGCGGACGACATCATAACCTGCGGCTTCTGCGATGCGTGAAAGCACATCACCTAAAAAGGCGCTGCGTAAATGCCCCACGTGAAAAGCTTTATGGGTATTGGGTTGTGAAAACTCGAACATGATGCGTTTACCAAGGGCCTGGCCTTTGCCATATTCGGTGCCTGAGGCGAGAACCTCATCAATGACCCGGCGAGAGTAATCAGCCGGAGAAAAATATAAATTCAAATAACCGTTTACCGCTTCAATTTTGGAAAAACCCTGGGGAACTTCAATCTTAGAAGCCACACCCTGGGCGATTTCATTGGCTTTCTGCGCTACGTTGCCTTTTTCGGTGCCAAACGATTTGGCAGCCAATTGGAAAAACGAAGTGGAAATTCCCCACTGACCGTTAAACGGGATCCACGCCCAGCGAATTTCCATTTCGGGGAGATTATTAACTTTTAGATACTGTGAGATTTGGTCTGCGATGAAGTTTTGTTCTTTTTCAAACATGGTCAATTCCCGTTCCTTAAGTATTCGAACCTAAGGGATTATAACACAGCCGATTTTTCTGAGAAAAATATGCCTGAAGGGTCGCAAAGAAACGCAAAAGCGGGAGGTTACCCTCCCGCTTGATTGCTTTGCAAAAAAGCGATTACTTCTGGGTGGCGAGCAATTTCATTAAGCGGCTCTTGCGGCGGGCGGCGTTGTTCTTATGGATAACGCCCTTCTGAGCAGCCTTGTCAAGAGCAGAAATTGCTGCGAGGGTGGCAGCCTTGGCGGCTTCTTCATCCTTGCCTGAGATCGCGACACGTGCGCGAGAGACATATGTTCTTGCCACACCGCGATAAACACGGTTGCGAATGCGTCGCTTTTCGTTCTGTTTGTTACGTTTGATTGCAGACTTGATATTAGCCAACTTGGTTCCTCCAAAAAAATACAACTGACAGTGCGAGGGTCGAGGGTAAGCACTGGTTCAGGTGGCGGATGAATTCTACTCCATGCCGTCGAATCTGTCCAGCAACTCATCCTCTTAATTTGAAGGAATTATTTATCCTGCAAAGCTGCAACGCCCGGCAGTTCCAGACCTTCGAGCATCTCAAGGGATGCGCCGCCGCCGGTCGAAATATGGGTGATCTTGTCAGCCAAACCGGATTCCTGGATGGCAGCGACGGAATCGCCGCCGCCCACCACGGTCACACCCTTGCAGGCTGCGACTGCCTTGGCAACATCAAAGGTGCCCTTGGCAAAGCGGGGGAACTCGAACACACCCATCGGGCCGTTCCATACGACTGTAGCTGCACCTTCAATAACTTTTGAATATGCAGAAACGGTGTCGGGGCCGATATCCAGAATGCGCCAGCCGGCTTCAACGTTGCCTACTTTGGCTGTCTTGGATTGTGCTTCGGCATCAAATTTATCTGCGAGGACAACATCCACGGGCAGCATCAATTTGGAACCGGCATCTTTCAATAATGACTTGGCTGTTTCGAGTGCTTCATCTTCAACCAGAGAATCGGCCATATCAAAGCCCTGGGCTTTGAAGAAGGTATTGGCCATGCCGCCGCCGATCAAAACTGCATCCGCTTTGGTTAACAGGTTCTTGATCACGCCGATCTTGTCGCTGATCTTGGCGCCGCCCATGATGGCGACAAAGGGTTTCTTGGGGTCAGCCACAACCTGGCCGAGATACTTGATCTCTTTTTCAAGCAAGAAGCCAGCCACACCGGGGAGGAAGTGAGTGACACCTTCCGTGGAGGCGTGGGCGCGGTGAGCCGTGCCAAAGGCATCGTTGACATACAAATCGGCCAGAGAAGCCAATTGTTTGGCCATTTCCATGTCGTTCTTTTCTTCTTCTGCATGGAAGCGGGTGTTCTCGAGCAGCAAAACGCCGCCGGGTTTTAAAGCTTTGGCAGCATCCGCAGCAGCGGTACCGATGCAGTCAGTGGCGAAAGCCACGGGCATGCCCAAAAGCTTGGCAAGGTGTTCGGCCACGGGTTTCATGGAATACTTTTCTTCTGGTCCACCCTTGGGACGACCCAGGTGGGAGCATAAAATCACTGCGGCGCCCTGCTCCAACAAATACTTGATGGTGGGCAAAGCTGCCTGGATTCTGGTATCGTCGCCGACCACACCGTCTTTTGTGGGGACGTTGAAATCAACGCGAACCAAAACCTTTTTTCCTTTTGCATCAATATCGCGAATGGTTTTCTTGTTGAACATTTTATTTTTCTCCCGGAGCAATATAGACATGATGCGCATCCGCAAAAGAACAGCGGAATGCGCACCATGAACAGTTCAAGAAAAAGAGTTGAAACTCATTTTCCCACAGTGAAGGCTAGAATTTCTTGGCCATCATGGCTGCAAGGTCAGCAGTTCTGCAGGAATAACCCCATTCATTGTCATACCAGGTGACAACTTTGACCATGTTGCCGCCCATGACCATGCTGTAGGGAAGATCAACGATTGAAGAACGGGGATCAGCCTTGAAGTCTGTAGAGACGAGGGGATCACCATATTCACCGGTGGTGACTCCGAGGATACCCTTCATTGCGCCCTTGGAGGCAGCAACGAAAGCGGCGTTCAATTCTTCTTTGGTGACGGGTTTCTCAAGTGTGGCAACGAAATCCACGACAGAGACGGTGGGGGTTGGAACACGAAGAGAATAGCCGTCGAATTTGCCCTTCAACTCAGGGATGACGAGTGCAACAGCCTTGGCAGCACCGGTGGTGGTGGGGATGATGTTCAAACCGGCGGCGCGAGAGCGGCGCATTTCTTTTTTATGACCCTGATCCAGAATAACCTGGTCATTGGTGTAAGAATGGATGGTGGTCATGACTGCGTTGACGATTTTCCAGTTGTCATTGACGATCTTGGCAGCAGGAGCCAGGCAGTTGGTGGTGCAGGATGCATTGGAGACAACGTTGTGCTTGGAGGAATCGTAGAGATTGTCATTCACACCTAAAACGATTGTCAGGTCTTCATTCTTGGCAGGAGCTGAAATGATGACTTTCTTGGCTCCGCCTTTGGTGATATGAACATTGGCGCCGGGTTTGCCCTTGTCGGGATCACCAATAGCATCAGTGAAAAGACCGGTGGATTCGATGACGATCTCAACACCCAGGCTGGCCCAGGGAAGATTTCCGGGATCTTTTTCAGCAAAGACTTTGATGGATTTTCCATCCACAATTAAAGCGCCATCGCCAGCTTCGACGGTTCCGGGATAAATGCCATAAGTTGAGTCATACTTGAACAAATGAGCATTTGTCTTTGTATCGAAGAGGTCGTTGATTGCCACTACTTCGAGTTCTGAGCCGTGGAGCTCTTTAATTGCTTTTAAAACCTGCCGGCCGATGCGGCCAAAACCATTGATACCAACTTTTACTGCCATAATAAATCCTCCTTGAGGGTAATACTGATATTTTACCATGTCTAGACATGGCGACTATACATTAGAGAGCTGAAGTTTCGTCCTTGGAGCTCAACGGTCCAGTCCGTTCAAAATACAGGTCCATGACCGTTTTTGCAACTTTGCCTGAATCGTGACGCCAGGGATTATCAACATCCAGAAGATCAGCTTGATAAACCGGATGCTGGCTTTCTTCTTCATTAACTTTAACCCATGATACGTCTGGTGGCAAGACCCCTTCGTAGCGGCGATTGCTGATCACCAGATCCACCAGGCGGCTGCCTGCGTGTTTCTCGATCATTTTAACATGATCTTCGCATGAGTAACCATCTGTTTCGCCTCGTTCACTGGCTACATTGCAGATGTAAAACTTGTAGGCCTTACTGGCCTTGATGGCATCCACCAGATCAGGCACCAACAAATTGGCAATGATGCTGGTGTACAGGCTGCCTGGTCCGATAATGATCAGATCTGCATTGAGAATAGCCTGCACAGTGGGCGGAAAGGCCGCCGGGTTGCCCGGTTCAAGCCAGACTCTTCGCACTTTGCCGCCGATCTTGCCGATCTTGCTTTCGCCTTTAATGACCACTTCCACGTTCTTGTCGGGGAGCTGCACATCGGCAACCAGGGTAACGTTCTTTAATGTCGAAGGCAGCACCTGCCCCTGCACTGCCAATACTTTGGCGGTTTCAGCAATGGCTTCTTCAAAGCTGCCGGTGATTTCGGTCAATGCAGAGATGAGCAAATTGCCAAGCGAGTGGCCGTTCAAACCGGCACTGGCTGCAAAGCGATATTGAAAAAGTTGGGTGATCAATTCTTCATCATTGGAAAGCGCCGCCAGGCAGTTGCGGATGTCACCGGGGGGCAGTATGCCAATGTTTTTGCGTATCTCGCCTGAAGAACCGCCGTCATCCGCCACGGTAACCACCGCGGTGATGTTGCGTGAGTATTCTTTCAATCCGCGCAAAACCGAAGACAAACCGGTTCCCCCGCCAATAACCACTATGCGCGGACCCTTATCCCGGCGGCGGAACTCAGCCACCGTATCAATGATGTTTTTTCCAGGCCGCATGAATGGACGGAGAAGTGCACGGTTCAATCCGATGATCCCAAAAACGGTTAGTGCCACACCAATAGAGCCAAAAATAAGTGCGCGAATCACCCGATTGGTAATAAATTGCAGTGAGACTATTTTGATGACCGGCAGCCACCAGGTTTCTGGAGCTGTGCGGTACAGATCAAGTAAAAGGAAAGCAAACCCTACCCCCAACAATGTGGTGCCTGCCAAAATGACCACCACCCAACGTTTTATGCCGATGCCAGGCACCAACCACCTCAGCTTGCGAACGATGGATTGGAAGAAACGTTGTACTTGACGGAGTTGTTTTGGACGCATACGACATCTATAATAGCAGTCTTTTTACCTTGCGTCAACAAAAGCCACGCCACCTCGTCATTTTTCGATACCTTCTACACACCTTATATCTTTTCTCTTAGCCGTCATACCCCTCATGGTATAATTAATTACTTGAGCCACTAATTAACAAGTGAATATCGCCAAGTTGCTGAAGTTAGTCTTCGCATCCAACCATTCTATTTTTAAGGAGGTGTGTTGTGAAACCGCTAAACTTACCAGGGCCAATAGCAAAGCGTCTCATCGAACGTGATCAGGTAGTCATTTCACCATCTTATCCTCGTGCCTACCCCTTCGTCATGGATCACGGTCGCGGTGTGGAAGTATGGGACGTTGATGGTAACAAATTTCTTGATTTCGCTGCCGGTATAGCAGTTACTTCGACAGGTCACAGTCATCCAAAAGTTGTAAAAGCCATCCAACAGCAAGCCGAACAATTCATTCATATTTCCTCTGATTTTTACCATCCCAAATGGGTGGAATTAGCCGAATATCTTGACCTCATCGCTCCTTTCCAGGAAGATGCCATTTCTTTCATGACAAATTCCGGCACTGAAAGCGTTGAAGCTGCCCTGAAACTTGCCCGTTATCATACGGGCAGATCCCAGTTCATTGCATTCCTGGGCGGTTTTCACGGCAGAACTTACGGTGCCGTTACATTAACTGCCAGTAAACCCAAATATCATCGCGGATTTGCTCCGCTCATGAATGGTGTAACACACATCCCCTTCCCTGACCCTTATCGTCCAGTTTTAAACGTGCTGCCCGGCGAGGATGTCGGTTCAGCAACGATCCGTTATCTTGAAGAAGAAATATTCGGCAAAACCGTCCCTGCAGATGAGGTTGCCGGCATCGTTGTCGAGCCCATCCAGGGCGAAGGCGGATATATTGTCCCGCCTGATAACTTCTTCATCCAATTAAGAGATGTCTGTACCCGCAATGGGATCCTGCTCATTGTGGATGAAGTCCAGGCTGGCATGGGCCGCACCGGCAGGTGGTGGTCGATTCAGAATTTCGGCGTCGAGCCGGATATTGTGGTGACCGCCAAGGGTATCGCTTCAGGCATGCCCCTCGGCGCGATGATCGCCAGAAAATCCATTGTCACCTGGCCAAAAGGCTCACATGGCAACACTTACGGCGGCAATCCCCTGGCCTGCGCAGCTGCCCTGGCCACACTCGAATTGATAGAGAACGAATATCTCGATAATGCCGCCATTGTAGGTAAATATATTTTGGACCGTCTGGAAACCATCAAACAAAATCATCCCTCCATTGGTTCAGTCCGGGGCATCGGCCTGATGATCGGGATCGAATTTGTCATGAATCCGATTTCCAAGGTTCCTGCCGAAAAACTCCGCGACCGCATTGAGCATCTGGCTTTTGAGCGCGGGTTATTGACCCTTGGCTGCGGCCGCAGCGTTCTGCGCATCTCTCCGGCTCTGTGCATTACCCAGGCAGAAGCCGAAAACGGTTTACAGATTCTTGAAGAAGCTATTACAATTGCAGAAAGTGAAGATGTCTTTGTGAGCGAAATCGAAGACATCGCTGTTGAAAAGGGATAGAAAACTGAATGCTTCCTGATTTCAGGGTCCGCCAGCGGGATTATCTGCTGGAAATCTCTCGTGCACTTACCCAGGAGCTTGACTATGACAAGCTCCTGGAACGTATTTTGCAGATATCACTCGAAATGCTGGCCGGTCAGGCCGGCATCATCGCTCTGCGCACCCGCACCGAAGGCTGGCAGATCCGTATTTCCACCGGTTTACCTGCCGCTTTTCTAAAATATCTAGAACCCCAACTGGCTCAAATCCCCGAATACGAAGACCCCCAGGATTCCGAGTTGATGATCATCAACCAGATCCTGAATAAATTCACCCAGGCAGTCAGCCTTGGACGGTTAAGCAGCGTTGGTCTTCCCCTGATCACCGGTCAACGGGTTTTGGGCGCCATCTTTGTGTTCAGGGAATATTCCGGTTTTTCATCTGATGATAAAAGCCTGCTTTCCAGTTTCGCCAACCAGGCAGCCATTGCCGTCAAGAATGCCCAGCTTTACGCCCAGGTGGAATACGATCGAAAAAGGGTCACGGCCCTGCTTGATTCTGCCGCGGATGGTATTCTTATCCTCACCAGCGATTTGTCGGTTGAACGGGCCAACCCGGCCTTCAGTTTCATGATCGGTTCCCCGGTGCAGGACATCATCGCAAAAAACCACGACGAGATCATCCACTGGGCAAAAAAACCGCACGACATGACCCTCTCAGAAGCAGTAGCTGGCGGATGGCCGTTAACCCCGAATGCCACCCTCTATGTTGAAGGAGATCTTATCCGTCCGGGCGCTGTTACCCCGCTGCCGGTGGGCATAACCTATGCTCCATTGTTGACCAGTGAAGGCAGTCTGCTGAACATCATCACCACCGTCCGCGATATCACCCGTTTCAGGCAGGCGGATGAGATGAAAACCACCTTCATCTCAGTGGTGAGTCACGAATTAAAAACCCCTGTTGCACTTATTAAAGGTTATGTAGGCACCCTACGGCGTGAAGACGCCCGTTGGGATCGCAAGATCGTCAATGAAAGCCTGCAGATCATCGAAGAAGAAGCTGACCGCCTGGCCATCTATATTGAAAACCTTCTGGATGCCACCCGATTGCAGGCAAACAGTTTCAGTCTAAAACGAACAGATATTCAGCTATCTCAAGTGATTCAAAGAGTTGCCGAACGCCTGCAAACCCAGACCACTACCCATCAAATTTTGACGGATGTACCTGCCGATTTGCCTGTCATCGTGGCTGATGAAATCCGCATCAATCAACTGATTTCAAACCTGGTGTCAAATGCCATCAAATATGCACCTGGCGGCAAGATCGAAATCGCTGCCGAAGTGCGGGGTGACAACATCATTGTTTGTGTCAGTGATGAAGGCCCGGGAATCAATCCCAACGATGCACCTTTTGTGTTTGAGCGTTTCTATCGCTCACCTGACGCCACTAAACAAACCAAGGGCGCCGGGTTGGGACTTTTCCTCGCTAAGGCGATCGTAGAATCCCACGGGGGGCGCATCTGGATTGATCCTGAAAAAGGCAAGGGCGCTTGCATCTGCTTCTCTCTCCCTATAACCACTGAAGACTGAATTCAACTTCAAAAAACATAACAAGCAGCCGGATGGTATAATCGGCTGGTAAGTTATTCTTTACAAAAAGGGTCTGATCATGGCGAAAATTCAAACTTCATGTCCTCGCTGCCGGCAGCCAATCCTTGCCGAAGTGCAACAACTTTTCGATGTCAATACCGATCCCACAGCCAAACAACGGCTGATGAGCCGCTCGACTAACGTAGCCCGTTGCCAGGCTTGCGGATACGAAGGCATGATGAGCACCCCGATTGTCTATCATGATCCTTCCAAGGAATTATTACTGACTTTTTTCCCGCCTGAAATGGGATTGCCCGTCAACGAACAGGAAAAACAGATCGGACCCTTGATCAACCAGGTCGTGAATGCCCTGCCCGCTGAAAAACGCAAAGGCTATTTATTCCAGCCGCAGACCATGTTCACTTACCAGACTCTGCTCGATAAAGTACTCGAAGCGGACGGTATCACCAAGGAAATGATCGAAGCCCAACAAAAAAGAGTTGGTTTGATCCAGCGTTTGCTCACCACCCCCAAACCCGAGGACCGCTCCACCATCATTGCCCAGGAAAATACGCTAGTGGACGGCGCTTTCTTCGCCATCCTCTCAACGCTGATCGAATCAGCATCCATGCAGGGAGACGAAAAATCCGCCCAACTGCTAAATGAAATTCAAATGCAGCTGCTCAACGAAACCGAAGTGGGAAAAACCCTGCTGGCTCAAAGTGAAGAAACCAACACAGCATTAAAAACCCTGCAGGAAGCCAGCAAGAATGGTCTAACCCGCGAGATACTGCTCGACACATTAATAAGCCTGAAATCCGACAGCAGTCTGACCACCATCGTCAGCCTTGCCCGCAACGGCTTGGATTATCAATTCTTCCAATTGCTGAGTGAAAAGATCGAAGCAGAAGCCCCAGACAAGAAACAACCCCTGGTTGATCTGCGCGACAAGCTCTTGAACATTACCCGCGAGATTGACAACGAACTGAAAAACCGGCTTGCCGAAGGCGCCAAATTGCTCTATACCATCCTGGCAGAACCCAACTTGGAAGAAACAGTCAAGAAGCACCTCCCTGAAATGGATGAATTCTTCACCCAGGCGCTGCAATCCGAATTTGAAGCCGCCCACCAAAAGGGTGATCTCGAACGAATCGAAAAGATCCAAAAAGTGATCTCGATTGTGGAAAAAGAAAGCGCACCTCCCCCTGAAATCGAATTGATCCAGAGCCTGCTCGAAAGCAAGGATGACGCCGAACGTCAAAAGATCCTTGAAGCAAAAAGCGACCTTGTCAACGATCAACTTCTTGGCGCCATTAATGCCATCATTTCTGAAGGCGAAGCCCGCAAGCAGTCTCCGGAACTGGTGGAGTCTTTACGTGCCGTCTATAAATTGGCCCTGCGTTTCAATATGGAAAAGAATTTAAAGAAGTAAACCTGTTTTAGATCAATCACCGCTGTAGACCAACAACTGCTGTAGACCAACCTTGACAAGGTAACCCCTCTCGCCGCAAGCGGCTCGGGGGCGCGATGACCGCGAACCTTGTCAAGGTTGATTTTTAATAGGTTGTTGTTTATAAAAGAATCGGAATTCTTTAAAAGAATTCCGATTCATGCACTAATGGCAAATATTACCTTGATGGTTTATTCTTTTTCGCAGAAACGCAGTCCATGGCCGCGGACGGTGACGATGTAATTGTGCCCGGGGTCCAGGTCAGCCAGGCGGTCGCGCAAACGGCGGATCAGGGCATCCAGCGCCTGTTCGGATACGCCTTCGGCTTCTTCATCCGCCCAGATGGCGTGGATCAATTCGTTGCGCGGAATGACTCTGCCAGCGTGTGAAACAAGTTCCCCCAGCAACCTGAATTGAGGCGCCGAGAGCGGCGGGGTCAATTCCTTCCCCTCCACCCAGACGCGACGCGATTTCTCATCCACGACCAGGCGGGTTGCTCCACCGGTTAATGGTGGTATCAAGTCCTCCATGGGCATGGTGGCGTCAGAATTATAAAAAACAAACTTATAAATAAATGCGATTTGGAACATGTCGGCGTCAGCCAGGGGGACACTATCGGTGATCAATTTGCCGGCCAAAAAGGTGCCGTTTTTACTGGCGAGATCTTCGAGCATCATTTTGCCTTCCGCCATGCTGATTCTGGCATGATGGCGCGAGACTTGCCGGTCGTCGATCTGGATTTGACAATCCTCGCCGCGGCCAATGATCAACTCATCTTGAATTTCCCAACGTCTGCCATCCAGCGGGCCTTGAATGGCGACCACAACGGGGCATTCTTTTTGGCGTAATTGTGGACCAGAGCGATCCATAATTGTTTTTACAGGTTGCTTGATCATCGCTTAATCGGATACCTCATCAGGTATAATAGTACATAATTTCATTTTACGCTACTCCATTTCGAGGTTAAAAAGGACAAAAATGCCGATCCCGCTCAAAGCAGGTGACACATTACGAGGCAGATACCGCATCCGCCGCATCATTGGGCAGGGCGGCATGGGGTCAATTTACCTTACCGACGACCTTCGGCTTGAGGGCCGCCAGTGTGCCTTAAAAGAAGTGGAGCACGATAAGACCCTGTCTGGCAACCTGATCAAAGAAGCCCGCGATCAATTCCTGCGTGAGGCTACGGTTTTGGCCCGCCTCGATCATCCCAATATGCCAAAGGTTTCCGATTTCTTTTCCATCGGGCAGCGTGACTACCTCGTAATGGATTTTGTGCCCGGCAAAGACCTCAGAACATTAATGGTTGAAACCAAAGAAAAAGGCACCTTCTTATCTGAAGGTGAAGTTCTCAATTGGTCCAACCAACTTTCTGATGCACTGGCCTACCTGCACCACCAGAATCCGCCCATTGTGCACCGCGACATCAAACCGGGCAATCTCAAACTTACCCCTAATGGCGTACTCAAATTGGTCGATTTTGGGCTGGTCAAGGTTCTAGCCCCCGGCGAGATAACGATCACCATCCTGCAAGGCCAGGGCACCGCGCTATACACTCCGTTGGAACAATATGGCGGCGACATAGGCCATACCGATGTGCGTAGCGATATTTATGCCTTTGGCGCCACCCTGTACCACCTTCTCACCGGCAAAGCTCCGGCAGATGCACGTCAACGCTTTATCAACCCCTCAGTGCTCGCTCCCATCCGGCCGCTGAACCCCAGCGTTTCTGCCCGAACTGAAAAAGCCATTTTCTGGGCGATGAGTTTGCACCCTGACGACCGGCCAGGTTCTGTCGAAGAATTTAGAGATGCCCTGATCGGCAGCCGCCCCGTAACCATTCCCTCGGGCATCCGCATGCAATCCAAGCCGCGTATTCTGCAAAGCAGGTCTGAAATTGCGACACTATTGGGAACCATAGGCGTAGCCCTTATGGCACTGGTGCTGACGTTGCTCAGGCCGTCTTTTTAGACTTTCTTACTGCGTTCCAAAGCGTACCAGAGATACCCAATTCCCCCGCCTGCCAGGCAGCCTAATACCACACCCAACAGGATCAAACCGCTGCCGGTATTCTTGATGCCGTTAACTGCGCCAGGAAGCCCCAAAACAAAATAAAAATAGACCAGGTATCCACCTACTATTGATGCAAACGGAATGCGCGGATTCCATGAATATTTTTGTTTCTGCCATCCCCACCAATAAAGGATCACTGCGATTGAGAAGATGATTATCGTTGAAAGCAACCAGTCGCCTGCTGACAGCATCCCTTTTTCATGGTTGGTGGGTTCATTATCTTCAAGGGTGGGTTGTGCATCCACGGATGCGGTGGCGGTTGCCATACCTGTGGGGGCAATGGTCGGTTCAAACGAGGTGATCTGTCCGCCGGCATCGGTAATCTCAAGACTCAGAATTTGAGAAATTTGTGCCGGGTCGGCAGTGACACGCAGGTTAAAAATGCCAATGTTTTGAATCCGGTAGGTGGTTCGGGCAATACCGCTTATGGTCTGTGTCTCTATCTGTTCAATCGACCCGCTGGTCGATTTTGTATCGATCAAGAACCGCACCACCGTACCATCGGGAACCGGATTGCCATTGTGATCAACGATAACGCCTGTTTTCAAAGGGATGGTATCCCCCACTTTGTAAGTCAGAGGTGCTTCGGTCGAACTTGAGGGGGTCTCGGTGCTACCCAATGCTTCACCGGGTTGTTCAACCATCAATGGGATGATCTGGTCTGGATTGGGCGTGGTAGCGGTAATCAGGTCGTAGCCAATGCTGGTTAGTGAAACCGGTAGGATGCCTGAAGGCACAATTTCTTGAAACAGAATTCTGGCCGCCACATCCACATAAACGGGAATTTTGCTATAAACAGCATAATAAGCCGTAAATTTCGAAATATCCGTGGCATCCAGATAATAAGGGGCATTAAATGCAAACCCGATGATCTTTTTACTTCTGGCAAGATCGGGTTGTTCTGAGAAAAAGCGGTGGAAAATGGTCGATGCATCCGAACTTTTTTTGAAATCAGTAAAAGAAATAACCAGCCAATTTGCAGATTGAATATCGTTTTTCATAAATTCAGGCGGGTTGTCGTTATCAAGTAACTGCCTCAAATTTTCAAAGGTATAGGCAGTCAATTTATAACTCTCAACTTGTTCACCCGCGCCCGGGCCGTAAAGTTTTTCCACGGCGTCACGGAAGTTCTCAGCCAATGTGATGCTCTGGTCCGTACAGATGCTGCACTGCGTTTGGGTAATGGTATCTGAGATGAACACAACCCTTTCGCTGCTTTGCGGAGGTTCAGGCAGCACATTATCCATATCAGAGAGGTCCGGGCTGACCAGAGTGATGGATTGCCGGGCGATCTCAAACACCTTGCCTTCCGAGGTGCCAATGTCATCCAGCCTGCCAGATGATGTCAAGGTGTTGAATATATTGAAACTTGGATAGAGTTTATATTTAAGTGTTAAGACTCTCAATACGGCTTCATCCACACGCTGTTGAAAGGCTGAGTCTTCAGTGTATTTTTGCACAAAAAAATCATGTGTTCTGACGATCGTCGAGTAAGTATCCGCATCACCTGTCGCCAGAATGTTACCGGTGTAGAGCAAATCATTCCCCGCCAACAGGGCACTCTTGATCACCTGTCTGGCATCAAATCCGGTATTCATCGGATCAAAGAACTTGCGCACCGCAGCACTGCCCAGATCATCACTGACGATGATGCCTCCGTTTTGCTGCCAAGTTGAAAATTCCTCAAGCCCCATGATCTGTCCAAGTGCAGTGGAGTCAAAAGAAACTGGCCGGGTGGTCGCCCTGATGTTTCCCTGAAACCCCTGGTAGCGGATGTGCGATAATAGCAGCCCATCAGTTATCTCAGCAGGGTTTTCATTTTGACCGGTCACCGCAAAAAAGGGTGCCAACTCGATTTGTTTCAACTGTTCCAGCGATTTTCGGACGGTGGCAACCTCGTCTTCAGGCTGGCGGTCAGATCCGCCGCTGCCTGGAAAATGTGTCGCAATCACGGCAATCTTGTTGTTACTGCCTTCATGCACACCCTTGATATAGGCTTGCCCCATTTCTGCCACCCAATAGGGATCGCCGCCAAAGGTGCGAACGCCCAGGTCTTCGCTTGTGTCATTTTTCACAACATCCAAAACATCAAGTGAAGGACCAAAAAGCAGGTTCACACCCAGCGCGCGAAGTTCCTCACCTAGGATCGTCCCAACGGTTTGAGCATTCTCAGGTTTCCAGGTTGCCCCGATAGCCATTTCATTCGGTAAGACTGTCATACCATTGATCAACTGATCAAACGGTGCCTGATCACCCTCTTGTGAAATTCCAACCAATAGGGGAATGTAATTTACAGGGTTTGCTCCAGATGCTGCCGGGAGTAAACCTTCCTCCTGTGTATAATCCCAATTAACCTGCTGCAACGCTTCAATCATTGTATGGGCAGCCGTGATGGTTCCATCGGGACCTACAAAATTATCATTATCAGAGCGCAGCACCACTCCCCCGATGTGATGCTCGGTGATCAATTTATGGATATTGCTGTCTTGATCCGTTGCGATTCCGTTAAAAGTGACCAGGAATAACTGGCCGACTTTTTCTTCAGGGCTCATTTTTGCCAACATCGCCGAGGCTTTCACCAGGGCATCCTGCTCCTGCGCGTGCGATGCAGCCGTTGACATTCCCTGGGGGATGACAAGACTGAGCACCAGCAAAAGCAAGGCTGTGAACCTGAACAATTTATTCATTACACCTAATCCTGACCTAAATGGATATCTGAAATCCAATTATTCAATTTTATCAATGACGCTATTTTTTCATTCCATTCATTATTTTTCTGGCCTTTTGCGGGTCATCAGTAAAAATACCATCTACGCGCATTGCCAGCATATGCTTGATATCCTGATCAGCGTTCACCGTCCACACATGCACCCTGCGATGACGACGGTGTTCCAAGCGAACATAGATGTGATCCACATCAGCAAGATACGGATGGATGATGGCTGGAGAGACATTTGACATCAAGAAGCTTCTGGATAAAAATCCCCCCAACCCTTCAAGACATAACAATGCCACTGGGGCATCGGGAAGCAGCTCTTTCATCATTTTCAAGTTCTTGGGGATGAAGGAAGAAAATAGAACTCGATCCTGCATGTTCTGCTTCTTCACCACTTCGGCAACCTTCGCGATAAGATCATCCTTGGGCGAACTGTAATTGGTCAATTCAACATTGACCAACACTTTCTTCCCCACCGCTTCAAAAACTTCTTCAAGCGTTGGGATCTTTTCACCGGCAAACCTGGGATCGAATTTTGAACCGGCATCTAGGGCTTTCAACTCAGCCAGGGTATGCTCGTTCACCTTGCCAACACCGTTCGTGGTCCGCTCGAGGGTGGGATCGTGGATCACCATCACCACGCCGTCCTTGGATAACTTTGCATCCAATTCAACGGCATCGGCCTGATGCGTCACAGCCAGTTCAAAGGAAGAGATCGTGTTTTCAGGGGCAAGCGCGCAGGCTCCCCGATGTGCAAAAATGACCGTATTTTTAATATTTTCAAACATATCACAACTCGACAAAATAGGATTCAGCCGCCTTGTCAATCATTTCTTTTGACATGACCGGTTCGACTGCCAAATAATGGGCAATATCTAAAATCTGATCGCATAGATCCCGCGGATGTGACGCCCGCAATTTTCGTGAGGGTTTGATATACCATTCCTGAAGCAAATAGGCTAGCGCGTCGTCTGAATAATTAATGCCCTTAGCAGCAGCGACTTTCTTGAAGATATCGCGGTATTCATCATAACTGGGATCCACGATCTCGATCTTGTGTCTCAGGCGCCGCAAGAAGGCTTCATCCACCAGGTCGCGGGGGGGAAGGTTGGTTGAGAACATAACCAACACATCAAAGGGTACTTCAATTTTTCGGCCGGTGTGCAGAGACATATAGTCAATGCGGTTTTCCAAAGGCACGATCCAGCGATTGAGCAGATCGCGCGGACGCACTTGCTGGCGGCCAAAATCATCAATCAACAAGATGCCGCCATTGGCTTTTACCTGGATGGGGGCTTCGTAATATTTAAGAGTGTCGTTGAAGACCAGGTCAAGACCGGCCAGGGTCAGTTCCCCGCCCACCATGATGAATGGCCTGCGGATCTTCACCCAGCGAGTATCTTTACGCATACCGCCCCGGTTGTTTTGCGAAGTGGAATCGTCTTCAGGCGCCAGTTGATGGTTGGTCGAATCAAACAGTGTGATCACCTGTCCATCACAGAACAGCGCAAAAGGAATATACATGGTCTGCGAAAGGATCAAATTACCGATGGCGCGCGCGACACTGGTCTTGCCATTGCCAGGCGCACCGTATATGAAGATTGAAGTGCCTGAATTGACGGCTGGTCCAAGTTTTTGAAAAGTGCTGTCACCAAAGGTCAGGTCGCCAAGCACCTGGTGCATATTCCGATTGTTCACCTGCACCCGTTCACGGCTCTGGTGGCGGATGGCATCATTGTAGACTTCAAGCGGCACGGGAGCAGGACCGGCATATTGGCAGCGGTCAAGCGCCTCGCGGGCACGGATGATGCCGGCGCCGGTGATGGCGTATAAATAGGCGCTTTCTCCTAGACCCATCTGTGAAGAACGCACCTCGATCATTTTGTCGCGTTTAAGACCTTCGAGAATTTGATCCACAATACCGGCAAAAGGCAGAGCCAGCGCTTCAGCTATTTTTAACCCCGTCAGGTACCCTTGAAAATAAATAACTTTCAAAGCCAAATCTTGCAGCCACAATAATCCAAGCCCGGTATCTTCTACTTTGTTAACGGGAGGCGGCGTAAATGCACCAGGCAGGGGGTTTGTAGTTCTGGCAGGACGAATCGATGGTATTGTGACAGACTGGTCACTCATGGTTGGTACCCTCCCAAACACCTGTAATCTGAATCCGATGAAAATAATTATAGCATGTCAGATCAGGTGGATTTCGGTCGCTTTTTTAATTGAATTTGTACCAGCATGGCGCCGGAAAGCGCCAATAAGAGTCCAACGATTCCAAGTGCACTTTGCTTTTCGCCCAGGAATAACCACGCCAAAATCGACACATACACCAGCATGGTGTTGTTTAGGATGGTGGTCTCGGTGGCCAGAAGGGTCTGTTGGGTATAGTTCCAAAGTGTAAAACAGACCGCTGTGTTTACAACGGCCAAGACGACAATGATCCAGACGCTCTGAGCGGAGAGGGCCGGCAGCCCCTGCCAGAGAATGCCCGTCAACAGCATCAAAGCCGAGCCAATCGTCATGCTGATGCCAGTGATCACAATCGGATGAATTCTGGCCTTACGGTTAACTTCGCGGCCGATGATCGAACCGACCGAGTTGCCCAACAAACATAAGACTGCGAAAAGCCAGCCCAGCCAGTGCCCCTGCAGCGGATTGTTGGCCGGGTTGAAATATATCATCACACCAGCCAGGTTGAGCAGTACGCCCAGCCATTGCAGCCAGTTCAGTTTCTCTTTTATCGTAATACTGGAAACAATAGCCACAAACAAGGCGCTGAGATTCAAAATAAGGCTGACGGTTACTGAAGGCAGGTAGGCTAGACCAAGATATTGACCGCCCTGCCCCACCGTGTATAGAACGATGCCCAGAAGCACCATCACCATCCACTCGCGCCTGGTCAAGCGTTTGATCTGTTCTCTGATGTCTTTCTTTAATAGTAGTGGAAAGAACAACAAAGAAGCCAGTACGTAGCGCAAGCCGGCAAATGTCATGGCAGGGATATCCGCCAGGCCGATCTTGATCAACACCCATGAAGTGGACCAGATGATGGTGACCAAAACAGCCAGTAAGATAGCTTGAATGCGGGAAGGTTTTTTCATTTATCCCCACCAGATTATTGCGATGGACGCATGTCCCTGATATTGATCTGTTGTGTTTCTTTTTCAAAATAGCGGTTGATCTCAATGGAATACACAATATCAAACCGCGCTTTGGATTCCTTCCAGACGTTGAACCACTGCGCCTGGTTGAACGCCACGGCCTGGTTGATTGGAGAGCCTTCGATCACGCAGCGTAGATGGGTCAGTTCCTTGCCCATCATCTTCATCTCAGAGAATTTGACATTTCGCGCAATGAAGGCTGCTGACGGGTTGCTCATGCCGGTCGGCTGCAGGGATTCAAGATCGCGGTAAATGCCTGGAGTGATCTCTCCCACCGGCACTTCACAATCCACTTTAACCATTTGGCGTAATTCCTGCTGTCCAAGTTTTCGGTCAGCGATCTCAGTCAGTTTTTGCACCAGTGCCTGAAGGTTTTCGATCTTGACTGTAAATCCGGCTGCCATGGAATGGCCGCCGTGTCTGACCAGCAGGTCTGAACATTCGTCCAATGCCTCTGTGATGTGGAATTCAGGGATGCTGCGGCAAGATGCCCGGCAGAAGTCTTTTTCAACCACGCCTGCGATGGCTGGCCGGTAGTAATACTCGGTCAATTTTGCTGCCACCAACCCCACGATACCCGGATAAATATCTTCTCCCGGTAGAAAACCGTTAGTTTTTACATCCGGTTCCTCTTCAGAAGGCACCTTGAAAAAGGCCGGAATCAGGTTCAGCCCTGAATCTTCGCCGATGCTGTCTTTGGCGCAGTCCTGGGCCGCTTTGGTTGCTTTCTGGCGTTCATTGTTTTGGTTATCCAATTCCTGTGCCAGCAAACCGGCTTTTGATATATCATCCGTCACGAGCAGGTCGTAGGCTTTCAAAGCGGAATCCATGCGGCCGGCTGCGTTGAGTCTCGGCCCAAGGATAAAACCGATGTCAGTGGCAGTGATGCGGTTGACTTCCTTGGCAGCGGCGCCAGCCAGCGCCTTTATCCCAACACGGTTGCCCAATCGTATCTGATTGATGCCCCGTCGCACTAATGTTCGGTTCTCACCGGTCAGCGGCACAATATCCGCGACGGTGCCCAGCGCCACCAGATCCAAAAAGTCTTCCGCCGTCCAGTCGCCTGCCCTGCGCCGCATGAACAAAGCCTGAGCAATCTTGTAGGCAAGTCCAACGCCGGCCAGGTCCTTATATGGATAAGGGTCGCCCTCCCGTTTTGGACAAACGATGGCATACGCTTGGGGCAGATCATCTTTGGGATGATGGTGGTCGCTGATGATCAGGTCAATGCCGTGAGAACGGGCATGTTCGGCTTCACGAGGCGAACGGATGCCGCAATCCACGGTCAGGATCACCTTGGCGCCCGAATCTGCCAGCATGCTGATGGATTCATTATTGAGGCCGTAGCCTTCATCAAATCGGTTGGGGATAAAGCGGTAGACCTTGGCATCCAGTTTTTGCAGCACCTGCACCATCAAGGCGGTGGCTGAGACGCCGTCTACATCGTAGTCGCCGTAAACCACGATCCCTTCTCGCCGGTCAATGGCTTGAAGCAGGCGTTCGACGGTTCGCTCCATATCCAAAAGCAGGAATGGATCGTGAACGGGAAAAGTAGCATTGAGATAATTAGACGCGGATTCCACATCGGTGATTCCCCGGTTGAACAAGATCTGCCGGATGTAACGTGGAAAAACCTGAAATTGAACATCAACGTCGGCTGGAATAACGGGGTAAACCCACCAATTTTTTTGTTGCGATGAAGGCATCAGTCATTCCTGCTTTATTCTTCAAGATAAAAACGAGGTACTCGATCCATCAATCCGCAAATCACTTCATAATTAATGGTGCCCCATAATTTGCCAATTTCTTCGGCTGTGATGCTTTCGCTGCCCTGCCGGCCGATCAACACCATTTCATCCCCGGCTTTGGCCGTGGAGTCATCCGGCAGCCGCCACATGGATTGATCCATGCAGATGGTGCCGGCTTGCTGAACGCGATGTCCGCCGATCAGGGCCACCTGCCCCATGATTCGGCGCAGACCATCCGCATAACCGATGGACGTGGCAGCAATTGTCTCAACTTGTTTGGTGTAGTATCTGTGACCGTAGCTGATGCCGAAACCGGGTGGCAAGGTTTTGACAGAGGTCAACCGGCATTTCCAACTCAAAGCAGGTTCAAAATCCGCGGGCAGCAAAGCAAAGGGTGATGGATGCAGCCCGTAGATCGCAATCCCCGGTCTGACCGCATCATAACGCGCATCCGGGAAGAATACAGAACCAGCCGAATTTGCAGCATGCACCATTTTGGGATGCACACCAACGGATTTTAAATTCGCCAACAGTCGGTCAAAACGCCTGATCTGTAAAGCGGTGATGGGTTTCTGCGGTTCATCCGCACAGGCAAAATGGGTAAAGATACCCTCAAATTCCAGGTTGTCGAGGTTGGAGATGTGAATACTGAATTCATCCCCTTCTTCATAATATACCCCCAGCCTGCCCATGCCGGTATCGATTTTGGCATGTACAACTACCTTGCCGCCGGCCTCTTTGGCCGCCTGGTCGAAGGCTGTAGCCAGGTCGTAGTTGTTGACCATCAGGCTGATGTGATATTTGATGGCATCGGCCACCCGTTCTGGGGTGGTGTAGCCCATTACTAACAGCGGAATTTCGATGCCTGCTTCACGCAGGCGAATGGCTTCTTCAACGCGCGCCACGCACAACCAGGCCGCGCCTGCTTTAACTGCAGTTTTGGAGACTTCAATCAAGCCGTGTCCATAGGCGTTGGCTTTCACCACTGCCATCACCGGCCGTCCGGTGAGTTTTCCGATCCTTTGAATATTTCGACGGATCGCTCCCAGATTCACTTCAACCCAGATCGTTTGATTGTCGAGATTCATTCGCTTAGTATAAACGACCTGTACTTCCCCGGCAAGGAAAATGTATTCCGCTTAAGTTTGGGATAAAATCAATCAGTAGAGGAAAAAACATGACCGCTCAATGGATAACCGTCATCATCCTGGGTACAGCCATATTGCTGCTGACCATCACCAAACTCCGTCCTGACTTGATCGCGATGATGGTCATGCTGGCATTGGGCATTACCGGTGTCGTGGATCACACCTTGATCTTTTCGGGTTTCGCCAGTTCAGCCGTGATGACCATTTTGGGCATTTCCATGATCTCCGTGGCTTTACAGCAAACTGGTGCTGCCAACGCCATCGGCAGGCTCATGTATAAATTGGGCGGAAAGAGCGAAATTCTGCTGGTCTTTTTGGTTTCCTTTTTCAGCGCCGCGCTTTCATTATTCATGAATAATATCGCCGCGGTGGGTGTGCTGCTGCCTGCCGTCATGTCGCTTTCAAGGCGCAGCCAAACCCCTCCCGGCAGGCTGCTCATGCCGCTGGCATTTGGCACCATCCTGGGCGGAATGGCAACCCTGCTGACCACTTCAAATATCATTGTCAGCGGTGCGCTTAAAGATGCCGGCCTTTCCAGTTTTGGTCTGTTGGATTTCTTCCCGGTTGGCGCTCCTGTCGTGCTGGTCGGTATTCTCTACCTGGTATTTATCGGGCGCAAACTGCTGCCCAAATCAACCTTGTCTGAAAAAGCCACCTCTCCACAAGCGCTGTCTGAAAAACTGATGGTCCAATATCGCCTGGAAACAGAATTATCCCGTCTAAAGGTGCTGAACAACTCCCCTCTGGCGGATAAATCCATCTTCGCCAATGACTGCCAGATCCCAAACCAGATACGCATCATCCGCGTTCTACCCAAAAAAGGACGCGCTCAAGTCGTTTCACCTGGCACTGTGCTCCATTCAGGGGATATTCTGATCGTCAGCGGCAAGTTGGAAGAAACCACGCTTGCCGACCTTGGCTTGGAATTGCTCCCCCCTGTGAAGGAAGATCTGCCCATCACGGACGTCGCCAATCCTCTTGCCGAAGTTCTGCTTTCGCCGCACTCCCAATGGGTCGGCAAGACACTGTGCGAGATCAACTTCCGCATCCGCTACGGGTTGAATGTGCTGGCACTCTGGAGGCAGGGCACCCCGATCCACGAGAACATCTCCAACCTGAAACTTCAAACAGGCGATGCCTTGTTGATCCAGGGAGGCGCCGAATACATCCGCCAGCTTGAACAGGATAAGGATCTTGTACTGCTAGAAGAAGATCCCGATTCTGTCATCCGGCCCAAAAAACTTGGCCTTGCTCTCTTGATCACCATCCTCACTCTTGGTTTTGCCGCCTTAGATGTTTTACCGGTGGCCTTGGTAGTGCTGGCCGGAGCAGTGCTGCTCTTGTTGACCGGCTGCATGAGTTTGAATGATGCCTTTCAACGTATCGAATGGAAAGCCATTTTTCTGATCGCAGGCATGTGGCCGCTCACCATCGCCATTCGCGATACCGGGTTGGCTGCCGGCGTCACCACTTCGATGCTCAACTGGCTCGGACCCGTGTCTCCGCTAATCATTGCAGCATTCTTTTTGCTGATTTCCATGCTGCTCACCCAATTCATGAGCGGACCGGTTGCTCCGATCATCATCATCCCCCTGGCGCTCTCGGCCGCCAAGAATTTCGGCATTGACCCTCATCCGCTGGCACTGGCGGTCGCTTTGGGCTGTTCTTTGGCGTTTATCACTCCACTGGGGCACCCGGTCAATATCATGGTGATGAACCCCGGCGGGTATTCCTTTAAAGATTATGCCAGGGTTGGGTTTCCATTAACCCTGCTATCCATCGCGACCATCCTGTTGGGACTGCACTTCATTTGGGGTTTATAATGTTGAGGTTATGACAAATTCACACTTTACCTACGACATTATCAGTACCGAAAATAATGCACGTGCCGGGGTTTTTCATACCCCGCACGGCGACTTGTTGACCCCCGTCTTTGCTCCAGTGGGAACCCAGGCGACCGTCAAATCAGTCACCCCGGCTCAATTAAAAGACACAGGCGCCAGCCTCGTTCTATCCAACACTTACCACCTCTACTTGCGCCCCGGCGCAGAATTGGTGGCCGAAATGGGCGGCCTGCATGAATTCATGCAGTGGCCCAACCCCATGCTCACCGATTCAGGCGGGTTTCAGGTATTTTCATTATCAAACACGCGCAAAGTGGATGAAGACGGTGTTACCTTCAAAAGCCACATTGACGGTTCAACTCACCGCTTCACACCCGAAAGCGCCATCAAAGTGCAGGAACTGTTGGGGGCGGATATCATCATGGCATTTGACGAATGCGCCACACCAAATGACCGCGCTTATAACGAACGGGCCGTTGTTCGCACACACAATTGGCTCAAACGCTGTGTAGCCGCCAAATCCCGTCCGGACCAGGCGCTTTTTGGCATCGTTCAGGGCGGAGTCTTTGCGGATTTGCGCCAGGCTTCTGCTGAATTTGTTACTTCCATGGATACCCCCGGAATCGCCATCGGCGGTCTTTCGGTGGGTGAAACCAAAGCTGAAATGCATGCCATGCTGGATGTCCTGCATCCCATTCTGCCGGTCAGCAAACCGCGTTACCTGATGGGCGTCGGTTCTCCTGAAGACCTGGTCAACGGGGTACTGCGCGGTGTGGATATATTTGACTGCGTACTGCCTACCCGTTTGGCGCGCCATCAATCCGCTTTTACCCCCACCGGGCGCATCAACCTGATGAATGCCGGTTTTGCTCACGACACCCAGCCCATAGATCAAACCTGCAGCTGCTATGCCTGCAAGAACTTTACCCGGGCCTACATCAGACACCTGGTGGTGGCCAAAGAAATGCTGGCTTCGACATTGATCTCGATACATAATATTTCGTTCCTGATCAACCTGATGAACAACATCCGTGGTGCGATTTTGGCGGGCAATTTTGAACGATTTGCGGCTGATTTCTTACAGTCTTATAAAGTAAATAAAAAACAGGAGCCTTCATGACCCTCATTCAATCCATCATCCTGGGTATTATCCAGGGCCTGACCGAATTTCTGCCCATCTCTTCGTCAGCCCATCTGGTATTAATCCCCGATCTTTTAGGATGGAAAATACCTGAAGCCCAGGTGTTCCCATTTGGCGTTTTGGTACAAATGGGCACAATCATTGCCGTCATCCTCTATTTTTGGTCTGACCTGTGGAAGATCATCAAGGCATTTTTCAAAGGGCTGATCGACCGCAAACCGTTTGAAGATCCCAATGCGCGCCTGGGATGGTTTATCATCCTCGCCACAATTCCTGCCGTCCTTTCAGGCATGCTGCTGAAAGACAAAGTGGAAGCCGCGTTTAATAATGCCAATGCCACCGCCTACTTCCTGTTTGGCACAGCAGCCTTGCTGATTTTGGCTGAAACCATTTCAAAACGCACGCGTAACCTGATGAGCATGACCTGGTTTGACGCGCTGTGGATGGGCTTGTTTCAGGCTCTCTCCATCTTCCCCGGTATCTCTCGCTCGGGTTCAACCATTGCCGGCGGCATGACCCGCAACATGGACCGCCCCTCCGCCGCCCGCTTTTCCTTCCTGATGTCAATTCCTGTCATGATCGGCGCCGGGGTCGTCAGCATCTCTGATGTGCTTAAAGTACCCGATCTGAGCAGCTTCCTTCCCAAGATTATCGTCGGTATTATTGTGGCGCTGTTGGTGGGGTATCTCTCAATCCACTGGCTGCTGGGCTTTTTAACCAAACGCTCGTTCTACTGGTTCGCCCTCTATTGCGTCCTGCTGGGCGCATTGGTTCTTGTGGTTGGTGCTGTTCGAGGCAATGCCCAGGCAGCCGTTGTGGTGCCTACGCCAGAAACCGCTAATGTTCAATCCACACTTGATCCGTCATCCTTGACCGGCACATTGGACCAAAATCCACTGACCGTTGCCTACACAGCGTCACTTGAGTGGTTGGCGCCAGCCATGTCGACTTGTGCTCAAACCATCGGTGATTTTTCTATCATCACGCATAACTTGCCTGTTGATCAGCTCGAAACCTCCGGTGACGCGCTCATCCTGCGCTGGGGCGCACCTGAAAATTTGACCAGTTATTCTGCCGTCCTTGGCATGGATCGTCTGGCTTTGATCGTCAACCCGGCCAACCCGGTGACCGCTCTCACCCCAGACATGGTGCAAAAAATCGCCGGCGCCGTCTTCCCCACCTGGGGAGAAGCCGCTTCAAATTGCAGTGAATGCTTTGCTGCGACACCGGATGCCAATTTCTCAGCGCTGATACCGGCACTGAATTTTTATTCGAGCCAGGAAGAACCCCAGCAGCTTTTCGTCAAAACCGTGATGGCCGGCCAGCCAGTCGCATCGGCATCAGCCTTGCTCATCCCCGGCGGCAGGCAAATGCTTGAAACCGTTTCAAGCGAACCGGCAGCCTTTGGCTTTATCCCTGCCCACTTTCTTAACGCAAATGTCAAGGAAGTCTCCCTCATAGGAATCGACCCGGCATCACTGCAAGCGCCCATCCTGGCCATCGCATCAGCAGAACCCACAGGCAAAACCCGCGACTGGCTGATCTGCCTGCAAAAAGTTCTGAATCCTTAGCTTGGGTGATTATCAAGAGAAATAAAAAGAATCGGAATTCTCTAAAAAGAACTACGATTCATTTTTAATACAACCTTATGGTGGTATTTACATTGACTAGTTCACTACTTAACTTTGAATGTCCATTTGGCCGTCGCACCCTGGTTGGCACCTTCACGTCTGATCAATTCCACCCTGGCAAATTCGAGGAATTTCTGGGTATCCAGCGCGCTGCAGATCAACGGATATTTGTTGCCAAGCCCCATTGCTTTTTCAATATCTTCGGCGGTAAAAGTGACCCGGCCGTCTTTCTTCATTCGTGCAGGGTTAATGTAACGCTGTTTGACATACTTTCTGACAGCATCCCCGCCGGATGATTTTTTCTTGACGTCCACTTTGGCTGTGGACTTTTTGAACCATTTCTTCAAGAAATCAAACATGATTGCAGCCCTCGACTTTACAATTGGAATAATTTCATCAACAAGTATACATGCGATTCATTTTTCCACCGGTTCATTTTTCGAGTTCTAAAAAAGCTTGACATGGGGTTTATACTTAATATATAGAAATTTTATTCTACAAAAAAAAAACGAGTGTTGATTAATTTACTTTATCAATAACATTTTGTACATAAAAACCAATACCAATTACTCGTCAATATGGATTAATTTATGATCAGAAAAGATTTGTTTTCTTTGTTTCCGTTTTTCTCCCGAAACAAAAACGAATACGGTCAATAATCACTAGCTCAGTTCTCAGTTCTTCCCGCTTGACCTTACGAACAAATGTACTATAATGGAACTATTGCAAAACATCCGCTATAATTAATCATCATCCATTTGAGGAGAACACGCGATGGCAAAGAAAAACGCAGAAAAGAACGTATTCGATTCCTTTGATAAATCAGAACCCATGAGCGACGCCAAACGCGCCGTTCTGGATAAAGCCCTGGGTGACATCGTCAAGCGCTACGGTGAAGGTTCGATCATGCGCCTGGGTGAAGCCCACCAACTGGATGTCGAAGTCATCCCCATCCGATCTCTTTCTCTCGATCTGGCGCTCGGGGTCGGCGGTATTCCCCGCTGACGCATCACCGAAATTTACGGTCCTGAATCTTCAGGCAAGACCACCATCTGTTTGCATTGTACGGCAGAAGCCCAAAAGCTTGGCGGAACCGTTGCTTTCATCGATATGGAGCACGCGCTTGACCCGGCCTATGCGGTCAAACTGGGTGTGGATATCGAATCCTTGCTGGTCTCCCAACCGGACACGGGCGAACAGGCGCTCGAGATCTGCGAAACCCTCGTCCGCTCCGGTGCCGTGGACCTGGTGATCATCGACTCCGTGGCAGCTCTTGTGCCGCGGGCTGAAATCGAAGGTGATATGGGCGATGCCAGCATGGGTATGCAGGCCAGGCTCATGTCTCAAGCGCTGCGCAAGCTTTCTGGCGCCATTAACCAGACCAAGACGACCGTTATGTTTACCAACCAGTTGCGCCAGAAGATCGGCATCATGTTCGGAAACCCCGAAACCACCCCTGGCGGTCTTGCACTCAAATTCTACGCTTCTGTTCGTCTCGACATCCGCCGCATTCAATCCATCAAGGTTGGCGCTGAGATTGTCGGTAACCGCACCCGTGTGCGTGTGGTCAAGAACAAGGTGGCCGCTCCCTTCCGCACCGCTGAATTTGACATCATGTACAATGAAGGCATCTCCAAGGTTGGTGATATCATTGATTTGGCCACTGCCCTTGAGATTATCACCAAACGCGGCGCTTTCTTCTCTTATAATGATATGCGCCTCGGCCAGGGTCGTGAGAATGCCAAGGAATTCTTGAAACAAAATATTGAAATGTGCCGTGAGATCGAAAAATCCGTTCGTGATCGCGCCATGGGTGGTGAAATGCCCCTCGACTTTGGCGGCGGCGGCGGAGATTCCTCTGAGGGTGAAGATTAATTCGTATGCGATTTGGAAGTAAATATTCTTCCGTAACCCTGACTATTTGTCTTGCAGCTCTCCCGTTCTTGCTGGTGGGCTGCAAGTCCATTCTCCCTGCCCGCTCGGTGCCGGTGGAAGAACAAGCCGCACTCTTTAAAGCCCCCACATTCTTACCCACCAATGAAGTTATTGCCGAACCCACCCCCACCCCCCAGACCTCATCAGCCCAGGTTACTGAGTGTACCAACTTGCTTCAATTCATTTCTCCAGATCTAACCTACCCGGATGGTACCGAAGTTAAACCCGGACAAGCCATCGATAAGCAGTGGAAGGTAAAAAATGCAGGCACCTGTAATTGGGATTCCACTTACACCCTTCAACTCCTGGGTGGAGAAAGCATGGGCGCCGCCTCACCTCAAGCACTGGTACCCGCCCGCAACGGCACAGAAACCGTCATCGCCGTTCTATTCACTGCTCCAACTGAGCCAGGCCGTTATACCAGTCAATGGAAGGCTTACGGACCAAACGGCCAACCTTTTGGCGATCTGCTCTACATGGATATTACTGTGGTGGACGCTCAGTAAAGCTTTATAATTGCTACACAATGACCACTTCCACTGCAAAACCCAACCGGTTTATTTTCCTGTCCATTCCGCTGGTGATCTTGTTGGCCGCTGGCGCTTTTTTTACCATCCGCACAAAAGGGTTTGGCTACTTTGTCACACCTACCCTCACCATAACCCCCACCAGTACGATCATGTTCATTGGCGCAGATCTCGGTGCTACGCAAACCGCCACACCCTTTCAACCACTTCCTACTGATACCCCCACCCCGACCGCCACTTTCACACCAACACCCACCGATACACCAACGGCTACGGCCACCAACACCCCATTACCAACCAATACGCCTCAACCGCAACCTACAGCAAAACCGCTGCCAACAAATGCCCCTGAAGACGGATTGCCCGCTTCATATCAGGTCTCGGGTGTCGTAGGACACGCCCAAAGCCATACGCTCTCCTGTGAGGCCAGGGCTGCTGCTGATTGGGCGGCTTTTTATGGGGTCTCAATAAGCGAGAATTCAATTCAATCTGCCTTGCCCATCACTGACAATCCCGAAACCGGTTTCGTTGGGAATGTAAACGGCTCCTGGGGGCAGATCCCGCCCAATGATTATGGTGTTCATGCGAGCCCCATTGCCTCAGTCCTGCGAAACAACGGCGTTTCGGCCAATGCATCCAAGGGTGTATCCCTCACTGAATTACGCCGTCAAATCGCCTCGGGCAATCCGGTGATCGTCTGGGTCGTTGGCGCCGTCTGGGGAGGCTCTGGTGTCAGCTATACCGCATCGGATGGCAGCAGCACCACCGTCGCCTATTATGAACATGTGGTCATCGTGACCGGTTATGACGAAACGGGCTTTACCATCGTGGATGGCTATTCCACATATTGGCGGTCAAACGCAGCATTTTCAGGTTCATTCGGTGCCCTTAACAATATGGCGATCACCCATTAATATCCCTTTGAACCCTGACAAGGTAACCCCTCTCACCGCAAGCGGCTCGGGACCGCGAAACCTGCGACCTTGTCAATGTGGCCTTTATACTTAAACAAAAACAGCGAGGATATTAACCTCGCTGTTTTAATAAGCTTTACTAAAAACTATGTTCCTTCTTCCCAGGAACCCAGGTATTTCACCTGTTCGGCAGTCAAGGTGTCACAGCTCACACCCATGGCAGCCAGTTTCAAGGCGGCAATGTTCTGATCAATGGCTTCAGGAACGGAGTAAACCTTCTTATCCATCTTGGAAGCGTTCTTGATCAAATATTCAAGGCTGAGTGCCTGGTTGGCAAAGGACATATCCATAACCGAAGCGGGATGACCTTCAGCGGATGCCAGGTTGATCAAGCGACCTTCACCGAGGATGTAGATACGGCGGCCGTCTTTGGTGATGTATTCATCCACAAAGGGTCGGACCAGACGTTTGGATTTTGACATTTTTTCCAATGAGGGGATGTTGATCTCAACATTGAAATGGCCAGAGTTGCAAACGATAGATGCATCTTTCATCACATTAAAGTGATGCTCGTCAATAACGTTAATATCGCCGGTCAGGGTGACAAAGATATCGCCGATCTTGGCGGCATCTTCCATCTTCATGACACGATAGCCGTCCATCACGGCTTCAAGCGCTTTCAACGGATCAACTTCAGTAACGATCACATTGGAGCCCATACCGCGGGCACGGGAAGCAAGACCGCGTCCACACCAGCCATAGCCGGCGACCACGAAAACTTTACCTGCGAGGAGGATGTTGGTGGCACGTACGATGCCATCAATGGTTGATTGGCCGGTACCGTAACGATTGTCAAAGAAATGTTTGGTTAGAGCATCGTTGATGGCGATGATCGGATAATTCAAAGCCCCATCAGCAGCCATGGCATGCAGACGAATGACGCCCGTGGTGGTTTCTTCAGTTCCGGCAACCACACCAGAAAGAACTTCACGACGTTTGGTGTGCAACACGTTGACCAGATCGGCGCCGTCATCCATGGTGAAATGCGGTTTGTGATCAATGGCAGCGTTGATGTGTTTGTAATAGGTGACATTGTCTTCACCTTTGATCGCATATACCGGAATTTCATCATGATTAACCAATGAAGCAGCGGTTTCATCTTGTGTTGAAAGCGGGTTGGAAGCAGTCAAGACCACATCCGCGCCACCGGCCTGCAACGTTTTCATCAGGTTGGCAGTCTCAGTGGTAACATGCAGACAGGCAGAGATGCGCATCCCTTTAAGCGGTTGTTCTTTTGCGAAACGTTCCTTGATCTGGCGCAGAACCGGCATTTCACGTTCTGCCCACTCAATTTTGAGTCGGCCGCCATCGGCAAGTTTCAAATCCTTTACATCATAATTCGGCATTTCATCCTCCAGAAAATGGTTACTTTAAGATATCCAACGCACCTTTATCATCAAAGTGCTTCCGGTAACGTTTGACAAAATCACTAATGGTATAAAAATGGTTCTGGGTTCCCTTTTGTTCAAGGCAATACGTGGCAGCCAGCGCACCCATTTGGCCGCTGGTTTGCAGATCCAAACCTAATCTGTATCCGCGCAAGAAACCGCCTCTAAAGGCATCTCCAACACCGGTGGGGTCAGCAATGTGGTCCGCAGGTACAATCGGGATAAGGTATTCCTTCCCTTCGGATTTGATGCTCGCCCCTTTTTCACCCAAGGTCACAACCAAAAGCTTGACACAACCTTCCATATCATCGGCACACAGCTCTGTATGTTTCTGCAGCAATTCGAACTCATATTCATTGCAGAAAATGGCGTGGGCATTTTGAGCCCCTCGCCGCAAATCTTCATGCGGATTACGCGCAACCTGTTGTGAGGGATCGAATAAATAAGGAATTCCCAATTCAATACATTCTTCAACGTATTTCTTCATTGCTGTTGGGTCGTTGGGAGAGATCACCACGTAATCTGCTTCTCCCCTGCTCATTTCTTTTAATGAAAGCAAAGAGGCGTCTGCCATTGCACCAGTATAAAAACTGGCGATCTGGTTGTTTTCAAGATCTGTGTTTACGAAAAATGAAGCCGAATATTTACCAGGCACAACCTTGGCATATCTTGTATCAATTTTATGAGATTCAAGCCAGGCCCGATATTCCTCAAAGTCTTCACCGGCTGTGGCAAAAATCATCGGTTTTTCACCCAACAATGCCAGGGTGTATGCAATATTCGGTGCCACACCACCGCGCTGCCGGGTCATCGTATCCACGAGGAAAGATAAACTGATCTTGTCGAGTTTATCAGGCAAAATGTTTTGCTTGAAATAACCCGGGAATGTCATTAAATAGTCAAACGCTACGGAACCTGTGATTACAATCGCCATCATTTACCTTCCAAACAGTCATTATAAACGCAACTAGCCAAATTCAGCTCGTACGGAGGAGTGATTATACCAGCTTCAGTCACCAAAGAAGATATTAATTTATTTGGGGTAATATCAAAAGCTGGATTTCGCGCCTTGGCTCCTAAAGGAGCCACCGGTTCGCCGTGGAACTCGAGTCCCAACACTTCATCGCCATCACGTTCTTCGATGGGGATCATGTCACCATTTGGGATGGATAAATCCAATGTCGAAAGAGGAAATACTGAGTAGACCGGCACGCCATTGGAATGTGCGGCCAGGCTGAGCATATAAGTGCCAACCTTGTTGACGACGTCTCCATTGGCAGCAACACGATCCGCGCCAAAAAAGACTTTATTCACCTTGCCGCTGCGCAAAAAATAACCTGCAGCATTATCTGTAATAATCTCATAAGGAATTCCATACTGTTCGCATTCCCAGGCGGTTAACCGGGAACCCTGGAGTCTTGGGCGGGTCTCATCCACCAGGAGATGGATTTTTTTTCCTTGATCATGTGCAAAACGGATTGCTCCCAACGCAGTTCCCCAGTCCACAACGGCCAGCGAACCGGTATTGCAGTGATGAATGATCGTATCGCCGTCATTGATCAGGCTGGCGCCATTTTCAGCCAGTTTACGATTGATCTGAACATCTTCTTCTGCCATCAAATGTGCTTCGTTTAGAAGTTTTGCTGCCAAATCGCCATCTGAAATGGATTCATTCAGGACAATCTTTAACATTCGGTTGACACCCCAGGCGAGATTCACCGCCGTCGGCCTTGAAGCAATGAGTAATTCAGCAGCATGCTTGACTTGATTTCGCACATTACCAGTGGATGCTTTGAGGGCAGACAGGACCATGCCGTATGCTCCTGCAACGGCCAAAGCCGGTGCTCCTCGGATGGCCATACTGCGTATGGCATCAAGCATTTCATCCAATGTTTGACAATGCAAATATTCAAACCGGCGGGGCAATCGCCGCTGGTCGATCATGCTGACCTGTTTTTTATCTGAAAGCCATTCAATCGTACGCATTCACCACCAAAAAACGCTCTCGCGGGAGAGCGTTCCTTCCAATTAAGTTTATCACGAAAACACCAGTCATAACAATAATTTGTTCTTTTAGAAGAACCGCAGTGCGAGGCTATTACTTGGTACACACTGTGGTTCAAGATTTTCATTGATGCCTTAATAACTTATCGAGAGCAATTATTCAAGTTCGATTTCTTGTTCCACTGAAATTATTTTGAACTTCGCCACCAAGTTATTCAGACTTTGAGCCATTTCAGAAAGTGACGCGGCAGCGGCAGTCACCTCTTCGACCTGAGCGGTCATCTCTTCCGCGCTGGCACTCACTTCTTCAACGGAAGCGCTGTTTTCTTCACTGACACTGTCGATGCTTCCGATGGCCTGTGACACCACACCAGCATTGGCTGCCATTTCTTCTGTGGAGGCAGTGTTTTCTTCCACTACAGCTGATACCGTTTCGACCGCTTCAACCAGTTGATTTGCTGCCAATTTCATCTTATTGCTGGCGTCAGCCGCCATGGAAGCCTGTATATTTACAGCTTCAGATGCCTTCAAAATCTCGGTAAGTGCGGAACCTGCTTGATTGGCACTATTCACACCCGTTTCAACTTCCAGGGAACCCTCTTCCATGGCTTTAACGGCTTCAAATACCGTTGTGAGAATTCCGCTGATCAAACCGCCAATTTCTTTTGTCGCCAGGGAGGAGCGTTCTGCCAGCTTTCTAACCTCGTCAGCAACCACGGCAAAACCTTTGCCATGTTCCCCAGCGCGAGCTGCCTCAATGGCTGCATTTAATGCCAGCAGGTTGGTTTGTGAAGCAATATCTTCAATTGTTTCGACAATGGCTCTGATCTCTTCAGATCGTTTGCCCATCTCTTGAACCTTGCTTGCTGAAATGCCGACCTTCTCTTTGATACTCTTCATGCCAGCCAGGGTCTGTTCGACAGTTGCGGAACCTTTTCGTGCAGCCTCGGTAGCAGCAGCAGAATCTGAGGTCACGGCATCTGCAATTTCAGCCACTTGCTGGATGGATTTATTAATTTCATCGGTGATCCTTGAAGCGGTTGACACAGATTCACTTTGATCTTGGGCACCTTTTGCCACCCCGTTGATTGCCATGGTCATCTGTTCAATGGACATAGCAGTCTTGGAGATGGATGAAGCTTGTTCCTGTGTCCCCTTTGCCACTTGCTGGATTGTTACTGTTATTTGACCCGTAGCCTGCCCTGCTTGTGAAGAAGCAGACGAAAGTTGTTCCGCTGCAGCGCTCAAATTGGTGGCACTTTCCATGACTTGAGTGACTGTTTCGCGCAAATTGACAATCATCTGAGAAAAAGCAACACCCAATTCATCTTTTTCTGATATCGGGGTTACATCCACTGCCAGATCGTCCTGGGCAATTTTATTGGCAGCCTCGCCCATCCCTTGAAGATATTTCTCCAGCCGATTAAAGGCTTTGCCGATATCTCCGATTTCATCGCCGCGATTCATCACAGAAGCTTTTATATTTTGATCCATATCCCTTAGCAGATCACCTTGCGAGATGCTGTCACTGGCCAGGGTGAGCAATTTCATTGGCGCAGTCAATGAATTACTGACAAAAATACCCAATACGACCGCAACGATCAAACCGACGAGAGACAGAACAAGACTACCAATTAAGCTCTGAGTAAAAGTAGAGTTGGATTGCTTGATGGCAGCATCAGCCATCTTGACGTGTAAAGTATTTAATTCGGCCAATGCATTTGTTGCCTTTGAACTGGCTTCAACCAACTTTCCACCTTCTTCAACATATGCCAATGCTTCATCTGTATAATTTGAATCAGCAAGCGTCAATGATTCATTAAGATACTTCTGAAAATCCACCTAGGCATTCGAAAAAACTGCAACAATTTTCGTTTCTTCCTTGGTCAGCTTTAATTCATTGATCTGATTAAGAGACGAGTCTATGGTCTTCACTCTAGCAATGATCGTCGCCTGTGTGGCTCTTCTTTGACTCGGAATACTCACATAGCGATAAAAGTCGGCGCGGATATTACCAAATTCCGAAGAAATAGTTCCTCCCAAATTAATGGGAACAAGATTGTTGGTGTACATGGCTTTGATTTGTTTGTTATTAATATTCAGGTTGAGGATTCCAATTGCTGACACTACCAGAATAATAATGGACAGCGTAATATAACTGGATAATAATTTTATGTTCATGCGGATATTATCAACAAACTTCATTAGTCACCTCAGTTTGATGAATGGGTAATATTTGGTGGTGAAATTAATATTGAATGTAGTTTTTCGGGATACGTATAATGGATTGTTAAGATGTAAGGGAAAACAGTAATGAAATGGCGATCTCCGAATTCGAACAACTTAACATGTTTGCATATTGTAAACATAATAAAAATGAAGAAAGTAAAGTATCGTTAAATTTTAGGAAAATATTTTCTTAATTCTCCTTAATCCAACAAATCATTTTTGGAGGAATATGGTCTTTTTTCCTGGTTTATAACTATTGACACTTCTAACCCACTCCGTTATAAATTCTCTATGATGAAAAAAACCATAATCTACTTCCTTGTAGCCACTTTGCTTTTGAGCGCCTGTAACCGTAACATGACCACTTCGCCCTTATTACAGTCTACAGACGCCTCAACCCAAATTATCCCTTCATCGACCCCCACACCAACCCCCACTCCGGAAGTGAGAGTTTTAAATGGCGAATCCTTGCTCATCTCTGGCGATTACGATCAAGCTTATAACGAGTTTCTGACCAGCAGTACACAGAGTACCGATCCGGAACTGGTTGCTTCAGCCTTGCTGGGTATGGGCAGGTCATTGTTATTGAAAGAAGATTACTACGGAGCCGTAAATCAATTTTCTTCATTATTAATAAACTACCCCACTGGCGAATCCAGGAATACCTCTTTTTTCTTTCTTGCCAAAGCCTATGATGCACTCGAACAGTACCGCCTGGCTGCGGATGCTTATGGCAGCTATCTCAGCGAATTGCCTGGCCCACTGGATAGTGAGATCAATGAAATGCGCGGCGATTCTTTAGTAAAATACGGCGATTTTGCGGGTGCGATGGATGCATACAATTCTGCCCTGGCATCAGCAACAGGCAGTAACTATGATCAACTCCAAATAAAAATTGCTCAAACTGCCACATCGGCAGGTAATAATGACCAGGCTATCAATATTTATCTTGGATTAATTGATTCAAGTCAAAGCGGATATACAAAAGCTCAAGCCAACCTTTTGCTAGGTCGGATTTACCTGCAAATGGGTCTGACTGACCAGGCCTATGCCCGTTTTCAGGATTCTGTTGATAATTATCCTGAGGCCTATGATTCCTATTCTGCTCTGGTTCAATTGGTGGAAGACGGTCAACCTGTCGATCAATTAAAGCGAGGAATCATAGATTACAACGTTGGTCAATACGGTGTTGCCATTGAAGCCCTCACCAATTATATGGATGCCAATACCCTGCATGATGCAACCGCACATGTTTACAAAGCGTTAAGTTTCTATGAAATAAAACAATACGAAAATGAGATTGCAGAATGGGATAAAGTAATCCAAGACCATAGCACTGAAGATCAAAATTATTTCAGAGCCTTTGATGAAAAATCTTATACGCAGTGGCTGTCACTCAATCAATATACGGAAGCCGCTCAAACCTGCCTTACTTTTGTGGCATCTGTACCATCCTCACCCAATGCTCCAGTGATGCTTGATAAAGCGGCGCGCATCTATGTGGATGGCGGTTACCTTTCCTTGGCTGCAGAAACATATGAACGAGTCTTTGCAGAATATCCTGGTTCTGAACAAGCTTACAACGGATTGTTTAAAGCAGGCATCCTGTATTATCGTATGGGTGAGTTTGCCAAAGCTCAAACCACTTTTCTCCGGCTGATTGTTCTAACGGATAACCCCGAAGAACAGGCTGCCGATTATTTGTGGGTGGCAAAAAGCCTTGAAAAGCAAAACGATATCGCAGGATCACAAGAGTATTTTACAAAAGCCGCCAACGCAGCACCTTCCGGTTATTATGGTATTCGGGCGGCTGAAATACTGGCCGGTCAGTCACCTTTATCACAACTTCAAAATATTGATTTAGCCGTGGATTTTGAAGACGAAAAAATCAAAGCTAATCGATGGATGGTGGACACTTTCAAGTTGGATGGCTCAATAGATGTAAATTCACCAGCTGATCTGGCTTCCAACCAATCCTGGATGAAGGCTGAGGCCTATACCAAGCTGGGGATGCGCGAACAAGCCAGCAGTGAATTTGAGTCACTGCGCAATAGCGTGATAGGAGATGCTGTAAATACCTATCGATTGATGAACCGCACCCTTGAATTGGGTTACTATCGCACGGCCATATTATGCAGCCGTCATGTACTTGACCTGGCTGGATTAAGTCAAGCCGCCACATTAACAGACCCACCTGATTATTTTAACCACATTCGTTTTGGATCCTACTTTAGAGATTACGTCATCCCTACTTCATTGGAACACAATATAGATCCAATGCTGATTTTTAGTCTCATCCGCCAGGAAAGTTTATTTGACAGCGCCATTACATCAGTAGCTTCAGCGAAAGGATTAATGCAAATAACTCCCGACACTGCGGTGGGGATTGTGGAAAATTATGGGTGGCCGCCCAATTACTCAGTTGATGATCTCAACAAACCCATGGTCAATATTCGGCTTGGAACTCATTATTTCAAACGCTGCCTTGATTTATATGATGGAGATGCGTATGCTGCACTTTCATCTTATAACGCGGGTGATACGGCAACAACCAGGTGGAAAGAGTTGTCTGGCGGAGACCGAGATCTCTTCATCGAGATCATCAGCTACAGTGAAACAAAAGACTATATTAAATCCATCGTAGAAAACAGCGCGATTTACGAACAAATATACAAACGATAATAAAAATAAAAAAAATCCCCCGCGTCACTAAAGCCGCGGGGGATTTTTCATTTAATAATTGTTCTACTTGCGGTTCTTCAAAGCAGCCTGTGCAGCAGCCAAACGTGCAACCGGCACACGGAACGGTGAGCAGGAAACGTAGTTGTTGCCGACTCTATGGCAGAATTCGATGGAAGCAGGATCGCCACCGTGTTCACCGCAGATGCCGACTTCAAGTTCGACACGTTGTGAACGGCCATCTTCAACAGCCATCTTCATCAATTTACCAACACCCTCCTGATCAAGTGTCTGGAAAGGATTCTTGGGGAGAATGCCTTCTTCAACATATTTCACAAGGAAGTTGCGTTCGGCATCATCACGGCTGTAACCAAAGGTCATTTGGGTCAGGTCGTTGGTACCGAAGGAGAAGA
>CAZQXI010000019.1:0-43615 GCA_964597505.1 uncultured Anaerolinea sp. | reverse complement strand
AAATGCCAGCCGGTTTATTGACCCAGAAACGTTCATAGAAGGGTGAATGAAAAAACTAAGTATTATTGCCATTGTAGCATCCATTATTGGTTTCATTGATTCTGCATATTTAGCCATCATCAAATTCACGAATACGCCGATCTACTGCACACCTGGTCTTGGCAATTGTGAAACAGTACAAAACAGTCAATGGTCCACAATATGGGGAATTCCTATTGCACTTCTTGGTGCAATAGCTTACTTGGTTCTGATTTTTTGTTTTGTTTTTGAGAAAAGAATTCCATTATTAAAGCGGCACTTCCATTACATTGTATTTGGAACAAGCTTGTTCGGTTTTCTATATTCACTCTATCTTACCTATCTGGAACTATTTGTGCTTCATGCCATTTGCCAATGGTGTATTCTCTCAGCAATATGTATGACCGTTGTTTTCATTGCAACCATTATTCGGTTGAAAGAACTACAATTACGATCAAGTAAATAGGAGGATTTTTTTTATGCCACGTATCAAATGTCACTATCTGGATTGTGCGTTTTTAGATGAAGGTATCTGCAGCGCTGGAATGGTTGAACTTGACCCAGACACCGGCTGTAAAACGTATTCGGCCAACGCAGAATCAGCTACCGAAGATGACTGGGATACTGAGGAAGATGAATTGGAAGAATGGGAAGAGTTGGACGAAGACGAAGATGAAGAGGTTTGGGAAGAAGACGACACCGAAGAATCTTATTAGTATAATAAAACTCTAAAATTTAAAAACCCCGGTTTTCCCGGGGTTTTGTTCAATGAAAGAATGCAAATGCAAAACCAGATTCAGAAAGACCTTAAACACAATTTTATTATTAGTATGTTTGACGGAGGATTTTTTGGTTTTGCTGTCGGCATGGCTTCTTACACAACCATAATCCCGTTGTTTGTTGCAACGATGACAAATTCAGCGACATTGATCGGACTCATTCCTGCCATCCACAATATGGGTTGGCAACTTCCTCAGCTTTTTATGGCAAAACGTGTATCTAAATTGGAGCGTATAAAACCTGTGGTAACGAGGCTTACCATAAATGAACGTGCTCCCATTTTTGCTCTTGCACTAATTGGATTATTATTGCCTTATATCGGGTCAAGCCTTGGTTTGGTCCTTACTTTTGCGGCTCTCATTTGGCAGGGTTTAGGTTCTGGAATTACAGCCAACGCCTGGCAGATCATGATCACAAAGATCATCCCTGGTGATCTTCGCGCCACTTTTTTTGGTGCACAATCTGCAGCAGCGAATTTATTGGGTGGTCTTGGAGCGATCTTAGCCGGAGTTTTACTTAAGAAAATTGCCCCACCCTGGGATTTTGCCTCTTGTTTTTTCGTTGCTTCAGCTCTTTATGCCACCTCGTGGTTTTTCTTCAAGCAAACACGCGAACCTTCTAAAAAACCAGAGTACGATCCGGCTGTTGCTAAGCCTCTGGGGCATGAAATTTTCAACATTTTAAAAACCGATAAGACCTTTCGCAGTTTTTTAATTAGCCGCTTCATTTCTCAGTTTGGAATGATGGCTTTTGCCTTCTATACCGTCTTTGCAGTAAAACACCTTGGCATGAGCACAATAACCGCAGGAATCATGACCAGCATCCTCATGATCACTCAGGTTGTGGCCAATCCGCTTCTGGGAAGAATTGCAGACAAATGGTCGCGCAAATGGGTGTTGGTTTTGGGAAGTGCCGTTTCGGCTATCAGTGCTGTATTGGCATTGTTGATCAAAAATCCCGATCTGTTTGTGCTTGTGTTCATACTCATGGGCATCGGTGGAACAGCGTTTTGGACCATTGGATTGACTATTTCATTGGAATTTGGACCGGAATCACAAAGACCAACCTATGTGGGAATGGCAAATACATTGATCGCCCCAAGCGCCATTTTGGCCCCATTATTGGGTGGTTTTCTGGCAGATTCTTTTGGTTATCCGGTGACTTTTATTACATCGGCAGTGTTTGGCTTGGTTTCAATGGTCACCCTGGCGGCTCTCGTAAACGATCCCCATAGGGAGCAAAATCACCACCACAATCAATCCTGATCACACGTCCAATGAAATGGCTTCAACTTTTTGTGTCAGATCGTTGATCCATTTTTTAGAAAAATAGCGTTTGACGCCAACAAAGAACTTAACCGCTTCTTCTGTGTAGGTTAATGCATACACATAATAAACAGGTAATCCGAGCAGAAAAGCACCGGCAGCAGTCACTGGAACCCCGATAAACCAGATCACCAAACCATCCAACACCAATGAAAACTTGGTGTCTCCACCCGAACGCAGAATACCTATGATGATCACATGGTTGGATGCTTTCATCCATAAGCCGCATGAGAATATGGTCAGAAGGATTTTGGCATTGGCAATGACCTGGGGATCAACTTTATAAAACTGAAATATATTCCCAGCCACCAAGTAAACAATCCCGCCCATCAATAATGCACCGGTTCCTTGAATTAATAATGACCTGCCGCCGTAAGTGTAGGCTTTATCCCGATTCCCTTGACCTATCTGATTGCCCACCATAATAGAAGTGGCTGTTCCCAATCCAAGAAATACCACAAAGGCTAATTGTTCAATGGTCGACATGATGTTGACGCTTGCAACAGCGATGGTGCCAATATGGCCATAGATGATGTTGTAAGTGGTAATACCCAACGACCACAACAGTTCATTCAAAATTACAGGTAGCACTGGTTTCATAACGGTTACCAGGAATTTAACATTAATTTCAACAATATCTCTTACGGTTGCCGCGATCGGGTTTAATTTATCTTTGTACACACTTAATAAAATCGCCAGGCACTCTAATGATCTGGCGATCAGACCAGCCACCGCGGCGCCCTCCACTCCCATGGCAGGTAATCCAATGGCTTTCACACCAAAAATAAAGGGATAGGCAAGTAAAACATTCAAACCCAAAGCACTAGTACTGACGATTAACGGCATCCTGACGTTTCCGGTGGATCTGGCAGCCGTACTAAAAACGGCTGTCATGGCAAAAAACAGATAGCTCCAACCATAAATGCGTAAATAGTGGCTGCCGATCAAGATCACGTTTGTGTCTTTGGTATAGATTCCCAACGCGAAAGACGGGAAAAACACTGCCACAACCCAAAAGAAAAGCGCAGGAATAAGACTGAGTTTGATGGTTAACCCCAAAACTCTTCGTATATTCGGGATATCCCTTTTTCCCCAGAGTTGCGCTACGAACATGGCTGCACCGCTGCAAATACCAAAAATCACCAGGTTTAAGAGGAACCATACCTGGTTTCCCAGGCCTACTGCCGCCACTGATTCTTCGCCCAATTGACCAATGAGGATCAAGGCAACCATGTTTAATGACGATGTGATAAGGTTCTGCAGCGCAATGGGAACTGCCAGCCGTACCAATTGACGATAATATTCACGATCGCGGAAAAATTCCGCGAAATTTAGGAGTCTGCTTTTCACAAAATTTTCCTCTCAAATAAACGAAGAACTATTATAATCTGCGATTCATAATTTCGAAATCTTCCATTTCTTCAGTGTATCCATTCCAACTAAATGTATAGAAACGGTATATTCTTTCAGGCAAAACCAGTTATTCACTACAATTCATGTTAATTGCTCTTATAATTCAATTTGGATATGAGAGCTCAGAAACAAATTATCCTTGTAATAAGGTTATGGAAGAAAACAATGGATAGTGAAATCGGAAAAATGACAATCCTTAGCCACATCAATGAATTGCGAAAACGACTGCTTGTCGCAGTAGTTGCTCTTGCGGTGACAACGCTGGCAAGTTTTGCCTTTAGTCAGACGCTTGCAGAATTATTGGCCAAACCCATTGGTGGACTCTCTGCCATGGCTTCCATTGAAGTCACTGAAAATGTGACCGCCTTCATGAAAATATCATTGTTGAGTGGCGTCGTGTTATCCATGCCCATCATTGTTTTTGAAATTTTGGCATTTGTTTTACCAGGCTTGAAATCCAATGAGCGAAAATGGATTTGGTTTGTCATTCCGGTAGCCACAATATTTTTTGCCGGTGGCGTGACCTTTGCTTACCTGGTTATGCTCCCTGCAGCCTTGCCCTTCCTTTTGGAATTTATGGGCATAACCACTGTTCCCCGTCCCAATGATTACTTTTCATTTGTACTGAATTTGTTGTTTTGGGTGGGTGTATGTTTTGAAATGCCATTATTGATGTTGGTCCTTTCACGGTTAGGAGTCTTAAGACCAAAATCATTATTAAAACAATGGCGTATAGCATTAATCGCTTCTGCAGTTCTATCAGCCCTCATAACCCCCACCCCTGATCCGGTAAACATGGGGCTGATGATGATTCCATTGGTCGGTTTATATTTTATTGGAATACTGTTTGCTGCTATTGGGCAAAGGAAAACGGTTGAGAGTACAGAAAAGTCAAAGAAATCAAAAAAGAAAACAAAAGATAAAAGTGTAAAATAAGAAAATACTAAAGGAGTATAAAATGCCATTCAGAATCGGCTTGCCAGAATTACTTGTTGTTCTCGTTATCGTTGTTTTGATCTTTGGAATTGGAAGGGTCTCCAAAATTGGCGGAGAACTTGGTGGAGCGATCCGTTCCTTCCGCAAGGGATTAAAAGGCGATGAAGAAGAAGTTGAAAAGAAAAAAGATGATGTCAGCGATAATAAATAATTGAACTTGCTTACTTTTTAATGAATAAGTTGAAATACTTGTAGATACGGAAGACATCAATGAACTTTTTAAACCTTGGGTTACCTGAGGTCATTTTCATTATCATTTTAGCCCTCATCATTTTTGGCCCCAATAATCTGGTGAAATCTGCCAAAGATGCTGGCGAATTTTTACGCAAGGCGACAAAATCACCTTATTGGCAGGAAGTCTGGGCCACAAAAAGGGAATTGGATGAATTGCCTAGAATGCTCGCCAAAGAAGCAAATTTAAATGAAACCATGAGAGATCTGGATAACTCAGTTAAGAATACTTCGGGCGCTGCCAACACCCTTGTAACTGAATTTCTTAAAGAAGTGAATCAAAATACCATTAATGAACCTAAAAACATTGAAACCAAAAATGTAATCAACCCTGATACTCAAGGATCTAAACCAAACGACGGATAAAGAATATTCTCAGTTAATTCGGGAGGAAATACAATGACTGAAGCTGCACAAAGGGCTCTTGAGATTCTACGCGATCCCGCTCAATTCAAATGGTATGTCATTCCACTCATGGCATTGGTTTTTTATGTCTATACTGTTGAAGTAGAAAAAAAGAACTGGAATCTCGTATTTGCTGGGCTGGCCTTCTGGGGTATGGATTGGATCAATGAAATCTGGAATTCTTTGGTTTTCCATTTTACCGGCTATGCTCCCGTATGGGGTGCTCCAGGAGGCAATACCGCATTTCTCATCCTTATCGGATTGAATATTGAGATCACATTTATGTTTGCTTTGTCAGGGATTGTGTGGTCAAAAATGCTGCTTCCTGATAAACATACAAAGATTCTGGGCATACCCAACCGCTTATTCATAGCTATTGTGGGTTCGATCTTCTGCGTCATCATAGAATGCCTGTTGAATGCAGCCCAAGTTTTAACATGGGATTACTCATGGTGGAGTCTCGGAGCCCCCTGGCTGGTCTTCTTGATCGGCTACATGCCTTTCTTCTTGATGGCTTTTTGGGTTTTTGACATGAAAACCATCAAAAGTAAACTTCTGGCGGTTGGTTGCATATGGACAGTAGTGTTCATTTCATTGATTGTTTTCATTCCGGTTTTAAATTGGATATAGATCCTAATTAACCATAATTCTTTCCATCAAAAATAGATTTATCAATATGTTATCTATATCAATAATTGTGGTAAAATCAATCCTTGGTAAGCAGAGAAATTCCTGCTGCCTTTCCGCCCTTGGGACCACTTGCAGTGTTGACTGAGGGCAAACCCGTGGAAAGGAGGTTCCCATAATGCGTACGTATGAAGTAGTTCTTATTGTCCATCCCGAACTCGACGAGACCGCGTTTAAAGAGGTTATCGAGAAAGTTCAGGGTTGGATCACCGCAGCTGGTGGTTCTATTGCAAAATTGGACATCTGGGGCAAACGTCGTTTGACCTATATGATCAACAAGCAACGTGACGGCCAATATGTTTTAATCACCGCAGAATTTGCTCCCGCATTCGCTGCAGAGCTTGAACGTCTTTTGCGTTTTCTTGAGCCAGTCATTCGGTTCATGATTACTGTGGTTGAAAAACCGGCACCGCAAGAAGTAGAACAGGCATAGGCTTCGCAAGGAGTTCGGCATGAGTCGAGATTTGAACAAAGTGATGATCATTGGACATCTTGGACGCGATCCTGAGATGCGTTATACGCCTTCAGGTAGACCCGTCACGACCTTTACAGTTGCCACCAATCGCTCATGGAACACAACAGATGGCGAAAAACATAATGAAACCGAGTGGTTTAACGTGGTTTCTTGGGGCAACCTTGCTGAAATTTGTAAACAATACCTTTCTAAAGGCCAACAAGTCTATGTGGAAGGACGTTTACAAACTCGAAGATGGGAAGATGCGGACAATATCAAACGAAATAGTGTTGAAATTGTGGCTTCCGAGATGATGATTCTGGGTGAGCGTCATGAGTCAAATCAGACAAATTCCGATGCTCAGGAACCCGACCTGATTAATGATGAAGAGTATCCGTTCTAATGGAGTAAGTAAACATGTCAGATGAAAATTTTTCAGAAGGTGAACGCTCTTATGGCAATCGGCGTTTCGTAGCTCGACCAAAAATTTGCCAGTTTTGTGCAGACAAATCGATCAATATCGATTACAAATCCGTTGATATGCTTCGCCGGTTTGTAACTGAAGATGGTCGTATCCGCCCAAGACGACAAACAGGTACCTGCGCTTTGCATCAGCGCGCTTTGGCTGTTGCAGTAAAACGCGCAAGGCATATCGCCATCCTCCCCTTCACAGGTGAGCGCTGGTCAGACGCCATCCGCTAGTAAGAATTCAAGAAAAATGAGGGCATGGAGGATTCTCCTCTATGCCCTTTGTAAAATAACCGAGGATTACTATGGCAAATGAAAAGAATGAATCGGAACCGAAAATAGTAACCAAGAAACATATTGCCCGTCAGGAAAAAGAACAGAAACAACGCAAGATCATCCTGATAAGTGTCATCTCAATTCTGGCCGTCATTGTTCTGTTGATTGCTTATGGCGCGTTATCTAAGACCGTCCTTTTGGCTGGAAAAACTGTTGCCAAAGTCAATGACGACAAAATTACAGTTGAACAATTTCAAAAACGTGTTCGTTACGAACGCCAAACGCTTTCCCAGACTTATGAAAATTATTTCTCTTCAGGTTTTGCCCAATACCTGCAATCATATATGTTGCAAATTCAAAACCAGTTGGATAATTACATCAGCTTCGGCAGTACCGTTCTTGATAATATGGTCGCTGAAAGACTGATCGTTCAAAAAGCCCAGGAACTTGGTTTCACGGTCTCAGAAGAAGAGATTGACAAAGAAATTCAAGAAAATTTTGGTTTCTATGCCAATGGCACCCCCACTGTAACCCCTACCATCGAGTATCGCCCAACCTCGACATTATCTGCAGAACAGTTGGCAATGATTACCACCCCGACTACTGAGGTGACTGTTGCTCCTTCTGCCACACTCGAAAGCATTGACGCTACACCTGATCTTACTTTGATGCCGACAGATGCTGCCACCGCAACCGCTACTGCAACGGAGATCATTCCAACCAACACCCCGACGGTTGAGGTTACAGCTACACCGATTCCGCCAACAGCAACACCTTATACCAAAGAAGGTTATGACAACCTCTATGCAACGGTGATTGCGAATCTTGATACCGTCACCAAATTTGGTGATGCAGAATTCCGTGAATACGTTCGCAATATTATTTACAGCCAAAAGCTGTATGAATATGTAACCAAAGATATTGCTGCCGAACAGGATATGGTTTGGGCAAGACATATTTTGGTTGCCACGGAAGAAGAAGCAAAAGCCGTCTTAACACGGCTTGATGCTGGTGAGAATTTTGCTGCCTTGGCTGCAGAATTATCCAGCGACACTTCCAACAACACCTATGGTGGTGATTTGGGATGGATTTATCAAGGTCAAATGGTTGCAGAATTCGATGCTGCAATCTGGCCGATGAAAATTGGCGAGACCAGCCAACCGGTAAAAACCAGCTTTGGATATCATATCATCCAGGTTTTAGGTCATGAAACACGCCAGCTCAGTGCGGATGAATTATCTTCTGCCAAGAGCACCGCGTATCAAAGCTACATCAATGATCTCAAAACTGAAGCAACCATTACCAAGAATGATGTTTGGGCTTCCGTTGTTCCCAGCGAACCCACCATCCCCACTGAAATGCGCACTGCTGCACAATAATAATAGTGAACAGATAAGAAAAAAGAGCCGGGTTTCAAAACCCGGCTCTTTTTCTATTTCACCATATCTTCGCTTATCTCGTCCAGACGCAGGCTGATCACCTGGCTGGCGGAATCACGTCCCATGGTAACCCCATAAATGACATCAGCCACCTGAACGGTGTTCCTGTTGTGCGTAATGAGTATAAATTGAATCTCTTGACTCAATTCTTTTAACAATTCAGTAAAACGCCCTACGTTTGCCTCGTCTAGCGCTGCATCCACTTCATCCATCACGCAGAAAGGTGTTGGCGAAACCTTGAGCAGTGAAAAGATCAAAGCAACAGCAGTCAGTGATCTTTCACCACCAGAAAGTAGTGATAAACCTTGCTCACGCCGTCCTGGCAGTTTGGCTTCAATGTCAATGCCGGTTTCTGTGGGGTTTTCATCATCAGTGAGGATTAATCGGGCTGATCCACCGCCAAATAATCTGGTAAACATCACTTTAAATTCAGCAGCCACGGCATTGAAAGTTTTTCTGAATTCAGTCCGCATAAGATCATCAAGTTCACTGATAATCTGGCGTAAATCTTCATCTGCTTTTCTAAGATCAGCCATTTGGTTGGTCAAATAATCAAAACGTTCTTTGACCTCGTTGTATTCCATTTTTGCATCAGGGTTGATCGCACCCATGCGGCGTAATAATGCCCGCTGTCGATTGATCGAATCTTCCAGACCTTGAGGTATTTCAGAAAGGTTATTAAGTTGATTGACGCCTTCAAGTGGAAGTGGCGTGGGACCGGTAACATCTTCATTATACTCAAGCTTAACCAGGCCAAAATCTTCTTCGATCTTCCGTCTCAGGTTGTCCAAACTTTCAATAATACGCGCAACTTCAAGTTGTGACTGGGTACTGCTGCGTTCTGCATTGGTTTCGGCTTGCTGTGCGAAAGTGTAGTCATCTTGCAGTTTTGAATAATGAGTTTCTACTTCAGCCAGCTCTTTTTCAGAGGGATCAATTTTTACCTGTAATCGTGCAATGGCTTCGTTTAACTCAGCTTCCTGCTTTTGCAGGACAACTTTTTGTTTTTCAGAATCGGCTAATTGACTTGCAATTGAACCTAATCGTACAGTTATGCTTTCAACACTGGATTGGTTCTGTTTCACATTCTGCGAATATTCTGTTTGACGTCTTTCAGCATCTGCGACGCCGCGAGACACAACTGCAACAGAAGTATTCCAATGCACAACTTGTGTTTGGAACTCTTCCAACGATACGCCCCTAAGCTGCTGGTTCACATCACGGATGATGTTATTCTGTTCATTGATCTTTTCGGTACCCGCGTTTATCTGTTTCTCAATTTCCGCGAGTTCCCGTGAAGTTTTTTGAATTTCTTCATTGATCGCAACCAATTGGGATTGCTGCCATTCGTTTTTCTGATTTTGCTGGTCAAAGGCTCTGGCTGCAGCTTGATGCGCTCGTTCACCAGCTTCAACCTCCTGACGGCAGGTGCGCAAATCTTGCTCTTCTTTTTGGCGAGTTGTTCTTAATTTTTGAATGGCTTCTTTCAGTTTTCCGAACTTGCTTTCATGGTCGTCCAAACTGGTTTCAAGATTTTCAATGCGATCCATTAATTCACGGCGTTGACGCGGACGTCCCACCAGACTGGCTCTTTTATCTTTGCCAGCGATGATCACACCTGAACCCAGTAACACCTCACCTTTGAGTGTCACTATGCGTCCAGATTGCGGAATGGATTCCAAAAGACGCTTGGCAGCGGTTCGGTTTTTGACTACCAGTACTTGCCCGAGTAATACGGAAAGCATCGGTTTTAAGTCTTTGCTTCCACCGACCAGGTCGGCAGCCACGCCCAAAACATCAGGATCTTTGATCTCCTTCAATTTCTCAATGGAACGTGCCCATGCGGCAGGTACCAGAATGGCCCGACCGTTGGTATCGAGATCAAGATAATCAAGCGCCTCTTCAGGGTCTGTGGTTGCATCCAAAAGGATGGCGTCCAGTTGGTCACCAAGAACAGAACCAATAGCAATTTCAAGTTCGGCCGGAACCTCTAGCAAAGAGCTGATTGCTTTAAATTGGCCCTTGAGTTTACCTGACTTGGCAGCCTGAATCAAATTCTTGGCGCCTTCAGCCAGACCGGTCAAGGCATTTTCGGCCTGATCGAGAACATCCAATTGTGCTTTCAAACGCGAGTGTTCAGACTCGAGCCGGTTCAGTTCTTGAAAATATTGTTTTTCTTCTTCTTCTTTTTTGTTGAGTTCTTCTATATGTTTTGCCGAAGAAGCCTGTAATTCTTCATAAGCCAGTTGTGCTACTTCAAGTTTTTTCTGGGCTTCATTCTTCTGTTTGGATACCTCTGCCAGCGCAGAAGCACTGTTATTGATATTACTGTTTAACGTCGCTTGTGTGTTGGATTGTGTTTCCAACCTGCTGGTAAGTTCGCGCTGATGGGCTTTCAGCTGTACTTGTTTGGATTCTGATTCCGACAACAATCGGCGAGCCTGTCTGAGTTGGTCTTCGATCTTCTCGCGTTCTTTTTGACGGGTATCCAATTGGGCCTGGGCGAGTTTTAATTGTTCTTGAGCTTCTAGCAAGTCGCCTTGAAGACGTGTTTTTTCTTCAATTATTGATTCAAGTCTTTCTTTTTGAACCACAGCTTGTTCTTCATTCTTATTCAGATCATTCTTAAGGCTGACTTCCTGGTCTCTCAATGAGCGAAAACGCTCATCCAAAACAGCCAGATCGCGGCTGATTTTCTCACGCCCGGAATGTATCCCCGCAGATTCGGTATGCCACTGGTTTAATTCTTCACGCAGCTGCATCAACCTTGTACGGGCAGTTTGAACATTTGTATCGATATCCATGCGCTTTTGGCGCGCAGATTTTACCTTCTCTTCATGGTTACGCAAGATCTCTTTAGAGCGCACCAAATCTTTCTGGGTGTTTTGCCAGTGGTAACCGTACCAATCCCGCAATAACACCTGCAAATCAGCCTGAACGTGATCATATTCTTCAGCCCGTTTGGCTTGCCGCTCAAGACTGCGCAGGCGGGGTTCGAGTTCCGAGAGAATGTCTTGCACACGTTCCAAATTACGCCGCGTGGAATCGAGGCGGGTTAATGATTCTTCACGTCGGGACCTGAAAAGTCCAATACCGGCAGCTTCTTCAAAGAATTTTCGCCGTTCTTCTGGGCGCAACGATAACGAAGCATCAATCAAACCTTGTCCAATGATGGTATAAGTTCTTTCAGCCAAACCGGATTGGGCAAGCAACTCTGACACATCTTTCAAGCGAACGCGTTGTTTGTTCAACAGATATTCATTATCCCCATCGCGCGTCGCACGTCTGGCAACAGACACTTCGGAATAATCAATAGGCAGCCAACCGTCTTCATTATCAAAGGTAATCGTCGCAGACGCCATGCCGGCCCGGGGACGTTGGTCTGAACCGGCAAAGATCATGTCTTCGGTCTTTTTGCCGCGTAGGAGGGTATAAGATTGTTCACCCAATACCCAGCGCAGTGAATCTGATATGTTAGATTTTCCTGATCCGTTAGGCCCAACAATGGCAGTAATGTTGCCGGGAAACTCAAACAAGACCCGGCTGGCGAAGGTTTTGTAACCGTGCAGTTCAAGAGCTTTTAATCGCGGCTTCATTAATTCTTATCCGTTTTATGGGGAATATGGTCTGTCAAACCTAATCTTTCAAGCGCATTAATGGCGGCTTGTTTTGTGGCTGCTTGTTTGCTGAATCCGACACCGCCGCCACTCACTTTGCCATTGATGATGACATCCACTTCAAAGAGCTTGGAATGATCAGGTCCTGAGGCGTTGCGGGTCAGATATTGAGGAGCTTGATAACCCTTGCCCTGGGCCCATTCCTGAAGTTTGCTTTTTGGGTCTTCATCTTTATGGTTTTCAAGTATGTCATCTGAAGCCGTAATTAGCATGGGACCAATGAATTTCATGACCCCGTCTATGCCCTGTTCAAGATAAATTGCTCCGATTACCGCTTCAAAGGTGTCGCACAATAAACCTGAACGGTCATTTCCGCCCGCCTGTAGTTCGCCCCGACCCAGCCGCATGGCTTTGCCTAGATCAATCATCCGGGCAAAATCAGCCAGTTGGGCAGTATGCACCAGTGCTGAACGCATACGGGTCAGGTCGCCTTCTGGCATTTCTGGATAGCGGTTGTACAGCCATGCGCCGACCACAAAATCGAGAACAGCATCACCTAAAAATTCAAGTCGCTCGTTGTCTTCAAGCGCTTCTGAATGTTCGTTTAAATAAGATCTATGGGTTAATGCCCGGCTGAGAAGGAGGATGTTTCCGAAACCAGATAAAACTCTGGCTGCAAATTCTTGCGGTGTCTCAGAAACCGAATTAGAAGTTGGAAGATTCAACGATTGCTCCCGGAAGAAGGAGAGCGCCAACCACCCTGCCAGAGTAGTTCGCGTTCACATTATTCCATTATGATAGGATAGTTGATTTATACCCTGAACCGGTTATTACTGCAACCACAGGAGCCTTAAAATCTTGCACATTTTGCTTGATCGCTGCCCATACCAAAGCAGAAGTGGGTTCCATATAAAAACCCTGCTTGGCGGATTCATACCAGGATGCCATCAAGTTATCTTCACTGATTGAAATCATGCTGCCCTTACCTGCCAACATTCTTTCAACAATTGCGCTGCCCCTGGCAGGTTGAGCCACTTTTACTCCCTCCGCAGCGGTCTCACTTAAGGCGACTTCGCTAATTTCGTTTGTTTTACGTATGAAGGCTTCAGTTACTGGTGAACATCCGCTGGATTGGACGCCAAGATAAAAAGGGTCTTGCGCTATGACACCTGCTTTAGCCATGCTCTCAAATCCACGCATAATACCGTACAGCAGTCCACCATGCCCTACCGGCGCAATCATCGTACCGGGAGCTTTCCCCAATTGTTCAACCAGTTCATAAGCAATTGTCGCAATACCGGTTAGTCCAAAGGGCATCCAGGCATGGCTTGCATAAACGGTTCCAGCATTCGCGGCTTCCAGAACGGCCTTGGCGGCTTCTGAACGCGGACCCGGCACCCGCACCAAATCTGCACCATAACGCTCAATTTGCATCCGTTTTGGGCCTGATGCTGATTCCGGCACAAAAACTCGCGCCTTGATACCAGCCCTGGCGCAGTATCCTGCAAACGAAGCGCCGGCGTTACCTGAAGAATCTTCTACTGCATACTCAACTCCACAAGAACGCAAAAAGCTGACCAAAACAGCAGATCCGCGATCCTTATACGACCCAGTCGGATTGTGACTTTCCATTTTACAGAAAACCTGCTGACCACCAATGGTTGTGGGCAGCAATGGTGTATTGCCTTCACCCAAAGTGACAAAATCCCAATCCCTGTCAAGACCGAAAAGATCGGAATACTTCATCATTCCAAATCTTGTTTGATCCACCAATTCTTCTGAATAGGGTGGAAACTCTACATAATCAAATGATCCTCCGCATTCACATTGAAAAGGAATCCGGTCAGAAGGAAAAGACTTATTACACTTCGAGCAGGCTATTCTGGTCATGATGCTTCCGATCTAGTTGTCAAGTTTATTAGTTCAATTATAGCCTGACATGAAAAATCCTAAAAAATGCGGCTTGCCATGCTGATTCTGCTATAATAACCGCGTGGATTTTCAAATTGCAAGTCACCAATCTGAAGCATATCAGATCAACACCGAGGTCTATTCTGGACCTCTTGATCTGTTGTTGCAGCTCATTGAACGCGCTGAATTGGATATCACCCGTCTGGCGCTCGCCCAGGTAACCGATCAATTTCTTGAATATCTCCATCACCTCGAAGAACAAAATGCGGCTGAGGTTTCAGCCTTTTTGGTTATTGCCGCTCGTCTGGTCCAGATAAAATCCTCCGCCTTGCTGCCCAGACCCACCCTGCCTGGAATTCAATTCGAGGAAGATCCTGGTGAAGCCCTGGCCCGCCAATTGATCATCTACAAACGATTCAAGGAACTCTCTGTATTTCTTGAAGAACGAGAAATTAAAAAACTGCGAACTTATTTACGCCTTGATACTACTCCGCGAACGCAGATTGCTGCCAAATTGGATCTAAGTGACCTGACTTTGGAAAACCTGCTTCAGGTTGCTCGAGAAATTTTCCATGACAACAATAACTTGCCGCCGCTTAGTGAAGTCGTATCCTTTCCTCGAATTACCATCCGCGACAAGATCAAGGTCATTTTGTACAGACTGCAAAAAGGCGGCGGAATCTCTTTCTCTAATTTGGTTGGAAAAAAGAGCAATCGCGTTGAGATTGTCGTAACGTTTTTGGCCATGCTTGAACTGGTTAAACGCCACATCGTTGGCGCCAACCAGGAAACCCTGTTTGGAGATATTGATCTGATCTCTGAAGGGGATATTGCCGGCATCGAAGATCAAGATCTCGAGTTCGTAGAATAACTCATTTTCTAATTAATATAAAATCCCCAGTCATGCATACAACGCATACTGGGGATCTATTTATTTTTTCGAAAAATACTACTCTTCCTTGTTCTCGTCCTCAGAGAAAAGATTATAGGGCAATTTATTGCCCACCCAGACAGCCATCAAACTGATATTGTCATCAGACTCTTTTAGTTCGGGTTTGGCAGCTTGGATGCCCTTGATGAGTGATTCAAAATTATCTGGTTTTGGCCAGTCAATCTGAAAACCGGGCAAGAGGCTGCGGTCAGCTTCAAGCGGCTGCACGGTCCATCCTCTTTCAGTCAGAAGAGCATGCATGGCAGCTTTGAGTTCAGGATGCAAGTTGCTCCAACATTCCATGATGGTGGCCGAAAATTCATGTGAGCGTTCAAATAATGTTGGGCTGTTTTTTATTTTGATTGCCAAAGGGGCCAATCCGCTATTGCGAAAGCCTGGAATGTTAACATTCTTGGCGAACATCCGCGTTATCAGTTGTTTTTGCATGGGGGTGGCTTTATCCAGACCAGTAAACACTTCATGCAAAACATCCAACCGGTAATCGTCACGCATGAATTCATTGACGGCATGAAATGGTAAAACCTGGATTTTCTTTTCATCACTCATAATCATTAATCCTGTCGCTTTATGAAATAATCTTGCTCACTGCTTCACTGGATTCATCCAGTTTACGAACCTCATCTTCAGTCAAATGCCAGCCAATTGCTCCAGAATTTTGTTCAACCTGGCCAATATTCTTTGCTCCGGGGATGGCCAATGCGCCTTTACTGATCACCCAGTTTAACGCGACCTGTGAAGCAGTTTTTCCTTCATGGTCCATACCTATGCCCTTCATCAGTTTGATCAAAGGCTGAATGGCTTCCAATAGTGTCCGGTTGTAATGTGCCGAACGTGTTCCCTTGGGTGGATTTTCTGGTGTATATTTTCCACTCAAAATTCCCATGGCTAAAGGGCTATACGCAATTATCTTAATTCCATTGGCTTTACAATAATCGACCAATCCTTCTTTTTCTATTCGCCTCTCAAGCAGATGATATTCCATCTGATTTGACGCCAGAGGGATTCCCCTTTTCTGCAATGCATCAACGGATCGTTTGGTCAACTCCAGATTGTAGTTTGATACTCCGACAGCGGAAATCAAACCGTCTTCATACACATCCGCCATCTGCTGCATCCAACTCTCAACACTCACAGGAGGCATTGGAAAGTGCATTTGGTATAGATCGACCTTTTTGAGCCCCAAACGCTTTAAACTGGCTGTCAGAGTCTTTCGCAGGGCATCTTTGGAGAGTCTCCATGGGAACGGCATAATTTTTGTTGCCACCATGATTTTTTCAGTTACTGATGGCAATAATTGTCCGATGAATTTTTCCGATTTTCCCTGGCCATATACTTCGGCAGTGTCGAAGAATCTGATTCCACTATCCACAGCTGCATGAAAGGATTCTTCAATTTCAGTGGCGGAGTATTGGTTGCCGTATCCCCAAACCAGCCGATCCCCCCAGGCCCAAGTGCCAATCCCCAGTTCAATTCCATCTAAAATGTTTGATTTTGAAGACAATTGCGCATCCATAATATTCTCCGATTATTTCGATTCAATGATTATACACATGTTTATCGCGCGCACAAAAAATATCATCCCCTGAAATGGGATATAATTTACACGATAGAAAAAAACTCAGGAGGACTCATATGGTAGAACACATCGAATTTGTAAACAATTACAATGATCTTTCTACAGACGAGGGTTTCCAGTACGAATTTTCTTGCAATCGTTGTGAATCTGGTTATCGCACAAAATTTAAACCATCCGTCACCGGTAAACTAACCAACGCATTGGAATCTGCCAGCTCCATTTTCGGGGGCGTATTTGGAACCGCCGCCAATATTGGTGAAAGAGTCAGGTCATCTGGTTGGCAGAAAGCAAATGACGTTGCCTTTGCCGAAGCAGTGGCTGAAATTAAACCCTATTTTATTCAATGTCCTCGCTGCAACTCGTGGGTATGTCGTCAACGCTGTTGGAATGTAAAAAAGGGACTTTGCAAATCATGTGCCCCTGATCTGGGTGTCGAAATGGCAGCCGCGCAGGCTTCCAAATCGGTTGAAGAAGTCTGGGCTCATGCAGCCATGGCAGAAGAAGACAAGAAATTGGGCACAGAATATTGGCGCGAAGGCATCACCGCCACCTGCCCGAAATGTGAAACTCCCCTGGCGACCAACGCCAAATTCTGTCCAAACTGCGGTGAATCCTTAAAAGCTAAAACAAACTGCCCAAAATGTAATGCCGTATTATTGCCAAACGCAAAATTCTGTGCTGAATGCGGTCAAAAGATAGATTAATTACGATCATTCTGTTTCGCGAATGGGTTCTCGCGAAAGCTTGAACCCATATTTATTTGAAATTTGGAAACTGCATGACTGATGAAATAACGCCAATTCGACAACAATACCTGGATATCAAGAAGAAATATCCTGATACTATCGTTTTCTTCCGCCTGGGTGATTTTTACGAAACCTTTGATGAAGATGCCGAGATCACCTCGCGCGAATTGGATATTGTGTTAACCGGACGGGGCTCAGCCGATAAAGGCAAACGCATTCCCATGGCCGGTATTCCATATCACGCGGTGGAGAACTATCTCTCAAGGTTGATTGACAAAGGCTACCACGTCGCCATTTGTGAACAGGTTGGTTCACAGCCCAGCAAGGGCCTCTTCCCCCGTGAAGTGGTGCGTGTGGTCACCCCCGGCACCGTATTTGAACCTTCCTTGCTGAAAAGCGACCAAAACAACTTCCTTGCCGCAGTCACAGCGACTGAAGATCATTTCGGCCTTGCTTATGTGGATATTTCGACCGGCGAATTTCAAACCACCGAAATAGCCAGCCTGGATACGCTCAATGACCTGCGTTCTGAATTGACCCGCCTGAATCCTGCAGAAGTTTTATGCCCAGAATCGCTTAAACTTAACGGGTCATATAGCGGGCACATCACGCGTCTTCCCGATTGGCGTTTTGAATCAGGCCGCTGCCGAGAAGTAATCTTGCGGCTCATGGAAGTCAGCACGCTGAACGGTTATGGTATGGAAGGACTTCCGCTGGCAATCCAAACTTCAGGCGTGATCCTCCAATACCTCAAAGACACCCAGCCTTCCTCATTATTGTTGCTAAAGGGAATTTCAGTCTATTCCACCTCGGAATTCATGACCCTGGATGCAGCCACCCGCCGCAACCTGGAACTGACTGAAACCATTCGCCGCGGAGACATCCACGGCTCATTGCTATCCATTCTCGACCAGGCTATCACCCCCATGGGCCATCGTCTGATCCGCCAGTGGGTCAGCAAGCCCTTGCTCAATCTTGAGACCATCCGCGCCCGTCAACAGGTGGTGCAATTCTTCTTTACCAATTCGATGCTCAGACTTGGATTCCGCAGCTTGTTACAGCACCTGGGCGACCTGGAAAGGCTTGTCAACCGCGTTACAGCTGGCAATGCCCTTCCTCGCGATCTTGTAGCCATCCGTTCCATTATTGGTCGTTTACCTGAGATCAGGGCCATCTTGCCTTCAGATGAACCCGCCCTGGCAGCCTTGCTGCCCAACTATCATCTTTGTCCTGAAGCTTTGGAACTTCTCGAAAAAGCCATAGACGATGATCCGCCGGCGACACTGGCAAATACCGGCATTATTCGCCCACGTTATTCTGAAGAGCTTGATAACGTCATCGAAATGTCTCGCCATGCACGTGAGTGGATCTCTAACCTCGAAAGCGTGGAAAGAGAACGTACCGGCATCCGAACCCTAAAAGTTGGGTTCAATAAGGTTTTTGGTTATTACCTTGAAATAACGCATAGCAATACCAACCAGGCTCCCCCGGAATACATCCGCAAGCAGACGTTGGTCAACGCCGAACGTTACATCACCCCTGAAATGAAGGAATACGAATCCCTGGTGTTGAATGCAGAAGAACGCATTCACGAGATAGAATTGAAGCTTTTCAAAGAAGTTTGCCAGCAGTTGTCACTATCCATTCCGCGTTTGCTTGAGACCGCCCGCACCCTGGCCGAATTGGACGTACAAGCTGGTCTGGCTGAAATTGCCTCACTTGAAAAATATACCCTGCCAGAGATGACTTCGGATACGGATCTTGACATTACGGATGGTCGGCATCCAGTTGTAGAAACCACTTTGCATGAAGAACGTTTTGTCCCCAACGACATTATCATGGAACCAGGTGAAACCATCCGTATCATCACAGGCCCAAATATGGCGGGTAAATCCACCTTCCTGCGACAGGTAGCCTTGATCGTACTCATGGCTCAAATAGGCTCGTTCGTACCCGCTTCCAAAGCCAAGATCGGGCTGGTGGACCGTATCTTCACCCGTATCGGTGCACAAGATGAAATTCACGCCGGGCAATCCACCTTCATGGTTGAAATGATCGAAACCGCCAACATCCTTAACCACGCCACCCCCCGCAGCTTGATCATCCTGGACGAGATCGGCCGCGGCACTTCGACCTATGACGGACTTTCCATCGCCTGGTCGGTGGTCGAATTCTTGCATAATCATCCCCGTTTAAAGTCGCGTACTTTTTTCGCAACCCATTACCATGAACTGACTCAACTCAGTGAACTTCTACCAGGCGTACGCAATTACAATGTGGCAGTCAGTGAAACCGGCACCACGGTGGTCTTTTTACACAAGATTGTTCCCGGCGGCGCGGATCGCTCTTACGGTATCCATGTGGCACAGATGGCTGGCATTCCGCGACCCGTTATTTCACGGGCAACAGAAATATTGAAACAGCTTCAAGAAAGTTCAGGATCGGCAGTCAAGATCGAGGCACAGCCATCCACCCAAATGGCACTCTTCCCTGAAACCAATCCACTCCTGGACGAATTAAAGGGTATAGATCTAAACACTATACCCCCACTCGAAGCATTAAATATCATGTATGAATGGCAAAGGAAATTCATCGCTCCCAGAAAGTAATTCTTGGGAGTTTTATTTTTTTGTCACAAACCAAACCACCAGTAATACCAATCCAAGCGATATAGCCCCCAAACACCAAACAAGTAATCCCTGTCCGGCTGTTTGAAGCCCTTGTTGAAAAACTTGGATCAGCAAACCTTCAAGACTTTGAAGGGTACCCACGCCGTTTTCCGCAAAAATGCTGCTCAAATCCTTCCCCCCAATTACAAAAAGCCAGGCTCCCGGAATCGAAGATATCATACTGGCTAGTACCAGAGGTGCACCCAATGCACCGGTCATCCAATGTAATGAACGTAAGGATAACAAAACGATCAACAATGCCAGTACCAAAGAAATCCACGGAAATATTGCAAGAACAGCTCGAAAACTGCGATAAAGTTGAAAAACTGGCGAGATCAGGTTTTCAATAAAGCCAACCTGGCCCTCAGGTGGAAGAATAATGATCGCCGGCAGGCTGGCAGAAAATGAGTAGATAACGGGATCAAGCATGGTATCCATGTTGAATAAATCAGTGGCAGGTGGATGACATAGTTCAAATCCACCTTGTCCGCTTTGCATGGCAATCATGATTTGGGTTAATTGATCTTCAGAGCAATCTGGTAAATTATCCAGCAAATTGATCAAAGCTGCTTTTCCGGCTGGACCAGACAGGTAGTCCTTTATGGGTTGAAAATCAATAATGATTGCTAATTTATCGGTTTTTAGATTCATGTAATCCAATACAGATGACAAGGCTGCATTAGTTTCTGCTTCAAGCCATCCAGGTGGTAATAAAGAAGTCATCAGCCACTTTAATTGTTCCTGGTCCAGACTTGCTAAAATACCGCCTTGCAGAGCGGATGTTCCAGAAGACATTACAATATCGTCCAAGAGGACAGGCAATTGCTCATAAAAATTAGTCTTCTTTAAAACTTCAGCGTAGAAATCAGATTTAAAGAGAGTTTGGTTGACTGAAAGATTTATTATGGTTGGGACCAGGCATATTGCCAACAGAATAGATAGGCCAATGATGAGGCCTTTTCCAGCGGTAGTTGGGTGTTTTTTTTCAGGAGGTTTAATCATGACCTTTATCTTTGTTTAATATGGAAACAACAAGACACCCGAGATTGCGGAAAGCTTTAGGGTAATTTTTTGGTCCGATACAATATACTCTTCAGTTGACAGAACATTCCGCAAACTTTTATGAGTCGCCAAAGGTGTGGCGCCCAAATCAACTGTCACTTCTGAAGGAGAATTCTCAAAATTGATGACGGTTAAACCGCATTCGTTCTCAATCACCCTGGCGAATGCTACACAATTATTACAGGGCTCAGTATTCAATAGTTTAAACTTTCCACGGCGCAATGCAACCTTGTCTTTGCGATATCGAATCAATTTTTTGATCCAATCTCTTAAAGGTGTCATCCATTGAGACTCGTCCCAATTAAATGTCCTTCGGCAGTCTGGATCACGCCCACCCAATAAACCAATCTCATCACCATAATAGATCGCCGGAACACCACTTAATGTAAAAAGTAACAAATACCCTAATTTCGCTTTTGCGATATCCGCTCCGATCTTGGTTAAAAACCTTTCAACATCATGACTGCCTAAAAGGTTGTACATGGCACGGGTGTTGTCTTCATTGTATTTCGTTTGCCATTTTTGCAGATCTGACCTAAATTGGTCTATTTTTATCCCACCATTTAACATGTCAATGATCAAATCTCGAACCGGATAATTCATTAATCCATCAAAATGCGAATCCCCCACCCAACGAGAGTCGCCATCCCAAATTTCACCCACCAGGTAGGCATCTGGATTTGCACTGCGCACAACATTTCTAAAACGCAACCAGAAAGCATCATCATTAATCTCATTTGGAACATCCAGCCGCCAGCCGTCAATACCCTGTTCGATCCAATAACGTGCAACCTTTAAGATGTAATTTTCGACGTCAGGGTTTGAGGTATTAAATTTTGGCAGACTCTTATATTTCCACCAACCCTCATAGGTGGTCGCATCGCCCGGAGAATATGCATCCACCGGGAATTTTTTTATATGAAACCAATCCAGATAGGGCGAGTCAGCCTGATTCTCAAGCACATCATTAAAGGCGAAAAATCCCCTGCCGCAATGGTTGAAGACACCATCAAGAATCACTTTCATTTCATTGCGATGGGCTACATCCAAAAGGGTAAAAAAATCGACTTTGCTCCCTAATTTTGGATCGATTTGGAAATAATCAATGGCATTGTACCGGTGATTCGAAGGTGATAGAAAAATGGGATTCAAGTAAATTGCGTTAACACCCAGATCAAGTAAGTAATAAACGTGATCGATGATGCCCTTGATATCGCCGCCATGAAAACCCAAGATGGTTGGTTTGGCGTTCCATGGCAATACTGACTTTGGGTTGTTTCCATTTTGCCCATTTGCAAAACGGTCAGGAAATATCTGGTAGAAGATGCTGTCTTGAACCCAACCGGGAACGCTCATTAAGACCTCTTAAGCCATTGATCTAGTTTTTCAGGCTGGTCAGCAAACTCTTCTTTTGCAATTTGCCCAGCCGCAATCTGTTCCAATAAACGACATAAACCATCGTTGACCGGCGTTTGTACGCCGACCTTTGAAGCATATTTTGATACCGCACCGTTCAAAAAGGTGACCTCGCTGGTCGTCTTTCCGGAATATAAATCAATATGGAACGAAGGCATTTTTGCCCCCCGCCCTTTGGCAAGCGGTGCTCCGATTAGGATTCTGCTTAAGTCTGACGGTAGGCTTTTTAGCAGCATCATCAATGGTTTTACCGGAGTTCCTGGCAGGTCCACCAGGCGGATATGCATCCTTTCCATAACTTCCATGGCTTCGCGAATCTGCATTAATTCGATGCGCCAGGTAAGCGGATGAGAATATACTTGGGCAGGAGTCCAATTTAGAATGGCAGAAGTGGCATTGGCCAATAAATTGGTCAGCATCTTGGACCATTTCATGTCAGCCCTGGATTCATATCCCTTGGCGCGCAGACCGGATAAATTGAACCAATCAATTAATGTTTGTGAAATGGGATGCCCGGTTTCTATGCCAACCCCGCGCAATTTTTCCAGTTTAATATTGCCAAGGCCAGAGCGCCCCACTGCGCTAGTAATGCTGCCGCCAATCACCTTGTCCTCGCCCAGCTTGCGGGCGATTAACCCTTCATTTTCCACCCCATTTTGCAGACACAAAACAGGCGGAAAATCACTTTCAAGCCCGGTGAGTAAATCCAGTACCGAAGTGGTGTCGTTTGATTTAACAGCCAATAGTGCAATATCCATTGGCTCAGTAGAAATCGCCTGACGTACATCCGATGTTATTGTGATATTTGGAACATCAATCTCTTTTCCGCTAATGCTTAAGTGAATCCCTTTCAGAGAAGCATCATTTATTAATTCTTTTTTCTCAATAAAAGTAACTTTGGCGCCATTGGCAGCCAAACTGCCGCCAATATAAGTGCCGATGGCACCCATACCAAAACAAATTACTTTTAATGGTTTTTGCTTGGAATTATCCATATTAGTCGCTGGTTTTCCAGTTTTGGAACCCTCTCAAAAAGTCCGCTCCAGGCATCCATTTTTTACCGGGGGGTTGCACTTCAAGCAGCTTTACCCATCCGTCAGGTGTACTGATGGAAGGAACTTTATCTAGAACACTGCGAATACCCGCTGGATGCGCTTCTGATTGAAGTATTCTGACTTTACGTACCTTTAAGACTTGTCCGTTAATATCGCAATAAGTCCCTGGCCAATCATTTAATGCCCTGACCTTGCGGTCAATTTCGACTGCGGATTTTGAAAAATCGAGCAGCCCGTCTTCCTTTGTAAGCATGCCTGCGTATGTATCGCCGACTTCAGGCTGGGGTGTTGTTTCCAAGCGGCCGGCAAGATATTCTTCGAGGGCTTTGAGCAGTAATGATGCACCCAGCGTTGAAAGCTTATCTGTCAGGGTTGAAAGCGTTTCATCTTCTGCCAGGTAGACTTTTTCCTGGATCAAGACTGGACCAGTGTCAATGCCTGCATCCATTTTCATGATGCTTACACCTGTGAATTCATCCCCATGAAGTATGGCAGCCTGAATGGGAGCTGCACCACGCCAGCGCGGAAGATAAGAGGCGTGAACATTGATGCAGCCATATTTTGGTAAATCAAGCACCCGCTGCCGCAGGATCTGTCCAAAAGCGGCCACCACGATCACATCCGGATTCCACGCCTGGAGTTGGGCAAAAGCTTCATCCCGCAGCCGTTCAGGTTGAATGGTGGGAATGCCCAGTTGATCTGCCAATACTTTAACCGGAGGTGAGGTAAGCACTTTTCCTCGCCCGGCAGGTCGATCAGGCTGTGTGACCACACCCACAACATGATATTTCGCAGCCAGTGAATCCAATATTCTTGCAGCTAATTCGGGGGATCCCATGAAGACAACATTAAATGACATGCCATGATTTTAGCATAATCATAGTGAGGATTGAATAAATCGAAGGTAAAATTCATCCATGGATGAATCTTTGGCAGCCCAGGAACTGAATAAGGCTTTTCTAACGAGGCAAAATGGCAACGAAGGAATGGCCAGAGTGTTAGCCCGGCGGGCAGCCGGATTGTCCATCCGTGAGTACCTCGCAAGCAAAGGGATAGATCAACGAGGGTTATCATTAAATGCGCTGCTAAAAGATGAAACGGTGCGAAAATATCTACCCCTATCTACACACGAATCATTGGATCGTCTTTCAGCACGGATTGGAATAGATTTTAGTTTTCCGGCTGATTTTGATTTATTATTGGACGCAAAAATGGTGATTGATCAATTATCAATAAACAATGGAGTGAAAATATGACAGAATCAGAACAAAAAATAATAATGTATGGCACAACCTGGTGCGGCGACACCCGCAGAGCCAGACAATTCTTCACTGAAAACAAGATTGATTACGAGTGGATTGATATTGATTTGGATAAAACTGCTGCGGAATATGTTATGAGTGTGAATAAAGGTTGTAAAAGCGTACCCACAATTTTATTTCCGGATGGTTCACTGCTCGTGGAGCCTTCAAGTTACCAATTAAAAGAAAAATTTAATTTGAAATAATTATTTTTTGATTATTTCTTTTTTAGTTTTCCAATTATCCAAATAGTCAACGCTCCGGCAAACAATCCGGCACCTACGACCATGAGCCCCATCCGTCGTTTGGATTTTTCGATCAATACGGCTGGCGTTTTTGCAAGTTTTGTTTTGAGGTTGCTCATAAAGACCGGGTCTGGCATAACCGGCTTTAACATGCTTGATAATTTTTCTTCCAGACCAAACATACTTTTGTTGTTAAAATCGTTCATTCTACTTTCCATGGTATTACCCCTGTTTTATTCTGATTTATAGCCAATTAATTCCATCTCTTCACGTAAAGCGATCAAAGCCCTGTGATACAAACTTTTTATAGCACCTTCACTGCGTCCCATAATTTGAGCAATTTCTGCATTGGATAAATCTTCAAGGTACTTCAACAAGATTAATTGTTGTCTGTCAGCAGAAATTCTTCGTATCGCCTTGAGAAGCAAAACCATTTCCTGATTCTTTTCAAGCATTCTTTCTGGTTGATCAGCCTTATGCGGCAAATCCAGGTGATCTTCCAGCGGTACTTCCTTGCGGCGAAGGTTATCGCGGTGCCAGTTGGCGATCAGGTTATGGGCTATCCGATACAGCCAGGCTGAAAAAGGCACACCTTTATCAACATAACTATTGATATGCCCAAAAGCCCTATAAAAGACACGCGAAGTAATATCTTCTGCATCTGAAGCTGAGCCGATGCGATAGTAGATATAGTTGTAAATGCGGGTGACGTTTTTCTCATAGAGATAGCTAAAGGCCTCCGGGTTTCCACCGCAGGCTAATGCAACCGCGTTCTCATCAGTGATGACGTCTACTTCGCTTTCAAGCATCTTTTTCAATAGATATAACCCATAATATTTATCATAGTTACACTTGAATCATATCATGGTTGCCATTCGATTGCAGCTTTCACTGCTGCGTAGGCATCCACCAATCCTGATTTGACATCATCAGCGTCTTTGACACAACTTGGAACCTGCCCCTGATATGGCTGCGAAGTCTCGAGCAATATTTTGTTTGTCTGATCGACAATTCCGATCAATTTTGGATTTGCCGACCACATTAACGCCACCACTCCACTGATATGGGGTGCGGCGAAAGATGTTCCGCTTGCCATTGAATATTCGCCGCCCGGAAATGACGATATAACATTTTCACCTGGAGCTAATATTTCAGGCTTTTGTTGATCCGGATTATCGACCGCGTATGAATCCAGTGATGAAAAATCAGATATGTTGCCCTGTTGATTGACCGCACCTGCAGAGAGCACATCTGAGTAAATCGCTGGAGGATCCATCACTGTGTCGCATCCGTAATAACCGGTGTTTCCAGCTGCCACCGACATAAATATGCCGGCTTGTTTTAATGCATCAACAGCAGGTAAGAAAACATAGGAATCACAACCTTCTGCATCCGGGCAGCCCCATGAATTATTAATGATCATGGCACCTTTGGATGGATCGCCATCTAATAATGCATTACCACCACGCGGAAAGGGTGCCAACATGAATTGCATACAGTCAAGATAGAAGGCAGGGTTGCCCTGGTTTCGAGCAAGATTGGCGCATCCAATCCATTCCGCACCGGGGGCAACACCTGTGTTTTTACCCAAAATGATCCCTAAAGTTTGGGTGCCGTGTCCTGAGAGGTCGGTCGGGAAGGAAGTGTCATTCCAGGGGTCATACCAATTGTAATCATCATCGGTTTCTGCGCCACGATAAGCGGCTGCGATTTCGGGGTGTCGTCCATCCACACCGCTGTCGGTTTGACCGATCAGAATACCCTCACCTGTCACCCCCAACTCTTTCACCACCTGATCTGCATGAATCATACTCAGGTTCCACAAGGTTTCAGCAGGTATACTTTCTATTTCGCCGGAACCCGCATCAAGACTTTTGGGTAACGGACGAAGTTGCGGATTGTTTAGAATTCGATCAACGGCAGGATCATTTTGGAGCAGCAATTTGGCTAATAATCCGCCATTCACTTCGATCCCGTTCACCAGATAATATGGGGTGTATTCCAAGTGCATGTCATCGAGACGTGCCCTCAAGTCTGCCTGGGTCATCTCAGCGGTTTTGACCAATTCGCTGTAGATAGCCGTTCTTCTGGTCGAATAGTCTTGAGTCTCAGCCACCTTGGTTAGATCAGCCTGCTGTTTTAATATTATGAATTGGTTGTCACCGAAAAACCCAACCTGTCCCCACCTCAGATAAATAAAAACGATTGCAACTATTCCAATTACCATCAAACCATTGTGGACTGTGCGCGGTAATTTTAGTTTACGGATATTTTTGAAGTTTGGTATCAACAAAAACGTGATCATCATGATAGCCATAAAGGTGTACCACGCAGCCTTGGTCGCCCATTCGAGTGTCTCTCCTGCTCCACCGGTAAAAATAGCTGTCAGTTCGTCCATATCAAAAAAGAGCAGAGGGAGGGTAAAAATCAATCCCAGGATAATGCCAACGGGCAACCGACCATGATCTTTGTTGTTCATCCATATTGAAGCAAGAATTGCGACGAGCCAACCAGAGACTGGTACGGTTACGACCAACATTTGCTGTGAGCCATTAATCGCCAATGCGGCTACACTGATAAGCAGGAAAATTGCAATCACCAATCCATCGAGGAGGATTCCAGAAAATTTAATCTCGCTCCCAGCTTCTTGAGATTTCTCAAGGTATTCCGAAAAAACAAATTTAACTGCGTACCAGGTAAAAAGACTCCCTACTACTAATTGCAGCACAGTGTCGAACCACGAACCCAATGCTCCCCACAGCAACCATGGGACGCAAAATAGTGCACCAATAAAAACAATCAATCCTGGAAATGAATTCTTCTCTAATTTAGGTTCAGGCTCCTCTGTTTTTCGTTTTATTAGTAAATAGCTACAAACTATGACCAAGAAAAGAGACGCTGCCTGAAGTAATGCGGTGAGGTTTTGATCAGAAACTCCTGCCGTCTTTGCAGGTATCGAAATAATAGAGAGGATGGCACCATACATCCAAAGTCTAAAAATTCGTTTGATGCGGGGTTCTTTCACCAGCCATGACATTAATAAACAAACCAGCAGGATCAAAACACTGGCGATCATGTGTGTGATCCAGCGAAAATCAGGCACAAAACTGCCGACTTCCATGATGGCTTGTTCGGAAATCCAATTCATGAAAAGATCAAGGCCGCTAAAAAGCGTCACCCAAATGAAGCCAAGAATTGTCAAAATAACCAATCCGCAGCCTATGGCCTTTGTTGAATTTTTATTAAGATCGGTTTGTAATGTCATTTAATTCTCATTCTTTTCAAGATAGGAGTGATAACAGGCTTGTAAAATATTGTCTCCAAGACTAAACTAAATAGGTACCATGTGATTATAAATTCAAAATATTGTTATTGACAACAAATACTTTTCCGGAGGATTGGCATGCAGCATTCTGAGTATTTTTGGACGACCCGTGATGGATTAAAACTTTACGGCCAGGAATGGAAACCGGATGGAAAACAAAAAGCAGCCATTGCCATGGTGCACGGTCTTGGAGAACACTCAGGCCGCTATCAACACGTCGCTGAAGCTTTCACAGCAGCCGGTTATAGTCTGACTGCATTTGACCTGCGCGGTCATGGAAAATCAGAAGGTGTTCGCGGACACGCTGCTTCTTATGCAGCCATCATGGAAGATATCTCTCATAATATTGGACTGGCAAAAGAACACTTCCCCGGAATGCCAGTCTTTTTATACGGACACAGTCTTGGCGGCAACCTAAGTTTGTATTATTGTCTCACCCAAAAACCGTCTCTCAAAGGCGCCATGGTCACCAGCCCGGGTCTTGCCACGGCAGCGCCTGTTCCACCTGTCAAATTAGCTCTCGGAAAAATGATGTATAACCTCATGCCCGCCATGCAAATGGATAACGGCCTGCTCCGTGCAGGTTTATCTCGCGACCCAGAAGTTGAAAAGAAATATTCGGCTGATCCATTGGTTCACCCAAAAATTTCTGCCCGACTGGCACTTGACTTGATCAATAATGGCAAATTCATCGTTGACCATGCAGCAGAATTTCCCATTCCCCTTTTGCTCATGCAAGGTACCGGTGATTTCATTGTCAATCCACCCATGACCAAGAAATTTGCCAACGCGGCCCCCCTTTCAAAGATTACTTATAAAGAATGGGATGGTTTTTATCACGAACTTCACAACGAACCAGAAAAAGCTGAAGTTCTGAAAACCATGACAGAATGGCTTGATCTGGAACTAAAATAACCCATGAAAATTTCACAAGGGTCAAGTAAAAACTTGACCCTTGTTACGCTTCAAGCTAAAATAGATAGTCTGTAAGGGTTAAGGCAATTCCTGATCACTTGAATAACGGTAACTGAGTATTCTATGATGGAATCACTTGCTCAAATAACCACCCGCAGATGAACAATTCATTGTCATCTAAAGGTGGTTCTTTAATTTTTTACCATGATCGATAGGGAGATTTACCATGACTGATTTCTTGATGCGCGGAAGCCTCGCCGACCTTGACCCGGAAGTATTGAAGTTAACAGAATTCGAAAAAGAGCGTCAATTTCGAAAATTGATCTTGATTCCTTCAGAAAGCACTGCTCCGGCTGCTGTGCGCGAGTCATTAAGCTCAGTTTTTCAAAATATCTATGCCGAGGGTTATCCTGATGAAGAATCGCGTTGGATGACTGAAGCTCAGATCATGGATTATCCCGCCCGATTAACTTATTACCGCCGCAATGCCGATCCACGTTATTACAAAGGTGTGGAGTATGCGGACATGATCGAAAGCCTGGCTCGCCGCAGATGCGCCGAGACTTTTGCCACCGACCAGATCAGTGCTGATCAAATTTACGTCAACGTTCAGGCTCTTTCAGGCGCCCCTGCCAACAATGCCGTTTACAATGCACTTATTGAAGTCGGCGATTCCATTTTGGGGATGAACCTGCTGCACGGCGGTCATCTCACCCATGGTTCATCCGTAAACCGCTCAGGAAAACTGTTTAAAGTATCCCATTACAATGTGGATCCGACCACCGAACAAATTGATTATGACAAGGTTCAACAGCTTGCCTTGGAATGTAAACCCAAGATTCTCATCTGCGGTTATTCCTCCTACCCATTCGTGCCAGATTGGAAACGCTTCAGAGAGATCGCCGATTCGGTTGGCGCTTATTTGCTGGCGGATGTCTCGCACATCGCCGGCTTGATCGCCGCAAAAACCATCCCTTCACCAGTTGGTTTTGCCCACATCATTACCTTCACCACGCATAAAACCATCTGCGGTCCCCGCGGCGCCTGTATCCTCACAACCGATGCTGCCCTATCAAGAAAAATTGATAAAGGCGTCTTCCCCGGTGAACAGGGCGGCCCGCATGTTCACGTCTTTGCAGCACTGGCAACCACCTTCAAAATTGCTCAATCCAAGGCTTTTGCAGACTTGCAGAGTCAAATTATTAAGAACAGCGCAGCCCTCACCAACCAGCTTCAGGCCCGCGGCATGCGCATCCCCTTTGGCGGCACCAACACCCATCTGGCCAACCTCGATTGCAAACTGATCAAGGGCCCTGACGGCACAACCCTTTCTGGTGATATGGCAGCCCGCATCATGGATGTGGCCGGCATCGTGTTGAACCGCAACACCATCCCCGGTGATAAGACCGCCAACAATTCCACCGGCATCCGCTTTGGCACCCCCTGGATGACCCAACGCGGATTAAAAGAAGCCGACATGGTTGAATTGGCCAATATCATGGTGGACCTTCTGCAAGCCTGTACACCCTATTCCGTTGAAACCCGCAAAGGCCTGGTGTCGCGCGCCAAGGTGGATTTCAAGGTGCTTGAAGACGCCAAGAAACGTGTCAGAACCCTTTGTGAAAAAGCAGGTTCCGACCTCGATTATAAGAAAAACGGCTATCCGCAATTTTATTATCTCGATGACCAATCACAATCCAAAACCGACCAGGCCACACTTAAACTCTATGGCCCAAGTCTGCGCCAATTTGTGACCTATTGCTTCAGCTCGGATGTTGAATCGCTTGAAGCAGGTCAATCGCAAAAAACCTCGCTTTCCACACCGCTCGGTATAGTAGAAGGCGCCATCGCCAATGTGGATGGCAATTCGTACCGCTTTTCCTTCCCGCGCGAGCAATTTGGCCTGGCTGCCACTTTTCTGCGCGGATTGGCTGAAGGCTACGTCACCTTTGATAAAGACATCCCCCGCCGCATCCCAGGCAGCGTCGTGGTCATTGAAGACCTTGAATCTGCTCCAGTGAAAGCTAATGGCTCTTTGATCGTCAGCCAAAAACCCTACTTCATCGGGCAGACCCAACCATCAGGCAGCGCCCTTCCGGCCTTCGAGTGGAAAGAGCAAGAATCCTCGGAATTATTCAGAACCCCGCTCTATGAAACCCACAAGAAAATGGGGGCGAAGATCATCCCATTTGCCGGCTGGGAAATGCCCGTCTGGTATTCCTCAGTGGTTGAAGAGCATCTGGCTTGCCGCCAGGTAGCTGGCTTGTTTGATGTATCCCACATGGGAGTCTTCCAGGCTGAAGGTGCCGATGCCGCGTTATTCCTTGAAACTGTCTGCGGCAATGACATCAGTTCGCTGGCTGTTGGAGAATCCTGCTACACTCACTTCCTTGATCCCAACGCCAATGTGATAGACGACACGCTCGTTTATCGCCGTGACACACTTAAATATCTGGTTGTGGTTAACGCATCCAATGATGCCAAAGATTGGGCCTGGTTGAACGCCGTTCGCGAAGGTAAAGTGATGATCGATCCCCAGCGGCCTTGGATTAAAACTTTTGGTGCCAACGTCACCCTGCGCAACCTGCGCGATCCCAAAGCCGGCAATGACATGCGTGTGGATATCGCCTTACAGGGTCCTAAATCAAGAGATATTCTCCTTTCACTTGGCTGCGACGCCGCCACACAGAAAAAAGTCAAAGCCCTTAAACGGACTGAACTATGTGAAGCAGTCATAGGTGGGTTTGATCTGGTTGTTTCCCGCACCGGCTATACCGGCGAGAAAATGGCCTTTGAACTCTTCATCCACCCAGAAAAAGCTGCCGCCCTGTGGGATGCCCTTTGTAAGGCAGGTGAACCTCTTGGCATGAAAGCCTGCGGTTTGGGTGCACGCGATTCGCTGCGTACCGAAGCGGGTCTTCCGTTATATGGGCATGAAATGGGCGGTGAAGATAACTTCAGTGTTTCAGAAGCCGGATTTGGCTCTTATGTAAAGATCTACAAACCCTGGTTCATCGGTCGCAGTGCCTATATTGAAAAAGAAAAAGAACGTGCGGGTATCGTGATCCGTTTTAGATTCATTGAAAAAGGCGTACGCATGGCGCACAATGGCGACCCGGTATTGGACGCCAAAGGTAAAGTCATTGGCAAAGTCACCAGTTGCGCCATTGACAAAGAAGGATTCTTAACCGGTCAGGCTTTTGTTGAAACACGTTGTGCAGTCGTTGACACTCCCATATCCATCTTCCAGGGCGCCGATAAGTTATCACCAGTGACGCCTGCTTCGTTAGAAACCGGAGACCGAATTTCACTACCTACTCCGGCCGTTGTGGTAAGCCGTTTTCCAATTTCTTAATTCAAAAAGGATAAGAAGAGGAGCAATCGATCAATATGCAAACTCCGTGGGATTTTCGGTACGCGCAACGCACGCAACGCATGAAAGCTTCAGCTATTAGAGAATTACTGAAACTAACTGAGCAACCTGATGTAATATCGTTTGCCGGTGGTCTTCCTGCCCCGGAAGTTTTTCCCGTTGAAGAGTTCCGCCGCGCCTGCAATTATGTCCTGGATCATCAAGGCGCCGAAGCACTGCAGTATGGCACCACGGATGGTTATGTGCCTTTGCGTGAAATGATTGCCCGTTACACCAATCGTCTTGGGATCGGCGTCAGCAAGGATAACATCTTGATCACCTCTGGATCCCAGCAAGCGCTTGATCTGATCGGCAAGATCTTCATTAACCACGGCGATCGCATCCTGGTGGAAAACCCAACTTATCTGGGTGCCATCCAGGCATGGAATGCCTACGGTGCGGATTACATCCCCGTCGCGCTGGATGACGAAGGCATGGATACCCGTCAACTTGAGGACGCGCTGCGCAAAGGTCCCAAATTTATCTATGTGCTGCCTAATTTTCAAAACCCCACTGGCTGTACCCTTACTCTTGAACGCCGCAAACAATTGATCAAACTTGCAGATCAATACGGTGTACCCATTATTGAAGATGATCCTTACGGTCAATTACGTTATGAGGGTGACGACCTGCCCGCAGTGGAACTGCTTGATTCCCAGATGCGTGATAAAACCAATGCCTATACTGGCAATGTGATTTATTTGAGTACTTTCTCCAAAATCCTGGCGCCTGGCATTCGTCTGGCCTGGGTGATCGCCCCCACGGAAGTCATCAACAAGCTGGTGTTGGCCAAACAGGGTGCGGATTTGCACACCTCCACCTTCAACCAGATCGTGGCCCACGAAGTCGGCCAGCACGGTTATTTGGATCGTCATGTTAAACTGATCCAGGATACTTATCGTGAACGGCGAAATGTTATGATCGAATCATTGGAAGAACATATGCCGAACGGCGTCACCTGGACGAATCCGCAGGGAGGATTGTTCCTATGGGTCAACATGCCAGAACAAATCAACGCCGTCGAAATGTTCAAAGATGCTGTGATCCAAAAGGTGGCTTATGTGCCAGGTGAAAACTTCTTTGCCTGCGGCGGCGGTGAAAACAGCATGCGTCTGAATTTCTCATGCACCAAACCGGAACTGATCAATGAAGGCATTGCCCGGCTCTCGAAAGTAATCAAGGCTAAGCTGCGAGAAGGATAATCCTTTTTAGTCTTTTGGCGACCACAATTTAAATTCATTAAATATTGATCCCCCTACAAATTCCAACAAAATGGAATTGTCGGGGATCAATTCTGTATCGATAGGGAGAAACCAGTCAAGAAAAGCCAGAAGCCTTTTGGCTTCGACGTATTCCATGGTGCCGTAATTCACTTGTCTCAATAACGGCTCAACCAATGTTTTCAAGACCGAAAGTTCATAGACCAGCGCAGAGTTAAACAACTTATTGCCGTATTCCTGGTATGGAAATATGTATTCTTTTTCACCATGCTGCACGGAATCCCAGTTACGGATGGTCTGTTGGGCGGTATAGCCCCTTTCACGCGAATCACGCACAATTCGCCTGATCAACCGGGTATCAGTGGTGGAGATGCGGTTGTAGCGATCCAAATTAAGCTGGGTCAGACATGAGGCATAAATCTTAAAGGTCGAAGAGGGGTCGATATCCGGAAGTAATTTGGGGTTTAATCCATGTATACCTTCCAAGATTACCATCTGGTCCGGGCGCAGCTTGATCACCTGCCCAGGTTTACTTTTTCCTTCTCTAAAATCGTAAGTGGGAATTTGGATTTCTTCACCAGCTATTAATCGTTTTAAATCGCTGGCTAATCGCTTGGTGTTCATCGCTCCCAGAGATTCGAAATCATATTTTCCGGCTTTGTCTTTGGGCGTGTCTTCCCGGTCCACGAAATAATTATCCATTTCTATGGGAACCGGTGAAAAACCATGTGCCAAAAGCTGAACGGTTAACCTTTTTGAAAAAGTAGTCTTTCCTGAAGAAGAAGGTCCGGCTATCAGAATGATGCGCGACTCATCAGATTTTTCGGCGATATGCTGGGCAATGTCGATGATCTGAAGTTCATGCAACGCTTCAGAAACGAGTATGATCTCGCGGATATTTCCAGCCTGAATGGAATCATTGAGTGCTCCAACCGATTCAATGCCCAAACGGTGCAGCCAGTTGCCATATTGTCTGAATGTGCTCAGCAGTTTGGGATAACTAGACATTGGGCCAATGGTTTTCGGTGAGTTCCGCCTTGGAAACCGTAAAACGAAGCCGTCTCCCACTAACTCAAGATCAAACCATTTCAGATAACCGGTTGAAGGAACCATATAGCCGTGGTGATAATCTTGATGTTCCCCCAGGCTGTAGAGCACCAGGTATTCCTTCTGTCGGTATTTGAGGAGCTGAACTTTATCATTTAATCCCTTGGATTGGAAATAATTTATAGCTTCGTCAAGCGGAACAGTTGTGCGTGTAAATTGGTGGTTTTCTTCCACCAATTCCTTCATCCGTTTCTTTAACTGTTTGATTTCATTAAGCGTAAAATCGTTTTCAGAAAAAACCTGGCAGTAATAACCACCAGATGACACAGAATGATCTAACGTCATTTGTGCTTCAGGAAACAATTCTTCAAATGCCGCTTCCATTAAAAAAGTGATCGAGCGCCGGTAAATGCGTGAACCATCGTCATCTCCCATGGTGATTAATCGAATTTTGGAGTCTAACTCGATGGCGTATGTTAGTTCACGCAGCTCCCCATTGACCACCGCCCCCATGATGGGAGGATTATCCCATTCTGGCAGCATATTCAGTAAGGTTTCCAACGTGGCGCCGCGTTGACCAGTATAGACCCTTCCATCAGGTAGGATAATTTCAACCGTTGGCCTGGATGAATCAATTTTTGAGCTAGGGGATTCCAGATTATTTGCAATCATTAGATTCTCAATTTTTAGATTTTAACTGATTATAATTCTCTTATGCATTGCAAGGAATTAAATTATAACAACACATATAATTGATCTTGAATGGAGCAAGAATGGAACCCAATTACTCGAGCCTGGACCCTGAAGAACGCATGAACAAATTCCTTGCTGTAGTTTCTGTTCTCTTGGGCTCAGCCAGTATCTGTGCTGGTATTGTTCCCATTATCGGCGTGATTGGTGGAACAATAAGTCTTATCGCAGGCATTCGCGGCCGACGTTCTGAATCTAATAAACTAGCGACCTTAGGTATCGTGATATCTGCTTTCGCAATGACAGTATCAGTAGTTTATGCCATCTTTGTTCAAATTGGTAAAGCTGGCCAACCCTGATTTAAACCAAATCCTACTTCTTTTGAGAAATAAATAACATCCTATCTAGCAAAGTGTTTTGTAAAAATGCAAAAACAAAGACAATAGGGATGGACATAATAATAAACATCGAAGCCAAAATACTCCATGGTTGGGCATTGCCTGTCTGTACCATGGCATAAATGGACATTGCCAGCGTGACCGTTTCTGCTTTACTGACAAACAACCATCCCATAGCAAATTCAGAATAACCCATTAAGAAGGCAATTAACCCGGCGATCGTGATCGAAGGTAAAGACAGCGGAAGTGATATAAACCAGAAAGTTTGAAGACTGTTTGCGCCGTCCAAATAAGCCGCTTCTTCCAACTCTTTTGCAATGGATTGAAACCCAGCCCGCATATTCCAGATGCAAAAAGGAAGCGCAAAGGTGGCATATACCAGGGTCAATCCAAGCAATGTTGTTCTCAATTGAACAATACTCAAGACAATATAAAGCGGTGTCATAAAAGCCACTGGGGGCAGCATCGCAGCAAGGAGCAAAACAAACAACGCCGGCTTCTTACCTGGAAAACGATAACGGGCAAAGGCATATGCCAACGATGCCCCTAATAACAATGCGATCAGTGCTGAGCCTATTGAGACTACCATGCTGTTTTTCAACAAAATTGAGAAATCTACTGATTGATAAGGTCTATCCAGCACAGATAATAACGGATTGAATGAAAAATCTTTTGGAAACAACCTGAATTCGATTGGCCTGCTTTTCAATGAACCATCAAATGCCAGCCTAATCGCTCCCCATATCGGAATAATCACATAAATTCCCACTATGAGTAATGATACTTGGGTGAGTAATTGTTTGAACCAGTTGTTCTTACGCATAAGTCACCCCTTCACTGGCATTACTCCATTTGTTAAGGATCAATACAAAAAGTATTAAGAAAAGAACAGTTATAACATTTATCACAGCCGACACTGCGAATTGTCCATTGATAAAATATCCACTGGGATTAAAGAAATTGTAGGATAATCCGGCCATCGTTAATTGTCCTGCAGGAAAAACCTGGAAAAGGTAAAACTGATTGAAAGCAAAAATACTGCGAATGATGACTGCGGGAATCAGCAAAGGCAGCAGCATTGGCCAAGTGATCCATCTAAATATATTAAACCCATTAGCGCCATCAATGGCTGCGGCGTCATATACTTCACTTGGCAGCAGTTTCAAACCAGCCGAAGTAGCCAGCATCATGAATGGAAAACCATACCATACTCCTGCAATAAGCAGCACCAGCATTTGTAAAGATGATGAATTTTGCCATCCATTTAGAAATGAAAAAGGAAATGCTGAACCATATTGACTAACACCCAGGCTTAACCAACCCGTTTCAGGTTGAAAAACATTAACCCACATGAGCGCGCCAATCATCTCAGGTATTGCCCAAGGTAGGATGAACAAGATCTCCCACCCTTTTTTAAAGATCACCTTTTTTTGTTTTAAAAGTAGAGCAATAAATAATCCCAATAAGGTTTGTAAAGCGACTGAAAGAATCGTCCAAAAAAGGTTGAAAAAAAGAATACCACTATCCATCAGGTAACTCATTATTGACGGGTAGGAACTTGTACCAATATAACCAACGAGTTTTTCTCTGAAAGGAAAAACAGTTTTAACTGTATCAATCTTGCCTGTAATTCCTCCCCAAACTTCCCTGAAAATTCCTCCTTCAAATCCATCTTTAATCGAAATACTGTTGAAATTGGTTAGTGAAACCCCAACCTCGAAAAGCAGCGGCAGTATCGTGAATACGAGAAATACAATGATCCCTGGAATTAACCAGGGTAGTGCTTTTTTCGTATCCTTTCTTTCGATATTTTTTGGTTTGGATTGTTGAGCTTTTAATCGCCTAATCCATTGCATAAATGGGTTGAGAATTGTATTCTTTACACCCTCACCGGCAATAATACATAGGGGGGCTGTCAGGATAACAATATATTGAGCCCATTTGACTGGATAAATGAAAAGAAATACCAGCGCGGTAATCAACCAGATCGGATAAACCGATTGTTTTTTAACCTGGGATTTAAAACCAAGAATGGCAAACAGGGTGATCAAAGGATCAAGCGCCACCAATATTGCGTCTGGCTGCCAGGATTTTGGTGTGGAAAAAAGGTAAACCAAAGGTTGCCAAAACGGATACCCGGCATTGGTCACTTCACTGGCGGTTGAGGAATAAGAAGCATAATATAGCAGCGTTTCCTTTATCCTTCCAAATGGATCTGCCCAAAAATAGGGATTAGCCGTAAAAAATATGATTACTGCGCCAAATCCCCACAACAAAATTGGAAGAATTGCTTTTTTAAATTCATTTCTTTGAATTGCAAGAATCAACCAATCGATTAAAATAGCGATTCCCACTACACAAAATATGTATTTTGAAGCAGCTGTCAGCCCTAAAAACAAACCCGATAAAATGAGCCAGCCCGCACCCTTGTTTTTTCTTTGCTTCCATTTGATGTAAAAAAGAGCTGTCAAAAAACTGGTTAGTGCCGGTAAGGCTTCTAGCATCACCTGACTGACATATTTTGTTGTAAAAGCATGAATCGCAAGAAAGAATCCACCGATAGGATTTACCAGTGCAACCAGCGCAGCAGTCAGAGTACCAAAAATTGCACTTGTTATTCGCGCATTACGTAATAGATTCCTTGGCAAATATCTGTTTGGTTCCGATGAAGTTGGCCGATCCGCAATCAAGGGTTCTTCTGGTAATGGCAATAAGCTTATTCCAAAAATGATCTTGGTAAGTGGAGGATGCTCAGGTCGATAGTTCGTTTCTTGTAAATCAATCCATTCACCGTGTCTAAAAATAGTAGTGAATTGTTGTGCTGCTCTTAAATAATCGTCTTCATCATAATCCACGTTTAAAGTGGATAACGCGTGCCATCTTAGATACCCCGCCAACGCGGCAACGATCACCGCAGCTAGGATGAGCAATAATTTATTTGTGATGTTATTCTTTTTCATATACCCTGACCAGATTCAATTAATTATCAATTTGGACTGAATAAACATTAACAGAATAAGGCGAAGCTGACTTATAAGGTATAAAATTGACGACTTTGGAATTGACAATCTCAAATGGGTTAGCCTTAGTTCCACCAAATAGATTTGTCAGAGTATATTTTCCATCTAATAAACCATTAACATCCCATGAAAGAGCTGTATCCGATACTTCATTTTTGGATAAATTGATAATTATCAATACAGTTTCATCCATCGATTGTCGTATTGCGGCATAAATAGACTTATTAGATGATTTGACAACCGAATAATCACCATCCGATAATGCTGGATGTAATTGTCTCAAAGAAATAAACTGCTTGTAGCTGTTGAGTAAAGAATCTGAATCAGCTTCTTCGACTGCAACATTGTTTGTTAAATAATTCAAATCGAGTGGTCGCCATGGGGAACCAGACGTAAACCCGCCATTAATTTCAGCCGACCATTGCATCGGTCGTCGAATATCTTCATCAGGCTTGCTTCCAAGCATGCCAATTTCTTCGCCATAATAAATGAATGGAGTGCCAGGAGAAGTCAACAACAACGCGGCGGAAACTTTGGCTTTATCCACATTGCCGTTCAACACACTCATGACTCGATTTTGATCATGATTGGTCAAGAAAGTAGCAAAATTCCAATCTGGAGCATCGTTTTCGATAAAACTGATTGCACTTCCAATCCCTGAGTTGGATTCGCCTTTCGCGCTGTTAACGAATCCTTGAGCCAACTCAAAGTTGAAGACCATATCCATTTGATCACCAGAGTAAAGAGTGGTCATTCGGGCATCGCTGCTGGCAACTTCTCCAACCACATACACATCAGGGTCAATACCTTTATAGAAATCATAAAACTGCTTAAACCAGTCATGAGTGAGTTGGGTGTTTTCGACTTTGTCCCCCTCTTCAATTAAGTGTTTGGCGGCGTCTATTCTGAAACCATCGACACCGATATCACTGATCCAATAATTAACCACTTCATTCATTTGTTGGGTTACTGCCGGGTTAAGATAATTCAAATCAGGCATGCAATCGCAGAAGTAACCATAATAATATTCCTGGTTAGAATCCACGGTTGTTTCATGCCAATATTTGCCGTTACTCGTTTCAGACCAGACATACCAATCGTGATATTCTGATGAATTACTGCTTTTCGCGCTCACAAAAAAGGGATGCTGGTTAGATGTATGGTTTAAGACCATATCGATAATGATCTTTATTCCTCGTTTATGCGCTTCTGAAATAAGGCGCTTAAAATCATCCATTGTTCCATATTCTGTGTTAACGGCGTAATAATTGACCACATCATATCCATGATATGAAGGAGAGGGGTGGATGGGCATTAACCAGATGGCATCGATTCCTAAATCTGTTTGCGTATTTGGGTCTCCATCATTCAAATAATCAAGTTTTTCGATTATTCCATTAAAATCACCAATTCCATCCCCGTTGCTGTCATTGAAACTTCGCACAAATATCTCATAAAACACGGCAGTTTTCCACCAAGGTTGAGATGGAACTTCTGTCTCAACAACTTCCGAAGTCATTGAAACGATCTCGGTTGGCATCGCCGATTGACTGCAGCTAACAAGTAAAACAACGACCAGAACAACGAAAATTGGAATCCTGGATTTCATATTGTCCCTTTTAATATCAAAAGGCGGCCTCTCGACCGCCTTTATTTGCTATCCTTTGACGCCGCCTGTTGTCAGGCCATTTACGATTTGTTTTTGAAGCAATATGTAGACTATCGCAACTGGTAATGCCACGATGATTGCCATTGCGGCAAATCGGTTCCATGGAATCGAATTTGCGTATTGCCCGGTCATGTTGTAAAGCGTCATGGCGAGGGTGTAATCTTTTGGCTGTGTTAAGAACAACCAAGGCAAGACAAATTCCTGCCAGTGCCCGATAAATCCGAGGAAGAAGGTTACAGCAAGCTGGGGGGCTGCCAATGGGATGACGATCTGGAAGAATACCTGGTTCGGATCAGCTCCATCAATAGCGGCTGCCTCTTCAAGTTCATGAGGTATGGTGTCCAGATACCCCTTGAGGTTCCAAACTGCAAAAGGAAGAGCAGTCGAAATCATTGCAATACCAACCCCTATAAGTGAATCACGTAGATTAAAAAGCAGCTTTGCCGCCACGCCTGGATCGCAGGCAGAGAAAGGTTGAATGATCATCGCTCCATCTGCACAAGTTTTGATCTGCAAACTGTTCATCAACAAGAATAGAGGCGTAACTAAACCGACTGCAGGCATTAACAGCGGAATAAAAACCATCAACATCAACACTTGTCGAAGTTTAAATTTAAAACGTGAGAAAGCATAGGCAGCAGTCACTGCAACTAACAAGGCTGCCAAACCAACCAGAATGGATAACAACGCACTGTTTTTTAGCAGTTCGATAAATGTGACCGGGTTAGCTGTAGGCCGGTCCAGCACCTGCTGATATGCAACCAGAGAAAGCTCTTTTGGAAACAATTCCAGACTGGATGGACGAGTCGATTTTGAGCTAAATGACAAAGTAATGATATACATGATCGGAAACATCACTTCGATGGTAATGATCAAACAGATGAGTTGAATTAATAATTGTCGCCAAAGCGGCAATTTATCACTACCACCTTTGCTTCCAGATGTATCCATTGTGAAAAAGCGCACCAAAAAATTTTTCGGTTTAGGTTCTTGAGCTTCTTTTGCCATTTTATGACTCCGTATAACTTTCAGTGGCTTTCGTGATCCGATTTGTGATCAGGAAGATTGTGAGTGCCACGAAGAAGATGATCACCGAAAATGCACCAGCCGCTCCATAAAGCCTTAAATTCCTAACCAGGTCATAGGCAAAGGTCACCAAAATTTCGGTAGACCTTGCAGGTCCGCCTCCTGTCATAAAGAACACGAAATTAAACAGGTTAAACGACATTGTAAACCCATAGACTGCAGCAGGGATCATGGCGGGACGGATCAGAGGCACTGTAATATTCCAAAATTGGAATCCTTTTGACGCCCCATCAATGGATGCTGCCTCATATAATTCTTTAGGAATACTCTGCAATGCACCTGTTGCCACCAATACCATAAATGGCCAACCCAACCAGAAATTCGCGATCATCATAGCATAATAAGCAAGAGGTAAAGGTCCATTAGGTAATAGCCAGGGTATGGGGGGTTGATATTCGAACAACCATCTTATTTTTACAGGATCCACATTTCCAAAAATCTGAGAAATAAAGGTAAGCGCTTGATTCATAGCGCCGTATTGTTCATCGAAAATATTGCGCCAAATAGTCGCAACAACGATGGGTGGAATAACAACCGGTAAAACATAAATTGCTCTATAGAATTTCTTAAACCAGACACCCTTAACGTTCAACAAGACAGCAATCAACACTCCAGACGGAACATGTACCATCACGTTTGTGAGTGCCCACCAAACGTTATAAGTTAATACTCTAAAGAAATCAAAATTTGAAACCGGCAAGCCGCCAGTAATAATATCAATATAGTTTTGCAGACCAATTTGATTGAGTTTTGGTGAATTTAAACCCAATAATAAGTCTTTAGTTTGAAAATCAGTAAAAGAAATAATCACCTGGTAGATCAATGGATAGAAGGTGATGACTCCAAGAACTATGAAAGCAGGTAATAAATATAAATACGGAAGAAATGATTTTTTAAAGTTAAACTTTCTTTTTACTGGTACGGAAATTGTTGCCATCAGTCCCTCTTATTAGGATATCCGGAACATTTTTGAAATGTCAAAGCAAATGGAATTTCTTCCATTTGCTTTGACCATCTGGATCAGGCAACAAGTTAGTCAACTTATGGCCTGAAAAGCTTAGAATTACTTGTTTGCGGCTTCAGCGCCAGCTTTAACCCAGGCGTCAGGTGCAATACCTTGTTCGTAAACCTGGTCAGTTGAGCAGAAATTGGACCAGTAAAGGCCTAACTGGGGAACCTGAGGACGAATGGTGGCACCGGTATTGAAGGCGTCAACAAGACCTTGGATCAGGGGATCAGAAATTTCGATGTCAGTGCGCACAGGAACGTGACCAGCTTCATTCATCATCACGGTTTGTGATTTGACGTTGGTCAAGTAGAGAGCAACTTTCAAAGCAGCTTCTTGATTGGTGCTGTTCGGGTTGAAATAGAAGCCATCAACACCAAGCATGGGTTTGGCAGGGCCAGCAGGACCAGCGGGTAATGGTGCAATACCCAATTTGTCACCCAAAGCGGTTTTGTAATCGCCCATTGCCCAGTTGCCATTCACGATTGCAGCAGCTTTACCTTCAGAGAAGGGAGCCAGACCATCAGAATCGTTTTTGGTCCAGGAATTGGCTTTGGAGATTTGATAAAGTTCATTCAACCAGGTCATGGCATCCACAACACCGGTACCTTGATCAGCGATAACTTTCCATTCGGGATCAAAGATTTCGCCACCAAAGGCGCCGAAGAAACCATAGTTATGGTAGCAGCCATAAGTGAAGGCAACTTCGGTTCCGTCTTGCATCAACTTCAACAATTCATCAGTTGTGGCAGGAGGAGTCGGGAGTAATTCTTTTTTGTACCAGA
>CAZQXI010000018.1:0-56663 GCA_964597505.1 uncultured Anaerolinea sp. | reverse complement strand
CCGAAGGGCTGGTGCTGACCACGCTCAAGCCCGCCAAGATCCGCGGGGTGGATTCATACTCGATGGTGTGTTCCGAGAAGGAACTGGGCATTTCGGAAGAACACGAGGGCATCATGTTCCTCGCGGACGATGTCAAGCCCGGTACTCCGCTGGTGGATGTTTTGGGTGACGCGGTGATCGAGGTCAATTTGCTGCCCTCGTTTGCGCGCTGCGCCTCCATGCTGGGGTTGGCGCGCGAGATCGCGGCCATTACCGGCAAACCGCTCAAGCTGCCCAAGTGGGATGAACAGCCGCCCGCCGGCAAAGCGGATTTTGTTTCCGTAAGCATCAGCGAACCGAAGATGAATCCGCGCTTCGTGGCGGGTCTGATCCGCAACGTGAAGATCGGTCCCAGCCCTGACTATGTGCAGCGGCGGTTGAAGCTGTACGGCGTCAGAGCCATCAACAACGTGGTGGACGCCACCAATTATGTCATGCTGGAACTCGGCCAACCCCTGCACGCTTTTGACTACGACGTGCTGGTGAAACGTGCCAACGGCAAGCCTGTAAAGATCAACACCCGCCCGGCCAACAAGGGCGAGGTGCTCAAAACGCTGGATGGCGTGGAACGCAAGCTGGACACCTTCAGCACGCTGGTGTGCGACGAAAAAGGATCCCTGGCGCTGGCCGGCATCATGGGCGGCGAGGAATCCGAGATCAGCGACGCGACCACGAGCATTTTGCTCGAAGGCGCGGCGTGGAACATGATCAACGTGCGCAAGACGGCCAAGGCACAGAACCTGCCCTCAGAGGCCTCCTACCGCTTTTCGCGCGGAGTGCACCCGGCCATGGCCGAGCGCGGCGTGAGACGCTGCCTCGAACTGATGCGCGCCTGGGCTGACGGTGAAGTGGCGCCGGGTCTGGTGGATGAATATCCGCTGCCGGCCAATAACCCATCCGTGGAAGTGACTGAAAAAGACGTGAAACGCTGGCTGGGCATCGACATCCCCGCTTTGAAGATGGCCGAGCTTTTGGCAAGACTTGAATTCAAGGTGGAAGTGTGCGGCAGTTCAGTCAAGGCGACCTGCCCGGACCACCGCCTGGATATCAACGAGGGTGTGGTGGGCAAGGCCGACCTGGTGGAAGAGATCGCCCGCGTCTACGGTTACGACAACATCCCCGAAATGCGCATGGCCGACACCCTGCCTCCGCAGATCGGCAACCCCATGCTGGTGAAGGAAGAGCGCGTGCGCGACCTGCTGGTGGCAATGGGACTGCAGGAAGTGATCAGCTACCGCTGGTCCACGCCCGAGCGGGAGGCGAAACGCCTTTCACCCGACGCTGAGCAGGATAACAAACCCTATGTCAAGATCGCCAATCCGCTGGCGTACGAAAAAGGCTTTTTGCGCCACAGTGTGCTGGCGAGCGTGATGGATGTGGTTGAACGCAATTCGCGCATCCGCGAACGGCTGGCCTTCTTTGAAATAGGCCCGATCTTTTTGGCAGGCGAGGACCCCAGCGGTCTGCCGGACGAATTGAAACGCCTGGCCGTGGTGCTGGGCGGTGCACGCTCCGAATCAGGGTGGCAGCCTGCCGACACGACCGCCATGGATTTCTACGATCTGAAGGGCGTGGTGAACGGTCTGCTGCAGGGCTTGCGCCTGGACGGCGTGAGTTACGCTGCCGGCAAACATCCCAGCTACCACCCAGGCAAGTGTGCGCGGGTGCTGGTGGGTGACAAGCAGATCGGCGTGATGGGTGAACTGCACCCCAAGGTGAAGGGCAATTACGACTTCCCCGCCACGTTCAAGGCGCCGGTGCTGGCGGCCGAGTTTGACCTCGACCTGCTGATCGAGCTGGTACCTCCACTTTACCAGACCGTGGATGTGCCGGTCTTCCCGCCGGTGATCGAGGACCTGGCCTTCATCCTGGATGAGGACCTGGCCGCCGAGAAAGCTGAAGCCTTGATCCGTCAGACGGGCGGCAAGCTTCTGGCGGATGTGAAGCTGTTCGACATCTTCCGCAGCGAGCAGATCGGCGCGGGCAAAAAGAGCCTGGCTTACAAACTGACCTACATCGCTCCCGACCGTACGCTCGAGGCGGCCGAGGTGGCTACCCTGCGCAACAAGATCATCAAGCGCATGGAGTACGAGTTCAAGGCGAAGTTGAGGGGATAAGGGAAGTAATCAGGGAAGAGTAATCAGGAATTAGGATTAAGGAAGAGCAAAGGCCACCTCAACCGGGTGGCCTTTTTGTTTTTCATTTCTTCGCGTTCTTGAGTGCATCTTCCTGCATATGTCTGTGGGTGCCGTCGCAGAGGGGTTTCTTGCCGGATTCGCCGCAGTTGCACAGGGTGACACGGTTGCGGGTCTCGAAGGGTTTGCCGTCCGCGCGCTCGACGGGGATATAGCCGGTGGCCCACAGCGACCCCTCGATTGGCCCCTCAGAGGTGATCTCGGTGGTGACGGCGATCTGCACGGGATAATCCGCTTCGATGTCTTCGCTTTCTTTATCCATGGCGTAGCTGTAGGTGCCTGAAGGGCAGCGGTCGATCATGGCCATGATCTCCGCTCTCACCTTGGGTTCGGCGGTGTCGGCCAGCATCTTCTTGATGGTGGTCAGGCGGTTGCCGCAGAAGCCTGAATCCATGCATAGAGTAAAGTCAGTCTTAACAACGATGCCGGTGCCTTTGTCATGGATCTTTTGACGCTCGGCGAAGGTATCCGTGGGGGCGGTTTCGGTGCCCATGAAATCACATTCGCAGTGGGTTGAGTCGCAGAAGGGTTTGTCGTGCGACTTGCCGCAGCGGCAAAGTTCGTAAGGACCTTCGGTCTTGAGCACTTCGTCGGTCTTCCAGTTTAACGGTTCACCGTATTCCGAAACGATCTGGGTCTTGTGCACCAGCGGAATATCTCCCTCGACCAGGTAGGAGCCGTAGGGTTGGACGGTGATCTTGCCTTTTGAAGTCTTTTTGTCGGTCATTTTTACTCCTGGTAATTGGTGAGACAGGCAAAGATGCGGTCGATGTCCATTTCGGTGAACTTCTCGTAGGCTTCAGAGGCGCCCAGGTTCTCGTCCAACTGTTCAAGGCGGGTGGCGCCAGTAATGACGCTCGAAACTTCCTTACGCCGCAGGATCCAGCCGATGGCCAGCTGGGCAGGGGTAATGCCTAGTTCGTTGGCGACCGTGGTGAGCTGGCGCACGATCTCAATACGCTGAGGCGTGATGCGCTCCTTGATCCAGGCGTAATCATCCAATGAAGCGCGGCTGCCCTGGGGAATGCCCTCGTTATACTTGCCCGAGAGGATGCCGTAGTAGAGCGGGCTGAAGGTGGTGAGTCCGATGCCGAGTTCACGGCAGACGGGCATCAGGTCATCTTCCACGCGTTTGCGATGGAAGAGGTTGTACTGGGGCTGGTCCATGCTGGGTGGGATGAGCCCGAACTGGCGGGCGGTGCCATGGGCCTGCATGACCTGTGAAGCCTCCCACTCGGAGGTGCCCCAATAGAGGATCTTGCCCTGATGGATGAGGTCGGTCATGGTGCGCACGACTTCTTCCACGGGGGTGTCGGGGTCGTAGCGGTGGCAAAAATAGAGGTCAACGTAGTCCGTGCCGAGGCGCTTGAGGCTGGCATGGATGGATTCGGTGATGTGCTTGCGCGAGAGTCCGCGCCCGTTGGGGCCTTTCATGGTCGGCCAGAAGACCTTGCTCGAAATGACCAGCTCAGGCCTGGGCAGGTTCTTGATGGCCTTGCCCATGACGGTTTCCGCGACGCCGTTGGCGTACATATCCGCGTTGTCGAAGAAGTTGATGCCCTGGCTGAAGGCTTCCTTGATCAGCGCGATGGCGGCGTTTTCGTCCAGCTGATTGCCGAATGTGACCCACGATCCGAGTGAAATTTCGCTTACCTTTAATCCTGAATGGCCGAGTCTGCGATAGTGCATACGTTCCTCCTAGGAGTAGTAATTTGTAACGAGTAATCAGTAATCAGTAATAATTGTAATTAGTGATCTTCTTCTGTGATTATAGCTTCATTAATAGTATCTGGATGAGAAGTTGAATAATAATGGACACCTGGTTCACTTATACCCTGTTTTGTTTTCTTTAGATAATTTATATATCCATTTATTAGTTTTCGAATTTCTTCAATTTGCTTATTAACAAGTGAGAACTCTTCATCTGGGATATATTTCATTTCATGAGCATAAAAAATATGGTTCCTTGTTTCTTCTAAAGATCCTCTTGCTATATATGCAAAACGAATTCCTTCTTGAAAATAAAAACGACCATAGCCTTCAGCAATATTTGCCGGAATACTTTGACATGAACGTCGTAATTGAGAAGATAATGCGAATTTCTCTTCAGGGGGTAACTTTACTATTACCTTTTGCGAAATGTAAATCGCAAATTGTAAAGCTTTTTTCCACACAACAAGACTTTCCAATCCTCTCTCTTCATTTTCCATTTTTGCAACCTTCTATGACGTTAAGCCTGATTACTAAGTGCCTGATTACTAAGTGCCCAATTACTCGTTACTATTTTTTCCATCCCCAATCCCCAACGGTTTCCATTTTGAATCGTCGGCGCGGAGCCGATGCTGGCCGCCGCCGCGGTTATGAAGTTCTTCAAAGCTTTCGGGCTTGATGAACATGGATTCGCCATCCAGCAGGCCGCTGACGCCGGATTGACCCGGTTCAACCCGCTTGTGCTGGCAGTAGCTGCAGGTCTTGGGGTCATGCGCTTTGTAATCCTGCGGTTCCTCATAGGTGGTGATATAACCCTCGTAGTTGCGCAGGACGATCTTGTGATCGGAGGAGCTGATGTGGTAGTTGGGCATGACGGGGATCTTGCCGCCGCCGCCGGGAGCATCCACGCAGAAGGTGGGCACGGCGTAGCCGGAGGTGTGTCCGCGCAGGCCTTCGATGATCTCGATGCCTTTTGAGACAGGGGTGCGGAAGTGGCCGGCGCCTTCCACCAGGTCGCACTGGTAGAGGTAATAAGGCCGTACGCGGATGCGCACAAGCTTCTGCACCAGGTCGCGCTGAATGTGGACGCAGTCGTTTATGCCCGCCAGCAGCACGGATTGGTTGCCGAGCGGGATGCCAGCCCGGGAAAGTTTATCCGTGGCTCGGGCCAGTTCCTGCGAGATCTCGTTGGGGTGGTTGACATGGATGTTAAGCCACAACGGGTGGAACTTTTCAAGCATGTCGGTCAATTCCTGGGTCACACGCATGGGCATAAAGACCGGTACACGCGACCCGATGCGGATGATCTCGATGTGCGGAATCTCGCGCAGGCGGGTGAGCAGTTCTTCAAGCACCTTGGGCGCCAGGGTAAGCGGATCGCCGCCCGAGAGCAGCACATCCCTCACCTGGGGGGTGTTCTTGAGATATTCGATCTGCGCATCAAAGTCGGTGCGCGAAAAGGTCTGGGTGGGGTCGCCCACGATGCGCGCACGAGTGCAGTAGCGGCAGTATGAAGCGCACTGGGTGGTGACGAGCATCAACACCCGGTCCGGGTAGCGGTGCACGAGACCGGGGACGGGCGAATGGCGGTCTTCCGCCAGGGAGTCTTCCATCATACCGGTAAAGATATCAATCTCGCCCGCGGTGGGGATGATCTGCTTGCGGATGGGATCATCCGTGTCGTCGGGGTCGATCAGCGAAACGTAGTAAGGCGTCACATCCACCCTGAACAAACCGGGGGTGGAAAGCGCTTTTTCTTCGCTGGGGGTAAGCTTTAAAATCTTATTAAAATCTTCTACTGAATTAAGGCGGTTGGCCATCTGCCAGCGCCAGTCATTCCACTTTTCGTCGGGCACATCTTTGAAAAAAGGAGCACGTTTTGATTCAAACGGAACTGGTGACATTTATTCTCCTTTGAAATTTGTTCTTCATTTATCATTTCATTTTAAAAGGGAATCGGATTAGGGTCAACATCAATATTAAACCCTGCGAGGTTTTGAGAGTAATATTGGCTAAAATTGAAGTGTTGGTATTCAATTAACGTTCAGGAGCTTAAAAATGACCGATCTGGTGGCAAATCAAGGCAAGGGCAAGCGCGATATTATCGTGACAGCAAAAGCTTCTTCGATCGAGAAATGGCGCAAGCAGGTGGTAGCCGGGCAGCCCGAGACCGGCAAGGAGTTTGCCTTCATCAGTGACGAAGGCAGCTACATCCCCGGCGGGGAGGGCACCGCACCCAGCCCGCTGACCTATTTCGTATCGGGTATGGCGCTTTGCCTGATCTCGCACATCACCCAGGTGGCCAACAAGAAAAGATTGGGGGTGCGTAATGAAAAGGTGACTGCCACGGCGCACTTCCACGAAGAGGGGTCAGTTTTGAGAGGCGATGCCGAAGGATTCTGCGACCGCTTCGAGATTGACATCAGCCTGGACTCAGAGGAAGAGATCAGCGAGATCAAACAGCTCATCCGCCTGTCGCACCGGTTATGTTTCGCCGAGAAAGCGGTCATTGGCAGTGTGCCGGTGATCGTCACACAGCACTTGAACGGCCAACCGCTGATTATAGATTAATCCAAAAAAACTGCAGTCCAAGGGCTGCAGTTTTTGATTAAAGGATGATGGGATTATTTTTTTGTGTTGCGGGTGACCAAATCAGCAATGGTGAGATTGTGGCGCGATTGAAGCTGGCTGTTCATCATCTGTATCTGTTTGCGCGGAGAGTAGAAAACCTCGCTCCAGCCATAGCCGGCACAGGCGGTATCGGCAATGGCGTTGCCTGCTGAATCGCTGCCCCACCAGGCACGATACTTTTCTTCGAGGTCGGGGCGAATGTGGAAATTAGGATCCGCAAAATGGGCGGAATAGTAGAAATCGGGGGGCAGCGCGTTGAGGAGGGTTTCAAAGACATGCACGCGCACTGGAATATGGCTGTTGGCTTCTGACTGCGCCAGGCGGCATAATCCGCGGATGGTGGCGAGGGGTGAGATCACCTCGATCTGTTTGAGGTTTTCAAAGCGCTCACTCACCCTGGCGACGACTTCTTTCATGACCAGGCCGCTGGCGATGCTGTCGGCCAAAAAAGCCACAGCAATGTTTTCTTTTTGAGTCTGGTCAAGGTCTTTATCTTTAAAAAGGGTTAATTCCACGGTGCGGTTGTAGACCGGCACAGAGCTATCGAACACATGGTGGGCATCGAGCACCACCTCGTCACAATAATAGCCGTAATTGCAATAAATGGCTTCTGCCACCTGGTACTTCAATCCCTCGCGCGCGATGGGGAATACGGCCAGGTTCTGCTGTCTGTACTGCGCAAAAGTGGAGGCAAGCGGCGCGGCGCCGATGATCTCTGAAACGGCAGTTCCGATCAATTGGGCACGATCCGAGCCCAGGCAAAGCTGGCCGGGAAGCATCTGCATGGTCATCGGTGCAACATTCTTTGAATCCACACCGATGATATCCATCAGATTGGCATCCAGTTTATTCTCGTGCAAATAGATGAATTTTGAGGTGGCGTCATTGTGGTACAACACGATCTCTAGCGCCGAGCAATCGTTAATTTCCAACCGGCCAGTACGGAAAAAACCGCCTCCTGATTTGTGATCGCAGGGAAGCGGTTCGGACAGCTCCAGGGAGCCTTCAATTTTGCGGGTTGCGTCTTCTGAAAATGCAAATGGATAATTGAGACGAGACATTCATTCTCCTTAATGGCCGTGTTATTTGAATCATTACCAAAAAGAAGCAAGTCTCAATTGCAGTTTTAACACCGACCTGCCCAAAAGATTTTATACCTTAATTACAAAATTGGGATATTTTTTTAATATTAAAAGGTTCCGGATGATTATTCGGAACCTTTTTTATCAAGTATTCGTAAATCAATCTACCTGATAAGGAACTTCAGTGATCACAATATTACTGCGATGCATCAGTGCTTTACGCAAAGACTCGGCGGTACGCATGTGCAAGAGATTAGTCCACCAGTGTTTTGGTACGAACTGCGGTACCACGATGGTGATTATCTCGTTGGGAGCTTGAATGGCTGAAAGCTTATCAATGTATTCGAGCAAGGGTTCCAAAAACAAGCGATATGGCGAATTAAGAATCACTAGTCGATAGCCGTCACCCCAGTTTTCCCATTTTGCTTTAACTTTAATTGACTCTTTTGGGTCAATTGAGATATGTACTACTGTTACATCATTTGAAAGTGTCGTCGCATAACGGAGGGCAGCCAGGGTACCCACATGAACACCACTGACAGGCATAATGACACGATTTCTGCTGATTTGTTTTCGCGGTAGGTGGTTTTCTAGAGAAAGCTGTTTAGCCAGTCGTTTGTAATGGTGATGGATGGAAAAGAAAATTGTTACCAGTAATGGGGTTAGTATGATAACCACCCAAGCTCCGTCTTTAAACTTGGTGACTGCAAAAATGATCATCACAATGAGTGTACAGACGGCACCAATTCCATTGACAATCATTTTAAAGATCCAACCTTTGTCATGGATCACAACAGAACCCGGTTCGATAATTTCTTCACCTGGTTTTAGATGACCAGATTTCCACCAGCGACGGGCCATGCCTGTTTGAGATAATGTAAATGACAGAAATACACCAATTGCATATAAAGGGAGCAGTTTGGTGACGCTGGCTTGAAAACCGATAACCAACAAAGAGGCGATGGTGGCCAGAGCGACGATGCCGCCAGAGTAAACGAGGCGGCTGCCCTTGAAAGTAAGTTGCCGGGGTAAAAAGCCGTCACCGGCATGTAATGCACCAAGCCGAGGGAAGTCGGCAAATGCCGTGTTGGCCGCCATGATCAAGATCACGGTGGTTGCACTGATGCTTAAGATGTAGATCAGTCCTCGTCCCTGATAAATAGTACGGAACAACTGTGAAATAACCGTCTCACTTTCGGCAGGGACCACGCCAATGTGGACGCTCAGGAAAGTGATGCCAAGCAGTAAAACTGCCATGATTCCCGCCATCCAGATCAAGGTTCTGCCGGCGTTGGTGCTGCGTGGTTCTTTAAAAGCAGTAATACCATTTGAAATGGCCTCAACGCCGGTAAGCGAGGTTGTGCCGTTTGCGAAAGCACGAAGGATCAAAAATAGCGAAAGCGGTTGAAGAAGACCAACCTCAAGGGTGGGGGGGTTGACAACCACACCCAGATTACCGGTCAGATAACGAATCAGCCCATAGATGACGGCGGCAAACATGCTAAACAAGAAAAAATAGGTAGGGATGGCAAAGGTGATGCCAGATTCTTTGACCCCACGTAAATTGACTATCATGATGAGCATGATCATAGCCACTGAAAGCCACACGCGGTATGGATACAAGAGAGGGTATGCTGAAACAAGTTGAGCCACACCAGATGAAATAGAAACCGCGACAGTCAGAATGTAATCTGTTAAAAGTGCTGCTCCGGCAGTTTGAGCGGGCAATTCACCAAGATTATCACGGGCTACTATATATGCTCCACCGCCGCCAGGATAGGCATGAATGGTTTGTTCGTATGAAAAGACGAGGATGATCAATAGAACAATAAGGGCAAGAATAATGGGAATGGCCAGGTGAAGTTGACCAATACCTGCTGCTACCAAAATCAACATCAGTTCTTGAGGACCATAAGCCACTGAAGACAATGCATCTGAAGAAAACACTGCCAGGCCAATCAATTTGCCTATCGTTTGATGACCTGCATCTTCGGTGGCGAGGGGTTTTCCCAGTAACATTGTCTGAATACTTTTTTTAGGCTTATGGTCACTAGTTTCTTCAAAAATATTTAAGGCATTTTCATCAGTAATCATTCTTACAGCTCCAATCTCAATATCAAATCAATATTTGCTTCATTGATGGCTTGAAGTGTAATTACCAGACATAAATAATGAGACAATTATTAATGAATAAAATAAAGGAAAAATAAAAAACCAGCGGAGTTTGCCGCTGGTTTTTTGAACTGAATCGTTTTTAAGTAAAACTTCTCTAAACTTCTATTCAACCTGATAGGGTACTTCAGTAATGACAATATTCTTGCGGTGCAGCAGCGCTTTTCTAAGCGTTTCTGCGGTGCGCATGTGAAGGAAATTCGTCCACCAATGTTTTGGAATAAACTGAGGCACAACAATCGTTATTAATTCGTTTGGCAATTGAATCATGGCGATTTTATCGATGTATTCCAATAACGGTTCCAGGAACAACCTGAAAGGAGAATTCAATACTACTAGACGATATCCATCACCCCATGTTTCCCATTTGGCGCGTACTTTGGCTGTTTCGATGGGGTCCACGGATACATGAACCACAGTCACATCCTCTGATAAGGTGCTCGCAAATTCAAGTGCTGCCAGGGTGCCACTATGAACACCACTGATCGGCATGATGACACGATTACGTTTGATGTGTTTCTTGATTTGTCGATTTTCAAGAGAAAGTCGGCTGGCCACGTGTTTGTAATGACTGTGAATTGCAAAGAAAATTGCAACGAGAACGGGAATCAGGATGATGATCAGCCAGGCTCCATCATGAAATTTAGTGACCCCAAAAATGATCATGACCATGAGTGTACAAACAGCACCCAGGCCGTTGACGAACATTTTAAAGATCCACCCCTTGTTGTATCGGACAATCGATCCGGCTTCAACACGTTCTTCGTCAGGTTTTAGATGTCCTGATTTCCACCAACGATGCGCCATGCCCGTTTGCGAGAGCGTAAATGACAAGAAAACACCGATGGCATACAAGGGAATCAATTTGGTAACACTTGCTTGAAAAACAATGACCAATAAGGATGCAAAACCAGCAAGTGCAACAATACCGCTGGAAAAGACCAGCCGGCTGCCGCGGAACGTAAGTTGGCGGGGCAAAAAGCCGTCTGCTGCTTGAAGTGCACCCAGCCTTGGAAAATCTGCGAAAGCAGTGTTGGCGGCCATCAACAAAATAACCGTGGTTGAACTGATACTGAGTATGTAAAGCAAGCCCCGGCCATTATATATGGTGCGGAAGAGCTGCGAAATGACAGTTTCACCTTCGGTTGGAACAGCACCAATTTTAACACTCAGGAATGTGATGCTCAAGAGCAGGGTGCCCATGATTATGGCCATTAAAACAAGGGTTGTTCCGGCATTTTTACTGCGAGGTTCCTTAAAAGCTGTAATGCCATTTGAGATTGCTTCGACTCCTGTTAAGGAGGTTGTGCCGTTGGCGAAGGCTTTTAAGATCAAAAAGAGCGAAATGGGCTGAAGAATATTCATTTCCATATGAGGCGGATTAACCACTGCTCCCAGATCTCCGCCAACATAACGGATGAAGCCTATGATCGCGGTGGTGAACATCATAATCAGAAAGAAGTAAGTCGGAATAGCAAAGGTAATGCCTGATTCTTTTACCCCTCTTAAGTTGATAGTCATGATCAGCAAGATCATGGCTATCGACAGCCAAACACGGTAATCGTGAAGTACAGGATAAGCTGAAACCAGTTGTGCCACACCGGAGGATATTGAAACAGCAACTGTAAGAATGTAATCTGTAAGCAAGGCGGCTCCTGCAGCCTGTGCAGGGAGTTCTCCCAGATTATCGCGGGCAACGATATATGCACCGCCGCCGCCCGGGTAGGCATGGATGGTTTGCTCGTAAGAGAAAGTGAGGATCATCAATAAACCAACAATCGCAATCACAATCGGTAGTGCAAATTGAACAGCGCCAGCGCCTGCCGCTGCCAGGATCAACATTAACTCTTGTGGACCATACGCCACGGAGGACATTGCATCAGAAGAAAAAACAGCCAAACCAACGATCTTGCCAATGGTTTGTTCTGCAGCGTCTTTTGTAGCCAGCGGTCGACCAATCAACCAGGTTTGGATGGAAGTTTTTGGTGAGTGTTCAGTGGAATCTTCAAAAACATTAATAGGTTTTTCATCAGAACTCATGGAAGTTTTTTCTCCAAATAAAGATATTCTTTCCAAAACTCCCATACCATCGGTAAAAAGGAATTTATGAATGGAAATTTACAATTAAATACAAGTTACTATACTTTTTTTGTATAAATAAAAAGAAAAGAAATTGGGAATTGTATAAAGAAAAAATAAAGATTTATTCGCTGGTTTTAAATCGATAACCAATACCGGGATCAGTCACCAATATTTGTGGGTCATCAGGATCCAATTCGATCTTCTTGCGCAATTGACCGATATAAACCCGCAAGTATTCGACGTGTTCTGATTCTTCAAACCCCCAAACATGAACCAAGATCGCCTGATGGGTGAGCACCCGGTCTGCGTGGGCCGCCAGGTATGAGAGCAGTTTAAATTCCGTGGCGGTCAGTTTTAATTCTTCGCCATTCAAGGTGGTAATGTGCCGCGCCAGATCAATGGATAATGGGCCGGCTTTAATGATGGTTTCTTTATTGCCGATGGATTGTGAAGAATGCCGCAGTGCCACGCGGATGCGCGCCATCAACTCTTCAATATTAAAGGGCTTGGTCAGGTAATCATCCGCACCTTTATCTAGAGCTGCCACTTTGTCACGTTCGCCGTCACGCACCGAAAGAACAATTATCGGAATCGCAGACCATTCTCGAATCTGTTCACACACCTGGATGCCATCCATATCAGGCAAAGTCAGATCGAGGATAATGACATCCGGCGATTGAGAAGCCGCCAGAGCTATACCCTCTTCGCCATTGACGGCAGAAATTACTTTAAAGTGCCCCGAACTCAAGATCGTTTTTAGAGCACGGAGAATTTGGGGTTCATCGTCAATGAGTAAAATTAATGGGTCTCTATCCATCCAACACATCCTTGGGTATATCCGGTAACGATCCATCCAATGTTACCGGAAGATTGATCATAAATGCAAATCCTTCTTGCAGGTTCTCAGCCCATATTTTTCCGCCGTGCGCTTCGACGATGCCTTTACAGATGGATAAACCCAACCCCGTACCGGTCACTTTATCTGCTTCAGTGACCCTGAAAAATTTATCAAAAATATGTTCAAGATGTTCTTCTTCTACGCGCGGACTTTGGTTGACAACCTTTATCAGTACATTCGAATCCACGTGTGCGGCGGATACCTTTATGGGGGTGCCGGGAGGGGCATATTTAATGCTGTTGCTGAACAGGTTGGTGAAAACCTGTCCCATCATGACAAAATCGGTGGGTAGTAATGGAAGATTCCTTTCAAAATCATATTCCACCGGATGTTTTACCAGTAAATTGCGCATTTTGGTGGCGACGCTCTTTATGATCTCCACGATGGAATTCCATTGGGTTTTTGGTTTCAATGCGCCTGCCTCAATGCGAGACATATCCAGCAGATTGCCCACCAATAGATTTAGCTGATCTGTTTCTTCTTCAACCGTCGCCAATAGTTCCATGCGAGCAGATGTATCCCACTCCACGGCTCCGCTGCGCAGGCTTGATGCAGAAGCTTTAATCGCCGCCAGCGGAGAGCGAAGTTCGTGTGAAACTGAATTCAACAAGGAAGTCTTGATGCGGTCGCTTTCTTCAAGCAGGCGGGCCATATTTTCGCTTTTGTAAAGATTAATGCGTTCGATCGCCAGCGCACCCTGGTTGGAAAAGGCCGCCAACAGGCGGGTTTCTTCGAGTGTAAGTTCATTTTGGTCAAACCAAAGCCGAATTTCGCCTTCGGTATTGCGGGCGGTATACATGGGAACAGACATATCATGAATCACGGTTGGTTCTGCAGCAGCCGGAGTGCGGAAAGTCAACAATCCGTTTTTGACCCGCTCGGTAACCCTGATCTCAACCTGGTTGAAATGAAATGTATTGATCAGTTTGTCAGCCAACACGTGCATGATACTCTCAACATCCGTCAAACCGGCCAAGGCCGAGATCAGTTCGTACATGCGTGTGGCTTCCCATTCGCGTTTTTTTGCCAAGCGCACGGCTTCTCTCGCCTGGCCAACAAACTGACTCAAGACCACCGCCACAATGAGAAAGATGATCAAGGTGAGCAGGTCTTGAGTTTGGTGAACCATCAGGGTGTAATAAGGTTGGATGAAAAAATAATTAAATGTAAGAAAAGCCAGCAACCCCGCGAGAATGCCAGAGGTTAAACCCCAAAACACGGTACAAATCAGGATGGGTAACAGGTAGATCAGTGCGATGATCTGGATTTCAAGCGTACTCTCAACCACCTTCAATAAAATAGTGACAGCCGCGATAATTGCAACCGTACCCAGATAACTGAAGATCAGGCGTGAAAGGCGATGCACTGAAAACCTAAATGATTTCTTCATTATTTACTGATTATATTGCATCGCGGCCCTTTCAATCAAAATCTTCATTAGTATTAATCTTTTATAAATAATTTCATGTTTGGTATTGCCTTTCTTGACCTGTTTTTTCAGCCAAGGTATAATAGATGTCAATGATTTAGCACTCGGAGGCCTTGAGTGCTAAAAAATAGGAAGAAATGAGCGAATTATCTGAAAGACAACGCCTGCTGCTTTCACTCGTGATCCACGAGTATATCCGTTCGGCTACGCCGGTCGGATCTAAGCATATGGTGGATCAGTATTCCCTCGATATGAGCTCAGCCACGGTACGCAACGAACTGGCCGAGTTAACAGAGTTAGGTTATTTGCGGCAGCCCCATCTTTCAGCAGGACGTGTGCCCACTGAAGACGGCTACCGTTTGTTTGTTGGCAGTATCGTGCAGGAATCAGAGCTGCCGGATTCCACCCGCCGCACCATCAGCCATCAGTTTTACCAGATGCGCAGTGACGTGGAACAATGGACCCGGCTGGCAGCCTCCGTGCTGGCGCATCAATCGCGCGGTGCCTCGCTGGTGACCGCACCACACCCCGAACAGGCGCATTTCAAGCATCTTGAACTGATCTCTTCACGCGGGCGGCAGGTTTTGATGGTGCTGGTTTTAATGGGCGGCGAAATCTTGCAGCGCTTCATTACTCTGGCTGAACCCGTGTCACAAGACACCTTATCCGCAACGGCGCAGCGCTTGAACACCCTGATGGAAGCCAAAACGACCAAAGCCATTGACCAAATGAACCTGCAATTGAATGCGCTCGAAAGTGATCTTTTTGACGTTGTTCTTGAAGAAATGAAGCAAGCGGATTCGATGGTCTCGGGTGAAGTGGTGCTGGACGGCCTGACCAATGTGTTGGCCGAACCCGAGTTTTCAGGTTCTGAAGACGCCCGCCGCGCCCTGCGCGTGCTTGAAGAAAAACCTTTGCTGCACGACATCCTTTCAAAGACTGTTTTACACGGTTCATCGATCGGCGGCGTGCAGGTGTTGATCGGCGGCGAGGGGATCTATGATGCACTGTCACAATGTTCGATCGTGCTGGCCCGCTACGGCACCCCCGGCCTGGCAACAGGCACCCTGGGAGTGTTGGGACCCATGCGCATGTCTTATGGAAGAACAATATCCATTGTCAGGTTCCTTTCAGGTTTATTAAGCGAACTGGTTACCGAGACAATTACAGAATAAATTTTTGCCGTAGAGGTTAAATATGGAAGAGCATCACAAGAAAGCCAATACCAAGAAAGCCGTGTCAGAATATCAGCAGGCTGAAGAAAGTCACAAACCCGCCGGAACATATCCGGTGGAAGACACCCAGTTCAAACCGGAAGTGACGCTTGAAGCATACGAGTCTTTAAAAGCAGAGCTCGAAAAAGCGGTCAAAGAATCCGCCACCAACCTGGACGGCTGGCAGCGTGAACGGGCTGAATTTGTGAATTATAAGAAGCGCATCGAACGTGAGAACGCCCAACTGCGCAGCAATATCACCGGTGAAGTGATCAAGAAATACCTGGTGATCATGGATGACCTTGATCTGGCCATGAATCACCGTCCCAGTTGTGATGAAGGGTCGGTCTGGGCCGAAGGAATCGAATTGATCGTACGCAAGCTGCAAACCGTGATTGACGGCGAAGGCATCGAACGCATCAACCAAAACAAAGTGCAGTTCGATCCAAGCCTGCACGAAGCCATTTCTAATGAAGATAATCCCGAGTTTGCCAGCGGCGAAGTCATTGAAGTCGTCCGTCAGGGCTACAAACTTGGAGAGCGAATTTTGCGCCCGGCAATGGTTCGGGTAGCCCGATAGGAGAAGAAATCATGGGAAAAATCATAGGTATTGATCTCGGCACCACCAACTCAGTAGTCGCAGTTATGACCGGCGGCGAACCGGTCGTCATCCCCTCCGCGGAAGGCGAAAGACTTGTCCCCTCCGTGGTGGCGGTGAACAAGAATCACGAACGCGTGGTGGGTAGAACCGCCCGCAACCAGGCCATTGTCAACCCCGAGAACACCGTGTTCTCAATCAAACGCTTCATGGGACGCAAGTTTAACGATCCTGAAGTGCAGCGCACCATCAGCCGCGTACCCTATAAAGTAGCCGCCGCCCCCAACGGGGATGTGCGGGTGGTGATGGATGGCAAAGAATACAGCCCCCCCGAAGTGAGCGCCATGATCCTTGGCAAGCTCAAAACGGATGCCGAAGCCTTCTTGGGCGAAACCGTCACCCAGGCCGTCATCACCGTTCCTGCTTACTTCAATGATGCACAGCGTAATGCCACCAAAGACGCCGGCCGCATTGCCGGGTTGGAAGTGCTGCGTATCATCAACGAACCGACCGCATCCTCACTGGCTTACGGTCTGGACAAGAAAAAGAACGAGATCATCGCCGTGTACGACCTCGGCGGCGGTACCTTCGATATTTCCGTGCTGGATGTGGGCGAAGGCGTCTTCCAGGTGCGTTCGACTAACGGCGACACCTTCCTTGGTGGCGATGACTTTGATCAGCGCATCATGGACTATTTGATCGATGAGTTTAAGAAGACCAACTCGATCGATCTGCACAATGACCGCCAGGCTCTGCAGCGCCTCAAAGAAGCTGCTGAAAAAGCCAAGATCGAACTTTCGACCACGCAACAGACCGAGATCAACCTGCCCTACCTCACCGCGGATGCCAGCGGCCCGAAACATCTGGTACTGACCCTCACCCGCGCCAAATTGGAGCAACTGACCGGCGACCTGGTGCAAAAAACCATGGAACCGATCCGCCGCGCGCTGTCTGACGCCAACTTGAAAGCATCTGAGATTAACGAAATCGTGCTGGTCGGCGGTATGATCCGTATGCCCGCCGTGCAGGAAGCCGTACGCAAAGAATTCGGCAAGGAACCCCACAAGGGTGTGAATCCTGATGAAGTGGTGGCCGTAGGCGCTGCCATCCAGGCCGGTGTGTTGGGCGGAGAAGTGAAAGACATTCTGCTGCTCGATGTCACCCCCCTGACCCTCTCGGTTGAGACCATGGGTTCAGTTTCCACCCCGATCATCGAGCGCAATACCACCGTGCCGACCCGCAAGAGCCAGATCTTCTCAACCGCCTCAGATTCACAGACCCAGGTTGAGATTCACGTGCTGCAAGGCGAACGCCCCATGGCCGCGGATAACAAGTCGTTGGGCAAGTTCGTGCTTGACGGTATTCCGGCTGCCCCACGCGGCATCCCCCAGATTGAAGTGACCTTTGATATTGACGCCAACGGCATCATCAACGTCACCGCTTTGGATAAAGCCACCAACCGCAGCCAGCACATTACCATTACCGCCTCCAGCGGTTTGAGCGAATCTGAAATTCAAAAGATGAAACAGGAAGCCGAAGCTCACGCCGAGGAAGACCTGAAGCGCAAAGAACTGGTTGAAAACCGCAACAACGCCGACAACTCGATCTACACCGCAGAAAAATTGATCCGTGAAAACGGAGATAAAATTCCGGCCGAGATCAAGAAGGAAGTGGAAGACGGCATCAGCGAAGTTAAAGCAGTCATCAACACTGAAGACAGCGCCGCAATGAAGGCAGCAACTGAAAAACTGCAGCAGACCATCCAAAAGGTGGGCGCCAGCATGTACCAACAGACTGCCACTCCTCCCCCAGGTGGACCCGCTGACGGCGGAGCCGCAGGCGCAGCAGGGGCCGGTGATGCAGGCAGTGCACCAGGCGGAGACGCCGGTGATGTCGTAGACGGCGAATTCAAAGCAGTCTAGTCATGGCTTGCGCTTTACAATAAATAAAATACTGGGCGTTTTGAGTCTTTGATTCAAAACGCCCTCGGTGTTTGAAAACCACCGCCTGAAAGGTAAACATAATGGCGACTCAACGAGATTATTACGAAATCCTGGGCGTAAGCCGCACAGCCTCCGCGGAGGAGTTAAAATCCGCGTTTCGCACGCTGGCGCGCAAGTACCATCCCGACGTCAACAAAGAAGCGGATGCCGAGGAAAAATTCAAGGAAATCAACGAAGCCTATGCCGTGCTTTCGGATGCCGACAAGCGCCGCGCTTACGACCAGTTTGGCCATGCCGGTGTGAACGGTGCGGGCGGCGTGCCCGATTGGAACAGCATGGACTTTGCCGACATCTTCGGCGAATTCTTCGGCTTTGCCACCGGCGGCGGCAGGCAGCGGCAGAACGCTCCGCGCCGCGGCGTGGATCTGAGCTACACGGCTATGCTGACCTTCGAGGAATCCATCTTCGGCGTCGAGAAGGTGATCGAGATCACACGCGACGAAGTCTGCGAAACCTGCCATGGCAGCTGCGCCGAACCGGGTTCCAACCCGGCCAAATGCACCAACTGCGGCGGACGCGGCGAAGTGCGCCAGGTAAGACAAACCTTCTTGGGTTCGATGGTGCAGGTCACGACTTGTCCCAACTGCGCCGGACGCGGCGAGATCATTTCGCATCCCTGCCACACCTGCAAAGGTCGCGGTCTGGAACGCAAAACGGTCAAGAAGACCGTGCCCATCCCCGGCGGCGTCGACAGCGGCACCCAGATCCGCCTGGCGGGCGAGGGTCAACCCGGTGTCAACGGCGGCCCAACCGGCAACCTGTATATTGAGATCAAGGTCAAAGCTCATCAATTCTTTAAACGCAAGGGCAATGATATTTTATTGAACCTCGACATTAACATCGCCCAGGCCGTTTTGGGCGCTGAACTCGAAGTGCCCACCGTGGACGGAAACGCAAAACTGGTCATCCCCGCCGGCACACAGCCCGGCAAGGTGTTCACCATGCGCGGCAAGGGCAGTCCGATCCTGCGCTCATCAGGGCGCGGTGATCAGCTGGTGGTGGTGAACGTGGATGTTCCCAAGACGCTGACCGCCGACCAACGCAAGTTATTTGAACAACTGGCAACCACCCTGGGCACGGAAGTGAGACCCCAGGAAAAGAGTTTCATGGATATTCTGAAGGATGTGCTTGGTGGATAACGCAAAATGGCTTGAAATCTCGCTCACGGTGGATGGTGAACTGGCCGAAGCCGTGGCCGAAATCCTCGACCGCTACAGCGCCAACGGCGTGGTGGTGGAGCAGAATGTGAAATATAACGATGCCGAAGACCTGGGTACGCCTTACGGTCCGATGAAGGTTTACGGCTACCTGGCCATTGACGATCAACTGGAAGAAAAACGCACCAAGCTGGAACAGGCCTTATTTTATTTGAACGCCATCCGTCCGCTGCCGCAGCCGGTGATCCGAGAGATCGCCGACCAAAACTGGATGGCCGCCTGGAAGAAACACTACCATCCCATCGTGATAGGTAAGAAACTGATCATTCTGCCTGCCTGGGTGGAACAAACCGATTTCTCGCGTCTTGCAGTGAAGATCGATCCAAGCATGGCGTTTGGAACGGGGACGCATCCCTCCACGCAATTGTGCCTGGAACTGACTGAGGACTACACGCTGGAAGGCCAGCCGGTGATCGACCTGGGCTGCGGATCGGGCATCCTCTCGATCGCGGCGCTCAAGCTGAATGCCAGCCACGCCCTCGCCGTGGATATAGACGAAGAATCTGTCAATTCTACAGTGGAAGCCTGCGAAGCCAACGGAGTGGCAGAGCGAACGGAAGCCGGTGTCGGCTCCGTGGATGAGATCAAGGCTGGCAATTTTAGCCTCAAGCAGGCCCCGGTGGTGCTGGCCAATATTCTCGCGCCGGTGCTGATCCGTCTGTTTGACGGCGGCATGGCCGACCTGGTCAGCCCTGGCGGCGTGATCATCCTGGCCGGAATCCTCGAGGAACAGGGCGCGGGCGTACGTGAATCCGCGGAAAAGCACGGTTTGACATACGTGGAAGAGCGCCATTCAGGAGATTGGGTGGCGTTTGTAATGCGAAAGTGATTAGTGAAGATTAATTAGGAATTAGGAAGCCCGGGAGTCGAATGAGATTTTCGGGTTTTTTATTAATTAAGGTATATTAAGGGAAATGGAAAACAATAAACAAAAACGAACACTGATTGGATTGACGATCGCAGGACTGACAGTGATGGTGATCACCACGCTCGCGGCGTGGACAGTGACTTCACCCTCGCCGTTTTTGCGGTTCTGGATTGGTTTTCTGCCTCATTTTTGCGCCAGTATTGGTTTTGCTGGCTTGATCTTCTGGATCATGCATACCATTTTCAAGAAACAGGAAACCGGAATTAAAACGAAAAAAGTGATCCTGTTGGCGGCAGTCATCAGCACCGCCGGAATTATCGGCTGGCATATGGTGCAATCTCTATCCGCGGGGCTGGCGATTGACCCTCGCAACCTGATGATATCCGTGGCTGGGGGCGGGGTGTTTCTGATCGCCGGATTGATGAGTGGGGAAAAGTAGGCATCCTGACAAAAATCGTGAATCGTGGATGATAAAGCCACTGGGTTTTGAAATAGTATCGAACATTCCTTAATAAGAATTAGTGTAAACCCCGCGAGTCTGGTTAAAGACTCCCGGGGGATTTTTAAAAGTAAGGTATATTTGGTCACATGGATATGACACTAACAAAACAAACTAAAATCCTGTTGGCATTATCGTTGGTCGGGATGGGGCTGGTACTGCTGACGCATTTTGTCAGGCCGAACCTGGAAAATCCGCAGGCATGGGTGGGTTTCGTTTTTGGGGTGCTGCCTAATTTCGGCGCAGGGCTGGCGCTGCCCGGTGTGTTTGCAACCGTGATCAATGGGGTGGTGAAAAGCCAGGAGCTTGAGATCAACCCTGTCAACCTCGTGATTTTTGCAACTGCCACCAGCGAAGCCGGTCTGTTCGGCTGGGAATTACTGCAATACTTCTTTTGGAAGTATCCCATTGACCTGTTTGATCTGGTCGCTACTTTTCTCGGCGGATCGATCACGCTGGGTTTGGGTTTATGGGCTGCAAGACAGCCAAAAAATCAATAAATGAGGATTAAACCTCATGGTATGGTAACCTTCCAGACTCCCCAACCCTGATCACTACTCTTTGATTATCTTATTTGCCACCTTATATGCGGCTGGCAGCACATTGTTGATCCCGCCGCCGCTTTCGCTTTGGGCGCCGATAAACCACAGCCCCTGAACGGGTGTTTTGTGCGGGATCTTCCAGGTGTTCATGACGGGAGCCAGCCCGCCAAAGGCGTGATGGTCCAAATGGGTGAGCTTGCGAAAATCCACGGGGGTCAAGATGCGTTGGGTGACGATATGGCTGCGCAAACCGGGCATCTTTTTCTCGGCATGGGCCAGCAGACTGGCGGCATATTTTTCTTTATCGGTTTCCCAATCGCCTGAAGCCAGCTTGTCAGGGCAAATGGTGTAAATGGTCAGCGAGTGCTTGCCTTCAGGCGCCATCCCCGGCGAACGCAGGCTCGGGAAGTGCACCACAAACCCGGCGGCACCTTCGTGATAAAGGCCCTGCCTGGCGCGGATGACTTCCCCTTCAATGTCATATGAACCGTAGAAGTAGGTGCAGACGGTGTGCAGCACCTCTGAGGGATCGTAATCCACCCCGAGGTGGAGCATGAAAACTGAATCCATCAGCGGGATGGTGAGCACCTTGTCCGTAAATCCATCTGGCAGACAATCGGCAGGAAGCAGCCTGGTAAAGAGTTCTTTTGCGCCGCCAGAGGCGATCACCTGGTCGCATTCATGGAGGATGCCGTTCTGATCCATCACCCCGCAGGCTTTTCCGTCTTTAACCACGATCTTTTCGATGGCACACCGGGTGTGGATCTTTCCACCGGCGGATTCAATTTCGTCGGCCATGGCTTTGATCAGCGTCTTTAATCCGCCGATGAGCGAGTAGAAACGGGTCATGACCGCATTTTTGGCCAGCTGCGTGGGCATGCGTTTCTCAAAAGTGATCTCGCCGTTCAGGGTGAAGATCCCCAAACCGGGGAACTTGGAAGGCGGCGTGAAGAAATCTGCCAGAATGGACATGAATACGCACTTCAGTTTTTCAGATTTGAAGTAATGCCCCATTAACTTTTCTGCGGACCAGTTCATTTTGGGCAGGAAGGGCAACAGGGTCAGATAAAATGCGATCTTTGTGCCCAACCCTTCTTTTTCCATTCGACCGCCCAGGGTTACCAGGCGCGTGAAGCGCACGTAATCCTTCCAGTAGGCATCCAGCCCGGCGGATTCTTCAGGGAACATTTGTTTGAGCAAATCCATGCGCCAGTGGATGCCGCCGTACTCTTCAGGAACCCTGATCTTGAAATCGGGGAAATCATATTCACGCTCGTCATGTACCAATTGAAGTTTATCGAGCACGCCCAGTTCAAAAAGGATTCGCCCAAGGGGTTCACTCTTGTCAAAGCCTTCGACCACCAGCTGCCCGTAATCCCATTCGAAGCCTTCGGCTTCCATGCCGCCGGTGACGCCGCCAATCCGCGCAGATTGTTCAAAGAGCTCGACCTGATATCCTTTTTTTGCCAGGGTCAGGCCGGCGGTTAATCCAGCAATTCCACACCCGATGACGGCTATTTTCATTGAGCCTCCTTGCCTGCTTCCATCACTTTTATCTTCTCAAGCACCTGTTCGTACTTTTTCTTATTTAGCGGATAAACCAATAAAACGATGTTGGCGATCAGGATAAAAATACCGGGCAAAACGCCGATCAAGAGGCGAATGCCCAGAACGGATCTGGCAGTTTGAGTGACGTCAGGAATATAACCAAAGAGATCGAGACCTTGTCCAACCAGGAATCCTGCCAGGGCGCCACCCAGGGCGATCACAAAAGTCCACACACTGTAATAAACCCCTTCACTGCGTCTGCCGGTTTCAGCATAGCCGTGTTCCATGGTGTCGGGCACGATCGCCCATGGCGCTACATAATGTGAGGCAAACCCAACGCCTGCCAACGCCATCAGGATCAGGGCGGGGATGCTGCCCAGTTTGTCTGCAACAAAAGCAAAGGTTAGCACGGCTGCGAGGGTCAGGGTCATGCCGCCAATGTAGGCGACTTTCTTGCCGATTTTCTTGCACAGCCACACCCACAGCGGAATGGTGACCATGGTCATGATCAACAGGGCGATCATTGCCATGGTGACAGAATCAGCATTGCCGATCAGGTATTTATAGTAATAGATCAACATGGTCTGCATGATGGCCACAGCGGTTGAGTTTGCGAACCAAGTGGTCAAGATCAAAAGATAAGGTTTGTTCGAAAAAACGTCTTTAAGCGAACCAATGACATTTCCGCTTTTCTGGCTTTCCTGGATCTTCGGCTCTCTGACACTAAAAAAGGTGATGATCAATGACAGAGATGCCAAAAAACCAAAAATGGCAGACATGCCGATGAACCCGGCGGTGCGTCCTGCAAAGAGCGCCATGATGGGCATGGCGGCGCCTGCGCCGAGTAAAGTGCCAATGACGGCGAATGCCTGTTTGAAGCCCGAAATGTTGGTGCGTTCATTGTAATCCGTGGTCATCTCAGGCAGCAGCGCGTTATAGGGAATGTTGGTGAAAGAATAAACGGTGCAGAAAAAGATGTAAGTCAGCATTGCCCAAATGAACTTGCCGCTCTGGCTGGCAATCTCTGGATTGCGGAACATTAACACAAAGGCGGCGCCAAAGGGGATTGCGAAAAATAAGAGGTACGGGCGTCTGCGTCCCCAGCGGGATTTCGTTTTGTCTGAAAAGTATCCAATTAATGGATCAATCACTGCGTCCCAAATTTTGCCGACCAACAAAGCAGTGCCTGCTACGGCTGCACTGATGCGAACTTCATCGGTCAGAAAATTCATCAACCAGAAGGAGGTTAAAGTAAAGAAAATGCTGCTGCTAAATTCACCTACACCAAAGCCAAGTTTAGATTTGAATGAAAGTTTATTGTTCATCTTGGGCTCCATTACTATGAAATGAAGTAAGCGCAACTTAATGCGATCAACAGTTGTCCGCCGGCATAACAGACCGGACCGACCGTAAATTTGCCTGGTTTGTAGAAGCGCTGCAAACCATATTCAATATCTCCCAGGTAGAGCATGAGGCTGCCTGCAGTCACCAGAACAGCTGCCGTCAGGGGGAAGACTCCTCCAGACAGGGTGGAAATCGCACGGGTCACCATGAAGGGCAGAATGAGCCCGTAAACCAAGACGGGCAACTTATATTTGCCCAGATTCTTCCAAAAGAGGGTCATGAGTATGAAATAAATGGCAATGAAAAGTAGACCGACCAGAATGTCCGATTTATGGAAGCCGTTATTGAACCGGGTATAGGTGATGGCGTATTCCAGATAGGATACAATAAAACAGGCAATCCCTGCGAGGAAAATTTTGTCATTATTCATATCAATATTGAAGATGTCGGCAGCAAAACAAAGGCCCAATCCGATCAAGATCCAGATTGTATAAGATGCGTTAGTGTCTTTATTGAGAAGGCTTAACGCGGCGATCCCGATTGAAAGAAAGGTGGTTAGGGGTTGAATCCAGGCAGTTAATTTCAGGTTTTCGCGATTACGCGCAATCAGATAGATGACAATCAGAACTATGTTCACCGGTACGAGAAAAAGGTGAAAAGGCATAATGAAATCCTTTCTGAAATTCTGGATTAATTCGCACATTAAGTATATATCTGCCTGAAAAAAGTACTAACAAAAAAGCCGGGTGAAGACCCGGCTCATGATGGTTTTTTGTACCCCACTTTACTTTAAGAAATACATGGCAATGCCAATCACACCAAAGACCGTGCCCACGATGCGGTTGAGGATCTTTTCATCCACTTTATTGACGATCCTGGCGCCAAGCAGGCCGCTGCCCACGGCAGCGATGGCGATGATGATGCCGGTTTGGAAATCCACGTTGCCCTGGATGGCGTAGCCGATGGTGCCGGAAGCGGCGGTCATGGCCATGATCAGTGAGGATGTGCCGATTGCCAGCCGGGTGGGGTACTTGAGGATCACGATCAGAACGAGCAGGAACATCAATCCACCGCCTGCACCGAAGAGTCCGCTGCTGATGCCTAAAAGCAAGCCGATGCCAAAGGTGATCAGGCGGTTCTTGTGGTTCATCTCTGATAGACGCACTTTCATGTTTTCTCGTTTAGGCCGGTAGCTCTTGATCCACATTGAAACGGCCATGCCGATCAGAAACAAGATAAACCCCTTGCTCATTAATTCGCTGGGGACGAAAGAGTTCGCCACCAATGCTCCAGCCTGGGCGCCAAGAATGGCCCCCACAGCCAGCCAAAGTGCGGCTTTGAGGTTTACGTTGCCATGCCTGTAATAAGAATAAGCCACCACCAGCGGTGTGATGACATCCACAAAAAGACTGGTGCCTACAGCTGTATGCATTGAAAACTTCAAGATGATGGTCAACAAAGGAACAACCAATAAAACACCACTGGCACCGGTAATGCCGACCACCAAGCCGGTTGCCAGGCCAATTAAGATTTCAATTTCCAAGGGTATCATTGATATTATTATCCAATTTACGAGAGATTGGGCAATTAAGCCAGTGTGATAATGCAACATTCATACCAAATCAAGTAAAATGATGTACATTCTAAAGTCAGGCAGCTAAACATGAAAAAGTTTTCAAAAGCACAAGTGATCAAGAGTCTGAAAATTCAATGGGGTACTTTTGTCGATCGCTATAATAGCTTAACCGCAGATGAACAGCAGCAATATCTTGAGCGCCAGGGATACGCTCGTTTGGGAGATTTATTAGCCCATCTCGCTGCATGGTGGCAGCGCGGCATGCAATTGATCTTGGTATACCGGCGAGACCCAGGTTTTCAACCTCCAAACGTGGATGTGGATGCTTTTAATGCGGAGGCAGTGGCCAGTGTAAAAAATCTGTCAGACGCAGAGATCATTTCTCATTTTGAAAGTCGCAGGCTTCAAATGCTTGAACTGGTCAAGTCTCTTGATGAGGTTGATTTGCAAAGTGAGAGAATAAAATCTCAGCTTGCCATTGAAGTTATTGAACATTACGAAGAACATCTTATGTAAAGAGTGTTCTTATGGTTAATAAAAAGCAAAGAGTCGAATTCGTTTTTTGAATTCGACTCTTATTCTCACCGGTTTTACTTATCACCAATTACCATTCACAGTTCTTACCTTACCAACGTTCCAACCTTTTCACCAAACAACGCTTTTTTGAGTGCACCCCGATCCCACAGGTTCAACACGAGGATGGGTAATTTGTGTTCCATGCACATGGTGATGGAAGTTGAATCCATGACTTCCAGGCGGCGGTTGAGCGTTTCAATGTAGCTCAATTCTTCAAATTTGACCGCATCCGGGTTTTTCTTGGGGTCGCTGTCGTAGACGCCGTCCACTTTGGTGGCTTTGATCAATACATCAGCGTCAATTTCCATGGCGCGCAGGGCGGCAGCCGTGTCGGTCGAAAAATAAGGGTTGCCTGTTCCGCCGCCGAAAACGACCACGCGGCCTTTTTCAAGGTGCCTGATCGCACGTCTGCGGATGTAAGGTTCCGCAACGGTTCTCATTTCGATCGAGGTCATCACGCGGGTGACCACGCCTTGATGTTCAAGGGCGTCCATCAGCCCAAGGGCGTTCATGATCGTGCCCAACATGCCCATGTAATCTGCAGTGGCCTGGTCCATGCCCATTTCAAGGCCGACCTTGCCGCGCCACAAGTTGCCGGCGCCGATGACGATGGCCACATCCACACCCAATTCTCGGACTTCCTTGATTCGGCCGGCGATCTCAAACGCCTGGGTGGCATCTATACCCGCACCGCCAGCTCCGGCAAGAGATTCTCCGCCCAATTTGAGCAAGATCCGATGATAGCGTAACTCCTGCATGATTCCTCCTTGGGTTAAGAAAAGACCAACCCAAAGGTTGGTCTTTTTTAGTAATTATTCTTCTGAAGCTTCGGAGGTGGTTTCACCGAGAGCCCAACGGGCGAACCGTCGGACGATGATGTTTTCACCCAAAGCGGCGATCTTCTGATTGATCAATTCTTGCACGGTGATGGATTCATCGCGGATGTATTTTTGGTTCAAGAGCACGAATTCATCCTTGAACTTCTTGATGGCGCCTTCAACGATCTTGGGCATGATGGCATCCGGTTTGCCGTCTTCTTTGGCTTTGGCGGTTGCGATCTTGGTCTCGCGTTCGATCACAGAAGCGGGGATGTCAGCTTCGGCGACGAATTCGGGTGAGGTGGCTGCAATTTGCAGGGCAAGTTCGTGGGCCAGGGTGCGGAAGACTTCAGAGCGGCCGACGAAATCGGATTCGCTGTTTAGTTCGACCATGACACCCACGCGGCCGTTGCCGTGGGAATAAAGTTCAACAACACCTTCAGATGCTGCACGGGCAGAACGTTTGGTGGCGGTGGCAAGACCTTTTTCGCGCAGGAAATCAAGGGCGGCATTCATATCGCCATTGGATTGTTCGAGAGCCTTGCGGCAATCGAGGATGCCGGCGCCGGTGCTTTCACGTAAAGTTTTGATCATTTCAGTTGTAATTGCCATTGCTTCAGGTTCCTTTTCTAATCAGTCTCAGTCGCTCAAATCAGGCGTATTCTTTTTAATTTCCATTTTCAGGAAAATAATTATTGGTCTTAGGCTTCGGGTGTTTCTTCTACTTCGTCAGCCTTGCCGCCCATTTTGGCGAGGGTTGCAGCGCCCAAAAGGTCGGTATCGTCCATGTCTGATTCTTCATCCATACGGGGACGGGGGGTTGCGGAAACAGGGCGGCTCTGGGCAACTTCGGCTCCAGCAACAACATCCTGATCTTCATCTTTGAACATGGTCTTGCCTTCGATGACTGCATCGGCGATCTTGCCAACCAGCAGTTTGATGGCGCGGATGGCATCATCATTGGAGGGGATGACATAATCAACCACACGGGGATCGCAGTTGGTGTCAACCAGGGCAACCACGGGGATGCCTTTCAAGTTGGCTTCATGCACGGCGGTATGTTCGCGGACGGTGTCAATAACGAAGACCAAATCGGGAACACGTTTGAGGGTGCGCACACCAGAGAGACGGGTCTGCAGTTTCTTGACACTGCGTCCGATGAGCAGGCCTTCTTTTTTGGTCAGACGGTGAATGTCACCGGTTTCGGTCATTTTTTCGAGACGATCGAGTTCTGAAATACGAACGAGCATGGTGGACCAGTTGGTCAGCATGCCGCCCAGCCAGCGTTCGGTCACGTAGGGCATACCGCAGCGGATGGCTTCTTCAGCGATGGTTTCCTGGGCCTGGCGTTTGGTGCCAATGAACATGATCACGCCGCCTTTGGCGACAGTGTCACGAACCAGGTTGTAGGCTGTATTCAAAAGTTTGACGGTTTGCTGCAGGTCGATGATGTGGATGCCGTTGCGCTCGGTGAAGATGTAGGGGCGCATCAACGGATTCCATTTGTTGGTGCGATGGCCGAAATGGACACCGCTTTCGAGCAAGGCTTTCATAGAAATTACTGAACTCATGGGTAGTACTCCTTTGCGTTTTATTCTTCCGCACCCTTTAGCCCTGTCATCACTGTTACTGGCAGCACGCAGACAAGATCGGGGCGCGTGTGGGATAGGCCAGGCTCAATCCGATTTGTGGACATTACCTAAGCCGGTGAATTATAACATAATTCCCTAAAAATCCAACTTGTTCTTGTTAACCATTCGACTGGTCATTCTTTTGGTGAAGAAAGCGTTTCGCGTGATTCATCCTAATTAAGTTGAATCCAACCACCAAAACCAAAATGCCCACCCGATAAATGGGGGCAACCGGGATCACCAGAGCGACCACCACGATGGCCACCCCGATCAACCCGTGGGTTAGGAGGTTTTTCCAGTCTTTGAGATAATTCCATACTGCTTTGAGGATTTTCATTGCTTGCTCCGATCAATAATGATTTTTCACATCATCCAATGGGTGAGTGTGTTGAAGGATGTTTCATCAGGGATTTCAAGATAATTGTTTAATATATGAAGCGATAAGCTGGATAATCAAATCAGTTTGCTGAGATGTGTCCTTTGAAGGCTGCATACACAAATCCACGGTCATGATGAAAGCGAAACTTCCGAGTTGGCTGCTTATGTCCTCATCCAACCGTTTTCCGTTTTGGATCGCCATTTTTTGGATGAGGTCGCTCAAGATGCCGGTGATGGGGTCTCGCATGCCTGAAAAATGATCGATGGGCGGATTTTTGGCAAACTCGTGGTGATGAAATGAACCGATTTCCATCCACAGGCTTTCATGCGATTTGCGGTTGGTCATTTCTTCAACCAGAACCTGGATTATTTCTTCAAGGAGTATCTCTGGGTTTTTGGGCGTCTGAGAAATGGTGCTGATATTTTCGAGTGTTTTCGTCCAACAGTTTATGATGACTTGTTGATACAAAGCTTCTTTATTATGAAAATGCAGGTAAACTGTCCCAACGGCGATATTGGATTCAGCGGCAATTTCACGCATGTCGGTTTTTTCGAACCCGCGGTCTTTGAAATGTTTTTCAGCAATGGATAAGATCGTATTTTGAATATCTGGTAATAACTTTGGCATATCATCCTCTTTATATGAACATGGTTCATATAAAGAGGTATTTTAATGAACATGGTTCATTATGTCAATGTAAATTGGATTGCCGGCTGAGAAATGCTAAAATAAACAGGCTGGTCGAATTATTTCGTTAATGAGATGAGGTCATAATGCACATTCTGGTTACCAATGATGATGGTGTGACTGCCCCGGGTTTGCTGGCGCTGGTTAAAGAGATGCGCAAGGTGGCGGAGGTAAGTGTGCTGGCCCCGGACCATAACTGGTCAGCGTCTGGGCATGTGAAGACGCTGCACCGTCCCCTGCGCGCCAAGCCGGTGACCCTGGCAGATGGCAGCCCTGCCCTCGCCAGTGACGGCGCCCCTTCAGATTGCGTGGCGCTGGCCTTGATGGGAGTGATCGAAAAACCGATCGACCTGGTGGTTTCAGGCATCAATCCCAATGCCAATATTGGCCACGACATCACTTATTCAGGCACGGTGACGGCTGCCATGGAAGCGGTCATTAACGGCGTACCTGGTGTGGCCGTTTCGCTTGACGCTCCGGAACATTTCAGCGGCGTACTCGATTATGCTACTGCAGCGATTGCCGCCCGCAAGGTGGTTGAAGTCATGGTCAAACATCCTTTTGGGCGCGATATTTTGCTGAATGTAAATGTGCCTTACCTGCTTGAAAATGAACTTAAAGGCTACAGACCCACCCGCCAGGGGCTGCGCATTTACCGCGATGAATTGATCCGCCGCGAAGATCCGCGGGGCAAACCCTATTACTGGATCGGCGGCGAAGCTCCCACCGGTGTGGATGAAACCGGTACCGATTTTGGCGATCTCAAGGCGGGGTATGTTTCAATTGCTCCCATCCAACTGGATATGACCGCTTACAAGGTATTGGAAGAGATTAATGGCTGGGAATGGCCTGTTAAATAGTTGCAATTACGAAGTTTGTACCAAAATTTGTCTGACAAATCACATTTGACTTTTAGTCAAGAAAACGTTAAATTAATCATATCGTTCGTTGACAATTTTCTTGTTCAATCCACTTTAGTATGACTCAAGGAGAGATGCATGAAGCTTTTGACCGTCAAGAACTGGATGAAGGACCTTGTGATTTTTATCGATCCAGATGCAAGCGTTAACGAGGGGTTGTCCCTCATGCGCCACCGCTATTTGAACAGTGTCATCGTCAACAAATCCCCAACAAATCCTGAATACGGCATTGTGACCTCCATCGATATTTGCGACAAAATCGTTGCACAGAAAAATGATCCCTCCAAGACAAAAATTCGCGAAGTCATGGTTTCACCTGTCGTCACCGTTCCGGCTGATATGAAAATCACCGAATGCGCTGCCTTGATGAAACAACTGCGAGTGCATCATCTGCCAGTAGCGGATGACCAGGGTATGATCGTGGGTATGATCTCGGCCACAGATTTTCTCGTCATTGCTGAAGCCATGGGCACCAACTTTGAGGAACGCAGCCTCCATTAATTCTTGACATTTTTTGAATTGCCACTCTCGGCGCATCGGTTATAATAACCCAACGATGCGCCGATATTTTTATCTCTCACTCATAGTAATATTGCTTGCCGGTTTATTGGTGCTTCCTCTTACAAGGGCACAGGCAGCCGGTTCCGTGACGGGTGCCGATATGATCGCTTTAATGAACAGCTGGCGATCGGGCTACTGGTCCAATGCGTTGATTGAAAGTGCGGCACTAGATCAATGTGCCCAGGCTACTGCTGACGAAATGAATCGGATTGGAGCAGGCGGCCATTTGGTTGCCTATGGTTATCCTTCTGCAAGCGTAAGATGCGCTGATTACGGGTTTGTTGGCCGTGTAACAGAAAACTGGGCGGCCGATAGTAGAATGAGCATTGACCTGCTTGCAAGTTACTGGGCTGATTATGACCATATGCTGCCTGCAACTGACCAACAATACACTTATGTTGGAGTCGGTATTTCTGGCAACTATTACGTGCTTCACGCTGGAACAGGTACCTCTTCAAATTCCCCTGCGGTTTCAAATAGCACCGCCACACTAATGACAGATGGCAGCACCCCGATCGTCGTTAATACCGTAAATGCATTCCCCACCTCCACCCCTGATCTGGATGGCACGATCTGGCATGTGGTGAAAGCCAATGACACACTTTACACAATCGCGGTTAACTACGGCGTCACCATTGAGGCAATAAAATTACTCAATTCGATGACTTCGAATGATATTTATGTTGGGAATACACTCAAGATCAGCCTCAAACCGACGCCCACCATCACACCCACTCGCACAGCAACGGTAATGATGCCTTCACGGACGCCAACGCAGACGCTGATGCCCACCACACCCAGTCCGACCCGCACGCTGACACCCACACCAACGCCCACCAAGACCAGCGTCTTTCAGAAGATCGACCGTCAGTATCTGGGCTTTGGGCTGCTTGTTTTGAGCGCCGCCGGATTCTTCGTGGTGCTGTTCTTCTTCTTTTTGAGACCCAGGTTCAAAAAGTAAAAACGAATTATTTAAATAGATGAAAAAGTCCCCCGCGGATTGCACTAAAAGAGCAAGAATCGGAATTCTTTTAAAGAATTCCGATTCTTGCATTATGTCTTAGATCATAAAATCTTCGCCGTGCCAGACACCGTCAGTTGGTTTATGGACGGTGACATGTTCAAGCTGTTCATCGTGTTTGTGTTTATCCAGTGTTTTCAGCCGGGTTTCAACCGCTTCGAGCCTTTGCATTAAGGAAGCCACCGAGTCACCGATGGTATCCGGCAGACGGCCGTGTTCAAGATCCGGGCCGCTGCTGGCAGGCTGGCTGCGGCTGACCACCTGGCCAGGCACACCGACCACCACCGAGTTGGGGGGGACGGGTTTGACCACCACGGCGTTGGCGCCGATGCGGCTGTGCGCGCCGATCACGATGTTCCCCAATACTTTGGCTCCGGCACCGACCACCACATCATCTTCAAGCGTGGGGTGGCGTTTGCCTTTTTGCAGGCTGGTACCGCCCAGGGTTACGCCGTGATAAAGGGTGACGCGGTCGCCAATTTCGGCGGTTTCACCTATCACCACTCCCATGCCGTGATCGATGAAAAAGCTGTGGCCGATCTTTGCTCCCGGGTGGATTTCGATCCCCGTCCAGAAACGGGTGATCTGAGAGAACCAGCGGGCTAGCAGTTTAAGACCGTGGACCCACATCCAGTGTTCGGTGCGGTGTGCCCATACGGCTTGCAGACCGGGATAGGACAGCAACAATTCAAGCGTGGATCTTGCCGCCGGGTCGCGTTCAAAGACCGAGCGGATATCCTCGCGAATGTAACGAAAAAGTGAGTAAGACACAGTTCCCTCCATTGGATGCGTCCTTAATCAGCCAGGTTGGCAAACAGTGCAGTACTGAGATAGCGTTCGCCAAACGAGGGGATGATCACCACGATCAGTTTGCCCTTGTTTTCTGGGCGAGCTGCCACCTGTAATGCTGCCCAGGTAGCTGCACCTGAACTGATGCCCACCAGCAGCCCCTCGCGGGTAGCCATCTCGCGTGCGGTTCCCAGGGCGTCATCATTCTTGACGCGGATGATCTCGTCATAGATCTGGGTGTTGAGCACATCGGGTACAAAGCCGGCGCCGATACCCTGGATGACATGGGGACCTTTTGCACCGCCTGAAAGCACTGGCGACGCATCCGGTTCAACTGCGATCATCTTGAGACCGGGTTTGCGAGATTTTAAGACTTCTCCGATGCCGGTGATCGTGCCGCCGGTGCCTACACCGGATACCACAATATCCACCTGGCCGTCAGTGTCACGCCAGATCTCTTCCGCGGTGGTCTTGCGGTGAATCTCTGGGTTGGCGCCGTTCTTAAACTGCTGCGGCATGAAATATTTTTTGTCAGAAGCGGCAATCTCTTCCGCTTTACGGATGGCGCCGGGCATGCCTTCGCTGCCAGGGGTGAGGATCAGTTCCGCACCGTAGGCGCGCAGCAGCATGCGGCGTTCCTTGCTCATGGTATCGGGCATCACCAGCACCAGTTTATATCCGCGGGCGGCGGCGACGAAAGCCAGGGCAATGCCGGTATTGCCGCTGGTGGGTTCGATCAAGACGGTATCTTTGGTGATCACCCCGGCTTTTTCGCCGGCGTTGATCATGGAAACCCCGATGCGGTCTTTAACACTGTGGGAGGGGTTGAAATATTCCAATTTGGCGGCGACCGTGGCGACACTGTCTTTGGTCAGCCGGTTCAGTTTGACAAGTGGGGTGTTGCCGATCAGTTCGGTGACATCATTTGCGATTTTCATTTTTACATCCTAAGTTTAAATAAAATACGGCCAACTTAAATCAAAAGCGACGGAGAGCGCTGCACGACATACGTGCGGGGACGTCTACCGCCGCCAGAATAAGTTGACCGTGAGGATTAGACTCTGGCGGTGTTAGATCGAGCCCCGCCTTGTACACAAGCAAGTTTGTTTCATTGATACTCCAATAATTAGACTTAATTTGTCTTATTGTATTCGATAAATTTCGTTTGTCAATAGTAATTATTATTAGATTTATATAAATTATTACTTATGTTCAGTTTTCCGATAAATAGCCAATCCAACCATGTCTAATAATTCGGGAATATTCTTTATGGAATCACGATCCAGCTCCTTGGTTTCTTCATCCAGGGCATCGTACGGGATGAGATAAGGACTGATTTTTTGGTCAACATCTTTCCGCGCGCCGTAACGCCACCCTGAGGCCAATCTTTCTTTCACCCATTCTTCATGTTCAAATCTGGCAAGTACATCAACTACCTCTTTTGTTATATCTTTAACGGATTCCCCTCGAGAATTAATCGGCCGCGTCTCCCAATCCATCAAATCCAGCATGGATAAGATGCTTCGCGCCTGGCGTAAATTAGAGTACTTGAGTGTATCGGGCAGGTCGGTGAACCGCGGATATGCCAACCGCTTTTCTGGATGCCTTTCTACTTGCTTTTGGTTGAATTTTTCGTGAATGGCAATGGCAAGTTTTTCAAGATTATCCAGCAGCGGCCGGGATAGGATCGCATTACCTTGTTTGAAATCGCCAGCCATTGAGACGAGTTTATCCATCACTTCGCAGCAAATTGAAAAGCTGCCGTCAAATAGTGCATCCAGATTCAGTATTTTGTTTAGGAAAGCCTCTTTTTCTGAAGCAAACTGGGCAGGAAAGGTTCCTTTTTTCACCAGATAGGTGACATCCATGCGTCTATCAGTGATCGCTATCGAGGCCTCTCCCACCGGATTGAGCTTTTTGTCTGCAATCCCATAGGCTTCGCGGTTCCACTCTTGCAGTTCATCGCAAAGGATTAAAAGATAGGCTATCGGATGTTGGTCAGGAGAAAGCGCCCCCAGGTTAAAGGGCGGTTTCGTCAGCACATTTTGATAATAATTATGAAGCAGAATGGCACTTGCGCTATCCAGGATTGGATAGAAAAAGTATTCAAATTTGTATTTTGAGCTCTGGATCAGATATCCGTACCATTTTAGAACAATTATGGCGCTGTAAAAGCCGTGATCAACGAAACCACTTTTTGACATGCTGTCTACAAAGCTATCGAGAGTTATCTTTATCGTTTTGAGATCCACGCCCAGTGATAGGTGTAATTTGTGTGAAAGAAGATCGATCGGTTTTAAGAGATCCACATAGACGCACGAGTCGTATTTTTCATAATAATTGTTAATGAATTCCCTTTTTGGAATAATTTCGGCAATGGAATTCAGAACGTCAAAGTTTTCAAATTCAAGGTGTGAATTGATCTTGAGATTGCCATCCACCTCTGAAGCAAAAGCCATGAACTTGCCAATCTGTTTGCAGATGATCTCCACCGGGTATCCCACATCATGGAACAAAGAGGCCAGTCCCCAACGGTAAAAGAATTCTTCATGTTTGGTATCGTACGAATAGGGATAATCTGATTTATCCAGGATTTTTTTATCGAAAGCGGCCCGAAAGGCTTTGTTTTGTGAATAGATGCAAAGGCCAAGGATGAACACATTAACCGAATGGATATAATGATCTCTCTGTTTGTCGATCAGGGTGGCGGCGTTCTCTTCGTAGGCGCGCAGCACATCCAATAGGTCAATAAACGAGGAGCTGCATCCTTCCAGAGTGATGCGGTAACTATCAAAGAAGGATTCATATACAGCAAAAGCCGTCTCTTTCGTTTCATTCTCTAAAAACTCCAGAATGGACTGTTGAATAAATGCTTTATAAGAATGTCCCCTTGCGACGTCCTCGAAGAGTTCAAGATCGTTGAAGAATGTATTGGTGTAGGTGCGCAGATTATTCATGATTGGCTTGAACTCCTATTTTCATAAAAAAGGAACATTTCTTGAGTTATTTCAAGATCAACTGAAAGACGTGGATCTTACCAGTTATCATATTGAATAGTCCCTAACGGCAACGAATCGGGAAGGAGAACTGGCTGATCCGCAGCCATGTTGTCAGCTCTGATCCATGCCAAGGGTTTAAGGGATTTCCTGAAATCCTGAACCACGTCGCCTGTTCCACCCGGACCGCGTGCTTCCTGACCATTCCAGATGGCGATCAAGATATCCATCTTTTCGACCAGATACTCTCCAAGCATCTGATAAACATCTCCCTGTTTCTCTTCTGTTAATTGGATGATCCCTTCAGCTTTTTTGAGCAATTGCAGGAAAAGTGTTTTATCTTCAATAGTGAAAGTCTGCAGATATTCATCCTGATTAAAGGGCAGAATAATAAAAAGTGGAATGGAAAGCTCGTTGGCAATTCCGGCGGCTAATAAGTCAGCACCCGGCGATGCCGGGGAGTAAAAACTGAGTTGTTTGTTCGGATATTTATTGGCAAGGGTTTTCAGGATTTGACGGATGGACATGCCGATCAAATCGGGATTTTGCAGTGAAAGATGCCCGGTAATGCCGATATTTACTTTATTTTGATTCGTCATTCAATAATCCTGAGAGAATTATCTTTAGGGGAGTCATCATTTGTGAATCAATAACTCTATGATTATGTATTGTATTCTAAACTAAATAAGGGAAAACAATAATCGATACTTGATCATCAGTGAACTTGACTGTGTTCGCATCAAGATTGTTTAACATGATAGACTTATATTTCAGACAACGATTTACATTCGACATAATCTAAAGAGAATAATTATGTATAAAATCCCAATTTTTTTGCGCGATCTGAAAATTGTGACAAAAGCAGTTTGGGGAAATCTACTGCTTTTCAGTTTATTACAAATTTTTGGCGCTACTTTAATGAACCTATTTGGTGTTTATCCAAAGGCTACTTTTCTTGATCTACTTGTTAATGCGTTCCACATGTCAATGGGAGAGCGTGTGGTGGCGCCAGGCGATGGCATCTTACCTTCAATACTAACTTTTCTGCTTCCAATAATTTCATTCATTGTTGTGGGTGAAGGTGCCTTGCGCGTTTTTTCTGTGTTTATGGACCGAGGGAAACACCAGGAGGAATGGAATACGATGGTCGCAAATACTTTTTCAAATCATATTGTTATCTTTGGTGTTGGTGAGCTGGGAAAAGCAATGGTAAAACGCTTACACAAAGAATACCCCAAAGACCAGATCGTTCTAGTTGATCTGCATCCTGGATTGTTTGCTGAGACAGGTCTTTCTAATGAAAATGTGGTTTTTATCCAATCAGATATGACCAACATTGAGACTTTGCATGTTGTTAATACTCATAAGGCAAAATTGGTCTTTCTTGCGTCAGGAAATGATGTTATTAATCTGGAAGCTGCATATAAAATTCTGCAAATAAATCCTCAGACTCAGATATGGGTGCGTTTACATCATAGTGGTCTGGTTGATTTGATGGATCTTTCACGAAAGCCGAATATTCATTTCTTTTGTCCATATCAGCAGTCTGCCGAATTGATCGTTAATCACTTAATAAATGATAAAGTTCTGTAACCAGAAAAGAACGAAAAATCTAGCTGCAAACCCAGCTTCTTGATTTGCCAGGTCATTACTTGGTTGTTTGACCAGTATTCTTAAGTCGTGTAAACTTTATTATTCAAGTAAGTGGTTTACTCAATTCTAGGTTGGCCGGTTTTTTGGGGGAGTTGTGTACATACCAAAGTGGTGTCAAAAAACAATTATTTAAAAGTAAATAATTCTTCAATTGAAAGGGATTCACAATGACGGATGTATTCCTCTCGTATTCCCGCAAAGACACTGAATCAGTAAAAGAATTATTCGATTCTCTTGGTGCACGCAACCGCGAAGTCTGGATCGATCTGCACGGCATTGAGTATTCCTCCAAATGGTGGGATGAAATCTGCGCCGGCATTGATGGTGCGGATAACTTTGTGCTGATCGTTAGTCAGAATTCGCTCGAATCACTTTTTTGCCATCGCGAGATTAACCATGCCTTGAAACATAAGAAGCGCATCATTCTATTTCAGCTCACGACTATAGATCAAAAAGCCATGATCCGAGCCTGGCAAAACGACTCGGAATTATGCAAATATGAGCAGATGACGAGAGAAAATTGGGAAAGCATACAATCTATTCAATGGATCGATTTCACGCAGATCAAGGAAATTGAAAAAGGGGTGGATGCGCTTCTTGAGACGGTGGATACCGATCCTGAACGTGTCAAGCTGCACACCCGCCTGCTTCTGCGCATGCGCGACTGGGAGGGCACCGGGCGCAACCCGAGCGGGCTGTTGCGAGGAGACGAATTGGCGCTTTATGAGAAATGGTCTACTGAGTCTCAATTGAAAGAAACGCCTCCTCATCCGACTGACGAACAAAAAGCATACATCGCCGAAAGCAGACGAGTTCAAGATGAGCTTGAAGCCAGGCGCATCCAACGTGAACGGCTGGTAAAAGGATTCAGAGTGGCAGCCATTGCACTTGGTGTGTTCTTTGTATTGGCAGTAGCTGCAACCATTATGTCCATTCAAAGAGAAGCACAAACAAAAGTACAGGTTGCAGCCGGCAACACCCAGATTGCCATCAGTGAAAAAACGCTTACCCCGATTCCTCCCACACTGACCGCGGTTGCGCAAACGGTTGTCGCCGGAAGCTACATGATCGAATCACTCAACCTCTCGGCGGATGCGAATTCGATCTTACGGACTGAGGGCGGTAATGCAGAAACCGCAGCCTTATTAAGCATCCGTGTACTGCGAAAGATCTACCTGCCCAGCGCAGACGCGGCATTGATGGATGCAGCTAGTCGTCTAAAGGCAGTTCCTTTTACCATACCGACCATTGGTTTTTTCCCCCGAGTAGCCTTCTCCCCCGACGGTAAAACATTTCTGGTTGGTCTTACTGGGGGAGTGGACCCCAATGTTCTTGAACTTAGAGATGCCGCGACCGGGAACATCATCTGGTCAAACAACACAGATTTCTCCATGATCGGTAGTGTGGCATATTCTCCTGATGGTCGAATGATCGTAATTTCCACCTCAAATTTAACGGCAGTCATTGTGGATGCATTAACTGGAGCACCGCTCAAAGTTCTCAAAGGGCATAAAGATGGTTTGTTTCAGGCTGTTTTTTCTCCAGACAGCAAATCCGTTCTTACTTTAAGTTTAGGTTCAGATCGGACAGTCCGATTATGGAATGTTGAGACAGGAAAACAGATCTATTCCATTTCTCCTGGGGCAGGCGCGCCCTCAATTTTCTTTCTACCAGATGGGAAGACTTTTTTTGCAAATGATAATGTTTACAATACTTCAGATGGCTCACGGAACCATGATATTCAGATAGGTGGTGGAATGCTCGCAGTTTCACCAGATGGTAGTTTCTGTGTTTCAGGTATCTCTTCAACAGCTGAATTGCGTAACACGAAAAATGGTCAGACTGTCCGAAGTTTTGTCGGCCATACGGATTCGGTTGTCAGTGCGGCTTTTTCAGCCGATGGTAAATGGCTGATCACAGGCAGCATGGATAACACAGCCCGAGTTTGGGACGTAGCCACTGGTGACCAAGTATTGCTGCTTTCAGGTAACACAGGTGAGGTCCAATCGGTTGCCATTTCTTCTGATGGTTCGCAGGTACTGACAGGGAGCAACACTGCAAGATTATGGAATATTTTTCTTAAAGACCAACAATTAGTTTTTACAGTTCCAGCAGCGATAACCTCCTCCGCACTTGCTCCAGATGGTCAATCAATCTTGATCGGGGATGAGTCTGGAAACAGCGGCATTTGGGATCTTGGTTCGGGAAAGCTAATTCACGAATTTCCGAAAGATAACCATGATGTAAAAACGGTTGCTATTTCACCAGACGGAAAACTCGCCGCTATTTCGGTTCGATCGAAATCAGTGTCAGACATGGTTGAAATTAATCTATATTCTCTACCAAAAGGAAGGCTGGAAAAAACATTTACAATCACAAATTTTCAGCCATTTATCACGGCCCTATTTTTTTCTGCTGATGCGAAAACAATAATAGTGACGATTAATGAAGATGAGACACAATTAATTGATATTGAAAGCGGCCAGGTTTTACGAAGTATAAAAGGATTCGGTAACTCATCAGCCATTTCACCAGATGGTAATTTGATTGCTTTTCATGGTGGGACAAGATGGTGGAATCTTGTAACAGGAACTGATTTTGCTTTATCTAATGGCATGAATGGTTATCTACTTGCTTTTTCTGCAGATGGAAAATTGATCGCTTTTGCTTCAGGTAACAACGAACTCACTGTGTGGGATTTTTCAACACAGCAGCTTATTAATCGTTTTTCAGGTCATACCGATCGGATCACAAGTCTGGCTTTTTCACCAGATAACAAATTTTTATTGAGCGGCAGTACCGATAATTCGGCTCGTTTATGGAATATTGCCAGTGGACATATGGTGAGAGTTTACAGCGGTCACACCGCAGCAGTCACTTCTGTTCGCTTTATTGAAGACGGCAAGAAAATTGTCACCACCAGCATGGATAAATCGGTCAGAATTTGGATCACTGATTACAATGACTTGATTACTTATGTGTGCACACTCCTAGGAAGTGATCTAAGTATAGATGAACGTATTCTCTATGGTGTCTCAGGCCAGGATCCGACGTGCCCGCAGTTCGGCGTTCAACCCCAATTAGTTACTCTGACAACAACATTACTGTTGACTCCGACCCCCTTGCCGGTTTGGACGCCCATCTCGACCCCGACTCAAGGGAACTAGTTCCGTAAATAGTTTCAAGAATTAGTAATGGGTTGACTATGCATTAACAAAATGATTCTTTTTCATTTTGTTAATGCAACTTTAATAATTTCCATCCGTATATTGTCTAAATAAACTTGTCTATTATTGGAGGTAATTATGAATCGTTCACAGCGTTCCAGTTTGGCCGTAGGTGTCATCCTCGTTTTGGTGGGTGTCTATTTTATTCTGGCCAACATGGTTCCTCAATTCAATCAGTGGCTGAACATCAGCTATTCGTGGCCGACCATCATTTTGGCCGTGGCTGCCGGGTTATTGGTGCTTGGTTTGATCGTCGGCGCACCGGATATGGCCGTGCCTGCCGTGATCGTAGGTGGCATAGGCGGTATTTTGTATTATCAGAATCTTACCGGTAACTGGGGGAGTTGGGCTTATATGTGGGCATTGATCCCCGGTTTTTCGGGCATCGGCATGATTCTGGCGCACTTTTTGGGCGCCCGCGACCGTTACTCGCTTGGTTCCGCACTGGACACGATCGGCACCAGTCTGGTGATGTTTATCATCTTCGGCGCTTTCTTTGGCGCATTCAAAGCATTTGGTGATTATTGGCCCCTGCTGCTGATTGCAGCTGGTATCTTGATCGGCTTGCGCACCCTGCTGCGCTCACGCAAGTCATAATTCCTGGGTTTGGGAGAAAAAATGAAACGATCGGCGTTGTTTTTTGGTACAGCAATTATCTTGTTGGGGGTTGTCCTCTTGGGAATCAACCTTGGGGTTGTGGATCATCGTGTTTGGCGTTATTTTTGGCCGCTGGTGCTCGTTCTGTTGGGCGTCTGGTTTTTGCTCGGACCGTACCTTTCAAAAGGTACGCTTGAGTCAGTGGAACGCTCCATTCCCATGATGAATGATACCGAAGCCGAGATTCAATTCAATTACGGTGCTGGACGGCTGGTAGTCGGACCAGGTGCAAAACCGCAGGAATTACTGAGCGGCTCGTTCACCGGCGGCATCACCGAAGAACTGCATCGTAACAACGGCAAGGCTTTCTTAAAGATCAACACCCCGGGCGATTTTATTTTCCCCGTTGGATGGACAGCAGGACAGCAAGGCTTGAATTGGAATGTCTACCTTACCAACGAAATTCCGCTGCAGTTGCGCGTTCACTCTGGTGCATGTGAAGCCAGACTTGACCTGACCGACCTCAAGGTGACCGAATTGAACATTGAAACCGGCGCCAGCTCAACAGATGTCAAACTGCCGCAAGCTGCCGGTTTTACCCGCGTGGTGGTGAAATCTGGTGCCGCTGAAGTGAAACTGCACATCCCTCAGGGTGTGGCGGCTTCCATCCGCGAATCAAGCGGGCTGGCAGGCATCAAAGTGGATACCAACCGCTTCCCGCAGGACGGACACACTTATCAATCTGCTGACTACAACACAGCTGCAAACAAAGTAGAAATTTCGTACGAAGGCGGCGTTGGTTCCGTCGACATCAATTAATTGGAGTAACCTTATGAAAAACTTATCAAAACAGGCGTTATTTGGCACTTTACTCGTTCTGGCTGGCATTGTCTTTTTAGTGCAGCAAATCTTTCACCTGCCCATCGGCGGATTGTTTGTCTCAATGTTCTTCTTGGCGGGTGGACTCGTTTTCCTCTATGTGGTTCTGAAAAACAAGGAACATTGGTGGGCGTTGATCCCTGGCAGCACCCTGGTGGGTCTGGCAGTGCTGATCGCCACAGGCGACCTGGCTCCCCGCTTTGCCAGTATGTTTGGCGGCACGATTTTCCTGGGTGCCATCGCTCTTGGATTTGTAGGTGTTTATCTACTCAAACCCTCCAATTGGTGGGCGGTCATCCCGGCCGGTGCTGTAGCGACCATCGCCCTGGTGGCCGGTATTCAGAATGGTCACGGCATGCTGCAAGGCGGCGTTTTCTTCCTGGGCATTGGTGCTACTTTTGCCGCCCTTGGGCTGCTGCCTAATCTCAAAACTGAAAAATGGCCCTGGATTCCTGCCGCAGTGTGTTTCGTCCTTGGCACATTGATCATGATCGGCTCCGGCGCCCTTGTGGATTCCATCTTTGGCTGGATCTGGGCGATTGCATTTGTCGCCACTGGTGTCTACCTTGTTGTTCGTTCCTTCAAAAAGAAAGACTAGAGGTTTACCATGACGAACAAACTGTATCGCAGTCAAACTGATCGCATGTTAGGCGGTGTTTGCGGCGGCCTGGCCAAGTATCTCAATATTGACCTCACCATTACCCGGCTTTTCTTTGTGGTACTTACTCTGCTAGGTGGATTCGGCCCCGTGATCTACCTGATCATGTGGATCGTAATCCCGCTCGAAGACCACGTTTACACCGATACGCACCCCGAACGCTTTGACGGGGAAGACATTAAAGAACGCGCCGAAATGGTGCGGGACGATTTCATCAGTGCAGTCAAACAACCCAACCAGAATACTGCCCGTTACATTGGCATTGCACTTGTGCTGGCCGGCGGATTCTTCCTGCTCAGGCAGTTGAACATTTCATGGCTGAGCTGGTTGGACGGTGGTGTGCTGTGGGCAGGATTGATCTTGTTGGCAGGTGTTGCACTGGTGATCCGAGGAACTAAAAAGGATTAGCCATGGAAGAGAAAAAGAAACCCGGAAGTTTATTCTTTCCGTTGTTATTGGTTGCCCTGGGTGTGTTCATCTTTCTGATCAATATCGGAACGGTGTCTGGCACACTTTGGGAAAACCTGAAGCAATATTGGCCGGTGATCTTGATCATCGCCGGTTTGGACGGTCTTTATCGTCGTGATGGTTGGGTGGGGCCAATGGTGTTATTGGGTCTTGGCACCATCATGCTGCTCGGCAACCTCCATTATCTTGAATTCGGCGGATTCGCATTGTTCTTGAGGCTCTGGCCTATTTTATTGGTTGCCATCGGTCTCGACGTGATCTTCGGGCACCGCGGTTCCATTTGGAGCAACCTGTTCAGAGTGCTGCTTGGTCTGGTGTTGGTCGGCGGCATTGTCTGGCTGGCTACGCTGTCTCCGTTTTTCAGTGTGGGGATGAAGTCGGTGGATTTTGAACAAAAGCTTGATAAAGCCACCTCCTCAGACATCCGCTTTGCCATGGCGGTTGGCGAGATGAAACTTTCTGGCGGCGCTGACAAAGACATGCTGGTGAGCGGTTCAGCTGGTTTACCCAAAGAAATGACACTTGAACCGAATTATTCCGCGCCTGTGAACGGACAGAGCAGTCTTTCCCTTGAAGGCAACGGCATGGTGATCATTCCGGTCAATACCAACATCAGCCCATGGATTTTTGATCTGAATTCTGACATTCCGATGGATTTGAGTGCAGAAATGGGTGTTGGTCAGATGCGAGTTGACCTGACCGGTACCCATGTTAACGAAATCAGTACAGAAATGGGCATTGGACAAACCATCCTGACCCTGCCCGCAGGCATGGACGTGGATGCGGCGGTCAGCGGTGCCATCGGTGAACTGGTCATCCGCGTGCCCAAGGGGGCCGAGGTGGTCATCACCACTGACAAGGCACTCGTGGGCTCCAGAATTCCGGATGGCTATGTAAGAGACGGTGACACAATTTCATCACCGGATGCCAAGGCAGGCGCTGACAAGATCACCATTCAGGTGGATCTGGCAATCGGCAGCATCAGCATTGAAGAAATTGATTAAATAGAATTGAAAGAGTGATAAAGGGACACGGCAAAAACCGTGTCCCTTTATTTTTGTAAAAGTAGGGGGTCGTTGCACCAATCGCCAAAATACAGCTCGGGTGTGTATAGTTCGCACAACGAACCCCTACTATGTGTTGTTTTTTGAATTCGGGAACTTTTATACAATTCATACGTCTTACCTGTAGAGTTAAACAAAAAGGAGAAAAAAATGAAACGTAACTTTTTAGTTGTTTTGGCAAGTATTTTGGTCTTAGGATCCCTGGTCGCATGCAGCACCACCCCCGCAGCGGCAGGAAATGCACCCATTGTTCGTACTTTGAGTTCCTCTGGTACTGGTGAAGTATATTTGGTTCCGGATGTGGCTTATATTTATGTGGGTGTCAAAGCGGATGCAGATGATGTTTCGACTGCTCTCGATAACAACAATGCACAGGCGAATGCTGTGGCTGCAGCCCTGAAAGAACAGGGTGTTGAAGCCAAGGATATTCAAACCACCAGCTTCAATGTTTATCCCATGCAGGATTACGGTATGGACGGAACAATTTCTCGCAGCTATTATGTGGTTGAGAACACCGTTTATATCACCGTGCGTGATTTGAGCAAACTCGGCACTCTGTTAGATGCCGTGGTGAAATCAGGCGCCAACACCATCAACAGCATTTCATTTGATGTCCAGGATAAATCTGCTGCCATGGTACAAGCCCGCGATTTGGCCATCGCTAATGCAATTGCCGAAGCCGAATCCATCGCCAAAGCCTCAGGTGTCAAATTGGGTGATCTGCAATACGTGAGTGCTTACACCAATAATGTGCCCGTCCCCATGTACGATGCCAAGGGTGGAAGCATGTCCGCCGCGGCCAATGTGCCCATCTCAGCCGGCCAATTGGTGATCAGCGCCAGCGCCAGCATGACCTACGAAATCAAGTAATTCGGTTCGCTGAAACAGAGAGCATCGGTTCACACCGATGCTCTTTTTGGTTAATATGGGATGGTGCTGATCTCAGAAAGTTTATTCAAGCGGTGTGTGGCGGTGATGCGCCTGATGGTGCCGGTCAGTCCGCGCATGACAAGGCTGTCGGTTTTTGCGCCATTAGGAAAGTATGAAACGCCATCCAAAAGGTCGCCTGTGGTAATGCCGGTGGCTGCAAAGAATACATCTTCAGAAGAAATGAGATCATCCATCAGAATGGGTTTGTTAAGGTCAAGCCCGAGCTGCTTGGCCTGGTCCATTTCGTCCTGGCGGTGAAGGTGCAGTTTGCCCATGATGGTTCCGCCCAGGCAGCGCATGGCTGCGGCAGCGATCACGCCTTCTGGTGTGCCGCCAATGCCCATCAACAGGTCGATGTTGGTCTCGGGCATGGCGCTCATGATGGCGCCGGCGATATCACCATCTGGGATCAACTTGATGCGCGCACCGGCCTTGCGGATTTCTTTGATCAGTTTTTCGTGACGGGGGCGATCAAGCACTACGACGGTCAGGTCTTCAACCTTTTCGCCCTTGGCTCTGGCCACTTTGTTCAGGTTGTCTGCAACGGGGGCATTGATATCCACCACATCCTTTGCCAGGGGGCCTGTGGCAATTTTTTCCATGTAATAAAAAACACCAGGGTTGAACATGGTCCCGCGGGGGGCCAGGGCAACAGTGGCAATGGAGTTCGGCAATCCGTGGGCGAGGGGTCTGGTGCCGTCAATCGGGTCCACCGCGATATCCAAAATCGGTGCCTCGCCAGTACCCAATCTTTCACCATTAAACAGCATGGGAGCCTGGTCTTTCTCTCCTTCGCCGATGACGATAAAGCCATCCATCTCAATGGAATTAAGCATCAAACGCATGGCATCCACAGCAGCCTGATCCGCCTGGATCTTATCGCCGCGGCCCATGTGTCTGCCGGCTGCCAGTGCTGCTGCTTCGGTTACTCTTACCAGATCAAGTGCCAGGTTTTTAGTCGGTGGGTTGTTGATCATGGAATCCTCTATTGTAGATCAGGAAAGGTTATTGAATCAAAAGGATCAGGTAATAACCCAGAATGGCCGCCCACAATGAAGAATCAATGCGGTCAAAAAAACCGCCATGTCCGGGTAGTAAATTGCTTGAATCTTTAATGTCAAATTGCCGTTTGATCATGCTTTCACCAAAATCACCAAGCGGTGCAACGATTGAGATGGCGAAGCCCAAAATCACTCCATGGATGGGAAGTATGGCTGCGCAGCCGATATGCCATAAAGCCGCCAGGCCCCATCCGCCCAGTGTGCCAATAATTATGCCGCCAATATATCCTTCCCAAGATTTCTTGGGGCTGACCACTGTGAGCATCTTGTGCTTTCCAAATGGACGGCCAAAAATATAGGCGCCTGAATCTGCCAGTGAAATGATCGGAAAGACCAGCATGACCCAATACAGCCCTTGTTCGAGAAAACGGACTGATATGGCATAACTGCCCAGAAAACCCAGGTAGATGGCTCCGAAGAGTGTTAAAGCCAGGTTGGAGGCGGCTCTGTCGTTGCCGTGCTGCTGCTGCATCACGTGCATAAACAACGAGATCAACAATAATGCCCCAAGCCAGAATTCGAAATATTCCAGACCCCAAATGGAACGCATGATCACCGCGCTGGTCGAGAAAACCAGCAGTACGGTCAGTGAAGGGGCGTAACCGCCCTTTTGAAAGATGCGCCAGAACTCCCAGGCGGCCACACCCAGCACCACGGTCACAAAGACCACAAATGCCAGTCCCCCCTGGATGGCGAAAAAGGCGGTGATGGGTACAAAAATATCCGCAACGAGAAGTCGTGTGCGAAATGATTTATCTATCGAAACGGGAGGGGTTTTAGCGTTTGCCAAACCGTCTTTTACGCTGTCCATATGCGTCAATCGCCTTTTGAAATTCTTCCTTGTTAAAATCCGGCCATAAGGTGGCCGTGGCGTACCATTCTGAATAGGCAGATTGCCAGATCAAAAAATTACTGAGACGCATCTCACCCGAAGTACGGATAATCAAATCGGGGTCAGGAGAGCATTGGGTGTACATGTGCTGACTGACCAATTCTTCAGTCACCTGTTCGGCGGGGATTCCCGCTTTTACGATTTCCTGGATGGCGTGTACGATCTCGTCCCGGCCGCCGTAGTTCCAGGCCACATTCAAGATCAGACGATCGTTCTTTTCGGTTAACTGCACAGCGTGTTCTACCTTGCTGCGCACCCGTTTGGGCATGGCTTCAAGCCGCCCAATATGGCAGATCTTTACGCCTTCTGCGTTTAACTCGTTCAATTCGCGGTCAATCACCGTCTCAAGGATGGTCATCAGTCCATTGACTTCATCTTTAGGCCGTCCCCAGTTTTCAGTCGAAAAGGCGTAGATGGTTAAATGCTTAACACCAAACTCAACACTGGTTTTGATGATCTGCCTAAGGTTTTCAGTGCCGGCTTTGTGACCTTCAAAACGGGGTAACCCGCGTGATTCAGCCCAGCGGCCGTTGCCATCCATGATGATGGCAACATGCTCAGGGATTTTATTTTGAGTTTCACTCATGCGTTTTTCATGGAGTTAGACTTCCATGATCTCTTTTTCTTTCTTGTGGCCGATCACATCCACTTCAGAAACCATGTGATCAGTCAGCTTTTGAATTTCTTCTTCACCGGTCTTTAATTCATCTTCGGAGATCATTTTTTCTTTTTCATATTCTTTAAGGTCTTTGATAATGTCACGGCGAACGTTGCGGATGGCCACACGCGCTTCTTCGAGACGCGAATGGACCACTTTAACCAGGTCCCGGCGGCGATCTTCTGTCAACGGGGGCAGGTTCAATCTGATGGCTTTGCCGTCATTGTTGGGGGTCAGACCCAGGTCTGAAGCCAAAATAGACTTCTCGATGGTTTTTAGAGAGGTCGGGTCAAAGGGCTTGATCAGAATGGCGCGCGCTTCAGGAATGGAAATGGAAGCCAGTTGCATGAGAGGGGTTGGCATCCCATAATAATCAATGGGAAGCTTTTCTACCAACGCCGGGGTGGCACGGCCAGTACGAATACTGGTTAAATCTTCTTCAAGTGAAGTAAGCGCGCCCTTCATGTGATGTTCGGCATCTTTTACGGTCTCTTTGATCATTGGATCCTCCAAAAAGAAGAATGTCGATTTGTTTTAAAGCTGAACGGATTAAGGATACCTTAAAAAGCTAAAAAAATCCATCACATGGACGGAATGACACATAATAGTTCATTTTTCCTGCTTGACAATCAAGAACGAAAGTTCTATAATAAATATAGAACAAAATATCTAATTGAACTGGCGCGTAACTTGCATATTAAGGAGTAGAGACTAATGGAGACAGACATGAATACTGGCATGCTTTGGTTCGATAATGACCCCAAGATCGATTTTTACGTCAAAATTATGCGCGCTGCTGACTATTATCAAAAAAAATACGGACAAATCCCCGACGTTTGTTTTGTGCATCCCAGTATGAAAATTGAAGTCCCGTCGAAAACCATCGGTGTGGATGTTCAAGTCAATCAAATGATCCTGCCCAATCACTTCTGGTTGGGGGTAAAACAGGCTTCTTTATCAGTCTAATCGCTGGAAAATGTAAGGCCTGAAGCACTGCTTCAGGCCTTTTTCTTTTTAAAGAGTTTTTTCTTAATCCACTTATAGAATTGCCGGATGTGTCTGAAGGGGCGGTTTGAGAAACGGTTCATGAAGTGAGTGGCAGCTTTCTCGAGGCTGATCTTCTCTTTGGATTCCTCCGCCAGATACCAGCGGTGTTCAATTATCCACAAATAAAGATCTGTTTCAGTTCTTTGGGGGAATTCATTCAGGATCTTGTGTTTGCGAATGATCTTGACCAGTGGCATATAAACTTCTTTATACCAACCGAGCGCGGCTTCTTCATCCGTGATGGGGCGATCCAATTTTTCACCCATATACCAGCGGTGAACGCTGATATGCTGCAGCAGCCGGTCATACTGCCCCGGGATCGAGAAACGGCAATCGACATCGGGTACGACCAGGTCCAGCTTGGAGCGGGTCAGGAAGATGGCATATTCATGCGCCATGACCAGATCCTGGATGCTGGTGGTCTCATCCAGTTTACCGCGCACATCAATTTCAATGACGTAGGCATCCATGTAAGCCTGCCCGCGTTCACGGGCAACTGAAACGCGGTGGTGGCCGTCTCTGACAAAGTACACATCGCTCACCTTGTAGACGTCAATGGGGGGAAGAAGGATGTCTCTGAAATATGCTGAATTGACGCTTTCCCAGCGTGAACGGGTGTTCGTCTGACGCGGTAAAAAGGCACGGTCAAAATCATGAAAGCGGTTGACGGTTCCAATGATCTTGCTGGTTTCAATTTGTTTGACACCCAATGAGTGTTCGCCGCGCAACGGAATATGCTGCATAACTTCGTCAAAAGGCAGCAGACGGTTGTCGGTATTACGTATCAGGCTAAAGATGGAACGCCAAAACCCTCTTCGGTAGGCGCGTGAGAAATCACTTCTAGAGTGTTGGTAGGGACTGTTCATATAGGATGAATACTTTTTAAACATAACTAACCTCGCGAATTACTTGTGCCAGGATCTTTTTTGGGGAGTGTCAATGACCAGAACGCGGTAACCATAAGTATTAACCACCTTGGTTTTTTCAACGCAGGTCATCATCACAGTATCCTGTCTATAAACGTGGATGTGGCCGTGAAGGTGCAAGGTGGGTTGAAACACCTTGATCAGCCAATTGAAGGCTTTTATGCCCTGATGCGGACGGTCATTCATATCGTGGATATGAAAGGGCGGCGCATGGGTGACGAAAACATCCAGGTAACGCCCCATGCGGGCTTTGTTGATCAGCATCCCAGGCACCAGTTGGAACACTTTCATCCAGTATTCTGATTGGGTGTATTGGTAGGGGCCACGGTTGTAACGCACGCTGCCTTCAAGACCGGCCAGCAGCAAGCCAGTATCATCTTCGTGCACCTTTTGATGCAGGTCATAAGCGCCCCAGGGAGAGGTACGGAACGCGCCTGTTTCTGTGTACTCCACCTTGCTGGCGTGGTTTCCGCGGACGTAATACATGGGCACATTCAACATGCCGATGATGTATTCGAGATAAAAATAAGGCAGGTCACCGCAAGAGATCACCAGATCAATATCGGGGAATTTCTCGATGATCATCGGGCTGTAAATAAAACCGATTTCAGCATCACTGACTGCCAGTATCTTCATCGCAGCATACCCTTAATTTCCTTGAGTGTTGATCAGTGCAGTGACAAAAGCCAGTGCATGAGTGCGGGTATGAGAGATCGAAAGCGACCAGGCGCTCCATCCAGATTCAGCGGCAACTTGCCTGGCATGGCTGTGGAGGATCAATTCAGGTTTACCGTTGGCATCATTGAGGATTTCAAGTTCCTGCCAGCTTACAATGCCAATGCCGCAGCCGAGAGCTTTGGCGGCGGCTTCTTTGGCGGCAAACTTGCCGGCCAGGTGCTGCATGGATTGGTTTGGATCGTTTAATTCCTGCGGGGTGAATACCCGACGAAAAAAACGCTCTTTGATGCGAGGATTTAAATTGTGAAAACGATCCACTTCAACCAGATCCACACCTGTGGCAATGCTGTTCATTTTTTCTTGCCCTTGCCAGGTCCGGCGGATGCAATCACCAGCCGTTCAGGGTCGATATATTTTTGGGCGGCTTTGAGAATTTGATCTGTGGTGACTTCGCGCACCAGATCGGGATAGCGCTGGAAATAGTCCAGCCCCAGGCTGAACCGTTCAAGATTTAGGATCGAATTGGCCACACCCGAGTTGGATTCGAGTGACAAAGGCAGACGGCCGATATAGTTGGCCTGGCTGTCATCCAACTCTGATTGCAGCACGGGTTCGCTGCGGAACTTCTCAAGCTCCTGGATGATCAGTTGGATGGCTTTTTCGGTGTTGGCCGGGTTCACGCCTGCAGCCACTTCCCACGATCCTCCCTCGATCCATGAATTGACGCTGGTGGAAGCATAGTAAGCCAAGCCGGCTTTTTCACGCACCACATCACCGATTCTGCCCATCATGCCGAACTGTCCAAGGATGTTATTGCCCAGCGAAGCGGCCAGGTATTCAGGGGCGTTCCGTTTGGGTCCCAGGGTGCCCATGACGATATCCGTCTGGCTTTTGCCTGACAATGAAACATGTTCACGTAGGGTCTTCTGGGGCGGATTGATGGCAGGGAAGGGTTTTACAGCCACCAGGTTGGGGTTTTTCCAACTTCCAAGTTCTTTTTCAAAAAGGTTAAAAACGTCTTCAGGTTTCACGGCGCCCACCACCACAACCACCATGTTATCGGGGCCAAAGTGGGTCGCATGAAAATCCACCAGGTCTTGCCTTGAAATAGCAGTAATTGTTTCGGTATAGCCGTCTTCTGGAAAGCCGTAAGGATGATCGGGGAAGAGCAGACTGTCAAAGGCGAGCGAGGACCTATCTGAGGTATCCTGGGCGCGGATGGCCAAACCGGTCAGCAATTGTTTCTTGAGTCGGTCAAAGTACTGTTCAGGAAAAATCGGGTTCAAGATGCTGTCAGCCAGGGTGCTGACCAGCATGGGCAGATCTTCAGCCAGTGCCCGACCGCCGACACTGGTGTTGTGCACACTGGCGCCGAATCCGAGGCTGGCGCCTGCGGATTCCAGCCGTTCAAAAATGGCCTGGAAATCGGCATTCTTGGTGCCGCGCATCAATGACATGGAGGTGAAATGAGCCAGGCCCAGTTTCTCGCGTGGATCAAACTGGCTGCCTGCTCCCAGTATGCCTGAGATGACCACAGACGCGCTGTTGAAATTGCTGCGAACCAAAAGAGTGATGCCGTTGGAGAGCACCTTGCGGTGAATGTCGTGCGGCCCTGGGATGGAGGTATTAATTATGGTGGTGCTCATGATGGATTCTCCTCGGGGCGGTAAATGCCAAGTACTCTTCTTTGCGGGGCCAAATATTCACGCGCCTTGGCCAGCAGTTTTTCAGCGGTGACCTGTTCGAGATTTTCGACATATTCAAGGAACCACGAATAATGGCTGAACATTTCAGAGTAGCCCAGCCAGAAGCCCTGGTTGGTGATGTTCTCACTGCCATAAACGAACATGGCGCGGGCTTGTTTGACTGCCCTGTCAATTTCGGTTTGTGTCACGGGGCTATCCAACAAGCGGGCAATTTCGTCATCCAATTTTTGCATTACAGTCTCGGGACTGCTGTCTGGGCGCACGGTGATGGTGATACCGTAAAGGTATGGGTCCAATGTGGCTTGAAGCGAGCCGTTCACACTGACGGCAAATTCTTTTTCGACCAGGGAGCGGTAGAGCCGGCTGGTCTTGTTTGAAATTCCGCCGCCGCCAAACATGTTTAGTCCGGAAGGTCCGGTGAAAAGGCTGTCAAGCACTGTAAAAATGAAGAAATCTTCTTCTGAAGCGGCGGGGGCACGCCAGGTCATTTCTATGTACGTGGTTTCACCCGGACCGGTGACTTCGATGCGCTCCTCTTTTTGCAGGGCCGGTTCAAGCAGATCACCGGTGGGTGGTACAACCTGGGCAGGGATGGATTCGTAGCGCTGGCGCAGTTTCTCGTACATTTCATCTGTTTTAAAGTCGCCAGCGACAGCCACGACCGCATTGGCCGGGTTGTAATAGGAGCGGTAGTGTTGATACAGGTCATCCCGGGTGATGGCGCGCAGATCTTCAATGCTGCCAATTACCTCGTTGCGATATGGATGAGACTTGAAGGCGGCCAACTGCATGGCTTCTTCAAGTTTAAACAGCGGATCATTTTCGCTGCCTTCCCGTTCTGAGATGATCACGGTGCGTTCAGAAGCCACTTCTTCGGGGTCAAAAACGCTGTTGACCATGCGGTCCGCTTCTAGATTCAATGAAAGATCAACCTTGTCAGCAGGCATGGTTTCAAAAAAAGTAGTCCAATCCAGGTGGGTGAATGCGTTCCACAATCCGCCATCGCGAGAAATCGCGCGGTCAAGCACCCCGGCCGGAAAGGTGGGGGTGCCTTTAAACTGCATATGTTCCACCCAATGTGAAATGCCGGTTTTTCCGGCTGTCTCATACCGTGAACCCACTCGATACCATACCCAATGACTGATGATAGGTGAGGTGTGAATTTCTTTCAGCAGTATCTTTAATCCATTATTCAGGTTAAAACTTTCGATTTGATCGGTCATGCAACCTCTAATCAACTGTATAATTATTCGTTAAATATAGCATAAGCCAATCACTAAGGGTAGGTAACCGTCATTAAAGTGTTTACACTGCAGAATTATGTAGATGGGATTAATAATGAGCAATCAAAATGATCGTCATGTTGCAATTGTGGGTGCAGGCCCTGCCGGGCTTTATGCTGCACAAAAATTATCGACCCAGGGATTTGGTGTTGCCATTTTCAACCGGGACATTAAACCGGGCGGATTGGTGGAATACGGCATCTTTTTGGATAAGCACAAAATCAAGAACGGTTTCCGCGCTCAATTTCGCCAGATCCTTGACCTTGAAAATGTCAGCTATTTTGGCAATGTCACCATTGGAAAGAACGGCAAGGTCCGCATCAATGATCTGTTAGAATGGGGTTTTTCGGCGGTACTGGTGAGCTGTGGGGCTCAGGGTACCAAACTGATCAACCTGCCCGGAGAAACCCTTAAAAGGGTTTATCACGCCAAGGATTTGGTCTATCACTACAATAAACTGCCGCCATTCAGCGGCTTAAACTTTGAAATCGGTAAAAAAGTGATGATCGTGGGCGGTGGCAATGTCATGACGGATATTGCACATTACCTGTTGAAATACCGCAATGTGGATGAGATCATTGTGGTCATCCGCCGTGGACCTGATGAAGTGAAATTTGATCAGAAAGAAATGCTGCCCATCCTTGCCAACCTTGATCTGGAGGATTTTAAGGCTGAAATGAAACGGGTTGCTCCCGCCATGCTGGCCATTGGTCAGAACCCTGACGCGGCCGAGCACTGGATTCTGGCAGGGCTGGTAAAAGCATGTCCAAAAGAGCACAACGGTAGAATTGCGCTGCGCTTTTTGCAATCTCCCAAAGAGATATTGGCTGACGCAAGCGGATCCACTGCCGGGGTCAAAATGGAACACAACCTACTACAACGCAAAGACGAGAATGTAACTGCCACGGGGACCGGTGAATTTTCGCAAATTGAGGTTGATACAGTGATCTTCGCCATTGGCGACAGCGTCAATGACGACCTGGAACTGCCGATGCGGCAGAATCAAATTGCCAGTGCGGCTCATCCCCGCTACCTGGTGGAGGGCATCACCTTTGAGGTGGGTAATCCATCCACGGGCGACCCGCTGCCGGGCATCTTTTATGCCGGCTGGTCGCGCAATCCGAGCACTGGGCTGGCAGGTATTGCCCGCCGCGACGGCGTTTTTGCGGCTACCGCCATTGGGGAGTTTCTAGCCTCAAGAGAGCAGAATACTTCAATCACGTTTGAAGATCTTCGGGAACGCCTGGATGCACTGGATGTCAACTATGTGACCAATAAAAAATTAAAATTACTTGAAGCTGAAGAGACAATTCAAGCTGAGAAACTTGGATTGGAAGAATTCAAATATTCCACCAACGAAGTGATGTTGAAAACGATGGGTCTGAAAAAGGATTCTTGAGCTTATTTTTTGGGAGATGGTCTGAAGGGGAACATCATGACGAAACCGATGGCGATGATAGCCAGGCCAATTTCCATACCGCGGGCCTGCCAGACTCCAAACAGGGGCACACCGGGCAGGGGATGTGAGCCAATACCAAAAATATCAGCCATACCTGAAAAAACCGCAACCACGTAACCGGTGCTGACAAATCGCAAACCGATATCTGCCGGGATGCTGGGGGTTTGTTTACGCCACAAGGCATGGATGGCGACATATCCGCCGATGCACATGATGGCCATTCCGAACAGCATGACTGCAATTTGAACAAATCCAACCACCGGACTGCGATCCAGGAAGAACCATCCTGGTTGTGCGCCAATCAAAAAGAATACAAATCCAACGAAAGCCACAGACAATGAAAACCGAATTCTGGCCCGCTGCAATGGCGGCAGTGGAATTTCAATATTGATTTCCATTTGTTTTGCTGATTGAGTGGATTTTTCTTTTGGACTAGTCATTACGTCTGGATAAACTCCATTAGTTTTTCAGTCTTGTTGTTTAAGCCCGGATGTTTACGAGTATATCTCATTTTTAAAAATCGGGTTTGCAAACAACCCTGGAATTTGGAGATTCTTTAAATCGCTAAGCTTTATGGTCCGCTATTATTAAAGTTGTGATTTTGACAAGACATATATTGTATCAAAAAACATCAGATTTGATTTTGAAGCGGATAAAAAAAGCGCGCCCAGAAGGGCGCGCTTTATGTTCGTTTTGAAGATTACGCTTCGGGTTCGTCTTCGGCTTTGGCTTTTTCAGCCTTGGCTTTTGGCTTGGCTTCAGCGGCTGCTTCGTCACCATCGGTGGTGAGAATGCCTTCAAGGCTTTCCCAGTCCATGTCAGCGTAGGCCATTGAATCCACGCGGCGCAGGCTCAAGCCGATGCGGTGATTATCGTTGTCGATCTTGATGATGCGCAGAGTGCAGGAATCGCCCTCTTTCAAGACTTCCTTCGGATGTTCAATGCGTTTTTCGCTGATCTCAGAGATGTGGATCAAACCTTCGATGTCATCAGAAAGGCGGGCGAAAGCACCAAACTTGGTCAGGCGGGTGATGGTACCTTCCACAAGTTGACCAACCTGGAATTCTGCAGCTTTCTTATCCCAAGGATCTGAGAGCAGTTGGCGAATGGAGAGGCCAATACGTTTCTTTTCGCGGTCGATGCTGATGACCTTGACTTTGACTTCTTGTCCGACTTTGAGAACTTCGTTGGGATGGGTGATGCGGTCCCATGAAATTTCGGAAAGGTGAACCAAACCATCGGCGCCGTTGACGTTTACGAACACGCCAAACTCGGCAAGGCTGGTCACACGGCCGGTCACGATCTGACCTTCCTTCAATTCGTCAATAACACGTTCTTTTAGAGAATCGCGGGTTTCACTGCTAGCCTGGCGCTCAGAGAGGATCAGGCGGCGGCGCTCGCGGTCTACTTCAATCACGCAAACATCAATTTCCTGGCCAATCATGCGGCTCC
>CAZQXI010000017.1:0-67232 GCA_964597505.1 uncultured Anaerolinea sp. | reverse complement strand
AAACTTGCCAAATCGGCAAGTTTTTTGTTTAAAAATTCGCCAAAGTGGCAAGACCCATAATCTATTGTTTATGAGATGATTTAATTATCAATAGAATATGTGTTCTACACCAGGAGGCGTATGCCAAGAAAAAAGTACCCCGAAACCGTGGAAGGAATTGACACGGAAATTGATTTTCTACATGAGCTGATCAACCAGGCCATGAATAAACGCACCCAAAAAATGACTTTGGAAGAATTGATCAAGTTAATTGATTCAGTGGGTAAAAATTCCCTTTGCCTGGCGCGCATGATGAAGATTCGGGTGGAATTGATCAACCAGCAAACCGGACCATCCGCAATGCTGCGGCAAACACTGCTTGAACTTGAAGACGAATGGCCTGAACTCAAACAACTGGTGGCCGATTATCCGCTCTATCTGCAAGATGGAAGCGACAAGAAAGAAAAATGAAAAAAACTAATTCAGCTTTGACCTCGGCGAAAAATGCCTTTACTGATGATGAAACCGCCATGAGCTTTAAAGTGCTGCTCACCAAAGAAAAGGAGTTTGCAAAATACCTTTCCGGTTTGCGTTTGCGCAGTTACCAACAGGGTGTTTTCGAAGCAGTTCTCACTTCCATCAAGAAAAACCTTGGATTCTCCTTTGTGGTCATGTTTCCACGCCAATCAGGAAAGAACGAAATTCAGGCACATCTTGAAGTCTACCTGTTAACCCTGCTCTCCTGTCATTCGGTGGAAATCATCAAAATTTCGCCAACCTTGAAACCACAGGCGCTAACCTGCATGCGCCGTTTTGAACAAGTCGCCCGCAGAAACCAATTGGTCACCAGTATTTGGAAAAAAGAAGGCGGCAATTCCTATTGTATCGGCGGCGCTCGAATCACCTTTTTATCGGCGGCGCCAGGGAGCAATATTGTGGGGGCGACGGCATCGGGGCTGCTAGAGGTGGATGAGGCACAGCAGGTGAGCATTGAGAAGTATGACCGGGATATTGCGCCGATGAGCGCTTCGACCTGCGCGACGCATGTGTTTTGGGGCACGGCCTGGACGAGCACAACGCTTTTGGCGCGGGAGTTACGCGCCGCGGAAGAAGCGGAGAAGAAGGACGGGGTGCGGCGGGTGTTCAGGCTGACGGCTGAGGATGTGGTTAAAGAAGTCGAGGCTTACCGCAAGCACGTGGAAGAGAAGATCGCACGGCTTGGACGCACGCATCCGATGGTGCGGACGCAGTATTTTTCTGAAGAGGTGGACGGCGAGGGCGGGATGTTCCCCGCCGAGCGGCAGGCCTTGATGGGCCGCGAAGCAGCCTTTGTTTCAAACCCCTCTGGAATTTATGCCTTGTTATTGGATGTGGCCGGCGAGGACGAAGGGGTGCGCGGGATCGATGGTGCGATGAGCATGGCGAACCCGTCCCGCGATGCGACGGCGCTGACGCTGGTGGAGATCGTTTTGGATCGGGCAGGTGATGTTCCCGCCCCTACATATCGGGTGGTCAAGCGCTGGCAGTGGGTCGGGGAGAATCATGTGACGCTGCAAACGACGATCCGCGATATTGCGTTGGAGTGGAAGGTGCGGGCGGTGGTGGTGGACGCCACGGGTGTGGGCGCGGGTCTGGCCTCCTTTCTGGACCGCTCCTTGCCCGGGCGGGTGACGCCGTTCACTTTCAACAGCGCCTCAAAATCCGCGCTGGGGTGGGATTTTCTGGCGATCGTGGATTCAGGCCGCTGGCAGGAACCGGTCTTTGCCGACCTGCCGGGGGACGAACAATTGGGGTATCAAAAGGAATTTTTCGCGCAGCTTACGGCCTGCCAATATCAAGTCAGCAACAATTCGCAACGCACGATGAAGTGGGGGGCGCCCGAAAACGCGCGGCACCCGATCAGCGGGGAACCGCTGCACGACGACTGGGTGCTCTCCGCGGCGCTGTGCGGGGTGCTGGAAAAGATGGATCTGCGGAGCGCGGGTGAGGCATTCGTTGTGTCAGGGAAGGATCCTTTGGAAGAAATGGATGGGAAATACTAGTAATCAGTAATCAGTAATCAGTAATCAGTAATCAGTAATCAGTAATCAGTCGAACAATAGCCTAAGTGCCTGGTTACTGAGTGCTAAAGGACTTACGACTTTAAAGGAGGGAACATCATGATCTACGGAATAGACGTCAGCCACCACCAGGAGTTCATCAACTGGGGGATGGTTAAGAAGGCAGGGGCGCGGTTCGCGTTCATCAAAGCCAGCGAAGGGGAAGGCTACACCGACCCGATGTTTGACGAGAACATCCATGGGGCGGTGGAAGCAGGAGTGCTGCCCGGCACGTATCATTTCTTTCTGCCGCGCTACGATCCGCTCGTGCAGGCCAGGCACTACGCCAAAACACTGCAGGAGAACGCGGTGGATGCCCCCACCCTGCCGCCGTGCATTGATATTGAGACGCCGGGGCTAGGCAAAACAGGTCTCAACCAATCAGTTCGCATCTTCATCGAGGAGATGTTCAACCTGACCGGCAGGCGCTGCATTATTTACGTTTCGCCCGGTTTCTGGAACTCGTACCTGCCGGTGCCAGTGCTTTCAGGTTTCAAGCTGCAAAGCTCGCAGGTGGATTGGGCGGTGGACTATCCGCTGTGGCTGGCGCATTACACCACCGGCTGGCCGTATCAGATCTATCCGTGGGTGGGATGGCGCTTCTGGCAGTACACCAGCGCAGGCAAGATCGCAGGCGTGGCCACCAAGGTGGATCTCAACCTCTTTCAAGGAACGATTGAAGAACTCTTTAAACTGGGGGCCTCATGAACAGGCGGCGCAATCTACTTTCGAGATTGGTTCAGCCGTTGATCGACCGCGAGGTACGCCAGGCGCTGGCGCAGGCTGAAACAGATAACAGCTTTCTGACGGGAAGCCGCAGCGGCGAATCAGTAACCGACCGCTATGCCTTCGACCGGGAGGAGATCCAGCTTCAGGCGCTCGAAGCCTGGCGGGTGAATCCGCTGGCGAGGCGGATCGTGGGGTTAACCTCGCAATACGTGGTGGGCGGCGGGGTGAGCTACAGCAGCCCGCATGCGGCCACGGCGGCCTTTTTGCACAGCTTCTGGGAGCATCCGCTTAACCGGTTGGCCATCCGTGTCTATGAATGGTGCGACGAACTGACGCGCAGCGGCAACCTGTTTCTGCTGCTGACTACGGATGCCTCAGGCATGAGCTATGTGCGCGCGGTGCCGGCGACCCAGGTCAAGCAGATCCACTCAAAAGCAAACGACCTGGACCAGGAAATCTCGTTTGAAATACAGCCCAATTGGAAGGACTCCCAGAATAACAACTGGCCGGCTTACGATGCGCGGACCGAAACGCTCACCCCAGACGGCGGCTTCAAAGCAGTGATGCTGCATTACGCCATCAACCGACCGGTGGGGGCGCAGTGGGGAGAATCCGACCTGGCGCCGGTGCTGCGCTGGCTGAGCCGATACGCCGCCTGGCTGGAAGACCGGGCGCGCCTGAATCGCTACCGCACGGCGTTTCTCTACATCGTGCACGCCAAGTTCAGCAGCGAGGCCGAAAGACGGGCCAGGCAATCCGCGCTGAATGCGGCCCCACCCTCACCCGGTTCGATCTTGGTGACGGACGAGAACGAGAGCTGGGAGGCCTTGCATCCGCGGCTGGAGTCGGATGACGCCGGGCAAGACGGCATGGCGCTCAAGAAGATGTTGGCCGCCGGAGCGGGGATCCCGATGCACTTTTTGGCTGAACCGGAAGGATCCACACGCACGACAGCCGAAGCTGCAGGCGGACCGACCTACCGCCACTTTGAGCAGCGCCAGCGCTTTTTCTTGTGGCTGCTGGGCGACCTGCTGCACGCGGTGGTGAACCGGCGTTCACTGGTGGACGGACGGGTGAGCCGCAAGGCCGAGATCAACCTGAGCGGGGCGGATATTTCCGCCCGGGATAATGTATCGCTGGCGATGGCGGCCAGCAATATCAGCCAGGTGCTGACCGACCTGCGCGACCGCGGATTGATCGACGACGCCGAACTGCTGCGGCTGGTTTACCGCTTCTGCGGCGAAACAGTTGATATTGAAGACCTGCTCAACCGGCGGGCTGTTGGCCCGCGCCCATTGCCTAAGAACAAAGTCCAAATTGCACAGCCGGTTAAAGTAGATCCCCTCAGTGGTGAAGAAAAAACAGGAGGACTCAATGGATAAGCCAATCACCCAACAACGCGAGCGGTTTGAAATTGCCCGCTTCAGCGCGCAGCCCAATGAGATCAAAATAGCAGCCATCACCGCCGGCAGCGGCAACGGCTGGCAGTTCAGCGCGGAAGTGCTGCACGCCTCGCTGGGGCTGTGGGACGGGGTGGAATGCTTCGTGGACCACGCCTGGCCGCCGCGCTCGGTGCGCGACCTGGCCGGGGTGTGCACTCAGCCGTGCTGGGATGATGCGCTGCAGGGCATCCGCGTGAAGGTGACGCCCTGCGGCCCCTCGGCTTCGGTATTAGAAGCCATGGCTGAAGTGAAAAACGTCAGTGCGGTCCATCCGCGGGTGGGATTCTCGGCAGACCTGGTATTCAGCGCCGTGGGCGACCAGGTGACGCGGATCGAAAAAGTGTATTCCGTTGACCTGGTGGCTTATCCCGCCCGCGGCGGTGGATTTCTGGAACCAAGTGTTAATCAGCCCAATTCAATCAATCAGGAGGTTTGTATGGAAAGTAATGAAGTTCAGCAAGTCAGTCTCGCGTCTTCGACCCTGGTGGAAGAACGCAAGACGCCGCAGATCGCGGCATCCGCCCCACCGGCGCCGGTGGACCCAAGCACCGCCACCACGGAAGACCGCGAGGCCATGTGCAGCTGCCTGCTCGAAGCCACGCTTTCCGCGGCACATCTGCCGGCAGCGATGGAGAACAGCCTGCGCAGCCGGTTTGGCGGCGGAGTCTTTCAAGCACCGGCGCTACAGGCGGCCATCCGTGAAGCACGCCAGTTGGTGAGCGACTTTACCGGCGGCGCGGTGATCCAAAGCGCGGGACGGATCAGCGAGATGGTTTCGTCTGAAGACCAGATCAGCGCGGCAATGTGCGATCTGCTCGGCGCGCCGCGCCCAAACGGATTGGAAAAGGTGCAGCCGGCGCGTCTGAGTGGCATCCGCGAGTTGTATACGCTGATGACCGGCGATACGGCGTTCACAGGCGGCTACCATCCCGAGCACGTACAGTTTTCCACTTCGGCAAACCTGCCCTCGCTGCTAAAGAACACTATGAACAAACTAATCCTCAATCAATGGGAGGAACTCGGACGATCCGGCTACCGCTGGTGGGAACCCATTGTGCAGGTAGAGCATTTCAACAGCCTGCAGGAGATAACCGGAGTGCTGGTGGGTGAAGTGACCGTGCTGCCTTCAGTGGAAGAAGGTGCGGCATACACCGAACTGGCGGTCAAAGACAGCGGCGAAACCGGAGCCTGGGGCAAGTACGGCGGCTACGTGGGGCTGACGCTTGAAATGTTCGAGCGGGATGAAACCCACAAGCTGCGCCAGTATCCGCGCAAGCTGGCATCGGCTGCCCTGCGGCGCATCTCCGCGCTGGTAGGGGCGATCTTCACCGCCAACAGCGGCACCGGACCGGAGATGTCGGATACATACGGCGTCTTTGAAGCCGCGCACCACCTGAACCTCGGTACGGCGGCGCTCTCGTCCGCGGCATGGGAAGCCGCAGGCAAGGCGATCTACAACCAACCCCTGGCGGTGGCCAGCGGCGGCACAGCGCCCAAACAGGCACTGGACGCCAAGTATTTGATCGTGCCGCGCGACCTGCGCCTCACAGCCATGAATCTGCTCTACCCCTCTTTTGCACATGAAAGCAGCATCTTCAGCGAGAACATGCAAAAAGGACAGATGGGCGATGTGATCACCTGCCCCGAGTTCAGCGACGCAAACGACTGGGCGGCTGCGGCCGATCCACGCCTGGCGCCGGGCATCATCCTCGGCGAACGCTTTGGGGTGCTGCCCGAGATCATCATTGCCGACGGCGAGACCAACGGTGCACTCTTCACGCATGACGAGCTGCGCATGAAGGTGCGTCATTGGGTGAGCGTGTTCGTGGCGGATTACCGTCCGCTGTATAAGGCGAATGTGGCATGACGTAGGCAGGGGCGACCGGCTGGTCGCCCCTACAAAAAACGATGGATGGAGGACAAAATGACATTTCTTGAACAGCTTAAAAAGATCGTGCGTTCGCGCAAGTTTTGGGTGTTGATGACGGCACTGCTGGCGACAGCGGCCGCCTACCTGACCCAGCAAATTGATGTCTGGCAAGCCCTGCAGGCTGCCGTGGCCGCCTTGGCGGTCTATTCCACCGGCGTGGCAATTGAGGACAGTGGTAATGGCATCCAAAAACAGTCCTGACACGGCAATAAATGCCGAGTTGGCCGCGCACCTGGCAAAACCCTTTATGCTGCCCGGGCAATCCGGGCAGCCGCTCTCGCTGCGCTGCCTGCCGGACGGCGGCATGGTGGTGATCGCCGCGGATGGACGCAAGCTGTGGTTCACGGCACTGGAAGTGTGCCGGGCAAAACGCGCGCTGCATCAATCAGAAACCAAAAGCGCGGTGCTGCCGGCGGATGCAGGTGTAAAACCGCTGCACGAGATCGATCCGCGCAAGTCAAGCCTCAACAGCCGTCCGATCGGCAAGTCGCGCGACGGCATGTCTGAGATGATCGTGCTACCGCCGTCGCTGAAACATTTGGAGGAACAAGTCAATGCAAACAATCGAAAGTATCAAAAACCGCGTGCTGCAGATTCTTAATGACGAAGACGGCGCCCGTTACAGCGACTTGCTGCTTGAAAACGCCATCCGCCAGGCAATGGGTCGGCTGGATGACCATCTACCGCTGGTCCGCAAGCTGGAGCAACAGATCACCACCGAGAGCCGGCAAGTAACGTTGACAGGATTGGTGAAGCCGCTTTTCATCATCAAGGTCAGTTTGCTGGCAGCGGGCAACGAGAGCCCGGCCAGAGAAGTCAAAAACGGTTATGAATACCATATGCAAGGAAGCACCTGCCTGTTTGATTTCAACGGTACTGATTTTCCGAAAAGTGGAGAAACCTTGCATCTCACTTATGCCGCCCAACACCTTTTGAGCGGACTGGATGGTGCTACAGAAAGCACGGTACCTGAGTCCGCGGCGGCGGCATTGGAAAACAGCGCTGTCAGTTTTGCATACATGCTGCGGGCTGCCAGCCTGCTGGGTGTTTACGGTGCACGGGCAGGGGAATCGACACAACTGGCGGAGCAAAGCAAGGATTGGAAAGAACTGGCTGAAGCGGCCCTTAATAAACTCAAAACTTACCAGCCTTTCGAGTACCCAGACGGATTTGCGCTGGACCGTTGGGATTGGAAAGGAGGGTGAGCATGACCCCCATCCTCGGAAAGGATTGTCACATCATCCTGTCTCACCACGAGATCGACGGCGGCGAGGGCTACGGATTTTTGCTGGCAGAAGACGAGGGCATCAAGAGCGGCGGCGTGCAGATGACGCGCGAGGTTGATTCAGGCGGCACGACCAGGTTGTGGCTGCATTTCGACGTGCTGCTGGCAGACCGCGCCATCAACCCGGATGGCCGGATGCGCACGCAGAGCAGGTCCGCAGATTATGCCAAGCTGTGCCAGTTCCTCTCCAAGCAGTCAGAGGTATCCATTACATCGCCGGCAGGCACGCTGCTTTCGCTGGGTGCGGTGGGATGGACGGCAGACGAACGCCACCAACCGGGGTATGCGCTAATCAAATGCCAGTTCAATAACATCGGGGTGTACTGGCCGCCGGTTGACCCTGCCCTGCTGCTGCTTTCGATCTGGGATGGGACATTGACATGGAGCAGTTCGTATTGGAGGTAGAGTGTATCTCGCAAAGTTCGCAAAGCTTAAAGTACCGCAAAGGTCGCAAAGAAAACAATAAAGGCAATATTACAGTCTTGCTTTATTTACCACGGAAACGATTCTCTATTCTCTGATTTCGATTCACGAATCACAATTCACGATTCACGGAGGTAATAAATGACATATCCTCTTTCTTCTCAAGTTACAGCGGGGCAGCCCACGGCGGCCGAGCATTACAACCATTTACGCAAAGACGCTCTAAACCTGGGTCAAGCCGAAACGGATGCAGTCACCCTGGGAAAATTCTTCAGGCGGTTCGCCTCCGGCATGAAGCTGGAGTATTTGGCGAATCACCGAGTGAGAGTGCCGTATTCCTCAGCCAACCCGCCCACACTGATGGTCAACGGTTACATGCTGCAGTCTGATGCAAACGTGGATCTGCCCGTAGGGGTGATCAGCGGACCTGCTGCCCTGTGGTACATCTTCGCCGTCCGCACAGCAGGCTCAACCACATTCACCCTGACGGCCAACACCTCAGCATCTGAAGGCAATGATCAACGTTTGATCGGCCAGGCTTATTGGACAGGATCCACATTGATTTCCATCGTGTGTTATATGACACCAGGTTCGCTGCCTACTGCGGATTATGATTCAGGGTGGTTTGCCTGCACCTATAACACAGTCTATCCGAAAGCGCACGGCCTGGGTGTACCACCGAGATTGGTCATTCTTTATCATTCTGCAGATTCAGCCGGAACGAGCGAATGGGTCAGGGTAAATTATGTTCAAAATGGAAATTATCTTCATGAAGTACTAGGCTGTGATACTTCCTGTATTTACATTCAAACAGGGGTCACGGCTGAAAATGCGACCTGCTATTCAAGCCGCCGGTTATCCTCAACCGGTTTTTACCGCGTCTTCGCCTGGGCTTAGCAAATATACAAGAGGCACCCATTGCCATGATTAAGATCCTCATCTATCCTGAGAATTTGAACAATGCGCATGTTTTGAAATAAGTTACAATTGGTCACGGAATAATCCGCTGACCTTGGAGCAGCCAATACATGCCAGTACGACTCTTAATTCCAGCAAATGAGGTCAAGAATCGCCAGGAAAGCCCCCTGATTCTTGAGAACGACCGGCGCTGTTCGCGGTGCAATCAATCGCCAGCCGGATTTTATGAAGTCCACCGGCTGCATTACAGGATCGGATATAAACACACGCATTTATATGGAAAAAAGTACCGCATCTCGACGAATTACCAGGTGAAGCTTGAGGTCTGCGAAACGTGTTTTAGATCCGATTTTCTGACCCATCCCGAATTATTAGACAACAACAACTCGCAGCTGGCAAAGATCGCCCGTTTTCATTCCAGAGCATGGACGGTCGGAGCCCTGCTGGCCTGCTGCGGGTTTTTACTGTTGACCCCCATCATCCCGCAAAGCGGCATTTTGAGTACAATAAAACAGATGTGGCAGGTTCCGGTGGTCATGGGCGTACTCGTCCTCTTTTTGACATGGCTCAGTCAGAAAAAATACCAGACCAAGGTTTTACATGAAATTGAAGCGTCAAACCCGGGTATCAAACCACTGACACGCGCTGAAGTCCATACTTATGTATTGCAGGATGAAGAAGACCCATCAGCAACAGCACTGGAAATCCTTTTGGAAAACGAAGAATGGGCGGCTGCATGCGCCAATAGGCACAACTGGAAATTTGAACAGACTTCAAACCCTGAAAATGAGACTCTGAGTAAAGGATGAGGAAACCATGAGAGGAATTCTAGTAGAAGATGAAATCAAGGTATTTGGGGAACCCAGTAATGAAACCCTTTCAATTACATCGCTTAAAAAAGGGGATGAATTTGAATTGGGAAAAGTCTCACGCAAGAAAAAAGAGGTTTGGGTTGAAGTCACTTTGGCATCAGGTCAGACCGGATTCATCAGCGGTGAGACCAAGATCTTTGTGATCAAGAAAGTGCAATTCTTTGCTGACAATATTGAAGCACATGAAGCACCATCCCCTGAAAGCACAGTGATCAAAACCTACCCCAAGAAAACCGTGGTCACGGCCGTGGGTTATGAAAGTGACGAAGGCAAGGGCTGGGTAAAAATCATTGATCAAGATGGATTGACCGGTTATGTTAAAGGAGAATCTAAGATCAGGGTGTACCAGGAAGCAACCAAAGAGAACGGCAAGAAACAAATGCTGTCGGGTGGGATGTTCGCAGTTCTGGCAGCCGCGTTTTATATCTTCTCAATGAGCAAAGAACAAACCACCAGCAACATGTCCATTTTAATAGTGGCCGTTTTTGCTTTTGGGTTGATGCAGTTGGTCCAGGGCTTTCTCGAATTTAATAAAGCCAAAAAGAAAGAAAATGAAACCAAACAGGGATAATCAACCCCTGTTCGGTTATTTTTCTCTGATCACATCAATACAGACTTCCACGATGTCGGGATCGAAAATGATTCCGGCATTTTCGCGTATGTAGTTAATGGCTTCATCTTTTGAGCGCGGTTTATTGTAGATGCGTTCACTGGTCAGCGCATCAAAGACATCAAAAACGGTAAATATTCTAGCGGTAAATGGAATTTCCTTGCCTTTGAGGTTGCGCGGATATCCTGTGCCATCCCATTTTTCATGATGGCAATATGGAACATCCAGAGCCTGCTTCAGGAAACCGATCGGGGCCAGCATTTGATATGCATATTCAGGATGTTTCTTCATGATGAGCCACTCCTCATCAGACAAGGGACCTGGTTTGTTTAGGATATGATCAGGCACCCCAACCTTGCCAATATCGTGGAGTAAAACACCGCGGCGCAGGTGTTCCATATCTTCTTCACGCACTCCCAATCGTTGAGCTGCCCGCATGGTTCGTTCGAGCACACGCACGGTATGGCCTTCGGTTTCTTTATCGCGCAAATCGAGGAAATTTGCCCAGCCCATCAGGGTGTCATCATAGGCCTGAAGCAGCACAGATTGGGATTTTTGCAGCTCCATGAAGTTTTGTGAGTTATCTAAAGCGATGGCAGCCTGCTGAGCCAACGCCTCAAGGAAATTTATCCACTCACGGGTGGGTTCAAGTTCAGATTTATGGTAGATCTCAAGCACACCTTTGATCTGCCCTTTAATAACCATGGGAGTGGCAATATATTTTACAAATTTTTCGTTATTCAAGATGTCGGTTAATGCAGGAGAGAAGGTTTGACCTGAAAACAAATTCATTTGCGTTGTCTTTTTTGTGGCAATTGCCTCTGAAGGCAAGGGAGAATGACGAAAAGCAGTGCGCAAGTTGGATTCAAGTGTCTTGAAACCCAGCCCGGTCAAGTATTGATATTGGATCAGATCCGATTCAAACTGTAAAACAGAAGCAGCATCTACGTGCAAGACCTGGCGCAATTGATCCAGGAGCACCTGGTAGGTGACACGGAGATCAAAAGAGGAGGTAATGGCTTTATCTATTTGATGCAAAGCATTTATGCGCTCCATTTGCTCGCGCAGCTGCTGCTCAGATTGGATCCGCTGAGTAATGTCACGGCCAATGCCTTCCATGAATTCGGGCTGTCCCTGGCTATCTTTAATAATCGTGCATCTCAATTCAAGCCAAATCTTCCTTCCGTCTTTACGTTCAAACGGCAGGTTGATCATGGGGGTTTCCATATTTTCAGCCCAGCGGGTAAATGCTTTTGGATCAGATGTATTCAGTGAGTTTTTAACCAGAATCAATGGGTCTTTGTAAAGCTCTTCCAATGAAAAACCAGAAACGCGTTCAGCCGCGGGACTGATATATTCAATTTTTACCGGCTGGGTTAATTTGATCCTGAAAATCACATCTACTGCGTTTTCGGCCAGCAATCTGAAACGTTCTTCACTTTTGCGCAAAGCTTCTTGTTCTTTTTGGAGCATAACCAAATGATGTGCGTTTTCGAGGATGACAGGAAGACGCATCAGGTAACCACTGGTTTTTACAACATAATCCGTTTTACTTAGTTTTAATACTTCAACCGCAGCTTCTTCACTTCCCAATCCGGTAATGACAATAATGGGTGTATCAATCCGTTGGGCTCTTAGATTTTTTATTTGCTCAATGACGGTTGGGCCAGGCAGGTGGTAATCTATAAGCAAGGCATCGTAATCATGGCGTCGATTTTTTTGTGACAATCGCTCGATCATTTCATCAGCAGTTGACACCACTTCAAGATCAATTTGAGGGGCATGGGTCTTCATAAACCGCTGCGTCAGATCTATATCGGTTGTGTTATGTTCTCCATATAAAACATGAATGGCTTCATGTTGAACCATTTCGGATTCTTTATATAATTTGGCAGCGTTTCTTAATGTATCAGGTAATTCTTTTAAATAATTTTGCCGCTTAACAATATAATCTGTGGCGCCAGTCTTTAAAGAAGCAATGGCGGTATCTTCATCTCCCTGACCTGTGACCATGACCACCGCCACGGGAATGCCAGCTTTGCGAATTTCAGACAGAACGGTCAATCCACTGCCATCCACCAAATGCATATCACTAAGAACCAGGTCATAAGGACATGGCGTTTGTGAACGAAGTTTTTCAAGACCTTCATCCACCCCGTTTGCCCACTCCAATTCAAATTCGTCGCCGCATTTTTTCAAGGTTATGCGTACTAGGTCTGCATCTAATGGATTGTCTTCTACATATAATAATTTCATCCCATTTCCTCCGGTCTGACATTAAGACCAATCCAATAATCACAAAGCGCAGTGGTTAAAACAATAAATTTATCAAAATCCACAGGTTTTGTAATATAAGAATTCGCTCCGTACTCATAAGCGGTTCTGATATCAGCATCATTATTCGATGATGTTAACATGACCACAGGAATATACATGGTCTTTTTTGAACTTTTAATAATCTTCAAGACTTCCAATCCTGACACTTTGGGTAATTTTATATCCAAAAGAATAAGTTTGGGGGTCGGTCCTCCTTGATTCCATTTTTCAATGATTTCAAGGGTTTCTGCACCATCACGGGCAATTTGCACCGGTTTCGTGAAATTAATCCTTGATAACGCCAGAAGGGTAAGATCCACATCCACCTGGCTGTCATCCACTAAAAGTATGGAATATGATTCTTCTTCGATTTTCATAATGGTAATTCCATAAAGAATGTTGAGCCTTCACCTGGTGAACTAACGGCCCAAATTTTTCCACCCAATCTCTCGACAGCCTTTCGTACTACTGCCAAACCAACACCAGTCCCTGGATATTCTTCATTAAGGTGAAGACGTTGGAAGATTTCAAAAATTTTGTCATAATACTTCATATCAAATCCTATGCCATTATCTTCAACAGAAATCAAGCAATGATCATCCAATTTTGACGCGCGAATCCAGATTTCAGGATTTTCATTATCACGAGTAAATTTAACTGCGTTATCAACCAAGTTTCTCAATGCCTGAGTCAATGCTTCTTGATCTGTGAATACTGTACCATACTCTATTTCTTTTTTGAAATGCAATTTTCCGGTATTTACACCATGATGGTATTCTTCAGTTATTTTTTCGACAAGTTCGTTAAGATTGACATTGGTTTTCTTGATCTCACGACGTTCTACACGTGAATAAGCCAGTAGATCTTCAATCAATTGACTCATCCGTTCAGTGGAATTTACCAGATTATCCAAATAACGCCTGGCTTCATTATCGAGCTGATTGGAATAGTCTTCCTTCAACAGGGTGGCGTAACCAGAAATTCCACGCAGGGGAGCTTTCAAGTCATGAGAAACCGTATAAGTAAAGGTTTCTAACTCTTTGTTCTTTGATATCAATTCTTTCGTACGTTCATCCACCCGTTTCTCAAGTTCATTTGCGTTTTGACGGATTTTTTCAAATAATTCCGCACTATAAAGAGCGCCAGCCGCTTGAGATGAAAACAGGGTTAAGAAGTGAGCGTCATCTTCAGAAAAACTTACTTCACTGGGGTGATTCTCATTAACGCCTAAAACACCAATCAATTGTCCCCCATATAACATGGGAACACACATCACTGCGGCAATATCGTCAAAGGCTGATTCAGGATGTCGACCTTCCCAAACACTATAATTCTGAATAACCATGGGGGTCAGCTTTTCAGCAACCAATCCTGAAATGCCTTCGCCCATTTTCACACGCATCCCCAAAGGCTGCGAAGGATTGCGGGTAAATTTCAATTCCAGGTCATTTTGAGCTGGATCAAACAAATAGACGAAAGCATTGGATGCCCCAAATAAACTTGAAGCCCGATCTGCAATGGTCTTTAATATTACAAAAGGATCGCGATGAAGTGAGAAATCCATGGCCGTATCGTAGAGCGCTTTAAACTCTTCGACACTCTTTTTGATTTCTTCTTCGACTTTTTTACGTTCGGTAATGTCTTGAACAGCACCGTTAATACCGACCAGGCGATTGGTTTCCTCATCCCAGATGGGCTGCGAATAGACTCTTACCCATATGATCTCGCCATTCTTTTTTATGGTGCGAACCTCAGTGATCACTTTTTTGTTTTGATGAAGGGTTTCCATATCGCGGTCGTCAATTTCAATATCATCAGGATAAAGCGCGGCACGCCATCCCCCCATTTGTTTATATTCAGCCATGGTATATCCGGTGATGTTTTCAAAAGCTCCTGCAACCCAATTAAGGTCAAGTTTGTCTTCGTCATTTACACGCGTAGAGAATAAATAATCAGAAACCACTGACGAGATCAAACGGTACAATTCTTCACTTTGAGCCAGTTTTCTTTCTGATAACACACGATCGGTATTGTCGATTGTGAATCCTGCCAGGTATTCTGGTTTTTCATCTATAAAGATTGGAAATTTTATAGTGGTGTAATATCTTCCAGCAAGTTCCTCTTCGACTACCACGGTTTTTCCTTCGGATAAAATTCTTTGATCATCTTTTATCATGCTTTTTGCAAGATCAGAAGGAAATAGATCGTCCATGCTCTTATTGATAAGTTGATCGAGAGGTTTTCCCAACATTGATTCGTAATTTCGACTAAGCTGCTTTGAGCGAATTTCCTTGTCTTTAAAGAAGACATAAATGGGACTATTTTCCATAAAAGCGCTGAAAATAGCCTGGCTTTCTTTTAACTCATTCTCGATTTTCTTGTTTTCCACCATATCCCAAGCGAGGTCCGCCAGTTTGGATACTTTTTCGAGATCACTAATGGTGTAATTTGAAGATTTGTTGCCAAGACCCAAAACCGAAACGATCTTGTCTTTGCGCATGACAGGAATAGCTAATTCTCTTAAAACAGTCAAATGCTGCTTGATTTTTTCATCATAGGGAGTGACTGTTTCAGGATCATTGTGAATGATCGGCCGACGTTGGTTGAGACACTCCATCCAAACGCCTTTATCTTCAACTGCATTTGGTTCTTCGGATGACAAGAAACCTTTGGATTGCACAGTGGCGTTGGTTGACCATGCCTTTAAACTAATGGTTTGCTCATCAGGACCAACAAGATGATAGAAGCCGATTTTACTATCGGTAATGGTTTCAATCTCATCAAGAATGGCAACCAGAAAATCATCCATCGAAAGTTTATGAGCAAGCTGCATCAATTTAACTCTGAATCGCAAGGTTAATTCATTAAGTTTGCGTTCGGTTATATCTGTAAGTGTACTCATAATGAATTTTGGTTCACCGTCATCGTCAACCACCAATGAATAATTACCCGTAAACCATTTATACTCACCCGATATGTTCCTCGCACGGAACTCAACCACCAAATTTCTATCACCCTCTTGCCATGATTGAATTAATGTACTTCTAAAACCATCAAAGATACTGAGGTCATCTGGATGGATTACTTCGATGATCCGGTCCCTGGTTGCATTTATAAAATCACTTTGTGGATAACCCAATAAATCAAATACTTTTGGACTGATGTATTCAATGCCAAGTGTCTTAAAGTTTTCCAATAGGAAGATATCGTTTGATTTTTCAACAATCTGCCTGAATTTAGCTTCGCTGTCTCGTAGTGCTTCTTCTGCTTGTTTTCTTCGGATGACTGATCCGAGTTCCACTGCAATAATCTCAAATCGTTGTAATTCTTCAGCTGCAAACGCGGTTTTACTGGAAAACTCTAATAACCCAACACTTTCATTGTTTACCACCAATGGGATGGCGATTACCGAGTATATGCCGATTTGTTTGTATAAAGTAGGAATCAGTTTCTTATACATCGGATAGTCAGTAAACTCACTCATGAGTTCAGTGATCTGGTCACGACCTTCAAAGTATTGAAGTTTTTTGTTGGACAAGATTTTTTGATACAAACTTGTTTTGGTGAGTTTGATTCTTACTTTGGGGATTTTTATTCCAATTGTACGTTCAATGGTGGAAATTGTTTCAGAGGCGATTTGGAAGCTTTGTAGTTCAAGATATTCATTGTCAGCATCTAATAAATAGACCGCAGCACCATTCCCTGAGTAAATTTTCTTGGTCTCTTCATTGATCATCTCAATACATTTTTGAAGAGAATCGCCGTGATTGACCAGATCGTTTAATTTTTGAACCAGTGTCAGATCTTCAGTATTCTTGCGAATTTTTTCTTCAGCTTTTTTACGTGCAGAAATATCTTGCGCAAAAATGAGGGTGGTCTCTTCTCCATTGATTTTTACCTGTGAAGAAATCGATTCTGTCTCACAAATTGCGCCATTTTTCTTGATGATCTTGATTTCAAGGAGTGAATTCTCTTGGCCTTGTTTATGGTTAAGAATGCGCTTTAACAACGCTTTTTGAGAATCAGGATGAATGAATTTCATGATATTTTGACTCAGCATTTCATCCATGGAGTCATATTCAAACAATTTAACGACGGCATTATTGGCATAGATCAAATGGCCTTTTTGAGCCAGCATGATGCCAATGGGTGAATTCTCAACCAACACACGATATCGTTCTTCACTTTCATGCAAAGCAGCTTCAGCGAGTTTACGTTCTGTAATATCTCTGGCAGTTCCTTCAATGCCAATACAGACACCTTCAGGGTTTTTTAATGCCACTGCATTCGACATATGCCAACGCCAAGAACCATCAGCATGTTTAATCTGGTATTCAACCCCTGCTTGACTTTCAGCAGATTGAATTGTTTTTATTAAGAATTCGTTGAACTTTTTTCGATCTTTGATATTTAGGAACTTGGTAAAAGATTGTCCCATAATATCAACGATTGGATAACCCAAGAACATACTCCAAGCATTTGAGACAAATGTAAATTTTCCTTCCAAGTTAAGTGTGTAAATAATGTCATGGCTGTTTTCTATCAATAACCGATGTTTTTGTTCACTTTGTTGAAGAGCTTCTTCGGAGTGTTTTTGTTTTATCGCCAAAGCGACTTGCACTGCCACGGATGATAGAAACTCTTTATCTCGTTCAGAATATGCATTTTCATTAATATAATTCTGGACAGAGATCACTCCAATCACATCATCAGCATCCTTAATGGGAGACCCCATCCAGACGGCCGATTCAGTGCCTACGAGACGTACTTCGCCGGTTCTTGAAAGCGTTTTGAACTCTTTGCTGCCGATAATCACTGCTTTACCAGTTCTAAACACGTAGGAAGTAAGACTTCTTTCCAATTTCGAAGGTGGATAGGGTTTGTCGAACTCATCCACACAATAAACTTCTTCAAACAAGCCTGTTTCTTTATTGAAAAATACTATTGAAATGTTTTTTGCATCAATAATCCGTGACAGCACCTGATGGATTAATTGCAGGAATTGATCAAGGTTCTTGCTGCGACTGAGGCCTTGCATGATTTCAAAAAGGGATTGCCTTTCAAGTTCAGACTGCTTGCGTTCAGAAATGTCACGAGAAACCCCTTTTAACTCAACATGCCCGGTTTCTTTATTAAAGAAACAATTTGTAATAATCTCTGTCCAAATAATGCCCCCGTCTTTTGTTTGTTGTCTAAATTCCTGCGTGTAATATTTTTCAGGTCCATCAGGATTTTTGAGGAATTCAGAAATTTGCTGCTGCATCAGGGCATTAATAGTTTCAGGATTGGCATTTAACAGCTTATCTGCTATTCCCTGCTCCATGGCTTCTTCAACAGTATAACCACGCAATTTTTCGATGGAAGGACTCATATAGGTAATTTTTTTTGTTTCAGTATCTAAAGTCCAGATCACATCTTTCATGTTTTCGGTTAATAAACGATATTTCTCTTCGCTTTTCACCAGCTTTTCTTCGGCAACTTTTTGTTCTGTCAGATCTACGACTGAGCCGATAAACCCAATGCGTATTCCTTCCTCGTTTAATAATTCAACTGCCTCATCGTAAACCCAACTTATCTGGCCCGATTTCTGGTTTAACTGACGATACTCCAAGGTCCATCTTCCACCGGTTTGTACGAATTCCTGCCAACGCTGAACCACTTGATCCTGGTCGTCAGGATGAATCCCGTTTATCCAACCAGTTCCAATCATGGAATCAAAATCAAGACCGGTAATATTGCATAACTGTTCGTTGGCATAGGTCACATTGCCTTGAACATCAGCCTGGTAAATTCCCGCCGGAGAATTTTGAATCAGGGTACGATAGCGCAGTTCACTATTACGTAGTTCTTTCTCAATTTGTTTGAGCTGGGTTATATCATTAAGTGTAACAAAAATCCGATATGCAGTTTTCTCGTTATTACGGAATTGAGGGATGGCATCAACAACCATCCATGTTTCTTTATTATTTTTGGGGTTAATGAAATATATAGTTCTCTCAAAAACAGGTTGCCCAGTTTGCGAAGCAATATGAGAAGGAAGACTGTTTCTATCAATTTTCACCCCATTTTCATCAAACATATTTAAGACTATTTCAGAATGTTTACCTGAAATAAATTCTTCCTTTGAAATTCCAAAAAGCTCGAGGGCAGCAGGGTTTACTTCCAATACATGCCCTTCAACATCTTGATAGAAAGCTCCCTGGCGCATTGTTTCATATAGTGTCCGGTATTTGGCCTCACGATCCCGATTTTCTTGTTCAATCCGTTTTCTTTCAGAAATATCAGTAATCACACCCAGTACGGCGGGAGGTTTATTGTCTGTCACTGGTAAAGATCTTTTAACAAACTGCACGGGTACTTTGCCAGCTTTTGGAAATAAAATCTCCATATCTGGATTAATCCAATCGTTTCCGGTTTTAATAATTTCAATATCTTGGCGTCTAACTGTATCAGCAAGAGATGCGCGGTCACCCAGGTCTTTATCTGTTAAGCCGACAATTTCTTGAGAGGTCGTACCCATAGCATCTGCGAATGCTTTATTTGACAATTGATAACGACCTTCAGTGTCTCTAACAAAAACAAAATTGGGAATGGTATTTAAAACAATTTCAAGGAAACGTTGATTCTCGATAATGGCAGTTTCAACAGCAATTTCTCTGGTAATGTCTGTTACCATGGCTAAGAGGTACAAACACTTACCCTGCAAATCACATATTGTATTAACCAGTAATCTGCCAGAGACAATTTTGCCATCTTTACAAATATATTTTTTAACTGTGCTGTAAAATTTTTGCTTTCCTGATACTAATTGTTTTATATTTTCGACGTCTTGTGCCAAGTTATCAGGATGAGTAATATCTTGAAACTTCAGGTTTTTTAGTTCGTTTTCTGAGTATCCAGTAAAACGACAAAATTCGGTATTGGCACTGATAAATCTAAAATCTGTTCCAACAGTGACAATACCTACCGGGCTTTCTTTAAATATATTCTGATAACGAGACTGTGTTTCTCGTGACTCATTTTCAGTTTTTATTCTCTGAATGGCTATGGCTGTTTCATTTACAAGAGTCTCAATCAATTCTCTGTTTTGACCGAACCCATTTTTTGTCAGGAAGACAAAACCACCATAATCTTTTTGATGAAAATTACAACCGATAATATATATTTCATTGATGCCAAGATTTTTTTCGATAATCTGGCATAATCTTTTTGGGATTTGCCCATTTACTAATCCGTAAATGCCTTTATCGTAACGACTTAACTCGTTTCGACGCCAGATTTTGAGATCACTTTCATCAATTTCATCAAGCCGTGTATTGAAGCTGGATGAAGATAATCGAAAAGTTTTCAATAACTCATCAATGGCTTTACTAAAACCGTAGAAACCAACAACCTTAAATGATTTTTGATTTTCATCATTTCTAGAAAGTATGACATATCCGTTTGGCACAAATTTCGTCAAACTTTTTCCAACCAAATCATCAAGTTCTTCAAGGGTTGTGACTTGAAGCAATTTTCTTTGGGTTTCATAGAATAACTGCCGATTTTCTTCGGCACGTTTACGTTCAGATATATCACTGTGAGTGCCAACCATATTAAGTGGTTTGTCGCTTCCTGCTGTTGAAATAACCTTTCCGCGCGACAAAACATACTTATACTCGCCGGATTTCATACGCAGACGAAATTCAACGTTATATATCAAATTACGAGTTTGTAACGCGGATTCGATTTGAAGTTTTGTGGCCTCCAAATCTTGCGGATGAATTAATTTTATAAAGTTATCAAAAGTCGCCGGGAATTCATTAGGTTGGTAACCTAACATCGTGAACCATTTATCGTTAGTAACTATTTGACCAGTTTGGATATCCCAATCCCAATATCCATCTTCAATAGCATCAAAAGTGGAACGAAGCCTGGCCACACTAAGCTCTTTGATTTTTTCAGAGCGAAGCCGTTTGATCACCTGAGTTGCCTGATATACAATGGATTCAATGGCAGTAATATAGGGTGAGAGATCACTTTCACATAACACCACAACACTTCCAAAGTGTTTTCCATCTGAAACTAACCCCATAATATATATCTTGTTTATTTTTAATTGTTTCTCAGCGGCTTTACAAACACTTTTAGGAATCTTCTTCAACAATAGATTATATAGATCACCATCATAAAGATTTATATTTCCTGCCTGAAAAAATCTCAGATCATTCTGAGAAGCATTTTTAAGGGGAAACCCCATTTTTGTTAGGTCAACATTAAACTTCTTAACCAATGTTTCGTATGTATTCCCAATACCATATAGATTATTAATGAATATTGTCTGGCCGGCATCATCGACCATCGTTGTCCCCACGATCCCCTCAAGGATCATATCTTTAATCTTTCTGCCTACCAGATCGTAAACCTCATCAATATTCGTTGCCTGTGCCAGTTTTAGTTGTGCGTCTGTCACCAGTTGGATCAAACGGTCACGGCGTTTTTTATCAGAAATATCAATCAAGTGAACAAACGAACCCGAATATTTTCCATTTTCATCATAAAGCGGTTTGGCAGATAAAAACATCCAAATAGGAGATCCATCTTTCTTTTTGAACCTCCTTTCATAAGAATCAATCTTTCCATTTTTACGATCATTAAGTCTCAACTCATTATCGGCGAGATCTTCTTTAAAAAGGAATTTTGAGACCGGGTGTTGTAATATTTCCTTTTCTTGATAACCCAATAAATTGCAAAGACTTGCATTGACATAAGTCGTTTCATCATGACTATTCGTAACCCAAACACCTTCCAACGCTGTTTCAACCAGCTGCTGAAAAGAAGGGAGCAAATTTGAATTTTGGTCGCTTTGAATTGCTGAAGGAATTACGGATAACTTACCCACAGAAATCCCCCGAAATGTCATCACACAAATAATCACGACCCACAGGTAACATAATTGGTAGCACTCCTAAAAATTAAGGATCGGCTAATTTAAAATCATTAAACCAATAATTAACAAAATTAACAATTTAAATTGTATAAATACTGTCTAAAAATTCCGCTTATATTAATAGTTTACATGTGTCTTTAATGTAAGACAAGTGATTTTTTTGCAGATTCTATACAAAATAGGTAAGAGTTTATTAATAATTAGTTTTCTCAAACAAAAAGGGGGTAATGTAAAAGTAGAAAATATTGTTCGAAATAAAATCTTAAAAAAATAATTTTTTATCAAAAGGTAAAAATTCATTTTGTAAATAAAACCAAATAATTACTGTTGAAATACTCTTATATTATGTTGCAATACGCGACACAAATTTTCCACACTAAGTCCGTATAATACAAGAATAGCGAATGGAATGGAGAGGGATTTTTAATGCAAAAAGGTTCCATTAATGTTGGAAATAAATACATTCGAGACCAAATCAGAAAAGTGAGGCTTGATGCCAATGAATCACAAGAGGATCTTGCTCAATCTCTTGGAAAATCTCGTGTAACCATTTCCGACATGGAAAGAGGCAGAGTTGTTATTAATGCAAATGATCTTCTCGTGATTGCTATTAATTACAATAAACCTATCAGCTATTTTTTCCCTCCAGAGTTAGTAGCGAGTAAAGAACATTTAACACCCATTGAAGAAGAATTATTGTTCCTTTTCTATAAACTCCCCAATTCTCAACAAATAATTACAGTTGAGTATATTCGTGAACAAGTTACCATCATAAAAAAAGTATTTGACAAGATTAACTCGGATTCGTTGAACAATTAAATTTTCAAACGCAAGAAAATTACCAATCCAAGTTCCGAAATAAATGATAAAGTCAGTAAATTCTTTGGAATTCTTAAAGCGGCCGTATCGATGTATCTAAATCAGCCCGGAATTTTTGGTTTAGATATAGGGCTCTCAAAAAAGCTTTCAAGATAATTTGACTTTAGAAGAAGGTCCGCTTAATTTAACTAATAAGAAAAAAAATAGCAGTTATTCTAAATTATCCTGACAAGACTCGTTTGTATAAAATGCTAACCCCTCATATCTGAGGGGTTAATTTATTTACCAATAACATAGGGATAATTGGTATGTAACTATTTTACACAATTGTAACAATATTACGCAAATGTAAAGCTTATCTGTTTTTAGTAAAAATTTCTTGAAATGCATCAATTTTGATATTTCTTTCAATTAACCGTTTAATAAATTACAATTTATCTATTCATTTTCAATATAAATAATATGATTATTAACCAATTAATAAAAAATCAAGGGCAGGATCTATTCATGCAAAACATAGAGTTAGTGCGATCTCAATCCAATCTTGAAGTTGATCTTGTCATCCCACTGTTTAATGAAAAACAAAGTATCGATTTGTTTCACCAAAACCTGATCAAAGTTATAAACCCCATGTCCTATTCGTGGAAAATTTACTATATTGATGATGGATCCAGTGATGGAACCGATGTGCTTATTCGTAATATTATTGAATCGGATCCCAGGGTAATTTGTATACAATTGACAAGAAATTTTGGACACCAGGCTGCATTAACCGCCGGCATTGAAATTGCTAATGGAGACGTTGTTATCACAATGGATGGAGACGGGCAACATCCACCAGAGTTAATTCCGGTTCTTATTGAACATTATAAAGAAGGTTTTGATGTTGTTCAAACCCAACGAATGGATAATGGAAAAGAATCAACAATAAAAAAATCGACCTCAAATTGGTTTTACAAAGCCATTAACTTTCTTGGCAACACTAAGATAATCCCCGGTGGAGCTGATTTTAGGTTAATGTCTCATGAAGCTGTATTGGCACTAAGAAACATGAAAGAATACCACCGGTTCATCAGAGGTATGGTTCCATGGATGGGATTTCCGACTTTCATATTACCGTTTTCACCGGGAAATAGGATTGCAGGAAAATCGAAATATACTCCAGCAAAAATGGTATCACTCGCCGAAAATGCAGTCTTTTCTTTTTCTTTGGTTCCATTAAGAATTGGATTACTGCTTGGCAGCCTTTTTATCTTATTAGCAATAGTTGAAGCTATTTATGTGTTGTCGTTTTTTGTGACAGGTAGAATGAATTTGCTTGCACCAGGTTGGAGTTCCATTGTATTTCTGATATTAATAACCGGTGGCAGCTTGATGATAATGATCAGTTTGGTAGGTATTTATATCGGCCAAATACATCAAGAAATTAAAAATAGACCAACCTATATCATCAGAAAAATTTATAAAAATAGTTAGGTTGAAAATAATGGCAAAAAACAAAGAAGTTAGTAATGAGCATTTTTTTAAGACAATTGCAGAAAATTTCGAACAATTAGATAACCAATACGATGTTAATACTCGAAAGAATGTTGTGTTTAATGATTTTTTATCTGAAATCCAACTTGAAAATAAGTTGATTTTGGATGCAGGGTGTGGGTATGGTGCATTTTCGATCGAGTTAGCACAACGAAAATGCCAACTAATCAGTAGTGACCTTATTTATGAACTTACATCAAAAACAGTAAATAAGACAAACAAATCTGGAGTTGTTGCAGATGCATCAGTTCTACCATTTTCAAACAACTCATTTGATTTGGTTGTTTCAAGTGAAATGGTTGAACATACACCAAATCCAGAAAATGTGATTTGCGAATTGATCAGAATTTTAAAACCGGGCGGTTTTTTGATCTTAACAACACCAAATAAAAAATGGCAGTTTATAGTGAGATTGGCCAGCTTTTTGAAACTTAGGAATTTCAATGGTATAGAAAATTTTTTGGGATTTAAACAACTTGAAAGAATCCTTGAGAAAGCTAACGTAGAAATAATCTCTCACAAAGGAATTCATCTTTTCCCTTTTCAAATCAGATTCTTATGGAATTTATCGAGTTTATTTGACAAAAAGTTTGGGAATAGATATCTTGGAAGATTTATGATCAACCAAGCAGTATTTTGCAAAAAATGAGTTTAGAAGAATTCGTTAAATAAACGAAATAAAATAGTAAACACAATCCTTCTCAAAAACCAAGTATAAGATTCAATATTGAATTATCTATATTTATTTTTTGATGTTAATTACAGCATCACACGCAATTGAACTTGGATGGTCTGTTGAAAAATTAATTAACAAACAACTCACTGGATTATCCAAGAATTGGCTCATCGGTTTTATTCCCTGGGCCGGATTTCCGTTCGTTGACCATTCAATCAATTGTTTTTCGATAAGCACATTTAATTTGCTAAATGTTGTTTCATAATCTGACGGGGGATTGCTATAAATATATATATCGTTCAAAAATGAATCACTCCGAAGATATCGAATTATGCTGACAATTCTTTCATAGTCCTCTTCTGGTTTACTGCCATAAAATATTACTTGCGATGCAGAATTTGTTGAAAGGTAGTACTCAATATCATGTAAGGTGGATTCAAATTCTTTAGTCTCAGCATAATAATCGTTCGAAATTTTTCTAACGATAAGCAAATTTGATGGTTGGATAAATAAAATTAATAACAAGCCACTAATTACAAATACTGATAATTGATTTAGGTTTTTTCTATGGATAACCGGAAGATTTTGAATAAAATTTACAACCAGACTGATTGTGAATGGAAGAAATAAAGCATAAGGGAAATTATATCTCCCCCAAATATCTCCGGAATAAAAAATTTCTTGAGAGACAATTAGGGCGATTATCCCCGTGGATCCCAGCATCAGATTTTGAAAACGGGGTTTTAATGTCTTATTATTAACACTAAAGTACCCAATAATGCCGACAATCAAAAGAAGACCTATAAAAAACGTAAAAACTAAATTTTGCGAAGCATATTTAACCAAAATGGAAAAACGATCAAACACGCCAATACTATTCTCGTAAACATCTGACCCATTTGTTTTAATTCGCAACAAGACTGTCGAATAAATCCATATTGTCCACACAATAGATAATGCAATCATGGCGAATGGAAATAAATTACTTTTTAATGGTTTTCTTTGAAACAACAACGCCAAGTAAATTTCTGGAATAAGGAAAACAATCATGTTTTCTTTACTACCAATTGCAATAACAGTTCCTAACATGATGAGAACCCAGGCAAAATTACTCTTCGCATACTTGGTGAGGATGAGTATTCCGATTAAGAAAAAGCCTAATCCAATAATTGCATAAGTTTCTGCAGGACCCAATCTGGAAAAAATTCCATTCCAAAAATCAAACATTGCAACAATTAAGGCCAGTATTCCGCCGATGATCCGGCCGTTAAATTTCCTGAAGAAGAGATAAATACAAATTATGAAGAATATAAAGATCAGGATTCTTGCCAAATACCATGGAAAAGGTGTTGCTATCGACCAAATTCTCGTTTCGACCAACCTCAAAAAATAATAGGCCGGTCTGAATCGAGCAAGGGTGGAATTGGGATTAATTTCAGTTTTGGTTAACAGAGTGGGAATTATCTCTGAAACGCCCATTGGATGATCGGCAGGAGAAAAATAAAAAATTTCATGATCATCTATGATCCCCCAACTGGAATCAAGGCTTGGACCAAAAGAGAAAAACGCGATCGCCACAATCAGTGCAATCACCAGGCAATCAAAGTAATATCCAATTTGGACTTGATCAAAAAAACTTACTATTTTTCCGAAAAGTTCTTTAACCAATTTTCCAAATTTTGAAAATATCATTTGTTCACCGATTTGAAGAAGAAATATGTTAAATGAATCGTGAATATAAATTCATAGAACTGCTTTGCTATTAATTATATTTAAGGTGAAGAAAAACAAAATTATTATACTTTAGAGTAAGAACTGTTAATTGTAGTTTAAACACAAAACTTCCTTGCGGAAGCTTTATCCATTGAATGTAAGATGGCTCGAATATCATCCCCTCCTGAGGATCCGGAATCAAGCAAAAACACTCCCGAAGGAGTGTGTCTTGGAAGTGAGCTCGAAGGGGCTCGAATATCATCCCCTTCCGGGGACCCTTTGCCAAATAAAAACATTCCCGAAGGAATGTGTCTTGGAAGTAAGCACGTAAGATGACTCGAATAACATCCCCTTCTGGGGACCCGGAACCAAATAATAACACTCCCGAAGGAGTGTGTCTTGGAAGTGAACGCATAAGCTGGCTCGAATATCATCCCCTCCTGGGGACCCTGAACCTATTAAACGATAAACTCCCAAAAGGGAGTTTATTCTTGTGAGCGCTTAAGGTGACTCGAATATCATCCCCTTCTGGGGATCCGGAACCAAAAAAAACACTCCCGAAGGAGTGTGTCTTGGAAGTGAGCGCGAAGGGGCTCGAACCCTTAACCAACGGCTTAAAAGGCCGCTGCTCTACCATTGAGCTACGCGCCCAAGAACGGCTGAATTCTATCACGGCACCCAAACACCGTCAATGAGAATTGCCCATTAAAACAAAAAACCAGGCGGAAAATCCACCTGGTTGAAGTATTTTAAGAATCAGCTTTGTTTCATGTAGTCAGACATGGCGACCAGCAGTGCATCCACATCAGCAAGGGAGGTTTCACCCATCGTGGCAACGCGGTAGGTGATGTCTTTGAGCTTGCCGTAACCGTTGGCGATGCGCATACCGCGAGTCTGCAGGAATTTGTTCAAAGCGCTGATATCCCAATTAAGGGTGTTCTTGACGTTGACGACAGTCTTGGAACGATAGCCTTCTTTGGCGACGATTTCCATGCCGTTGGCAATGGCCCAATCCTGCACTTTTTTTGACATGGCAGCATGGCGGGCAAAACGGTTATCAAGACCTTCAGCCAAAATGCGGTCCAGTTGGAAATCCAATGCATAGATCAAAGACATGGCCGGAGTCATGGGGGTTGAATCTTTGAGGCGGTGTTTTTCCATCAAGACCAGGTCGAAATACCATCCGCGGTTGGTAACGGATTCAGCCTTCTTCATGGCGCGATCTGATGCACCTGCCAAAGCCAAACCGGGGGGCAGGGCCAGGCATTTTTGAGAACTGGTCAATAAGAAATCGATACCGAGGGCATCCATTTCAATTTTGACGCCGCCCAGTGAAGAAACTGCATCCACCAGAATAAGGGTGTCGGGGCTGACTTCTTTGACCACGGCACACAGCTCTTTGATCGGATTTTCAACGCCGGTGGAGGTTTCGTTATGGACGATGGTGACGGCTTCGTAATGCTTTTGTTTGAGCGCATCGCGGAGCATATCGGGAGTAATGGCTTCGCCCATTTCTACTTCAAGTTTGTCCGCTTTTTTGCCGTTGGCGATGGCAACATCATTCCACCGCTGGGCAAACGAGCCATTAACGCAGGAAAGCACCGTTTCTTGAACAAAGTTACGAATGCCGGCCTCTTGCATGCCTGAACCCGAACAAGATCCCTGGAAAATTCGGGTCTGGGTATAGAACAGATCCTTGGCTTTTTCAGCCGTCCGCTGAAACATCGCTTCAAAATCTTTACTGCGATGCGGAATCATGGGTTTTGTCTGAGCAGCCAAAACTTCTGGTGCAACATCCACTGGACCAGGAACAAACATACGGCTCATATAACTCTCCTTATCAAAATCTGGACGGTTTACCCCAATGCCTAAGGATTGGGCGAAATGACTAGCGTAAGAAGAATGACAGGATCACTAAAATGGTGATAAACGAACCGGCCATAATGCCGATTTTAGCAAGATCTTTTTTTACATAAGTGTAATCAGGATTGAATTCAGCCACTGCAGAACGGTTAATTTTGGCTGGTGCCGCGGCGGCAGGGGTTGATGTGGAACCGGTGCTGACTGAACGTTTCTTGTTTGAAGTTGCCATTTATTTCTCCTTGTTTCCGTTTTTCGGAATTAGTCTTCTTGTAGGATTGCGGTAACCACGATACGCTGATTATCAATTCGGTACGGATAACAAGAGATCATGGTTAATGTTTTTTCAGGGGTCGGCGCCATCAGATCAACCCTGGTGGGCTCAACGATTTGGGTGCCGGTGACTACATAAGTAAAAGATCTGTCCTGCGTAGTGAGAATAATTGTATCGCCAGTTTTCAACTTGTCGAGGTCTTTGAACAACTCTCCAAAGATATCGTTATGGGCTGAAACCACCACATTACCGGTTTCGCCAGGGTTGGCGGTGCCGACGTGCTGACCCACACCTTTTTTCAACTGCTCCCAGCCGTCTCCCAAAACCACTGGAGCGCTCAAGCCAATTGCCGGGATCTGAATCTGCCTTGCCTGCTGCGCGCCGGGTGTTGGAATGGGCAGGTCGGCGTAACTCTGCATCAACGGCCTTAGATGCTCAGGAATTTCTGCCTCATTGGGCTTGACTTCCACGCCTTCCACCGGGGCAGTGTGTCCGCTTGGGAGCACCACTGCTGTAATCAAGGCGGTGGGGGTAAGTTGAGGCATTGCGAGTTCACTGGCAGTCTCTCGATTGAGAAGGTTCAGAACGTTGAGCGTCAGAAAAATGATCACGACCAAACCCACGATCGCAGCAATCTCAATGATCAAGAGAAACCGTTCCATTCCCTTCTTTCGCCGGTTTCGTGAACGCCGCCGGTTGGTAAGGGGTTCCTCTTCGGGTTCTTCGTCATACGCCTGGATTATTTCGGGGGTGATGGGGGTGTCTTTTTCAACCTGAATCACCCGACCGGTTTTACGGAATGACTCCAGCCTGGCTTCCCGTTCGGCCCGTCTCTTTTCCACGAGGAGCTGTCGCAATTCATCCGAAGTTAAGTCTTCAATTGATCGCTGACGTGGCATCGAAATTCCTGTTCTTCCCGGGTTTACCCTGACTGATTATACCCGATTTACTTAAGTTGCTCTTAAATAAAAATAGTTGCGCGGATGGTACACTAATTTGTAATCATGCTAAAATGATTTTTAACAAAAGGATAATTTATGATCAAAAACTATTTAATTGATATGGACGGCGTTCTGGTCACCGGAAAAACTTTGATCCCCGGTGCGGAATTATTTATTGAACGGATGCTGGCGGCCGGGACGAAGTTCCTGATCCTGACCAACAATCCCCTTTACACACAACGCGACCTTGAACACCGGTTGAATTCCATCGGGTTGAAAGTTCCGGCCGAAAGCATTTTTACCTCGGCCATAGCCACCGCCCGATTCTTGCAGAATCAAAACCCTAATGGTACGGCTTATGTGATCGGTGAAAGCGGATTGACGCAGGCCATGCACGATGTAGGTTATGTACAAACTGACACCCACCCCGACTATGTTGTGTTGGGCGAAGTGAATAACTACAATTTTGAGATGATTGCCAAGGCCATCCGCCTGATCAATGACGGCGCGATGTTCATTGCCACCAACCCCGATTCGACCGGACCAACCGAGGCAGGTATTGTACCTGCCACCGGTGCGCTGGCCGCACTGATCGAAAAAGCCACCAACCGTGCGCCGTTTTTCGTGGGCAAACCCAATCCGTTGATGATGCGCAGCGCCATCCGCTATTTGGGGGTGCATTCGGAAAACACCATCATGGTCGGCGACCGCATGGATACCGACATTGTTGCCGGCGTGATGAGCGGACTCGAAACCATCCTTGTTTTAACCGGCGTCTCAAAAAGAGAAGATGTTAAACGCTTCCCTTACCGGCCCACCCAGATACTGAACTCGGTTGCTGAAATCGAAATCACTGCAGAATAAACTGGACTATTAATGCTAACAAACGAAAATCGCTCCACTCAAAAAAGATTCATCTATTCCATCATTTTAACCAGTATGATCCTGGTAGCTGAAATCATCGGCGGACTCATTTCAGGATCACTCGCACTGCTTTCTGACGCTGCACATGTCTTCTTGGATATTTTTGCTTTGGTACTCAGCTTTGTTGCGCTGAAGTTGGCCATCAGGCCGCCGGATGACCAGCATTCGTTCGGCTGGCACCGTCTTGAGGTGGTGGCCGCGCTAATCAACGGCGCTTCATTATTCATTATTTCGGTTGGCATCTGGATCGAAGCGGTAAAAAGGTTTCAAAACCCGATTGAAGTTAAAAGCACAGAGATGCTGGTGATCGCCGTGATCGGCCTGGTGGTCAATGTGATTGTGGCGTTCATCTTGGGCGGACACGACCATGGCCATAGCCATAGCCATGGCCAAGACCAAGACCATGATCATGAACACGATCACACACACCCTACCGAAAGAAAGAAACGCAACCTGAACGTGCAATCCGCATTTTTGCATGTGCTGGGCGACGCAATCTCATCGGTGGGTGTCATTGTGGCTGCGATCATCATCCATTTCACCAAAGTCGAATGGATCGATCCGCTGATTTCCATTTTGATCGGCGTGATCATCTTCATCAGCGCTTTCCGCGTACTGAAGAGCGCCCTGCACATCCTCATTGAAGGTGTGCCCGAGGGGCTTTCGATCAAAGAGATCAATGCCCGCATGTCCAGCATTGAAGCCGTTAAAACTGTGCATGATCTGCACGTTTGGAACCTTGGCTCTGACCAGGTTTCACTCAGCGCACATGTGATTTTGGAAGAAGCACATGAACACGAGCAGCCCACAGTAATGGAGCAGCTCAAAGACCTGTTGGATGAAGAATTCCACATTCAGCACACCACAATCCAGTTTGAGAAAAAACCCTGCTGCGACGGACACGGTGGCTGCAATTAGCAACTAATTTAATTTTCCATCAAAAACATGATAAAATATTGATTCCAGACGGAGCACTCAGCCTGGAACCCATGAAGGATCAAACCCTCAAAGGTGCAAGCTCTCTTGAAGAGCTGCCTTTGGGGTTTTTTGTTAAACTGGAGTTGAACACTTATGCGTTGGGTCAGAGATTACAAGCCGCAAAACGAGCAAAACAAGCTTTACCGCACGGCCATCATCATCACGCTGGGAGGCAACCTGCTGCTGGCAGCCGGCAAAGGTATTGTTGCCGCAATATCTGGAAGTGCGGCCATCTATGCCGATGCAGCCAATTCCATCTCTGATGTGGTCTATTCACTCTTGATGGTGCTTGGCCTGTGGATGGCCATGCAGCCGCCAGACCTCTCGCATCCGCAGGGGCATTCGCGCTTTGAACCGGTGGTGGGGCTGCTCGTGACCATGTCGATGGCGTTTGCCGGTTACGAAGCCGCGCGAAACGCTTACGAAAGGTACACGACCGGCGGCGAAAGCATTGCACTTGGGTTACCCATTATCATCTTGCTGACAAGCGCGTTAATGAAAGCCGGCATGTTTGTGGTGATCAGAAGGATTGCCAGAAAACTCTCCAGCCCGACATTAAATACGACCGCCAAAGACAACTTGAGCGATGTGCTGACCACCATGGCAGCCTTTATTGGTGTCTTGGGCGCCAATTTCATTCATCCGCTGGCCGACCCTATCGCCGGTTTCGTGGTGGCGTTGTGGATCTTCAGACAGGCCTTTCTGGCAGGCAAGGAAAACCTTGGATTCCTGACCGGCAAAAGCGCCAACTCTGAAGATGTAAAAGCTTTTATCGCCGCCGCAGAAGAGATTCCGGGGGTGCTGCGGGTACACCATATCATGACCGACTACGTCGGTCCGCGTTTGATGCTTGACCTGCATATTAATGTGGAAGGCAGCAAAACCCTGATCGAAGTACATGAGATCTCCGACCTGGTGATCAAACGGCTTGAAGAGTTCCCCGAGGTGGATCGGGCTTACGTGCACGTCGAACCCGACGACTGGGTGGATTAATAACTTTACGCTTTCCAATAAAGAGTTGAAAACTATTACTCGCTTTCAAAATTGAAAAAGAGTATTATTAATTATTCGTTTTCAATGTGAGAATAGCCATGGAAACCATCCCACTCCACTTTTACGACGACCCGATCGAAGTTATCTTCAAGACGCCGCCCACTTATGAGAAAAGCCCAGACTGTCCGCAGGGGTTCACCTGGCGCGGAAACGCTTATCTCATTACCGAAGTGCTCGAAGAATGGGTGGATTTTGAACGCCGCGGAAAGAGCGCCCGCAATATGAAACCCACTCACGCCGCCACCGCCCGCATCAGGGGTTCATGGGGCGTGGGCAGGTACTTTTTCCGCGTGAAAAGCGATTCCAACCAGTATTTTGAGCTTTATTACGACCGTGCTCCCGAAAATTGCGACGACCGCAAAGGAAGCTGGTTCCTCAAAGGGGAAAGAAAACCAGCTGCAGCTGAAGAGTAATCTATTTATAAATATAATTAATATAATTGTTAAATTTCTTCAATTATTTCAAATAACATATTGACATTTTTAATTTTCGTGATATTATTATTTCGGAAAGCTTGATATTAGACAAGCTTTTTGAAATGAGGAATATCATGTTTCAAAATCTTTATGAATTGAATTATCGAAAAGAGCAGTTTAGACAAAATATACCGGAGCTGCCTGTGGAATTTGAGGATGTTTTGATCAATATCCCTTATACTTCTCAAGGACACGTCTCGAAGCTGCTACTCATCCTGGCAGATCAATTGATCAAAACCGGAACCGCAATCAAGAACACTCAAGTACAATTAAACAAGCAAGAAACTTATAAATATTAAAACGAGGCACACATGGTAAACAAATCTCTGAGTAAATGTCCGGTTTGTGACGAAGACCTGGTGGTCACACGTTTATACTGCGTTAACTGCAATACCACCATCGAAGGTCATTTTGTGGCCGAGCACACACCTTTTGGACATCTCAGCCCCGAACAAATGAACTTCTTGCTCACCTTTGTAAAATGCGAGGGCAAGCTGAACCGCATGGAAGACGAGATGAAACTCTCATACCCCACCCTGCGCAGCCGCTTAAACGAGATCGTGCGGGCGCTTGGCTATGAACCCGGCAAGGAAGAAGCTCCCGCCCAACTTTCCGCTGAAGAACGGCGGGCGATCCTCGAAGACCTCGACCAGGGCACCATCACCTGGGATGAAGCCCAGGCCAGGCTGAGGGGCGAGAAATACGTTGAATCCAAATCCATACAGGCAGACTAAGCATGGCGACCAGCGAAGAACGTCTTAAAGTTTTAAAGATGGTTCAGGAAGGCAAGATTACTCCTGAAATGGCTGCTGAATTACTCAAAGCACTGGATTCCAGCGCCAAAAAACCCGCCCAGGAAGACACCAGCAATGTGGTTTTTCCGGGCCGGGATGGCGGAAAGTTCTTCAGGGTGCGTGTGACCGACACGGACACAGGCCGGACGAGGGTCAATGTTCGACTTCCGTTGGGGATGGTCAATGCCGGCGTGCGCATGGGCATGCGTTTTTCACCTGAGGTTGATGGTCTAGATGCCACCAAGCTGGCTGAAGCATTGGCCAGAGGCGAAACCGGCCAGATCATGGATATCTACGATGACGAAGACGGCGAACACGTAGAAGTCTACATCGAATAATCTCCGGATAAAGCTATCGAACACAAAACAAAGAACACTGGCTTGCGCCACGTGTGCTATTTGATATTGCCAAGTGAGGACTCATGGAAAACACAACTTATGAAATTGGATCAAATTGGCTGAAAAAATTCCTGCCTATTTGGTCAGCACAACTCTTCTCGTTATTAGGCAGCAGCCTGGTGCAGTTTGCCCTGATCTGGTGGATCACACAACAAACCGGTTCAGCCGCCTACCTGGCCATGGCCACGATGGTGGCAGTGCTGCCCGAAGTGCTGCTTTCGCCTTTCGCCGGCGCCCTGGTGGACAGGCTTAACCGCCGTTACGTCATGATCGCGGCAGATTCGCTAATTGCCCTCTTTACGTTGAGTCTCGCGGTGCTTTTCGCGCTTGATCTCGTGCAAGTCTGGCACATTTTTGTGGTCATGTTCCTGCGCGCCCTGGGCAGCGTTTTCCACTGGCCGGCCATGCAGGCTTCCACCTCGCTGATGGTGCCGGAGAAACATCTGGCGCGGGTGGCTGGTATTAACCAGGCACTGCGCGGCAGCTTAAATATTGTGGCGCCGCCGCTTGGCGCACTGTTGATGTCGGTTTTGAAGTTCTACCAGGTGATCTCGGTGGATGTGATCACCGCCATCATCGCCATCACTCCGCTGCTTTTCATCCGAATACCCCAGCCTGTACGCGCCGATGCCGGTGTGGTGCTGACACCAAAAGTGCTGCTGAAGGATGTGGTCGAAGGTTTTAGATATATGAAGAACTGGAAAGGACTGCTTTACCTGACCTTTTTAGCGGCCATGTTGAACTTTTTACTCGCGCCGGCGGGAACCCTATCCCCATTGATGGTCACGCAGCATTTCAAAGCCGGGGTGTGGGAACTCAGTATGTTGGAATCAAGTATGGGGATTGGCGTGGTGATCGGAGGTTTGTTGCTGGGCGTATGGGGTGGATTCAAAAGCAAGATCATCACCAGCCTGACCGGTGTGGTCGGTATCGGCCTGGGTGTGTTGGTCTTCGGTCTTGCCCCCGCCAACGCCTTCTGGATGGGGATTGTCGGCATGGTACTGCTGGGATTCATGAACCCCATCGCCAACGGTCCGCTGCAGGCGATCATGCAAAGCAAGGTGGCGCCAGAAATGCAGGGCCGCGTGATGGGCACGACCGGTGCGTTATGCTCCGCCATGATGCCGCTTTCGATGGTGGTCGTGGCGCCTGTGGCGGAATTCTTGGGGCTGCGGGTTTGGTATTGGGTAGGCGGCGGTCTGACCATCTTGATCGGCCTTGTGGCGCTGTTCATCCCCTCGATCATGGCGCTGGATAGTTCACAAAAGGATATCTCCACCGCAGAAATTGCGGCAGATTAAGATACAGATTCATTTAGTACGGGCGTACACCCTTCGCAAAAACCCGCTTGGGTGCTAGTGTAGCCATACGCCCGTACCATAATTATGGTTTGAGGGTGAGGGTCCAGCTGGCCAGGGCGTTATCAATGTTGGGCAGCAGGAGTGAGCGTTGGCGGATGGTCATCCGCACCGGAGTGGTGATGCCCACATCGTATGGAATATCCGCGGTAAAGGGGACGTAATTGAGTTTTTCAGCACCCCGAGGCAGCTTCACAATCTGGGTTTCCATCACACCGCCGGATTCGGTTAAAAGTTCAATGATGATGGGGTTGCTGTTGTAAGCATGAGCAAAACCAGTCACATGCACCACACCTCCGCTGATCACCGTTTCATCCTTGAACGATTTCACTATATATGGCTGCAATATGAAATCGAATGAATTGATATCACTCTTGCCAATCTGCATTAAAAAGATCTGGGTGGCTGCCTGGGTGATCGGCCTGTCAAACTCATCGTGCGTCGAGACCACCAACATGGCAGATTCACCCGCGCTGGGGATTTCAAACTTGATCTCTTCTACCAGGTTTGACCAGCCGGATTCTGCGGTGGATAACTTGAGCAATTGATCGTGAATCAACCGCCCATCCTCGCCGAACAACTGCATGCTGACCAGACGGCCGGCGCCTGGAACCACACTGGCCTGCACCGTGAAGGGTGAAGCCAATTGAGACATGCTGCCGGGTGATATGATCTGGATCAGCGCGTTGGGGAAATTTTTATCATCCACGGTGGGTTCAAGAGTGGCAGTATCTTCCGGTGTCGGCTGGGTCAGCACAATCGGCGGAATGGATGTTCCCTCAAGGGTTTTGATCACCATGGTTGGACCGGTGCTCATCTTGGTGGAGGTGGCTGTAGCTGCCACTTCAGCTGAAGCAAGCGTAGCGGTAGACTCTTCAACGGTGGGGGTCAGCAAAGCTGCGTTTACTTGCGTTGACCCGTTCTTTGAGGCGCAACCGGTAAGAACCATAATAATAATCAAACAAAGGACTGTATGCGCGGTGATCGGCTTCAACTGTATTTCCCTTATTTTTTTGACGGATGATGTTTAACACTTAAAGTATACAGGCCTTGCGCGATCGTGCAAGGCCTGTATCAGTGATTGATTAGAGATTGTAAATTTCGCTGTATTTGGTCTTAAGGTAGCGGATGTAGGGTTCCGGAGTGATGGTTGAACCGGTAACTTCCTTCACCAGGGCTTGCGGTTCAAATTTCGCGCCGTGCTGGTGAATCTTTACCCGCAGCCATGAAAGCAATTCGTCGAATTTACCCTGTTCGATCTGGGCTTCAAGGTTCGGAATATCTTCATTGATCTTTTCCCATAACTGGGAAGAAACCAGGTTGCCCAGGGCATAGGTCGGGAAGTAGCCGATGCTGCCGGTGGACCAATGCACGTCTTGCAGTACACCCTCGCTGTCTTTTGAAGGCACCACACCCAAATAATCCTTCATACGAGCATTCCAGGCTTCGGGCAGATCCTTAACCTTCAGGGTGCCTTCCATCAAGGCGATCTCGAGTTCAAGCCGCAGCATGACATGCAGGTTGTAGGTGGCCTCGTCCGCTTCAACGCGGATCAGGGAAGGCTCAACCTTGTTGATGCCCCTATAGAAGGCATCCATGCTGACGTTGCCGAGCTGGGATGGGAAGAGTTTGACCAGTTTGGGGTAGAAGAACTTCCAGAAGGGTTTGGAACGGCCTACGAGGTTCTCCCACATGCGCGATTGGGATTCATGCACGGCCATGGATGTGCCGGTGGCCAAAGGAGTGCGCGCCAGGGTATGGTTGATGCCCTGTTCGTAGAGGGCGTGTCCGCCTTCGTGCATGGTGCTGAATAAAGCCGAAGCAGCACGTTCAGGGTCGAAGCGGGTGGTGATGCGGATGTCATCGATGCCGAAACCGGTGGTGAATGGATGCACGGCCTTATCCTGTCGGCCGCGGTTCCAGTCGTAGCCAAAGCGGGTGATCACGTCCACGCCGAAATCCCACTGACCTTTTTCGTCATAGGGAATGTGCAGGAAGCTGTCGTCAATTACGGGTTTACCGGCGATGGCTTTTAATAATTCCACCTGCTGCGGACGCAGTTTGCCAAAGATGTCTTTGACTTCACTTGTCTTCAGACCGGGTTCGAAATCATCCAACAGGGGATCATAGACATGATCCCAGGGTTTGAAGAAATCAGCATATTGGCGGCGCAGTTCAACGACTTTTTCGAGATGCGGGCGGAAGAGTTCAAAATCGTTCTTGGCTTTGGCTTCTTCCCAGACGCTCTGGCTGATGGTGGTTTCTTTCGCAAATTCCGCCACCCATTGAGTGGAAACCTTGACCTGTTTTTCATAATCATGCGCTACACGTTTGATTACGCAGGCATCATCTGAGCGGGGGTCGAGTGATTCCGCATAGGGTTTAAGATCTTGCAATAATTCACCCACTTCAGGAGAGGTGAATTTGTCGTGCATTAATCCGGCAATGGTTTCCAAAATATTGCCGCGGTCTTCTGCCCCACCCCGGGGCATGTTCACTTGTTGGTCCCATCCCAGCAGCTGCTCTGCTCTGCCAAGATCGGTCACTTCCGCCATGATCTTTTTGAACTTTTCCAGTTTTTGATTCATAGAGTTTATTTTCCTTTTTTGATTAAGTTACTTTCCATCGTAAAGGTAAGCCATTTAATGCTGCCACAATTTCTTCGGCGATGTCATTGGCTGCCCGGTGTTGGGCTTCTACGGTCTGGGCACCTATATGCGGTGTGCACACCAGTTTGGGATGCGCCACCAGGTCTGTCAGACCAGGAGGTTCAGCCACAAACACATCCAGGGCGGCGCCGGCAACTTTACCACTATTGAGTGCTTCAAGCAATGCCGTTTCGTCGATCACTCCGCCGCGGGCTGCGCAGATCAGATAAACACCCTGCTTCATTTTAGCAAAGGCATCTGCATTAATCAAACTTTTGGTTTCGTCAGTGAGGGGCAAGTGCATGGTGATCATGTCAGATTGCTTTAGCAATTCATCCATGCTGACGGGGCTGCCGCCGCGCTTGGTGATTTCATCTGCAGGAACCATGGGATCATAACCCAAAATTGTCATATCAAATGCCGCGGCTCTCCTGGCAACAGCCGCACCGATGCGTCCAAAACCGATCACACCCAGGGTTTTACCGCTTAACTCGAACCCTTCAAACTCCTTTTTCAGCCATTGACCGGCTTTCAAAGAGGAATCCGCGCGGGCAATTTCGCGTACCGCGCTTAACATCAATGCCATGGTCAATTCAGCCACGGCCGTGGTGGTTGCCACAGGTGAATTCACCACGGTGACGCCGTGCGCCCTGGCTGCTGCCAGGTCAATGTTATCCACACCCACACCAGCGCGCCCAACCACTTTCAGTTTTTTACCAGCTTCAAAAACAGCCGGGGTCACTTTCGTACGCCCACGCACAACTAAAGCATCAAAATCAACTATTTCTTTTAACAGGTCCTCAGCGGTTATACCTTTCATTTCAACCACTTCGGCGGCTTTCTTTAAAATCGCAATTCCATTGGAATCAAGACCGTCAGTAACCAAAATTTTCAACACAGACAATTGGTTCCTCCTTTTCAATTTTAATTAAATCTTAATTAATTTTACTCTAAATCGCGAAGTCCGATGAGAGGACCTCAAGGCTGACAGGTAGAATGGTACAATCTGTGTGTGAATATATTAAAGAATACTCTTGAAAACCGCGTCAATCCGCGCATGTATGAGTCAGAACCTCTCAAACGCTGCTGTCTGGAGGAATGTACCGGCGCTTGCTGTGTCTTCGGCGTCTGGATAGATCCCCGCGAAGTGCAGGATATCATTGCCAATGCCGCCATGATCCTGCCGTTTATGCCTGAAACAGCCAAAATTCCCGGCGAATGGTTCGTGCCGGTCGAAGATAACGATGAACACAGCCCCAGCGGCAAAGTTCTTCACACTGCGGTTGAAAACGCCGCCTGGCATCACGGCAACACAGCCTGTATTTTTTGCCTGACCGACGGAAAATGCGCCCTGCAAGTGGCTGCCATGGAGAACAACCTTCATCCCTGGCGCTTTAAACCTTTTTACTGCATCCTGCATCCGTTGGACCAGGATGAACAAGGCCGCTTTACCGTGGATACGGTAGACGCACTGCTGGCTGAAAAAGGCAGCTGCCTGAGAGCCGCCGAGCAGCCCACGCCGCTGATCGAGATTTTTGCCCCTGAACTGGAATACCTGTTGGGAGACAAAGCCTACCAGGTCATGCTGGAGGTTGCCGCTGAAAAGCGGAAGGAAGAGCAAAAATGAGCAAAAGAATTCTGCCCCTTGATTCCAATGATTTCGAGACCGTCAAAGAGATCATCATCAAGGAATGGGGCAGCGATTATGTGATCGTCCATGGCGACATTATTCACCCGGCTGAATTACCCGGATATAAAGTCATGCAAGATGAAAAACTGGTCGGTTTGGTGACCTGTCTGATCAAAGGCCAGGAATGCGAGATCGTCACGCTTAATAGCTTCCGCAAGGGAGAGGGGGTGGGCGACGCCTTGATGCAAGTGGTGGAATCGTATGCGCTTTCTCATCAATGCAACACCTGTACGCTGGTCACCACAAACGACAACTTAAATGCGCTCGGCTTTTATCAACGACGGGGCTTTTATATTTCAGAAGTAAGACCCGGCGCCGTTGATGAAGCGCGCAAAGTAAAAATGTCCATCCCGAAAGTGGCCGAAAATGGTATTCCGATCAGGGATGAAATCACACTCGTCAAGCAAATAAGCTGACGCTTTTCGCTTTGAACGCTATTTTAAGATAAAATAAGGCAAAATTAGTCTGATTTTTTTACAGGATGCCCATTGAAAAAACATAGCTTGATTACCGGCGCTTTCTTGATCGTTTTGGCAGTACAACTACTGGTTAATCCCCCCTTGCCCGCCCAGGCGGAAACAACCCCCGCAAACCTGAATTCGAGTGAAGGTCTGTGCATCCCCGGCGAGAGCGATCTGTTCCGCGCTCAAGACTGCCAATTGGCAGGTCCCGCCCAACATTTAAATTCCCTAGCCCAGGAAGGCATCACGTTTCCTGCCGCCCCACTATATGTTGCCAATCCGCCGGCCAGCCTGGGGGATGTTCCTTATCAATATGCCAAGGTAAGCGATGGTGAAGTGCCCATGTATGATTCGGTTGAAGACATTATCGCCGAAAAAATTAGCAAAAAGATGCCGGTGGGTAGGATCAAGTACGTTTCTTTATACAACAAATTAGAAACGGAAAAAGGTCTTTACTACCAGATTGCCAACGAAAAATGGATCAGCAAGGAATACATCAACAAGGTGGGTGTTCAGTTCTTTCAAGGGTATGAATTCAAAGAAAACCCCACCGTATCTTTTGGATGGATCCTTGATGAAACCATATCACGCACTGCACCTGCTTCAAATGCGGCAGAAACCGGCAAGGAATACCACCGCTATAATGTTGTGCGTGTATATGCCTCAGAGATGGAAGGTGATCTCGAATGGTTGATGATCGGTCCAAATGAATGGATCAATCACCGCTCGCTGAGCAGAGTCATCCCCAACACAGAAAAACCTGCAGGCGTAACCACCGACCGCTGGATCGAAATCAACCTTTATGAACAAGTCATGCTGGTTCATGAAGGCGACCGCATCGTCTATGCCACCCTGGTAGCCACCGGAGTGGATCCTTTCTTTACCCAGCCGGGCGTGTTCAAAATCTATAAAAAAATTGACCACGAATACATGCGCGGCGCTTTTGAAGCCGACCGCTCAGATTACTACTATCTCGAAGATGTTCCTTATATTATGTATTTCGACCAGGCAAGAGCACTGCACGGCGCCTACTGGCATACGCTTTTTGGATACCAGCGCTCACACGGCTGTGTAAACCTTTCGATCGCTGATTCTCACTGGCTGTTTGATTGGGCTAATATGGACGAAACTGTCTACGTTTGGGATCCTTCAGGTAAAACCCCCACCGATCCAGAATATTACGGTGCAGGCGGGGCTTAAAAAGTATTTTTTACGATTTGCTTATGTCCATTTATTGAGAAAGTAATAGAATAAGAATTATTATTGTTGTATTATCAGCCAAACCAAGATGAAAGGACTCTCATGAAAAAGACTCTGCTTCTTCCGCTCGCCTTTATCGCAGTATTTGTTTTCATCGTCAGCGCTGCCTGCAATCTGCCCTTTGGTGGTGGAAAATCTGCCACTGAAGAACCAAAGGTCATCGTAGTGACGGCCACCCCTGGAAAATCAAGTAATATGGCGACAGAAGCACCTACCACAGAAGTAACCGAAGCCCCGCCTGCTGAACCCACTGAAGATGCTTCTTCATCATATGAAGCGCCGGCGTTCTATGTCGAGGAATTTGATGGCGACCTCGGCAATTTTACTTATGACGTGTTGAATTTTGGCAACGGGTCATCGGAAGATGCCACCATTGAAGCAGAAGATGGTGCTTTGAAATTCGTCAACAACAATCAAGATCTCTATACCTATGTGTATTATGAACCCTATCTTTACACAGATGTTCGGATCGACATTGAAGCCGAAAACCTGGCGACAAATGATAATTCCATCACACTTTTCTGCCGTTATAGCGATGATCTGGGTTGGTACGAATATAACATCGACAACGACGGCGAATGGACACTATATTATTACGACAATGTTGTAGCCCAAAAATATGTCCAGCTTTATGACGGCGGTTCAACAGCCATCCGTATGGGTCGTGATACCAACACCTACACCATGATCTGCCAGGGCCAGGAAATGTCCCTTTATATTAATGGCCAGTTTACCCACAGCTTTTCACATAAAGACCTGAAAGAAGGCCAGGTCGGCTTCGGCGTTTCATCTTATGACAGCTATCCTGTCAGAGTCAATGTCAATTGGTTTGAGATCAGCGAACCCTAATCCTAGCCGCTAAAAAAAACGAGCTTCCAAATTGGAAGCTCGTTTTTTTATCCCACTATGAATTTGCCGATCACGGCGGCAGTGAACAACCCCGCAGAAAGCATAACCGCCCAACGAAGTTCGTCACGCCCAACCATATCTACCAATTCAATACCTTTTTCGGTATTAGCATTAACCATAAATCTTGGTCCTGCCACCCAGGCGAAAACAGCGCCGCCGATCAGACCGCCAATGTGGCCCCAGTAATCGATGCCAGAGTTGGCGCTAAAGCCTAATGACAAGTTTATGGCAAGCACCAATCCGAGGTTGATCAACATGGATTGCGCCCGACTGCCAAACAACTTTCGATTTTTGAAGATCAAGACGCCCTGAGCAGCCGCCAAACCAAAAATCGCAGTGGAGGCGCCAAGCGAGGGGTTGGGAGAAAACAGGAAAGAGAGCACGTTGCCTGTATATCCCGCCACCAGATACAGAGTTAAGTATCGCCAGTGTCCATAAAATTGCTCAAGTCCGCGGCCGATGGAATAAAGGGCATACATGTTGAACACCAGATGGAGCAACCCGCCGTGAAGCAGCACCGGCGTGATCAGCCGCCAGATCTGTCCGCGCAGGATAAGTTCGTTAACCTTGCCGCCCAAGACAAAAGGCAAATCCATCCCGCTCAAAAGTGTCTGAGAAAGATATTGGAGTGCATACATCAAGATGGTAACGCCCAAAATAACGTAGGTGACAGTGGGTTGTTTGGCTTTGGTGCGTAAAAAGACAGGAACGCGCCCCTCAACCGGTTGGGCAGGAGGCGGTGTCTCGGAATTTGGAACTGTCATATCAGATCAGCTTTCTGTGATGGACTTTATGGTGTTCAACACTAATAATGGAAACGATATCGCCCACTGCCTCTTCAAGGCAGTTTTCAGCGTTTATGACAACGTAATCAAAAAGTCCGATTTTCTTGACTTCTTCTTTTGCGGTGTCTATTCGAACCTTAAGATTCTCCGGACTCTCGGTATTGCGCGCTTTTAACCGGCAGAACCACTCATCAATGTTGCTGGGGATGAGAAAAATGAGCACCGCTTCAGGATAAAGTCTGCGATAAGTTTCTGCGCCTTGAACATCCACCTTAATGACGACATCTTTGCCGCTTTTAAGGGCATCATCCACCTGCCAACGCGGAGCACCTTTATAATCGTCGTAAACCATGGCGTATTCAATGAACTCGCCATTTTCTATCCGCCGGGCAAACTCTTCACGCGAGAAGAAGAAGTAATCTTTGCCATCCACTTCGTTGGGGCGCGGAAGTCTACTGGTGGCGGTGATCACAAAGTGAAGACCAAGGTTGATCTCTCTCAAACCCTGCAGCACGGCATCTTTGCCAATGCCTGAAGGCCCTGAAATAACAATCAACAGCGGCTGCGGGCGATACAGGTCAAAACTTAACTCATCCAATTCCATCGAGGTCCTTTTAAGTTGTATTGATACATGTTTTCAAAGATTATAATGGATATTGTTCAATTTCTGATTGAGGGTTTACATGCCTACCTACGAATTTCGCTGTGCCGAGTGCCGCAAAAGATATGAAATATTCCTGAGCTTTGCAGATTATGACGGCTATCAGGGCAAATGTCCGCATTGCGGATCTGGCAATGTTGCCCGCTTCATCCGCAAAGTGCGTTTCTCGCTGGGAGATCGTTCGCGGCTGGCAACGCTGGCCGACCCGGCCAATTTGGGCGCCCTGGACTCGGATCCGCAGGCGCTGGGCAAGATGATGCGCGAGATGAAAACCCAACTGGGCGCCAACGACCTGCCCGGCGAGTTTGATGAAGTGGTCAACCGCCTTGAGCGGGGTCAATCACCTGACGAGATCGAGCGTGACCTGCCAGATCTGGGTTCGGATTCAGGCGGCGGCACAATGGACGTGGATATATAACCAACTTGTTGTACTATGGGGCTGAAGAGATTTGTAAGGGCGACCGGCCGGTCGCCCCTACCCAATCACATCTTGCAGATCTTCAAAACTGTTCATTTTACCAATCGTCCGCAGAAAATCTGCCAGGGAGGCGCTTTGTTCGCGCAGCGCCCGTACTGCCGGGCCGACCGGGTCCTCACCTGCTGCGCCTCCGGGCGCATCAGCGTAAGCACCGTAAAACGCAAAATAAGCCTGGTTGAGTTTGCGGATTTCATAGCCATTAGCCACAAAAACAATTCGGCGTTCTTCCATATACTGTTCCGCCTCGGTGATTTTACCCTCAGCCAGCAGTTCGTCGACGCGCACTCGGGTGGTATGCATTTCTGCCCTGAAGTCAAAGGTCTGATCAGGCCATTTAAGTGAAGCCAACTTTTGTCCGTCTTCAAGTTTGGATAAATACTCGGGGTAGTATCTCGCCAGTACCAAACGGCTGATTTCATTGCCGGCAATGGAGGCTGCGGTTTCATTCATGGTACGCAGTTCAGGAGAGGTGTCGTAATTCAAGCCCAATGGCCGGATGGTGAGGTAGTTATGTATCCATTCATGGGCGATGGTATCAATGATCCAGGGCAGATTGGATGAGCGCATGACCATGGTTGGATAAATGCCAATACCGCCCACATCCACCACCAACACGGATTCGCCGGTAGCCTTTTCAACCTGGCTTTCCAATAGTTCAATCTGGTCCAAGGTGAGATCAGCCAGTAAAGAGATATCCACATCCTGCTGGATGCTTGTCCTCGGCGAGGCGATCAGCGCCTTAGGCAGCGGGGTGGTGTGAAACAGAAGGGGCGGAACTGCATCACCAAGCCTGGCGATTCCTTCTTCAACCAGGATTTCAGTCACCTGTCCCTGCAGGATGGATTCAGCCAGAGGGGTCAGCAAGACCAGGCTGGTTTGCATGGCTTTTTGCAGGGTTAATTCTTTTTGTGCCGCGGCTTCAGGATCCTTGATGGCTGGATCTGCATAGATTTGCTGGATTCTGGCCTGAATAACTTCCAATTCATTGGTGAGGACGAGATAACGCAGGACCAACTGGTGTTGTTGATCGGTAGTCAATTTTTGCCAGGCATTCATCCGCGTTTGGCCAATTTTTGTAAGAAAAGCATTGACATCCCATGAAATGTAGTCAAATTCGACAGGCCGCGTATACCGCCTGGCTTTTTCGACAGGGGTTAAAAGGGAAGGTGTAGAAAGCGTTAATAGAACTGCAATGAAGCAGAAAAATAACAAGAAACGGATAAAAAATCTCAATTTCATGGTTGAGATTATACCGTGTCAGGGATAAGTTACGTGGAACAAGCAACCTTACCAGCTGCACGACGTATATTAGTTTTGTATAAGATTTGCTCCTAACCCTCTGGACTTTAATAATGCGCAGTAGTATAGTTCCACCTCGAACTATAATGTAAATTTGTAATCGGCAATAAATTACATCTATAACTTCATCAATGAATAAGGTTTCAGTCAAAAATAAACAAGCAACAAGAAACACCAAAACAGCATCTACTCCGTCGATATAAATATTGGAATTTTAAATTTACAAGAATGAATCTGAGCGTTCAGAAGAGAAAGGTACTATGAAAAAATCATCAAAATCCAAAATTATTACGTGGTCCATTATTGGTGTGGTGGTATTAGGAATTGCTGCAGTAATTGTTGTAAACAATATCAACGCGCAAAAAGCAGCTGCAGCCACCATGCAAACTCAGGTTCTCGAAAAAGGCAACTTGACTGCCATCGTTGGTGCTACAGGAACCGTAAGAGCCAATCAATCAGCCACACTCGTCTGGCAGACCAATGGACGAATTGAATCCATCAATGCTGCAATTGGCGATAACGTAAAAACAGATGAAGTATTAGCTTCTCTGGCTCAATCTTCGTTATCACAATCCATCATTCTGGCCCAATCGGACCTTGTGACAGCGCAGCGCAACCTGGATGATCTGCTCAACTCAGACACCGCCCGCGCCCAGGCACAATTAGCCCTGGCGAACGCACAGCAGAATTACGATAAAATCCGTTGGAATGCTGTTTATGCAGATAAACCTCGTGAAACCAGTCAAAACACCCTGGATTCTGCCAGCGCTGCCGTGGTCATTGCACAAGACCGGGTAGACAAGGCTCAAAAAGAATATGACAAATACGGAGAATCCTCGGAAACTGACTTATTAAAAGCGAATGCGTTGAGCAACCTGGCTGCTGCCAAAAAAGCGCTTGCTGAAGCAAAATTAAGTCTTGATTACTATACCAATACGCCTGATACCAAAGAAGTATCCATCTCTTCAGGTGAAATTGCCGTTGCCAAAGCTAAATTGGATGACGCCCAACGTGAATGGGATCGTTTGAAAGACGGACCGGATCCTGCTGATATTGAAGCAGCCAAAGCTCGCGTTGAAGCCATTAAAGCCACCCTCAACATGGCCAAAGTGTCTTCACCTTTCGCCGGTGTTGTCACCGATGCCTCCGGCATGGTTGGTGATATTGTCAGCCCAAGCAGCTTCGCATTCCGTGTGGACGATCTCTCTCAGATGTTCGTGGATGTTGAAATCCCTGAGGTGGATATTAACCGCATCAAGGTTGGACAGGACGTAACCATGACCTTTGATGCGATCAACGCTGCTGAATACCAAGGTCGTGTTGCTGAAGTTGCACGCATCGGCGCCATTTCAGCAGGTGCAGTTAACTTTAAAGTCACAATCGAAGTGCTCAACCCTGACGCCCAGGTGATGCCTGGCATGACAGCTGCGGTCAATATCGTGGTAAGCGATTTGAAAGATGTTTTGACTGTTCCCAACCGTGCTGTTCGCCTGGTGGATGGAAAACGTGTGGTTTATATTTTGAAAAATGGCGTTGCCACCAAAGTTGAGATCGAAATTGGTTCCTCATCAGATACATTGAGCGAGATTGTTTCGGGTGATCTGAAACCCGGTGACGTCTTAATTTTGAATCCATCGGCTGACTTTACCAGCATGATGAGCGGCGGACGTCCCTTCTAGGATCAAAATGACTGATAATGTGATCCTTGTAAATGAATTAAGAAAGATCTACAAGATCGGTGAGATCGAAGTGCATGCGCTTGATGGGGTTTCATTTAACATCGAACGCGGCGAGGTGGTCTCGATCATGGGCCCTTCAGGCTCAGGAAAATCGACCTTGATGAACCTGCTTGGCTGCTTGGACCATCCCACTGACGGCAGCTACAACCTGGATGGCGAAGAAGTCTCTGAACTGGATGATGACCAGCTGGCCGGCATCCGCAACCGCAAGGTTGGCTTTGTTTTTCAAAGTTTCAATTTACTGCCCCGTCAAACTGCTCTTGCCAATGTGGAACTTCCCATGCGATATGCAGGCGATGTTCCAGATCGAAAAAAACGCGCCACGGATGCCCTCGATTCAGTCGGGTTGGCAGACCGAATCAACCACCGCCCCACTGAACTCTCAGGCGGTCAGCAGCAGCGTGTGGCCATTGCCCGCGCATTGGTCAATAATCCATCCATTTTGATGGCAGACGAGCCGACCGGCAACCTCGACAGCAAATCTGGCAAAGAGATCATGGAACTGCTCTTGAATCTCAATAAAGACAAGGGCACCACATTGATCATCGTGACCCATGATCCCAAGATCGCCGAACAGACCCAGCGGGTCATCCGCCTGGTGGATGGGAAGATTGCGGAGGCTGCAGCATGAACCTCGGACAAGCCATCATTGAAGCGCTCGAAAGCGTCAGTTCCAACAAACTACGTTCAGCCCTCACCATTTTGGGCATCGTGATCGGTGTGGGTGCCGTCATTGCCATGCTGGCTGTTGGCAATGGAGCACAAGAAACCATTACCGGTTCCATCAGCGGTATAGGCAGTAATTTACTGTTTGTCTTCAGAGGCAATCAAACTGAAGAAGTAAGCCACATCGAACCCTTGACCCTGCAAGACGCGAATGCCTTGCTCGACCAATTTCAGGCGCCTTCCATCGACAAAGTGGCGCCCATTTTAAGCGATAATCTTCAAGTCACCTACGGCGGAGAGAAAACAAATCCGACCGTTTACGGGGTAACCCCCAGCTACAAAGATGTGCGCAATTACAGCATGTCTGAAGGTGAATTCATCACTGATGAACAAAACCTCGGCCGTGCCTCGGTTGCCCTGATCGGTGTGGATGTGGCCGACAAGTTGTTCGGCAGGCGTGACGGCCTGGTCGGTGAAATCCTCCGCATTGAAGGTCAGCCCTTCCGCATCATCGGTGTGCTGGTCTCAAAAGGCGGCGGCTCGTTTGGGTCGGAAGATAATGTCGTCATGGTACCTTTTTCAACCGCGCAAGCCAGGTTGATGCGGCGCAACCGCGATTCTGTGGACACCATTTTTGTAAGTGTGTTAAAACCCGAGCTTATGAAACAAGCCAGTGAGGAAGTCTCGCAGATCTTGCGTGAACGCCACCATACCAAGATTGGCATGGATGACTTCACAGTATTCTCGCAAGACGATTTTGTCGCGACCGCCAAGACCATTACCGGCGTGCTGACCATCTTCCTCGGCGGTATTGCGGGCATCTCGCTGCTGGTGGGCGGCATCGGCATCATGAACATCATGCTGGTTTCTGTCACCGAACGAACCCGCGAGATCGGCCTGCGCAAGGCCTTAGGGGCGCGCAAAAAGGACATCCTGATCCAGTTCCTGACCGAATCTTCGCTGCTCAGTCTGCTGGGCGGTATCATCGGCATCGGGTTGGGCTGGCTGATCGCCTTTATCGTCGGCAAAATTGCCGTGGCCAGCGGCACGCCCTTCAACCCCGTGGTTGGCCTGGATGCCATTTTACTGGCAACCGTCTTCTCTACCGCAGTGGGCCTGTTCTTCGGCATCTATCCGGCCAACCGGGCAGCCAACCTGCAGCCGGTTGAGGCGCTGAGATACGAATAATCACTTGAATTGGTAGTGAACTCCCCAGTCGAAAACAGATTGGGGAGTTTTTTTTAATTAATAGGGGATCCCCCCTACGGGGGACTTCGCGCTTCGCCTTGAAAATGACTGTTGCATCCCTTGCGATTACAGATGCAAAACTGATACTTGACAATTTGGATATATTTAGTTATAATAGTTCTAAATAAGGAATCATTACAAGATGGAAAAACAAGGGATTTTGGATGTACTTCACAAAGCTGGATTGCGGGCAACCCCACAACGGATAGCCATTTGTGAATTACTGTTGGAATCTCACACCCACCCCACGGCCAATGAAATATACATGGACCTCAAAGAGAAATATCCCTCCCTGTCACTGGCCACCATCTACAATACTCTGGATGTATTAGTGGGGATCGGCCTGGTCAACACCCTGGGCAGTATTGGGGATGACAAAGTCCATTTTGATGCAGATTTAAATCCGCACATCAACCTGGCCTGTGTTAAATGTCATGAAATAATCGACACAACATCATCTTTTATTGATCAACTTAGTTTAGAGATAAACAATAAATCGGGATATAAAATTTTCGGTTCCCGAATTTTGTATTATGGGTATTGTCCCAATTGTCAGTAATCAAAAACAATTTAACGAGGAGAAAAAAATGTTAACTACTATCTTACAAAAAGCACTCAACGAACAGATCAACAAGGAGTTTTACTCTTCATATCTCTACCTTGCCATGTCAGCCCATTTTGAAGAATATAATCTTCCCGGCTTTGCCAAATGGATGAAGGTTCAGGCTGATGAAGAACACGAACACGGTATGAAGTTTTATTCCTACTTATTGGAACGCGGCGCCAAGGTCGAACTTGCCACCATTGCCGGTCCAGTGATCGATGGAAAAACAAACCTCGAGGTCTTCAAACAGGTACAGGCTCATGAAGCGGCTGTAACCGCTTCGATCAACGCACTCTATGAACTTGCGCTGAAGGAGAAAGATTATCCCACCCAGATCATGCTGCAATGGTTCATCACTGAACAGGTGGAAGAAGAAAAGAACGCAGCCGACATCGTTGCACAATTGGAAATGATCCAAGACAAGGGTACTGCCGTTTTGATGCTGGACCACCAGCTTGGACACCGCGGCCGCGACTAATCTTTATAAACCAATTTCGAAACATTTCGCCCCCGGATAAATTGTTATCCGGGGGTATTTTTCATAAATCAAGACTTACATGACCCTAAAACGATGTAAGATGACAGCACTGATTATTAATTTTTTCTTCATTTTTTGCCCCTTGACATATCCCCACCGTCAGGTAAACTTGAACCCATTATGACTCAAGCGTATCTGTTTGGTAAGCAGCTCAAGAAACTTTCCCCACTCACCACCAGGGTGTGCGGGCTTGCTGCCGTGTAAACAGGTTACTCAAACCAGTTGATTCGAAAAGTAAAAGCTCCCCTCCTGGGGAGCTTTTTTTTATCTTGTACCGGAGGAAGCAATTATGGCAGAAATTTTAGACAGCACCCTGCGCGAAGGGGAACAAACACCACTCGTCAACCTGATGGTGGATGAAAAAATCGACATCGCCCGACGCTTGGACCAGGTCGGCGTGGAAATGATCGAAGCCGGCGACCCCAGCGTTTCACCGAATGTGTTCCAGGCAGTCAAACGCATCGCCAACCTTGGGTTGAAAGCCGAGATCGTAGCCCATTCACTGGCTACGCGCAGCGGTATCGCCAAAGCCAAAGAATGCAACGCTGACCGCGTGGTAGTTTTCTACCCTACCTCCAAAATTCACCTGGATGCCAAGATGAACAAAAACCAGGACGAAGCCATCACCTGGATCGTGGAGCACGTGCGCTATGCCCGCGAACTGGGTTTAAAAGTGCGCTACACCCCTGAAGACGCCACCCGTACGGATTTTGAGTTTCTCGTGCGCGTGTGCAATGCCGCCATCGAAGCCGGTGCGGACCGCATTAGTTTTGCCGATACATTAGGTATCATGACCCCCAGCCGCATGTACGAACAGGTCAAAGAACTTCGCAGCCGCCTTGCGCCCTGCAAAATTGACCTGCACTGCCACGATGACTACGGCCTGGCGCTGGCCAACGCGCTCGAGGGCATCCGCGCCGGTGCGGATTGCATTCACACCACGGTCAATGGCATGGGCGAACGCACGGGCATCCCCGATTTGAGCGAGACCATCCTCGCCATGCGCAATTTAATGGGCATTGACCAGTATCAACTTCATCCACTGATGGATCTATCTGCTTATGTTGAAAAAGTGACCGGTTTCTTCGTGGCCCCGAACAAACCCATCACCGGCGTGAACGCCTTCAGCCACAAAAGCGGTGTACATACCAACGGTGTTCTCAAAGATCCGCACACTTATGAAAACTTTGACCCCTCCCTGCTGGGACGCGAGCGCCACATCGTGATCGACAAATACACCGGCAAACGCGCCGTTGAAGCCCGCCTGGCCGAGTTTAACGTGACCGTCACGCCAGATGAACTGACCCTGATCGTGGAAGAGATCAAAAAAATCGGCGACGAACGAAAATTCCTACACGACGCGGATATCATCGACGTGGCCGAACGCATCACGGGCCAGATGCTCGATATCTTCCCCAAAGAGATCAACGCCATCGTAATGATCGCCGTGGAATCACACGTCTACACCACATCCGTTGTGCGCCGCTTGAAAAACCTCAAACAAGTCTCAAGCGTGTATGAACTGACCGGCGATTACGACATCACCGCTTATGTGAAAGTGCCCACCACCCTCGATCTGAACAACTTCATCGAGGAACTGCGCGCCATGCCCGGGGTCAAAAACACCGATACCCGCGTGGTTTTGAAAAAATACGCCGAAACGGTCAAAGCCTGACCAGGCCGAGAATTAAGGAGAAAAATATGGGAACTTTAGTGGAAGAAATTTTCAGCCGCAGAATGGGCAGACAAGTGACCGCCGGCGAGATCGTCATGGTGGATGTGGATGCGATCATGTCGCACGACAACACCACCCCGCTGGCCATTAAAGCCTTCAGCGAAATCGGCAAACCCATCCGCGACACCTCGAAGATCGTGGTCCATTTTGACCACGCCTACCCTGCCCCCAACCAGTTGGCCGCCGAGAACCAGCAGAAGATCGTGCGCTTCATTCAAGCTCAGGGCATCGAAAACTTTTACCACCGCGGTGTCTGCCACCAGGTGATGATCGAAGAAGGCTTCATCCGACCGGGCGGCATCGTCATCGGCGGGGATTCACATACCGTCACCTACGGCGCGCTGGGTTGTTTTTCAACCGGCCTCGGGTCAAGCGAGATCGGCGCCGCCTGGATCACCGGCAAATGCTGGTTTAAAATTCCCGAGACCATTTTGGTGAAACTTGAAGGTAAAGCACCTGCGGGTGTCTATTCCAAAGATGTGATGCTGGCGCTGGCCGGCCAGCTTGGCATGGACGGCGCAACCTATAGATCATTGGAATTCGCAGGGTCTTATATTGACGCCCTGCCCGCCCATGCGCGCATCGTCTTTTCAAACATGTCGGTTGAACTGGGCGCCAAATGCGGTCTGATCGCCCCCGATCAAACCACCCTCGATTTTCTGGCCAATGAAACAAAAGCCCAGGGGCCTTTTGAACAATTCACGGCGGTCAATCCGCACTATGAACGCACGATCACCATTGACGTTTCCACCTTGCAGCCGATGGTGGCCTGCCACCCCGATGTGGACCAGGTCAAACCGCTTTCAGAGATGGTTGGTCTGACGATAGATGAAGTTTATCTTGGCACCTGCACCAACGCCCGTTACGAAGACCTCGAGATCGCAGCCGGCATCCTCAAAGGACGCGAGGTCAGCCGTTTCACCCGTACGCTAGTAACCCCCGCCAGCCAGACCATTTACGAAAAAGCCCTGGCCGCAGGACTCATCCAGATCTTTTTGGATGCCGGTTGCACGGTGAACGCCCCCGGCTGCGGCGCCTGCATCGGACGCCACGGTGGCATTCTGGCCCCAGGCGAACGCGCCTTCACCACAATGAACCGCAACTTTATCGGACGCATGGGCAGCGCCGAAGCGGAAATCTACCTGGGCAGCCCGGCTGCCGCAGCCGCCACGGCCATCGAAGGCCGCATTGCCGATCCCCGGCCCTACCTGGCATAAGGAGAGAAAAATGTCTCGAGCTTGGAAATTTGGAGAAAGTCTGAACACTGATGAGATCATCCCGGCACGCTTCAACCTGACAATCGTGCCGCAGGAACTGGCCCAAAAAGCCTTTTGCGAAGTCCGCCCCGATTTTGCCCCCAACGTACAACCTGGTGATGTGGTGGTGGCCGACGCAAATTTCGGCTGCGGATCTTCGCGTGAGCACGCGCCCATTGCCATCCGCGGCGCAGGGGTCAAAGTGGTGATCGCCGCTTCTTTTGCGCGCATCTTCTTCCGCAACGCCATCAACATCGGACTGCCGATCATGGAATGCCCGGCGGCAGCCGCAGGCATTGAAGACGGCGACGAAGTGGATGTGGACCTTTCAAACGGCAAGATTTACAACCGCACTCGCGGTACGGAATTCCAGGCCGCACCGCTGCCCGCCTTCGTTTTGAAAATCTCGGAAGCCGGCGGCATTGTGAACTTCCTAAAAACGCATGACGTTGAGGAATTGACCGCATGAGCGCGTACCGAATCTGTCTTCTCCCCGGCGACGGCATCGGCCCGGAAGTGGTCAGCGCCGCCCGCCGCGTGCTGGATTCACTGCCCCTGCAGTTCGAATGGACTGAAGCCGGCATCGGCCTGGCCGTTTGGCAGCAGTGCGGCAACCCCCTGCCGGAGGAAACCCTGCAGGCTATCAAATCTGCTGATGCAACATTGTTCGGTTCGGTGACCACCCCGCCCGACATCGCCAACTACCGCTCGCCCGTGCTGCGCATGCGCCAGGAACTGGATCTCTACGCCAACTTGAGACCCTGCCGCTCGATTCCACATGTCATCTCGCGCCCCGGCATCAACCTGCTGGTGGTACGTGAAAACACCGAAGACCTTTATATCGGCCGTGAACGGCTTGAAGACAATGGCAACACCGCGATTGGCGAAATGCAGATCACCCACCGCGCCAGCGAACGCATCGCCCGCGCCGCTTTTGAGCAAGCCCGCCTGCGCGGACTCAAAAAAGTGACTGTCGTGCATAAAGCCAACGTGCTACGCCAGACCACCGGGCTCTTCAGGCGGGTGGCCCTTGAAGTCGCCCAGGAATACCCAGACATCCCCGTCGAGGACATGTTGGTCGATACGTGCGCCATGGAACTGATCCGCGCACCAGAGCAGTTTGGCGTGATCGTCACCACCAACCTATTCGGCGATATTCTGTCTGACGAAGCCTCGATGCTGGTGGGAGGTCTAGGGCTGGCATGCTCGGGCAACATCGGCGCTGAAACCGCCGTGTTTGAACCCGTGCACGGCAGCGCCCCCAAGATGGCCGGGCTCGACCAAGCCAATCCACTCGCCACCATCCTCACCAGCGCCATGCTGCTGGATTATTTGGGAGAAGGCGAACAAGCGCGTAGAATTGAAGCAGCGGTGTTAACCGCCATCCGGCAAAACCAGGTCACCTCAGACCTTGGCGGAACCCTGGGGACCCAGGCCGCTGCGGATGCCATCATCAACCTGTTGGGAGAGAATTAATGAAACGCATTGGATTTTTATATACCCGTCTGCGGGTCGAAGAAAAACTGCTTCTTGATGAACTCAAAAGCCGCCCGGATGTGGAGGTTGTAACGATCAGCGATGATGACAACTTCTTTGAACTCAATCAGCTCCCCGCACAGGTGGATGTACTCTTTGAACGCTCGGTCTCCTATTCGCGCGGATTGTATATCTCACGCATTTTCGCCGCCAATCATGTACCGGTGGTCAACGATCCACTGGTGGCCGAACGCTGCGGCGATAAATATGTCACCAGCCAGTTATTGGTTAATGCCAACATCCCCACGCCGCGGGTGCTGATGGCCTTCTCGGAGGAATCCGCGCTGGCAGCCTGCGACGCCATGGGCTATCCGTGCGTGCTCAAACCGGTGGTGGGGTCATGGGGACGTCTGCTGGCCAAAGTGGAAAATCGCGCGAGCGCCGAAGCCATCATTGAACATAAAGCCGTACTGGGCGGGGTCAGCCACTCGATCTTCTATATTCAAGAGTTTATAGACAAACCCGGCCGCGACATCCGCGCTTTCGTAGTGGGCGAAGAACCCATTGCAGCCATCTACCGCACCTCCCCGAACTGGATCACCAACACCGCCCGCGGCGGGGTGGCTACCAACTGTCCGCTGACCGACGAGATCAAAAACCTGTGCCGGCAGACGGCCAAAGCAGTGGGCGGCGGGCTGCTGGCGATTGACCTTTTCGAGTCACCCAACGGCATGTCAGTCAACGAAGTCAACCACACCATGGAGTTCCGCAACAGCATCACCACCACGGGGGTCAACATCCCCGCTTTGATGGTGGATTATGTACTGAGCAAAGCAAGCTAAACATCTTCTCCTCCGAACCCCGCCCTGCTCCCACTTCGCGTGGGAGCAGGAACCGGGTAAAAGAGGGATCGGCAATTTATTATCGGCCTTGGATGTTTATCTCTAGAAACGCACCTGCCTATAACCGCAGGTGCGTTTTTTTAAGCCTATACCATTTTTATACCAAAGGAAAAACAGGAAAATATATTATGAAACCAAAATAAACAACAGTGAGTAACGGAGCAGAAAAATGAACAAGAAAAACCTGGTAATTGATATTATTATTTTTGCAGCCTTTTTATTATTGGAATCCCCCAACTTAAGCGGAAACACCATCCACGAATGGCTGGGGATCGCCCTGCTGGCTACCATTGTGGTGCATGTATTCCTGCATTGGAGTTGGATCACATGTGTCGGAAAAACCTTTTTCAGTAAGCGGTGGCATTCCTCCCGTCTGAAATTTGTTTTGGATATTTTGGTTTTCCTCTCATTCATAACGGTTTCATTAAGCGGCCTGATGATCTCTAAATCCGCACTGCCGCTGCTCGGCATCAACCTAGGACAGATCGGCGGAGCATGGAAACAGCTTCACACACTGGCTGCTGATGCATCCATACTGCTGATCGGGTTACATTTCGCGCTTAATTGGAACATCGTGACTGCCATGTTCAAGAAGTACGTCTTTTCACCCATCGGCAGACTTTTTCACCACAAACATCTCACAGCACAACCCGTCGAAGTGCGCATTGACGATAGACATTAGGGTAAAGGAACAGCCATGTTAAAAATAATCTTACGACTCTTGCTCATCCTGGCAGTGTTTGCCCTCGTGGCAGGCGGAATATATCTGCTGGTACAAAACAGCGGAACCAGTTTATTGGGCGGCACACAGGTTGAAGGCGGTTTTCACCCTGGAAACGGAACCAGACCTGAAGGCGGCAATTTCGATAAAGGACAACCGCCTTCCGGTGGAGAGTTCGAACGAGGCGGTGAAGGCGGCAGTTTTTCCACCAGAGCTCTTTCGCAACTTGGGGTAAACTTTGGCAAGGTTGCAATTATCACCATTGCAGTGATACTTGTCCAAGGCTTGATCCGCTTTTTGAGACGGCGGAAAAATACGGCTGATTCATCCGCAGCCTAATAAGCAGTCAGTTAAAATTCCAGGAAGAGGAGAAACGCGTTTCCTCTTCCTGTTTTATTAATTAGCAATTGAATATGCTCCTTCACGATACTCGCGCGGCGTGACTCCGGACCATTTCTTGAAGGCTTTGCGGAAAACGCTTGGTTCAGAAAAACCCAGCAGATAAGTGATCTGTTCAACGGTGTAATCTTCACGCAGATATTTCTTGGCCAGTTTTTCACGGATGTCTTTGAGCAGGTCGCTGAAGACCACCCCTTCATCTTCGAGACGCTTCTGCAAGGTGCGTACACTGAGCGCCATCTCGCGCGCCACTTTTTGTAGAGTCAGTGATTCGTCATCCAGGTGGGCGAGGATGATCTTGGTCACGGCCCTGGTAAATTCCTTCTGGCGGTCAATGTTGGTAATAAAGTCCTGGGCAAACGTTTCAAAATAGGCCAGCAGCTCGGGGTTGGCCATCAATATGGGGGTTTTACCCAGCGACAGCTCCACGGTCATGGAATTTTCTTTTTGCCCGAACAACACCGGACAACAAAAAACACGCTCATATTCACTGACCGATTCAGGCCTGGGATAGATGAATGTCACCTCGGAGGGATTGAGGGGTTTTCCGGTCAGAGTGCGGACCATGCGTACCAGGCTCGAAAATGTGGATTCAAAACAGTGGCGCGACATTTTGGGGGCATGCGGAGGGGTATTAAACACCAACTTTAGCCTGGTAAAACGTAAATGCGCGGTGGCTTCGATCAGGTTGCCAATGATGCGTGAGTAACGTCCTGATTTCTCCATGGCCTCGCCAAGCGTGGCGCAGTTCATCATCAGGTATCCCAAAATGGACCAACTGCCCGCCTCGGCGTATTCACCCATGTGCAGCCCAAAACAAGGATCGTGGGTGTATTCCGCTGCAGACTCTTGAATATGGAGGTACTTTTCGATGGGGATGCGGCTGTCAGGCGCCTTAACCGAATCGGGCTCAACCTCGATGGAACGTAAAAACTCATCCACATCAATGTTTTTTGATCTGAGGTAAAGAAACATCTGTGCAAGTACGGTTACGCAGACGCTGATAGGTTCGGCAGAAAGCTCATTTTCCATGCCCATATGATAGTCGAAAAAGCATCAAATGACATAATCTATTCATGAATAATCATAGCTTGTCACACTTGATTTGAGTAAGCTTATTTTTGCCGATTGTTGGCACATTCAGTTTTTCAACAAAGGAATAAAAATGCCTACTTCAAAATTCGTTCTCCCGATTATTCTGTTCGTCCTGACTGTTGCCGCAGGTTTCTGGGTTTCAAAGACAGGCAAACCGTACAACACAAGCATCTTCACACTGCATAAACTGCTGGCTTTGGCCGCCGTTGTTCTGGCTGCCATGGTGATTGCCGGTTTGCTGAAAACAGTACAAACGCAAATCATTGTCATTGTTATGTTAGTTCTGGCCGTTTTAAGTGTGATTGCCTTATTTGCCACTGGCGCTTTGATGAGCATTCAAAAAACCGTCGGCAGCACCTGGTTATTAATCCACCGTGTCGCTCCATTTATTATTGCCGGGTCGGTTGGAAGCGTCTTTATCTACCTATTTAAATAAGAAGAGGAAAACGAAATGAAAAACCCGTATCAGGATTTACCCATCAACGGCAGCATAAAACCAGTATTCACTTTATCTGGCATCATTATTTTTCTGACCCTTTTCGCATCATTTACCGGTTTACTGTTGAGTAAAAGAATTTACCCTACTCAGGTACTATTTGAGACTTTTGTGGCTAATGATGTGGCTAATTTGGTTATAGGTTTGCCTGCCCTCATCGGATCATTAATCGCCTTACGAAAAGGCAGTTTGATCGGTTTATTGAGTTTGCCGGGCGCCTGGCTCTATTTCTTCTACAATTACCTGGTGTACAGCCTGTCGATGCCACTCAAAAATATTTATCCCATTTATCCAGTATTGGTCATTCTGTGTGTAGTCGTTTTTGTGATCTACCTTCGCATGTTATCCAGCAAAAGCATTAAGCTATATCTTGAGGGTACAGTTTCAGAAAAATTGGTTGGCGGTTTTTTAATTGGTCTGGGAAGTCTGTTTTTTCTACGTGCAGCAAGCATCATCATTTCAACAGTGGTGAATCATTCCAGTTTTGCGCGAACAGAGCTGGCATTAAATATTGCCGATCTTGTGATCACACCGTTATGGTTAATAGTTGGAATTCTTCTGTGGCGGCGCCATGCGCTTGGGTTTGGCCTGGGGTTAACAGTACTCTTTCATGCAAATTCACTTTTTTTTGGATTGGTACTATTTCTACTGTTACAGCCAAGATTTTCTTCTACCACAATAAACATAACTGACCTTGTGGTCATCATCTTCATGGCAATGGTAGCACTGTTTCCCTTTGTGTTGTTCCTGATCGGCATCAATAAACGAAAAAACAGAACCTTTTAGCCGAAACCACTATACAACCCTGAACTGTTTTTTACGTATATTTCTACAGATTTCAATAACAAAACACGGATCAAAAAATGCTGAGCCAAGAACAAATTTTGCACGTCAATCCGCACCTGGCTTCGTCGATCACTTACGCCTCAAGCCGTCAGTCCTTTTACACAGTTCTGCTGTTTGTGGATCACGGCTTGAAGGAAGATGCCTTCAAAGCCTACGCTTACTTCCGCTGGCTGGATGATCAGTTGGACAAGGAGTCGCTTTCCAAATCGGAACGCAAGGCCATTGTCAGACGTGAAAACGCGCTGATCGACCAATGCTACGGTCTTGAAGGCGCCGCGCCTCCCCACAACCTGTGCGAAGAGGAATACCTGTTGGTGGACCTGCTGCGTGGAGATCAGCGCAAGGCTGAAGGCTTGCGCCTCTACATCCGCAATCTGATGGCCGTGATGGCTTTTGACGCCGAACGCTGCGGTGAAGTCATCTCGCAGCAGCAATTGACCAACTATGAAAGATGGCTGGCCACTGCGGTAACCGAAGCGCTGCATTTCTACATCGGGCATGACGGTTTCTCGCCACAGGATGAAACGCGCTACCTGGCCGCCACAGGGGCACACATCACCCACATGCTGCGCGACACACATGAAGATATCGCCGCCGGGTACTACAACATCCCCGGCGAAGCGCTTGAAAAGTATCACATTGAGCCCGAAGACATCCACTCGGAGGGCTACCGCCAATATGTCAAAAGCCGGGTGGAATTAGCCCGCGAGTATTTCGCTGTTGGCCGGCGTTATCTTTCAAAAGTTCAGAACTTACGCTGCCGCCTGGCCGGATACAGCTACATCGCCTGTTTTACACCCGTCCTCAACACCATCGAGCGGGACGGTTGGCTGCTCAGACCCACATATTGATCAATTTTGAATCACAATGCTGACCGCTGATGGTTTGACCCTCCGCGCTGCATCATCCTGAACTTAAGGTAAAGAATGAATACAAAAACTGCTCTTATCATCGGCGCCGGCCTCGGCGGAATCACCTCAGCCATCCATCTGGCGCGCCACGGCATCCACGTCACGGTGCTCGAGAAAAACAACAAACCCGGCGGACGCTGCGACCGCTACAGCCGCGACGGCCATGAATTTGACACCGGTCCAACATTGCTGGTGATGCCGCTGTTGATCGAATCTGAATTCAACACCTTTGACGCCTCCATGCGCGAGATGCTCGACCTACGCCGGGTGGACCCGACCTACGACCTGATCTTTGACGACGGCAGCGTCTTTGCGCCAACCTCAGATATGATGAAAATGCGCGAACAGTTGGAAGCCTTTGAACCCGGCAGTTACGACGGTTTTCTACGCTACATGCAGGAAGGCAACCGCCACTACAACGTGTCCATTGAACGGCTGCTGAGTAAAGACTTCCGAAAGATGACCGATTTCTTCACCCCGGCCAATATTCCGCTGCTCAACCTGGTCAAACCGCTGCTCAAACATTACCAGCACATGTCAACTTTCTTCAAGGATCCGCGTTTGAAAGCGGCTTTCACCTTCGAAGATATGTACATGGGGCTTAGCCCATTCGATGCACCAGCCACCTTCTCACTGATGCCGTATTCCGAGCTGACGCACGGGGTATGGTATCCCTCCGGGGGCATGTACACCATCGTCGGAGCGCTGATGGAAGTGGCGCTCAAAGCCGGGGTGGAATTTGAGTACAACACCGCAGTGGAACGTATCGAAGTGGATGCACACTCCGCGCGCAATATCGTTCTGGATGACGGCCGCTCATTGAGCGCGGATGTGATCTTCGCCAATGCCGACCTGCCCTATGTGTACAAGGAGCTGCTGCCCAACGATCCACTGGTGGGGTCACTTGAAAAGAAGAAATATTCCTGCTCGACGATCAACTTTTTCTGGGGCATGGATAAGGTCTACTCGGAACTTCCAGGTCATACCCTCTTTTTGGGTGGTGATGATTATGAAAAGAACTTCGACCAGATCATCAACCATTATGGCATCCCGGAGAACCCCAATCTTTATGTACACGCTCCTGCCCGCTTGGATGCATCCATGGCGCCGGAAGGCAACGACACGCTGATCGCCATAGTGCCGGTCGGCCACATGAAAGAGGGAGCCAACCAAAATTGGGCTGAAACTGAAAAACGCGCCCGTCAGAGCGCGTTCGATCACCTTGCCAGGCTGGGAGTAAAAGATATTGATGCCCACCTTAAATTTGAAGCGGTTTACACACCCTCCTCATGGAAGAAACATTACAACCTGGTGAACGGCTCAACCCACGGGTTATGCCACGACCTGATGCAGCTCGCCTGGTTCCGTCCACATAACCGGCATGCCAAGTACCGCAACCTGTTCTTCGTAGGCGCCAGCACTCACCCCGGCACTGGCATCCCCAATGCACTGATCTCCGCACGGTTGGCCGTTCAGCGCGTGCTGGATGAATTGGGATAGGAAGCGCCAACAATTGACCCTCCTTGCCTTTCACCTTTGAGTGAAAGGCATTTTTATAAATTGTCAATTTCATTTACAGACCATTAACAATCCCTTCGTCATTGGTTAATCTTTATACTTTACGATGATAATGTGGTCTTCAGCCACAATATTAAAAGTTGAGAGAGATAAAAATGAACATTCTGGTTACCAATGATGATGGCATCACAGCCCCCGGTTTATTGGCTTTGGCACAATCCATGATGAAATTCGGCGATGTGACCGTACTGGCGCCAGACCGTAACTGGTCCGCTTCGGGGCACGTCAAGACGATCGACAGACCGGTCAGGGTGAAAGAAGTACACCTGGCCGAAAACCTAATAGCTTATGCCAGCGACGGTGCACCTTCAGATTGTGTGGCGCTGGCGTTGTGCGGATTTTTAAAGGAGAAAATAGATATTGTGGTAAGCGGCATCAATCCGTATGCCAACCTGGGGCACGATGTCACCTATTCTGGCACGGTCACAGCCGCCATGGAAGCCGCCATTTGGGGTATCCCCTCCATTGCGGTTTCACTGGATTCACCGAACCACCATCCTGGACCCATTGATTATTCCACTGCCGCAGAGATTGCCGGGTCGGTTTTGGAAGCTTTTACCAGATATAAACTGCCTACCAACACTTTATTGAATGTGAATGTGCCTTTTTTGCCCCTGGCTGAGATCAAAGGGCTGCGCAGCACCCGCCTGGGATTGCGCGTTTATCATGATAAAGTGGATGCGCGCGTCGATCCGCGCGGACAGTCGTATTACTGGATCATCGGCGATTCCCCGACGGGTGTGAGCGAATTGGGCACGGATGTAGGCGCCTTGTCTGATGGCTATGTTTCCATTACTCCGCTACAGCTGGACCTGACTGACTATCATCTACTTTCTGAGATCAACGGCTGGGAGTGGAAAAAACCTGAAACAAGGGAATAATAAATCCAATCCAGAAGTTTGTCTTAAATCAAATCCCACCTGCAAATTGTGCAGGCGGGATCCATCCGGATTTTCTGTAAACTCAATACCGTTTAGTTATCAGGCGGTGCCCGGTAATTTTATAAAGGTTCCTCGGGGATAACGATCATCATGATGATGTAAGCCCAAAAAGTGCCGCCGACCAACAGCAAGCCCAGTACGAACAACAACCGTACAAGGGTTGGATCAATTTTGAAATAGGCAGCAAGGCCTCCGCAAATGCCGGAAATTCGGCGGTCAGTTCTGGAACGGTAAAGACGTCTGGGTTCTTCCATTTTTTTCTCCTGTTTATAGTGTTGATTCGGGAACAACGATCCACATGATCAAATAAGCCCAAAAGGTCAAGCTGCCGGTTAAAAAGAAGCCCGCCACAAAAATGAGTCGCATGATGGTGGGGTCTACGTTGAGGTATTCACCCAATCCACCGCAGACGCCGCCGATTTGACGTTGTGAAATTGAACGATAAAGTTTTCTTGGTTGGTTATCCATGGTTGTCTCCTGTATTACTTTCTAGATATATTTACGCATGAGTATGCAGAAAGTTGCGCGAGAATGATGCAATTTCTTTAAAACGGACTAAAATAAGGATATGGTTAATGGTAACGGACTTGATCGGAGGAAAAATGTCTGCCAACAAGTATCCAGAAGCACACAAGATGATCCTGTTTGTTGAGAAGGTTCCTTTTTCAGCAGAAGATAAAACCCGTTTAATCACAATGCTCCAAACCGACGGGATGACCGATGAAAGCACCGCAGCCGTCCACCAGGCTTTGACCGACCTGCCAAAAGAAGCTTTTAAAGACGACTGGCAGCATGCCAAGTTCATGATGGACCTGGCTACCCTGTTGAAGCAGTGGCAGCTTGCCGATGGCAGTAAGAATTTTAAGCATTCCAGGTAAAGAATGACCGACCATCCGCCCGGCATTCAACCGGGCGGTTTTTTTTATCACAACAGAAAGCAGAACACATAAACATGCACTCATTGAAATCCTTATTTACCGACCGGTTGAAATCCGATTTGATCTTGTTGATGGCGGCCATCGTTTGGGGCGGCGGATTTGTGGCTCAGCGCAGCGCCTCATTGCACCTGGGTTTTTTCGCCTTTAACGGCGTGCGCTTTTTGCTGGGTGGTTTGGTCATGCTGCCTTTCGTAATTAAACGCCTGCGCAATAAACCCGGTCAGCTTTTTTGGATCCTGCCAGCCGGTGCGATCCTGTTCGCGGGCAGTTCGCTACAACAAGCCGGCATCACCACCACATCAGCCGGGACGGCTGGTTTCATCACCGGAGTGTATGTAGTCCTGGTTCCATTATTGATGACTCTTTTTTGGAAGCACAAGACCAAACCTGTGATCTGGTTTGCGGCGCTGGCCGCGTTGGGCGGCACCTATCTATTGAGCACCGGTGGTGCGGAACTGACCCCCTCAAAAGGCAACCTGATCGTACTGGTGGGTTCACTGGTTTGGGCTTTTCACGTCATCGTGGTCGGTTTTGCAGTCAAGAAGGTGGATGTTTTCGTCTTTTCAGTAGGACAGTTCCTGTTCTGCGGTCTGCTGCACTTGGTCTCATCAGTCTTCGTCAATCCGCCCACCTGGGCAGCCATCCAGCTCTCATGGCTTTCGATCCTCTATGCCGGTCTTGGGTCGGTGGTGATCGGCTTCACTCTGCAAGCCGTTGGGCAGCGCAAAGCCCCCGCTTCGGATGCCGCCCTGATCCTCAGCCTTGAATCCGTCTTTGCAGCGATTTTTGGTGCTTTGATCCTGGCTGAAACCATGAATTTCATCCAGATCGTGGGCTGCGTGATCATTTTAGCAGCCATCGTAATCGCCCAACTGCCGGCATTCCAACCCAAAACGGATGAAAGTGAACCCCCTGAAAAATCCCAGGCAGGCATGCTTTCTTGACACTGCCAAAGGGCTATGATAGAGTTGCCATCAGATCATAAATCCGTCCTCCAAAAGAGGTAATCGTTTTGACTCACCCACACCAGCAGGCTCTCGTCGATCGCATGCGCGTGTTGCAACGCTCCTCACCTGAAGTGGAGGCAGCCGCCCTGATAAGCCCCGATGGGTTGATCATTGCTTCGGCCTTAAAACCCGAGATCAATGCGGACCGAATTTCCGCCATGTCCGCGTCAATTCTTTCGCTGGGTGAAGGCATCAGCAAAGAAACCGGTTTGGGTTTTCTGGAACAGGTGCACATTCAAGGCAGAGACGGCCACATCGTATTGATGGCAGCCGGTGAAAAGGCTGTGTTGACTGCCCTGATCACCGCCCAGGCCAAAATGGGTGTACTGCTGATGGATATGCGCCACGCCGCGGATGATCTGGTAAAAATACTTGTTCAAGACGATCAAATAAAAGCCGATTAATCGGTCTTTGAAAACAGGAGTGTGGATGAAAATAGCGGTAGTAATACCCACCTACAACGAAAAAGAAAACCTGCCCAAGATCACCGCCCAACTCATGGCGCTTCCGCTTGATTTACGATTGTTGGTTATAGAAGACAACAGTCCAGACGGCACCGGCCAGGTCGCGGATGAATTGACCAAGCTGTATCCGGGACGGGTGAGCGTGATGCACCGCACCGGCAAACTGGGGCTTGGCACCGCTTATATCTCAGGGTTCAAACAAATGCTGACCACTGATGCAGACGCCATCGCCCAAATGGATGCTGATTTCTCTCATCCCCCTGAAAAATTATTGGAAATGGTCGCCGCTTTGGAGAATGCAGATGTTGCAGCCGGATCACGCTACATCCCCGGCGGCAGCCTGGATGAAAAATGGCCGTTTTGGCGTAAAGCACTTTCCGGTTTTGGAAATATCTATGCCCGCACCATTTTGGGAATGTCTCTCAAAGATGTGACAGGCGGCTACCGCCTGTGGAAACGTCAAACACTTGAAGCGTTTCCGCTGGATGAGATTCGTGCCAATGGCTATGTTTTCCAGGTTGAAATGTCTTATGTGGCGCAGAAGCTTGGTTTCAGATTCAAGGAAATTCCGATCCACTTCAATGAACGGATTTACGGTCAGTCTAAGATGAATTTCAGGATCCAGATCGAGGCTGCCTTGCGTGTCTGGGAACTGCCCGGACGCTACCGGCATTTGAAAAAGGTAAAATAAACATGTAAAAGTAATCCCCCGCGGAAATCCGCGGGGGATTGTTTTTCCGAATCGCGTACGGGCGTATGGCCATACGCCCATACCAAATTAAAACGGTCCGTAGCCGAGCACGGTACCCAGCCAGAGGAAGAAAATGGTCACCGGCACGATCACCAGCCAGAGTTTGGCCGTCCACTTGATCCACTTGCCGTAGGATACCGCTGCAAGCCCAAGCGTGATCAGGAGCACCGGGTTGGTGGGATACGCCAGGTTGGAGAAGCCGTCGCCAAAACAATATGCGGTGACGGTCAGCTGCCTTGTCACACCCACCAGATCGGCCAGGGGAACCAGGATGGGCATCATTAATACCGCCTTGGCACCTGCCGAACCGATAAATAATTCCATAACCAGCGCCAGCACATAAATAATCATGATCGCCACCAGGGGCGAAGTGGTTTGCAGCATACCGGCTGCACCGTGCAGAATGGTATCCATCACGCCGCCGGAAGTGACAATAAATTTGATGCTGGCCGCCATGAGCAGCAGTGGAATACCGAGTGCCATCCCGCCAATCCCCTCAAGCATGGCTTTGCCGATCAGTTTGCCCTTTGCACCCGAAATGAAACCGGAGGACAGCCCGCCGACAAAGAAAAGTACTCCCACCAGCGGCAAGGCGTAATCCGCCAGGAACTGAATTTTTGAACTGCCAAACAAGGTCAGGATGATCAAGACCACAAAAATGCCAAAGGTGAGTCCGGCCAGGCCAAGTCTTCCACCACCGGCGGCCATGCCGTCCAGATCCAATTTGGCATAACGCTTGCGTTCGGCCTGATCTTCTTTGAAGATATAAGAGGCTTCTGGGTTGCGGTCAATTTTTTTGGCATATGAGATCAGGAACCAGATCAACACAAGATACACGGCGATGAAAATGGGAATACGGAATGCCCAACCTGAAAAAGCAGGCAGACCGGCCAGTTTTTGCGCCACCCCAATGGTAAAGGGGTTGGTGATGGCTGCCGAGAAACCCATGTTGGTGGCGAGGATGCTCATACCAAGCCCCACCAGGGCATCCCAGCCCAGGGAATAAGACAGCGCAATCATCAGCGGAACCAGCGGCACTATTTCTTCAAACAGCCCCAAGAAAGAACCGAGCGACATAAAGAACAAGCAAATGACCACCAACAGCAAGTATTTCTGCTTGCCAAAGGTCTTCACAATACGCGCAAGAACGGATTTTAAGATGCCGCATTTATCCAGTACAGCAAAGGCTGCGCTGACAAGGAGGATGAAAACGATAATGGTGATGATCACCAGGGCGTCCGGTCCGCCCAACACTTCGATTGGGGCAGTCAGCCAGCGCCAGATGGGATAATCCACCCCTGTAGTCGTCTGAAATGAATCCGGGTTGATCACCGAACGTCCGTCCACCAGGGTGCGTTCATAGCTGCCGGTGGGCAGCACACGGTTCAAAACACCCGC
>CAZQXI010000016.1:0-79478 GCA_964597505.1 uncultured Anaerolinea sp. | reverse complement strand
GGGCATCATTTGTGTCCATACGATCTTTGTACTCCGATGGATGAGATTAGCCCATTAATGCTTATATATACTGGCAATTAAAATAACATTGCCATGGGCTTGTATAGATTTTTTATTATACATCATTAATCAAAGAATTACTTAAGATTCTGTGCAATAAGTTTACGCCAGATTAATGTCTTTTTCTTTTCTTTTTCGCATCAGCCGCCGGCAGGTTAATGACAGGCGTATTTTTACTGGCTGATTGCGGTGCAGTTTTGTCGATGGTGGTGCTGGCCCGCTTGGGTTGGAAGCGGAACATGCGGCTGATCACTCCGGCGCGGATGTCGCTGAGCAGGTTTTTAAACATTTCAGCAGCCTGGCTCTTGTACTGCACCAACGGATCGCGCTGGGCAAAGGCTTCTAGGCCGATCGAAACACGCAGGGCATCCACGCGGGTCAGGTATTCCACCCACAGTTCAGAGATCACACTCACCAAAATGTGGCGGTAGATGTCGTTTTGAATCCGTTTACCGAGTGTGACGGTCAAGATCTCGCGCGCCTCGTCATCCAGGTCGTCGGGTTGTTTTTGTTCGACTTCTGCAAATCTTTCCTTGCCGAGTTCATCTGCCAGTGAATCCTTGATCTTGCTGTCCAACTGCATCAATGGCACGCCGGCCATTCTGAAGCGGTCATATTCCATCTTGCCCCAGGCAACTTCGAGCCGTTCACGGGTTTCTTCAAGGTGTTCGAGGATTTGATTGGTGATTTCTGATACAGGGGTATCCTGCACCATGCGAGCAACCAGGAAGGTGTAGTTGAGGAAGTTCACCTTGCGCATGACGCGCTGGTGGGTGCGGGGATCGATCCCCATTTTGTTGCCGGTGCCCATCAACATCAACAGGTCAGACAGGCGGTATTCATCGTCAGCGTTGGGGGCAACCTTGCTGAAAATGGTGTCAAGGTTTTGACTGATCTGGCCCTGGGGTGAAAGCAGGCTTTCATTGCGGCGTTCAAGCAGACTGTTGACCGCTTGCATGATGCCGTTGGAGATCTCGAACCATTCCAGGTCCATAAGCTGGTTGGGTTTCAGCTCAAGGCTGTCATCTACACGGCGTTCAATGGCGCCCATGGTGCGGGTGATGGCCAAAAGTTTGAGCGTATTGGTGACCTGTGCCGCAACGGCGGCTTTTACATCGAGATCACCTGAAGGCAGCTGGCGTAATAAATCCGTAGGTAGCCGCAGCGGAGTGTGCACGAGGCTGGATAATTCATCCAAGATTTCCTGCGGACGGCGCGGTTGGACGCCTTCTTCCACTTCACCTGATTCCAAACCTTCGAAATAGGTATCCAGCGTCTCAAGCCGTTCGGCTTTGATCTGGTCAATGCTCATGTCTGTCTTGTCGAGCAGCACCTGTGCAGTTTTTAAGATGTGCTCTTTTTCAGTCTCAAGAGCATCGGCGGCAATCTTGAGCAAGACATCTTTGACTTTTTCTTCATCATTCAAATCATCGATTTGATTAAGCGCTTCTTCGATGATCAAGTGCAGGCCAAATGAGGGCGCCTTGATGCCTTCCTGTTCGAAAGCCATCGAAGGCTGCACTTCTTCAAGATAAGCGAGAAGTTTCCACGGGCCTTCTTCGTCTTTGAGGGCCTTTGGAATACGTTCCTGGAGTTCTACCCGCAGCAGTTCGATCACATCGTCGTGTAAATCTGTCTTTTCAAAGGTGCGGTTGCGTTCTCCGTAAATGCGGTTACGCTGTGCATTCAGTACATCATCATATTCCAGCAGATGCTTGCGGATATCAAAGTTGTTACCTTCGACGCGTTCCTGGGCTTGTTCGACCATTCTGCCAAGAATGCCGCTTTCAATCGGAAGGCTCTGATCAACCTTGAGCCGGCCCATCAGCGATTCCATTTGCACACCGCCAAAGAGGCGCATTAATTCGTCTTCAAGTGACAGATAGAAACGGGAGGAACCAGGGTCGCCCTGACGGGCGGCGCGTCCGCGTAACTGGTTATCAATACGACGGGCTTCATGGCGTTCCGAGCCGATCACGTGCAGACCGCCCAATTCGCGCACCTTTTCCATATCGTCAAAGTAGTTGATGAAGGTTTTGACAGATTCTTCATAAATACCGATTTGATCAGCATTAAAACCCCGCAGGTGGTTCAGTCTGACCTGGTTGGTGAGTTCCCAGGGTTCGGCAACCCCGTTTTTCTCCAGTACACGGATGACGTCGGACAGGATCTCTTCCGAGAGTTCGCCGCCCAGTTTAATATCGACACCACGACCGGCCATGTTGGTGGCGATGGTCACCGATCCGTAGGCACCGGCTTTGGCAATGATCTGGGATTCTTCATCATGCTTGCGGGCATTCAATACCTTGTGTGGAACTCCGGCTTGAAGGACTGTTTTTACTCTCTCTGAATATGAAGCATCCAGGTCAAGAACGTCGAGCAGACGTTTCAGGTTCTCGGGGTCTTCAGGGTTGGTTGAGACCAATCCTGCCTGCCTGGCGATGGGACGCAAATCGGCAATGTTCAATTCATCAAGCGGACGGTTGAGGAATTGCAATTCGGCAATCTCAAGTTCCGGTGATTTGTCATTTTTCTCGATCCACGCGTCGCGGATGATGAGGGTTTGGGCCAGTCGGCGCAAGCTTTCTGCCCCCAGCCTGACTGACAGCCGGTCAGAATGCTCCACCGAGGTGGTGCCCACCAGTTGGGGGCGTCCGAGGGCGTAATAATGCACCACTTCTCGAATGATGGCACGGATTTTGCCTTCTTCGCTGCGGTAAACCATGTCAGGGAAATCCTGACGCTTCCAGAACACCGGTTTTTTCTCGGGATCATCGCGTTTGGCGTAGTACTGCATGCTGTAACCCTTGGCATCTTTTTTATCCACGATGGTCAGGGGCGAGTTTTGTTTTGAAGCCACGTATTCCAGGTTCATTGGGATGGGCAGCACATCGAGTTTGTAGATCTTGTGAAACTCTTCTTCTTCGGTGAGCGCCGTACCGGTCATGCCTGACAATTTTTCATACATGCGGAAGTAGTTCTGGATGGTGATGGTGGCGTAAGTCACATTTTCAGGTTCAATGTGAGCGCCTTCCTTGGCTTCCACGGCTTGATGCAGACCTTCTGACCAGCGTCTGCCGGGCATGAGGCGGCCGGTAAATTCATCCACGATAACCACTTTGCCGCCCTGGACGATGTAATCTTTGTTTTTGCGGAAAAGGTGCTGGGCGCGCAGGGCCTGTTCGAGAAAGCCCAACCAGCGAGCCTGTTCGGGGGTGATATCTTCAGGCCGGTCGGGGTCACGCAGTGTTTCGCCGAGGATTTCTTCCACGTGGGCTTCACCGATCTCGGTGAGGCTTACCTGGCGGTCTTTTTCATTGACTTCATAATCTTCAGGGTTTAACGCGCGCACGACCTGAGACATTTTGACGTAGCCTTCGGTATCATCCGAGGCAGGACCTGAAATGATGAGCGGGGTTCGGGCTTCATCAATGAGGATGTTATCCACCTCATCCACGATGGTGAAGTAATGGCCGCGCTGAACACGTTCAGCCAGGCTCATGGTCAGGTTATCACGCAGGTAGTCAAACCCGAATTCGCTGTTGGTGCCGTACACGATATCCGCTTTGTAAGCAACGGCACGATCCACCAGGTTGAGCTGGTGCAGGTCTTCGCGTGCATTTTCTTTTTCTAGGTCAATGATGAAGGCTTTTTTGCCATTTTCGGTGCGGTTTGCCATCTGGAGCACACCCACGCTTAAACCGAGAAATTGGTAGATGGGGGCCATCCAGCGGGCATCACGGCGGGCAAGGTAATCATTGACGGTCACCACATGCACACCGCGGCCGGTCAAGGCGTTGAGGTAAACAGGCAGGGTGCCGACCAGGGTCTTGCCTTCACCGGTGCGCATTTCAGCGATGCGGCCCTTATGCAGGGTCATACCGCCGATCATCTGAATGTCATAATGGCGCAAGCCAATGGTGCGTTTACCGGCTTCGCGGACGACCGCGAAGGCTTCAGGTAAAAGATCGTCAAGCGTTTCACCAGCTTCAAGACGCGCTTTGAATTCATCCGTTTTAGCCCTGAGCTGCTCATCACTGAGCGCTTCAAAGGCTGCTTCATATGAGTTGATTTCATCCACGATTTCGGATAGTTTCTCGATCTCGCGTTTATGTGGGTCACCCCCAAAAACACCAGCAATTTTCTTTAAAACCATAGTCACCTCTTTTATCAAAAGGTGATTATAGCATAGCGACTATAGGACTTTTATTAATTATTGTGGAAGAGATCCCATCAATTGACTGATCCAATTTAGGGCTGTTGTACCAACCGCAGCTCCCAAAATCAGTCCGATGACAGTCATGACGCATGAAACGGCAATGCCAATTAACAAACTGGCGACAAAGTTATGTCCCCATACGGCGAAGGCTCGCGTCAAAAAATTGGGGGAGAGCATTTTGATGTTGGGGGTTCCTGCTGCCTGACGGGTGGCGGCCTGCATTTCAAGCTGCTGTACCCTGGCTACCAGATTGGCGATATCCTGATCTGTATACATATATCCTCCTGATTAATAATGGCGATAGTACCATTATCCATTCAGGAGGATTGAATTACAACTTAAGAATTAGCTGTTTTTACAGGTGAATGGCGCGTCCCAGGGCGCTTTCGGCGGCTTCCATCAGTGCTTCACTCAAGGTGGGGTGGGCGTGGATGTTGCGTGCGATGTCTTCAACGGTCATGCCGTTTTGTTGTGCCAGGGTCAGTTCGGGCAGCAGTTCGGATACTTCAGGTCCGATCATGTGGGCGCCCAATATGGTATCGTCCATTCCATCCATGACGATTTTCACAAACCCGGCATAATCGCCAAGCCCCAGCGCCTTGCCCATGGCCTGGAAGGGGAATTTGCCAACCTTGACGGATTCGAAGCGTTCACGCGCCTGGGCTTCGGTGAGACCAAAAGATGCAACCTGCGGGTAGCAATAGGTCGCCCGTGGGACATATAAATAATTGATCGGTTCGATCTCTTCGAGGGCGATCGCTTCAGCACAAATGATGCCCTGCCTGGAGGCCACGTGTGCCAGCAGCAGTTCACCGGTGACGTCGCCTATTGCCCATACATGCTCAACGCTGGTAGACATGTCATCTTCCACCACAATGAACTTACGTTCAGTCAGTTCAACGCCCAATTCTTCAAGGCCGAGATCAGCTGTATTGGGTTTAAACCCGGTGGCCACCAGAGCCTGTTCAGCTTCCAAAATCTGGATGCCGTCTTCGCCTTCAACGGTCACTTTAACGCCATTCGGGGTCGCTTCAACGGATTTCACCCGGGTTTTGACGTGCATCACAATGCCGCGTTTGCTGAAGGCTTTGGCCAGTTCCGCACTGACTTCGGCGTCTTCCAATGGGGCAATGCTGGCGAGCATCTCCACCATGGTCACCTGGCTGCCGTAGGCATTCCACAGGGTGGCGAATTCCAGCCCAATGGCGCCCGCGCCAATGATGATCACCGAAGCGGGCAGTTTTTCCTGCAGGATGGCATGCTGGTAAGTGAGTACTTTTTCGCCATCTACTTCCACGCCGGGGATGCTTGAGGGATGCGATCCGGTCGCCACGATAATGTCTTTGGCTGTCAGCTCGCGGATGTTGCCTTCGGTCTCTTTAACAATCACTTTTCCAGAGGGATCAATTTTGGCTTTCCCCATAATGACGGTGATATTATTCTTTTTCATCAAAAAACCAACGCCGCGGGTCAGGCGGTCTGAAACCTGGCGGCTGCGTTTGACCGCGGCTGCGTAATCCAGTTGCAGGTTTTCAAACGAGAATCCGAATTCTTTTCCGCGTTCTCGCAGGGTATGGGCGACTTCGGCATTCTTGAGCAGCGCCTTGGAGGGAATGCAGCCAACGTTCAGACAAACACCGCCCAGCCATTGTTTATCCACGATGGCGACAGTCATGCCCAGTTGGGCAGCGCGAATGGCAGCCACATATCCACCCGGGCCGGCACCGATAACGACAACATCAAATTCTTCCATGGATTCCTCCACCTTTGGATTCAATTTTCATTTTGATTATATTGTAAAAATGACTAAAATCATGACAGTGCAATTTATTACATAAAGGAAGCAGCGATGAGAGAACCAACCCTTCAAGAAGTTTCAATCACCGGCGGGTTTTGGGGCGACAAACAAAAACTGAATGCCGAACAAGCCATTTTCTACCAGTGGAAAATGCTTGAATCCACCCGCTGTATTGATAATTTTCGCATCGCGGCCGGGTTGATAACCGGATTCAGAGAAGGATTTTTCTTCTCAGATTCCGACGCCTACAAATGGTTGGATGCAGCTTCGCGTTTATTGATTCATTTTTCGACCCCCCAATTAAGAAAACTCGTGGATGACTTTATTGAACTGCTTGTCAAAGCCCAGCAGCCGGACGGCTATCTTTATACCTACAACCAGATCCATTTTGCAGGTCAGCGCTGGGTAGATTTACAAGTGGAACACGAGTTTTACTGCCTGGGTCATCTGTTCGAAGCTGCGGTTTCTCATTATGAAGCCACTTCGGAAACAAAATTGCTCTCCATCGCCGAAAAAGCCGCTGATCTGCTGGTGAGCGACTTTGCGGATTCAGCGCCAGAATTTACCGATGGACATGAAGAAATTGAGATCGCACTGATCAAATTGTGGAAGGTGACGAACCGCATCGAATATCTGGCGTTGGCCAAGGCTTTTCTTGAACGGCGTGGAACCATCCATTTCTTCCCGTTTAAAATGCTCAATCAGGTGTTGGATTCAGGCAGACGCATGAAACTGGTGGCAAAGAGACGCCAGTCCTGGCTGCAGGAACATCCGGACCATGGCACTTTCAAACTCCCAGAACGCAATAAGAATGTGGTGCCGTTTTGGGCTGGTCCGCGTTTTGCGATCAGTGCTTTAAGCGGAAAGTATAACCAGCAGCACCGACCGGCTGCGGATCAAAAGCAAGCCGAAGGTCATGCCGTGCGGTTTTGTTACCTGAAGACGGCAGAGGCCATGCTAGCCCAGATCCCCGGGCAGGAGAACCGTATTAAATCGCTTCGTGAGATTTGGACGCAAATGGTCACCCGTCGCATGTATGTGACCGGCGGCATCGGCTCACTGCCGCTCTCTGAGGGTTTTGGCCGTGATTTTGAATTGGACCCCGAAGTGGCGTATGCCGAAACCTGTGCGGCACTCGGCAGCATGTTTTGGAGCCATGAAATGGCCAACCTGACCGGCGAGGCTCCTTTTGAGGACCTTTTTGAGTGGCAGCTTTATAACGCCGCTTCGGTGGGGATTGCCCAGGATGGATGCTCGTATTTTTACAATAATCCGCTCACCAGTCACGGAAAAATCAGCCGTGCGGAATGGTATGACATCCCATGCTGTCCCTCTAACCTGTCGCGAACCTGGGCGTCGCTCGGCAAGCATGTTTGCAGTTTTGACCATGATGAAATCCGCATCAACCAGTATTTCAGCAGCAAGACCTTAATCGACTCACAACGCCAAATTTCTTTGCAAATGGATTCTGATTTCCCCTGGGGCAACCGGGTGAAGCTGCGTTTTTCCATGCAAGACCCTGACACATTTAACCTGGTGATGCGCCTGCCTGCCTGGGCTGATGGCTGCACGGTCTTGTTTAACGGACAAGAAGCAGAAGTGAATATTTCATCGGTGCTGTCGGGCGAACCTTCTGCGAATGGTCTTGATCTTTTTTCTGCACGTTGGATGCGGCTCTCTCGAAGGTTCAACTCGAACGACGAGATTGAATTGATTTTTGACATGGACATAAAGCTGATTAAACAGGATCAACGCCTGCCCAAATGCGGCGGTAAATACGCTGTTGCACGCGGACCGGTCGTTTACTGTCTCGAAAGTGTTGACCATGCAATTGATATCATGTCAGTCAAAGCAGTTCTAGAAAGTTTGCAGCCGTTTTTCGACCCGAACTTGTTGGAAGGCACCTGGGTAATCCGCGGTGAGGATGTTAACGGATCACCGCTCGTTTTCATCCCGTATATGCTCTGGGCAAACCGTGGAAAATCCTCAATGACAGTGTTCGTAGGAGTGGATTCTTGATTCATTTTCCAAAAATATAATTGAAGATAAATTTTTATAAATAAGGATAGAATAGTTTTATTACATCTTATTAGCAATAATAATACGAGGAAACTTTGATTAAAAAAAAATCTCTTTCTGATTCTGGCAGCTTAGTTTTAACAATACTCTTTTTAATAGCTTTTGCTTTTTTATGCTCACAGATATTTCGGTTCAATCTAAATTCTTTGCAGATGGATTTTTCTGCTTACTATACAGCAGGTGAATCACTCAATACCGGGCTTTCTCCCTATCAAAATAATTTTCAAGCTACACCATCCATTTGGGATGGAGTTAATTTTTATACAACAAGTCGTTTTCTTTATCCACCGCTTATTGCAAATTTTTTTCAATTGTTTTCCATTATTCCGTATCGCTTAGCCAAAATTGTCTGGTCGATTGTCAATTTGGGATCTATTTTTTACTCATTAACCATCATCATAAAATTGGTAACGAGTGACAAAAAAAAGCAACGAAATTTATTCTTTTTATCAATGATAGTTACCTGTATATTCTTTCCTATGTACACTTATTTTGAGCGAGGACAAATTGATGCAGTAACTCTTTTATGTTTAGTTTTGGGTGTAGAAGGACTCAGAAAGGAAAAATTTATCCAATCCGGATTATTTATTGCCCTGGCAATGTTGATAAAAATAAATATTTTTCTATTACTTCCTGTACTTTTGATAAAAAAATATCGGAAAACTTTTGTTCCTTTGATTCTCACTCTAACTGGGATTTGTATTCTAAGCTTAATAATTAATGGCTGGGAAAATAACAAGAATTATTTGTTTTCTGAATTACCAAGAATTATCAAATACAATCAAGCTGGTCCAGATGCCAATCTGGTGCCATTTGAAGAATTGATTGTAGCAAATAATGGTTATTCGCTTGATAAACCACATAAGCAAGGGATCGAATACGATCAAGAATCCTTATCTTTTTTTGGAAATGGTTCAATAATTCGATCAGAAATCGGTCTTTTTCTAAGTCACAAATTGGCTAATCATTTACCTTTTACTGGTGATTTGACGTTATTTGTCATTTTATATTTCGGGTGTGTTGGAGTAATTAGTCTATTAATATTATATAGAATTGATTTTGCGTCGGTTATAAATGAAGTTGCATTTTGGGGTTTAATAATTACTATACTTTTATTGATTTCACCTCTAACTTGGGTCATGAATTACGTTTGGTTTATTATTCTTTTCCCGGTTTTATTTATACAAATTGCAGAAAATGTTATTGTTTTCAGAAATAAAAAAAAGGTGTTGTTTTCCAAGTTGATAAGTATGGCTCTAGGATTGATCGGATTTTTTATAATTGCAATACCGGACACCGTCCTATTAAAAATGGAATTAATTAACGAGAATTCTTGGGTACTTAATAAATATCCAATCGGTTCCATGTTTGTATTTTCTTGGCTTTTCATTTATCTAATATGTTCAAAAACTGAAATCTTTCGTGAGTGGAAGATTGAAAATTTCCCTCTTTCAAGAGGAACCCAATAACTTAGGAAACATACCATGGTCGGAAAAATAAAAAAAGATCAAATTTTCAGAGCATGTGTGATGTTAATAATTCTACTGGGAGGTTTTTTCCTTGTTTTTTTATTTAACAATGTCACTTCCCATTTCGAATCTGGCACTTGGCTGTATCGCGATGCCGAAACAATCCCGACTTTTCCGCCGGCCGGTAATGATTTCAGAGTCGGATATTACAATCCTGCATATTATTTGATCGAAAGTCAATTCAAGGCGATTGGCCCAAATGGTACTTATCCCAGCAACTATCCACCTTTGGTGGCGCTCAGCGGGCTGCCCTATGTGCTTTTCAACAGCACGACCGCTTACGCCATTCACCTGGTAATACTGATATTGGCAAACCTGGCCAACCTGCTTATGGCTGTTTTGATGGTCAAACATATCCTGTTCGAAAAGCTTGGACTTGACGATTTTGCGATAAATGTAATTACTGTCGTGTTGTTTTTTCTTGCAGCTTTTTATGTTTTCAGTAGTTATTTTTTTCTTTACAGTTTGGAGCGCGGGAATACCGACAGCCTGGTCATGTTTTATTGTCTTTTGGCGATGTGGGTGTTGATAAAACGGCCAGACAACATCTGGCTGCAGGTAATCCTTTTATCGGTGGCAGTTCATTTTAAAATTTATCCAATTGTACTGTTTCCCATATTGCTATATAAACATGGCAAAAAGATCATTTTGCCGGCTTTGGCGGTCAATGTGGTTTTCCTTTTCTGCCTTGGACCCAGGATGGCATGGGAATTCTTCAAAGGGGTTACGGCGGGCGGGCAGGGAGCCGGGATTGGTAACGTTTGGGCGAGTGCGAGTAATCATGCTGCCTATTCCTTTTCGATTGGCATAGATAAAGTTAGCGGTGATACACTCTCTGGAACCTTTTTTGTAATCTGGGGAATTACCTTCTTAATTCCGTTGTTGATTTGGGCCATAACTGCTCTTGCTGTTGTATTGAAAAAATACTCAAATTTCAATGCAGTCATTCTATTCATGGTAAGTGTGCCTTTGATGAACTTGCTGCCAACTTACAGCATCGATTACAGGTTGATTCTTTATGGGGTTGTGATCATCCTGTTCTTTGGACTAATCCTAAAACAATTTGTTCAAAAATTTACCTGGTTTGACCTTATTCAGGTTGTTTTGTTGATCGGCGTTTTAGTGATGTTAAGTCGTTCGCCTGTTTTTATCGATAAGGATCTTCCTTTTATCCGAAACAAATATATCTGGATTTTGTTGCTGGAAATATTCATGTCGATCAATATTTTTCGCAATCAGAAAAAATGTTATCAATCCGAAGCAGAATTGATTAACCCGGGCAAGACAGGTTTGGCCGAAGCCATATCAGTGCCATAGAAACAACGGGCAATCAACGCTGCCAGGATTCATTGAATTCTGATTTCTGAATTACAATTTACTCAATATTCTGTGTAATTTTTAATTATCTAATGCCACGATCAAAATTGTAACGTCTGGAGCTTGCATGGAGAATTCCCATTCCAAAATTGCGGTGGTCATCCCCGCTTATAACGTTTCGGAGTCCATTGTTAAAGTGATCACGGGCATCCCAAAAAGTGTGGATGCGATTATCGTGGTGAATGATGCCAGCAAGGATGACACCATCACTAAAGTGAAAAGTGTCAAAGACAACCGGGTTACATTGATCAACCATACAAAGAACATGGGTGTTGGCGGGGCTATGCTCAGCGGTTATTCTTATGCTCTCGGTCTGGGTGTGGATATCGTGGTCAAACTGGATGGCGATGATCAGATGGATGTCAAATTCATGCCAGCCTTGATCGAGCCCATTGTAAAAGGCGAGGCAGATTACACCAAAGGGAACCGTTTCTTGCACCCTGTGGCTTTGAAAAAGATGCCGATTGGGCGCAAGATCAGCAATCTCGGGCTGACTTTCCTTTCCAAAATCGCCAGCGGATATTGGAACATCTTTGATCCGGCCAACGGCTATACTGCGATTTCGACGTCCAAGCTTGTCAGCTTGGACCCAAAAAAAATTGCGCGCAGCTATTTCTTCGAGACATCCATGCTGTGTGAATTACGCAAGCTGGACGCCGTAGTAATGGATATATCCATGCCGGCGATCTACCAGAGCGAACGCAGTTCTGTAAAAGTACCGCGGGAAATATTCATTTTTTCAACAAATTTGGTCTCACGTATTTTTGACCGTGTCTTTTCACGGTATTTTCTATATGACTTCTCTGCGGTCTCATTGTATTTAATTATTGGTACATTACTTTGCTTGTTTGGCGGAATCTGGGGGCTTGTCAAATGGAGTGAAGCAGCACAGGCCGGGATACCCGCAACGACAGGCACTGTTCTGATCGCAGTTTTGCCCATCATTCTCGGGTTTCAATTACTCATTCAGGCAATTTCACTGGATATTTCAGATATCCCCACCAGGGTTCAAACCAGCAGATTAATCACGGATGACTTGATGAGCGGTTATATCAAAGACCTGGTTTCTCATTACCAGGTGATCATTTCGTAGTTATTCTTCACAATTCAGGAATTACTTAAAAAGTGTTGAAAAATCATCTGCACAAGTATATTTGAATACCAGGTCATTTTCTGTTTCCTTGCCATTAAGCCAGAGAGAGCCCCGGTTGAACTCATTGGTCGGGAAGCGTCCCAATTCGAGACCGGGGATTCCGGTGCCGTCTTTTGGCAAGATTACAAACTGAAGTTCATGATTTAGCGAGCTTAAGGGCGGATCAATGGTAATGGTTGCCCAACCGTTTTGCGGCAGGGCGTCAGCTTCAATCCAGTTGGACCGCAACGTTTCACCCTCCAAAGACTCCAACGCAAAAAATTCTCTTTGACCGGCGGACGCGTTATTTTCGTTCACCCATATTTGTATGCCGGTTAATTGTTTGCAGGTAATCACTTCAGTTTGTTTGATGAAGGTGTTTTCATCCAGGTTTATGCCCAAAAAAGTCGACGGATCCCAGTTTTTGTAAAAGGGCAGGCTGCAAGGTTGATTGGTGACCATGGCGTATCCGCAAACCACGTGATAGCTCAAGAAAAGACTTGCAGCACAGGCTATTGAACTAAATGTTAATACCCCGCCGATGAACAGCTTGTTTATTTGGATCTTGGGAGTAAACAGGAAAGGGATGACAAACAAGGGAATGAAAGGTTCAAAATAGCGTCCTTGAAGTCCGTCGATTCGGGTGACGCCGACCGGGGTGATGACCACGAAGAAAACCAAAAAAACCATGAAAAGATTAAACAATCCAACCAGGGCAGTCAGAAGGCGCTGCCTGGTGGATAAGGTGACTTTGGAAGATTCTGAAAAGAGCGCTAAAACCAATGCGGCAGGCATTAACCAGTAAATAAAACCAGGCATATTCCAGTAGCCGTACCCTGCCACGCCAATCACTTGTTTGTAATAAATCGGCAGACTGCCAGAAAGCATGGTCCACAGGCTTTTCAAGAAAAGCTGCGGACTAGAAAAAAGGGTCGCCAATTGTTTGGCAGGTTCAATGCCCGGGGTTTCCAATAACTCAGGCGCCAGATAGCTCCAGATGATAGGAATGGAGAGGCTTGCCACAACCGCGATCACGATGGGGAGCCAGGTTTTGTTTTTCTTCAACAACCTAAATGGAATAATGATTAGCAGAGGTAGTAAAAAAATTGCATTGGGTTTAAGGGTTCCCAATGCCAGGATGAGTAAACAAAGAACTGCCAGTTCTTTCTTTGAGAAGAAGTCTTTTTCACTCACTGCCAATCTGAGTACCCAGGCAATGAACAGGAACGAGATGCCGAAGATCAGCGAGTCGGCGGTGACAGCCGATGCCTGGATCAGGCACATGGGCAGAACTGACAATGTGCCGAAAGCCCACTTGCCAAAAGGCAGCACTTTGATGGTAATGAAAATCAAAAAACAATACATCAATAAATACGAAAAACGCAATAAATAATAAAGAACCAAAATGGGGTAGCGCATGTGCGGACCAAAGAACCGCATGACGGCAGCTTGCACAATGAACAAAGTAGGGAAGTACTTTGCCCGGGTTTGATAGGTCATTAGATCATTGTCATCAATCTTTAGCTTTAACTGCTGCTTCAGGGTCTCAAGATCAATGGCCGGTAAATTGATGTTGCGGCGGTACGAGATGGTATAGAATCCGCTTGGCAGTCGTTCTGGGCTGTCGAGATAAGAGTTGGGGATCACGTGTCCCAGGGCCATTTCCCAAATTCTGGCCATGTAGGTGTCTTCGTCGAAATTGGCACCTGCCGGGGTGATCAATAACAAGACCATGCCGATCACCAGAATTAAGATGGAGAAGAAAAGCTCCGGGCGTTGTTTTTTCATTAATTCCTTTTGCTGTTGATAATGGCATCCGTCATGCTGGCAATGCGCGCCATGAATTTTACATCATGGACCCGTAGTATGGCTGCACCCCGCACAATGCCAATTGTACATGCGGCTGCGGTTCCTTCAAGTCTTTCTTCAGGAGGCAGGTTTAGTGTATAGCCAATGAATGATTTCCGCGAAACTCCCAGCAGTAGCGGGTACCCTAGCGACTTGAGCTCATCCAATCGGTTGATCAGTTCAAGGTTTTGTTCAACGGTTTTACCAAAACCAATGCCAGGATCAAGGATGATCTGTTCGTCTTTTACCCCGGCAGAGTGAGCAATGTTGACGCTTTCAAGTAATTCTTTTTTAACATCTTCAAGCAGGTTTTCATAAGGTACCCCGATATACCGGCCTCCCAATTGCTGCTGAAGTTCCGCTTGTGATGGTTTGCTGCGATTGTGCATGAGTATGATTGGCAGCTTTGATTTTGCCGCCACTTCGGCCATGCGCGGATCGGCGCGCAGCCCCCACACATCGTTCAGGTATTCGGCGCCGGCCTTCAAAGCAGCTTCCGCTACCTCCGCCTTATAAGTGTCAATGGAAATGGGAACGTCGAAACGCTGATGCAGTGCCTCAATCACCGGAATTACCCGGTCCAGTTCTTCTTGTGGTGTAACCTGCTGCGCGCCCGGACGGGTGCTTTCGCCTCCCACGTCCAGAATATCCGCGCCGTCGTTGATCATGCTTTCGGCACGGGTTAATACTGCAGCCAAGACGTCCCCATGCTTGAGCATCCCGTCGCCCGAAAAGGAATCCGGTGTGATATTTAGAATCCCCATGATCACAGTTTTTGATGACAAATTCAGACTATTGGGCATGATTTACTTCCTCGTCTCTGGGGCAAGTTTATGGATGCCGGTTTGATCCACTTGACGCAGCAGTGCGGAAACGCTTTTATTTATCCCGGGAATGACCATTTCGGGTTCAATTTCTGATAGCGGAAGCAGCACAAAGGCGCGTTCACCCATGCGCGGATGTGGAATCACCAGGTTTTCAGTATTCACCATTTTCTCGGCGAAGAGAAGTATGTCAATGTCAATCAACCTGGGTCCATTTTGAAAATTCTTTACCCTGCCCATTTTTTCTTCGATTTCTTTGACAAAAGTTAGTAATTCGGAGGGGGTGAGTAAGGTTTTTCCATACAGGACCTGGTTGTAAAAAGCAGGCTGTTCGATATATCCCCAGGGAGGGGTCTCATATACGCTTGACGCCCTGATGATAGTAACTTTTTCCGACAGCTTTTCCAGCGCCATGTGCAAATTGTCACACCGGTCTCCAAGGTTTGAGCCGAATGCCAGGTACACACTGATCTGGTCTATGTCTTTCAAGTTCAGGCTCCGCGCATGATGTTGATCAGGTCAGCCAACAGCCCATAAGCAGTGGTTTTTGGTCCGGGGTTGCTTTCGAGGATGCCCAGTCCGGGCAGTGTATCCAACTCGAATTGGACGAAGGAACTGGTTCCGTTCACACTATAAAGCGGACTGGTTGGACGTACACGCTGCGGTTCAACTGATGTCTCAAGGCCGGCCGCTGTATGTTTGGCCGTGCACACCAGCTTCCAGCGTTCACCGGCAGCCAAAGCATCACGGATCATGGCAGGGGTTAATCCGCTGATGCCGGTGCGCTTGACCTGGTCAGGTGTGATGGAGCCTCCCATTAACACATTGCATAAAGCCGAGACTTTAATGGCAGCGTCCCAACCGTCAATATCTGCGGCCGGGTCGGTTTCGGTGATACCGATGGATTGACCATAATCCACGGCTTCTTCAAAATCCTTGCCCTGTTCCATTAACTCGATCAGCAGGTTGGTGCATGAATTCAAGATGCCTTGAAAACCTTTCAATTCAACCGCCGGCAGCGGTCCGCGGAACAACGAGAAAATAGGTGCACCATCCATCACCGCGGATTCAAAGAGAAAGCGCCGCTGGTTTTCAACTGCCAGGCTGGTGAGTTCTTTATAGGCATGAGCCACAGGTCCTTTGTTAGCGGTAACGGCATGCATCCCCGATTGAAGTGCGGTCTTGATATGATCGGTGGCAGGCTGCCCGGTGTGATGGTTCACCGGTGAATTTTCAAACAAAATGTCAGCTTTACAGGTTTGAATGATTTCAATGATGGATTGTGGCTGTGGCAAGGTTGAAAGAGAATCCAGGTTCTTGCCTGAATCAGAAAGAGTAATGGCCTTTTGGGTGTCCAATCCGGCGGGATTGATCGCCATGCCATGACGGCCGGTGGCGATGCCAATGACTTTGGTGTTGAAACCAAATTCACTATTCATTATTTCCCGTTTGGCATCCAAAAGCTGAACAAACGCTTTGCCAACATTGCCGAATCCCACCAATGCCAGTTTAACTTCTTTCATCGATTTCCCTTCCCGGAGATCCAATTTACGATTCAGGTTTATGTTGATAAAGCGGCTATCCCAATTTTCCATCCTGCCATTGGATGGAAGTCACAGGCAGACGATAGCCCAAAAACAGGGGCAGATTGTTTTCAATGGATTGGGCATTGCCGGTTGTGATCAAACGAATTTCTGACCCAATGATGCCATCGGCGAGCCAGCCTTTTTCAGTCATCAGGCGTTGGGTTTGGCGGGCAATGGCCGGGGCTGGATCAATGACGCGTACATTGGGACCGACAATTTCTTGGATCAATGGAATCACAAATGGATAATGGGTGCAGCCCAGCACCACGGTGTCGATCCCCTGGGCGATCATGGGACGCAAAGCGCTTTCTAGAATTCTTCTTGTTTCCAATCCAGCCAGATCCCCTTTTTCAACCTGGTTGACCAGGCCTGGACAGTGGTTTTGAAGAATTGTGACGTTTTTGGCAAAACGCTCAACCACCGAGTTATACACATCGGTTTGGAAGGTGGCATAGGTCGCCAGCACACCCACTACGCCGGTTTTGGTTTGCTCGGCGGCGGGCTTGACTGCAGGTTCCATACCGACAAAGGGGGTTTCAGGAAATTCGTTGCGCAAGTAACCGAGGGCCGCGACCGAGGCGGTGTTGCAAGCCACCACGATGATCTTGGCTCCTTGGTTAATTAAAAACCGGGTGATCTCTTTGGTAAAGCTGCGTACTTCTTCAATTTTGCGTACGCCGTAAGGCACGTGTGCCTGGTCTGCAAGGTAAACGACAGGTTGACCTGGCAATTGTTCGCGGATGGCACGCAGAATGGTGAGACCACCGACACCTGAATCGAGCATTCCAATGGTTGTAACCATTTCTACTCCCGTTTAAGTCTGGCAGGCAGCCGTAAAGGCTTTAAAGATATCAAGCTGAGAAGGTATTGCCAAAAGACATTCAGGGTGCCACTGCACCCCAATCACACCAAACGGATTATCAATCAACTCTACTGCTTCTATTAAACCATCAGTTGCTCGTGCTGTCACCATCAAATCAGGGGCGGGGGTTTGAATGGCTTGATGGTGAAAACTGTTGACTGAGAAACGGTTCAGGCCGATGATCTTGCCAAGTTTGGAGTTTAATTCCAATTCTACATCATGAACAAGACAATTTCGCCCGTCTTCTTCAGCAGAATTATGGATTAACGTGGTGGTAAATTGAGCTGGAATATGCGTATAAAGCGTGCCGCCTAGTGCAACATTGATAAGTTGCATGCCGCGGCAAATACCCAGCACTGGTTTCTTCGCCTGGATGGCGGTTTTCAACAATTCCATTTCAAGCTGGTCACGCGCTTCGCAGATCCCCGCGACGGTGGGATGTACTTCACCACCATATAATTGTGGATCAATATCGTCTCCGCCGGAGATCAACAATCCATCCATGTGAGCCAAAAGTGTGTCGATTTGTGCCAATGGATATTCAATCGGAATAAGCAAAGGCAACCCGCCGGCCATGATAATGGCTTCAGAATACGCAGAGGGATTTTGATTGTATGGACGGAGGTTTTCGAAATTACGGCTGTCGGTGATGCCAATAATGGGAGGGGTCATATAATTCTCCAGGCAAACCCGCTTAAGAACAAAGGGCGCAACCTCGGCGTTGGTTGCACCCTGAAAAAATCAACGGGTAAAAAACTAGCTAAACTTTTGTTTGAGGCGTGCACCCTTGCCTGAGCGTTCGCGCAGGAAGTACAAACGGGCACGGCGAACCTTGCTGTGACGTTCCACCACCACTTTGTCGATGCGGGGTGAACGAAGCAAAAAGGTACGTTCCACTCCGATGCCATTGCTGGCAACACGGCGCACAGTAAATGTGGAGTTGTTGCCACAATTGTGCATGTAGAGGACGACACCCTTGAATTCCTGAATACGTTCGCGGGCGCCTTCCTTGATTTTCACATGAACGCTAACGGAATCACCGGTACGGAGTTCCGGAATGTTCGGGTTAACGGGGGCATCATAGGCTTTTAATAAATCGCTCATTTTCTACACCTGACCTTTTATTTTCCTGCCGTTTTAACGGCGCGAAGCAAAATTATACCACAAGGTTTCTGAAAAATCGGGGAATTCCTGTACCAATTTTCCAAACCACAAGAATGGTTTTTATTGGTAAAATTTATGCGCAATTGTATAGTCATGATATTATTTTCATTATACCGTTGAGATGATCTCCCCGGTGGAATTTGAGGGTACTTTGGCAAATGACAAGAAATATATTGGTATTGATATTGGCGGAACGCAATTACGTGCGGCGCTTTACCCTGAAGAGGGGATTGACCCTATTAAAAAGAAGATCATTGCCACCCATAATGGCGATGAAAAATCTGAAGACCGCTTGAATGATTTGATCAGCGAAATCTGGCCGGATGAGGGAGGTGTTGAACGCATCGGAATTGCCGTGCCCGGACCGGTGGACCCTAAAAATGGTGTTGTCTATAAGGCTTCAAACGTAAGAGGCTGGATCGATATCCCGCTTGGACCATTGGTGGAAAAACGCCACAAAACACCCGTCATCCTCGGCAATGATGCCAACCTGGCCGCCCTGGGTGAATGGAAGTATGGCGCCGGGATTGGACATCATGACTTGATCTATCTCACCATCAGCACCGGCATCGGCGGCGGATTTATCATCGATGACCGTATGCTGGTTGGCCCGCAGGGCATCGCCGGTGAAGTCGGGCACATCACTGTGCTTCCGGACGGCCCGATCTGCGGTTGTGGACGCCACGGCCATTTGGAAGCCGTTTCTTCTGGCACCGGTATTGCCAATTATGTCGAACGCCGACTAAAAGAAGGCGCCAAATCTTCACTGTCGCTCGATCCGCAAAAACCAACCTCTAGGCAAATTGCAGAAGCTGGCGCCCAGGGTGATGCGCTGGCAATCGAAGCCTTTGAATACGCCGGAACCTTCCTCGGACGCGCCATCACCGACCTGCTGCACATTTTCAACCCGACCGTGATCGTGCTGGGTGGCGGCGTTACCAATGCCCGCGACCTGCTGATGAACCCGGTAAAGCGCACCATGGAAAACAGTGTCATGACACCCGCATATTTGGAAAGATTACAAATCTGCTACGCCAAATTGGGCGACCAGGCTGGGCTGGTGGGCGCCATGGTATTGGCAAAAGGGTAGTTTTAATTCAAAGATTATGCAAAGGACCCGGTGAATAATCCGGGTCCTTTTTTTGTTTTATGCGTTTAGTAATGATTTCAGAGTTTCAAGTGCGGTTTGTGGGTCTTGAGCTTTGATACCGCGGATGGGAATTTTGACTCCCTGGTCTGCGCATTCTTCTTTAAATATTCTAATGAAGATACCGCTGCCTTCTGTTTCTTTTCCGTCTGCCCAGGTGGTTTCCACGCCACAGGTCGGCGAGCCGTTGATGCCCAGCATCCCCACCACGGTAAAACCGTTGAGCTGATATTGTTTGATCTGGTAGATCAGGTCGTAAGAGATTTTTCCGCATAACACCTTGGGTACGGTCTTGTTCATTAATATACCCACGCGGTCATCTTCAGATTCAACCGTGGTTTCTTTGTCTTTATCAACCTGGCGATCCAAACCCAGATAAAGCAGTTCGGGGCACGGAATTTGAATCAGCCCGATGCCTGCATCCAACAGCGCCTGTGTTACTTCACGCATGGCGCCGGGATAGTGGGCGCATCGATCGATCTTGGCATTTTGATTCAAGATGCAGTGTGACACAAGGATTACTTTTTTACTGCGGGCATCAGTGAACATGAAGTCCTCCAATAATTCGAACCATTACAGGTATTATAGAGGATGCCCCGTAAGTTCAGGGCATCGATAGGTCAATTATTGTTTTTCCTGGACCAGGGGCAGAATGTTTTTGTCTATTTCTGCATCAGTGGTGGAGGGTTTTATGCCTTTATGAAGCGACCATTCTTCCACATGTTCGGCTTTTTGACCGGGGGCAATCTGAACCAATGGACCAAGGGTTTCAACTTCAAGCATGTTTTGATCAGTGTAGGTTTCGAAATTGCAATTCATGTCTGGGTAGGTCTTTGAGGGGTCGAAACCGAATTTTTTTATGAAAACTTCGTTGCCAAATTGGTAAGCTGCCCAGCCCTTGGTGTTCATTGAACCAATCTTCTGGCAATAATCAAGGGAACTATCTTGTTTAAGTGAATAATACTTTTCTCCCCAAGTCCAGCGGGGATCATCCATTTTTGTAAATCCCCACAAGGTCAAGGTGTGGGTCGGCAATAAGTTTTCGTCATGGCTGACCCTGGCTGGGTGCGGCACTATCACCTTACCGCCAGCTTTCATCACCGTGAGCGCCCACATGGCCAGCGGAATCGGCCACTGACCGTGATTGATCATGGTGTGATTGACTTTCACTTTGGCTTCGGTTTCAGAAAGATGAATTTCAACAATTTTTTGGATGCCGTTAGATTCAATGGGTGCTGTGAACCTGGCACCGTCTTTCAATTGTTTCACTTGAACTGGAAAGTTATCAGGAACATAAGTGCGCGCCAAGTCTTCCGGTGCATGCCAAAGGCGGTGTCCGCCATAGGTGCGCCATTTGTCTCCACCTGTCTGGCCAGCATCTTCTTTATTATTATAGAGCAGGTTTTCGCTGCCCTTGAATGCCAGGTAGATGATTCTGGGGCCGACATCTGTGAGGACAATTAATTCAATAAGATTATTGCTAATCTTAATACAGTTTGACCAGCCGTTATAAGCAACTTTTTCTATTTCCACCATTCTGTCACCTGCCTTATTTTTGAATGAATTGACCTATTCTATCATTTATTGTCTATCTATAATTACAGACGGTTTATTGTTATACAAATAACTTTGCTTAATTATTTCCTGTGTTCATGACTAAGCTTCACTCTATTCCGATATTACAACCTCTTGGGTTGATTGTTGGCATTGAAAGCACAATCAATCAAACCTGAATTTTTAGCCAGTATTCATCAAGATTTAATTGCATTTTTGAATTTTGTTATATAGTATTAAGTAACTGGCTTAATTTATGGATCCGGTTTTACTTATTATTGGTTTTATGGCAGAGGGATTATGGCAAAAAAGAACCAACGGATTACCCGTATTTTAGTTTGTTCAATATTTTTTTTGTTAAGTCTTTCAAGTTGTCGACAAGACTCTCAAATTCATATTGGACTGGTAGCCCAGTTTTCAGGGCAACAAGCTGATCTCGGCATCCATATGCGTAATGGTGTTGAGCTGGCGGTAGAAGAAATTAACGCGGCAGGGGGAATCAACGGTCGAAACCTCGAATTAGTCGTTGAGGACGATCTAGGAACACCCCAAGGGGCAAAAGAAGCTGAAAATAAAGTTATTGATGAAGATGTTGTCGCCATTATAGGACATATTACCAGTGATCAAACTTTAACTGGATATGATGTTGCTGCTCAACGCGGCGTCTTAATGTTCAGCGCCACGGCTGCTACTGCCGAAATGACTGGAATAAATGATCTTTTTTTTCGAACTGCACCATCAACTGACTCCATGGGGCATGTGTTTGCTTCATATGTATACAATGATCGTGAAATCAAAAAAGTTGCCATCATATTTGATGAAAATAACAGATCATTTACTGAAACATGGGCAAATGCTTTTTCTGAAACTTATACTCAATCAGGTGGAATCATTACCACTACTGAAAAAATCTTTTCTTCAAATTCTGAGGATTATTCCAAGTCAGTCGCTAAATTAAAGGATTCATCTGCGGAAGCTGTCTTGATCATCGCATCACCCTATGATACGGCTTTGATCGCACAAACAATCAGTTTACAAAACTGGTCTCCGATATTATTTACCACCTCTTGGGCGCAAGGGGATATGTTAATCCAAACAGGCGGTAAAACTGTTGAAGGAATCGAGTTAATTGCTTTTTTTAATGTTAATGACACAACCCCAGAACTCATTAAATTTAAAAGTGATTATAAAGAACATTTTGGAACAGACCCAATTTTTACTGCCATGCAAGGGTATGAAACAATGCAGCTTTTGGCTAAAGCTTTAATAAAGACAAACGGAAGTGCTAAAAACCTTGGCAAAGAGTTGGTGTCGATTCAGGATTATGTTGGCTTAACGGGTCCTGTAAAATTAGATTCATCAGGAGATGTGGTCAGGAATCTAGTTGTGCAAAAAATTATTGACGGCAAATTTAAGACTGTAAAAAAATTGGAAATGGCAGAATAATGAGCAAGACTTCATTAACTCCACAACCATTAAACAAGGTTATTTCAAGATTATTAAATTCTCAATGGCTGTTGGTGTCTATAATTGTTATTCTCATTATTGCCCTGGCTTCTTATTTTAGTGGCAGAAATCAGATCAAAAGCCAGCAACAATCCACATTGTTACTGGCAAATACTGCCGGCAGATATTTTGAGAATGCAGTAAATGTAGTGCAAGCGATAGCCGCTTCTGCGCCAAATCAGGCAAGCCTTGATACAGTTCAAAAGTCCAATCCAATACTAGATTCGTTATATGTTATTCGGTCAAGTGGTGAGCTCATCGCAATTGCTCCGAAGACGAGTCAATTGAAAATTGGCATGGATATGTCCGGTCATCCCAATTTTCAAGATGGATTGATCACAAAAATCATTTCGAAACCCTTTATTTCTCCACGCACTGGCAAAACCACAATTTATATCAGTTTTCCGATCATCAATGGGGGCGGGATACTGGTCGGAGAGTTTAATTTGCTTGGGTTGGAAGAGAACCTGAGCACAATGAATTTACATCAAGGGATTAATTTTTATATTACAGATTCCACAGGTGTGTTTCTTTCTCATCCAAATTATGATCTGGTAAAACAACAACAAAATATCGGTTATCTGGGATTATTTAAACTTGAAAATCCTACAATTGAAGAACACGTTATTAGAGATCATGGCAAACTAAAAATTTCGATTGTCTCAAAGATTTCACAAACCGGATGGTATGCAATTACTGAAACTTCGATCCTTTCAGTCTACGGCGCTATTTTATATCCTGCGATTCTTGGTCTGATACTTATTGGATTGCTCTATTGGATGATCGTTCGGCGAGAACGTGAGGCGATCATTAAACAAGTGGTCAATCCGATCAGCGAGTTGGATCGGATTGCAATGGAAATGTCGCGGGGCAATTATTTAGAAGATCCCAAGATCATACCTTCAGAAGCTTATACTGAAATTGCCACACTAACATCCAGTTTTAAGTCGATGCAGAAGGCCATCCAAAATCACAGTGAAGAATTACGGATAAGTGAAGAAAAGTATCGAACGGTTGCTGACTTTACTTATGACTGGGAAGCCTGGCGGTTGCCAGATGGAACCTATCGATATGTTTCGCCTTCTTGTGAACGAATTTCAGGTCATAAAGCACAAGAATTCTTGGATAATCCAAATTTGCTGGTTGACCTGGTGGTTCCTGAAGATAAAGCGATCGTTGAAGACCATTTACGCGATATAAAAGCTGATTTTCACACACCTTCTCATCACATTGATTTTCGAATCACTAATACCCTTGGAGAGGTTCGTTGGATCAGCCACTGGTGTGCGGCAGTTTATAGTGATAATGGTGAATTTATCGGCCGGCGAGAAAGCAACCGTGATATTACCGATCGTAAAGAAAAAGAGATCGAACTTGAAAAATGGGGTCAGATTTTTGAAAATGCCGAATGGGGCATAGCCATTGGCAGTGCAGATGGAAAAACAGTTGAATTAATTAATCCGGCCTATGCAAGAATGCATGGTTATGAACCTGAAGAATTAACAGGTTTAAATATCCCTGATCTTTACGCTCCTGAATGTCGGGGTGAGATTGCCAAAAACATTGAACTTACACACCAAAAAGGTCATCATATTTGGGAATCACGTCATATTCATAAAGACGGCCATGCCTTTCCGGTTGAAATTGATGCGACCGCGGTTAAAGATAAAAATGGCGAAGTCAAATATCGCGTTGTCAATGTTCAGGATCTGACTGAGAAGAAAAAAATCGAAAGTGCACTGCGGGCATCTGAAACAAAATTTTCAACTGCTTTCAGAACTTCCCCAGATTCAGTGAATATCAATAGACTTAATGATGGGTTGTACATTGAGATCAATGAAGGATACACACTCTTAACGGGTTACACGCGTGACGATGTGGCGGGCAAAACTTCTCTGGAAATTGATATTTGGGTCAACCCGGATGATCGTAAACGTTTGGTCAAAGGTCTACAGGAAGAAGGTATCGTCAATAACCTTGAAGCTCCTTTCCGCTGTAAGGATGGTCAAATTAAAACCTGCCTCATGTCAGCCAGAGTCATTGATATTGGTGGTGAAACCTGTATTCTTTCTATGACCCGAGATATCACTGACCGTATTAATTCAGAAAACAGGTTGAAAGAAAGTGAAGAGAAGTTTGCCAAAGTCTTTCACGAAGCACCGGTCTGGATCTCGATTGCTGATTTCGAAACCGGTGTCTATCTTGATGTGAACGAAGAGGCGATCCGTGCAACCGGGTTTACAAGGGAAGAAGCGATCGGGCATACTGCTGAAGAAATTGGGTTGTTCAAAAAAGGTGATCGAAAAAGAATTTTTGATGAAGTGCGTAAAAAAGGTCGAGTCATAGATTTAGAAATGACTTTTACCGCCAAAGACGGTAGTCTTTTGTATGGTTTATTAAACGCTGAAAAAATGGTTGTGAACAGCCGTGAGTGTCTGTTGACCATCGTGAATGAAATAACTGAAAGAAAGAAAAATGAAGAGCAGCTTGAATTACTTAAGTATTCCATTGACACTTCCTTTGACTGCGCCTATTGGATGGATATACAGGGGAACTTTATCTACGCCAACGAGGCTGCCTGCAGAATACTGGGCTATACCCATGAAGAATTGTTGAAGATGCATGTGTCAGCCATCAATCCCAAGGCAACGCCGGAACGTTGGGCTCAAGTTGTTGACATGTTAATAGAGAAGAAAAACATAACCATTGAGAGCACTCACCGGCGAAAAGATGGCACAGAATTCCCGGTAGAGCTGAGTTCCGGCTATCTAAAATTTGGCGACCAGGAATACGTAAATGGTTTTGCCAAGGATATTACTGAGAGAAAGCAAGCCGAAGTAGCTTTACAAGAGAGTGTTGAATATTTCAAAGCTACATTTGAAAACGCAAATATAGGTGCGTGTCTTTTAGGATTAAATGGGGAGTTCATTAATATAAATGATGAATTTTGCAGAATAGTTGGTTTTTCACGAACCGAACTTTTGAAACTTACTTTCAACGATATTACTCATCCTGACGATAAGTCAATTGGCTTGGAAATTCATAAGAAAATGCTTGCCAATATTTCAAATCAAGGAAGATTTGATAAGCGTTATATCAATAAAAAAGGTGAAGTTGTTTGGGTTCGAATTTCTAATGCAAGTGTACGGGATGAAAAAGGTGGGCTTAAATATGTGGTTGCTTACGTACAGGATATCACTGAAGAAAAAAGAGCTGAAGATATCATCAAGGAATCTGAAGCAAATCTGAAAAACGCACAAAAATATGCTCATATTGGCAGTTGGGTTTGGGATATTAAAGCAAACCATCTCGAATGGTCTGACGAGATGTTCAATATATTTGGCATTGATAAAACTAAATTCACCGGCAACCTTCAAGAGGTCATCACCAACGCCATCCATCCGGATGACCGCGAAAAGGTCGAGGAATCCAACCGCTCGGTTATTGAACAGGGCAAACCGATACCTTTGGAATACCGCATCATAAGACCGGATGGCTCGGTCCGCGTTGTGTGGGCGGAGGCAGGCGAACTAATCTTGGATGACAAAGGTGCTTTTTCACTCCTGAAAGGCACTGTTCAAGATATCACTTATCGCAAGCGTATCGAACAATCACTAGCTGAAAGCGAAGAGCGTTACCGTTTGGTTGACGAATCCAGCCAGGATTTGATCTATAGTTATGACCGCCAATCACGGTTTTCGCATGCGAATTCAACCATGTGCAAAACGTTGGGTTTAAAACTTGAAGAAATCATTGGAAAAACCCATGAAGAATTGGGCTTTCCCCAGGAACAATGTGATGAATGGGCAAGATTACACAAACAAGTTTATTTAACAAACTCAACAGTAATATCTGAAACCGTTACGCCGATCCATGGAGGAGCACCGTTATTTTTTGAAGTGGTGCTCAATCCGATTCATGATTCTACGGGCGCAATCATTGGAATTGCAGGAACAACACGAGATATCAATGCACGTAAACAAGCTGAATTAAAAGTCAATGAACAACTGGATGAATTAAAACGCTGGTATGAAGTGACCCTTAATCGTGAGAGTCGCATCCTGGAATTAAAACACGAAGTCAACCAATTATTAACCGAAGAGCAAAAACCGATCCGCTATCCCAGCGCTGAAGAAGATCACCTTAAATGATAAAACGCCTTTCATCACCGGTTCCTGGCAATATATTTATTGTTTCGATTAGGCATTCGTATGAAATATAAATTACAAGATCTGATAGATATTGAACAATTTCAGCAGCTGCAGGATAGATTAAACGATATCTATTCTTTTCCCTCGGCGATCATTGATCTGGAGGGCAACGTTCTCACAGCCACCGCCTGGCAGGATGTTTGTACCAAATTCCATCGTGTTAATGAGCGATGTGCAAAGGATTGTATTAAGAGCGACCTCTATATTCTGGAACATATTTCTGAAGCCAGCCCTGCTGTGAGCTATGAATGTCCTCGAGGATTAATCGATAATGCTACCCCAATCATTATCGATGGCGTCCATTACGGAAATTTTTTTACAGGTCAATTCTTTCTAAAGAAGCCGGATCTTGAATTCTACAGGCAACAGGCACAAAAATTTGGATTTGACGAAGCTGCTTACATAGCAGCGGTGAAAAAAGTACCTGTCTGGTCAAAAAAACAGCTCGATAATTATCTTTTCTTCATTAAAGGGTTGATCGAAATCATCTCTGAAAGTGGTTTGAAACGGCTTAAAGAAATTGAAGCTCGAAACCGGGTAACGGCCAGTGAGGAAAAGTATCAGAATCTCTCGAAAGATTTGCCGATTTATGTCGCTACTTTTTTACCGGATGGAACCATTACATTTGTGGATGAAATTTTGGCGGAACTTGTCCATCAAAAACCTGAAGATTTAATAGGAAAAAAGGTTTTTGATTATTTGTTGCCTGATGATCTTGACCTTGTAAAAAACAAAATAAGTCAGTTAACACCGCAAGAGCCAAGTGAAACACACGATCAAAAATTTGTTCAACAGAATGGCGAAATTAGATGGCATCAATGGATTAATAGGGCTTTTTTTGACGATAGCGGAAATCCAGTCTTATATCAGGCGGTAGGCCAGGATATTACTGAAAGAAAAAGACTTGAACAAGAAAAGGATCAACAGAACCTTGAATTGAATATCCTTTTTGAATCAGGCAAACAATTAAGTCAGTCGCTTGATTTGAGCGTCATTTATAATGCTTTTTATCAACAGATCAGCCAGATCATGAATTGCGAGAATCTGATTATTTCAGAGTTTAAATCTGAATCTCAAATGATCAAGGCTATTGTTGTGGTCAATGAGGGGAACTTTAATGATGTTAGCGATCTACCGTTAATTCCTTTAGAACCTGAAGGACATGGAATTCAAAGTCCGGTAATCCGTTCGGGTGTTGCTCGAAATATCGGTGATTATCCTGCGGCATTGAAAAAAACGAACACGAATTACTTCATCAATGAGGAAGGCAAACCAGTGCCTGAGAATCTGGTTGAAGACGATACTCCTTATACCAAATCCGCTCTGGTAATTCCGGTATTATTGAATAATCGTGTCGAAGGTGTCGTTCAAATCCAATGTAGCGAATATGACGCATACACTGAGAGTGACCTGCGCCTGGCTGAATTGCTCGTTTCTCAAATTGCAGTTGCTGCGAATAATGCCAAACTTTATCAAATGTCGAAGCAAGAAATTTCTGAGCGTAAAGCGGCTGAAGAAGCACTGCTTAAAAGTGAAAGTAAATTTCGTCAGATTTTCGAGACCACTACTGTGGGTATATCCCTACATGATACCAACGGAAAATTTATTGATGCAAACCCTGCCATTTTGAATATTCTTGGATATTCGCGTGAAGAATATTTAAATCTATCACTCAAAGATATTTCGTATTATGAAGATTACCAATCTGATCATGATGATGTAAAAAAATTGTGGGATGGCGTTATTGATTCGTTTCAAATGGAAAAAAGGAACGTTCATAAGGATGGTCGCGTTATCTGGGGTAACCTTACCTGTACGATTGTGAGAGACCACTTGGGGAATCCTTTATACTCCATAGGATTGTTTCAAGATATTAGCAGCCGAAAAGAGTCTGAGAAGAAAGAAAGAGAAAATCAGGCAGCGCTGCAAAAATTATTAGTAGAAGCTGAGCGCTCACGATTAGGCCTTTTAAGTTTGCTTGAAGATCAAAAAATGGCTGAAGAAAAAATTCGTCAGCTGAATACTGAACTTGAAAAACGAGTCGAAGAACGGACTGCTCAATTGGTGGCTGCAAATAAAGAACTTGAAGCTTTTTCATATTCAGTCTCGCATGATTTGCGCGCTCCATTGCGGGGAATTGACGGCTGGAGTCTGGCATTGAAAGAGGATTACGAAGATATACTTGATGAAAAAGGAAATCTCTACATCAACCGGGTACGCAGTGAAATTCAGCGAATGGGAGAATTGATCGATGGATTGCTCATGCTTTCTCGCGTAACCCGTATGGAAACAAAGACATCAAGGATCAATCTCTCAGAGATAGCGCAAACCGTTGCTAATCGATTGTTTGAAGAGTTTCCTGGTAATTCAGCACAAATCATCATTCAGCCAGAGATGACGGATAGTGGAGACTATAATCTTTTATCAATTGTCTTAACGAATCTCTTAAATAATGCTTTTAAATTCTCAAGCAAGGTTGCTGCTCCAAAAATAGAATTTGGACGTGTAATAATTGATGGAAAACCAACTTATTTTATAAGAGATAATGGAGCCGGTTTTGATATGACCTATGCAAAAAACCTGTTTGGTGCTTTTCAACGCATGCACAAGCTGGCTGATTTCCCGGGAACAGGTGTGGGGTTGGCCACTGTTCAGCGCATCATTAACCGGCACAACGGCAGGGTTTGGGCTGAAGCAAAAGTGAATGAAGGCGCTACTTTCTTCTTCACTTTATGGGAGGATAAATGAGTTCGAAAACAATATTATTGGTAGAAGACAATCAGAGCGATATTGACCTGACGATCCGTGCATTTGAAAAAGCACATATTCATAACGAATTGGTAGTGGCAGAAGATGGCCAGCAAGCCTTGGATTTGCTGATGGGAGATTGTCAGCATAAAGAGAATTGGGAGTTGCCTGCTTTGGTCTTGTTGGATATTAATCTTCCAAAGGTGGATGGTATTGAAGTTTTACGCGCAATTCGCCAAAACGAAAAGACGCACAACCAACTGGTGGTGATCTTAACCTCCTCCACAGAAGAAAAGGATATGAAACAAGCTTATGATCTTGGGGTGAATAGTTATATCCGTAAACCCGTAGATTTTCATCAGTTTTCTTATGTCATTGAAAGCCTCGGAAATTATTGGCTGGCCATTAACGAGACTCCACCCGTATAATTAATCGATGATACCGTTACGTATTCTTTTCATCGAAGATTCCGAAATAGATGCTGGCCTGATCTTGCGCCACTTGGAAAGGGCCGGATATGCCATAACAATGTCGCGGGTTGAGACTGAACTTGATCTTAAAAAGGCGCTCGAAGAACCATGGGATATCATTATTGCCGATTTCCAATTACCTTCTTTTGATGCACCTAATGCTCTTGCTGTGCTTCAAGAGACTGGCAAGGATATTCCTTTTATAGTTGTTTCAGGTGCCATTGGTGAAGAAACTGCCGTGGCTTTGATGAAATCAGGTGCACGTGATTACGTGATGAAAGATAATTTGTCGCGCCTGCCGCCTATAGTTGAAAGAGAACTTGTCGAAGTTGAAATCAGGCGTTCACAAATAAAAGCTCATTTATCACTTTTGGAAAGTGAACAACACTTAAGAAATTCTCAACAAGTTGCTCATGTTGGAAGTTGGGTAATGAATTTAGCCACAGGATCTGAAACCTGGTCTGATGAGTTATATCGAATTTTTGGCCTTGATCCTCAACAAAAAATTGATAACCTCCATGATTATTGGCAAAGAGCAATACATCCTGATGACAAATCACAGGTAATTGATCACTTTCTCACCCGCAAAAACTTTGAACAATCTGATTCAGTGGAGTATAGGATTGTCCGCCCTGACGGATCAATTCGATTTATTCAGGTCCAATCTGGTGGTGCAAAAGTCGGACCTTCAGGTAATTTGATCCAATATACGGGCGTGGTTCATGATATTACCGATCGAAAATTGGTTGAACTGAATTTACGTGAAAAAATTATTGAAAGTCAAAATCGCGCCCAGGAACTTGAAATAATCACCTTTGTATCTGCCCGAATGCGGCAGGCAAACAACCGCCAGGAATTGGTTGCCATTATTCTGGAAGAATTATCTAAATTGCTTCAGGCCGATCATGCCGCCATCGGTTTTTTGGAAGGTGGTTTTCTTGAAACAGATATATTAATGTCTGATCACAAAATAATACCAGTTAATTCAAGGGTCAAAATAGGCAAACAGTTCCAAAGAATCCTTGATGAACGGCGAGTCGGATTTTTTGAGAAGATCCACCCTCAGGCGTTCAATGAAATTCCCCCCTGGCTTTATGGAAATGGCCCGCATCCTTCTTCAATGATTTCATATCCGATCATTAATAAAGATCAAATTATCGGCCTTATTTATATGGATTTTGCTGCTCCAAAAAAGTTCACTGATGAACAGAGAGTGCTGGTAAACACCATTGCCGATATGGCAGGCAATGCTTTGAATCGTATGGCCGCCACCCTGGATCTCGAAGCAATGGTTCACTTGCGTGAACGCGAACTTGAGAGTATTTATAAAGTAACATCTTCAGCCAGCGCCACACTGGATATTAATCATGCGCTTAGGCATGCACTTGAATTAACCCTTGAGGCTGTTCATACCAAGAGCGGTGCTATTTTTCTGGTTCAAGAACAATCCACAATATTGAATCTTGTTTCACATCAGCTCGAAGAATATATTCCTGGCGGTTTTCTTGATCAACCTGTGATCAGCAGAATATTGGAAAAAGTGATCCGACAGAAAAAATCACTGATTGTTCCTGATGTAGACAAATTTGAGGGTAAAGAGGTCAAAACCAGCCGGTCAACAGAATTATCCTTGATCGGATTACCGATGAGGGCACAAGATCGGGTGGTAGGCGTATTGGCAGTGATTCATAACAATGCAGATCAAATTATCCTCGAAGAAATGACTTTGTTATCGTTTATTGCAGATCATCTGGCGTTGGTGGTTGAAAACTCACGGTCTTATAAACGTGCTGAAAGAGTAGCAGTACTTGAAGAACGGTCAAGACTGGCGCGTGAACTTCACGATTCTGTTACTCAATCGCTTTACAGTGCGAGTTTGTATTCTGCCGGCGCACGCCGATTTTTTGGACAACAAAAATACCTCGAGGTTGATGATTATTTAACTCAAATTGGTGATCTGACGCAGCAGGCTTTAAAAGATATGCGCTTGTTGGTTTACGAATTACGCTCTCCCGAATTAAAGCAAAATGGCTTGTTGGGTTCTTTGCAAAACCGGCTTGATGCTGTTGAAAGACGCTCAAACATAGATGCGGAAATCCTTTTTGAGAATGTCAATGTACTTCCAGATGTCGTTGAAGAAAACCTCTATCGCATAGCCATTGAGTCGCTCAATAATTCATTAAAATATGCCCAAGCCACTAAAATTATTGTGAAAATGAACCGAAAAAATGATGAGGTGTTATTTACCATACAAGATAATGGAGTTGGTTTTTCGATTGAAGAAGGATTGCACAGTGGTGGTTTTGGTCTTGCCACCATGCGTGAACGTGCGGAACGTATTAATGGTACCTATGGGATTTTTTCATCCAGAGAGACAGGGACGAAAATTGAAGTCAAGTTTTCGATTAAATAATTACCGAATATTAAAGAGGGAATGGAATGGGAAAAATTCGATTACTGCTTGCAGATGACCATAAAATGGTTAGAGAAGGGTTAAAAGCTTTTTTTGCGCCTACTGAAGATTTTGAAGTAGTAGCTGAAGCGGCTGATGGAATTGAAGCAGTTGAAAAAGCGGGTCAAATAATGCCAGATGTCATTCTCCTTGATCTGGTTATGCCCAACCTGGATGGCATTGAAGCTGCGAATAGAATTAAGAAAAAGTTTCCTGACGCTAAAATTATCATTATCACCAGCTCGCTTGAAGAGTCACAAGTAATTGCGAGTATAAAAGCTGGCGCCGCTGGGTATCTCTTAAAAGATTCTTCGCCGCTCGAAATTGAAGAAGCAATTAAAAAGGTGAACCGCGGCGAAACTGCCTTTCCTTCACGCATCACCAATATCATGGTCAAGGAACTCAATAAACCGTCCAAACCGCCATCCAAATGCACCACGCTGACGGACCGCGAAACCGAGATCCTTAAATTAATTGCCAACGGCATGTCTAACCAGGAGATCGCGGATAAACTCTTTCTGAGTGTCTGGACTGTAAGAACCTATGTGACCGGCATATTGGATAAACTGGAAGTGGATAATCGAACCCAGGCAACCCTTTACGCACTTCGTGAAGGATTAGTTAATCTGGATTAAATTCAATAAGTTGATAGATACTATTAAGTTGATAAAAAGACCGCAAAAATGCGGTCTTTTTCGTTGCGAAAGACCCCATCATATAGAGAGGACAACACCATCAAATTTCTTTAATATTAATACCAAACTCATTTATATCTTTAAAATTGGTGTCAACCAACTTGTTGTAGAACTGAGTATGGTTTAAGAATAATCAATGAAACATAATCCAATTTAATGGTACTTTATCGGAGGGAAGATGAAGGCAATCAATAATTTGAAGACAAGTGTCAAATTGATCGGTGCTTTTGTAATCGTTGCACTAATTGCCGGTGTTGTTGGCGTATTGGGCATCAGTTACATAAGGGAAATAGATGCAAACGACACAAAACTTTACCGAAATTATACCGTTCCGATCTCTCAATTAGGTGATATGAGTGTTGCTTTGCAACGAATTCGTGTCAATGTTCGTGACGCGATTATTAACACCGATCAAGTAGCAGATAAGAAAAATATTGAATTAATCACTCAACTTGACACTGAACTTGACAACCTTGGTCTCGAATATGAAAAAACGATACTAAGTGATGAGATGAGGGTGATGTACGAAAACTATGTTGCTGCAAAAGAAGCTTATGCTCCTGATCTCGAACAAATGTTGACATTAATTGAGCAAAATAGAAAAGAAGAAGCAACTGCAATATTACTTGGAGAAGCAAAAACGAGGGCATTGGCTCAACAAGAAGCTCTTCAAGCAATGATTGACACAAAAGTCGCACAGGCCTTGGAAATTGCAGATGAAAATACTGCCACTGCTAACACAGCTACAACAACCATGATAGTAATCATTATTGTGGGTCTCATTATTGCCGTTGGGCTTGGGATTATTATCAGCAATTCAATTTCGAACCCATTAAACCAATTGGTAAAAATTGCGACTTCAGTTTCACAAGGTGATTTAGTACGTGATTTGGACCAAAATGTAAAAGATAAACTTACCAGACGAAAAGATGAAGTGGGCGATATTGCCAAGTCATTTGAACAAGTGATTGATTATATGCAAGGCATGGGTAAAGCAGCCAATACAATTGCTAACAATGACTTGACAGTAAATGTAGTCGCAAAGAGTGAAAAAGATGAACTTGGCGTTGCTTTTTCAAAGATGATAGAAAGTCTTCGAGAAGCTGTGGGCCAGGTTGCCCAAAGCGCAATTAGTTTGGGTGCTGCTTCAGGGCAGCTGGCGACGGCCGCCAATCAGGCAGGTCTCGCAACCAATCAAATCGCTGCCACCGTCCAGCAGGTAGCCAAAGGCACTGCTGATCAAGCTGCTGCAGTAACCAAGACAGCCACCGCAGTGGAACAGATGTCGCAGGCAATCAATGGCGTTGCGACCGGAGCACAAGAACAAAGTGCCTCAGTGACCAAGGTCTCTTCAGCAACTGACATGATCAACACTGCCATTCAACAAGTGGCTGGCAATGCGGCCGCCGTAACCACGGATTCCGCTGCAGCAGCCGAAGCAGCTCGCAAGGGTTCACAAACCGTTGAACAAACTTTGAGTGGAATGCAAAATATCAAGACCAAAGTTGGCGCTTCTGCCGAAAAAGTACAAGAGATGGGCCGCAGGTCAGAAGAAATTGGCAAAATCGTTGAAACCATTGAAGATATTGCTTCTCAGACAAACCTGCTGGCATTGAATGCAGCCATTGAAGCAGCGCGAGCCGGTGAACATGGTAAAGGCTTTGCTGTTGTGGCAGACGAAGTCAGAAAACTGGCTGAAAGAAGTTCTCTGGCGACCAAAGAAATTGGCGGTTTGATCAGTGGAATTCTCTCCACGGTCAATGAGGCTGTGAAAGCCATGGAAGAAGGATCGAAGGAAGTTGAATTGGGTGTCGCAACTGCCAGTCAGGCAGGAACTGCCCTTGTAGAAATCCTCTCAGCTGCCGAAGCGGTCAATAAACAGGCGACCCTGGCAGGTGAAGCTGCTGGACGAATGCGATCAGCCTCAGAAGACCTTGTATCTGCAGTGGATTCTGTCTCAGCGATCGTGGAAGAAAACACAGCCTCCACAGAAGAGATGGCTGCTAATTCCACTGAAGTAACTCAGGCAATTGAAAGCATCGCCAGTGTCAGTGAAGAGAACAGTGCTGCCATTGAGCAGGTGAGTGCCAGTGCAGAAGAGATGAGTGCCCAGGTAGAAGAAGTGACTGCATCAGCACAATCCCTGGCGGATATGGCAAAGACTTTACAAGAAGTCGTGGCACAATTCAAATTAACTGCCTAATCATTATTACCAAGGCAGATGCACTTAAGCATCTGCCTTGGTGTTTCAGGGAGTCTGAAAAATGGAAAAACAACTTGTAATCTTTGAGCTTGGCGCAGAGAACTTCGGCATTGATATTGCTTCGGTCGAAGGCATCAATAAAATGTTGGAGATCACCAAGATCCCGAAGGCACCTGAGTATATGCTGGGGATCACCAATTTGCGGGGCAGCGTATTGCCGGTTATTGACTTGCAAAAACGTTTTGGCATGCCGGTACAGGAACAAACATCCGAAACGCGTATCGTTGTGGCCAATATGGATGGCGTAAAGATCGGCATGGTGGTATCCGCGGTCTCAGAAGTGCTGACCATTGACGACAAAGTGGTGGAACCTCCCCCCCCCATGGTCAGTAACATTAATTCAGAGTTCATAGTGGGTGTGGCAAAAATAGATAAACGGCTAGTGATTCTACTGGATCTTGCTAAAGTCCTATCAGCTGAAGAAAAACAACAGGTCTCCAAGATAACAGAAAAGCAAAATTAATTTGGATTTTACCAATTTTTTTGTGTAAGGTTTATTGGTTGAAATGGCATGAAAAAAACCTTCCATTTGGAGGGTTTTTTTTTATAAGAAAAGTACTTTTGTTTGTAAAACAAATTGAAAATGGATTACTTATGGTCGGTCTCGACAACCATGGTTAAAGAAAATATTGGAAGTATGGTGATTGATATTAATTCAATACTCTAATAAGTAACATATTTATCTGTAGTAATTTGGAGATCGCATGGAAAAACAGCTTGTCTTATTCGAACTTGGATCCAGAAATTATGGCGTTGATGTTGAATCGGTGGTCAGGATCGGATCGATCCCTTCATCTCTACAAAAACCGCCGTCTCCTCGATACGTTGAAGGGCACTATATCTGCCATGGGTGCAAGATGCCTGTGGTTGACCTTCATAAGTGGTTTGGTATTTATATGCATGCCAGGACTGAAGATTCACGCATTATGATCGCGAACCTTAACGGAATAAAAGTGGGTATGATCGTTTCTGCTGTGACCGATGTCGTAAATGTAGATGAACGTGATATCGAGTTACCGTCAGAAGAAATTAAAAATAGAAAATCTGATTGCATTCTTGGCATTACAAAAATTAATGACCAATGTGTTACGGTGATTGACCTTAATCAGGTAATTTCCGCTGAAGAAAAACACCAACTGGAACTTTTACAGAACGAAGCTTAAGTTTTATTGAAAGTTTATTATTATTTATTGGTGAGGAAGATCAATGAGCATGGCATTGCAAGTACTAATGGTAGAAGACAATGAAAGTGATATTTTTATATTACAACGTATATTAGAAAAAAGTGGATATAAAGTATCTTGTGAAGTGGTTGATACTCCAGGGGCCATGCGATCTGCACTCCAAAGAAAGAAAAATTGGGATGTTATCACATCTGACCATTCCATGCCTAATTTTAATTCGACTGAAGCCTTGGCATTGGCAAAAGAACTACGCCCCGAAATTCCTTTCATCATATTATCTGGAGAGATCGATATTAATTTGGCTGTTACATTAATGAAAAATGGGGCGCATGATTATATTCAGAAGAAGGAAATAGCCCTGATCATTCCAGCAATTGAACGTGCTTTAAAAGAAAAGGAATTGAATCAAAAACAGTTAAGAACGAGTAGGGCTTTAAGTGAAAGCGAGATCAGATTCAAAGAAGTTCTAGAAAATTCTCAAGTCGCCTCATATAAACGAAACCTATTAACAAATTCATATGATTATTTTAGTCCTGTAATATGGCAATTATCAGGTTATACACCTGATGAAATGAACGAGTTTTCGCTTGAATCTCTATCATCTTTATTTCATCCTGATGATTTAGAAATGGTAAACAGACAATTAAGTGAAACACTTGCAGGGAACTTGGGTCCTGCAACCACTGTTGAATATCGTTTCAAACATAAATCAGGTCACTATGTTTGGTTGGAAGACAAATACTCAGTGTTTCGAGATTCTGAAGGAACACCCCTGGCAATAATTGGCAGTGTTAGTGAAATTACGGCACGAAAAAATCTGGAAAACGAGATACGGGCAGAAAAATCAAACCTGGAACAGGCACAGCAGATCGCACATATTGGCAGTTGGGAGTGGGACATGATTGCCAATAAGGTTGATTGGTCAAAGGAGATGTATCGCATATATGATTTTGATCCAGATTCATACGATGGTAAACCGGACTCTTTATTGAAAGTAATTCACCCAGAAGATATTGATGTTTTTAAATCCAGCATGAATGACAACTTGTCATCAGGAAATTCTCCATCACTTGATTATCGGGTCGTTCATAAAGATGGTTCTATCCATCATTTACACGCAGAAGGTAAGGTGGAATTCGATCATAACGGAACTCCGATTCGTAGTATTGGTACCGTGCAAGATGTTACCGAACAGAAGCAAATAGAAGAAGCTTTACGCGAGAGCGAAGAAAAATACAAAAAACTCCATGAGACCGCAGGTGTAGGTATTGCATATTATTCTCCAGATGGAAAAGTGATTTCATATAACAATTTAGCTGCGCGTAACATGGGCGGAGAGCCAAAAGATTTTGTTAGAAAATCCATATATGATTTATTCCCAAAAGCGTCTGCGGACATATATATGGGTAGGATCCAAAAAGCAGTTTTCTCTGAAGAGGTTCAAGAATATGAAGACAAGGTAGACCTGCCAGGAGATCAAAAATGGTTTTTGAGTTCCTTTACGCGAATTATGAATTCTTCCAATCAAGTAATAGGGGTCCAGATCATATCTTCAGATATCACAAAGCGCAAACAAGAGATGGAGTTTCTGCGCGAAAACGAAGAATTATTCCGAACAATGTTTGAAAGCTCTGTTGTGGGAATTAGTATGATCGGGATTAATGGCAGATTTATTAAAATCAATGATGCTTTTTGCGACTCTCTTGGTTATTCTCGTGAAGAATTGTTGCAGAAAAAATACACCGAAATTACTTATGAAGAAGATAAAGAGATTTGTGAAGAAAAATACTCTCAGCTTTATTCCGGTCTTAACCAATCTGTTAAATTTGAAAAAAGATATGTCAGAAAAGACGGAAAGGTAATTTGGGTTTCATTGTCCATTTCTGTCATCCATGACATAGAGCATAAGGTGCATTATTTTATTGCATTTACCCAAGATATCACTGCTAGAAAATTGGCTGAAAAAGAATTGATTTCAAGTCATTTGAGAATCACTCGAATTATCAATAATTTTCAGGATTCTTACATCCAGGCTGATCTTTCTGGAAAGGTCATAAATGTAAACCCCACCGCGGTAAAAATGTTCGGTTTTGGATCAATGGAAGAAATGATAGGGTTGTCTGCATCGGAACTGTATGCCGAAAAAAGCGATCGAGATTTGTTGTTTTCAGAATTAAAAAAAGATGGGCAGGTCAATGATTTTGTTTGCAAAGGATTGCGAAAGGATGGTACCTCATTTTGGGTGTCGATGAACGTCCAAATGGTCATGGATGAGCTTGGGAATATCACGGGTTCAGAAGGCGCAGTTCGAGATATATCAGAACGAAAAGAAACAGAAAAATCTTTAATTGATAGCGAGTTACGTTATAAAAACATCTTTGATTCTGTGCCTGTTTCAATATCGATCGAAGATTTCAGTAAAGTGTACGATTTGCTTGAAGAAGTAAGACAATCAGGGGTGAGTGATCTGCAAACATACATGTTTGACCATCCTGATTTTAGTATTAATGCAGCAAATAAAATATTAATAACGGATGTCAACGAATATTCACTTGGTCTTTACAACGCAACTTCAAAGCAACAACTCCTCACATCATTGGGTGTTATCTTCCCTCAAGAGTCTTATAAAGCTTTCGAGCGGGAATTGTTAGCTATTTGGGATAAGAAGGCATTCTTTGAAGATGACTTTGTCAATAAAACCGTGGATGGAAAAAGTATCGTTGTGCGCTTGATTATACATTTTCCGCAGACACGGACTGGTTTTTCAAATGTATTGGTAAAAAAGACGGATATCACGGAACAAAAACGGATTGAAGAAGAACTAAAGAAAAGTGAAGAAAAATTTAGATTGGCATTTATGACCAGTGTAGATGCTTATGCATTGGCGACTCTTGAAGATGGTCGGTTGATAGAAGTAAATCCGGCTTTTGAAGATTATTTTCAATTTAAAAGAGAAGAATTAATTAATAGAACTATAGTTGAATTAGGCATCTTTTCAAATATTAATGACAATGACAAAATATTTAATGAACTGGATAAAGTCGGATTTCTCAGGGATTTTGAAACTAAAGTAAAAAATCGAGCCGGAAAAGAGTTTGAAATTTCTCTCTCAATAAATAAGATAAAGATTAATGAAAAAGTCTACTTATTAGGAATTGCCAAAGATATTTCAATTCAAAAACAAGCAATTGAAAAAATCCATCAATTGAATAATGAATTAGAACATAGGGTTAAGGAAAGGACTGCCCAGTTGGAAGTAGCTAATAAGGAACTTGAATCCTTTTCATATTCAGTTTCTCATGATTTACGTGCTCATTTACGAGGTATAGATGGTTTTTCGTTGGCATTAAAAGAAGATTATATTAATCAACTTGATGAAACCGCCAATAAGTACATTGATCAAGTTAGAGCTGAGACAAAACGGATGAATCAACTAATTGATGATTTAATAAAATTATCACATTTTACTAGTAAAAGCATTGAAATAAAAAGTTTCAATATTTCAGATATGGCTTTGAATATTGCAAAAAGGTTACATCAGGAATATCCAAATCAGAAAACAAAAATTGAAATTCAACCTGAACTTGTTGTACATGGGGATCCCAATCTTTTGGAAGTCGTTCTCATGAATCTGTTAGGCAACGCATTTAAATACTCAAGCAAAGTAAAAAATCCAAAAATACATTTTGGCCAAATGAGTATTAATGGTGAGTGTGTGTTTTTTGTGAGCGATAACGGGGTAGGGTTTAATATGGACCATGCCCAAAAACTATTTGGAGCATTTCAACGATTGCATAGTAGTGCCGAGTTTGATGGTACAGGCATAGGTTTGGCCACGGTAAAACGTATCATAAATAAACATAATGGCAAGATTTGGGCTGAAGCAAAAGTAGATCAAGGCGCCACTTTTTACTTTACAATACCAGAAAAAAGTAATTGGTGAAAAGTGAGATGTAAACACTAGTAACCCAGTATTTCTTTTCACCCATCCAAATACTATTAAGTAGTAAAAAAAGACTCAATATCTGAGTCTTTTTTGTATAAAAGTATCCATTCAATAGAGAGGACAATTCGCTCGTTATTACTTATTATTAATGCATGATTTACCAGAAAAATATTATCATCTTCAATTAGGTGGAATGATGGAAATTGTTATTGTGAGCCCTGAAAGCCGGCGGCGCGACAATTTGATCTCGATGCTTGAATCGTTCATTCCGTCTTCAGCAATCAAGATGGTCGAAGTATGTTGTGATGTTGTAAAGATATCCAATCCTTCTGATCCTGCGATCGTTTTTATTGATTATCGTGAGCCAGAATTATTTAATAAAAAAGATATCAGCTGTCTTATATTGAACAATGCAATAAATTATGTGGTTTTATTGATTTCACGGAATAGTCCTAAGGCTAGTTTTACCCATTATTCAAGCTGCGAATTGATCTATGACGAAATCAGCATTGATATGTTGCAGAATTTATTATTAAACGTGCAACGGAAATCAAAATAACAAGGATTAGTTTAAGTTAGATGTTTTTTTTGGGAGGAATGATGAATGTTTTAAATAATCTTAAAATTAGTATCAAATTAATTGGAAGCTTTTTATTGGTCGCATTATTCCTTGTGGGGACTGTTATTAACAACTATTTCGAAATGTCGTCATTGAGTAAAATGCAAGATGCCGGGGCAAAACGCGCTTCTGATCTTACAATCGCCCAAAACACAGAAATGGCATCGTTGGCAATGTACCAGGTTATTGCTGATGCGCAAATTAATCTTGATTTCGAAGCTGTTCGTGCTGATTGGGATGTCGTCAAAGAAGAAGCCCAAAGTGACCTTGAAGCTTTAAAAAATGCAGTTGATACACCCGATGAAAAGACTTGGGCAAATGATGCTGAATCATCATACAATAAAATCGTTCTATTGTTTGAAGAAAAGTTGTTGCCCGCATTGGTGTCATCCAAAAGCTCTACTGCTGAAACCAAACAATATGATGCTGAAATCGATGCATTAATCACCGAAATGGATGAACCACTTGAAAAGATTGTAAACTCACTCACGGAAGAAAATATCCAAGGCGATTTAGATTTTGATTCAACCAGTCAGGAATCGATTCGTCTTTCTATCATTATTGGTGTGATTGCTCTTATTTTGGCAGTTACTCTGGGAATTATTGTTGCTAATTCACTTAGCAAACCGATAGGTAGTTTGGTGGCGATTGCAACTCACGTTTCCGAGGGTGATCTCGTTCGTGATCTTGATCAGAAAGTCAAAGATAATCTGACTCAACGTAAAGATGAAGTTGGCGACATAGCTAATTCATTTGAAAAAGTGATCAATTACATGCAAGGTATGGGTGAGGCTGCCAATACGATCGCAAATAACGATTTGACCGTATCAGTTACAGCCAATAATGAAAAAGATGAGTTGGGTATTGCCTTTGCCAAGATGATTGCCAGTTTACGTTTTACGATAGGCCAGGTTTCAGACAGTGCGGCCCAATTAAATTCCGCATCAGATCAATTGGCACAGGCAGCCAATCAGGCAGGCCAGGCAACAAATCAGATTGCTGCCACAGTGCAGCAGGTTGCTAAAGGTACTGCAGACCAATCAGGAGCTGTTAATAAGACAGCTGCAGCCGTGGAGCAGATGAGCCAGGCTATCGAAGGCGTGGCACGTGGGGCTCAAGAACAAAGTGCATCGGTCAGTAAGGTCTCAAACGCAACAGAAATGATTAATACTGCAATTCAACAGGTGGCCGGCAATGCAGCAGCTGTGACAACAGATTCAGCAGCGGCAGCGGAGGCAGCACGTAAAGGTACGATTACCGTTGAACAAACCTTGAGTGGAATGCAAAATATCAAGACCAAAGTGGGTGCTTCCGCTGATAAAGTGCAAGAGATGGGCCGCCGTTCTGAAGAAATTGGTAAGATCGTCGAAACTATCGAAGATATTGCCTCTCAAACCAACCTGCTGGCTTTGAATGCTGCCATTGAGGCAGCCAGAGCTGGTGAACACGGCAAGGGTTTTGCTGTGGTTGCTGATGAAGTTAGAAAACTTGCTGAAAGATCCTCTCTTGCAACTAAGGAGATTGGCGGATTGATCAGTGGCATACTGGCAACGGTTAATGACGCCGTGAAAGCCATGGAGGAAGGTTCCAAGGAAGTTGAGTTGGGCGTTACAACTGCAAATCAAGCAGGGACGGCGTTGGCAGATATTCTCTCCGCTGCAGAAGCCGTAAATAAACAGGCAGCTCTTGCAAGCGAAGCCACCGAACGCATGAAGACAGCGTCCGAAGAATTGATCTCTGCTGTGGACTCTGTATCTGCCATTGTTGAAGAAAATACGGCTTCCACTGAACAAATGGCGGCAAATTCGAGTGAAGTAACCATGGCAATAGAAAGTATCGCCAGTGTGAGCGAAGAAAATAGTGCTGCCATTGAAGAGGTCAGTGCAAGCGCCGAAGAAATGAGTGCCCAGGTTGAAGAAGTGACAGCCTCGGCCCAATCTTTGGCTGAATTGGCTCAGTCCTTGCAAAAAGTTGTCCAGCAGTTCAAGTTGCAACAAGATTGTGGAGATGATGTTGCGTGTAATATTGAAAACTATAAAAGAGCACATCTTGATTGGGTGCGCAAGGTGGAAGATATGCAAAATGGGGGTGGGACAATAAAGAGTGTTCCATCACATGAAGACTGCGTTTTTGGGCGCTGGTACTATGGCGATGGGATGAGGCAATATGGTAGGAATCCAAAATTTGTTGCCATTGAAGATGAGCATATTAAATTCCATAAATTACTTCATGATTTCGTTGATACCTACAACAAATCTGGAGCAACATATTCTGAGGGTATCGTAAAACAAGTAGAAACAAGCTCAAAGGCGATTGTCGCTAATCTTGACCAATTAAAAAGTTCCATTAACAAGTAGATTATTTTGATCAGTTTAAAACGGAGAATAAAATGGAAAAACAATTAGTGATATTTGAACTTGGTGCAGAACATTTTGGAATTGATATTGCTTCGGTTGAAGGTATCAATAAAATGTTGGATATCACGAAAATTCCCCAATCACCAAGTTATATGTTAGGAATAACAAATTTACGCGGCAGCGTACTTCCAGTGTTGGACTTGCTACAACGCTTCGGAATGAAGTCTGAGGAACAAACTAACGAAACCCGTATCGTGGTAGCCAACATGGATGGGGTTAAAGTAGGTATGGTTGTTTCAGCGGTATCAGAAGTGTTGACCATTGAAGATAGTGTGATTGAACCTCCCCCTCCAATGGTGAGCAACATAAACTCTGAATTTATTATTGGTGTGGCAAAAATTGATAAACGCCTTGTGATTCTGTTGGATTTAACAAAGGTACTGTCATTTGAAGAAAAGAATCAGATTGCAAAAACAGTTGGTGTCTGACGCTATCTGATCTCTTTATCGGTATTCCTTATTGGTAGGTTTGGAAAGGATAAAACCCTCATTCGTATGAGGGTTTTATCATCTTTATCAATTATTGAGCACAAATTTATATTTGTTTTACGTATGATTAATCTCTAATTGAGTATAAATAATACACATACAGGAGACGATTATGGAAAAACAATTAGTCATTTTTGAACTTGGAAGTGAAAATTTTGGTATTGATATTGCTTCAGTGGAAGGCATTGTTAAGCTTCAGGAAATCACAAAAATTCCACAGGCGCCCTCTTATATGGAAGGGATCACAAATCATCGGGGAAGTGTTCTGCCCGTTATTGACCTGCATAAACGATTCGGCATCACCGGCCAGGAACAGACGAATGAAACCCGTATCGTTGTGGCGAACGTTGGAGCCTTGAAAATTGGTATGATCGTCTCTGCCGTATCAGAGGTTTTAACCATTGATGACAGCGTGATTGAACCCCCGCCTCCCATGGTCAGCAATGTTAATTCTGAATTTATTGTTGGTGTCGCTAAAATTGATAAACGATTGGTCATTTTGCTTGATCTTGTAAAAGTCCTCACCACAGAAGAAAAAGCCCAAGTTGCAAAATTGTAATGAAGAGATAGATAAAACCCCCCAATTCAAATGGGGGGTTTTTTGATATTCAACCAATAATTGATTAATTAGTGCAGAAATATATTACAAAAATGATCGGTTGGGAACACTCAATTATTAAACAGGTTAACCGTAACAATTTGATTAACTTATGTTAAAAAAATCTCAACTCAAGAATTAATTCTTTTTTTATTTGAATCAAATGTATCAGGTAATACTATTTTGTCACTTGTTAATAATTAACACAGAATAATTCTGGTGTGTTTGGAGGTTAAATGAAAACGTTGAACAATATTAAATTGCGCAGTAAATTGATTGGTGGATTCTTAATAGTCACATTAATTATGGCAGGACAAATTGTTTTTAATTCTCTAAATTTATCCTCTTTGGGTAGAATTCAAGACGCCGGCGCCGATCGCTCAAAAGACATTTTGGTTATTAAAAACACTGAACGCCAAACTCTTGAGCTGTACCAAGTAATTGCGGCTTTGCAAATATCCAATAATTTTTCAAAAGCTCAAATCGACTGGGGTATTGCCAAAAATAATCTTGAAGCAAATCTAGAAAGCTTAAATTCTATTGTTGACACACCAGAAGAAATTGATAATTTGGCAAAGGCAGAAGAACAATATAAAGCACTCGTAAAATACTACAACAGCACGATGCTACCGGCGTTAAAAGCATCGAATGGTGTAACTGCTGCAACTAGAAATATGGATGCTGATATCTCAGAGTTTTTAAGAGTAATGAATGAAAATTTGAACAATATTGCCACTTCTATGGAAGGTGAAAATATTGAAGGGGATAAAGCTTTTGATCTAGCAAAAACAACAAACATAACAATTTCAATTATTGTGGGAGTTGTAGCATTTATTTTATCCATGGTGTTAGGTTTTGTTATCAGCTCATCATTAAGCCAACCACTTAACAATTTGGTTGTTATTGCAAATTCAGTTGCCCAGGGCGATCTTGTCCGCGATATGGATGAAAAAGTAAAACTTGAATTGACCGCCAGACAAGATGAGGTCGGAGTTATCGCCAAATCCTTTGACCATGTGATTGAGTATATTCAAGGCATGGGAGATGCTGCGACTGCAATTTCAAGAAATGATCTTTCAATAACAGTAGCCCCAAAAAATGCGAAAGACGAGTTAGGTAATGCTTTTTCTGCTATGCTCACAAATCTGCAAAAAATAATTGCTGATGTTTCAGAAAATGCTGTTGCATTGGCCGCAGCATCTGGTCAATTGTCAGTTGCTGCAAATCAGGCTGGTCAAGCGACTAGCCAGATCGCAACTACCGTGCAGCAGGTTGCTAAAGGAACAACAGAACAAACCATTTCGATCACAAAAACTGCTTCATCTGTAGAGCAAATGGCCAAAGCCATTGAAGGGGTAGCCCAGGGTGCACAAGAACAAAGCAAATCAGTTGCGGCTGTTTCGAGTGCAACTGAAGAAATTAACAAAGCCATTCAACAAGTATCAGGCAATGCGGCCATGGTCACTACCGATTCCGCTACAGCAGCGGAAGCTGCTCGTAAAGGTTCCTTAACAGTAGAGCAAACGCTTAAAGGTATGCAGAATATTAAAGCAAAAGTCGGAGCTTCAGCAGCAAAAGTTGAAGAGATGGGGAAGCGTTCTGAAGAAATAGGCAATATCGTTGAAACGATTGAAGATATTGCTTCGCAGACCAATCTGCTGGCATTAAATGCAGCCATTGAAGCTGCAAGAGCCGGGGAACATGGCAAGGGTTTTGCAGTGGTTGCGGATGAGGTTCGTAAGCTTGCCGAAAGGTCTTCGCTGGCGACGAAAGAAATTGGCAATCTGATTAATAGTATTCTTCTAACGGTTTCTGAAGCTGTAAAAGCCATGGAAGACGGCTCAAAGGAAGTTGAATTGGGTGTTGTAACCGCAAATCAAGCCGGTTCGGCTCTTAATAATATTCTTGAGGCGGCTGAAGCTGTCAATAAGCAGGCTTCAATGGCTGGAGAGGCCGCAGAACGGATGAAAATCGCTTCAGAAGGTTTGATCACAGCCGTAGATTCCGTGTCTGCCATTGTTGAAGAAAATACAGCTTCCACTGAAGAGATGGCTGCAAATTCATCTGAAGTGTCTCAGGCAATCGAGAGTATTGCCAGTGTCAGTGAAGAGAATAGTGCTGCCATCGAAGAAGTGAGTGCTAGCACCGAAGAAATGACAGCACAGGTAGAAGAGGTAACCGCCTCGGCTTCAACTTTATCAGAAATGGCTCAAGAATTGCAGAAGCTTGTTGCCAGGTTTAAACTCAGAGAAGACTAAGAATATCGTCTTGCAACCTGAAAAATAAAACGTCATCCGAATGAACTGCACCTCAAAAGTTGGACACCACCAACAGAAAGAGGTGCAGTTTTCTGTCTGCGTTGAGAAATAAAAGACCCAGTATTTCTGATGCTAACAATTCTCTATAAACAATTATTTTGTTTCATTAAATGATTTTAATGTTCAAAAATTTTATGATTAATTGTTATTATTTTTACAAGTTATTTATCTCAAAGTACGTATAACGAAGTGGTGGGAGTGATACAAACAGGGGAATTAAATTGCTTTTCAAAAAGAACTTTAATTAGGAGGGGAAGTTTCTCTAAAAATCTCAATTAACTAGATTAAGTGAATTCTTTTGATATTCGCTTTCATCGGGGTTTCTATTACTGTTACAAGAGCGAATTAACGCATATAAAAATAAATGTATTGGGAGGAGTTAATGAAAGCTTTAAATAACCTGAAAACCGGAGTTAAATTGATTGGAGGTTTTCAATTTGTAGCGTTAATTACCTTGGTTTTGACAATATTTGGTTATCAGAACATGAAACTTATCAACAACGGTGTTTCGGCCATGTTCGAAAAAAGGCTGATCCCCATTAATGAACTTGGCAAGATCACAACAGACATTTACACCATTCGGGGGGATGTGTACAAAATCTTTATTTTTCCTGATGAAAAAGAGACCAGCATCCAATCCATATCCACATTAATGGCAGACATAGATTCGCGAATAGCAGCATATGCAGATATGGTCCCGGATGAAGAGACTCAACAAGTCTTGGCGGAATTTAATGCTGGTTGGCTTGAATATCAGTCGGCGGTGTCTGAAATTATCCAACTAGATGCGGCAGGAAAAACAGATGAAGCCATTGCGAGTCTTGCCGGCACAGGACGAGCAGCCACTGCCCGCAAAGCAGTCGGAGAAGCTGTCGCCAAACTTTCTGATATCGATTTTACGAGTGCCGAAGCGCTCAACACTCAATCAAATAAAACTTATAAGAAGACAGTAACTTTAAGTCTCGTGGTTTCTGCAATTTGTTTTGTTTTCGCGATCGGGCTGGGTATTATCATCAGTAATTCAATCACAAAACCCCTAAACTCACTCGTTAAAATCGCAAACTTGATCTCTACAGGCGATCTTGCCCGTCATCTGGACGAGAAAACCAAACAATCATTAACAGATCGAAAAGACGAAGTCGGGTTGATTGCAAAGGCATTCAATAATGTCATTGCTTACCTTCAAAAAATGGGTGAAGCTGCCAATACCGTAGCTCAAAATAACTTGACGATAACGGTGACGCCCAACCATGATTACGATGAGTTGGGAATTGCAATTGCCAAGATGATCGAAAAATTAAAAGAGACTTGCGACTATATCAATATAAGTGCGAATGGACTGCGGGCTGCTTCTGAAGAATTATCCCTGTCTGCCACACAGGCCGGACAGGCAACGACCCAGATCGCATCCACTGTTCAGCAGGTGGCCAGAGGAACCGCTGAGCAGGCAGCCTCAATTACAAAGACAGCTTCTTCAGTTGAGCAAATGTCAAAGGCAATTGAAGGAGTAGCCAAAGGTGCGCAGGAACAAAGTTCCTCGGTTTCCAAAGTTTCCATTGCGACAGACCAGATCAATTCTGCCATTCAACAGGTGGCAGGGAATGCAGCCGCAGTCAGCAGGGATTCTGCCACTGCGGCTGAGGCCGCTCGAAAAGGCACCATTACGGTTGAGCAAACCCTGTCAGGAATGCAAAACATAAAATCCAAAGTGGGGGCTTCGGCTGAAAAAGTCGAAGAAATGGGTCGAAGATCAGAAGAGATCGGCAGAATTGTGGAAACGATCGAAGATATCGCTTCTCAAACAAACCTGCTGGCATTGAATGCAGCCATCGAAGCAGCCAGGGCGGGTGAACATGGCAAAGGTTTTGCGGTTGTTGCAGATGAGGTACGCAAATTGGCAGAACGAAGTTCGCTGGCAACACGTGAAATCGGTGAATTAATAAGCAGCATCCTCAATACCGTACAAGAAGCGGTTGAAGCTATGAAAGAAGGATCCAAAGAGGTAGAACAGGGCGTCGTTACTGCCGGTCAGGCAGGTACAGTTCTTAATGAAATATTATTAGCTGCTGAGGCTGTGAACAAGCAGGCAGCCATGGCTGGCGAAGCAAGTGAACGCATGAAGATCGCATCAGAAGATCTTGTTTCTGCCGTTGATTCGGTTTCATCCATCGTGGAAGAAAATACTGCAACCACTGAAGAAATGGCAGCCAATTCCACTGAAGTGACACAATCCATTGAAAACATTGCCAGTGTCAGTGAAGAAAACAGTGCTGCCATAGAACAGGTCAGTGCCAGTACGGAAGAGATGAGTGCTCAAGTTGAAGAAGTTACCGCATCAGCTCAGTCGTTATCTGAAATGGCTAGAGAGTTGCAGGAACTTGTGGGTCGGTTTAAACTGACTGCATAAAAAGTGGTTTTCTTATGCGTTATATTCAAACAAAAATCCTCGTTGAGAGGATTTTTGTTATTAATCATTCGTTTTGTTTTATAACGGCATTTCTTTCTGAACCCACGGATACCTGGGTGACAGGAACACCGCAGTAAACTTCGATGATCTTGATATAGTCGAGCACTGCGGCAGGCAAGTCGTTCCACCTGCGGATCTGGCGAAGATCATCCTTCCACCCGGGTGTGGATTCATAAACCGGCAGGCAGCGTTCCATATCCGCAGCACTGCCGCTGAAATCCAACTCGTGAATGATTTTGCCATCTTTTTTATATGCTGAGCAGTACTTGATGGTTTCCAACCCTGAAAGAATATCCATTTTGGTCAGGAATAATTCGGTTACGCCGTTGACGTCAATCGCGTATTTGAGCAATACCAGGTCCATCCAGCCCACCCGGCGCGGACGGCCGGTGGTGGTACCAAATTCATCCCACGGATTCGAGCCGCTGCCGCGTAAAAAGGTGGCGGTGGCGTCAAACAACTCGGTTGGGAAAGGTCCTGAACCGACCCGGGTTTGAAACGCTTTGGTGATGCCGATCACACGCTGCACCGGTTGAATGCCAATTCCCAAGCCGCTGAAAATGCCGGCGGCAGTGGTGCATGAACTGGTAACAAATGGGTAGGTGCCCTGGTCAAGGTCCAGCAGAGTACCCTGGGCGGCTTCAGCCAGAATATTCTTGCCCGATTTCAAAGCGGTTCTGACCAGATTACCAACAGGTTTAATGTATGGGGTTAGCTGGCTTGCCAATGCCGTGAATTCTTCAGTCATGGTTTGAATGTCAATGGCTGGTTGATGGTAATAAACGGTCAGCATCTCGTTCATGTCAGTGAAATGCTGCCTGACTTTTTTCTTGAATTCTTCGGGCTGCAGTAAATCGCCGGTGCGCAGACCCCGACGTGAAGCTTTATCCATATAAGCCGGACCGATGCCACGGCCAGTGGTGCCGATGGAAGATTTTCCGAGTGCGGCTTCCTGGGCCTGGTCCAACAGACGATGAGCGGGGGTGATCAGGTGTGCAGCATCCGAGATCCACAACCGTTTTGGGCTGATCTCAATACCGGCTTCCTGTAAAGTTTTTATCTCTTGCAGCAAGGTGCCGGGGTAAAGCACCAAGCCATTGCCTAACACTCCAACGGTGTGTGAATGGATGATACCCGAGGGGATGACATGAAGTTTAAAAATCTTGTCACCCACGGTAACTGTATGACCGGCGTTATCACCGCCATTAAAACGGGCAACGATCTCAACGTTTTCAGAGAGCAGGTCAACTGCCCGCCCTTTGCCTTCGTCACCCCATTGCATTCCAACAGCCACACTGATCGGCATGGTTAATCTCCTATTTCCGGTATCTTTTTAGGTCCACTGAAGCGATGTAGGGCAGGTTGCGTCCTTTTTCATCAATATCCAGACCATAACCCACCACGAAATAATCCGGGATCTTAAAACCGTAATAATCTATGGTTAATCCGACCTTGTGGCTTTCTTCCTTATCGAGCAGGGCGCAGACTTTTAAACTGTTGGGCTTGCGGTCCAACAACAATTTTTTGACTGTAGAAATGGTGTAGCCAGAGTCGATAATGTCATCAACCAGAATGACATCCCAGCCTTGGATATTGGTCTTATGGTCGGAATCAATTCTGACAAACCCGCTGGAAGAGGCTCCGCTGTATGAAGAAACCGACATGAAATCCAGGGTCATTGGCAGGTGCACATTCCGCATGAGATCGGTCATAAAAACCACGCTGCCGCGAAGAAGACCCAGCAGCAAGAGGTTCTTTGAGTCTTTGTAATCGGAGCCGATTTGCTGGCCAAGTTCAACTACCCTGGCTTTGATCTGGTCTTCAGAGACGATTACCTGGTCAATAAAATCATAGGGAAACCTTGGAGCTTGTTCCATGCGCCATCCTCTGGATTCTGAGTTGAGTATTGTTTAGGAAATCCTCAAAAACACTCCTCATTGTACCAATAGATTCAAAGATTGAAGATTAATAAATAATGAAAATATCAACTTCAAGTCACAACTTAAGTCAGGTTTAAGGTACTTGCAATCGCTTTTTTTTTATGTTATAGTATTCTAACTATTGAGAGAGAACCCATATTGACTCTCAACTTTATTGAAATCGCTCCCTGAGGAGTGGTTTTTATTTATTGGTCGGGGAAACGCTGATCAATTTCTTCTTATAAGGAAAAAAACACAATGCCTACCTCATTTTTGACTCGAGAAGGGTTCGACAAATTGCAAGAAGAGTTGGATTTCTTGCGCTCTGACAAGCGGGAACAAATTGCCGTTCGTTTGCATGAAGCAATCGAAGGTGGAGAACTGCTTGACAATGCTGAACTTGAGGCAGCAAAAAATGAACAAGCTTTCGTGGAAGGCCGCATCAAGGAACTAGAAATATTACTGGCCACTGCTCGCGTAATTGACGATAAGACCATCCAGCCTGGATGCGTTCAAGTTGGTTCACATGTAATAATTCAAGAAGAAGGCAGTAAAGAAAAAGAAGAGTATACCGTGGTGGGTGCGGCTGAAGCAGACCCTGCCAAGGGAAAAATCTCAAACGAATCACCACTTGGAAAAGCAATCATTAACCATGAAGAAGGTGATAAAGTCCAAGTTGAAGCACCAGGCGGTGCATTTACTGTCAAGCTGCTCAAGGTGAGCTAATCCATTGAACGGGGATCGCTTGACCGCGAGTGCCGGTAAGACGCACTGAATGAAAATCTGAAAGCCTGCTCCCCTTAACCATCGGGGCAGGCTTTTTAATGAAAGAAGGATGATATGGAATTAACTGATCTCGAAAAAATTCGTTTTGATAAAATTGCCGCGATGAGGGCAAATGGGCTGGAGCCTTTTCCGACACGCACAGAAGTAAATCAATCCATCGGTGAAGCAATTGCCAGTTTCGAAAAAGCCGAAGCTGAAGGACAAGCTTCCGTCTCGGGTGTAATCCTGGGCGGCCGCCTGCGAGCCTCACGTATCATGGGCAAACTTGCTTTTGCGCATATCGAAGATCGCAGCGGACGCATTCAACTTTTCTTTAGAATTAATGAACTTGGTGAAGAAGCGCTGGCTCGCTTTAAAGATTATTTCGATCTGGGTGATTACATCCAGGCCAGCGGAGATGTGGTACGCACCCGCACCGGCGAGATCAGTTTACAGGTTTTGGAATTCAAGATGCTGGCCAAAGCCATCACACCACTGCCGGCTGCCAAAGACGAAATGGTGGACGGCGTGCTCGTCAGACATGCCACCCTGGCTGACCCTGAAACCCGTTTTCGCCAGCGTTATGCCGACCTTGCGGTTAATGAAGATGTGCGTAAAGTCTTCCGTACGCGCGCGGGGATTGTCAAAGCCATCCGTAATTTCTTCGACGACCACGATTTTATTGAAGTTGAGACCCCCATCCTGCAGCCGATCTACGGCGGGGCGGCGGCCAAACCTTTTGTCACCCATCACAACCAATTAAAACAGGACCTCTTTTTACGCATCTCGTTTGAACTCTATCTAAAACGGTTAACCGTCGGCGGGCTGGACCGTGTCTACGAGATCGGGCGTGACTTCCGCAACGAGGGTGTTTCTTATAAACACAACCCCGAATTCACCCAGTTGGAATTTTATTGGGCTTACGCAGATTATCTGCAGGTCATGGAATTGACCGAACAATTTGTGGCCCACGTATGCGACCAGGTGCTGGGTACGCGTAAAGTGACATTTGATGGTCACGAAATTGATTTCAATCCTCCCTGGAATCGGGTTGACCTGCGCCAGGGTTTGATCGATGCCTGCGGTATTGATATTAACCAATATCCGACCGCCGAATCATTGGCTGAGATCATGCAGCAAAAAGGCATGAAGTTCAAACCGGGTGAAGCTCGCGGCAAATTAATTGACTACTTGTTGGGCGAATACCTGGAACCCACCTTTATCCAGCCCACCTTCCTCTACGATTATCCGCGTGATATTTCGCCCTTGGCCAAAAACCGGCCCGGCGACCCGGCAACTGTGGAGCGTTTTGAAGGTTTTGTGGGCGGCATGGAATTGTGCAACGCCTTTACCGAATTGAATGATCCTCTTGAACAGGAAGCCCGTTTCTTGGAAATGGGCCGCGAATACAAAGCGGAAGATGAAGAACGACATCCGATGGATGAGGATTATCTGCGCGCCATGTCTTACGGCATGCCGCCTCAAGGCGGGTTTGGCATGGGCATTGACCGCCTGTGTATGCTGCTGACAGATCGCCGCACCATCCGTGAAGTGCTGCTCTTTCCGCATTTGCGAGAACGTGACGACGACTAGTCTTTTTCACTCAAGTGGTTTGACAAATAGAGAAACAACAAAAATCCGGGCAACCGGATTTTTGATTTCCATTTTCAACCCTTTTTTCACAATTATTAGCCGATTTTGAAACAATTCATCCATTTAACATCAATGTTAGAAATTCTAATGTAAATCGTTTTTCAATTGATATAATTAAAAACCCAATGGACATGTGTTTATTGGTCTAGACAACTCTTTATTGGTGAAAGGAATTCAGGCAAGGAGGTTAAAATGTTAAGCAGCGATTGTGTTACAACGATCGCACTTGATGGAGCCTCAGACGAACTCACTTCCATTATTCAGACAGAACGGGTTGTGGATGTGCAGATTCCGATCAAGGGGCTTTTATTGAGAGAGAGCGTGGTAGTGTGCGATTGCTCTCCGGATCAAGTGGAAGCGCAAAGTTCCAATATCAGTCATTTCTGCACGGGTAACTTTAATTACCCCTTGTTTATTAAACTGAATCGCACCGACAAGGCGCTATCTTGCCGGTTGAGTGATCTTTTGGTCTATTCAGGCAAACTAGTCTTAAATGATTTTCGAATAATGGATCAATCCTGGATTGATCGTCAATCAGACCGGGTTCAACCCAGGCTGCCGATCTTTGTTTCGGTTGTTAACGGTAAAAAGACAACCAAAGCCAATTTATTTGATATTTCATTAACGGGCATGTGTATCCTGTTTGATAAGAACAATGTAGAAGATCCTGAAAAAATTATGGATTCAAAGTTGCAAATTCTATTAACCCTGCCCACAAGTAAAACAGCCTGTAAAATAACCGGTCATGTGGTGCAGTGCAGATCCATTGGCAACAATTTGCTGCGGCTTGGAATGAACATCACCATGGGCAACAAAGACCGTGCCATTGTGGCGCATTATCTGACTGAACGCAAACGCGAGATTTTAGATGAACTCTTTATTAATTTCACCGGGTTGTTGAATTACCGTGAAACCAAGGACCAATACTTCTAGAATTGAGGGTTCAAGTGAAGCAAACATAAAAATCAATCCCGCTTAAGTAAGCGGGATTGATTAATCTTTTGCATAGGTATGGATCAGGCTCGCCAAAAGCCGCGTCTGACGGGACGAACATCTTCCGCCGTTACAAACGCTTGCGGATCAGACTCCAGCACGATCGTTTCAACCTGGCTGACATCTTTTCTGAGCACACTGGCATGCAGTTCAAAGACAGTGCCGTTCATGCCGCGGCCGGGAATTTCAGTTACTGCATAACCGCTGGCCCGTAACCGTTCGGCAATATAGGTTCCGCGGTTTGAACTGATGATATTGATCAAGACATGCCCGATCGCCAATCGATTTTCAATGACCATGCCTATTAAATTGCCGGTTGCGAAGCCTGTGGCATATCCAATCACGTTTAGAATGTTATCCAGCTCTGAAAGTACCGAGCTGATGGCAATAACAAAAATCAACGACTGGAAAAGTCCTAAAATCCAGACCAACAGTTTTTTTCCACGAACAACAAACAACACGCGGATGGTATCAAGGGTCATATCCCCGACACGCAAGACAAAGATCAATAAGGCAAACAACCAGGCGTGGGGGTCACTTAAATAGTCCATACAACCTCAACTTTTTACTGATTACGCTTTTTACCTTCAATGGAAGGCAAATAATAATCGGTGACATATTCCTTGAGCATGCGCCTCAGGCTGAATTGCGGAGTGAGTGTGCGCATGTTTTCTTTGACCATCTTTAGCCATTCGGCAGGAATATTCTCGCCGTTGCGTTCATAGAACAATGGGATGATCTGATTCTCAAGCGTTTCATAAATACTTTGGGCATCAGCGGCATCTTGTTCTTCAGGATTGACATACTCGGTGTCTGTGCCAATGGACCAACCGTTGCGGTTATTAAACCCTTCACGCCACCAACCATCCAGGATCGAGAAATTTAGTCCGCCGTTGAGGGCAGCCTTCATACCAGATGTGCCTGAAGCTTCGTTTGGACGGCGAGGAGTGTTCATCCATACGTCCACACCCTGCACCAGGTAACGGGCCAGGTTGATATCGTAATCTTCCAAAAAGATCAATCGTCCGCCTGAACGGGATTCTTTGACAGCGCGGTAGACTTGCTGAATGATCAGTTTACCGGGTTCGTCAGCGGGATGAGCCTTGCCGGCAAAGATGATCTGCACAGGCATGTGCGGATGGTTGATCATTTTCATCAGTCGGTCAAAATCGCGGAACATGAGATTGGCACGTTTATAGGTGGCAAACCTTCTGGCAAAACCGATGGTTAGTGAATAGGGTTCCAAAAAGACGCCGCCGGCCACTACTTGTGATGCGGTGAGCGTACCGTTGCGCCATTGCAGGCGGGTGCGTTCGTTGGCAAAATTGACCAGTTTGTTTTTTAGATGGCGGCGCACATCCCATAGTTCGTGGTCGGGAATGTTAACGACGTTTTCCCACATGGCCGGGTCGTCAAGGCGGTCCACCCAGTCACTGCCCAGGTATTTTGAGAAGAGCAGGCCCATGCGCCGGGCCAGCCAGGTTCCGGTGTGGACGCCGTTGGTAACGTATCCAATGGGCACGTTTTCCACTTTTTCATTGGGCCAGAGGAAACTCCACATTTTTCGTGAGACCTGGCCGTGTAATTCAGAAACGGCGTTGGCGCGTTCAGAAAGTTTAAGCGCCAGCACGGGCATAACAAAGGTTTCGCCCCAGGGCTGTGCCTGGCGACCGAGATCGATAAACTGGTCGCGGGTCATGCCCAGTTCCGTCCAGATTTGAGCAAAATACTTGTCAATCAACCACAACGGGAATTGGTCGTTGCCGGCAGGGACGGGAGTGTGCGTGGTAAAGACATCGCCGATTCTTACCTTGGCAATGGCGTCATCCATTGTCATTCCACTTTTCACCAGTCCACGCAAGCGTTCCACTGAAAGGAAAGCAGAATGACCTTCGTTCATGTGCCACACATTGGGGTTGATTCCCATCAACTGCAGTACGCGTACTCCGCCAATGCCCAACAGCACTTCCTGTGAGATTCTGATCTCTGGATCGCTATTGTAAAGTCTTTCGGTTAATTGCCTGTCAGCCGGGCTGTTCTGTTCCAGGTTGGTATCAAGCATGTAGAGGTGAACACGGCCGACTTCCAGCTCCCAAATACGGGCGGTCACGTCGCGTCCGGGCAGGTCAACGCAGATGGTCAAAGGTTGCCGGTTTTCGTCCAATAATGAAACCAGGGGCAGTTCGTTGTAATCGATCAGGGCACTGCGGGTTTCCTGCCAGCCGTCTTCGGTGAGATGCTGAACAAAATAACCCTGGTTGTACACAAAGCCTACGGCAGTTAAAGGTAGTCCCAGGTCAGAAGCTTCTTTGAGATGATCGCCTGAGAGGATGCCCAGACCGCCGGCATATACCGGCAGAGATTCATGCAGACCAAATTCAAAGGAGAAATATGCAATTTGCTTGTCGTTCAGTTTGGGATATTGGGTGGCAAACCAGGTGTCTTTACGCGCCACGTAGGCATCCAGGGCAGCCATGACCTTGTCATAACGCTCAAGAAAAGTGGGTTGGTTGAGTGCCGCGTTGATGCGCGTGCGGTCCACTCTGCGTAAAAAGGCGATCGGGTTGTGATTGACCGCGTTCCAAAGCAGCGGATCAATGTGGCTGTAAATCCTTTGTCCATCCGGATTCCAGGCCCACCATAAGTTGTGTGCCAATCTGGCCAACCCCTCAATTCGTTTTGGCAGGTTAAACGAATTTGGATATTCTCGAATTATTTTGGTCATGTTTACTCACAATGTTTGATATGGTTGATAAATGGCAACAATTCTCATCCTTGCCTGTGAAATTGTGAATTCTTTTGAGCAGCAAGGGGAAATGTTAAAAAAATTATACCAGAAAGCAATGTAAGAAACATTGTAAGCGTGAGCGGTAACGTTGTATCTGAAAAAATTCTTAATTAATGAAAAAGAGGTCTGTGAAGACCTCTTTTGACCAATTTCAGGAAGGAAAAAGCTTGTGAAAAATCTCGGGCGCGTATTTTTCGACCATCTGGCTCGAGATGCCGTTCTCTTTGCAGATCTCCTCATAGAGATCCACGCTCTTGCGGCGGATGCGTTCCTGGGTCTTCAGATCGAGACCCCACAGGCCGAAGCGCTGCGTCCAGCCGCGTTCCCATTCAAAATTATCCACCAACGACCAGTGGAAGTAGCCCTTGATGCGCCAGTTGTAATTGGCGGCCTTCCATACCTGGTGCAGGTGTTCGATCATGTAGCGCGGACGCAAAGAGTCGTCTTTGTCTTCGACTCCGTTTTCGGTGATGATGATGGGCAGCTCAAAATGGTGCGCCCAACGCAGCCCATCCCACATGCCTTCGGGGATGTTGGCGATGAAACCGGTGGTGCTCAGATCCGCGTCCTGCGGGTATTCCAGCCGGCCAAACAGATTGCCCGGTTTGGTGATGTCAAAATGGACGATATCACGTGAGTAATAATTTAATCCGATGAAATCCTGGGTGCCGGCTGCTTCAGGGATCTTTACTTTTTTCAGCACCATATTCAGCACACCGGTTTTAAGGCAGGTGTGAAACGCATTATTGAAAATCTGATGCTGAAAAGCTGCCGGCATCTTGTCCAGTGGATTCCAATTATGCGCGGGTTTGAGGCTGCGGAAGTTAACGGCCACGCCCACCTGGGCATTGGGCTGCAGTTCATGAATGATCTTGTAGGCGGCGGCATGCCCCTGAACGAGGTGTTCAAGTACTTTGGCAGCCAGCCCGAGGTTGTTCTTGCCGGGGGGGAACTTTCCTTCGATCCAGCCTTCCATGACATACACGTTGGGTTCGTTGATGGTGATCCATAAATTGACATAATCTTTTAGTGCATTGACTGCTTTGCGGCAGAATCGCGCAAACAGGATGGGAGTGTTGGGATTTTCCCATCCTCCCTGGTCCACCAACCACAAGGGATCGGTGAAATGGTGCAGGGTTACCATGGGGGTCATTTCATGATTGACCATCCAGCGCACCATCTCAACATATTTAAACAGCGCGTTGTCATCCCAGGTCTCCTGGGTGGGCTGGATGCGGCTCCATTCGATCGAAAGCCGGTGGGCGTTTTGGCCGCTCTCTTTGGCGCGGATCAGGTCTCCTTTCCAATTACCATCCCACCAGTCGCTGGCCTGGCCCGATTTTTCGTTGTTGATGATCTTGCCGGGGGTTCTCTCCCAGCGGTACCAGTTATTATTGGTATTGTTGCCTTCAACCTGATGGGCGGCGGTTGCCGAACCCCATAAAAATCCGCGTGGAAAATGATAAGTGCCTTCGGGCATAGTGTTTCTCCTCAATCAAGATGCGTGAAACAATTATACGCTGATTAAAAACAAAGAGGTTTTGGATGATTCCAAAACCTCTCAAGAATTTCAGTACTTTATTTACATCCCAGCCATGTAGGCGATGCTGATGGTACCGGGGCCAACATGACTGCCGACCACCGGGCTGACGAAGCTCAAAATACCTTCTTCAGCGTTGAAGTGTTTGACGGTACGATCCAGCAGGGTTTGGGCGGCATCATCTGCCAGGGCGTGGAAGACAGAAATCCGCACAGGGGTGCGTCCGTTCACATCTTTTTCCACCAGGTCGATCATTTCGTCCAGGGCTTTGCTGAAGGTGAAGACGCTTTTTACCGCTTCAATCTTGCCGTCGCGGATTTCAAGCACAGGTTTGATCTTCAGGGCAGTTCCAAACCAACGTTTGGCGCCGCCGATGCGTCCGCCGGCGTGAAGGTATTTTAAAGTATCAACAACAAAATAGACGCCGATATGGTCATAGGCCTTAATGGCAATTTCTTTGGTCTCTTGCAAGCTTGCGCCGTCTTTTGCCGCACGTGCTGCGGCCAACACTTGAAAACCAAGCGCCATTGAAACCAATTTTGTGTCAATAATCTCGATGGAGGCTTTTGGGAACATTTTTTGGGCCTGGTATGCTGAATTGATCGTACCAGAAATACCAGAACTGATCGGCAGGGTTAAGATATCGTAATCTTCAGCCACTAGTTTTTCATAAACATCACTGAAGTCCTTAACGGTTGCCTGACTTGTGGTAGGCATGGTTGAGCTCTTTGAAAGGCGCGTGTAGAACTCATTTGGCTTAATATCGATTCCATCGCGGTATGTTTCGCCATCCCAATTTACTGTTAATGGGATCACACTTACGGGCAGACTGTCGACATACTCCTGGGGGAGATATGCGGTTGAATCGGTTACGATTGCGACTTTTTTCATTGATCCACTCCTAATGGCGAAATGCTTGTATAGTATATCAATTTGCCTACCCAAATAAATAGGAATTTGGTCATATTTTTTCCGTCCCATTCAAGGCTTGTCATCTTTGGCATGAATGAGTAAACTTGTTCGTGAAGATTGAGGAATTAATATGACTGGAATAAAGACCTACATTACTAGAACCCTGCTCGTCGCATTTTGTGTCGTTTTTCTGGCCAGTTGCGGCAATGATAACCCGTTGATCGGCACCTGGCAGGAACCTGATTCTGGTATCACCATGCAGTTCAAGGATGACGGCAACGTGGTCATGAGTAATGACAAGACATCCATCACTTTGCCCTTTACAACGCAGGAACCCAATACCATCCTGGTGCAGGCCAGCACGGATGGCACCATCCCGGATCAGACTATCATCTACCGGGTCGAAGAAAACAAATTAATCCTCACCGTGGATGGTGTGGACAGTGTTTTTACTCAAGTAAAAAAGTAAGGGGTTATCCGGCCAGAAAGATCAAGGCCACACCTGCAATCGAAAGCAAAACTCCGATTACTGACCTTAAGGTGAGTTTTTCTTTCTGCAATGCAGACACCGGCAAGATAAAGAGGGGACTGGTGGCCAGCAGGGTTTGTGCAATACCCACGTTTGTAAATTTAAAAGCGAGTTGCTGCATCCAGATGGCGATGTACGTGCCAAACAGGATCACGGTGGCCAAAATTCCCCAGAGCTGTTTCTTGGGGGCGGGTTTTAACCAGACTCCGATTTTCTCACGGCGGATAAGGATCCACAGCAGCAGTACAGCCGTACCGGCGAACAGCCTGATCAAGGCGCTCTGCAGTGCACTGACCGAACTTTCAGTCAGCGCCCAGCGTGAAAGTACGGCACCTCCGGCTTGGGTGAGGGCAGCCAAAAAACCAAAGAAAACACCCAGCCAATTAAACTTGCTGTCTTCTTGTTCATTTCTATTCTTTTCGGTAATCACCCAGGCGACCCCCAAAATGGTGATCAAAATACCGATCCATGCCACCAGGCTCAAAGATTCACGCAAAAAGATCCAGGCAAAGATGACTGTCATGGGGGGGGCAAGAATGGTAATCAAAAGGGAGCGCCTGGCGCCTAACCTGTTGATAGCTTCAAAGAACATGGTGTCGCCAAAGCCTATCCCCACCGCTCCACTGATGGCGAGGACCACCACGGCTGCCGGTCTGATGGTGGTAAAAACTTCGCCGATCACCAGACTGGTAATGGCAAACATGATGAACGCCGTAACCCCTTTGATCAGGTTCAGTTCAAGAGGCCGGATGGTTTTACCGAGTGTTTTAAAAAGGATCGATGAAAGTGCCCATAGCAGTGCGGCCCCAAGGGCATAAAATTCACCCTGGAAGTTGCTGATACTCGCGAAGAAATCTGTCATAATAATGATATAAATCCGTTAAAATAAGATGAGCAATTTTACCGTATTAAAAAGGAACAATCTGGCCGGGTAATTCGTCTGATCATAGGCGATGAGGAGCAATTTATGAAGGCAAAGCTGTATAAATTATTAACATTGATGCTGGTCATGACATTAATCCTGACAGCTTGCAATGTCTCCATGTCCTCCACTGAAGAAGTTCCCCCCGGACAGGTGGCCACCGTCATGTGGGCAACTGTTTCTACCCGTTTAACCCAAATTGCAGTTGGCACTCTAATTGCTGAAGCCACTCAAATTGCCATGTATACGGCCACACCCACTGTCACCGAGACGCCTACCATAACCGTCACGCCGACAATTACATCCACCCCGACGACAACCATGACTTTCACACCACCGGCGACCTTCACGCCGCTCTTTTCCGCAACACCGGTCACACCGACGCCAACCAAAACCAACACAGCCAACCCTATCCCGTGTAATCAGGCGGCCTTTGTGGCGGATGTAACCATCCCCGAAGGAGCTACCCTTTATGCCGGTCAGAGTTTCATTAAAACATGGCGCATCAAGAATACCGGTTCCTGCAACTGGACCACAGCTTATTCACTCAATTTTGCCAGCGGCAATTCGTTTAGTGCTCCTTCATCCGTGCCATTTTCAGACACGGTGAAACCTGGTGAGACCGTAGATCTCTCGGTTACCATGATTTCGCCAAGCACGACCGGTGATTTTACATCCAGTTGGATGATCAACGGCCCCAATTCAAGCACCTTCGGTGTGGGAAATGCCCCCGGTGTTGCTTTAGTAACAAAGATCAAAGTAACCGGAATTCCCCCCAACAATGACCCCTATACAGTGTATGATTTTGTGGCTAATTATTGCTCTGGTCTATGGCGTACCAATGCTTCATATATAACCTGCCCAACCAGCGGCTATGATTATAAAAACGGAACCATAACTCGAACTTATGCTCCGATACTTGAAAATGGAACCATTGATGATGAAGGAACCTTGATCACCATTCCATCTCTTGGTGGAGATGGTTTTATTCAAGGTCAATACCCTCAATTTTTGGTTCATTCGGGTGATCATTTCAAGGCGACACTGTTGTGCACTGCGAACAAGCCAAAATGTTCAGTCACTTTTGAACTTTTATATAAGATAAATGGCACGGATACTGTAACTTCATTAGGAACCTGGGACAAGGTATCTGATAACACTTACATCCCGGTGGATATTGATCTTTCTGCAATGGATGGACAGAGTCTGATCTTTTTCTTGCGGGTGTCCAGTAAATCGGATCCCACAGATGACTTTGCCCAGTGGATGGCTGCACGTATCACCCATCCTTAACCTTGCCAGATTGAAAACCAAAAAAACGCGCGAAATTTCAATTTTCGAGCTATACTAGAATTTCACAATGCATTATTGTGTGGTTCTACATGACGAACAGGAGTGGACAAAATGGCACTTTCAAATATCGGGAATTTCATTTTTCAGAAAAAAGCTGTCAAAACCCTGGTAATTTTATCCATGGTTTTGGTCATGCTCCTGGCAGGCTTTACCCCTGGTGCTGCTTCAGGAATCCCATCCACAACAATTGTTTCAGTAAACAAGGATGTCAGTGTCACAGTCTCGGGAACGAACTTTCCGGCTGACATGACTTTCACAGTACGCATGGGACCGTTTGGCACCCTGGGAGTCGGCGGAACCGTGGTCGGTACCAAAGAGCCTTCCTCCAGCACTTCATTTACTGCAACCTATAACATTCCGGCTGCATTGGTTGGGGCTTCCAAAATCGCCATCCGTTTCGACGGCCAAAATGGCTATTATGCCTACGACTTCTTTGTCAACAATCCATCAGCGTCAACAGCCACTGCCGGACCGACAGCAACGACCGGTCCTACAAAAACACCTGGACCAACCAATACACCTGGTCCCAGCCCTACCCCAAAACCCACATCTGCTTATAAGGGAGTCATTCCGACCATCAGCATTGTTGGTGTGCAGCAAGGGGTCAGCGTATCCATCGTGACCAAAGATTACCCTGCCGGTCAAACCTTCACCGTTCGCATCGGTGAATATGGAACATTGGGTGTTGGCGGAACTGTGGTTGGCACATTAAATTCAGGTACTGGCGGTTCAGTCGCCCAAATCTTCTCAATCCCGGCAGCTCTGGCAAGCCGCGAGAAACTTTCCATTCGATTAGACAGTCCACTTGGCTATTACAGTTACGACTGGTTTAACAATAACGCCTCCTTTGGCACCAGCGCCACCACCCCCACTGTAATAGCAACCCCAGGGGCAACAGCCACACCGGCTGCCACCGCTACACCTGGTGGTCCTACATTAACCCCCACGGCAATTCCCACCGCCGGCCCAACCTCCACCGGGCCAGTTGCAGGTTATGTGGGCATCCCCACTTTCTCAATTTCATCCGTGGTTAAAGATCAGAGCGTGACCATCTCCGCTGTGAACTTCCCACCCGGACAAACCTTTACCGTACGCATGGGTGCATTCGGCACCATGGGGATCGGCGGCACCACCATTACCACTTTCAATACCGGTAACGGCGGCAGCTTTACGGCCACGTATCCCATCCCTGCAGCCATCGCTGGCAGCACCAAGATCGCCATCCGTCTGGAAACTGGATATTATTACGCCTATAACTGGTTCTGGAACAATTAACCATTTTGAAAAAAAATAATCATCGCACTTTCATCATTGCATTTTTTCTCCTGTTGGGTCTATTGATGCTGACCTCCTGTCAGCTAAAAAACACCCAGCAGGAGAGTTTGGTTACCAATACTCCAACCCTCGCGATTTCAACCCCTGAAGTCGTTGAAAATCATTATCCTTCAACTCCCGAAGAGGTTATCAAGGCGTTCTTAATTTCATATCCAACTGATCCGATTTTTGCGGTGCAGTACTTGTCGCCTTCATTGGTAAGCAACCTTGATGCTGACTCTGCTTCAAAACTGCTGCCGGCTTCAGGTGATATCTCTGGTTTTATTATTGTAAAAGGGGATACCAGCGCGGAATCTGAAAAAAGTGAGATCCTGACCAACATCGCTTTTCAAAGTATGAGCAGCGAAATTCAATTTAACCTTGAAATTGTTGACGGACGTTGGGTGATTAACCAGATTATCGCAAAATGAATGCGAATATTACCGGGGGAACTTGCTTTTGGTAAAGTTAATGTATATAATAATTTAAATAATTGTAACATTCCACACTGCCAATTTTCCATCATATTCAAGCCACGGATTTGAAGCATGGCTTCTAGTATTTATTGAAGTCTGGGTGGATTTTCAAACTTTTCAAGGGTCTAATGGATAAATCGCAATTGTTGCTTGAAAAGATGGATTTGCCGCGAACGAAAAATTATCGCTTTTCGGTCGTTATGAAGAATTTTTCCCTGATCAGTCTCATCATAATTGCCCTATATGCAGTGCTGTTTGCAATCCTTTCGGTTTGGCAAATGGTGCTGGTTTGCGGAATTTGTGCTGTTATTTGGATAGGTATTCTCTTGATCAACCGGCAGGGCATGATCCAGGCTGCATTTTTGGTGGGGGTCTTGAACTCTACTGTTTTCGCCTTGTTAACAACCTGGTTATTGGGTTGGTCATCAGGTTTCTTTTTTATGGCTTTGTTGATCATTCCGATCATATTCCATAATTCATATTGGAATCAAATCGTTAAAAGCACACTGGCTTTTGCCATTCTTGCTGTCATTATCGGATTATTCATCCTCTCATGGCAAAATGCTTCTCTTTGGGCTTTGGATCAGATGCTGTTACGTGTTTTGGCGGCAATCAACCTTGTGATTACCGTTGTGGTGTTGGCCATTACCGGTCATTATTTTGAAACTTCTGCCGCGGATGCTGAAAAAGCCCTCATCCAGGCCAACAAGAAACTGGCGGGTTTGGCGACCACGGATCCCGTTACCAACCTGGTGAACCGGCGCATCATATTAAGCCGCATTGAGCAGGAAAAGAACCGCATGGAAAGGGGCAGTAAACCCTTTACCTTGATCATGGTGGATGTAGATAATTTCAAACAGGTTAATGATGAATACGGCCATACCGGCGGTGATTACGTTTTGGTCAACCTGGCTGAGGCGATCAGTCTGACCCTACGCAAGCAGGATGAGGTTGCCAGGTGGGGCGGCGACGAGTTCTTGATCATGTTGCCTGAGACGGATGTGGAAGGTGGGGTAATAGTGGCCGAGAAGATCCGGACCAAAATTATCGAGACCCCCTTCATCTACCGTGAAATGGAAATTCCTGTGACCATAACGCTGGGTGTTGGTGCCTGTGAACCGGGCAGCGGGGTCGGCAGCTGCATCCGCAAGGCAGACCAGGCATTGTATGCCGGAAAACAAGCAGGCAAGAACAGGGTGGGAATCTTGAAAGACAGGTAATGCTTTACTGGTTTTAAAAAGGAAAATATATGATCGAGAAGAATGGAGCAGCACCCGATCAACGAGAGTTGGATATTCAAAAACACAGCTACTCTCGCTTGATGCAATTGCTTTCATTGGCTATGGCTGCAACATCCACACTCATGATTCTGGTGTTACTGTTTATGAATGCCAGAATGGACCTCATCATTTATGTTGTATCAACCATTGTCGCGCTGTTCATCCTTTACTTTGTTTTTCGAACTGATCACGTCACTGCTGGTTTCCACGGCATGGTTTATCTCATGTGTCTGGATTGCCTGGTGGGCAATACAGTTATTGGTTGGCGCAGCGGCATCTATTTTTTGTTTTTGCTCTTAATCCTCATAATTTTTTACAATCCGGTAATTAAAAAGATCCATAAAATAATCTTAAGCATTATTTTTGCATTGGCTTTTGTGACAACAATCATCTTAAGTTTTCTAATCGCCCCAATGCTGCGTTTTTCGCCATTTCAGCTGCAGCTCTTGAACAGTATTAATCTCGTCGTTGCTTTTGTTGTTATGGCAGGCTTATCATTGTTGGAAATTCAAAATTCCAACAAGGTGGCGATCCGACTCATTGAAGTCAATAATAAACTCGCTTATCATGCCAGCAGGGATTCGTTAACCAACCTGTTGAATCGTAGAACCATGAACCAGCTTATTCAATTGGAATATGTTCGTTCAAAGCGGTCGGGCAAGGCTTTCGGTTTGATCATGGCGGATGTCGATGATTTTAAGCTTGTCAATGACAATCATGGACACGCAGCAGGTGACCTTGTATTAATTGAATTGGCAGGGTTGCTTTCAGCCACGTTAAGGAAGCAGGATCAAATTTCCAGGTGGGGCGGAGAGGAATTTCTGATTTTGCTGCCCGAGACAGATTTTGAAGGTGTGCAGATCGCGGCAGAAAAAGTTCGTGACATTATCGCTCACAGCACCATCCCCTTTCAGGGGCATGATATCCAAATAACACTTTCCATTGGCGGTGTAGTTTGTGAGCGTGAAGCTAATTGGGATGATTGCATCAAAATTGCCGATCGCGCATTATATTATGGCAAAACGCACGGTAAAAACCTGGCAGTTTTCGCCAAGGGTGAACAATATTGTGTCTTGGGATATTCTGACTCAGGGTTTATTAACTAACCATTTTTTTTGGCTTTTTTAGGCTTACAAAGTGGGTCAAAGCAAGCACTGACTGTCATATCGAAAAAAAATCATGCCTGGGCAACCAGGCATGTTGTTTATATCCCAAACAGTTTTACAAATCCTTGATCATATAAAGCTCTCCGCGATTGAATCCGCGGCTTTCGTAATACAGGCGGGTGCCAATGGCGGCGATGACTGCCATTTTGGTGAATCCTTTTGATCGGGCAATTCTTTCCGCTTCGAGCAGTAAAGCCGTCCCCAGGCCGATATGCTGGGCGGCGCCGGTTTTTTCGGCGCCTACTGCCAGTGACTGACCGTAAACATGCACTTCGCGGATCAAGGCAGCCCCATTCAAATCAGGCCAATCCAAAAGTGGAGATTCTTTAGAAGGAAGTGAGAGCCGCAGGTATCCCGCCAATTTATCATCCGGAGTGTTGAATGAAATGAAATGTTCCTCGGCCTGCGAGGGGGTGTAAATAAGGTCTTTCAGTGCCAGGGTGGATATATCCACCTGCTGAGTTTTTACTTCGCGGCAGCGAATGCATCGGCAGACCTGACCCCGTTTCTTCAGTTCCGCGCTCACGTCCTGCCTAAGGCTGGTGCGTTTGTTCCCTTCCACCACATGGATGGAGGGGATGTCGCGGATGATGCGGTTGACCCGGCAGTACTCGGGGATGCTTGATTTAATATCCGCAATCAATTGGATCAATTCTTCCTGGGTATACGGGTGATATTCACCCCGCTGCCAGTAATGATAGAGTTCGGCCGACTCCAACAGTTGGGTCGGGTAGATTTTTATTTCGTCAGGTGCGTAGCCATCTTGCCATAATTTTTCAAAGTCACGCCGATCTGATTCAAGGGTGGCCCCCAACAGGTTAGGCATCCAGTGCAGTACGATCTTGAAGCCGGCAGCCCTAAGCAAGGTTGTGGCTTTAAGTGTTTCTGCGGCGGTGTGACCACGCAGGTTCATCGCCAGCACCCGGTCATCCAGGCTTTGTGCGCCCATTTGCACCTTGGTAACCCCAAGATGACGCAGCCATTTCAATTCATCCGCGTTGATCTCATCTGGCCGGGTTTCGATCACCAGGCCTACATTGCGGTGGTTGGCGGTTTCGTTGTTTTCATGGACGATTTTGAGCAGGGACAGGTCAATGAATTCTGTAGATTGATGTTGGTCGGGCTGTTCAGGTTGCTGAATCTCTTCGCTGGCATTGTCTGCATCCATGTTCATGGCGTTGAAACAACGCCGCACGAACCATTCCTGGTAGCTGCGGGTATACGAACTCCAGGTGCCGCCGAGGATCAGCAGCTCAATCTTGTCGTTGGGGTGACCCACGGATTGGTATTCCTTGATGCGTGACTGCACCTGGTTATAGGGGTCAAACTTGTTTTGAAAAGCCCTGGCCGCACCCGGCTCATCCGCCAGGTAGCTTTTTGGCATGTAGTTTTCAGTCGGGCAGAAGATACACTTGCCCGGGCAGGGGTACTCCTTGGTCAGTACAGTGACTGTGGTGACACCTGAGAGCGTCCGTACGGGCTTCATACGGATTCTGCTTAGGAATTCAGCATCTTCCTTCCAGGCGCCGCTGGCGACCAATTCGCGGTAAGCCGCCACCAACACATGCTTGGCGATCAACCGACCGTCCTGCATGGGGTGTGAGCGCAGCGCGCGGTCCAATTTGCGGCCTTCGCGCATTTCTTCCAACACGACCTTCGCCATTTGCAGGTCTTCAGACGTATACTGCCTGGCTTTATGCCAGTTTTCGATGTACTCCTGATTATGCATTGGTCGGTATAATTGGGAATATGAATGAATCAGTAAGTAAAAAATTATTAGACATTAACGACAAATTTTACCAGAGTTTCGGGGCTGCGTTTGCAGAGACCCGCCATCGCATCCAACCGGGTGTTCAACGCATCGTGGATGATTGGATCAAACCCGGTGACTGGCTGGATGTTGGCTGCGGCAGCGGTGTTTTAGGCCAGCGTCTGGCGCAGAGTGGAATGCAGGGCTCGTATCTGGGTCTGGATTTCAGCGAACCGCTGCTGGCAGAAGCCCGTATGGGCGTGGAAGGTCTGGCAGCGCATGAGGGCTTTGACCTGTCTTACAAACCCGCAAATTTGATGGAGCCAGATTGGGCAAGTGGTCTAGCTGGTCAAACTTTTGATGGCACACTGGCTTTTGCCGTGTTTCACCACCTGCCTGGTGCAGAAAAACGGCAACAGTTGTTCGCGAAAATTTACGGTTTACTCAAACCTGGCGGTCTTTTCATCCATTCTGAGTGGCAGTTTGACCGCAACCCCAAGCTGGCGGCGCGTGTGCAGCCTTGGGCGGCGGCGGGTCTTTCTGCGGATGAAGTGGAGCAGGGCGACTACCTTTTGGATTGGCGGCATTACACTGCCGGGCAGCCTGATGAACCAGGCTTGCGTTATGTGCACTTGTTTACTGAAGCAGAGTTGAAAACCATGGCGGAGTCTGCAGGGTATAATCTGCTCGAGCAGTTTGAATCGGATGGCAAAACCGGCAACCTGGGGCTTTACCAGGTCTGGCAGAAACCAGCTTAATCTTCCTTGGATAGTAACGATCTTGGAAACAATTCCGCTTGGGGAATCTCCCCCAGGTGCATGCGGTTTTTAACTTGGTTGAGGTGATAGTTTACGGTACGGCGCGACAGGTGCAGCATCACAGCTATTTCACCGCTGGTTAAGCCGCGGATGGCAAGTTCATGCACCTGGGTTTGACGCCGTGAGAGGGAGGCAGGAGTGCGAGTTTGTTTGTGGGGTGTGGTTCTATGAGTGGCAGGTGCCACCACCACGGTGCCGCCCATTTCACTGGCGGTAAGTTTATCGGGTGGAGCGCTGCGCAGCACCGGCAGCGGGCGCATCCCCGCGTTGACAGTGGCGCAAAGTTGGGCGGCAGGCATATCCACTTCAAGTTGGATGACCGTAGCGTCATCCGGCAGGTAAAGCAGGCGGGTCATTTTATCTCCAAAAAGTAGAAATCTGGATTTTCATTCCCCTATAATAGAACAAATATACTATTATTATGACACTGGCAGCCGGCTTTGTCAAGAGGAGGTAAAAAACAACCTTGACAAGGTTTCAAACCTTGTCAAGGTTGTTTTAAAGCTACTACCTTAAACAGGTTGTATTTTGACTAGTTTATTTTTCTCTTTTCCAGCCAGGATTCGTATTCTCCCACAAGTGTCTTCCACTCCACCAGCTCAAGGGTCTGCGCGCGCCGGGTCGGATCGATCCCTGCGGACTTCAACAACTCCTCGGCTTCGGGTGCGCTGCAGTGCAGCCCAGCGGATATTGTGTTGCGCAGCATCTTGCGTTTCTGCGAAAAACCGATCTTGGCCAGGGTGAAGAACATATCAAGTTGTTTACCGGTGATCAGCGGCTGGTCGTAAATCTCCACCTTCAGCGTGGCTGAATCCACCTTGGGGGGAGGGAAGAATGCTGATGCTGGGATGCTTACCCCGATCTTGGGTGTGCCAAACACCTGTACACTCAGGGCTAACAATGAAAGATCGCCTGCCTGGGCACAAATGCGTTCGGCCACTTCCTGCTGCATGGTAAGCACAATGCGGGTGGGTTTCACCGCACTGCTCAACAAATGCCGGATGATGGCCGAAGTGATGAAATAGGGGATGTTGGCCACCACGATGAAGGGCTTGTCGCCCATCAGGTCTACCGGATTCAACTCTAAAATATCGCCTTCAATGATCTGAACGTTGTTGAAGGGAGACATGACTTCTTCCAGAATGGGGACGAGGTGGTGATCAATTTCGACAGCCACCACTTTGCCGGCGCCCTTGGCCAACATGCGCGTCAGGCTGCCCAACCCGGCGCCGATCTCTAAAACCGTATCTTCCTTGCTTAACCCGGCATAATCCACGATCTTGCGCAGGGCTTTGTGATCCACAAGAAAATTCTGCCCCAACCCCTTGTGCGGATCAAGATGGTGGCGGCGCATGATGGCTCTTACATCAAAAGTGGGAAGTGGCAGGTCTATGGCAGCTCCAAATTGGTACCTTCAGGAAATGGCCCCAACAAATAAACGGTGATGTTGAGGAACGTTTTTGTAGGTGCGGCTGCGAATTCCGCATCTGTGTAACCCAGGTCAATCCAGTGATGCGTGCCTGGATAGGATCCTTTATCTTGCACGACGCCAGTTCCGTATCCGGGGATATAGATCTGGGTACCTTTTAAAATTGGCCACCATGTCGAATCCACTGCCAGCACACCTTTTTTAACGGTGGTGCCCATGGCTGTCAGCGGATAACAGGTATCAGAACCTGAATTACAGGGTGAGTATGAAGTGGCAGTGACAGTGATGGCCTTGTAGTAGCTGACCGGCGCACCGCCAACATCGGTGGTTTGCTGCACCATTTTGGATCCCACCACCTCAACGGCGGTAACAGGGTCTTTCAGCACAACCGTCGCTTCGGTCGTTCGTGATACTTCTTTTCCATCTTCATAACGGACCCGTACTGTTGCCACCTGCAGGCCGTCTTCCCCTGCGGTAATGACCCTGGTTTGGCCTGATTCGAGCGTGTTATCCGTTGAAGAATTGGTCGAATAAGGGATGGATTGCTGTTCGCGCAGCACTTCTTCTCTCACCCGGACTACGAATATGCGTCCGTCTTCGGGCAGCGGATCGTTCTCAGCAGGTTTGCTGTAATCGAGGTCTTGCAATGTGATGCCGACCTTGGCCAATACCTCGCCCACGCTGGATGCGATCGCATAGGTGGAAATATCCCTGCCGTCGGCGGTAATGACCAGTGATCTGGCTTTATTAATCACCAACGCAGATTGCGGGTCCAGGCTGCCGGTGAAAGATTGACTGATTGAGTCGCCGCCGTGGAGGGTGATGCCCTTTTCCCACAGGGCTTCTCCAACACTCAAGGCCGCCGTGTAGAAACTGGATTCGGCTCCATCCAAGTTTACGGATAAGCTAACGGCCGGGGTATATTGCAGCACAAAGGGTCCAGACACGGTCAAAGGTTGATCAATGGGCACGATCAATCCATTGAGGCGGATGACATCGCCGGCGCCCGGCAGGATGCCGGCTGTGACCAAAATCTCGGCAGGTGTTTTTGCGGAGGTATCCACCCCGGTCAGTTTTTTCGTGCCGTCGTTCCACACCTTGATGGCATGTGAAAGCTGCACATTGATTTCAGTTACCCGTGCCAGTGAACTTGAAGAAGGTGGAACCACCTGGTCAAGCTGGGTCATTCTGATGCCAGCCGAACGCAGGGCACCGCGCACGGTCAGGGCGTGGGTCGTCACCTGGCGGGCTTCACCATCCACAACGACTGTGAGCTGGCGACCCATCAAGAGATACCCGGCGATGATGCCTACCAGGGGCAGACAGATGAGAAGGATCAATTTCGTTTTGTGTGTCACACAATGATTTTAACCCATTAAAAGCTATGATTTGTCAATGGTGGGAAAAAGAATCGAGAACCGAGAATCGTAAAACCACAAGAGTAATAATTTCAAAAACAATTCATTGACAATTTAAGTTAAACAAGCCCCCTGCTCTCGTTTTCAAGAGAAGGGGGCGTTTTGTTATGTTAATACTTTAGTGCTTTTCGTTTTTTCGTGGTTTGTTTTTAAATGTTAGCTATTTCACGATCCTCGGGTTGACCCAATAAGCCCAGTCTTGAGCGGAACTGCCGTTGGTGACCACTTGCAGCACGAAATTGACATTCTTGCCCGCCAGTGAGGAGAGGTCAACATCCAGTTTAAGTGGTGCATCGGCATATTTAACGTCCCAATGGTTCAACTCCTGCAAGGTGCCGCCATCAATGCGGTAGCGCAGCATAAAGCGCACATCGCAGGCTGCACCACCCTGGCCGCAGCCAAGAGTCGCTCTGAATTTCATCCCATTTTCGACAGCCAAAATCGGATAAGTTCCCGATATTGAACCACCGTCAATCCACTGCGGATGGGTGAACAGTCCGACACCGTTAACTGCATTGCCGTCTTGCAGTTTCGGTGAATCCACCTGCACCACAAAGCCGGATGCATCTGTCTTGGCGCCCGGGCAAGCCAGGAACCCTACGGCAGTAGCGTTGCGCCAGTTGGCCACGCAGTAATTCGCGCCGAAGTCGTAAGCCAAAAACTCAAGTGGAATGAATGGCAGAAAACCGCCAAAAATCAGGGTGGGCACGATCTGCTGTTTGACCACTTCAATGGATACAAAAATGGGCGCCATGTGTGAAGCCCCGGTGCCAAACAGCAGCCCGGTGTCGCTGCGCAGCATGAAGTTACCGGCATATTTACCGTCGGCAGATGGGCTTTTCATTTGAACTGAAACATCCATGGTGCCGCCAGGGGGAACGTTGGCAGGCAGGTTGGTGGCTGCCGGGGCGCCCAATTGATCGCCGCCTGAGTAGACAACGGCATAGTTCGTGGTCCAGGTGCAGGTACCGGTGTTGGTGAGCCGCCAGGTCTTGATAAAGGCCGTATCAGGAGCGATCACGCTGCCGTCTGGAATGGTGACATCCGTTTCAAATTTAGCCAGATTGCAATTATCAGTGGTGGGTGTGATGGAGGGCAGTTGTGCCACGGTGGCTAACGGTTGAGGGGTGATCGAAGGTTGCGCTGCGACGGTTGGTACCGCACCTTGTGGTGTTACCGTTGCAGCAATGCCACCATTGGCAACCAAAGTTTGGGCGACGGCCGTATTGATGGCGTTTTCATCAAGCGGCGGTGTATTGCCCTGGATGGTGAATCCGCATGAGGTCAGGAGAATGGCAAGGATCATCAAAACTGAAATCGAAACTAAGTGTTTTTTCACTTCAACCTCCCAATAATGAACTTGATTCGTAACAATGATTATACAAACTTCTTTTCTGAATAACTCTACGCCTCCCTTAAATGTTCATATAAAAATCAAGATCCGCAGCATATTTTTGCGGATCTTGATAGAGAACACGAGTAATTCTTAGCTGAAGTATTCCAGCATGGGCCTGAAATAATATTCTTCCCAACCCTCCCGATACATGTCTCCCTGTCCGTCAGGTATGTTGGTGTGAATGAGCGTTATGCGGGTGCCGCTTGAAATCGTTTCCATTCGAATTTCGAGGGTGGAATCTGCGTCGGCATCTGAAAACTCCGTGGTCCGCCATGCTTGTACGATCCGGTTGGGCGCATCCAAATCAAGTGTTTTACCAGAGATGTAACCCTCCCAGGCGGTGAAGTTGCCTCCGACAGATGGATCAATAACCGCTTCAGAGCCGGTAAACGCAGTATGTTCTGCACTATCCAACCAGGCGTGGAAAACAACTTCTCTCTTGACTGGAAGATCAACACTGACGGTTATTTTTTCCATCTTACGCCTCCTTGGGGTTAGGTGACTTTGTCGTTTTTACCTGCCAACTGCCTTAAGAGTTCAAACTGTCCGGTGTGATAAGTTTCGTGCCAGTGTATGTATGAGATAAGCGCGCCAACCTGGTCATTGCGAATGCCGGCTTCGGCCATTTCAGCCAGCCTTTCGAGGGTGATCGTTTTCAAGCCCTCTTCAATGAGCTGTTGTGTGAGTTCCAGTTTAGCCATTAATTGATCAAAAGGCAATCCGTCTGTAAATACTTTCACCGGTTCAGATTCGCGTTGATACCGCTCCGTTTCAGATTGGGTGAGAACCGGCTCGCAGCCTAATAACTTCAATATATAGTTGCGTTCGGTCAGAATATGGCCGAGGATCCAATTCATGCAGTTACCACGCACAGGTGGTTGGACGACACTCTCTTCGTTTGTTATTTCCTCCGTTTGGCGGTGGATGATGTACGATGTTAATTGAAATTTTTGGATTAAGGTTTCAGCATCTGGATATTTCATCATTAAATTCCTTGCAATTTGAGATTTATGGTAAAAAAGACCAAAAATGGATTGATTATTTACACTAAATGCAATATGATAATTATATATATATTTATTGGAGGAACCATGGCAACTGTAGAGGCAATGTTAAATGACAAAGGAAAAGTGATATTTTCATTAACACCAGATAAAACCATCCAGGATGCACTCAAAATGATGGCAGATAAGGATGTAGGGGCGGTATTGATCATGGAAGGTGATAAACTGCTGGGCATTTTCACTGAACGCGACTATGCCCGAAAAGGAACCTTGCAGGGAAACCCTGTCACCACCCCTTTAAAAGATGTGATGACCCGCCAGGTTTATTTTGTCAGCCCGGATCAGTCTGCTGAAGCCTGCATGGCTCAAATGGTGGACAAGCATTTCCGCCATCTGCCTGTTGTGAAAGACGGTAAAGTGGTGGGTGTCATCTCCATTACTGATGTGGTTAAAACCGTGGTCAGTGACAAAGAAACCTTGATCGCTGGCATGGAAAACTTCAGAGTGGGCATGGAATTAATGTCGTAATGCAGTTAGCCGTGCGCTTGTAAAAAATAAGTTACTTTTCTTATAGGCGCATGGCTGTTTCTCTTCCCTGATGCTATAATCCAACGGATGAAAGTTGTTGTGATCTCTAAGGCCTTGGCTTTTAGAGATTTCATTTCCAATCCGAGGTGATACATGTCTCCATCCAGTATTCTTGTGATCATTATTGCACTGGTTTTATTTTTGTTGGCTTTTATTCTGATCAAAACCCTGATTTTTGCTAGAAAATCCTCATCCACTTCAATTACTTTTAAATATGGTGTACCCAGGTTTGCCCAGGACCCGCAGGTTTTGGCGGAGCATTTGTCTTCTGTGATCAAGATTGAGACAATCTCTCATGAAGATCCCCAAGAAGACGTCAAGGAAAATTTTGAAACCATGCAGGCATTGCTGGCCAAAACCTATCCGCTTACTCATAAGAACCTTACAAAGGAACTTGTGGACGGGCACACCATGATCTTTACCTGGGAGGGCAAGGATGCATCCTTAAATCCCGTGGTCTTCATGGCTCACCAGGATGTTGTTCCCGCGGATGAACACACCATTGACCAATGGACTTACCCACCCTTTTCGGGCAAAATTGCAGACGGTTTTATCTGGGGCCGCGGTACCATGGATATCAAGAGCCAGATGATCTCGGCTTTTGAATCCGTTGAAGCTTTGCTGGCTGCCAAGTACAAACCCGACCGCACCGTCATTCTTACCTTCAGTCACAACGAAGAAGTTTTGGGCACCGGCGCCATGGCGGTAGTCCAACACCTAAAAGCCAAGGGTATTCGTGTTGAAGCTGTGATTGATGAAGGCGGTTCTGTTTACGATGGCATCATCCCCGGTGTTAAGGGTTATGTCGCCACGATTGGCATATCCGAAAAAGGGTATCTCTCACTAAAATTTACCGTTCAGGCTACCGGCGGACATTCTTCCACACCCCCCAAAGAAACCGCCATTGGCATTCTTTCCCGCGCCATCAACCGGCTTGAAAGCAACCGTTTTCCAACCGATGTGCGCATGGTCAAGCCCATGTTCCAGGGTCTGGGCAGCGCGGCTTCTCCGCTCATGCAGGTGGCTTTTGCCAATCTTTGGCTGTTTGGCGGATTGGTTGCCAAAATTCTTTCGGCCAAGGGTGAAACGGATGCCACCATCCGCACCACCACTGCCCCTACTATTATTCACAGCGGTGTGAAAGATAACGTGCTGCCTTCCGTTGCCGAAGCGGTCGTAAACTTCCGCATCCTGCCCGGACAATCCATTGCAGATGTGTGCGAATTTATCCGCTTCATCATCAAAGACAAGCGTGTCACCTTTGAACCCATGGACCAGAAAGCCTGGGAAGCTTCACCACTTTCTCCTGTGGATGGCGACGCCTACCGCCACATTGCATCCGTGATCGGCGAGATCTGGCCTGGAACGGCTGTGGCTCCTTACATCATGCTGGGCGGCACGGATTCACGCAACTTCTGCGAGATCAGCGACTGCGTCTACCGCTTTACACCCATGGTGGTGACAGAAGAAGACCTCAACCGTGTGCACGGCGTGAATGAACGCATCGGCATTGATGAGTTCCATCAAATGGCAGACACCATCTACCGCGTCATGGTCCGCTGGACCCAGAAAGACCTGTAATTTCAATTAACCACGAAACATACGAAAATAGTCAATGAACAAGACTCCCGCCGTTCGTAAACGGCGGGAGTCTGAAGTTAAAAACCATCTTTCTGAGGTTTTTGTTAAAAGGTTTTTCGTGTGTTTAGAAAATTTCGTGTTTTTCGTGGTTGAAGATTTATTTGGATAATGTGACTCTGCAGACAAACCGGTCCATAGCGCCAAATTTGTATTTATAGTCTTCATTACCACGCAGAAAATCAAACGCGCTGCGTTTGTTTTCATTTGCCCACATAAGCAAATGACCAAGCAGCACCCAGCCTGGAGAGTATTCCATGAAACGGCGGTCAAGACCGGAATTGTAGACCCAGATGCGGTTCTGATAATCGAGGTTCAAATAAGCGGCAGCGTTCTCGCCATCCACGGTGAGGAATGCCAACTGCAACCAGCCGTGCGCAAACGCGGTTTGAACGCTGATCAAGAATTGTTCGCGCATTGCGGGTGTCAGGAAGGCTGCTTTTTCAGGGTCTTGTTCCATCAAGCCAAGAAACGCCTGTGTGTCGGCTTCCACCCTGGCTGGGTCGGTGGTGTAATAAACTTCCACTTTGGCATCCGCTTCGGCGGCGCGGCGCATTTTACGACGGATCTCATGGCGCTGTTTCTTGTCAATGGATTCGAGGTAAAGCTCCCAATCTCCGGGCAGGGTGATGCAGGGCGCTTGCTGCAAAACCGTTTTACTCACTTCAAATCCAGCGGCTTTTCCAGACTCGGAGAGGTGTTGAATGGTCGGCGAATCTTCAAGCAGGTTGTACAGGTCTACCGAATGAATCCCCAATGGAACCAGTTGATCAGCGATATAGCTTAGCAAGGAATCAACAAATGTGTGTACATGATCAGCAGAAACGATCAGGTCTAGAAAATCGCTGATCTCAACGCTTCCGAGCAGCATCAGTTTTTTGACGCCTTCTTTTTCGGTGATAAACAGGGGAGCTATGCCAACCAATTCTGTCCCTTCACGGGCGGCGAGGATGGCCAGTTCGGCTTCCTGGGGCCATTCACCTCCGCCGCGCGTCTGCCACCAGTCTGCCAGATATTCAAAACGCAGAAAAGGCACATCATTCACGCTTTTCGAAAGCAGTTGGTTCCATTCTTCTTTTAATTCAATTGGGAAAGTTTTATAGTGAGTGAATTCCATGTTGAAGAATTATACCCCTTGAGAGTTTCAGTTTCCAGTTTTACTCGACTCGCAGCGAGGATGCATTCTTCCGCAGCCAGCTGCGTGCTTTTTTATAATCTGGAAAATACCGGGCGACGATATCCCAAAAATCTTTGGAATGATTGAGTTCAAACATATGCGCCAGTTCGTGAACCACAACGTATTCCAACACGCCGGGCGGGGTCATCACGAGCCGCCAGTTGAAGGCCAGGTTTCCCCGGCTGGAGCAGCTTCCCCAGCGAGTACGCTGGTCGCGGATGCTGATAGCCTTGGGTTTGGCATTCATACGGCGGGCCTGTTCCAGCACCACCTGTTCGATCTCGGCGCGCGCGTTGGCGCGCATCCAGGCTTCGGCTGCCAGACGGGTGGAGGCTTTGGATCCGGCAGGCATGTAAACACGGAGCCGTCCCTTGCTGGGTTCCACCTTGACGCGCGACTTGCGGTCCGCTTCTTCAATGCGTTGTAATTGCACGGCTTCTCCATGCCAAAGCATCACATCTGAAGGGAGGGGGGAGGGTTTGGCAAGCCTGGCGGTGCGTTCCAACTGCACGTTTAGCCAGACCGCGTTTTGTTTCAGGAAGTTCTCGGCTTCACGCTGGGGCACACCTCTGGGCAGCGTGACCGTCACCCCCGAGGCAGAGACCGTGATCCGCAGCCTGGTGGCGCGGGTGGATACCCTGATCTTGTAGGGGATGGTTTTACCAGCGATGGAAATGGTGTGTGCGGTCTCGGGCATTTTCTATTGTTTACCTGATTAATAAAGTCAGACCATCTTACCAGTTTTCAACTTAATTGTGAACTCGGATTCGTTTTGATATTTTATTAATTAACTGGTTCTAGTGTTGATGGGTTAATCAGTTGACAATCCCGTCACTCGCTTATACACTAATTCAAATTAAATCATCACAGCGAGGTCATTCATGGACGATAAAGCTGGCGCTCAGATCAGCAAGAAAGCCTTTATTCAATCAGCGCTGATTATTTTATTATTGATGCTCGTCGCGGGTGTTTTGACCCGTTTGCTGCCCACCGGCAGCTATGAACGCACCCTGGTGGCCGGACGTTCGGTGATCCACCCGGATTCATTTCAGACGACTACAGGGGTGGATTATCCCATCTGGCGCTGGC
>CAZQXI010000015.1:0-93334 GCA_964597505.1 uncultured Anaerolinea sp. | reverse complement strand
CAACTTCGATTGCAGCTTGCCAGTCAGACCAGCCATTGGGGCAGGTGGCGACATAGGACAATTTCTTGCCATCAATATCGCGGAAACCATCACCATCGGTATCAACAACACCAGCTTCGTCGAGGAGAGCGATAGCGCCTTCGATGTCATTGCCGGCCCATTGCAGGTCAGCAACAGCAGCTTGGTCATAGGCAGCCTGTTCGCCGGGGGTCGGGTTCATCAAGGACCGTGGAACCTGGGTGAAGGTAGCGGATTGGTTGGTCATAGCGTTTGCAATGATGGTGTCATAATCGACAGCCATGGCGATTGCTTTGCGGACAGCAACGTTATCCAGACCCAAGGAAGCGGTGTTGAAGAAAGCGGTCGGAAGGGAGGCGCCGATGCCGTAGGGGGCTTCGGGAAGGTAGGTTGAGATGGGCAACCCTTGTTCTAACCAGAGGTCCTGAACATTAGAGTTGAACTGTTGGGAAACATCAACTTCACCAGCAGCCAAGGCAGTGGTGCCAGCGGCGTTGTCTTTGTAGATGATGTGAGCCAGGTACTTGGGAGCGGGCAGTTTACCCCACATGGAGGCGTCCTGACCCCAATAAGCATCGTTACGAACATAAACGACCTTGGTGTCATCAGAGAAGAATTTTCCGTAAGGACCAGAGTAAACAACGTCTTCAGCGACATCAGCCATGAAGGCAGCTGCATCACCGGCGGTGCGGGCTTCCAAAGCTTCGGTCCATGCTTTTTGAATAACATAGTTGCTGCTCAAATAAGCCTGAACAAGAAGGGGATTGATGGATTTGCCATCATCGCCCAAGACAGCCTGAACTTCAACGGTCTGGGGATCAACAGCAACGATGTCAGCAATGTAGGCTTTGTTTGCGGCGCCGAACTGGGTGTTGTATTTCACATGGGAAGCCCAGGTGTAGGCAACATCATCAGCGGTCACAGCGGAGCCATCAGACCATTTGGCGGCAGCATTGAGTTTGAAAGTGATCTTGGTCATGCCTTCGTCCCAAGCATAGGGGCCGTCAGCCAACAGAGGATATACCTTGCCATCCATCATGTTGTACATGTAGGGGGTTTCGAACATGATTGTGCGGGCATTGTCTTGCTGGGCAAGAGCCATGGCGTTGTTACAGTTGGAGCTGTAGGGGTTCCAACAAACAACGGCACTCCACTGCTGACCATTGAAGTACAAGGTCTCGGTGCGGGGGAGGACTGTATCGCCAGCAACAACATCGGCGGCGGCTTCACCAGAAGCTGCGGGAGCTTCGGTAGCAACAGGAGCTTCTGTGGCTACGGGGGCTTCAGTGGCAACGGGTGCTTCAGTAGCTTTGGCGCAGGCGCTCAAAGCCATGGTGAAGACAACAATAATAGTCAAAACAAACATCAAACGTTTCATTTCTTCTTTCTCCTTTTATAGTACGGGTTGGAAAATATTAAAACCTTCCACGTGCGAAACTTATTAGGGTAACCACCTCCTTTATATAAATGATAGTCAAAAAAATGTGAGAGAGTTCTTTATGTCACAAAAACGATACAATAACATTCTACTCTCAAACCATCCTTTGGTTTTTAAGTCTTTTTCAGATTTTAAAGTTCTTTTTTCTTAACGTGCAGCATGGTTATTGATCTTTACTTGATAGAAAGCAAGTTCAGTATTAAAAAAAATAAATGAAATTGCTGGAAAATGTACTTATGTGTTTTACCTCAGATGCCGTTGAAAACTTCAAATTATCAACGATTACCCCCCTTCGGGTAACATCTTTGGAACATTCACAAGTATTATCCGCCTGAAGTGAGGCGGGGTGAGACATAACGTTTTTGAGCAAAAGCGGCATACAATCCTTCTGAGTTTCCTCTTGTCCTGAGTAGACTGGTTCAGAACCTGGTAACTGCCGATATTTCTTCAATCTTGTTTTAATCGACACCGATCAGAAAGTTTATTCAAAAAATGATTTACTCTGTTACCGACGAATTTCATGAGAGCGCTTTCAACGAATATGGGTATTATATGTATTTTTTTTACAAAAGTCAATCACTTTTAATATTTTTACTTTTTTTGACCACGAAATTATGTTTTTGGTCGATTGATAAGCATTTATTTCACTATTAAAAAGATTTTCAATATAATTCTCGTTTTGGGCTTGATTCAGAATACTAAAGCTTCGGTAAACCTGCCTAATCCTATAAACATGAGTCAGCACTAATCAATCTCAAAAATTTCTACCCACATCCATTGATCGGAAGAACCAGTCCAATAGAGAAAACTGGACTGATTCCTCCCAGGTAATTTGTTATTAAAGGTCATTTGTTGATTTCACAAACTCCAGAATATCATTGATTTTGCAAAACGCCAGTCCGGTTACAGTATCCGCACCGCCGTAATAAATGGCTATTCTGCCTGTCGGTTCGTCATATAAAGACGCACACGGGAAAGCTACATTGGGGGTATCCCCCACGCATTCATACAACGTCTGTGGGGTCATAAGGTAAGGACCCCCGCGTTTGATCACTTTCCAGGGCTGTTCAAGATCAAGCAGGGCTGCGCCATAACTGTAAACAAACCCATTGCAAGAGGTCAGCACGCCGTGATAGAACAGCAGCCAGCCTTCAGGAGTTTCAATGGGGACGGGGCCGGCACCCACCTTGGTACTCTGCCACCCACCTTTGGTTCCCATCACGAAACGGTGCTCACCCCAATGCACCATGTCCAGGCTCTGGCTGATATAGATATCGCCAAAGGGGGTGTGTCCATTGTCGCTGGGCCGGCTGAGCATCACATATTTACCATTGATCTTGCGAGGAAAAAGCACGCCGTTGCGATTGAATGGCAGCAAGGCGTTCTCAAGAAAATGGAATTTTTCAAAATCATAGGTATAGCCGATACCAATCGTGGGACCATGGTATCCATTGCACCAGGTGACATAATACCGATCTTCAAGCCACACCACACGCGGATCGTAACGATATTGATAACGCCCAATTTCAGGGTCATCACACAGCCAGTCAATGGGAGCGTCTTCAAGCTTCCAATCAAACCCATTATCACTGAAGCCGCGGTGGATATTCATTTCGCGTTTCTTGTTGTCACACCTGAAAACCCCGGCAAATTTCCCCTTAAAAGGCACTACTGCACTATTAAAGATGCTGTTGGAGGATGGAATCAAATCTCTCGGGATGATCGGGTTGGCTGAGTAACGCCAGATGATTTCTGAATTGCCTGCAGGTCGATCCTGCCAGGGGATATTGGGTAATGCATTTGAAACATTCATGAGAATTAGCCCTTTCTTGGAACATGACTCTTTTTGGAACAGACTGGAATATTGACTCTCGATCAATTTGATGTATACTGATTTTTGGAAGCGCTTCCATTATAGCATAATCCAAAACTCTGACATACGGGTCAATCAAATTGTGAAAAAGACTCATGATCAAAGCACGAGTAATTTAACCCTGGACGATATTGCTGCCTTGGCAGGTGTTTCGCGGTCCACGGTTTCAAGAGTGGTCAATGAACATCCAAGTGTAAAAATGGATGTTCGCAAGCGCGTCCTCGATATCATTGAAGAACACCACTTCCACCCCAACGCCGCAGCCAGAACTCTGGCCATGCAGCGCTCCTGGACTATTGGGCTGATCCTTCCCCACAGTGTCAGCACTTTTTTCACCGACCCTTACTACCCCAATTTATTAATGGGCATCGCCAAAGCCTGCAATCTTTATGGATATACTCTGGCCCTATTTCTGGTTAGCACAAAAGAGGATGAAGAAAATGTTTTTCCCCGGGTCGGACGCAAGGGCTTTTTGGATGGCGTCATCGTGCAATCGGGACACCACGGAGACCAGAGCGCAATCGGTCGAATGGTGGACAAGAAAATTCCGCTGGTGGTAGTGGGTCGACCATTTCGTTCAGATAATGTCACTTATATAGATATTGACAACATCAGCGCGGTAAAATCTGCCGTGACCTATCTTTATCAAACGGGATGCAGAAAAATAGCCACCATAACCGGTCCGCTTGACAGCACAGTGGGAATTGATCGACTTGAAGGCTACCGCCAGGCCATTAAGGAACAAAACGGAATTCTGGATGATTCCCTGGTCGCGGAAGGTAACTTTACCGAAACCGGCGGTTATCTTGCCATGCAAAAATTACTCGAACACCATCCAGATGGCGTTTTCGCAGCCTCAGATGTGATGGCCGTAGGCGCTATGAAAGCCATTGATGATGCCAATTTACGCATCCCTGAAGATATTTCAATTATCGGTTTTGATGACCTGCCAGCGGCTTCTTACGGTGGAAACCAGCTTTCAACCATTCGCCAGGATGTTCCCGAATTAGGGTTAATATCAGTTGAAAGTCTGATCCAACAAATTGAAGGTGAGACCATTCCGCCGCACCGAATCCTTATGGATACGGAACTGATCATCCGTAAGTCCTGCCTCAGCTTGGACGATTTCCATTCAAAAAAAAACAGATAATATGACATTATTGCACAAGGTGAATAATTGTCATTGTATTGGTTATCTTGTAGAATCAATCTGATGCTACGCATCATAGCATCTTCTTCCAGATCGACCAATAAAATCCGTCTTTCCAACGGGTTTTATTGGTTTAATGGGATGAATTCGATAATCTGATATATTTATGATCTTTAAGGTTGATAATTGCTTCATAATTCATCCTGAAGAAAAAAAATTCATCAAGAAGCAGGGGTTTATCAGTGACCAATAACCTTGAAGTGGAAGAACTCTCAAAAAAATATGCTGAATATTACGCGGTATCGCCGGTGTCTTTTTCACTCAACCCGGCTCAAATCGCGGTGATCACCGGTCCAAACGGCTCAGGCAAAACCACACTTTTCTCGTGCCTGACGGGATTGATACCTCCGAGCAGTGGAAGCGTAAAAATTAGCAGTTACGATCTATACCAAGACGAGGTGGAAGTACGAAAGCGCATGGCTTTCGTACCGGATGTTCCTCGTTTTTACACAGAACTGACCGCCTGGGAACATCTTCAATTTATTGCTTCTGCGAATAATTTGAATAAAGCAGAAATTGAAAATCGCGGAAAGAAACTGTTTGAAGACCTGGGGTTATGGGAAGCCCGCAGTCTTTTTCCACATAACTACTCAAGAGGAATGCGCCTGAAACTTGGACTGGCACTGGCTTTCATCCGCCCATTCGAAGTTCTCCTACTGGATGAACCCACCTCCGCCCTGGATGTTGAAAGTGTGGACCTGCTGCTTGATCTGCTGCGTGGATTTCGCGAAGCAGGAAAGACCATTTTAATGTCCACCCACGATCAGCGTCTGGTTGATGCGCTGGCAAATCGTCAGTTTTTTATAAACAATGGCGTCATCAAGGAAGCCTGAATTGAAAGCAATCCATTGGCTGCGTTCCAAACAGGAAGAGAATGAACTGGGATACTGGCTCTCTTTTGTTGCCTATGATCTACAAGACAGATCGTTGATCAACAAGGCCTATTTTCTCTATCTGGTAATTTTCTTCTTTTTCTGGTTTTTGACCGTATTCTTCTTCTTTGCCAAAGTTGGCGGAATGGCATTGTCACTGCTTAATCCTGACCAGGCGGCAAATACCGCCGCAACCATCATGTGGATTGTTTTGACTTGCTGGAACTTGTTCGGATTATTCAAATCTTCGAGAGTAAGCCCCCTTGTCTTCTCAGAAACAGATCAGGCTTTGGTCTGCCAAACCCCAGTCAACCGCCGCGCGCTCGTAATGCGCTGGTTGTGGATGCCCTGGTTTAAGAACACCCTGCTTTTTTGGGTCCTCGCGCTCGTTCTCGGTTTTTCCACCGCCGAACTATACTTTACCGGTGCGGCAACATCAGACGCTATCTTCAAATATTTTGGCTTTGGCATCAGAACCCTGATTCAAATTATTCCGATTCATCTTGCATTCTTTGCCTTTCAATGGGTAGTTGGAGTTATTCGCCTGCACAAAAACAGCAAGCGAGATTGGATCATATTTCCAGCCCTCGCGGTTGGCCTTATTCCTCTGGGAATCCTGTTTTTCAGCAATGTTTTTACCAGCTTTACTGGTTCTTCACCTTTAACTCTTTTAATATCACCTGAATACATCAACGGCATTGGGGCATCTCCACTTTTAATGGATATCGCCTTAGCGCTGCTCGTGTTAGTCCTTCTTTTTGTTGTTTCCCGTCGATTTAATCTGAGCCGCGCAGCCCAGGAAACTTCCGAACTTGAAATGCTGACCACCGCCGCCAAATTTGGTTTTACCGACCTGGTCGAACAGAAACGGCTGCAAAACAGACTATCAAGCAAGCGAAAGATCGAACTAACTGACAAACACATAGGCAGCGCTGCATTGAGCTGGAAGAACCGCATCCAGGTTCTGCGCGGATGGAACTGGAAACAGATTTGGCCTTTGTTGACTATTTTCAGTATCATGCTGGGTCTGCCGATGGTTCCAGGCTTCTTGAGCAAGTTATTGGTCGTGTTCTTTATGGTCTTTCAAATCGGACCTATCATGACCCAACGGCTGCGCAGCGATCTGGCGTGCTGGCCGATTCTTCAACAGCTGCCCATTCGCAAAACACTGATATTGATTCGCGATGTTGTTTCAAGTCTGCCGCTGCTTCTTGCTGTTGGTCTGCTGGGATTGGCTTTTTCAGCACTTCTGTCAAAACACTTAGCAATAAACTTCCTGTTTATCTTGCCCGGTCTGCTGGCCACACTTGGATTCACGGCCGCCATAGATATCTTGCGAAAATCCAAAAGCGATCTCTTGATGAATGGCAATGTTCCGTCCGTTGGCACCCAGGGAGTCATTCTTGGCATAATTGGCGCTGTCATCCCTGTTGGTCTGGCATCAACCATCCCCAATCTGCTTGGGCTGGTGCTTTCAACGACCGCCAGTCTCGCCATCGCCTGGATCTGTTATAAATTCGCGGTCTTTTCTTTTAAGAACATCAAATCTTGATCATCCTTCAAAATCCAACAGATTCGGGAAGAGAATATGATCAACATAAAGAAAATCAGCAATTACGATTCTTCCAATTGAGAGAAAAAACGCCCAATTCTTGATATTGGGCGTTTTTTATACATGTAAACTAACTGGGAATGGTTCTTTAAGTTACACACCACTCCAGATCTAATTCCTGCAGTTTTTCTGATGAAGGAACACCTTCTTTTGACCATCCCATGGTTTGGTAATGCAAATCAATGGCAAGTTCCAGTTTTTCAGCATCCACAGCCACTCCGCTGGTGGGGCCTGAACCTTTCAAAGGAACAAAGAATTTTTCAGGTAATTTATCATCTTTGCGCGAGAAACCTTCTCTAATATTAAACACCCGCATCATATCAAGACGGCGCTCACCTAATTTCATCAACTCTTCAATGGTAACATCCCATCCCGTGCACCCTTTTACAAGGTCTATTGTTTCAGCCGGCCCATATAAGGTCCAGGCAGGGCCAAAAACAAATTGACAAAGTGTCAGGCTGTCGAGCAAGCTGTAGAAGGTATGAGTCAAACTCGCGAACTTTACCTTTTCTGGACCGAAATCACCTGCTTCAGGCGGATTGGTCAAACCAATCATTGCCAGGCGTTCAAAGTAAAGATCCGCACCACCGACTTCGTACATCCAATCATGTTCGCTGGATTGGTGATCTGCTCCAAATGCATTGACAGCATATATCAGGGCAAGTGATTTTTTGGCTTGCGGCATATGAGCTGGTGCTTCTTCATTTTTGACTGTGATCAGAAGTTTTTTGGCTTCGTCGCCCCATAAATCTGCAACTCTGGCGGAACCAAGCGACAAAGTTTTTCCAAGAGGTGTCGACTTTTGAACAATTTGTTTGAGTACTTCCAGCATTCCGGCGGTATTTCCAAATTTAAGCTCAATTCCACCTGTATCCTTGGTGGAAATTATGCCCTTTTCAAAACATTCCATGGCGAAGGCAATGGTCGCACCGCATGAGATGGTATCAACACCATAATCATTGCAGATTTGGTTGGCATAACTTACAGCTTCCAAATCTGAATTTCCACAATACGAGCCAAAAGTACCTAGTGTTTCATATTCCGGTCCGCCATAGGCCGGATCCACTTTATAACCGTCTTTTTCTGCTTCAACCACACGTTTGCAGCGAACGGAACAGGCAAAACAAGTATCTGTCTTCTTTAAGATGGTCTCTGTCATTGTTTCTCCAGAGATCTTGGCGGCGTCTTCAAATTGCCCTTCAGTATAATTTCTGGTCGGCAGCGTGCCCAAGTCATTTTGAAATGCAACAACCGAAGCGGTGCCATGTTTGGCCAAACCATCAACATCCGGATTCTCACTCACATCGTGAGCCCCTTGTTTGGCAAGCGCTGTTAACAACGCCTGATTCGCAACTGAGATCTTCTTTGTACCTCTAACGACCACTGCTTTCAGATTCTTGCTTGCCATCACAGCACCCATACCCGTACGGCCGTTATTTCGATTGACCATATTTACAATGCTGGAAAACAAAACACCATTTTCTGCAGCAGGACCGATTTGAGCGATTTGAACTTTATTGTCATCGAGTTCTTCTTTGATCAAGCGGTCTACTTCTTTAGTGGTCTTACCCCAAAGATGAGATGCGTTACGAATCTCAACCTTGCCATCATTGATCCAAAGATAGACAGGTTCTGCTGATCTGCCTTTTACAACGATCCCATCAAAACCCGCAAATTTTAATTCTGCCGGGAAAAATCCACCCGCCTGAGAATCGCCAATTCCACCGCTCATCGGTGATTTTGCATTGACATTAATTCGACTTTGTCCAGGCACAGCGGCCCCGGTGGTTACAGAACACATAAAAGTCAATATATTGGCTGGTGATAAAGGATCAGTATGAGGAGGAATACCTTTAAGGAGGTAAAACAAGCCCATGGCGCCGCCCCCCATATAAGTTCTGTAAAACTCCTCTGGAGGGTTCTCAATTTCAATTTTCTTCGTTAAGAGATCAATGTGAAGTATTGAACCTGTATAGCCAAAAGACATTTTTTCCTCCTCGTGCTTATCAATTTATCAGGGATAAATTATTGTACAATAATGAGAGGAGTTAAAGCAAACACTTTTTTGCCATGAAAATAAAAGTATCTTTTCTTGGTTCGACCAGGTCATATGCAAATGAAGGAGCTTTTTTCATTGAACTCGATCATTTGGCTACGGTGAATGATGCCCTGCAAAAGATTGCAAAAGAAAAGCCCAATTTACAAAAAGTAATGAAATATCTTTCAGTTTCAGTCAACAACACACTTGTTGCAAGAAACCATCAGATGTCGGATAATGACGAAATTACACTTTTTTCACGCCCAGGTGGGGGATGATTCACAAGGGGTTTCAAACGATTATTCGCCTGTTCAACTGATTTTAGAAACAAGAATTAATTATTCAGCCTAGAATTAAGCGTTATCCAGCTCTTCCCAACGCTGGTAAGCCTGTAACAATTCCTCTTCAATTTCTTTTAACCGCGCCGCCGTTTTGGCAATTTCATCTTCATCGCCCTGGTAGAACGATGCATCAGCCATGCGCTTGCCAATCTGAGCTTGTTCATCTTCGAGGGCTTCAATACGCGCGGGCAGTTCCGCCAGTTCCTGCTGCTGTGCTTCAAGTGCTTTTTGTTCCTTGTAGCTCAATTTGCGGCTTGGATCCGCTTTGGTTTCTGCCTTCGGACTATCCGCCGCGGTTTTACTCGTCTTCACCGGCACGGAAGGTTTTGCCGCTGCCTGGCTTTGTCGGACCCAGTCATCGTAGCCGCCAACATATTCGACGGCGTTTCCCTGTCCATCCAGGGCGATGGTGCTGGTGACCAGATTATTGAGGAATTCGCGGTCATGGCTGACCAATAGCAGCGTGCCGGAATAATCCAGCAGCAGATCCTCCAAAATTTCGAGCGTGTCAATATCCAGATCGTTGGTGGGTTCATCCATGATCAACAAGTTGGTGGATTTGGCAAATAAACGTGCCAGCAGCAGCCGGTTGCGTTCGCCGCCTGACAAGGCGGTGATCGGCGCTTGCACCCGTTCTTTGGTGAATAAAAAATCTTCCATATAACCCATCAGGTTGCGACTTCTGCCGTTGATCATGATGGTATCGCGTCCCTGTCCCACATTATCCAGCACCGATTTGGATTCATCGAGCTGCGAGCGCAGTTGATCGAAATAAGCAACTTCAAGGTTGGTACCCAGTTCCACCATCCCGGTGTCTGGTGTCAGCTCTCCCATCAGCAGGCGCATGAGCGTGGTCTTGCCCGAGCCGTTCGGGCCGATGATGCCTACTTTGTCGCCGCGCTGGATTATGGTGGAAAAATTCTTAATGATCTGTTTGTCGCCGTAAGCGTAGCTCAGCGCTTCCGCTTCAATTACCAGCCGCCCGGAGCGTTTGACTTCTTGCAGCTGGATCTTAGCCTTGCCGGCTCCCTCGCGTCTTTCGCTGCGCAGTTCACGCAGGCGTTTTAACGCCCTGACCCTACCCTCGTTACGCGTGCGGCGGGCTTCAATCCCGCGGCGGATCCAGGCTTCTTCCTGCGCCAGTTTTTTATCAAAGAGCACGTTGTGCTCGGCTTCGTTTTCAAGCATGGATTCTTTACGTTTGACAAAGGTGGCGTAATCGCAATTCCAATCAAACAAACGCCCGCGGTCAAGTTCCACGATGCGGTGGGCAATGCGCTGCAAGAACTGGCGGTCATGGGTGACAAAGAACAGCGTTCCACCCCAGCGGGCTAGAAAATCTTCTAGCCAGGCGATCGAGTCAATATCAAGGTGGTTGGTAGGTTCATCGAGTAACAAAAGATCAGGATTGTTAACCAATCCGCGGGCTAGCAGCACCCGCCGTTTCAACCCCGCCGAAAGCGTATCAAAATTAGCATCGCCCTCCAGCCCCATGCGCGATATGACCTGGTCCACCTGAAGCTGGCGCTGCCAGTGTTCATCGACGCTTTTCTCTTTGCTGTCAAAACCGGCTGAGACAATATCATGCACGATGCCGGTCATGCCCAACGGCACCTCCTGCGGCATATACGCGGTACGGACGTTTTGCTGCCGCGCCACCTGCCCTGACTTGGGCAGGATGTCACCATTAATCAGTTTCATCAAGGTGGATTTACCCATGCCGTTGCGTCCCAGCAGACCGATCCATTCGCCGGCTTCGATCTGAAGGTTGACCTCTTCGAGCAGCAAAGGGCCGCCAAACCCAAGGCTGACATTTTGTAAACTGATTAACGCCATAAACTCAAATCCCAAAAGCAGAGTATTGTTCCGAGTAAGAGATTATATCCGTTTTGAAGACAACTTTGCGGGTTTAGGCCTTTTCATGCTCCCTTTATGCGTCTTTTTTTAAAAACATCCGTCTACATTTTTAAATCAACCTTTAAGGAGCAATAACTATGGACTTCATCATCACTGTTTTTCTCAAAGCATTATTACAATTAGGCACATCACTTCTGCACAACTGGCCTTATTTGCTGATCAGCATTGTGGTGGCGGTCGTTCTCAAGATCGTGATGGACCCCAAAAAAGCATCAGAGTTTCTTTTAAAACACAATAAGGTGGGAGTTCTGGGAGCCGTAGCGGTGGCCGTCACCACCCCGTTTTGTTCCTGCGGCACCACCGCTGTGCTGCTGGGGATGATGGCGACTGCCATGCCCTGGGCACCCATCATCGCATTCATGGTGGCGTCACCTTTGACCTCCCCTGGAGAACTGATCTACAGCGCCGGGTTATTCGGCTGGCCGTTTGCGATCGCCTTTTTCGTTTCGTCAATACTGCTGGGTCTGGCAGGCGGATTGATCGGTGATTTTCTGGATCGAAAGAAATGGCTTAAGAACCAGTCCCGATTTGAGGAACCCGCACCAAAAAAGAGTTCTCTTAAGATTTCGGCTGCCACCCCGGCCTGCGGATGCATACCCCAGCCAAGCTACATCATCAACCGGCCGGTCAGTGTGGGTAACACCACTTCTTGCTGCGGACCTGCTGTCATACATCCTACTCCTACACCTGCCGCCTGTGGTTGCGGATCAGCAGCTGTAATCACCCAACCTGCTCCAACATCCTCCTGCGGTTGCGATACTACGCCCACTGATGCCGCGCCAAAATCTTTGACCCTAAAAGAACGGTTTACCTGGAAGGCGGTATCCGACGCCTTCATGTCCACGGCGCCCAAACTGCTGTTCATGTTCGTTGGCTTTGCTTTCATTGGCTTCTTCTTGAACGGCTTGATCCCCGCCGGGTGGATCACAACCCTCTTTGGTTCGGGCAACATCTACAGCGTGCCCCTGGCTGCCACTCTTGGCCTTCCCTTCTATATAAATACTGAAGGGTCTCTGCCACTCGTTCGTGCTTTGATTGACGGCGGCATGAGCCAGGGCGCAGCGCTGGCCTTCATGGTCACCGGTTCGGGTACTTCCATCGGCGCCGTGATGGGTGCCCTGACCATCGCCCGCTGGAAAGTCATTGCCGTCGTGATTGGCACTCTCTGGGTGGGTTCAATCATTCTGGGTTATGGCTACAACATGGTTCTGGCTGCCGGTTTATTCTAAAAAATCACCTCAGAGAAAAAAGGAGTTGGCTGACTGCCATCTCCTTTTTTGGGTTTTAAGATAATGATATGATAGTGGAAAACTACAGGAATCTAATCTAATCATGCATACTTTGGAATCCATTTGGGATCAAACCAACGCAAAACTGAAGTCTTTCATTCAGCACCGGGTGGAGGATGAAGCCGCCGCTGAGGACCTCTTGCAGGAGGTCTTTTTACGCGTTCATCAAAACATGTCCACCCTCAAGGACTCTGAAAAGCTGGAAAGCTGGCTTTATCAGATCACCCGCAATGTGATCATTGACCATTACCGCTCACGCCGCGCTCACACCGAACTACCCGAAACCCTGGCAGACCCGCAGGAAATAATTGTTGAAGACGACGCTGTGGCCGAACTTTCCGGCGCCATGTTGGATATGATCAATGAACTTCCATCCCCCTATCGTGAAGCCTTACTATTAACAGAATATGAAGGCCTTTCACAGCAGGACCTTGCTATGAAGTTGGGAATTTCTCTCTCCGGCGCCAAATCACGCGTCCAGCGCGCACGGCAGAAGATCAAAGACTCCCTGCTCACCTGCTGCCATTTTGAATTCGACCGCTACGGCCGCGTCGTGGATTATTGGGAAGCCTGTTGCTGCTGTTCTTCGAAACCTTGCTAAGATATTTTAATTCACCCCCGGACATTTTCGCCGGGGGTGTTGTGTAAGAGGGACTTCTGGTTTTTAAGCTGTCTGCAAGGCCTGATCAAGATCCCACAAGATATCTTCAATATCTTCCAGCCCGATGCTCAGGCGGATGAACTCGGGGCTGACCCCGGCGGATCGCTGCTGTTCTTCATTCAACTGGGCATGGGTCGTCGTAGCAGGATGGATCGCAAGGCTTTTGGCGTCTCCCACATTGGCCAGATGGCTAAAAAGTTTCAGACTTTCGATGAATTTTTTGCCGGCTTCGGCACCGCCCTTGACGCCAAATCCGAGGATGGCGCCCGGTCCCTTGGGGAAATATTTCTGAGCCGCAGCGTAGTACTTGCTGCTCTTCAAACCGGGATAAGACACCCAGTCCACCTTGGGGTGGTTTTCGAGGAACTCGGCCACCTTTTGCGCATTGGCCACGTGCCGGTCCAGGCGCAGGCTCAAGGTTTCAAGCCCCTGCAAAAAGAGGAAGGAGTTGAATGGCGAAAGGCAGGCGCCGTAATCGCGGAGGATCTGCACGCGCGCCTTGGTGATGAATGGAGGAATGCCTGCCGCGGCCAGGTCGGCATACACCAGACCGTGATAGCTGTCGTCGGGCGTATTGAAATTTGGGAAGCGCGGATTGCCTTTCCATTCAAAATTTCCGCCGTCCACGATCACACCGCCAATGGAAGTGCCGTGTCCGCCGATGAATTTGGTGGCTGAATGCACCACGATGTTGGCACCCCATTCAAAGGGTCTGAAAAGATAAGGGGTGGCAAAGGTGTTATCAATGATCAGTGGAATGCCGTACTTCTTACCGATGGCAGCCACTTCCTCGATCGGGAACACGTTGATCCCGGGGTTGCCCAACGCTTCACCATAGAGGATCTTGGTGTTGGGGCGAATGGCCTTACGGAAATTCTCGGGGTCGGAGGGGTCCACCAGTGTGACCTCAATACCCAACCGCGGGAAAGAATAGACGAATTGGTTGTAGGTTCCCCCGTAGAGAGTGGATGCAGAGACGATATGGTCCCCGGCGCCCACCAGTGTGAAGATGGCCTGGAACTGGGCAGCATGCCCTGAGGATACTGCCAGAGCACCCACACCACCTTCAAGGTCGGCGACGCGCTGCTCAAACACATCGTTGGTCGGATTCATGATGCGGGTATAGATATTGCCAAATTCCTTCAAAGCAAACAGGTTGGCGGCATGTTCGCTGCTGTTAAATTGATAGGCCGTGGTCTGATAAATGGGTACGGCGCGTGAGTTGGTGGTCGGGTCAGGTTCCTGTCCGGCATGCAGTTGACGGGTATTGAATCCAAATTTTCGATCGGTTTTTTTGAGTACCATGATGTTTATCCTTTTAGGTTAGATTATTTGTTTAAGATCCTGAAAACGGTATGAAGTACGCTTCGCATGTCTGATTTATCCATTCTTCTCCTTTTCACAACCCAACCGATGAAAACTGTTTGAATTGCGACAAATCGTATGGTGTTTCCTGGTAGACGTAATAGTTGATCCAGTTGGCAAACAGCAGGTGTGAATGCCCGCGCCAGCGTACGACCGGCGCCTTGGTGGGATTATCGTCAGCGAAATAATTCACCGGAATCGCGATGGGCAGGCCTGCCTTGACATCGCGGTCATACTCAGCTTTAAGCGTCAGTGGATCGTATTCGGAATGTCCGGTGATGAACACCTGCCGGCTCTCGGGATGGGCCACAATGTAAACCCCGGCTTCATCGGATTCCGCGATCACCTGCAGTCCGGGTACCTTTTCGATATCCTCGCGGCGGATCTCGGTGTGCCGTGAATGGGGAGCATAAAAAACGTCATCAAATCCGCGCAGTAGTTTGACGTTCTTTTCAACGACATTGTGCTTGAAAACGCCAAACTGTTTGGCTGCCAGCGGATATTTGGGAACACCAAAGTGATGATAAAGCCCGGCCTGCGCCCCCCAGCAAATATACAAACGGGCAAACACATGGGTAACAGCCCAATCCATGATCCGGGTCAATTCAGGCCAGTAATCCACCTCTTCAAAGGGGAGCTGCTCCACCGGGGCTCCGGTGATGATCATGCCGTCAAACAACTGGTCGCTGACCTGGTCAAAGGTCTGATAAAAATTAAGCAAGTGTTCTTCAGGGGTGTTCTTGCTTTGATAAGTTCCGGTGCGCAGCAGGGTGACTTCCACCTGAAGGGGGGTGTTGCCTAGCAGCCGCAATAACTGTGTCTCAGTGGTGATCTTGGTGGGCATCAGGTTGAGTAAAGCAATCTTCAAGGGACGGATATCCTGGTGGGAGGCTCGGCCTTCATCCATCACGAAAATATTCTCGTTTTGCAGTGTCTCGTAAGCAGGTAGTTGATCAGGTATTTTGATTGGCATTTCGGTTTCCTTTGTAAGTTAATAAAAACGACCTCTGCTGTAAGGATAAGAAGAGGTCGCAATATCAAGTTCTGATCTCCTCTCATCTTCCAGATTGTTCCTGCCGGAGTTGGCACCTTGTTCTTTTGAACAGGTTGTCGAGGCTTCACAGGGCCGGTCCCTCTGCCTCTCTGGATAAGAGCGATGCACTATTCGGTTGTCAATTACAAAAAAGTCCGGGAGCATTTTCCCGGACTTTCATTTTCTTGGGTCAGCTCCTTGTCTTGCTTATCAGGAGCTTTACACTTTTTTGATCAGACCGCCTGGATACAGGCATGTCATAGAGTGTGTTAAAGCTCCTCGCTTCGGCACATCATGCACATGTCCATCATTCTAGTTACTTCCAGTCGATTCGTCATATCAATTTCACCTTATTAGTTGAAAATATTACAACTTTGAAAGACCAAAGTCAAGTACCCTGGCGATATTTTAAGATTTGTAATTGAAAAAGTGCGGCTAAGGTTACTAAAGCTATTAGGTTAAATCTTACTTCGGCGATAGACAAAGAAATAAACAGCCAGAGGCCACCAGGCGATCGCAAAAATTGGATAGATCGCCCAGATCGTGTGAGGCGAAGTAATCCAATTAGTAATGACAAATAATGCTGTGGTAAGTGTTCCTCCCGCCATGGAAAAACTCAATGCTTTCCCAGGTTTACCAAAAACGATAGCTAAAGGCCACCACAAAATGGCGAATATTGGATAGATTGCCCAAGGAAAGCCTTTGAACACAAACAGGTTCAATAAAATGTAATAAACGATTCCTATTGTGCTGGCAATTAAGGTGATGTTCAGTTTGCCCAATCGTTTTTTCAGAAACATGGCAGCAGGCCACATCAAAATGGGATAAAGGGTGAACAAAACCCAAGGACAATTTGGAGTTTTTGTGAAATTATCAAAAGTAAGAAACCCAATAATTATCAACGCCCCCAACACTGAAAAAAATCTCATTCTTTCAAACCCACGAAAATAGGCGCTCAACGGCCACCAGATCAAAGCAAAAACCGGATAATGACACCAAAGGACTGAAGGTGTAAAGATCACATTGACCAGGATGGAAAAGGCGCTCAGAATGATGCTGCTGATCAGTGAAAACAACTTGTAATTTTTTGTGCCAAAGAAGATACCCAAAGGCCACCACAAGATTGCTACAGAGGGAATTAGGAACCACGGAAAATTCCATGAGGTAAAGTAATTAGTGAGAAACAACAAAATGATAGTGAGCAGGCTTCCCACCAATGAGAGAACAAATGCCGAACGTTTTTTTGAAAAGAACACTCCGATCGGCCACCAAAGCACTGCATAGGTAGGAAATATAAACCATGGAAAACTTCCACCAACCGTAAAGTTGATATAAGCGGCAAAAAAAATAATTATCAGACTGGCTGTAACAGAGAACGCAATGGCATTCCGATGCTTTCTCGTTTGAAGGGTTCTATCAGGCATCTATACTCTCCTCATTTTTATTCTTTTTACGCAGAGTATGAAAGAGCATAGCTATTGGCCACCAAAGTACAGCAAAAGTGGGATAGACAAACCAGATAAATTGGGGGGAATAGTAGAGATTAATAAACAACATTAGCCCAAAAATGAGGAAAAAACTACAAATCGAGAAAGGCAGCCCAACCGCAACATCCTTCTTCAAATGAATCCATCTGAAAAAAAGAGACATCGGCCACCACAATACTGCAAATATCGGATAGACAAACCAAATGGTTTTAGGGGTGTAATATAAATTGATGAACAAGAAAAGGCCGCTGATCAGGAGCGTACCCCAAATTGAAAAGGCTAATGAAAGCCCTGCATTTTTACTTTTAGTTATTCTGCCAAAGCTTTCAAGTTCGGGACGTAAATCGTCGATATCTCCAAAATCTTGAATAGCCTTCTGAACGGCTTCTTCTCTTGTTTGTCCTTTGGTGATCAGGTTGTTCACTTTTTCATTCAGATTCTGAGTGATTTCTTGCATTAAATCGCGTTTGCGCTGACTATCTTCAATTTTTTCAAACAATTTGTTGATGTGAGTTTCAATTTCGTTCATTTCAAATCCTCCATAAATATGTCAATGATTTCGCGTGCATTCTGCCATGCACGGATTTCTTCCTTCAAATAATTCTTACCCGATTCGGTGATGCGGTAATAACGACGTTGACTGCCAAAAGAGACATCACCCAAATAGGTATCAATTAATCCCTTTTTCACCAGCCTTTGAAATACGGCATACAGTGTAGCTTCCTTAATTTCGAATTTATTCTCGGTCCTGGTGGCAATTTCATTGGATATTTCATATCCGTATGTATCTTTTTCGTAGATCAGTCTTAGGATAATGGCATCCAAATGCCCGCGTATGATATCGCTATTGATGATTGTCATGGCTCCTCGTACTTGATTGAATAATTCTATCTGACACTATACTATTTGATAGTGCACTATCTAATAGTACTCTATCTGATAGAGTTATTATAGCCACGTTTTCGAAAAAGTCAATACCTGATTAAAAAGAATCCACCACTCCATAAAAAATTTGGAGGGATTAACTCTGTCATAGGTAGTCACAAGAACATTTTTATTATCAAATCGAAAATGAAACTTTATTTTCATGATTCTCTGATGTATAATTTCTTTTATTAATCCGCTGGGTCTTCGTATCACTCAAACGGTTAAACCCAAAAAACAAAGTTTAATTAAATAGTTATGATTAATAAACATCGCTCCCCAAAAGATATTACAATACTGGAGCGTGTGGAGGCATATTAGTGAAAACACAGACCCCAACCATCCATAAAAACACTTTGGTGATGAAATTTGGCGGTACTAGCGTGGGCACACCTGATGCCATGCGCCAGGTTGTGTCCATCGTCAAAAATGAAAAAGCGCAGTGGAAAAACGTGGTTGTGGTCACTTCTGCTTTGAGCGGTGTCACCGACACCCTGCTCAAAATGGCTTCGTCTGAAGCCATTTCCAACCCCAAGGCACTGGATAAATACGCCATCGAGCTGATCCATAAGCACGATGAGATCGCCAATGCATTAATCCATGAACCCGTCCTCTTTCAACAAACCATTCAGGCGATCAATGAAGTGATCAGCCAGGTGGTCAATCTATGCAAAGCCATCGCCGTGTTGGGTGAATCCACCCCGCGCGTGATGGATACCGTTGCCTCGGCAGGTGAACGCATGTGCATCCATCTGCTGTCAGCCGCTTTGATCTCTGCCGGCGTCCCTGCCACAGCCATCGAAGCCACCCGCCTGATCGTCACTGACGATCACTATGGTGACGCCCATCCTGATTTTGTGCACACCAAGAAGAACACCTGCAAGGTGCTCAACCCGATCCTCGACTCTGGCAAGGTGCCGGTGATCACGGGTTTCATGGCCGCCAGTGAATCGGGCACCATCACCACCCTTGGACGCGGCGGCAGCGACTATTCAGCCGCCATCATCGGCGCTGCCCTGCCCGCGGACGATGTGTGGATCTATACCGATGTTAACGGTGTGATGACTGCTGACCCCCGCCTGGTACCGGATGCCGCTACTGTACCTGTTTGTTCCTTCCGCGAGATCGCCGAACTGGCCTATTACGGTGCCAAGGTCCTGCATCCCAAGACCATCCGCCCCGTGATCGAAGCCGGCATCGGTTTGCGCGTGTGCAATACCTTCCAGCCCGAACATCCCGGCACCCGCCTGGTCTCCGAACTGGATGCGCAGCACGATGTAATCAAAGCCATTACCACCGTGCGCGGACTTAAACTGATCACGCTTGAAGGACGCGGCATGTTGGGCGTGCCGGGTGTGGCCGCTAAGACTTTTGAAACGGTTGCCCGATTGGGCACTAGCGTCCCCTTGATCACGCAGGCTTCCTCCGAGCAGAGCATCTGCTTTGCCGTTCCAAGTGAAAAAGCGGATCAGGTTATTACCATGCTCTCAAAATCATTTGCCAATGAAATCGAAAGCCGCGATATTGACCGCGTCTGGGCGACTGATGAAGTCGGCATTGTCACCGTCGTTGGCGAAGGCATGCGTTCGACTCCGGGCGTTGCGGGGCGTGTCTGCACGGCCCTTGGCGATAATAAAGTCAACATCGTCGCCATCGCCCAGGGATCCTCCGAAGTGGCCATCTCAGTGATGGTCAACGCCGCGGATTTACAGCCAGCGCTAAAGGTATTGCACAAACTAATCAATCATTCTGATGCCGCCTGACCGGCGCACCAGTGAAACCGAGGAAAATTATGTCTGATCGTATTCCCGTCGCCGTATTGGCTGCCACAGGCAGCGTCGGCCAACGTTTCATCCAGTTGTTGGATGGACACCCCATGTTTGAAGTGGTGGCGCTCACCGCTTCTGACCGCAGCGTCGGTCTACCCTTCTCGCAAGCCTGCCATTGGATCATTTCAAGCGACATGCCAGAATGGGCACGCAACATGATCGTCAAGCCCACGGAACCTTCATCCGCGGCTGTGCCTCTGGTCTTTTCAGCTCTGCCTGCAGATGCCGCAAAAGATGTTGAACCCGCTTTTGCGCGTGCCGGCAGCATGGTTTGTTCCAACGCCTCCACCTATCGCATGGAGCCGGATGTCTCCATCCTCTTCCCCGAGGTCAATCCCGACCAGGCGCACATCATCCCCATTCAGCGCCGCCTGCGCGGATGGTCTGGCGGTATCATCACCAACTCCAACTGCACCAGCACCGGTTTGACCGTCGCTCTTAAACCCCTTTACGATGCCTTTGGCATCAAAAAAGTTTTCGCCGTCTCCATGCAGGCGCTTTCCGGCGCCGGCTACCCTGGTGTGCCCTCGCTCGATATCATTGACAACGTTGTACCTTACATCAAGGGTGAAGAAGAAAAGGTTGAGGTTGAGCCGCGCAAAATGCTCGGTCACATTGCAGGTGATGCCATTGTCAACGCAGATTTCGCCGTTTCAGCGCACACCAACCGCGTTCCCGTCGTGGATGGACACACCGTGGTCTTTTCGGTGGAATTGGATCAAAAGGCCAGCCTCGAACAGGTCAAGGATGCCCTTTGCTCATACCAGGCTCCGGAAGTCAGCCGCGATCTACCTTCTGCGCCCAAACCTGTGATCGTCCTGCGCGACGAACCCGACCGTCCCCAGCCCCGTCTGGACCGCATGACCGGCAAGGGCATGGCCACCGTGATTGGCCGTGTACGTCCCGATTCAATTTACGACTATAAAATGGTCACCTTATCTCACAATACCATCCGCGGTGCGGCTGGCGGATCGGTCTACAACGCCGAACTGCTGGTCAAACTCGGTTACGTCAAGTAACAGAGGATCATCATGACAGCATACTCAGGCGTTCTTGAAACCTACCGTCCTTTTCTGGACATCCCCGCCCACACCCGCACCGTCACCCTGCTGGAAGGCAATACCCCGCTCATCCCCATGCCGAAACTTGCCCAGACATTGGGCGGCGGATTTGAACTTTTTGTCAAATTTGAAGGCATGAATCCCACCGGGTCCTTCAAGGACCGCGGCATGACCGTGGCCATCAGTGAAGCCTACGGACGCGGCGCCAAAGCGGTAATCTGCGCCTCCACCGGCAACACGGCCGCTTCGGCCGCTGCCTATGCCTCTCGCGCAGGCATGCGCTGCATCGTCATCATTCCCGCTGGCAAAGTCGCCACCGGCAAACTGGCCGGCGCCGTCGCCTACGGGGCAGAAGTCATCCAGATTGACGGCTCATTTGACGATGCACTCAACCTGGTGGTCGCCATTTCAGAACGACATCCCATCGCCCTGGTCAATTCGCTCAACCCGTACCGCCTCGAAGGACAAAAAACCGCCGCTTTCGAGATTTGCGACACACTTGGCAAAGCCCCAGATTGGCTTGCCTTGCCTGTTGGCAATGCCGGGAATATATCGGCCTACTGGATGGGCTTCGAGCAGCTTCACGAACGCAAGAACACCACCCTGCCCCAGGTGCTTGGCGTTCAGGCGGAAGGGTCCGCGCCGCTGGTGCTCGGCCACCCCGTGGAACATCCTGAAACTATCGCCACCGCCATCCGCATCGGTAAACCCGCCCGCGCCGAACAGGCGCTCGAAGCAGCTGAAGAATCAGGTGGACGCATCATCGCGGTCAACGATGATGAAATCCTAAAAATGCAAAAAATGCTGGCCGCCAACGGCGTTTGGGTTGAACCCGCTTCCGCAGCAGGGGTTGCCGGTATGGCGCACGAACTGGAACGCGGCAAAATTGACCTTAAGGGGAAAGTGGTGGCCGCCGTCTGTACCGGCCACGGTTTGAAAGACCCTGATATCATTACCAAAGACATGGCCAAACCCACCATCCTGCCCTCAGAAATGGGAGCCCTCGAAGATTATCTGGCAAGAGAGAAGTAAGATGCGCAATCTCATTCGCGTTCCTGCCACTACTGCCAATCTCGGCCCCGGTTTTGACTGCCTCGGGCTGGCGCTTGACCTATGGAACGATGTCGAAGTGGAAACGGTTGGTAATACGCTAAGCATTACCGTCGAAAGTGAAGGAGCCAACGAAGTTCCCCTTGACCGCTCCAACACGATTTACAAAGCTATGCTCACCTATGCGCAAAAACATCACAAAAACCTGCCTGAAGGCATTCAAATGCACTGCCGCAACCGCATCCCCTTTGGAGCGGGTTTGGGTTCCAGTGCCGCTGCCATTGTTTCAGGCATTCTGGCTGCCTCTGCATTATTGGATATTCCACAAGATGTGGCCGACCAGCTGGATTGCGCCACCCAGATCGAAGGACACCCCGATAACGTCGGTCCATGTATCTTGGGCGGATTAGTCGCCGCGATCGTGAACGATCAGAAGGTCGTCGCTCGCAAACTTGAAGTTGCTTCTCTTTCATTGATGGTCGTGGTGCCTGATTTCCACTTCCCGACCAAGGCAGCCCGCGCCTGCCTGCCCGCTGAGCTGCCCCGCAAGGACGCCATCTTTAATCTTGGACGGCTTGCCCTGCTGACCAACGCCATGGGTCGTGGGGATCTTGATCTGCTCGCATCTGCCATGCAGGATAAACTGCACCAACCTTACCGTATCCCCGCCATCCCCGGCGCCGCGGATGCCATCGCAGCAGCAACCCAAAACGGTGCCGCAGCCGTGGCGCTTTCTGGCGCCGGCCCCAGTCTCTTGATCGTTTTACATAATGATTCCGAACGCGCCAAAGTAGGTCAGGCGGTACAAGCCGCCTTCAAAACAGCAGGTCTTCCCGCACGCGTTTTCACCCCCGACATCGCCCTTTCCGGCGGGTCGATTTCAGTCATATAACATCAACACAACAATCGAAGGGGAGGTTCAAGAACCTCCCCTTCGATTGTATTTTATTTATTCAAAACAAAAAACAATCTATTTCTTCAAGCCCTTCAAAACTCTCTCCGGGGTCAACGGCAGTTCGCGAATCCAGACACCCGTGGCGTTGTGCAACGCGTTAGCCACAGCCGGAGCGACCCCATCAATCGCGATCTCTGAAACGGATTTGGCGCCGTAAGGTCCGCTGGGCTCATCGGTCTGGACGAAAATGACATCCATGATCGGCATTTCAGCCGCCTTCGGCACATGGTATTTCACCAGGCTCGGATTGAGCGGCTGGCCTTTTTCGTCAAACAGCATTTCCTCGGTTAGGGCAAAGCCTAACCCCTGTGACATGCCGCCTTCTACCTGTCCGGCCGCAGTGATCGGATTGATCACACGACCGCAATCCACCAGCATCAGCAAACGCTCAACCTTGATCTCGCCGGTTTCGATATTCACTTCGATTTCGGCAAATTGGGCCGAGGTTGGCGGCGGGCTCATCGGGCTGGTGTGGGATGCAGAAGCGATGATCTGGTGTTGATTTTGCATGTGCAGACTGCTCAACCCGATGTCATTGAAGCTCACGCTTCTGCCATCGGCGGCAGTGACCTTGCGGTCTTTCACTGTAAATTGGGTGCCCTTGGGCAGTTCAAGCATCACGGCGGCTTGTTCCTGCAGTTGTTCCTTGATCAATCTGGCTGCCTTTAACACGGCATATCCGCTGATGTAGGTGGTGCTGCTGGCATAGGCACCCTTGTCAAACGGGGTGAAATCCGTGTCGGATGAATAGACGATGATGTCATCCAGTGGAATGCCTAGCTCTTCGGCGGCGATTTGCCCAAGGATGGTATCTGAACCGGTGCCCAAATCCGTGGCGCCGATCATCAAGTTGAAGGACCCGTCATCATTCATCTTCAATGTGGCGGAGGCCATATCCAGATCGGCAATACCACTGCCATGCATCGAAATGGCAAAACCGATGCCCTTGCGGATTGGTCCACTCTGGTTCTTGTACTTTGCGCGTTTGGCACGGAAGTCTGTGGCTTTGGCGCCGATATCCACACACTCTGCAATGCCGCTGGTGGTCAGGGTCTGCTCAACCCCTTCGCGTCCCTCACCCAACTTCTTGGAAAGGTTCATTGCATCGCCGACTTTGAGCCAGTTCCTTCGTTTGAACTCGACCACATCCAGGCCGAGTTTTTCGGCAATCTCTTCCATCAACACTTCGATGGCGTATTCGCACTGCATCGCACCGTATCCGCGGAAAGCGCCGGCGGGGGGAGTGTTTGTGTAAACCACATCGCAGTTAAATCGGATATTATCCGGGTTATACAGGGTCAATCCTTTGAAGCCGCCGACCATGTTGACGGTCAGTGCATGGCAGCCGTAAGCACCGGTATCGCCGATCAAATTCAGTTCGGCTGCACTGACGCGGTCGCCCTTGACGCCGATCTTGTAGCGGATGACCATTGCATGCCGGCTGCGGGAGCTGATGAATTCCTGAGTGCGGGTGTAGACCATCTTGACCGGTCTGCGGGTTTTGAGTGTCAAGTGAGCACACAGATCTTCGAGGATCATTTCCTGTTTGTTACCAAAGCCGCCGCCAATACGCGGTTTGATCACGCGGATCTTCTTGACCGGCAGGCCGATCAACGGGGCAACCATGCGGCGCACGTGGAAAGGCACCTGAGTGCTGGTACGCAACACCAGGCGGTCGTCTTCATCCAGGTAAGAGATGCAGACATGCGGTTCAAGATGCACATGCTGCTGTTTGGGGGTGTGATATTCACCTTCGAAGATATGATCGGCTTCGCCAAAGGCTTTTTCAATGTTGCCGTAATCCGCTTCAATGTGGCAGACCACGTTGCGCTTGGCATCAAAAATGCCTTCGGTGTCGTTCTCGGCATGCACCATCGGTGCCCCGGGTTTTAAGGCTTCTTCGGGATCAATAATGGCGGGTAACACTTCATAATCCACTTCGATCAGGCTTAGCGCCTGTTCAGCAATTTCGATGGTCTCGGCGGCCACCACGGCCACCCGGTCGCCGACATGGCGCACCACGTTATCCAGGCTGACCTGGTCGTAGGGCAGCGGCTGCGGATAACTCTGCCCGCCGGTGGCATACTTGATACGTGGAATGTCTTTGTAAGTCAGCACAGCGTGCACACCAGGCAGGGCGCGCGCCTTGCTGGCGTCAATATTACGAATATTGGCGTTGGCATGCGGACTGGTCAACAGCGCGCCGTAAAGCATGCCCTCCATGTGGATGTCACCGGCGAAGACAGGTTTGCCCTGGGCAAGTTTCTTGCCATCCACCTTGGTTTCAGCCTGGCCGACCACCGCTTTGAGCGGCATTTCGGTTGGAGTCAGCACCAGCGGCGGCAGCGGGAGGTGCTCTGCCTCGCGGCGATAAAATGCCTCAGGAAGATTAGTCTGGGTTGCATCCTTGGGCAATTCACCTTCAAGATGCGTATATGGTGCGGGTGTCTCACCGCGCAGATAGGCCGCCGCACGCAAGACGGCCGCCACACCGCGCACATAGCCCGTACAGCGGCAGATGACGTTGTTGATCGCCTTGCGGATCTCGTCTTCGTTGGGGTTAGGATTGCGATCGAGAAAAGCTTTTACGGTCAAAATTTGGGCTGGGGTGCAGAATCCGCATTGGATGGCGCCTGTTTCAAGGAACGCGCGTTGGATGGGATGCATCTCGCCGTCCTTGCTCAACCCTTCGACGGTGAGGATCTCAGCGCCTTTAACATCCAGGGCACGGGTATGGCAGCTTTTGATCGGCTTGCCGTTTACAAGGACAGTACATATACCGCACGATTTGGTATCGCAGCCTGATTTAACACTAAAGTAGGATGCCGCACGCAGCGCATCCAACAGACTTTCATCCTGCCCCACCATCAATATCTTGGGTTCCTGATTGATCGTGACCTTTAGTTCGGATTTTGAGTCTGACATGAGATTCAGTTCTCCTGATAAATTGAATTGGTTTGCTGGAATCGGTAAAGTAGTGCTCTTTGAAAATCATCAAAAGTTACACCTCAATTATACCGGGAATCCCCTTCAAAACAATAGTTGTCTGACAAACAGGAAATCCTTGACAAGTTGATGTAAAATGAGATTCTTGATCGAAAGGGTATTCCAGAAAGAGGTATTCGAATGCGTGAAATTGCCGAAGACATCAAAAAATGGAAGAACCAGAATAAAACTGTGGCCATTGCCACCATCGTCAAAGCGAACGGCTCGCCCATGCGTCCCATCGGCTCCAAGATGGCGGTCACCACTGATCAGCAGATCACAGGGTCTGTCACCGGCGGCTGCATCGAAGGTGCCGTTTATGATGAAGCCCAGGAAGTGCTGGCAAGCGGCAAGACAAAAATGTTGCACTATGGCGTGGTCAGTGAAGAACGTCCGTGGGAGATCGGCTTGAGCTGCGGCAGCTCTTTGAGCGTTTTTGTGGAATCTCTTCAGACACCCGTTTGGCAGCAATCTTATGCCCCCATCATGGATGTTCTGGAGAAGAACGAGTTGCTAGCCTGCGTTACCCTCTTGGATGGCAACAGCGTCGGGGCCAAACTGCTGGTCTGGCCGGATGGACATACCCAGGGCAGCCTTGGCAGCCTTGAAATGGATAAAGCCGGGCAAAAAGCCGCTCTCAACCAACTCACCACCCGCGACCCCAAAGCCGTCAAATTGATCGAAGAAGTTGAGGCTTTTGTGGATATCTTCATTCCACCAGCCAGGCTGGTGATCGTGGGCGCCGGACATATAGGCATCCCCCTGGTTGGGCTGGCCAAAGTGCTCGGCTTTCACACCATTGTGTTGGATCCGCGCTCCGCATATGCCACACGTGAACGCTTTCCGGATGCAGATGAATTGATCCTCGAGTGGCCTTCAGAAGCCATCGAAAAGTTAAACCCCGACCAGGGAACGTTCATCGCTGTGGTCAGCCATGATGACAAGCTGGATAACCCTGCACTGGCCGCGGCCCTGAAAAGCAACGCCGCCTATGTAGGGGTGCTCGGCACCAAACGCAATGTACCCAAACGCCTGGATGCCCTGCGGGAACTGGGCGTCACTGAAGAACAGCTTGCCCGCTTGCATGCTCCCATCGGGCTTGAGATTGGCGCGGTTCAGCCCGAAGAGATCGCGCTGGCGGTGCTTTCAGAGATCGTCGCCGTGCACCACGGTCTGGAACGGCAAGGCGAGATCCGCCAGAAATCCATCCTCTAAAAATCATTGCATTCCCACGAAAAGATCAATCTTGATGGGTTGATCTTTTTTATTTTGAAACAGACCAGTAGATCAAAGCGGAGCGCCGGCTGCCAGGCCAGATGTATTGATCATCTTGTTTGATCAATCTGCGATGCAAAAGGTCACTCAGGTAATCATCATGCTCGCTTGTACCAAGCAAGCCCATGCGTTCCTTGATCTCGTGCAGGGCGGATTCCTCACTGTCACAGGCAATAAAATGCTGACGGTCAGATTCCTCAAAGCGCACATTGGCGCTGATGCCCATTTGCAGCAGAATATTGTAGGCGATGGTGAAGTTGGGAGAGTCGTACGGTTGATGCCAGATGTGGCGGCAGGCTTCGGTGATCAGCCCATCCAGCGACGGCGCGCGGATCAGGAGGAAGCACATTTTAATGGCGCTTTCGCTCATGCAGGTGACAAATTTCACAAAATCATCGCACTCATACATGGCATGCGAACAAAAAACGTAATCATGCACCGGCAGGCTGGTCAGGGGCCATTTCTCGGTGACGATCTCAATATTTTCGACCTTCGCCTCTTTGATGTTTTCAAGCAGTACTTCGCGCATCGCGGATGAAGGTTCAACGGCGGTGACCTTGTGCATGTTTTTCGCAAAAAGCAGCGTCCAGGCACCGGTGCCGGCGCCTATATCAATGATGGTTGAATTCGGCTGAACCGTCTCAAACACAAATTGGCGTGACACATCCGGCTTGGCCCATTTGGTTTTGACCCGGTGATCATACTTGCGCGCCTGCGAAAGCCAGTAATCCGAGTCGCCAGGGGTCTCAATGCTTGTCTTTTGGTTCTCCCTTTTGACTTCAACCAGTTCACGCCATAGCGCAACCCAATCTGTGATTGTTTGCATACCTTCTCCGAATGTTTTTTTTTCTTGAGTGCGGTTCCGCTTGATTTTACATTTCTTTTTGGTTCGTGAATTAATGAAGTTATACAACTAAATGTGCTTTTTAAGATTTTTCGGCTAGAATTAAATGACTTGGATTTGATTGATTTTCGAAAGGCACATCATGACTGATTTGTTACCTGTTCGCGAAGCCCAGGAAAAAATTCTGGCAGTTTTTAAAACCAGGGGATCGGAAGCCTGCAAAGCGGAACTCGCCTATCATCGCATTTTTGCCGAAAACATCACTTCGCCCCTTGCACTTCCGCCCTTCAACAACTCTTCGATGGATGGATATGCCGTACGCGGCGAAGACATCAGCGGTGCTTCACCCTCTTCTCCCGTGACCCTACCCGTCAGCCTGGATATCCCTGCCGGTTACACCCAACAAGGGGTTTTGGCTAAAGGAACAGCCGCGCGCATCCTGACCGGTGCTCCCATCCCCGAAGGCGCGGATGCGGTCATTCCGGTCGAAGACACGGATCAATACAAGAAACCGCAGACCGGCCCCATGCAGCCCACGGTTAGCTTTTACAAATCTGCCAAACCTGGCGACAACCTGCGCCGCGCAGGGGAGGATGTGCAGCCCGGCCAGTTGGTACTCGAAAAAGGCCGGCGCCTGCTGCCCCAGGATGTTGGGGTGCTGGTTTCGCTGGGAATCCGCGAAGTGCAGGTCAACCCGAAAGCACGCATCGCTCTCTTTTCCTCCGGAGATGAACTGCTTCTTCCCGGCCAACCCATGAAGCCCGGCAAGATCTACGATGCCAACACCTATGTGCTGGCTGGCTTGTTTGAAGATGCCGGCGCGGAGGTCATCCACCTTGGTATCGCACAAGATAACCCCGAGAGTGTCAGGAAAACCCTCGACCAGGTGCTGCAAAATCCGCCCGACATGATCGTCGGTTCGGCCGGTGTCAGCGTGGGAGCGTTTGATTACGTGCGTGAAGTGATCGAGGCTAACGGCAGCCTCTCGTTTTGGCGGGTCAACATGCGCCCCGGCAAGCCCGTGGCTTTCGGTAACTACAAGAATATTCCCTTTATCGGTTTACCGGGCAACCCGGTTTCAGCCTATATAGGCGCGCTGGTATTTGTTCTGCCCATCATCCGAAAGCTGCACGGATTACCGCCCTTAACGCAGAAGGTTGTTCAAGCCGTGCTGGATGAGCCCCTCAGTTCTCCTGACGGACGCGAAAGCTACTTCCGCGGCGTCCTCAGTAAAGTGGAGGGTGTTTATCATGCCCGCCTGACCGGACATCAAGGCTCTGGCAACCTCTTCTCGCTGGTCCAGGCCAACGCACTGCTGGTCGTTCCCGCAGGGGTCAATCGCATCTCTGCCGGTGAAATCATCTCCGCCTTGGCGTTGGATCCTGATCTCTTGTAAAAATATTTTTAGTACTCCGCTTTTAGAGTGCCACTTGATCAACCTTGATTAGGTGACCCCTCTTGCTTCGCTCGGGGGCGCACAGATCGCGACCTTGTCAAGGTTGATTTATATTCCGATTTGACTTTCATCACACCCACTTTATGACGTTTCCAGTTGCTTTTTGGAATCAGGAGTGATACACTTTATATACTCAATTATTGAATAGTCAAATATTGAGTTGTAATTCAACCTTAAGGAGAACTTCATGAACAGCAAAAGAATTCTGATCGTCGCCTTACTCATCACCATGTTGGTCGTCAGCGCCTGCGCAACGCAGACCCCCGCACCAACTGCGGAACCCACCGCCCTGCCTGTCACTGAAACAGCTGCCCCGACTGCCGCACCCACTGAAGCCCCCGCCGGTTTCACCGTCACCGACGCCCTCGGACGCACCATCACTTTTGAAAAAGCCCCAGAGCGCATCGTGCTGACAGGCAAAGCCCTTTTCATGGTCGCGGACGCCATTTACCTCTTCCCTGAAGCCGGAAACAGCATCGTCGCGGTCGGCGCCACCAACCAGGGCAAAAGTAACTTCCTGCCGATGATTGATGCCACATACGATACCAAGACCCTGCTCGACAGCAGTGCCGGGGCCGAACAGATCGCCGCCGAACAACCCGACCTGGTGATCATGAAATCCATGAACGCCGAAAAACTGGGCGCCCCCATTGAAGCCCTCGGCATCCCCGTGGTGTATCTCGATTTCGAAACCGCGGACCAGTATCAACGCGACCTAGCCACTTTGGGTCAGCTCTTCCAGAACCCTGCCAGAGCCGAAGAACTGGCTGCCTGGTACCAGGGTAAAGTGGATGCCGTTACTTCCACCCTGTCATCCCTGACTGCCGAACAAAAACCCAAAACCCTGCTGCTCTATTATTCTGATAAAGACGGCACCATCGCCTTCAACGTCCCGCCCATGGGCTGGATGCAAACCTACCTGATCCAGACCGCCGGCGGCACTCCTGTGTGGGAAGATGCCAACCCTGGTAACGGCTGGACCACGGTCAACCTCGAACAGATCGCCGCCTGGAACCCCGAATACGTTTTCCTGGTCTCTTACTTTGTGCCGGTCAACGATGTGGTCGCCCAATTGAAAGCTGATCCCCAGTGGATGCTGCTGGATGCCGTCAAAAACAACAAGCTCTACGCTTTCGCCACCGACGTTTACAGTTGGGACCAGCCGGATCCCCGTTGGCCGCTCGGCTTGGGTTGGGTTGCCGCAAAGCTGCACCCCGATCTCTTCCCCGGGTACGACGCCACCACTGAAGCCAGGGAATTCTACAAGACGCTCTACGGCATGGACGACGCCGCTTTTGAAACCAACATCCTGCCCCTTTTCACGGGCGATATCAAGTAAGACGTAACGGTCTCGTTGAGACCGCCTGGATGCGCCACGTCAGCCGTACCTTTCCTCGAAGTCAGGTGCGGCTGACGGTTTAAACTCGTGCCTTGAGTTCCATGGCGTATAATTCAACCTGATCATCCACCAAGGAGCATTCACGCATGACCCTCTCATCTGACATTTTTTCTTCGCTGCTGCCCGGCAAGATCATTGACATCCACGTTGGCTACTCACGCACCGCTGTGCTGGCCGAAACCGAGCGCGGATTGTCGTGCGGACTGGCTGCCACCCTGGCCAACCCTGCCTTCATGCACCGCTGCAACCCCTCCGTGTCAAACGCCGGCCGCCTGCTGGAAATGAGCACTGCAGAACTGGTCAACCTGGCCGAATCAGACAGCTACACCGAAGTCTCGATCGGGCTGGCCGCCATCAATGCACTGGTGCCGATCGACCCGGCCGACTACGTGGAACTTAATGCCGAGGTCTATTTGCGCGAACACGCGCTGCACAAGAATGTGGCGCTGGTGGGACACTTCCCCTTCGTTGAAAGACTCAAGCCTGACCTGAATAATTTATGGGTGCTCGAACTGGACCCCCGTGACGGAGATATCCCCGCCGAATTGGCGCCGGAATACATCCCCAAAGCGGACGTGGTTGCCATCACCGCCACCACCCTGATCAACCATACCTTCGAGGGTCTGCTGGCTTTGTGCCGTCCCGAAAGCCGGGTGATGGTGCTCGGCCCCAGCACTCCCCTTTCGCCTGTGTTGTTTGACAAAGGCGTGGATCTGCTGTGCGGCACTATCGTCACCGATCCGAAAGCTGCTTTTTTGGGCATCAGCCAGGGTGCGAGCTCGCATCAGCTGCACGAGGCAGGCGCCACCATGCAAGTCACCCTGCAGAGGAAACTGCCGATCCCCGTTACCCAATGATGCCGGTAAAGGGTGTGAATCCGAAGACCCACAGCACGCTCACCGCGATCACGCCTGAAAGAGCCGCCCCCACCACCGTCTGCCAGAAGTTGTGACCTTTGGCCGCCAATCGCGCCCAAGTGACGAGCGGCAGAAGCAGCAGCAAGGGTGCGGCAATCACACCATAGAGGAAGATCATCGAAGCTACGGGGCCGCTGACCCCGGCGGCGTGTCCGCTGGCTTTGTAGTGCAGCAGCAGGTTGAACACGATCAATCCCAATGTCACAAAGGTATAGGTCGCAGCAATAGCCGTGAAGATGCGCGGCGCGTTGATCTGCGCCAGCACCAGCCATCCGATCGGATAGCTGACCATCATCATCACGAAGCTGGCCACCCGCTGGCGGTGGACGGTGACCTTGGTCTCTTCGTTGTGCACCGGGATGTAGAAGAACAGGCTGGTCAGCGGGATGAGGCTGACGAATACCAGCGCCCAGATCAAGCCCTTCAGCGCGTTGGGTTCCCCTGCGGGCAGGTTGAAATACAGGTAAGTGATCAATAAACCGGAAAGCACCGGCACGTTTAAGAGTTGGGAGATTATTTCTCCGATGATGCGACGAAACTTGTTGTCTTTTGCCATGTTGACACCTCAATCAGTAAACTTTAACTTGTCACAGTTTAGTTTGAATGGGTGCAACTTGCATGTGAAGATAGTGACAGGCGTAGTGGGGATTTTCTGACGGGGTCACAGTGACTCGTACTTAAAACTAATCTCACGCAGAGGCGCGGAGAACGCAGAGAAAATCTTTAATTACCACGAAACACACAGAAAACACAAAAGGGAAACTCAAAAAACCAAAAATAAACAGGTGACTTTGCTTTTGCTATCTCCGCAGCAAGCTAATGGAGTATTATGTACAGTCAAAATCGTCAGCCACCTCAAAGCTATGAATACCAACTTTCTAATCTAAGCCGTGTTCTGCTTCGCTAATAATACAACAAGTCAATAATCTTCTTCAAAAAAATCCGGTATGAAATTTCATATACCATAAGTGCTATAATGAAAATTGCATCAGGCAATTGAGAAGGAAGGTTGAGAAGGCCTGTTTCAAGCCCGCCCACTAACGCTCATAAAAACCGTACGGGGTTTTATTACTCGTATGGTTTATTGTTTAATGGAGGGCGTCAAGATGAAAAGAATTATTATTTCCGATCTTTTAAAAGGCATAAGCTTAATTGTGTTCTGCGCAGGTTTGGTCTACCTGATGTTTTTTGCTGCCATGAAACAAATGCAAATGGGTTTGGTCCCAGGGAAAGTAATGTTTGAATTTTCTTCGACACAACCCGTTTATGCGATGAGTATTTATCAGGAGCCGATTCCTATTACCGGAGGAATCGAAAATCAAGACATTATTTTCTACGATGATTTTTCCGGTACGAAATCCATATTCACAACGATCAATGGATTGCTGCATTATACAGGGAATGAAATGACCCTCGCGCCAAGAACGTTTGTTAAGGGTTCACTGGCAATGTTAAGTCTGAATCCCAAGGAACTGCCACTTAGTTACGATTTTTCTGCTGACCTGCTCACACCCTGGTATGGAAATCAACGAAGTGGACTGGCACTCAATTGTAATTCAAATCTAGATGCTTTTGTGTTTCTGATCAATCCCACTTATTCAACTTACTCTGTTGGTACATGGAAGGATAACACTTACACAAAAATCATTGACTGGAAAAAATCCGATTCCATCTTAGGAGTGATGGAAATTAACCGGTTAAGCGTTCATTGCCGCAATGAAGAAACCGAGTTTTACATAAACGGAACTTTGGTCGAAAAAAAGAATATCCAAAACCCTTGCAACGATGGGGTACCAGGAATCTTTATCGAGAATCCGGCCTGGTTCGTTGTGGTAGATAATGCTCTGCTCGCCCGGAACCAATAAATTCTGATTTGAACAATTCTCGCTAATTTAATCATCAAAGAGCAATTTTGGGTTTTCATCATCCTCTTTTGTTTCATGATAAAAATTGTTAATTTACGCACTAAATAGAGTTCATAACCCATCATATTTTATTGAGTTCATTCAGGAAATGATTTTGCTTTTTATATTGATTTAATTTTCGTTCATTCCACCCTCCCCTTAATATCAGAAAGCTCTTCTTTGCACCCTCGCAATTTTCGCGCCCCCGAGCGGTTTTTGCGAGAGGGGTTGCGATTTTGCGAGAGATTAGAACTTACCAATAACTCTCCAGCGCATCAGGAGCGCGTTTGACACCGCCCACGATGACACGGTCGTAGCCTCCGGCGAGCAGATCGGGGACGATGTATTCGATGATGCCGCGGGTGACAGAGTCTTCGGCCTGGTTGAAGAGGACGACTTTCTGCGCGCCTGGGGTGATGTTCTTCAACCCGCCCAGGGGATGGAGGAGCATATCGCGCACGCTCTCGATGGTGATGGTCTCGCCCTCCAGCAGGCCGGTGAGCTCGGCGAAGCGCCCGGCGCGGAAGACGGTCTGCTCGTTGAGCGGACTGCCTAGCGCGGACGCGCCGACAACGACGATGACCTGGCGCGCCCAGGCAGGGATGGGGGGTTCATGATCGCCCGGCGCCTTGAGCGGAATGGAGCGCGAGCCATCCGCCTCGAAGATGAGGTGCACGGCATTGCGTTCCGCGGCCTGACGGACGGCTTCGAGCAGGTCAGGCGCGGGGCTGTGCAGGCGGTCGTCTTGGGTGGCGGAACCGGTCAACAGGGTCACTTTTTGTTTCAACCAGAGAGCTGGATTGATGTCAGGTTCTGATTCAAGCACGCAGTGGCGGTCGGCGAAGAGGGTCTGGTCGGTACCGAGGTGGGTGGTCGTGGTGACCCAGGCAGCGCCCTCGACCTGCCGCGCCAGCGCGAACATGGCGGAGGTCTTTCCGCCGGCCCCGACGATGGCAGTACAAAGCGGGAGATTTGGGTTCATGGCCTGAAGAAGGTTCATGAGATTAATTATACAAGAGGTCCGATTTTGGGTTTTAGGAGAGGCTCCTTTCGCGTTTTTCTTAAGAGTATTTGTCTTTGTTTTTACGCGAAATCAAAAACAAATAAAAACAATTCGACTAAAACGACTGGTAAGATTGCCTACTGTAAAAATAGGTGTGAGTAAAGTGGTTGAAAGCGATTTGTTTTGAATTGTTATTATGCACGAACCAAAACGCCCTGCTGAGTTTTTCTTAAGATTGGAAGTCATAATTGACCTGCCTGAAGGATTATAGAATATTTATTCTATAATAAGTAGAAGTCCATTGTCAAGTATTTCAATAATGAATTTCAATCTATCATCCATTGACAACTGAATATCAGCATTTTTAATAGATAAAAACCAAGTGAATTTTCTGGTTTTTTATCATAAATACCGTTTTATTCCTCTCGAGATGCATATATAATAAATACACTACAACCCTTAAAAAAGAATAGATAAGATGCCTAAGTGGAGGGAACATGCGGCATAATCGACGCTCAAGTTGGATCTGTAATTCCATTTCCATTGCTTGTATTTTTGTTTTAACTTTCCTCGCAATCGGCTTTTCACCCGTTCAAGGTGAGAACACCTCTGATACATGGAAACTCGTCAGTCAGATCGGCGGCAACACTCAAGCCATCGCTGTTTCTGGTGATATTACATGGGCAGGAATTGGCCTGAGCCTGACCTCGGTTGATATCAGCGACCCTTCAGCTCCGAAGATGCTTGGTAAAAGTGCGCCATTTACCGACACCATCCAAGACATATTTATCCAAGGAAAAACCGCTTTCGTAGCCGCCGGAAGTGCAGGATTGCAAATCGTGGACATTACCAATCCAGCGCAACCCAATATTTTGGCTTCCATACAATCCGCTTCATTTGCAGAGGGTATTGCAGTTCTGGGTAAAACTGCCTATTTAGCAAACGGAGCCACAGGGATCAACATCATTGATGTCTCGGATCCCAAAAAGCCGCTTCAAATCTCAACAGTCAACCCAGACTATTATGCGTTTGATATTGTTTGTGCAGGAAAATACGCCTACATCGCCGCCGGGGAATCTGGATTATTGGTCCTTGATATTAAGGATCCAAGTCAACCAAAAGAAATAGCACAGCTGGATACCAAGGGGTATGCCTACGAAGTGGTTCAATCCATCAGAAACCTTTACATTGCGGACGCCTGGGAAGGTGTACAAGTCGTTGATATCACTAATCCAGCCAAACCCGTCTTAACCACCAGTATACCCACAACAGGTTGGTCGCTGGGAGTGTCTTTATCAGGCAAACAACTTGTTTCAGCCAATGGATCACAGGGGTTTGACCTCTTTGATGTCTCCGACCCCAAAAAACCTGTGCTTCAAAGCACTTACCTTAAGGAACCTTCTGATGGTGATACTTCGATCAGGAGAACAGTCATTTCAGGGAACGCTGTATTTACTGCAGATACGGTGAATGGCGTGAGGATTGTTGACATCACCGATCCGCAAACACCGACTCAACTAGGATTATTCAGTCAACTTTCATACGCGCGCCGATTGACCCTTAATGGTGATTATGCATATGTGGCAACAGCCAATGAAGGCTCCATGGCGGTGGTCAACATAGCAGACCCGCTGCAGCCTTACCAGGTTAGCAAATTCCAGGCAGATGGCATCTCAATCGATGTCGTGGTAAATAATAATTATGCAACCCTGGGGACCTTTGAAGACATGAGTAATTGTTACACATTGATCGATATATCTGACCCAGCCAAACCCACGTTGTCTGACGCAATAGACCTTCAAAGTTTGCTATGCGGAGCACCCCGGCAGATGGCAGCCCAGGGAAATTTTGTTTATTCAGCAGACGAATACGGCTTGAGTATTTATGATCTCAGCGACCCCGGAAAGATAACCACTGCCAGCCGAATTGAGCTTCAATTGGAAGGTCATCAAACGCTGGCAATTTCAGTTTCAGGGAACTATGCCTACGTCGGTGATGCGGGTGCCGGATTAAAGATAGTTGACATTTCAGATCCTGCAAACCCAAAATTCATCACTGCATATAATTACGAGAACACCGGGTCCATTTTCAGTACTGAAGACATTTTGTTTATTGGACATTACGGCGAAGGCATTTCTACTGCAGCAAATTCAAAACCGGGCACCAAACCAACCTTTTTGGGAAATTACAAAACCATCGGATCCGTAGAGGAAACATACGTTGAAGACAATTTGTTAATAGCAAGCGAAGGAAGCGGAGGATTGGAGATACTGGATGTTTCTGATCCAGCAAATCTCAAATTAGTCCAAGCGGTCGAAACCCCAGGTTTCGCCTGGGCAAGCGTTTTTTCCGGTGATTACCTATATACCGCGGATGGTGCTGCAGGGGTACTGATTTTCAAAAAGCAAACTGGTGATCAACAACCAAGCAGCAGCAAGACCCCAAATTATCCAATGATTGAGGTTAATTCCATCATAAAAGGAGATGAAACTCAGTCCCCCAATTATCCACCCTTGGATAAGAAAGCGAAATCAACCAAGGTCTGCACTGTAAACGCCAAATCAGACAGCGGCCCTGGCAGCTTAAGGGAGTGTTTAACCAATATCACCGCCGGTGAGTCCATTCTGTTTGATCCTAAAGTGTTTCCACCAAAGGCACCTGTGACCATCGCCCTTTCAAGCCCTCTTCCTACTCTCGAAGTAGGGTCAATAACGATTGATGCAAGCAACGCCGGTGTCACACTAGATGGGCAACAACAAGTGCCAACCGGTTTCAGGATAGCTTCATCGTATAACACCATTATGGGCATTGAATTCATCAATTTCCCGATGGATGGAATTACCCTGGAATTTCCCGGCGAATACAACCAAATTGGAGGAGACCATTCCATCGGGGAAGGACCTTCTGGGCAGGGAAATACTTTTTCAGGCTGTCAAAATGGGATGCGCCTTCTCTTTACGCGCAACAACACCATAAAGGGTAATTTTATCGGAACCAACGCCGGCGGTACCAAAGCCGCTCAACAAAATCACTTCGGTATTGCCGTTAGCAGTTTTGCGACAAACAACTGGATTGGCGGCCCTTCTGTGGGTGAGAAAAACATCATCGGCAATAACTATGTTGGAATTGATATCGCATCAAATTCTGCGGTCTTTAATAAAGTGGCCGGTAATTTTGTAGGCACCGATATCACTGGCACAATAGCCATTCCCAATGATAGCTGGGGGGTACTCATCGAAGTTGGCGGACGCAACAACACCATTGGTGGAACCACAGAAGAAGAACGCAACATCATCAGTGGAAATAACATGGGGGTGTGTATCTCTGATTATGCTTCTACTCAAAACTCAATAATTGGAAATTACATCGGGCTAGACGTTTCAGGCACAAAACCGCTGCCCAACCAATCAGGTTTGTGTATCTTTCAATCGTCTTACAATCGAATTGGCGGAACCCAACCTGGTGAGCAAAACAACATTAGTGCCAACTCCGGCGCAGGCGTTCGCTTTTTTGGAGCTGGATCAATCCAGGCGATTTTAATGGGCAACATAATCGGCCAGGAAAATCTTGGCAACAGCAATGGCCTGCTGATTGACGGCGGTACACATAGTATGGTCGGTGGTGTAAGCGAATTATCATCCAACACATTCTCTGACAACCAGACGGCAGTACGAATTGAATATGCCGGCACAAATTTCAACTGGCTGGCAGGAAACCTGATCACGGGAAGTTCACAGTCTGCTGTTCTCATTGAAAACCATGCCAACAATAATTACTTCGAAAAAAACACTATTAAAGATAATGAGATTGGCGTGACGAACTTACAATCCATTGGAAACACGTTGCATGCAAACATGATCAGCGGCAATACCGTCATTGGGATCGAAAACCGAAATGAGGGTAACCTTGAGCTTGCCGCACCAGTGCTTACTGAAGTCACCTCCAACAAAATCAGCGGAAGCGCATGCCCGGGCTGCCTTATCGAAGTATTCTCAGATCCTTCCAATCAGGGCCTGGTTTACGAAGGCATGACACTGGCTGACGCTTCTGGCAATTTTATTTATACCGGCGAGGTGACGGGTCCGAACGTTACCGCCACCGCTACCGATCTGATGGGCAACACCTCCGCATTTTCAATTGCCTCAAAGGTCAAATAATTTTTTTAGGGGATAGAAACAGGGTGCCGTGAGCACCCTGTTTTTGTTTTAGAAAAACAACTGCAACCCACAAGGGTTCACCTTCCAGTAAGTTACGCACCCTCGGGATGATTCAAGATTAATAGATTATCCACGTCATCAGGTCAGCGATAATAACCCCTTGACAACCGCTTGACTCCGCGTTATATTGTGTATATACGATATACACAGTTCAAGGAGTCATTCGTAATGGAAATTCTATCGGTTCAGCATCTCTCAAAGCACTACCCCGGGTTCGACCTTAAAGACGTCTCTTTCAGCCTCGAACAAGGCTTTATTATGGGCTTCATTGGAAGCAACGGCGCCGGCAAGACGACCACTCTAAAATCCATGCTCGGCATGGTGCATAAAGACAGCGGTACGGTCAGCATGCTCGGCATGGATTTCGCCGAACACGAACTTGAGATCAAGCAGCACCTCGGCTTCATGTTTGGCGGCGTGGATTATTACGCCAAGACGAAGATCCGCACGATCACGGATGTGGTGCGCAGGTTCTACCGCGAGTGGGATGATTCGATCTATCAAAAGTACATGCATCGATTCTCTCTGGATGAGAACAAGCGTCCGTCAGAACTTTCGAGCGGCATGCGCATCAAATATTCGCTGGTGCTGGCGCTTTCGCACCGCGCCAAGCTGCTGCTGCTGGATGAACCCACCAGCGGTCTGGACCCCGTGGCGCGCGACAACCTGCTGGAACTCTTTCAGGAGTTCATCGAAGACGGCGAACGCAGCATCCTCTTTTCGACCCACATCACCAGCGATCTCGAAAAATGCGCCGACTATATCACTTATATTGAAAAAGGCCACATCATCGAAAGCCGCACCAAGGATGATCTGCTGCAGGCCTATCGGCTGGTCAAGGGCACAAGCGAGCAACTTGCTCCCCTGCAAGCGCGGCTGATCGCCAGCAAATCACACGCCTACGGTTTCAGCGGGTTGATCAAAACCGCGGACCTCAGTTCCGCCGATCACCTCGAAATTGAAGAACCAACGCTCGAAGACATTATGATCTATTACGCCAAGAAGGAAGGCTTAAATGAATAACCTGCTCTACAAAGAACTCCGTATGGTCATCCACCCGTTCTATTACCTCACGTCGTTGTTTGCGGCGTTGATCCTGATCCCCTATTGGGTTTATTTTGTGGCGTTGATGTACTTTCTCTTTATCGCCATCCCCAATATTTTTACGAACGCCAAGGCTCAAAACGATACCGGTTTTTCGGTGCTGCTGCCCGTCAAGAAAAGCGATGTGGTCAAGGCCCGTGTGCTTTCCATGTCAATCCTCGAAATTATTCAGATCGCCGTTGCAGGCGTCTTTGTTGCCCTCAGTGTTGTGATCAACCCCAAAGGCAATGTGTTGATCGATGCCAACCTAGCCTATCTCGGCTGCGGGCTGGTGTTGTACGGACTTTTCAACCTGGCCTTTTTTCCGATGTATTACAAGACCGGCCACAAGATCGGTATTCCGCTGCTGGTGGGGTTAACCGTATTCACCCTGGTTGGCGGTATCATCGAAGTGCTGGTGGTGATGGTGCCGGCCGCGGCCAAGGTACTGGATGGAAATTCGCCCTCGGCCATGGTCAGCCAGATTCCGGTGCTGGTAGCAGGGATTGCACTCTTCGCGGGTTTGACCTGGTTAGCTTTTAGACGTGCTGCAATGAACTTTGAGAAGATCGACCTTTAGTGTCTATGGAAATTGTCATCTCGAACACCTCAGGCACTCCGATCTATCAGCAGATCTTTGAACAGATCAGTGCGCAAATCATCAAGGGTGAGCTGCCGAGCGATACCTGTCTGCCGCCCATCCGCACGGTGGCGAAGGAGCTGCGCATCAGCGTGATTACCGTCAAACGCGCCTGGGAAGAACTCGAACATGCCGGCCTGATCTACACGATGGCCGGCAAAGGCTGTTTTGTATCCCCGCTGCAGCCGAACGCACTGGATGAAAAACGCAGCCAACTGGCGGGCGAGAAACTGGCGAAGGATATGGAGTATTACAAGACCCTCGGCCTCTCGCTGGATGAGATCATCGCCATGCTCAAGAAGGATTATTAGATTCATAATCCGTAATCCGTAATCCGTAATCCGTAATCCGTAATCCGTAATCCGTAATCCGCGAATATTATATCGGTTTGCGGTTTGCGATTCACGACTCACGTTTCACGATTCACAAATCACGAATTTCCATCATTAGAAAAAATTAATGTAGAATTAATTCCACTTAGTGCTAAAGGTTACCGATAATAAGTGTGGGGCTTTTATCGGTATTCCACATAATATGCAATCCGGTTATCATTGAACCCTGACTTTATTGTTGAGGAGCCGGTATGGAAAAGATCGTCAAAGAAATTTATGACGCCGTGGTCAACGGCAACGCCAGCGGGGTGAAAACCAAGGTTCAGGCCGCGCTGGATGCAGGCGTTAATATTGAATCCCTTTTGAATGAGGGCATGATCGCCCCCATGAAAGAGGTCGGCCAGCTCTTTGAATCGGGAGAATATTTCGTGCCAGAGATGCTGATCGCCGCACGCGCCATGCAGGCTGGCATGACCCTCATCCGCCCCGTGCTGCTCGCCCAGGATATCAAACCCATTGGCAAGGTCGTGATCGGCACCGTTAAAGGGGACCTGCACGACATCGGCAAGAACCTGGTCAGCATGATGCTCGAAGGCGCCGGTTTTGAAATGATCGACCTCGGCACGGATGTATCCCCCGAGAAATTCGTTGAAGCCATCCAGGCTCACCAGCCTGATATCGTGGGCATCTCTGCCCTGCTAACCACCACCATGACCAACATGGATGCCACCCTGCGTTACTTTGAAGAACACAAAGTACGCGACCATGTCAAGGTGATCATCGGCGGCGCGCCGGTTACCCAGGCTTACGCCAACACCATTGGCGCGGACGGCTATGCCCCCGACGCCAACCAGGCCGCCACCCTTGCCCGCCATTTAATGGGTGCGGATTAATAGAAAGAGAGTCTTTGAGCCGCTTTTTGTGCATCGCCTGTGAAGTCTTTGCGCGGCCGCTTTATTCGCTGGCTGCCACCTCGCCGAATGTGATCGACATTCAGCTGGTACAACGCAGCCTGCACGACGAACCCAACAAGATGCGGCCCAAGCTGCAAAAGAAAATAGACATGATGGAAGAACGCGGTTACGACGCCGTGGTGCTGGGCTACGGTTTATGCGGCAACGGCACGCTCGGCTTACAGGCGCGTTCCGTCCCGCTCGTCATCCCCCGCGTGCACGACTGCATCGCCATGCTGCTCGGCGACGCCAAACGCTATGCGGATGAATTTGAGAAGACTCCCGGCACCTACTGGTTCACCCAGGATTTCGCCGAACGTTCGGATGAAGAAGGCAAGTTCCGCAGCCTCGGACCCATCCCCGATGAAGCGCTGGCCAAACAGTACGATGTTTTCGTGACCCAATACGGAAAAGACAACGCAGAATACCTGATCGAGACCCTGGGAAGCTGGCAGCGGCGTTACAAACGCGCCGCCTTTTTGGATATGGGTGTGCTTGAACCCGACGGCTACCGCACCAAACTCGAAGCAGATTCAGAGCGTTTCGACTGGGCTTTTGAAACCATCACCGGCGACCTCAAGATTTTACGAGGGCTGCTGAACGGTGATTGGGCGCAAAAAGACACCAAAAACTACATCGTCATCCCCCCCGGCAGCAGCGTAGATATCACCTACGACAAGCATGTCTTTCGATGCACGCCAGGATGAACAATCCGCAACAGATCGAATTAATCATTGAACCCTCCGGCCGCAAGCTCATCCTGCCAGCCGGCGCCAACCTGCTGCAAGCCGCGCGTGAAGCCGGCCTGGCGGTCAATGCCGTGTGCGGCGGCAACGGCACCTGCGGCTCTTGCAAAGTTAAACTGATCAGCGGGGATTTCTCGGCCGTCACCCCCAAAGAAACCGTGATGCGCCAAAAAGGCAGCCTGCCACCGAATGAACGCCTGGCCTGCCTGACCACCGCCCTTTCGGACGGTAAAGTTCACTTCCCACCCGAGTCGCTGGCTTCGGCACAGCGCCTGCAGCTTGAAGGGGAACTCAACCTCATCACCCTCAACCCGGCGGTAACCCGCCTTGAAATTGACCTCTCGACGGATTGGTCGGGTCAGAAACTCTCGGCCGCCGAATCCGTACGCGAAACGCTCAAAGTCAACGGCTACCTGCTCACAGATCTGCCTGAATCCATGCTGCCCACGCTCACCACGTTATTGGAGGAACACGGACAGAAAGCCTCCCTCGTCATGCACGGCCAACAAGTTGCGGCCGCCCTGCCCCCTGACCAGCACATGCTCGGCCTGGCGGTGGATCTCGGCACGACCAAGCTGGCGGCATACGTGGTGGACCTCGAAACCGGCCAAACGCTGGCCTCCGGCGGCGCGATCAATCCGCAGGTGGCTTACGGAGAGGATGTCATCAGTCGCATCCAATACGCGGATGAGCACAATGACGGCGCGGCCACACTGCAAAAATCCGTGGTGGAGGGCATCAACCTGCTCGCCGCGGAGCTGACTGCCAAAATTGGTCTGACGCCTACCACCATTGTGGATGGGGTGATCGCCGGCAACACCGCCATGCACCACCTGCTGGCCGGGCTGCCAGTTCATAATTTAGGCACCGCCCCTTACCATCCCTCACAGGTGGATGCCATGACCATTGCCGCCAGCGAGATCGGATTGACACTGGCGGAGAACGCATCCGTCTACCTGCCGCCCAACATTGCCGGCTTTGTCGGCGGGGACCACATCGCCATGCTGCTGGCCACCCGCGCCAGGCACACGCTCAAGACCGTGCTGGCGCTGGATATCGGCACCAACACCGAGATCAGCTTGCTGCACAAGGGCAGACACCTGTCCTGCTCCTGCGCTTCGGGGCCGGCCTTTGAAGGCGCCCACATCCGCAGCGGATTACGTGCCGTACCGGGAGCAATTGAACGGGTGTTCATCGAGGGCAGCGAGGTTAAACTGCAGACCATTGAAGATAAACAAGCCGTAGGCATCTGCGGTTCGGGTATTCTGGATGCCGTGGCCGAACTGCGCCGCAATGACCTGATCGACCACCGCGGCGCATTTAACAAGGAAGACCAGCGCCTGTGCATGCGCGACGGTCAGCCGGAGTTCGTGCTGGTGAGTGCAGAACAAAGCGCGACGCAACATGCCATCAGCCTCAACCGCCAGGACGTACAGGAGATCCAGCTCGCCAAAGCCGCCATCCGCTCGGGGATAGAGGTGCTGCTGCGTGAGGCGGATTGCACAGCTGAGGAGATCAACCTCTTTCTGGTGGCCGGCGCCTTCGGCACCTATCTCGATCTGGCCAACTGCCAGCGCATCGGCATGTTCCCGCAGCTTCCGCTCAAGCGCTTCAGGCAGGTGGGCAACGCCGCCGGCAGTGGAGCGCGTGAACTGCTGATCTCGATCGACAAACGCAATGAAGCCGGCTCCATGCTGGAGCACATTGAATATATTGAACTGACCACTGTCAAAGATTATGTCGAGTTCTACATGGACGCCATCGGCTTGTAAACAAATACTCTCCCACTCTATACCAAATCTATACCCACCCTTCCTCCCCTTTTCTTACAATTCAAACATCAAATCGCTGTACCCGATACAGCCAATAATATTGTTTGAAATTAGGAGAACGGAATGAAAAAACTATTTACAGCATTTATCAGCATGATGCTCATTTTGACCATGGCAGCCTGTTCAAGCACTGCCAGCGTGGATACCACATCCGCGGCAGCGGTGCAAACGACTGAAGCCGCCGTGGACGCTTCCACACAATCCACCACCGTGGATACAGCTGCGGCAGCCTCAACCACAACGACCGTATCAGTTGCTGCTGACCTGAGCAATACCCATGAATCCGCGGAGGATTACAGCTGGGATGCCGCGTCTGAGGCGGCCATCGCGCTCAACAACGACAGCATTACCGTGAGCGGCGCGGGAGCATCCGCAGCAGGCAGTGTCGCCACCATCACTGCCGCGGGCAATTACCGCATCAGCGGAACGTTAACCGATGGGCAGATCGTGGTGGATAGCGCCGATGAAGGCACGGTCCGGATGATCCTCGACGGTGCGAGTATTAGCAGCTCCACCAGCGGGGCCATCAACGTGGTCAACGCGAAAAAAGTGGTGATCGTGCTGGCCGATAACAGCCAGAACAACATATCAGATGCATCCATATACGTTTATGCCAGCGCGGAAGAAGATGAACCCAACGCGGCCATTTTCAGCAGCGCCGACCTCACCTTTTACGGCAACGGCTCACTGACCGTCAACGGCAATTCCAATGACGGCATCGCCAGCAAAGACGGGCTCATAATTGCTAGCGGCAATATCACCGTCAACGCCGTGGATGACGGCATCCGCGGCAAGGATTACCTGGTGGTCAAAAGCGGCGTCCTGACGGTTAATGCCGGCGGCGACGGATTGAAATCAGACAACGCTGAAGACGCCACCAAGGGCTATATCCAGGTGGAAGACGGCACACTCAACATCACTGCCGGTGCAGACGGCCTGGATGCGGTCACCAACATCCTGCTCAACAACGGCGATTTTACCCTCACCAGCGGCGGCGGCAGCAGCGCCACTTTGGCCGCGGATGCATCCGCCAAGGGTATCAAATCTGATTCGGCCATTACCATCAACAACGGCACCTTCCACATCGATTCCGCGGATGATGCTTTACACGCCAACGTGAGCCTGGTGATCAACGGCGGCAGCTTCTCCATCGCCACCAGCGACGACGGCATGCACGCAGATGCCACCCTCACCATCAACGCCGGCAATATCCAGATCAATCAATCTTATGAAGGTATTGAAAGCGCCGTGATCACCATTAACGACGGCAACATCCACATCGTTTCAAGCGACGACGGCATCAACGGCGCCGGCGGCGTGGATGGCTCCGGCACAATGCAGGGATTCGGCGGCGGCATGGGCGGCGGCGGAACACGCCCCGGCAACAAACCCGGCGGAATGGGCCAGGGTACACCCCCTGACGGCGCACCTGCAGCCAACACTGACGGTACTCAAATGCAGCCTCCTGCGGCAGCCGATGGCACTTTGTTGGAACAATCCGCTTTACCCAACGCGGTCAACATGAATGCCGACACCTTTGCCGCAACGGGCAGTTACTTCCTCTATATCAACGGCGGAACCATCGTAGTGGATGCCAACGGCGACGGCATTGATGTGAACGGCGGCATCGAAATGACGGATGGCGTGGTGCTGGTCAACGGACCAACCAATGACGGCAACGCCGCACTCGATTTCGACTCAGGGTTCAATGTCTCGGGTGGATTACTGGTGGCTGTGGGCAGTTCAGGCATGGCCCGTACGTTGAGCACCACCTCAACCCAGAATTCCGTGCTGGTGAACATGACCTCCGCGCAGGCGGCTGGCACCCTGATCAATGTGCAGAACAGCGCCGGAGAGAACGTCATCACCTTCGTGCCCACCAAGAACTATCAATCTTTGACCCTGTCTTCACCCAGCCTGGCGACAGGCAGTGAATACACCGTCTCGATCGGCGGGTCGTCCACGGGCACGGTAGTGGATAATCTCATCCTCGACGGCAAGTACTCGGGCGGTTCAAGTGTAGGCAGTTTCACCATCTCAAGTGTTGTATCCCTGCTCGGATCTGAGGGAAGGAGATAACGCCCCCCTTCTGAGACAACAGATCCACAAAGGTGCCGCCAGTATTGGCGGCACTTTTTTATAAGGTCTAAACCATCGCCCATGTCTATGAGGGTAAGAATTGTAGATTTACTTTCTGAGTTATTCACTAACCCTCTCCCCTGCGCCCCTCTCCCAAACCTGGGAGAGGGAAAAACCCAAACCGTGGGGTCCAGCTTCTCACCCTATACGAGATATATACCACTCAAAAGACCAAAAAAAGTATTATGGACACATCGAAACACACACTGTTGGAGAGACTTATGATGACACACATATCTGTAAATCAAATAATCACCAGACCGCAGCCCTGGGTAGTATCTCCAAATGAACCGGTCTACCTCAATTCAAAGAATACGCTGGCGGGTTCGATCGGGCAGTTCGCACCGATCAGCCTGGCCGAGATGGACGCGGTCGCCTTGCAGGACCGGATGGATCAAAAATTTCTCATCACCCGCGAGCAGTTGATCAGCATCCTTCAATCCGTGCATGGTGATTACCGGGTATTGACCATCAATCAGAAATGCCTGAATGCCTACCGAACGCTTTACTTTGACACTTCAGATTACAAACTCTACAAACTGCATGTGAACCAGTGTGCAGAACGCTACAAGGTCAGGCTGCGTGAGTATTTGAACGGACATGAATCCTTCTTGGAGGTCAAGCACAAGACGCGCAAAGACCGCACCATTAAGGACCGCATTGCCGCAGCCGGATTAAACAACTGCTTCAGAGCTGAAGCCGGAAAGTGGATCAAGAAACACTACCCCTATGACGCTGAGGAGTTGGAGCCCAAGATCTGGAACACCTTCACCCGTGTCACCCTGGTAAACAAGCTTAATCCTGAAAGGATCACGATTGACACCAACCTTTTCTTCTCGACCAACGAAAGATATGTCAACCTGGCCGGATTGGTGGTGGTGGAAGTCAAAACTGGTTCGAAATTCAAGTCGTCACCCTTTGTGGCAGAAATGGACCGGCGGCGGATTCATCCCCAGGGATTCAGTAAATACTGCATGGGCATCTCCATGCTTTGTGATGATGTAAAAAAGAATGAAATGAAAGAAAAAATTTTGACGGTAGGAAAAATAACCAAAGGAGTAGAAATTCATGGATGAGTTAGCCGCATTTTTATTGGGTTTTGGATTGAATTTGCTGGTTGCGCTGGTGTTGGTGCGTTTCATTTATTACCCCTCCACGCATGATAAACGCTACGTGTTTACATTTTTAGCCTTCAACACCATCATCTTTCTGGTGGTGAGCATGCTCTCCAAGCTGGAAGTGGGCATCGGCGTCGGTTTCGGGTTGTTTGCAGTGTTCTCCATTTTGCGCTACCGCACCGATCCCATCCCCGTGCGCGAGATGACCTACCTGTTCGTCATCGCCGCCCTGCCTGTGATGAATTCGGCCGCACTTGCCGGCGGCATTTGGCCGCAGATCATCATTGCCAACCTTGCTGTGTTGATCCTGCTAATGGTGCTCGAAAAGGGCTGGGGATTCCGTTACGAAGGGTATAAACGCATCACTTACGAAAAGATCGAACTGATCCACCCCGATCATCGCGCGGAATTGATCTCTGACCTCGAGAACCGCACCGGCATCAAGATCAAACGCATCAACATCGGCAAGATCAATTTCCTGCGCGACACGGTGGATTTGAAAGTTTATTACGAAGATCTCCGCCAGGAAAACTGGATCAGCGCTTCTGACGCCGACCTGGTCTCGATGGTCAAGTTCGACGACGATTAATCATTTACAGGTGAAAAAATGGACACAACCATTCTACAAACATCCTTACAGGTTGGATATAATCAAATAATGGTACGCAAGCTATTGGTTGTGGACGACACACGTAATGTACAAATGCTGCTGAATGATTTCCTCACCAGCCAGAACTACGAGGTTTTGCTCGCCTCGGATGGTGAGGAAGCGCTCGAGATCACCCGGGCATCAAACCCTGACTTGATCCTGCTGGATATCATGATGCCCAACATGGACGGGTATCAGTTCATCACCCAACTGAGGCGCGAAAGCTGCACGCCGGTGATCATGATCACTGCCAAACAGTTGGAAGCCGACATCATTCACGGGTTTGACCTCGGCGCGGATGATTACATCACCAAACCATTCCGCATGCGCGAACTGCTCGTGCGCATCAGAGCGGTGCTGCGCCGGGCCGGACCAAAAGAAACCGAGACGGCCGCCATCAAGATCGGCGATATCAGTCTCGACACCCAAAAACACGAAGTGCTCAAGGGCGACAATGTCATTGATCTCACCCCGCTCGAATTTCTGGCACTGATGATCTTGATGCAGTCGCCGGGCAAAGTCATCAGACGGGCAGAGTTGTGCATGCGGCTAATGGAAAACGGCTACGCGGGTTCTGAATCCACACTCAAGATCCATATCCGCAGTTTGAGACAAAAACTGGATGACGACCTGGATCAACCCAAATATATCGAAACTGTTTTCGGCATTGGATACCGTTTTATGGAGATCAACGAATGAACAAATCACTGAGACTTAAGTTGATCTTCTCGTATCTTGCAGTGGCCTTGATCAGTGTGCTGATCATTTCCATTTTTATCAGGATCAACTCGAGTGAATCCTTAATGAGCCTGGTAACAGATCAACAAACTGCCCTGCTTGAAGAAGAAGTGCAAAACTATTATGAATCTCAAGGCACACTTGATGGATTCTACGATTACTATCTTCAAAACGGTCAATACAATCTCCCAAAATCACCAACTGATTCCAATGGTCCTCCTCCCCTGTCGCATGAGTTCCGCGGTGTCGACGGCGTTGTGGATACAAATTACAAGGCATTAATACCCATCTTCGGATATGAGGTTGGGCAAACCCTGCCTGAACAAAAAATGAAAGATGCCATTGAAGTAAAAGTTGATGGCAAGATCATTGCCTGGATTTTGCCTGACAAGAAACATGAATTCAACTTGAATCCTCAAGAAGAATTGTTTTTAAGGCGTATCACTCTGGCGATCGGCTTGGCCGCACTGGCCGGTGTGGCTGTCGCGGTTTTGATGGGGATTTTGCTGGCTAACGGCATCGTCAAGCCCATCAGACGTTTGACCAAAGCTTCGAAATCACTGGCGAAAGGCGAACTCAGGCAGCAGGTTCCGGTCACCTCAAAGGATGAACTCGGGCAGCTCACCACCACCTTTAATCAGATGAGCGACGACCTGGCCAAAGCGGATGAACAGCGTAAACGCCTGACCGCCGATATAACGCATGATCTGAGCACCCCGTTACAGGTTATTGCCGGTTACATGGAAATGTTGGAAGAAGGCGAAGTCACGCTTTCGCCCGACCGAATAGAGATCATCAAAGCCGAGATCGAACATCTGCGCCGATTAGTGGGGGACCTGACCACCCTGACCCAGGTGGAGGCGCAAACACTTGAAATGCAGTTCCAGCCGGTCTTGCCGGGCGAATTACTTAACCGTGTATACCAAATTTATGAGCCGATTGCCTCACGCAAAGGTATCACGCTCATGGTAAATGCAGATGTCAAAACCCCCGAGATCAATGTTGATGAAGGCCGGATGCTGCAGGTGCTGAAAAACCTGATTGAAAACGCACTGCGTTATACCCCTGCCGGCGGAAAGATCACCCTCAATGCCGCAGCCCAGCTAAAGCTTGTCGAAATTACGGTAGCCGATAACGGCGCCGGCGTTGATGCAGAAGATCTGCCATTTGTATTCGACCGCTTCTACCAGGCCGATAAATCACGCGGCAGCAACAGCGGGAAGATGGGGCTTGGCCTAGCGATCTGCAAAGCGCTGGTGCTCTCGCAAAACGGAAAGATCGCCGCGGAATCAGAAGGTAAAGGCAAGGGTACGACCATCCGCATCACATTCCCGCAAATATAAAAACGTAAGTTGAAAAAGATCCGAATTCAATGAATTCGGATCTTTTTTTGGATTATTTTACTGAACAAAAATTATTTTCGTCTGATCATTCTCAAGATCAACAGAAGGATTACTGCACCGATAAAGGCTGTGGCCACATCACCGAGGAAGCCTGAGAACAGGCTGATGCCTAAAAGCCCAAATAACCAGCCGCCCAACAAACCGCCGACAATACCGACGAGGATCTTGCCGATCAATCCAAGTTTGATGCCTTTGATGACTGCATCAGCCAGAAAACCGGCGATGGCGCCAACAATTATCCAAGTTAATATACTCATTTTCAACTCCTTCTAAGTTTATTTCAATAACTATAAATGTGATTTATTAGATTTTCATATTACTCAAGCCAATTTGCTGCACTTTATTGATCTCTTTATTTGCTTATGGTTTCGTCACTTGAAAATTATCAAATTCAAAAACGCAGGTCACATCCGCCGGAAAAACATCAGCATTCAAACCCAACTGACCTTCAGCAATTTGAGAATATTCAAAACTTACCAGTTCCTGGTCATTATTGAATAAAGTAAAGGTATCATCGGAACGAGTTACCTTCATGTGATTGAATTCTCCGGGATTGATCGCGCTGCTATCCGTCCATGGGATGATCTCGATCCACTCGTCTTGAACGCTGTAAGAGTAGACACTGAATTGTTGATTGCTGAGCGTAAAGGAAAGCAGGCTTTTGTCAGTGGGATCGCGATAAATGAGGCCATAATCACACTCATCCACGTTATTGCTTTTCTGACGCGCATCCACCGTTACGACAAAATCGCCCATCGCATCCAGTTCTGGCCAGGTGCGCTCATTGGCAATTTGATGCGATTTGACTGTCCATAAATAGACACCCGATTCTATCTGGTAAAGGATATCCGCATAATCCCCTGTAAATTCACCCATGGCCCAATTATTCTGGTCTTTACTGAAGTCATCATAAAAAAGGACTGGTTCTGTGGCCACCACAAAAACAGGGGTTGGCGTTTTGGTGTTTGACAATAGCTGACATGAGATCAAAAAACAAACCAAACCTAACAGGAGCAAAAGACGAAGTGCCTTGTTTTTCATATCTCCTCCATTCAACAAACCGCTATTTCACCAATAAAATCTTAAATATCCAAACACTTTACAAACTCAATTTCCACATTTTTGATATAGATACTGCTAATTAAACACCCTCGATCAATTAGGGGTTCGATGAGTTAAGCAGACCCAGTAAATTGGTGCAATGATAAAAAATGCATCCGAAAAGTCATTAAATGTATCTAACCATCAATCATTTCCTTAGTGAAAAAATTAGGACAAAACGCTTGAAATCGCTATAATTTAATAATCATGGACATATTTTGACTCAAGGAGAGGATGGAAATGACCGTCATTGACCGCAAGAGACTTCAAAATGTGCTTCAAGCTGAAATTTCCCTTTTTTCGAAAGACCACCCGGAGTGTTATAAACTGTATCAGCGCGCCAAAGGATGTTTGCTGGACGGCGTGCCCATGAACTGGATGGTGCGCTGGGCGGGAGGGTTTCCGCTGTTCGTTAAAGATGCCAAAGGTGCCAAGTTTACCTGTGCTGATGGCAAACATTTCATTGATTTCTGTCTTGGAGACACGGGGGCCATGGTAGGCCATTCGCCCGAGAAACCGATGCAGTTGATCAGTGAACAACTCAAAAAAGGCATCACTTTCATGCTGCCCACCGAAGATGCCATTTGGGTGGGTGAAGAATTGCAGCGCCGCTTCGGGTTGAAATACTGGCAAACCACCCTCACCGCCACAGATGCCAACCGTTTTGTGCTGCGGCTGGCGCGCCACATCACCAAAAGACCTTATGTGTTGGTTTTCGATTACTGTTATCACGGCAGTGTGGATGAAACATTCATTACCCTCAATGATGGCATACCGGGCCCAAGACCCGGGGCGATCGGTCCGCAGGTCAACCCGGTAGTCACCACCCGGGTGGTACCGTGGAACAACCTGCAAGCTCTTGAGCAAGCGCTGGCGCCGGGTGATGTGGCCTGCGTGCTGGCCGAACCGGTGATGACCAACATCGGCATCATCCATCCGCAGCCCGGCTACCACGAAGCCTTGCGTGAACTGACCAAAAAATTCGGCACCCTGCTGGTGATCGATGAAACGCACACCATGTGCAGCGGCCCAGGCGGATATACAGCCGCCAACGGGTTGAAACCGGATATCCTGACCGTTGGCAAGACCATCGGCAGCGGCATCCCAGCTGCGGTGTACGGGTTCACCGAAGAAGTCGGCGACATGGTTTCGAAGAGCATCAAGGTGGATGAATCTGATGTAGGCGGCATCGGCGGCACTCTGGCCGGGAATGCACTCTCACTGGCAGCCATGCGCGCTACGCTGGAGAATGCACTTGATCAGAAAACCTTTGACCATACGATCCCCCTGGCAATGCGTTTTACTGATGGCGTAAAAAAGGTGATCGATGAAATGGGGTTACCCTGGGTGATCAATCGATTGGGCTGCCGGGCGGAGTATTGGTTCTGCGACCACTTGCCGCAAAATGGCGGCGAAGCCGAGGCTGCGGTGGATTCAGAACTGGACCGCTATATGCACCTGGCGGCACTTAACCGCGGAATCTTGATGACGCCCTTCCATAACATGGCATTAATTGCACCTGACATCACTGAAAAAGAAATTGACTATCACTCACAAGTTTTTAGAGAAGCGGTGTCACAGATCATTTGACGTTATAGAAAAAATGCCCGGAAAACTCCGGGCATTTTTTGCTAATTTTTCATGCTATCCCAAATTGGTTTGAGTACAAAATAGATCAGCACCAAAGGGAACAAATGGATCAAGGCGTTTATCTTGAAACCCTTGATCGACATGAATACTACAATTGGCACAATCGTAAACCCGAAATACAGATAAACCATTGATTTTGAGCGCATCCGCCAAATGAGCACACCTGCAACGGCGGCTGCCAGGCTGAAACCTGCATCCACCCAATAGACCCAGGCCACACCCGGGATGGAAGCCATAGCAGCTTTCGCGGCCATGTAAACCATGTAGAGGCTGCCTGCAGAAGCCAGCAATAACAAATAGGAAAGATTTTTCCAGGATTTATTGAACTGGTCTTCAGTCAATTTTGGTTTTTGGGGAGCTTCTTTGGTTTTTACCGGTTTTTCGCCGGTTTCTTGAATTTTTTTGGCTTTTTTGATGCCCTGACGTACACCCAGCACAACCAGCAGGATAATTCCAAATACGAGGGCAACGAATTTAAGATCGGGCATGAGACTTCCTGTTTTTCAAAGAATGAGTTGATGGTATTTTGAGGCGTCCAAGGGATAAACCATTGGACGCCTTCGTTTTTCATTTGCGACACAGGATCAAGTTACAAATCCTGCCAGTCAATATATTAGGTGGTTTCTTTCTCTTTATCAGTGATCTTGCGGAAGGCATCTCTGATCGGCAGTAAACCGAGGTTCAGCTTCAAGCTGGGATCAAGCGGTTCGCCGTAGTAATCCACCAGTTTTCTCGGGGGAGAGACTTTTTGGGTTGCCAGTGAGACCACGATCATCAGGATCAAAGCCGAGAAGAAGGCCACAAAGGAACCGATGTAAACCGCATCCCAGAATCCGCACCACCAACCCTCACTATAGACGCCCATATCAGCAGTGTATTCGCAAACCAGGGCTGTTGATTGCCCGCCCAGGCCGGTATTGAAGAAGAAGATGGTGGACAGGATCCAGACCACAAACCCGCCAATAAAGGCAGAGACTGCACCCGGAGAATTGGCTTTCTTCCAGTACATGCCCAAGGCGAATGGCACAAACAAACCCACCAGCAGAAGGGTCCAGGCAACCACTGAAAGTTCATAGATGGTTTGAGCCCAAAGCGCAATCGAAAGACCGACGGCCGCATTGACCAGCACCATGATACGGGTAGCCCACAATGCTTTTTTGCCTTCCATTTTCTTGCCGGTGATCAAGGGGATCAGATTCTCGGTGACAGCGGAGGCGCCTGCCAGCAGAGAGCTGTCTGAGGTGCTCATCAAAGCGGAGGTTAGAGCTGCGATAAAGATGGCGGTCAGAATAGCCGGCAAATGGGTCATGGCAGCGGAGACCAAGAGGTAGCTGGTATCTTCCAAGCCCGGGCTGATCTTGTAAACCATGATACCGATCAAGGGAGACATGATGCCGAAAAAGAGGTACAAGAAACCCGCACCGTAAGAGCCATAAACCGAGGTGGCCTGGTTACGGGCAGCCATAGAACGCTGCATCAGGTCTTGTGTGGCGACAGAACCCAATCCGATGGCCATCCAGGCAGCCATCCAGTACATCCAACCTGTCAAGCCGGTATAACCAAGGTAGCCTTCAGACATGGATGGCAGCAACCTGAACGGTTCAGCGACATAGGTTGAGCCTGCTCCTTCGAATAATCCGGGGAAACCACCCACTGCTTTAAGCATGAAGAGGAAAACGAGCGTAATACCACCTGCGGTGAGGAACATTTGGAAGAAATCCAGCAGGGTATCTGCCATCATGCCTCCCATCATGGTATATCCCGCGACCACGGTGATGATGATGACCATACCCCAGACAGGATTGATGCCAAAGAGGCCTTCAACGATGGCGCCGCCTGCCACGATCTGTGCCGCCGTCCAGGAGAAGTAAGTCAGACATTCAGCAATGACGGTGAGTACGATCATGGTTTTGTTGTAGCGTCGTTCGAAGAAATCCACAATGGTGAGGAATTTTGCACGACGCATCAAGCGCACAAAGAGAAAACCTGACAGGAATAAACAGACCGAAGCCCCAAAGGGATCGAAAATGACGCCCGAGAAACCGTAATCGTAGGCGGTTTCTGATGCACCCATCAACGTTTCTGCGGCGAACCATGTCGCCATAATAGAGGCAGCCGCCATGTGAATGGGCAGTCTGCGTCCAGCCACAACATAATCTTCATTGTTTTGAACTTTACTTCCTGCCCAAATACCAACACCTACACGAACGGCAAAGAAGATCGCAATGAAGAGCACAACCAACCAAGCATAATCATATCCAGCAAGTATCATGATTCCCATCCCTTTCTTGAAGATTGATCCAGGTCAGTAACAACCAGGTTTATATAACCCAACTCCAATTGTTAAAGTGTTTTCGCAACATCTTTTAACGTGTCTTCAAGTCTGTTCATTACTTCGTCGATCTGTTCATACGTGATAACAATTGGCGGTTCAATGCGGATGGTATGGGCACTGGTCAGGGTGCCGGCAACCAACACACCGCGTTTGAAGAGGCCTGCGGCAACTTTATAACCAATTTCGGGATCCTTGAAGTGTTGTCCAATCAGGAGGCCTTTACCGCAAACATAATCATAGATATTTGAATACTTTTTGGCCAGTGCCTGCAGTTTGGGCATCATATAATTGCCTTTTTCTGCAGCTTGTTTGGGGAAATCTTCTTTAATTGCCACATTGATCGAGGCTATCGCCGCTGAACATGCCAGGGCTCCGCCGCCGGTGGTTGTGGTGTGAATGAAGGGGTTCGGATACATCATGCACTGCCAGATTTCGGGGGTGGAACAGAAAGCACTGATCGGCATCACACCGCCGCCCAGAGATTTGGCCACTGCGATAATATCAGGCTGGACATCCCAATGTTCCACACCCCACATCTTGCCGGTGCGGCCAAGGCCAGTTTGAACTTCATCTGCAATCAGAAGCACACCATGTTTTTTCGTGGCGGCGCGGATGCGGGGCCAGAAATCGTCAGGCGGGACGATCGCGCCAGCTTCGCCCTGGATGGGTTCCATCAATACTGCGGCAATGCCAATGCCCACCTTGTCACAAATCTCAAGCTGCTTTTCAACAGCCCCTGCATCTCCGTATGGGACATGGTAAACGGGGCCGGCATAGAGCAAACCGGGTGGTTCACGATAATCAGACTTGCCCATCATGGAGAGCGACCCCATGGTTTTGCCGTGGAAAGCGCTGGTGGCAACGATAAAACCGGGTTTCTTGGTGTACATTTTGGCCAATTTAATGGCGCCTTCAATGGCTTCGGTGCCGCTGGCACAGAAGAATGAGTATTGAATGTCTCCAGGGGTGATATCTGCCATCATGTGTGCCAAAACGCCGCGCAAGGGGTCAATTAACTCCTGGCTTGGCATCGGTGTTCGCTGAAGTTGAGACGCCACGGCTGCCACAACATCCGGATGGCTCCAACCATGGTCCATCATGCCGTATCCACCCAGGCAGTCTATGTATTCACGACCCAAAACATCTTTGAACATGGCGCCGCGGCCGTTCCACTCCACACAAGCCCAATCACCCGCCTCAGTAACCGATTTACGGTATTCCAACCAGTTTTTATTGAAGAAATCAGAAAAATTAGCCTTGCTTTCTTCAATAATCAACTTCCCTTCTTCCTGGCTGACTTCAGGTTTTTTAATTAGTTCCAACCATTTTTCTGAATACTTAAGTGCATTCTGGAAATTTTGTGGCATATAGGCTCCTTTTGAATAGTGATTGGCTCGTTGAGAAATGATTAACAAGAATAAAATATGACGGATTTCGCTTCCGATATTCCCTTAATAACCCTATTTAATTACCGATATTTCACAAAAGCAGTTGGAATAATGCCTGTTTTCCCTGGCACTTCTATTATTGCAAATTATGAAAGGAAGTCAAGTACCCATCTGTGTAATTAAATAGATTATTGATTTTTTGAATTAAGATATAAATAACAAAATATTTTGATGATTGTAATATCGGAAAAAATATCTATAATAAATGTAAATCTCGGAAAGAAAACGGCCTATCCATGACAAAAATAGACACAATCGACAAAAAAATCTCAGATCTTCTGATCGAAGACGGGCGGATGAGTTGTTCCAAAATTGCGGAACGGATTGGCAAGATTTCTGAACGGGCCGTCCGTTACCGAATTGAGCGATTAATCAAAAACAAGGTTATTTCCATTCACGGCAACGTCAACGCGGAAGGATTGGGGCTGGTGGTTTTCGCGGATGTGTTTATTGAAGTGGAACCAGCGCTTGTGCTTCAAATTGCAAAACTCATTTCGGGTTATGAATCAGTCAGTTACGTTGCCTGTTCAACCGGCCAAAACGACATCAGCATCCAGGTATTTGCGCATGACAACAACGAACTGTTTTCATTCGTGACCGACATTATTGGAAAAATCCCCGGTGTGCGAAAAACTCACATTTCATTCGTGCCCTTGAGAATAAAAGACGATCATATCTGGCACATCCCCTCATTTTGCGTTCAAGAGGAATAAGCTTCGGTTTCTATCAATAACTCCTTTAGTGGTCTGAAATTTTTCGTCTGTGATTACGTGGTTATCCACGATTTTATACACAAAATTTTTTCCAAGGAGGCAATTGTGGCAACCGTATCTGAAAATAAAGGTTTCACAGCAACTGAAAAGAATAAGCTCAAAAGGGAGTTAACCCTCTTACCCCTTTTTGGCTTGATCTACTTCACTGTTTGTGGAGGGGCATTTGGCGCAGAACCCATGGTCGGTTTATCAGGCCCTGGTCTGGCCCTGGTATTGATGGTTATAACCCCCTTGATCTTCAGTATTCCCAACATGTTGATGGTGCGCGAAATGCAATCCATGATGCCTGTTGAAGGCGGTTATTACCATTGGACAAAACAAGCCTTTGGTCCTTTTGTTGGATATATGGCCGGCTGGATGAACTGGGTTGTGTCGTGGGTGGATGTTTCGATCTATCCCGTTTGGACGGCCTGGTACTTAAGCTACTTCATCCCTCAATTGTCTGACGGCGCAGTTATTTTTGGCATCAACTTCTCGGGCAACTTCCTATCGTGGTTGGTGGCTGCAACCCTGATCATTCTCATTTCCATGTTGAACATCCGCGGAGCCAGACTCTCGGGCCTGACCACGAACTGGCTGGGAATTCTGATGATCATTCCGCTGGTAATCATGTCTGGTTTTGGCATCTATGCTGGAATTACTTCAGGCGCTCCTTTGCGCTTCGATTTTCTCGCCGGCGGTGCTGAAGTAAATGGAACGAATTTGCTGGCAGCCTTGAGCGTGGGTGTTTATGTGGCCATGTGGAACTTCATGGGCTGGGAATTGCCCGCTGCTGCTGGCGACGAGATCAAAGAGCCCAAGAAAACCTATCCAAAAGCCATGGTGCTGGTGTTGTTTGCCGCCATCTTATCTTACTCACTGCCAACAGTTGCCGGCTTGTGGGGCGGTGCAGACATCAACGGATCACACCAAATGTGGGGTATTGAGGAATACAACGAAGGCGAAGGCATTGGCGCAGTGTTGGCTGAAAACGGCGTCACTGAAACCCAAATCATTGAATGGGGTGCAGATCCTGCCACGGATGCAGGTTGGGAGTTCCCAACCATTGCCCACAAAATAGGCGACAACATTGCCGGTAAAGACAGCGGCCTTTCGTATTTCCTCGGCAGCATTGTCGGCATTTCAGCCATCCTTTCGATGATCGGCCTTTTCATTGGGAACGGTCTTGGCGGAACGCGCGTGCCTTATGCAATGGCGGAGGACGGCATGATGCCCAAATGGCTCAATAAAGTACATCCAAAATATGGCACACCCTGGGTTTCCATTGCCATATGCGGGGCGATTTACATGGTCTTTTCTTTATCAGCCTTCCAAAGCCTGGTCGTGATTGATGTGTTCCTCAACATGCTGGTTTTGATGGCTGAGATCTTCGCCCTGGTTGCCTTGCGCATTAAAAGACCGGAGCTACCCCGCAACAGAGTCCCCGGCGGCGTTTTTGGTCTGATCTATATTGTGATAGCTCCACTTTCAATCATTGTATTGGCCATTGTCAGTCAGATCGTTGATTACGGTTGGCAGGGTGCCATTGGTTGGGGCGTGGTTGCCATGGCAATTGGTGCCATCTTATACATTCCCATTCGAAAATTCGTGAAAAAAGATATTCCCGATGTTGATCCATACGTATTGAACGAACCTGAAAAATAATCATTCATTCTAATACTCAAAGGAGAAGCTCATGAAGGTACTTTTGGTTGGTGTTGGTGGTGTAGGCGAGGCGATTGCAGTTATGGCTGCAAAACGGCCATGGCTTGAGATGATGGTATTGGCAGATTACAACAAGGCTCGCACAGAAGAAGTGCAAGCCAAGCTTAAAGACGCGAAAAAATTCCCGGCTGAATTTGTGGATGCCAATAAAAAAGACATGATCGTCGCTTTGGCAAAGAAGTACGGCGTGGATTTAATCATGAACGCCTGCGACCCCAGCTTCAACATCCCCATTTTTGATGCCGCCTACGAAGCCGGCTGCCATTATATGGATATGGCCATGACGCTTTCAGAACCCCACCCAAGCGATCCTTACAAGAAGACCGGTGTCAAACTTGGCGATTACCAATTTGAACGCGCCAAACAGTGGAAAGATAAAGGCATTCTGGCCCTGCTTGGTCTGGGTGTGGAACCCGGTATGGCCGATATTTTCGCCAAATATGCCGAGTTGTATCTTTTTGATGAAATTGACGAGATCGGCATCCGCGACGGCGCGAACCTGATCGTCAAGGGTTACGATTTTGCCCCCAATTTCTCGATCTGGACCACGATTGAAGAGTGCCTGAACCCACCTGTCATCTGGGAAAAAGGCAAGGATTGGTTCACCACTGAACCCTTCTCTGAACCAGAAACTTTCGATTTCCCCGGAGGTATCGGACCCGTGGAATGCGTCAACGTAGAACACGAAGAAGTGCTGCTGGTTCCCCGCTATGTCAAATGCAATCGCGTCACCTTCAAATACGGCCTCGGTGATGAATTTATCGGCATTCTTAAGACCCTGCACATGCTCGGTCTCGACAATAAAGAACCGATCAAGGTCAAAGGTGTCGAAGTTGCTCCACGTGATGTCGTGGCTGCCTGCCTGCCCGACCCTGCCCACATCGGTCATTTGATGGAAGGCTCCACCTGCGCCGGCACCTGGGTCAAAGGCAAGAAAGACGGCAAAGAAAAACAGGTTTACCTGTATCAAGTGGCAGAAAACAAAGAAAGCATGGAAAAATACAACTGCCAGGTCGTGGTCACCCAGACCGGTTTCAATGCCGTCATCGGTATGGAACTGCTCGCCACCAAGAAGTGGGTGGGCACTGGCGTGGACGGCCCAGAAGCTTTCGACCCGATCCCCTTCATGGATCTGATGGGCGAATACGGCTTCCCCTGGGGCATCAAAGAGTGGTAAAAACATCTCCACTGGTCTAAGAAGACTTATGAGTTCTCCAGTTTTCTCTTTATAAAAGCTGGAGAACTCTAATTCTTTTCACGAAGAACTGGACTAAAATACCTTTAACTCATAAATTCACCATCTGTAACAAACATCGAGACGAACAGTAAATAAACGGATTGGTTGCAATAGTACTCAAAACAAACGAAAGTCTGGACCCCAAAAATGACAAATTATAAAGAAAATTTTGAACACCTCTCTCCGGTTTGGACGCATCACACAGACATCATTGTTGATCACGCCGAAGGTTGCTATCTTTATGCCACCGATGGACGCAAGATCCTCGATTTTGCCTGCGGCATCGGCGTTACCAATACCGGTCACTGTCACCCCAAAGTGGTGGCAGCCATCCGCGAACAGGCCGGATTATTGCTGCACGGCCAGGCCAACCTTGTGACCCACAAACCCATGCTTGAACTGGTGGATGAACTGCGGACGATCGTGCCAAAGAGCATGGATGGTTTCTTCTTCAGCAATTCCGGCGCCGAAGCCGTGGAAGGTGCGCTTAAACTCGCCCGCCACGCCACCGGCCGCCCCAACGTGATCGTATTTCAAGGCAGTTTTCACGGCCGCACCGTGGCCACCATGACCATGACCACCTCGAAAACGATTTATAAGAACGGTTACCAGCCGCTGATGCCAGGTGTTTTTGTTACACCCTACCCCTACGCCATGAAATACGGCTGGGATGAAGAGAAAACCAGCCAGTGGTGCCTGGATGAACTTGAAACGCTGCTAGCCTCGCAAACAGCGCCTTCAGAAACCGCCGCCATTTTTATTGAACCCGTGCTGGGTGAAGGTGGATATGTGGTTCCGCCGGCCTCATTCATGAAGGGTTTGCGCGAAATCTGCACCAAACACGGCATTTTGCTTGTCGCGGATGAAATCCAATCAGGGTTTGGGCGCACCGGCAAATGGTTTGCCCACCAATATTTCGATATTGAAGCGGATATCATGACTGTCGCCAAAGGGCTGGCCTCTGGTATGCCGATCTCAGGCGTCATCAGCCGCCTCGACCTGATGAAAAAATGGATCCCCGGTTCTCACGGCGGCACCTACGGCGGAAACGCCGTCGCTGCAGCAGCCGGTGTGGCCACCATCCGCGCGATGAAAGAAGACAAGATGCTCGAGAATGCACTGGCCCGCGGATCACAACTGATGGCCGGTCTGTCTCACTTGCGCGAGAAATACCCACAGATCGCGGATGTACGCGGCCTGGGACTGATGGTTGGCACGGAATTCCGCGACGCCAAAGGCAAACCCGACAAACCCACCGCCAAGGGAGTGGTGGCCGAGTGCGCCAAACGCAATATGATGCTGCTCACCGCCGGCACCTGGGATAACACCATCCGCTGGATTCCACCTTTGATCGTCACCCAGGATCAAATGAATGACGCCCTCGGTATCTTCGAAGAATCGCTGGCCGCCGTTACCAAATAAGAAATAATATTTCGATCAATTAGAATCGTTCAAATAGAAGATTCAAATGGAGAGAGACAATGACTGACAATTTACAAGAAATGCTTGAAAAAGCACGAGCAGCACAAAAGATCGTCGAATTCTGGCCCCAAGAAAAAGTGGATGAAATGATCCTCGCCGTGGGCTGGGAATGCTATAAACGCGAAACTGCTGAAAAAGCCGCCCGCATGGCCGTGGACGAAACCGGCCTGGGTGTTTATGAAGACAAGGTCGTCAAACACATGAAGAAAACCCTGGGTGTCGTCCGCGACCTGCAGGGGGTCAAGACCGTAGGTGTGATCGAAGACGACCCCAAGCTGGGATTGAAGAAGATCGCCAAACCGGTGGGCGTCATCGGCGCCATCACCCCCATGACCAATTCATCCAGTACGATGCCGTGCAACGGTCTGCCCATTCTCAAGACCCGCAACGCGGTGATCTTCGCCCCCCACCCCAAAGCCAAGAACACCTGCGAATTCATCTGCAATGAAATGCGCAAAGGCTTGAAAAAAGTGGGCGCACCTGAAGATCTGGTGCAAAACATCAAAGAACCCACCATGGACGCCTCACAGGAATTGATGGGCATGGTCGACCTGGTGTTGGCCACCGGCGGCGCCGGAGTGGTCAAAGTGGCTTACAGCAGCGGCAAACCTGCCTACGGTGTGGGTGCGGGCAACGCCACCATCATCGTGGATGAATCCGCAAACCTCGAAGAAACTGCCGTCAAGATCCACAAAGGCAAGGTCTTTGACAACGCCACCTCCTGCTCGGCAGAAAATAATGTCATCATTCATGAGAGCATCTTTGATGCCCTACTGGCCGGGCTCAAAGGCCAGGGCGGCTACCTGGTGACAGGTGAAGACCGCGCCAAACTCAAACAAGCCATGTGGCCTGACGGCTCACATCTGAGCGGGAAGATCGTTTGCAAGAGCGTCAAGGTCATTGCCGCCGAAGCGGGCATTACCGTGCCGGAAGGCACGACCTTCCTTATGGTGCTGGGCGAACACATCGGACCCGAAGACATGTTCTCGGCCGAAAAACTATCCCCGGTGGTCACCCTTTGGAAGTATCAAGAATTCAGCAAAGCCGTGCAAATGGTGATCGATATCACCGCCTTCAGCGGATACGGCCACTCATGCGGCATCCACTCGACCAACGAAGAACACATCATGGAACTAGCCACCAAGGCCAAGGTCAGCCGCATGATGGTGAGACAATCTCAAAGCTATGGCAACAGCGGTGACTGGGTGAACGGCATGCCCTTCACCATGACCCTCGGCTGCGGCACCTGGGGCGGCAACATCACCAGCGAGAATGTAACCTGGAAGCACTTCCTCAACGTCACCTGGGTTTCATACCCCATTCCCGCCGTGATCCCGGATCCCGAAGTATTGTTTGCAGACCACTTCAAAAAATACGGCAAGTAAGAAACCAATACAAAGAATTGATTAAATTCAGACTCCCGTGGTTTTAAAACCACGGGAGTCTCTTTTACTTTTTTTGTTTATACTGCTTATCCGGCAGCCTCGTCATCATCCAACTTGAAGCGGGTCACCAAGTCTCGCAGCAATTCTGCCAGCGAGGCCAGTTCCAACGCGGAACTTGTTACTTCTTGAACCTGGGCAGTCATCTCTTCAGTAGAAGCAGACACTTCCTGAATGGAAGCACTGGTCTCTTCACTGTTAGCGGCGATCACTTCCATGGCAGAAGTCACTTCACTCGAACTGGCTGACATTTCTTCGGTGGCGGCTGTGTTCTCTTCCACTACCGCTGAAACACTTCCCATGGAGTTATCCAGCTCGACGGCGGAATTGTTGATGCTCTGAGCCGCCGTTGCGATGCTCGAAACCTGCGAATTCACACTTGCCACGGCATTGAGAATGCTTTCAAGCGCCACTCCCGATTGCCCTGCTCTTTCAACACCGGTTTCAACTTCCTGGGCGCCGTCGTTCATGGCAGACACTGCTTCTTCCACGCTCAATTGAATACCGCCGATCAAATCGCTGATCTCGCGGGTTGCCATGGAAGACCTTTCGGCCAGCTTGCGCACTTCATCAGCCACCACCGCAAAGCCCTTGCCGTGTTCGCCGGCGCGGGCAGCTTCAATGGCCGCATTGAGTGCCAAAAGATTGGTTTGAGATGAGATCTCTTCAATGGTCTGGACGATCGAACCGATCTGGCTGGACCGTTCACCCATTTCTTGAACCTTGATCACCGAGATACCCACTTTGGATTTAATCGAATTCATGCCGTTGATCGTTTCTTCCACCGTTTGGGCGCCGGTGCGGGCAGTTTCTGCGGCTTCACTGGCTGCCTTGGCACTCGACTGGGCATTATCTGCAATTTCATGAATGGTATTGCTGATCTGGGCAGCAATGGCGGTAGCCTGACCCACAGCTTGGGCCTGGTCTTGGGCACCATTTGCCACACCATCTATCGCCATCGACATTTGTTCCACAGATTGCGTGGTGCGGGTCACCGTTGTGGCGAACTCGTTGGTTCCTGTGGCCATTTGTTGAATAGTGGCTGAAATTTGTTCCGTGGCGCGAGAGGCTTGCGAAGCTGCGTTGGCCAAACCGCCTGAGGCAACTTCCACTTTTTTGGCACTATCAGTTAATTCAGCAACGAGTGTCTTTAATTGTGCCGTCATATCGGCAAAAGCTGTTCCCAGTTGATCTTTGGCTGATCTGGCGCTTACTTTCACAGAAAGATCGCCTTTGGCTACCTTTTCAGCTACCTGTACCATGGACTTAAGATAATCGATAAGCGAAGCTCCAGCGCGAGACATCTCGCCAATTTCATCTTTTTGAGTCGTTATCTTGTTGAGGTAAACCTGGTCAAGGCCTGAAAGACTCAAATCACCTGTTCCTAATTGATAAAAAGCATCAGTAATGATTTTCATCGGTTTGGTGATAAAACGGACTGCAACCAATGTAAAGAAAATACCCAGAATAATCACCACCAGAGCAGCCACAAAACTCATGATAAGGCTGGTGACGATGGTCTTGTTGACTTCAGCCTGATCTTGAACCATCAAGATGTTCCAATGCAGTTTTTGACCTGTTTCACCGGTTAACTGGCTGTAAGCCAGAATAGCTTCATCTCCTTGAAGGTCATGCCCTTTGGTCCATCCACTTTGACCGGTGGCAAACAAAGCCATGATCTCTTCGGTGGCAGGTTTCATGATCAAGGCCGGGTCCTGATTGTAGAGGATGTTTCCGCTTGCGTCGATCAAGGTGGCGTTCCCGGTTTCGCCAACTTTAACACTGCCTAAAGTCTTAATCAGAGAAGATACATCCAGGGTTCCTCTCAGAATGCCTATGACCTTGTTGGATCTATCATATATCGGCACACCAATATTCATGGCATATGCCTTGGTGCTTTCATCATATTCAACGTCTGCGATGAATGGGCTGCCCTTTCCGTCGGCATAGGCAGATTGCCACCAGCCTTCATCTGACTGCATAAAATCGCTGGTGCGATCAGTCATGGCAACATTCAACCCCTTTATGTCGGTGACAAATACTTCAACTTCTTCAGGATTCTGTTTAATGAATTCTTGCAAGAATTTTGTGATTGAATTATTGGCTACTTTTGAAACCTCGACTGCGATGCTTGGAACATCATCTTTCCAGGCTTGATCAAGCGCAAGTACATCTTCTTCGGTAAGTTCGGCACGGTCAAGGTTGGCTTGTGCAACGGCTTCAATCAAAGGAGGAGTACGCGAAAGCGTCTCAAGAACCTTCACTTCGTTTAATACCTGATCCGCAGCCCTCAAGATGACTTCATCACCCAAAACCAGAAGCTGGTTTCCTGCGGTTTTGTTGGTTTCTCGAACATTGGTCAGATAATTAACAGCTAATAGAACAACAACGCTAATTAAAGAGATAGCCAAAACAACACTGATGACTTTTCCCCCGATTTTCCAATCCGTCCAAAACCGATTGCTCTTCCGTTTTTCGATGCTCATATCCACTCTCCATACGACTAATCCGATAAGTTGCCACCACTTTTTGTGGGCTTCACCTTTTGCCTAGTAAATGGATTGAAATATTGATGTAACCAATGATGAATCGCTATTTACCATCTTTATTGTAAAATTTTACGAAGTGTCATTCCATAAAGAAATATTAATTGTGGATAAATTCTATATAAATACTTTTTTTAATAAAAAACAAATGCCGGATGTCCATCTCCGTTTCCAAGATAAACATCCGGCGAGGCTGATAATTGCGCAGCTTCAAACTTGTTGGTTAACCTGCAGGACGGATACCTGCTGGGTTATGCGTTGATTGTAGGTAATTTCAATGAAGCTCGAAGGTCTGCTGGTGACCATTGGACCCGTGGTCTTGCCCCAAATCAAATTTCTTGCCGCATCAAACCAGTCATTGCCATCTCCACCTGCGTAAACTGTATCTCCAACAGGCACAGAACTCAAGGCTGAAATGCCATCATCGACGACTGATCTAGCAAACAAACCGCTGTCATCATCCCAATTCTTTGAACCGGCGCCAATTCCTGTTAAATGTTGGCTGCCCTTGAAAATATCCACCTGCTCAATGATGCCGCTGTCACGAGCAGTGAAAGTAATACGGGTGCTATCAGAGAGCATGAAGGTCGTATATTTATCACTGCCCTTCAGATCTTTGAAATCTCCGTTTTGTTCACCCTCTTGATCTGAGGTATCAATATGCGGGTCCCCCCAAATGGTGGTGCTTTTATTGCTCCACTTGTCAGTGATCTTTAGGGTGGAACCATTGCTAAACTCAAATCGGTATCTATCAGTTTCAGCCAGGTTCCTGTTCTTGACCACCAGTCCATCCACCTGCTCAAGATTGGAGTAGGTAAAAGTGGATTCTGTTTCTAATTGCTGGAAGAATTCAATCACCTGCGCTTGTGGAGTTGGTTTGGGCTGCTCTTTTGGGCCGTAGATCATTTTAAAAAGATCTGCAAGGCGAATATCCACGTTTGAGTCTGCTGTAGCGCTGAGATGAGTTGTGCTGGCAACTTGCGCGGATTTTCCGGCGTCACTGATTTGAGCGTCGTCTTTTTCCAACTCTGAGGAGGCAGCCTTTTCGGCTGTTTGATCCCCCTTGTGTCTGGCTTCTGTCACTCTGGAATGAAGCATCAATCGATAAGCCATACGAATATCAGTAATACTACTCTCAATCGTATCACTCATTTTGTCCATCCTTGAACATTTTTGGCGTTCATCCTTGAACTGCCAATTCAATTGTCTGTACACCCATTTTCGGCTGATTTATAAAAAACTCCAGTCATTATTCCTTTTTTTGGTGATGAAAGTGTATGATTTGTAGTATTTCTCTTCTTCAGGTCTATAATAATTGCGTGATGGTTCATCAAAGTAGACATAAACCTACTCTTCACTAACATCCTCGTTACCCAGGTAACAGGATGAATGTTTTTTTAAACTCAAATGGGAGTACTGAATGGACTGGTCTTTCGTTGTTATCATCATCCAATTGATCTTTCTGGAAGGCATTCTATCAATCGATAATGCCGCTGTATTAGGGGCAATGGTGCTGCCGCTTTCAGAGACCGAGGAAGTGCCCTGGCCAAAAGGCATGAAAAAATTTGGACATGCCGTAAATAAAATGTTTGGCCCTCAAAGGCTGGCCGCTCTAAGGGTAGGCTTATTGGGCGCTTACATTGGCCGCGGCGTCATGCTGGTTTTGGCCAGCTTTATCATCGCCAATCCATGGTTAAAACTTATCGGCGCAGCCTACCTAATCAAATTAGCTCTGGATGATCTGAGTGCGCACGGCTATTCTGGCAACGACGATGAAGAAATGAACACGGTGAAAGTACGGACATTTTGGATGACCGTATTGAGTGTTGAATTAATGGATCTGGCCTTCAGTCTCGATAACGTGGTGGCAGCAGTCTCACTATCTGATAAGTTGTGGGTGGTCATGGCGGGTGTGGCCATCGGCATCTTGTTAATGCGTTTTGCCGCCGGCATGTTCAGCTACGTGGTGGAAAAAGCACCCATTTTGAAAACTGCTGCTTATATTCTGGTTTTGAATATTGGGGTTGAATTATTACTTGAAGAAATTGCCCATATCGAAATAGGCGATTGGACGCGATTCGGAATTTCGGTACTCACCATCCTTTTATCTCTTGCTTATGCCCAATGGCGCTTCGTGAGAACCATCAGACCCATCTTGATCTGGCTAAGCCGCGGATTTGGAATTATCAACAGTCTCATCAGTTGGATCTTAAGCCCGATCAGTGCAATATTCGGTTTGTTCTTTGGATTGTTCAAACAAAAAGAGAAAACTGTCGAATAAGTTCCATCCAGAAAAACCCTGACAACCGCCCCTGGTTTATCAAAAACCGGGGCGGTTTTATGTCTTTTGTATTATTACTTGGAACTGGTGAGATAATTCAATTAAGCACGATCAACTTTTTCAAACGCTTTATGGAAGGTTTAAGATGACCAAGAATTCAGATACTGTAATTGCTTTTTATTACCAACCGGGAGCAAACCACCGCGAAGCCGCATTACTCGCCAAAAATCTGGTCCGCTTTAGCGGCCATTTCAATGAGTGCTTGCATTGGGTCTTTGAATTGCCCGCGGCACAACCCGGGGCCGAGGTTTTGCCCTCAAATCCAAATTTCATCCGTTTTGTTCCCACAATCCCTGCAGAAGCCGGCGGATTCCCATTTGCCAACAAGGTGTTCATCGCCGCCGAAGCCGAACAACTGGCAGAAGAATCTCTTGCGCCTCAATTAGTCTGGATGGATACCGATACCCTGGTGATGAAGGAACCTCAAGCGTTGATCCTCAAGGAAGGTGTTAAAATCGCGATCGCGCCGGTGCACATCCAAAACATCAGCTCCCGCATGGACCAGGCATCAGACGGTTTCTGGCAGTTAATTTACTCACACTGCCACGTCTCAAAAAACCACATTTTTCAGATGAGCACTGTGGTGGATAAAGTTCAAATTCGACCGCATTTTAATGCCGGTTTGATTTCAGTCAATCCAAACATGGGCATTTTGCGGCGTTGGCGCGATAACTTTGCCGGGCTGTATCAAGACCCACGCATGCAGGAATTCTTTCAGCAGGATGAAAGATACAAGGTTTATCTGCACCAGGCTGTGCTGGCAGCCACCATTTTAAACCTTTGCAAACGGGATGAGATCAAGCTACTGCCAAATGAGTACAATTTTCCGCTTCATCTGCTTGATCGCATGGATGAGAAGAGCAAACCTGCATTTCTCAATGAATTAGTGACAGCCCGCTATGAGGATCTGGATGAAACCGGTTGGCAAACCGCCCTGCCGGTAAAAGAACCCTTTAAATCCTGGTTGGCTGATGCATTGAAGAGGTAGTGATCCAGTCCGGGGATTGGGGATTGCTTCGCATTGACGAATAAATTGGTGGTTTGAATTCAGATCTGAGCCAATCAATGACCGCTCGATACAGGTCTGGCAATGCTCGCAGTGACAGTTTTGGGGGTTGGTAGAGATCCCTCCTACGGGTGACTTCGCACTTTTCATTGACAAAGAAATCAGCGATTTGATTTCAGGCTTGCGCCATGTTTTGACCGTTGAGGGCTAGACATGCAATGCTCGCGATGACAACAATGGGGGTTGGGGATTTGCTCGTTATCCTGAGTATCTGGGGTAGGATAAATTATGAAATTCTAGATTGTGTAATGCGTTTTTTTACCCCAAGAAACCGGGAATCTTAAAAACTAGATTCCCGGTGTTTATTATCAGATCAACCCGCGGGGGTCTTTGTTGTTAGTAAGCCAGAATTTAAAGGATCAGATCAAGCGGTCGCCATCATGTTCAAGCGCGTCTTCGCGGTAGTGACATCCACGGCTCTGGCGGTTATGCAGTGCTGCACGGGCTATGATCAAAGATACTTCAACCGCATTACGCAGGCCGATCAGACCATCGCTCAAGCGGGTGGTGCGGTAGAAGGTTTCGATCTCGCTCCACATGTGGCGCAGTTCGCGGATGGCGCGCGATAGCCGTTCGGTATTGCGTTCAAGCCCGACATAATGCCACATAATGTTGCGGATGGTCTGCATGTCACCCTGGATCAGCGCGGCATCCGGATCGGCGGTCAATCCGCTCTCATCCCATGAAGGCACTTCAGCGGCTTGTTCGAATTCAAAGGTCGGCAATCCATCCAGTTTTTCCGAAATGTTCTTTCCGGCACGGTATCCCCAGGTCAGGCCTTCAAGCAGAGAAGTGGAAGCCAACCGGTTCGCGCCGTGCAGTCCGGTGCAGCTGCACTCTCCCAGAGCATAAAGGTTTTGAATGCTGCTCCTGCCCCAGCCATCCACCAGAACGCCGCCGCAGAAATAATGTTCCGCCGGCACCACCGGGATGGGTTCTTTAGTGATGTCAATGCCGTGCTCAAGACATTTTTTGTAAATATTGGGGAAACGGTGCTTGATGGCTCGGGCTTCCATGTGGGAGGCGAGATCCAACAGCACGAAATTGTAACCGTAGGTTTCCATCTGGTGGTGGATGGCGCGCGCGACCACATCACGCGGAGCCAGGTCCTTCCACTGCGGAGAGTACTCGGCCATAAACGGCCTTCCATCTGGAGTCAACAGGATGGCACCTTCACCGCGTACCGATTCACTGATCAGAAATCCCTCGGCACCGGGGGTGGAAAGCGAGGTGGGATGGAATTGCACGTATTCGGCATTTTCGATGCGGGCGCCGGCGCGGTGCGCCATGGCCAATCCGTCGCCGCGCGCCCCGGCCGGATTGGTGGTATTCATGTAAATCCGGCCAATTCCGCCGGTTGCCAGAATGGTAACAGCCGAAAAATATCGGTGAACTGTTCGTTCCTTGCGGTCAAAAGCATAGGCGCCGTGACAGGTCACCGGTTCGTAAGATTTCAACGGATCACGGGAATGGTGCGGAAAGGTGATCAGATCTACAGCTGTGAGATTATTAAGAACGGTTATGTTCGGGTATTTCTTGATGGCTTCCAACAGGCCAGTAATGATGGCCTGGCCGGTGCCGTCGCCCACGTGAAGGATGCGCCTGCACGAATGGGCGGCCTCAAGCGTGTATTCGGGTCCGCCGTCTGAACGGGTGTCAAACTTGATGCCTGCAAGATTGACCAGCAGATCCTGGATGATGCCAGGGCCTTCTTCAGCAAGGATGCGCGCTGCCTCAGGAGAGGCCGCGCCTGCCCCGGCGGCAACGATATCCTTGGCCAAAATTTCAGCGCTGTCGTCTTCGCCTCGCCCAATAATGCCGCCCTGGGCATAGCGGGTATTGGATTCCTGCGGGTCTTTCTCACGCGTGAGGATGGTGATCTTGAGGTTCGGATTTTTTGCCAGGGTTAGAGCGGCAGATGCGCCGGCAATTCCGCATCCAATGATGAGTACATCTGAATTCTGCATGATTTTTACTATCCTATATGAAGCATGCGTTCTACAGCCTGATAAGCCCGCACGCGGATGTCTTCAGGTACTTCGATCACAAATTGATTCTTCTGCAGTGCCTCAAGCGTGTTTTCCATGGTGATCTGGTTCATGTGCGGACATCGTACACTGCACATGCGCAGCATGTTCTTGTCGGGGTTTTCCGCCGCCACATTATCGCCCATGGAGCATTCGGTTAAGAGTAAGTACTTGGGGGCATTGGTCTGGCGGATATATTTGATCATGGCAGAGGTACTGCCCGAAAAATCGGAGGCTGCCACCACTGCAGGACTGCATTCAGGGTGGGCCATGATCAGAACATCCGGGTACTGCTCGCGCACATTGGCAATATCCTCCACGGTGTATTTCTCGTGTACTTCACAGCGTCCGCGCCAGCCCACCATCTGCACGTCCAGCAGCGATTCATTGGCAGGCTGAACAGCAGTCAAACTCGGAAAGATGATATGCTTGCCGGTTTCTTTGGCCACGTTGCTGGCCAAATATTCATCAGGCAAAAAGATGACCGTATCCGCATGCAATGATTCGACTACAGCCACGGCGTTACCTGAAGTGCAGCAAATATCGGTTTCAGCTTTTACATCGGCATAAGTGTTGATATAAGTCACCACGGGGACGCCTGGGTAGCGTTTTTTCAACCCTCTGACATCTTCAGCGGTGATGCTGGCAGCCAATGAACAGCCAGCCAACGATGGAATCAACACGGTCTTGGTGGGATTCAAAATTTTGGCGGTCTCGGCCATGAACTTGACCCCGCAGAACAGGATGATCGACTTATCCGTTTCGGCGGCCTTGCGGCTTAACTCAAGTGAATCGCCCTTGATATCCGTCACCGCATGGAACAAGACCGGATCCATATAATTATGGCCCAAGATCACTGCGTCTTTTTGTTTTTTCAATTCGTTAATTTGAACGGCCAATTCGGCCTTGTAACGCAGTTCCACATCTGGCACAATATCCGCCAGTTTTTCTTTTAGGGATTGATACATTTCTTCATTTGTCATTCATGCCTGCCTGGTTTTTCTAAATAGTCAAAACTTACGTCAAATACTAATACAGAATGGGTCAGCGCGCCAATGGAGATGAAATCGACTCCAGTTTGGGCAACAGCATGCACATTCTCAAGCGTAATATTCCCCGAAGCTTCAAGCTTGGCCCGGCCTTTATTCGACTTCACCGCCTGGCTCATCATTTCACAGCTCATGTTGTCCAGCAAAATGCGCTCCACCCCCAACGCAAGGGCGGTTTCAACGTCGCTTAAAGTTCGCGCTTCCACTTCAATTTCGAGGCCCGTGTTGGCGGCGCGCGCAGATTGAACTGCATTTTCAATTGATCCTGCAAAATCAATGTGGTTGTCTTTGATCAAGATCATGTCATAAAGCCCGATGCGGTGATTGGTTCCGCCGCCCAGTTTGACCGCCAGTTTATCAAACTCGCGCAAACCCGGCACTGTCTTTCGGGTATCCAGGATCTTTGCAGCAGTGCCTCGCACGGCATCCACATAACGCCGGGTGAGTGTGCTGATACCAGACATGCGTCCCATGAAGTTTAAGGCCGTGCGTTCCGCGGTCAACAATGAGCGCGCCGACCCTGTCAACTGCATCAGTTCCTGCCCTTTACTGACCTGCTGACCTTCTTCAACCATTACGCGGCAATCAATGCCGGCGTCACACAACTTATAGACGGCCTGTGCCACCAGCAAACCGGATATGATCCCATCCTGCTTGGCGATGATGTGCCCTTTGAGATGTTCACTGGCCGGGATGATCGAATTCGAGGTTACATCTCCTGAACCGATATCTTCCGTCAGGGCATGTCGAATCGTTTGAAGCATGTTTTCAGTTATTTTATTAGTTGTCATCATTAATCCCATATTATGGTGCCATCTGCAAAATCAGATCGCTCCCCAATTATAAGGCTGCCGGGATCGTTTTTGAGAGTTCCTTTAACTGAAAGGTTAGATGACACTGTTATTAAAAATTCCGGAACCCAGGCAAAAATCCACCACTTTGGGATCCAGATGAGTACCTGACAATGAGCGAATATGCTCAATGACCTTTTCTTGCGGCCAGGCTTTGCGGTAAGGTCGATCACTGCTCAGAGCATCCCAAATATCGACCACCGCGAATATTCTGGCTGATAGTGGAATTTGCTCAGCTTTCAAACCGCGCGGATAGCCTGTGCCATCCCATTTCTCGTGGTGGCAATAAGGGATATCGATGGCTTGTGCTAAATATCCGATGGGGGCCAGCATTTCAAATGCATATCTTGGATGCATCTTCATCACCACCCATTCTTCATCGTTCAAAGGACCCGGTTTCAACAAAATACCATCGGGCACACCCATCTTACCTATATCATGAAGCAATGCTCCCCAACGGATGTACTTGATCTGGTTGTCAGGCAGATTGAAGGCTCTCGCCAATCTTTCAGTAATTTCAGTCACCCGCAGGGTGTGACCTTCAGTTTCTTTATCACGTAAATCAAGAGCCCGCGACCATCCTTCAATGGTGGCATTGTAAGCCATGCCCAGTTCCATGTTTGAACGGCGCAGGTTTTCGAACATTTCTGTATTATCAATGGCGATGGCGGCCTGCTCCGCCAGTGCTTTCAGGAAATTGATCCAATCATCATCAGGGGTGTGCTGGGTGCGGCTGAAGACTTCCAAGACCCCTCTTAATTCACCCTTGGCGATCAGGGGCACGCCGTAATAGCTTACAAAACCTTCTTCACCTAATTGTTTGTTGGCAAAAGATACATCGGAGTCTACTAGGTTTTTCACCACCACCATTTCACGGGTGACAGCAGCCTTTCCAGCCAAACTTTCTCCCAAACGTAAAACAGCTGATTTAATCGCTTCTGTAAAAAATCCCTGGCCAGTTGAATATTCCAACAACTGTGAATATTGATTATAGAGAAGTACATCAGCAGCATCCATTTTAAGTTGTGAAATGACGTTGCTGACCAATATTTCAAAACTGACCATCATATCAAAACTTGAAGAGATCGCCCGGTCAATGGAACCCAGCGCGGACAAACGCATAAGGCGCTGTTCTGTCTGATCTTTCAACGAGATGGTCTGAATGGAATTACCGGCCAGTTCACTCAAAGTGGTGAGCAATTTCACGTCTTCATCAGAAATATATCTTTCCGAGGGAAAACTGATATTGATGACACCGATCACGCTGTTAGTGGTACGAAGCGGAAGCGTTATTCCCCCCAGTGTCGAATGCAACAAACCCTTTTTTTGCTCGGTAAACCAGGGATCCTCATTGTAGTTTTGAGTGATATGAGGCTCCTGGGTTAAAAACACAAATCCAGGGATTCCCTTGCCTGGTCTCAAGGGTTCGTCAACCAGGATGCGATTATCATAACCACCGCCCTCGTAGTAGACAGGAACCAGTTCCTCACGCTCCGGTTTATATAACCAGATGCTGCCCATGGGAGCATCCACGGTCTCAAGGAAAATAGTTAGCAATACTGGCAGCATTTCATCCAATGAAGATGGGATTTGCATGCGTGTCGAAAGCTTACTGATGGCTTCCAACCGATCGAGATGGGCTTTCGCGTCCCTTTCCAGTTGAATTTGATCAGTAATATCCTCTGAAATGCTAAGGATGAAACTCGGCTTACCCTCAGCATCGTACATGGGAATCTTCTTCTCATGAAAGAATTTTGGTTTTTGCTCCAAGGAAAGGCCGTTTTCGATGGGTATGTCAACGATATGTTTCTCTTTTAGCGTGAGCTCATCCTGTTCTGTAAAAAACCTGGCTTCACCGTTGGTAAACAGATCGAATACGGTTTTACCAAGAATCTCATCGCTGGTTTTACCGAGGTATTCCTCAACCGGTCGGTTGACTTTGAAATATTTAAGAGTTGCTGCTTCTTTGACGGTGATCATGGAGGGAATGTTATCCAGAATGCTGTTAAGAAAAGCTTCACTTTCTTGTAATTTTGCCTGGTATTCTTTGAGTTCGGTAATGTCATTGCCTAGGATCATCATTAATCCGTCAGGCAAGGTCACGGCATTTGAATGAAGCAAGATGATGCCGCCGTTCTTAATCTGCATTTTAATTTCTGAGGAAGCCTGTCGCTCCTTTTTGAGCAGGTCATGAAGTTCTCTGGATTTTTCGGTTTCAGTGGATGGAACAAGCTGGGAGATATTCATGCTCAGAAATTCAGCTTGAGAATAGCCCATTTTCATACATGCCTGCGGATTTACCTCCACAAAATTGCCCTTTTGATCGATGATCATGACAATGGCCGGCGAGTTAGCCAGGAAGGATTTAAAGCGGTTTTCAGAAAGCAGTTGAGCTTTCTTAGAGTTCGTTAATTCGGTAATATCCCGATTGAAGCTGCATGCCAAAAATCCGTGGTTATGCTTGATCGGAAAAATTACGCTTTCAATGGTGATCAAAGTACCGTCGGGTTTCATAATGCTGACTTCGCTTGGTTTGGCTGCCCATTCTGTTGATCCGGTTTCAAGCAGCTTGAGAATTCCTTTTTTCATGATCTCAAGCAGTTTCGGGGATGATTTACCTGGCCTTGATTCCTCCTGAACATCCCACATGTACCTGCCCAGAGTTTCTTCACGGGTGCGCCCGGTGATGATTTCTTCGGCTTTGTTCCACTCAATTATTTTTCCACTTTCATCAATGATCACAATCCCTTCGGAAGATTGTTCAATGACGCGTTTAAACAGGTTTTCGCTTTCAACCAAATTCTCTTCGACAACCTTGTTCCTGGAAATATTGGTGTGGATCAAAATGATGTATTTTTGATAAGAGACAAATCTGGCAATCTTAACCCTGAACCAGCGCTGTTCTGTGGGGTTGTGGCAGGGATAATCAACAAATACTTCCTTGACTTCATCAGCCAGAACTTTACGTATCCCCTCTGCCACCTGGTGCGCTTCATCAGCGCCGATGCCCATGATCGCATCACATAAGGTCAGATAGTTTTGCCCGATCCCAAACTTTTCGTCATGGTAACCATTTTCCCTGCCGAAATCCCGCCAGGCCTGGTTGACAAGCAGGATGGTACTGTCCTCATCCAAAATAGCGATGTTGGAACTAAAAGAATCCAACAAGGGTTGGATGGATTGATCTGTAAGAATCGAAGGTTTGGATTTCATCTACCCTTTACCCCTCTTACTCTTTTTGGATTCCAATAATCTGCATAGTTTTTAAAGGTAATTCACCTAAATAATTAAACAGCACAAAGAGGACCACCTTCTCTGTGCTGTTCATTGGCGATGATAATCTGCGATGTTGAGAGGCTGGCATGTCAACCTCGATATGGTAAACCTACCTATTTCCTTTTTGAGTATAACATCTTTACTAAGTGAATTGTGGTCAACTACTTGTTTTCAATCTTGGCCCATGAATCTCTCAGGGTTACAGTCAGGTTGAAAACCGGTTTTCCAGGTTGGGTATCCAAATCTGCGCAGAAGAAACCTTTGCGTTCAAACTGGAATTGTTCACCGCGGGTGACATTTGCCAGGCTGGGTTCAACCTTGCAATCAGTTAGCACCTTCAAAGATTCGGGGTTGACGTAATCAAGATAGGTCTTGTTTTCATCCACTTTTTTGGCGTTCTCAACCGTAAACAGGCGGTCGTACATGCGAACTTCGGCATTAATTGCATGGCTGGCAGACACCCAATGGATGGTGCCCTGCACCTTGCGTCCGTCAGGAGCGTATCCGCCTCGGGTCTCAGGGTCATAGGTACAGTGGATTTCAACCACCTCGCCGGTCTGGGGATCTTTGACCACGTCTACACATTTGATGATGTAACCATAGCGCAAGCGCACTTCGCGGCCGGGAGTGAGTCTGAAATACTTGGGAGGCGGTACTTCTCTGAAATCATCCTGCTCGATGTAGAGCTCACGAGAGAACGGCAGGCTGCGGGTTCCGGCTTCGGGGTCTTCAGGGTTGTTGATGGCCTCAAGCTGTTCCACCTGGCCTTCAGGGTAATTGGTGATTACCACCTTGACCGGGTTCAAGACTGCCAGCACCCGTTTGGCGGATTTATTTAGAAGATCGCGCACGTTGAATTCGAGCAAGCCAACATCGATCAGGTTCTCGTTTTTGGCCACACCCACCTGGTCAATAAAATTGCGAACAGCTCGGGCGGGATATCCCCTGCGGCGCATGGCGCACAAGGTCGGCATGCGTGGATCGTCCCAGCCGCGGACGAATTTATCCGTCACGAGCTGGCGGAGGAAACGTTTGCTCAAGATGGTGTAAGTCACGTTCAAGCGGGCAAATTCGATCTGGCGGGTCTTGAACAAGCCCAACTCATCGAGGAACCAGTTATACAACGGACGGTGGTCTTCGTATGCCAGGTCGCATAATGAATGGGTCACACCCTCCACGGAATCCGATTGGCCGTGGGCAAAATCATACATGGGGTAAATGCACCACTTGCTGCCGGTGCGGTGGTGGGGCGTCTTGAGAATGCGGTACATGGTTGGGTCGCGCATGTTAATATTGCTTGAGGCCATGTCAATTTTGGCGCGCAGCACACAAGCGCCTTCAGCGAAGTCGCCGTTGCGCATCTTTTCGAACAGGCTCAGGTTCTCTTCTACCGAGCGGTTGCGCCAGGGGCTGTCTTTGCCCGGTTCGGTCAGGGTACCGCGATATTCACGGATCTGATCGGCGGTCAGGTCATCCACGTAGGCTTTGCCCTTCTTGATCAGTTCAATGGCAAAGTCGTAGAGCTGGTCAAAGTAATCTGAGGCGTAAAGTTCCTGTCCCCATTGATAGCCCAGCCACTGGATGTCTTCTTTGATGGCATCAACGTATTCGGTTTCTTCCTTGACGGGATTGGTGTCGTCAAATCGCAGGTTGCAAACGCCGCCGAAGGTCTCGGCAATGCCAAAATCGATGCAGAGCGCCTTGGCATGACCAATGTGCAGATACCCATTGGGTTCTGGCGGAAACCTGGTTTGAACTTTGTCAAACCGACCCGACTTCAAATCTTCTTCAACGGCTTCCACGATGAAATTGCTGGGGACGGCTACAGGTTCATTGGTCATAAGAGTTACTCCTTGTTATTTAAGGATAAAGCACCCGTGATAATCACTGGGTGCTTTATGGTGAGGCTGAGGGCAAAGGATTCGAACCTCTATATGCACATCCAGAGTGTGCAGTACTGCCATTGTACGAGCCCCCACTAACGAACGATTGAGATTTTATCACGGTCAGGGAACCATGTCTAGGGAATTTTGTTCGATACCCAGGCACGGCTCCCTGCTTGATCAATTCAATTTATACTTGGCGCCTTCGCGCAAAGCTTCAAAATTTTTGGGCAGCAGCCTTTTGTGCCGCTCTGGCAAATGGGCGGTCAGGGCATTTTCAATGGCGCTTAAGGGCAGCACCGGCAGGTTCGCCAGCAGTGCACCCAACAGCACCATGTTGGTCATGCGTTTGTCGCCCAATCTTTCGGCCACTTCGCCCGCATCCACTTCGACCACGCGGATGTCAGTGCGTTTCACCGGACGGTCAAGCATGGAGGAGTTGACCACCAGCAGCCCGCCGGGTTTGACCTGGTTCTCGTATTTATCCAGTGAAGGACGGTTCATGGCAATAATGGCCGCCGGATAACGAACCAAGGGTGAACCGATCTCATCGTCAGAAATGATGGCGGTGCAGTTGGCTGTTCCGCCGCGCATTTCAGGTCCGTAAGCGGGGATCCAGGTGACGTGCTTGCCTTCATCCAAACCGGCATATGCCAGCAATTGTCCGCCAAAGAGCACTCCCTGGCCGCCAAACCCTGCAATAATGACTTCTGTCTGCATGTCTGCCTCCGCCTTAGAGTTTGATCTCGGCCAAGGCCGGGTGAATTTTGTAATCGCCCAACGGGTAGTAGGGGATCATTTTCTCGTCCAGCCATTGGATGGCAGCCTTGGGGGTTACGCCCCAGTTGGTCGGACAGATCGAGAGCAGTTCGACCATCGAGAATCCCAAACCCCGTACCTGGGTCTCAAAAGCCATGCGGATGGCCTTCTTGGCCATGCGAATGTTCTTGGGATCATGCAGGCTGCGGCGCACAATATAAGAGGCGCCGTCGAGCTTCGAAAACATCTCAGAGACCCGGATGGGATAGCCCTGGGTTTCGACATCACGGCCGGATTGTGAGGAGGTGGTTTTTTGTCCGGGCATGGAAGTCGGGGCCATTTGTCCGCCGGTCATGCCGTAGTTGGTGTTGTTCAAGAAGAAGACGGTGATGTTCTCACCGCGGGCTGCAGCATGTACGATTTCTGCCATGCCAATGGAAGCCAGGTCACCGTCGCCTTGATAAGTGAAAACCATGCGGTCAGGCAGCACGCGCTTGACACCGGTCGCCATGGCGGGTGCACGTCCGTGCGGGGCCTGGACGAAATCCATGTTGAGGTAATTGTAGATAAACACCGAGCAGCCCACCGAAGCCACGCCGATGGTTTTCTCGCGCATGCCCATCTCGTCAATCACTTCCGCGATCAGGCGGTTGGCAACACCATGGGTGCAGCCGGGGCAGTAATGCGTGGTGGTGCCGGTCAGGCTTTCGGGGCGTTCAAAAACAGTTGTTTCGAGTTCGCAGTTTTCCAATACCATTCTATTCTCCTTTACCCTTTTGCCAAAGCGCGGGCCAACCAGCGGTCGCGGGGATGACCGTCTGTCGCAATCGGTGTTTCCACCATGCGGTGAATTTCACCCAGTACTTCGTCCGGGAAAGGCACCACACCGCCGAGGCGGGCAAAGAATTCAGTTGGAATGCGGTATCGATTGGCGGCCATGACATCTTCGAGCATCTGGCCAGCATTCATCTCGACCACCAGCATGCCCTTGATCTTGTCTGAAAGATCGGCATATACCTGGCGGGGGAAGGGACTCAAGGTAATGGGTCTGATCAGGCCGACTTTAATGCCTTCAGCACGGGCTGTGCGGACGGCGCTCAACGCGATCCTGGCGCTGGAACCGAAACCGGTCACCACGTATTCCGCATCTTCCATGTAGTATTCCTGGTAGCGGATCTCGTTGGCTTCCACGTCGATCCAGCGTTTAAGCTGGCGGTAATTCATTTCTTCCTGGGCAGCAGGATCAAGGTTGATGGAGGTCAAGAAACGTCGTTCACGGCCTTCAGCTCCCTGCACTGCCCAATCAGCAAACTTGGTCTTGAGGGGCTGCATAGGGGGCAGTTCACAGGCTTCCATCATTTGACCGATGGAACCATCTGTCAGCAGCACCACGATGGAGCGGTACTTATCGGCCAGATCAAAGGCCAGTACTGTTAGATCAACCGATTCCTGAACGCTGCAAGGGGCAAGGACGATGCAGCGGTAATCGCCGTGTCCGCCGCCGTGCACCATCTGGTTGTAATCGGATTGTGCGGGTGCAATGTTGCCAAGGCCGGGTCCGCCGCGCATGACATTAACCAACACCATGGGCAGTTCAGTTCCAGCGATGTAAGAAACACCTTCGAGCATCAAGCTGACACCGGGGCTGGATGAGGAAGTCATCGTCCGATGGCCAGTGCATGCGGCGCCGTAAACCATGTTGATGGCGCCCAATTCGCTTTCAGCCTGCACAAATGCTCTTCCCAACTCGGGCATCCGGTGGGACATATATTCAAGTAACTCAGTTTGTGGAGTTATGGGATAACCAAAATAGGAGACAACACCCGCGCGCACTGCAGCTTCAGCAACGGCTTCGTTGCCTTTCATTAATTCTCGAGACATGCAGCGCCTCCTAAGCGGGGATCCGGTTTACACCGGCTTTTTCACGATAAACAGTGATCGCGGCTTCCGGGCAGATGACAGAGCAAATGCCACAACCAGTACAGCCATCCGCGACCAAAGAAGCAGGGTGATACCCTTTGGCAGTGATACGGTCATTTGCGAGAGCCAGCACTTCTTGCGGACAAGACGTTACACACAGTTCGCAACCCTTGCAATACTTCTCGGTGACAACGATCCGACCCTTAAGGGGCATTCATACCTCCTGAAAGAAATTCCCGTTTCCGGGTGATTGATTCGAAGAAAACAACAGACACTTCAAATCATTACCATTATCGTCCGATTTGGCATTCTTGTGAAGTGTCAGACATCCTATACTGCCAATATATTTCTTCTTCCGTATCGGCATTAATCTGAGGATATGTAATTACCTTGGAATTTTCTTGGTTTTATGACCGGTAATCAGCTCACGGTGTTCACGGTGGTGGCCCAGGGTGCCTTCAAGCACCGCCACCAGCGGATAATTGCCCAGCCAGGCATACCGGTCGGGTTCAGAGAACTCGAGGTCCGAAATCAAGGAACACACCAAAAGGATCTCGGAGAAGCGATGCTCCCATTCCTTCTTGATTTCACCTAGAGATTGATTTGTATGAATTTGATAGATGGAGGCATTGACCCGATCCAAGTCTTCGTCGGTTTCAGGGTCGGCGCCGGGGAACCAGACTGGATATTCCGGCTCTTCATTCAAACGCGCCGCCACCAGCCGCGCCAATGTAACCTCCTGCCAGCTGGTCAGGTGCGCCAAAACGTCCTTAAGAGTCCATTTGTCATCTTGTGAGCAGTCTTCGGGCGTTTCTTTACAGTTCAATAACAGCCCCTGCCACAATTTAAATTCGATCCACAGTGAATCTACAACATCTTTAACCGATGACATCTAGTCTCCAAAACAAGAAAGTTAATAAGTGCTTCTTAATCGCCAATCCACTCAACTATGGTGGCTTCGCCCTGCCCGACCCCCACACAAAGGGTCGCCATACCGTAAAAAGGTCTCACAGCCGTCGAGGCTCGTTTTTTCATCTCATGCACCAGGGTGGTAAGGATGCGCGCACCGGAACAGCCCAGCGGATGCCCGAGGGCGATCGCCCCACCGTTCACATTGACCAACGCCTGGTTCAGGCCAAGTTCACGCATCACCGCCAGGGCTTGCACCGCGAAAGCTTCGTTCAACTCGGCGAGCTGGATATCTTTGATGGTCAACCCGGCGCGTTTGAGGGCTTTTTTGGCGGCCGGAACCGGCCCCATGCCCATGATCCTCGGTTCAACACCCGCCGTGGCGGATGATACAATCCGCACCAGGGGGGTCAACCCCAGGCTTTTGGCTTTTTCCGCGTTCATCAACAAAAGGGCGGCGGCGCCGTCATTCATTCCAGAGGAGTTACCGGCTGTCACACTGCCTTCGACCCGAAAAGCGGGGTTTAGTTTGGCCAGCGATTCGAGGGTGGTGTCGCGCCGTGGACGTTCGTCCGTTTCGACCAGCTGGGGGTCACCTTTTTTCTGGTGCACCGCTACCGTGATCAACTCATCTTTAAAACGACCTTCATCCATCGCAGCAACAGCCCGGCGGTGGCTTTCAACCGCGAATTTATCCTGTTCTTCACGGGTGATGCCGGTTTGAAAAGCAATGTTTTCAGCGGTTTCACCCATGGCCTGGGTGCCGTAAAGCTCCACCATGCGCGGATTCGGGTAGCGCCATCCGAGGGCCGTGTCGTAGGCGGTCAAATTGCCAAAGGCAAATCCGCCTTCGGCTTTGGGGAGAGAATAAGGCGCACGAGACATGCTTTCAACCCCGCCCGCCAAAATGACTTCCCCTTCACCTGCTTTGATGACGTGAAAAGCCGCGTTCACCGCGCTCAGACCTGATGCACACAGTCTGTTGAAAGTTAATCCCGGCACACTGACCGGAAAACCCGCCAGCAGCGAAGCCATGCGAGCGATATTGCGATTGTCTTCACCTGCCTGGTTGGCACAGCCCATGTAAACATCGTCAATGGAGGAAACCTCAAGGCCGCTGCGTTCTGCCAGTTTGGAAAGAACCAGCGCGGCCAGATCATCAGGCCTCACACGCGCGAGTACACCGCCCAGGGCTCCAATTGGAGTCCGAACTGCATCAACGATCACCGTATCAGCCATGATGTTCCTCCCGGAAATATTTTCGTAAATTAATTCTATCATTTTTTGATTAAGATTTATTAATCCTTACAAAACCGTGAAATCAGGATTAGAAATCTTAAAATATTGGCAATGTTGGTGGTCTGTTAGACGTGCGTTCCATCTTCATTTCATATATAATCATAAAGAAGATTTACAAAGGAAAGAATGGATGAACACGATCAAAAAGGTTACCAGCCCGCTTAGTCTGATACTCACCTTGACCATGCTTTTTACGCTGGGAGGGTGTGAACGCACGCTCAGCACAGCCGCCTCCGGTAAAACTTATCCCGTTTCACCCAGCCTGCTCGCTTTTTACAACCGTCTGGGCGGCGAAGCGGTACTTGGTCCAGCCATCTCAAAACTGGAAGATAACCCCATCGGCCAATGCCAGTACACGGTCAATGTTCTGCTCTGTATGAATCCCATGGTCGCAGGGGAAGAAAGTTTTTCGCTTTACCCATTGGGCAACGAGCTCAATGTCAGAGAAGTACCAGGCACTCCGGCCGCGGATGGCACGGCGGTCAGCGGCTTTACCCCTTACGAAGAGTTCATCCCCATTTTCGATCGTTTTGTGCAAACCACTTACGCGGGCTACCCCATTTCGGCAGTGCATATCAACTATGCCCAGCAGCGCGTGGAACAACACTTTGAAAAAGTTGGCTTTTACCGCAATTTCAGCGATCCGATCGGGACGGTGAAACTGCTGGCTTACGGCGCCGCCGCCTGCACCCGGGGATGCAATTACCACCCTGCCGCAGAAGCACAGCTGACTAATCCCTCGCAATCTCTGGATGACCTCAACCTGATGGAAAAATTGGGCATCCTGACCGATAAGTCCGCTTTTGGCAAGGCACTTGACAAACCCCATACCGCTGCAGACGGCAGCCTCGAACAGGTCTTTACCGGCGTGGTGCTGGTTCAAGACGCCACCGGTGTGGTACGGCTTCGCCCACTCTCAACCATTTTAGCCATGCCCGCCAAGGCACCCGGTGAAAAACTTTACGATTATGCCAGTGGTGTGGTGTTCTATGCCACCAACGACACCCTCGGCTATCATGTCCCCATCCAATTTGACACCTTCATCAACACCCACGGCGGAACGTCCATTTCGGGCGACCCGATTAGCGAAATTTACGAATATGAATCAGGGCACTTCAGACAATGTTTCACCAATTACTGCCTTGATTTCACCCCCTCCAAACGCGAAGATAAACAGGTCTCCATCACTCCGTTGGGCAAGCTGTACCTCGCCATGGATCAAACCGTGCTGGCCCAGCCTGCCACTCCCCAGCCTGAACCGCCAGCCATCCTCCTGCAGGTCAGCGAAACACTGCTAAAGGTCTCAACCTCCGAGGCTCAGACCATCCACGTGACGGCCTTGAACGCCGCGGATCAAACCCCCGTGGCCGGAATTGAAACCGAGATCACCCTTTTGTTGCCCAAGGAAAAAACATGGTCCGCCACACTGGCCCCCACGGCGGCGGATGGAACGGCAGTCATCACGCTGCCGATCTTGAAGAACATTCAAAACGGCTCGATCCTGGCTTACAAAGTATGCACCACCAGCGTCACCTCCGCCCAGGCTTGTGCCGAAGGCAGCTACCTGGTGTGGACGACACCCTGATCAGGGATTGATTTCGCCAAATAACTCTACTTTTTCGATCTTTTCACCAATACTGTAGATATTCAAAGTGAAGGGCGCCCATTCGCCTGGGTTCACCGCGTTGGGTGACATGAACCGGCGGATGCCCACGATGTTTCCGCTGGTGTCGTAAGCAACGGCTGCTATCCAAAGTCTGCCGGTGACACCTTCAGCGCCATCAAATTTAGCCTGGGTGGTCACGACCACTGAAAGCCCGTTTGCGCTGATCTTGATCTCGGATTGATCCACTGTCACCACTGCAGATTGCAGCGGGGAGGGCGTACCGGTCTGGTTGACGCTTGCTGCCGTCAATAATTGCAGCCCCACCTGCGGGCTGACAGCCACCGGCGGCGGAAAATAAGCAAAGAGGGGCAGCTTGCCGCCGCTGGCCACGCGGTTCAAAGGCACCAGGGCCGGCTGGGTCACCACCTCGCCCGTCGCGGGGTCGGTCAGGCTGAATTGGGCGCTGAGGCTGTCGACCATCAACGGCTGCGGATTGACCAATTCAGCAAAGCAATAGAATCCGCCGGTCAATGAAGGGGTACACTGCGGGTCGCTGAATGTCATGGGGTAAGGCGTCGCAATCGGCACGTTCTGGGTCGGCGCTGAAGCCTGCCCGTTGGGGGCCGGGATGATGATCACAGTGCCGGGTCCGAGCAAATAAGGGTTCACATCCGGGTTGGCGGCCTTGATCTCATCCAAAGTCAATCCGTTTTTGGCGGCGATTTCAAATAAGGTATCGTTACCTTGAACAATATGCGTTCTGGGGGTGGAGGTCATGGTGGGTACCAGTGTTTCTGTAGGCGCATTTGGCTGGGTAGCCGTGGCGATGGGGGTCACGGTGCTGGTGGCATACGGGGTCAACGCCTCACCCGGAAAGATAGAGGTCACCTGGGTGGGTTCAGCCTTCTGGCATCCGCTGATGAGCAAAATAGTTGTTGCGACAAGAACTGCAATGGTTCTGATTTTCATATTCCGCATTATACCCCGGCTTAAGTGTGTCAATGGTGCTTGCCCGTCGTCAATGGCTATGTTAAACTCAAATGATAAGTTGATTCTAATCCATTAAAAAGGCAACTTTCAAACCCACGTGCGTAAAACCGACCTGACCCTCCTGCTCAAAAAACGTCACGAGAACCATTCCCGTCAATCCAATCGGGCAGTGGCTGTTTCACGCCGTTTTGCCATCGGGGCGCTCTCGATCGTATTGATCCTGCTGTCAGGCGGATTGCTGCTCGCTGGATGGTTTTATGCCCGGGTGACGGCCGACCTGCCCTCGATTGAGGTGCTGCCTGTGCTGCTCAACCCGGTGGACGGCGAACTCTTGCAGTCCACCACCATCACCGACCGCAGCGGCGAAACCGTGCTTTACACGCTGGAAAACCCCGGTGTGGAACGCGCCTACCTGGCGATCAACCCCGAAAAACCCGACCACTTCTCTCCGCAGCTGGTGCGGGCGGTGGTCTCGAAACTGGACCCCACCTTCTGGGAAAATCCCGGCTATACGCTTAAAGATTGGCGGAACCCTGAACCTGCCACCATCGCCGAAAGGCTGGCCAGCGAATTATTACTCTGGCAGGAACCCGTTACGACTATGCGCGCCGTGCGCATGCGCCTGCTGGCCGCCCAACTTGTGGCGGAATACGGCCGCACCCAGGTGCTCGAATGGTATCTCAACAGCGCCTGGTTTGGACACCTGGCCACCGGCGCCGAAAGCGCCGCTGAACTCTATTTCAATAAATCCGCGCGCGACCTGAGCCTGGCGGAATCAGCCATGCTGGCCGTGGTAATTGAAGCGCCTGCCCTGAATCCGCTGGATGCACCGGACCAGGCGCTGGCCATGCAGCAGCAGTTCCTCGGCGAAATGGCGCAAACCCAGTCCATCACTTTGGATGAATTCGGCTCGGCCCTGCGCGAAAGAATGTCGCTGCGCACCTCGATCAAGGATCCCGTTTCGCAGACGCCCGCCTTTACCCGCCATCTGCTCACCAACCTTGAAGGGATGTACGCACAGAACCGCCTGCAGCGCGGCGGTCTGGTAATCCAATCCACGCTCGATTGGGAGCTGCAGGCCCAATTTACCTGCACCGCCCGGACCCAGCTATTGCGCTTGCAAGGCATTTTGGATGCACCTGCTCAAGACTGCCCCACCGCCCTGTTATTACCCACCCAGACCTTTACCGGCCTGGATGCCAAAGCGCTGGCCAGCGCCGGGGTGATCCTCAATCCGGCCAACGGCGAGGTGCTGGCCTACCTTGAACCCACTTCTGCTGATGGATCGCGCCTGACCGACAGCGGATATCAACCTGGCTCGCTGCTCAGCCCCTTCGCGGCGCTGGCCGGCTTTGCCCGTGGACTTTCACCCGCTTCGCTGCAATGGGATATCCCTGCAGACACAAACGGTGTGGCTGCCAACTATCAAAACCCTGATCAACTCTGGCACGGCGCCGTCAGCTTACGCGAGGCTGTAGCCAATGATTATTTGATGCCTATTACAGATGTGCTGCGCCAGGCAGGGGCGGTTAACGCCTGGCACCTGGCCGCCGCCCTGGGCATTTCTTCGATGAATGAGATCAACGAGACGGTGGATCCCCTCTTTGCGGGTTCGACCAACTCGCTGCTGGATGTGGCATCCGCTTACGGTACGCTGGCCAACTCGGGTCTGAAAAGCGGATTGAAGGATACTGCTTCAGGCGAGATCACACCCGCCCTGGTGCGCACCATCAGTTCCACCACCGGCAGGATCTTGCTCGACCAATCCGCGCCGCAGGTCAGCGTGATCCTCAGCCAGCCACTGGCTTACTTGATGAATAATGTATTGAGTGACGAAAGCGCCCGCTGGCCCACCCTGGGCTACCCCAATGCACTTGAGATCGGCCAGCCGGTGGCCGCCAAACTCGGCACCACCCTCACGCAGCAGCAGGTCTGGACGGTGGGCTACACCCCTGACCGACTGGTGCTGGTCTGGCTCGGAGATACCTTGCCCGACTCGCAGCGGAGCCTTGATCCACTGATGGCGGCCGGCATCTGGCACGCCGTGATCAAAACCGCCTTGCAATCCGCCCCCAGCGCAGGCTGGCAGCAACCCGAAGGCGTCACCAGCCTAAAAGTGTGCATGCCTTCAGGCATGCTGCCCTCGCTCGATTGCCCCGCCGCTGCGGATGAAGTGTTTCTGATCGGCAACGAACCCACCTTGCCCGATACGCTTTACGAGAAGATCAAGGTCAACCGCGAGACCGGCCAGCGCGCCACCGTCTTTACCGATCCCGCCCTGATCGATGAACAGCTCTTCATCAACGTCCCTGCCAAGGCCAGGCAGTGGGCGCTTGAAGCCGGATTACCGGTGGCTCCGAGCGGATACGACGCCATCCCGGTGGCCATAGCCAACCCCAACGTACAGATCATCGCTCCCGCCATCTTCTCGGCGGTCAGTGGAAAAGTGACCATATCAGGCACTGCTGCAGTTGAAAATCTCTCCTCCTGGACGCTGCAGGTTGGCGACGGCATCAATCCGCTCAACTGGCTGCAAATCGCCGGCGGTGATTCAACCGTAACCTCGGGCGGCAGCCTGACCGAGTGGGACACCACCGGTCTGGACGGACTTTACGCCATCCGCCTGACGGTGATCGACCAGACCCAGCACGTGCAGTCCGCGACCATCCAGGTCACGGTGGATAACATTCCGCCGCAGGTCAAGATCACCTACCCCGCCGCGGATCAGGTCATCCAACCCGCGCAGAGTTCTGTCACCCTGCAGGCAGACATCGAAGACAATACCGGCATTAAGCAAGTGGAATGGTTCGTGGATGGCAAGCTGGCCGCCACGCAAACAGACGGACCTTATCTTTACCTCATGCCAGCCGCCAGCGGTAAACATACCCTGATGCTGACCGTTGAAGACAAGGCCGGGAACAAGACCTCGACTGAGAAGTTGAATTTCACGATAAGCAAATAGACTTATTTTTATCCCTAGATACCGGGGATAAAGTGCAAATCCCCGGTAGGATTAAACAAGACCCCCGCGATTCTTGTTTGAAACCGCGGGGGACTGATTGTATTAGCGTCAAAAAAATATTCTAACTTACCCAGAAAACAATTCCCTGAGTTCCACCAGATCCTTGCAGATCAGGTCAGCGCCGGCACGGATCAGTTCCTTTTCCTCGCCAAAGCCGCACAGCAGCCCCACGGTTTGGGCGCCGGCCGTCTTGCCGGCCAAAATATCCACGGTGGTGTCGCCAATCATGATGCACTCTTCAGGCTTCAGCCCCATGGATTCAGCAGCACAGCGCACCGGGTGCGGAAAGGGCTTGGTGTACTCACAGGTCTGGTTGGTCACCACGGCCCGGAACAATCCCCCCAACCCGAATTGATCCAAAAAACGGCGAGTCGAGGCGTCGTCGCGCGCGCTGACCACCGTAAGGGGATAGCGGGTGTTGACATACTCCAGCAGTTCGTATGCCCCTTTCATCAATTGAAAAGGTCTGATCTTGTTTTTTCGTTTTTGATTTAATTTGCTGTAAAGACTAGCAATATTATCATCCAGGCTGAGGCGATCCATCAGATGGTACATACCGTTCATGGGGGTTTCGGTGGCCATCACGAACCAGCGGGCAAACGGGCGTGGATCGCCCTTTTTGAAAAGAAAACGGGCAAATCTTAATGATTGAGCCAACTGCGCCACCCAGACATCATCCGTGTCGCTGAGCGTGCCGTCCACGTCAAAACACAATCCCTTTACTCGTGAAAGATCGATCGCCATGGTTACTCGAAATTCGGAAAGGCTGTCAACGCTTTTGCACCGGCGTCTGAATTGTTCGACACCAGCCACAAGACCTGGTCACCGTTCTTGATCATGCTGACGCCTTCAGGCCAGGCAATCTTGACTTCGTTCTCGAAGGTCGGGCTTCCCCAGCGCAACGTGCCGTATTGCTTTGTGGCGGCAAAGAATTCATCCGCTTCAGCATCAGCATCCCAGGTGCTCAGCCAGGCAAAGACGAAAGCGTCTGAACTGGCATCATCGTAATAAACATAGCCATCCCCGCCCCAACCTGCCGCGGCATCGGCTGCGGTGGATGAATCCAACTGGAAGGCTGAATCAATACCGGAATCGAGCACCAGCGAGGTGTACCATTCGCCGATCACACCCCGGTCAATTTCGGTCCAACCTTCGCCCAAGACACCGGCCAGGTCAGGCAGGTCCACGGATGCCGGTTTCTCGTTGGGATATTTCTCGGGATGCAGGATCTGCTCGGTTGAGACCGGCGGATTGGCATAAGCAGCGTCCACCGACTTCCATTTGTTATCGCCGTATAAAGCCTGCACAAAGGTGAACCCCTGCTGGTACGGAAAGAGAAAATCCTGTTTCATATAAGCCGGTGCGGAATCATAGACCGGGCTTTCATAAGAAGACTGAAAATCGCTGACGTCGTTTTTATCCTGATCGGTGCTATCGCTCAAGAACCAGTACTGTTCCGTGAGTGTGGCATCCCCTTCAACCAGGGCTGAGACCGCCGCGCAGTATTCGCTTTCTTTTTCGCAGTAATCGTCATTCAGCTTCAACCCATTTTCAAGATCGTAATTCTGATCCTGCAGTACGTGGGTGAATTCGTGGGCATAGGTCATGCGCTCGAGCCCGGTGAAACCGGCATCGCCGATGACGTACATTTCTTTGGTGGTGCTGTCAAAATACCCTGCGATCTGTTCGCTGTACAAGTCGATGTAAAACTGCAGCAGATCAAAATCCGCTTCAAGCAATCCAAGAGCGCTAAGCACATCAACGTCTTGCTGAGCCTCTTCAGGCGTGTAATCCTTGAAGAAGTCGTTCATCACCACATCCTGCAGTTCAGCTGAAGACATCATGGCACGCTTTAATTCGGTATTCATCTCCAAACCGCGGATGTCGCTGACCTGCTCCTGAATCTTATCCATTTGTGCATCCACGCTGGGTGGTTCAGTGGCTTCGACGGTGGGCGGGGTATAGCTTTTTTGTGCTTTCAACAAGAAAAAGGCGCCCACGATCAGGCCGGCGCTAATTAATACGCAGCCTGAAATGATGATTGCCACCAGTGATAAAGATATTTTTTTGCCCATAAGGTTGTGTACCCGATCTGTAGAGTGGTTTATTTTTATACGTTCAATGCTTGATTATCTCATGAATGAGACTTAAGGTCGAACGATCTCCAGCGCTTTTTCAGCTTCTTGAAAATGCGGATTGGCTTCAAGCGCCTTGTGAAAAAGGGTGATGGCGCTCAGATGATCCCCTGTCAACTCATAAGCCCAACCTTTAAAGAGCAGCGCCTCTTCAGAATCGGGAGAGATTTGCAGAGCATAATCTGCCAGTACCGCCAGGTCTTTATTATCGCCGGTCTTATAAGCCGCCAACAGCGGGCCGAACTGGTAGCGCAGCATGCGCTGCGGCAGGCCGAGCGCCCTGGCTTTGTCAAATGCCCGCACCGCGGATTCGTAATCCTGCAAGGCGTTCAGGCTGCTGCCCAGGTTAAACCAAGCGAAGGCGTTGCCCGGTTCCATCTGCACCTGGTTTTGCAGCGCCGCTGCCGTTCGCTTGATGTTGTCTTGCACAGGCCAGTCTTTCGCCAGCAGAGTTTTCATCTTCGGCAGATCATCTTTGGGGAAGATCACCAGATAGATATGGTTAAAGGCCTGCCAGTTGTTGGCAATATCCGCGTAAGAGATCAACTGGTCCGGCCCATGGTAGCTATCTTGAACGGTGAAAAGTCGGGAGGATTGGTCATAACCGGTCAGCAAGAGATAATGGCCGGCCCACAGGTCATCCCCCGGCCAGGCGGATTTTTCAACCTTGAAAGCCTCTTCGATGATCACCGGGTAGCCGCCTGCGATCAGGGCTTCCAACCTGGATAAATCGCCGCCTGTACGCACTTCGGCTTGCAGCCCATCCGCGGAGGATATGATGTAACCGGCCAGTTCTTCGATATTGACGTTTTTATCCTGCCGCTGGGGGCGGATCAGCTCACTGATGGTGAACTGGTCCCCCTGCCAGCCCCAGTAACGCAATCCAAGCGCCAGGGTGGCCGGACCGCAGTTGTTCCAGTCTTGATAATCTCGCTTCGGATCAAAGATCGGAGGCGTCAGCAGCACCGAGTCAGGGACGTCGGGACCAGCTGGCTTTACCGCCTCTTTCTGGGTGGTATCTGTCGAGCTTGGTTCCACGCTCATTAAGTCTGGCAGCCAAAATGGACTCTGTTCGACAAATTTGGCAGATGCAGCTTCGGCAGTGGGCAGCGCACCCGCGGGTTTCAGGGCAGCCCTGACCCAGGTCAGCGCCTGGCTGGCTTTCATCTGAAGTTCCGGCAGGCGGAGGAAAGCAAAAATGCCAATCAAGATGGCAATGATCAAAAAAAATAGGAGGGGTATTTTGTTCTGGTTCTTAATGGACATAAATCAATTTTATCCTGAATTATTCGTAAATCTCGTTCAAATAAGATATTTTTAGTGGTATTTCGCATTCCAATTTATTGTTATAATCAGCCGAATGAAATATCATGTTTGGACTGAAGGCTGTCAGATGAATGTCGCGGATTCCGAGAGGGTATCATCCGCGCTTGAACACTTGGGTTACAACTTTACGCCGGTCATTGAAGAAGCAGATGTGGTCGTGCTCAACACCTGTGTTGTCAGACAGTCTGCCGAAGAAAAAGCTTACGGCCGCCTGACCACCCTCTGGCCGACCAAACGCGACCGGCCTGAAATGGTGATCAACCTGATGGGCTGCCTGGTCGGCATCAAAGACAACCCCAAGCTGCACAAACGCTTCCCCTATGTAGACGTTTTTTCCGCCCCATCCGATCCCGGTCCGCTGGTCGAATATTTGATCGAACATCACGGGCACAGTATTGATGCTGCCGAAACCGTGCGCCGCTACGCGGTAATGGATGGCGACCTGGTGCTGCCGCAGCCTGCGGTTGGCCAGCAGGTCATCGGCTGGATCCCCGTTGTGTACGGCTGTTCACACGCCTGCACCTACTGCATCATTCCCTACCGCCGCGGCG
>CAZQXI010000014.1:0-141020 GCA_964597505.1 uncultured Anaerolinea sp. | reverse complement strand
TTGAACCGCAGACTGAAGCCATGGAAGAAGAGCCGTTTGAGGCGAGCACTTCTGAAACCAGGCGCAGAGTGTAGGGGAAATCTGCTTCTGACGGGATCACGGGCAGGAGGGCGCGTTCGGCGAGGGCGCCGTGGCCGATCTCGCGGCGTGATTGTCCGCCGGTGCGTTTAACTTCGCCGGTGGAATAGGGCGGGAAGTTATAGTGGTGCATGTAGCGTTTGGTATCGTTGGGTGATAAGGTGTCAATCTCCTGCGCTTCTTTGGGGGTGCCAAGGGTGGCGAGGGTCAAGACCTGGGTCTCACCGCGGGTGAAAAGGCCTGAACCATGGGCGCGCGGGCTGATGCCCACTTCGCACCAGATCGGGCGAATTTCGGTGATGTTGCGGCCGTCAGGACGTTTGTGCTGATCAAGGATGCGGGAACGCACGACACGTTTGAGGGTTTCTTCGAAAGCTTCCTTGTAGGCCGAGACCTGTTCGGAATCTTCGGGATCAACATATTCAACCACCACGGAATCGCGCAGGGCATCCAGTTGGTCTTGGAGTTCATGTTTGGTATGGGGAGCTTCGAGAAGTTCGTCAATGTCGCTTGAAGCGCGGTTGTAAACTTTCTCGGCAATGGTTTCATCGAGGTTGAAGAGCTGAACTTCGCGTTTGGCCTTGCCAATTTCATTGGCCATTTGAACCTGTGTTTCGCAAATGGTCTTGATGGCTTCGTGACCGAAGAGCAGTGCTGCGACCATGGTATCTTCATCCACTTCGAGGGCGCCGCATTCGACCATCAGAATGGCGTCAGAGGTGCCGGCGATACGCAGGTCAATGTCGCCTTCGTCGATCTGGGCGTAGGTGGGGTTGAGGATGAACTCACCGTTGACGCGTCCAACACGGACGGCGCCGACAGGTCCGCCCCAGGGGATGTCTGAGATGATCAAGGCAGCCGAAGCGGCATTGATGGCCAAGACGTCAAGGGGGTTCTCGGTATCAGCGGAAAGGGAGAACATGATGACCTGAACCTCGTTGCGGATGGCCTGGTTGAACAGGGGGCGCAGCGGGCGGTCGGTCAAACGGGAAACGAGGATGGCATCGGTGCCGGGGCGGCCTTCGCGTCGGAAGAAGGAACCCGGGATCTTGCCGCCGGCGTACATTCTTTCTTCGTATTCAACGGTCAGGGGGAAGAAATCCTGTCCCATGCGGGGTTCGTTGCCCATGGTGGCGGCTGCAAACACCACTGTGTCGCCAAACTGAACGGTGACAGCACCGCCGGCCTGGGCAGCCAATTTGCCGGTTTCGAACGTCAAGGGACGTCCACCGACATTGGTAATATATTTCTTGCTTTCTGGTTTCATATAAGTTCCTTTCATTTTCCGCCCAGTCAGGAACTGAAAACTGTCGGGGACGGGTGGCGTCCTCACCATTTTTCAATACCCAACCGGCGGCTACGGTTCCGCAGAAAAGGCGTAAATCAAAACGAGTAGGTGGTGATTTCCACCTACTCGTCTAAGTTAGGCCCTACTTAGTGCGGATGCTAAGCTTTTCGGTGATAGCTGCAAAGCGGGGGAAATCTGTTCGGCGCAGATAAGACAGCAACCGGCGTCGTTTTCCGACCATTTGGAGCAATCCACGTCGTGATGAGTTATCTTTTTTGTTGTTACGCATGTGCTCGGTGAGCTGTTTGATGCGAGTGCTGAGCAGGGCGATTTGCACTGCGGCTGAACCGGTATCCGTATCGTGGACGTGGAATTCAGCAATCTTTTCTGACTTTACTTCTTTTGTTAAGGGCATGACAATTTCTCCTGTTTAAATTTATGTCTCCATATCCGCAGGTTCTCCCCACAGATTGGTCGAGTCACAGCCCAGAATTATACCAGATTTGGGGGGTGATGGGTAGGTAGTAATGTATTGAAATAGATTTACGGTATGGGGTTTTCTCGTAGGCAATTCTTCAACGACAATTGCGCGGATTCTGAGAAAGCCGGCAAGGCGCGGCGGATGAAGCGGGGCAGGTCGGGGTTTGCGGACTCTTTGATGATCTGTTTGAGAAGGTAGACAGTTTCCGACTCCGATTTTTTGGCCAGGGTTTCGATGATCAACAGCAGGGTGACCGCCAGGTGTGGATCTGTTTTGGCAATGACCGGCTGCAGAAAATCAAAGATGATCGGCAGGTTGTCTTGATCGGGGTCGTTCAACAGGGGCATCAATCCTAAAACGCCGAACTTTTGCAGCGCCGGGTCTTTTGATTCCACCCAGGTTCGCAGGGTGGCGATCCACAGCGAGGGGGATTCACGCCGGATGGACTCGGTTGCTTTGATGTGCAGCATATCGAGCAGCTCGGTTTTTTCACCCGCCAGCGACCAGGTTTGGATGCGTTCAATGACTGCATCGGCATACTTGATCGGCAGGGAACCTAAAAGTCCGGCGGCAAGCTGGCAGGGTTCGAGAAACTTGGTCTGCCACAATATATCGATGATATTAAGGGTGTCTTCGGGTTCGGCCAGCGCACGCGGACGCAGCAGCCTCTCGAGCTCGCGGTTGATGATCACCGGCGTGCGGTAGGTTTGCAGTGCGTTGACATTGGCGGCGTTGGATCTTCCGGCCTGGAAGGTGAGATCGGAATAGAAAAAATAGAGGTCCTGCAAATCCTTGAGGAACTGCCCGGGTTGGTGATAAACCTTTCCGAGCAGTTCGATTTTTGTGCGTAAACGGCTGAATTCAATGGCTGGCATGCCAGGTTCCCACTAATACGCCTTGGAGAAGTAAACCTTTTCGTGAGCTTCTTTGCCGCAAACGATGCATTTACCTTTACCCTCAGGTTGATCGAGCGGGATGCAGCGTGTGGTAGCCTTGGTGTCTTCCTTCACTTTGGCTTCGCAGGCCGCGTCGCCGCACCACCAGGAGTAAGCCCAGCCTTTTTCAATGGTGGCTTTCAGTTCTTCATAATCTTTGGGGTCAAAGATATGTGAATCTCTAAAAGCTTTGGCTTTTTCGTACATGCTGGTGTGAATTTCTTTCAGCAGATTCGAAATCTCGCCGCTGAGCCCTTCGATGGAAAGGATCTTTTTTCCATCCCGGCCGGGGATGTCACGGCGGGCAAACATGACGGAATTCTTTTCAACATCGCGTGGGCCAACTTCGAGTCGTACGGGAACTCCGCGCATTTCCCAATCGTTATATTTGAAACCGGGGGTGACCTCGGTGCGGTCATCCACCTTAATGCGGAAGTCCGTTAGGGATCCTTTGAGGTTTTCAATAAAGGGCATGACTTTGGCGCGTTCTTCGTCATTCTTGTAAATTGGCACGATCACGATCTGTATGGGCGCCAGTTTGGGCGGCAGCACCAGACCCTGGTCGTCGCCGTGGGTCATGATGATGGCGCCGATGAAACGGGTTGAGAGACCCCATGAGGTCGTCCAGCAGTACTGCTGGGTGTTATTCTCATCAAGATATTCGATGTCGAAAGCTTTGGCGAAATTCTGTCCGAGCAGGTGAGAGGTGCCGGATTGCAGAGCCTTGGTGTCGCCCATCATGGCTTCAATGGAGTAGGTGCGCACGGCGCCGGCGAACCTTTCAGTGTCGCTCTTGCGTCCGGGGATGACCGGTACGGCAGCTTCATCAATGGCAAAGCGGGTGTAGACCTCAAGCATGCGCATGGTCTCTTCTTCGGCTTCTTTTTCGGTTGCATGGGCGGTGTGACCTTCCTGCCAGTAGAACTCAAGAGTGCGCAAGAAGGGACGGGTGCGCATTTCCCAGCGGACAACGTTGCCCCACTGGTTGATCAGCACCGGTAGATCGCGGTAAGACTTGATCCACTTGGAATACATATAGCCGATGATGGTCTCAGAGGTCGGACGGACCACGAGCGGTTCTTCTAGTTCCTGTCCGCCGCCGTGGGTGACCACAGCCAATTCGGGTGAAAAGCCCTTAACGTGTTCCTTCTCTTTTTGGAGGAAGGACATGGGAATTAAAAGCGGAAAGGCGGCATTGACGTGACCGGTCTCTTTAAAGCGTTTGTCGAGTGCGGATTGGATGTTTTCCCACAAGGCCCAGCCGTGCGGGCGAACGACCATGCATCCGCGGACGGGGGCGTTATCGGCCAGTTCGGCGCGTTGAATGAGCTGGTTGTACCATTCTGAGAAATTTTCACTGCGGGGAGTTAATTTTTCATTGTCCATTATTTAATCCTGATAATCTATGATTTCTGGTTTTCTTCTGCAAACAAGTTGATCAGATCAACTGCCGTTTGAATATCCTCGGCAAAATATACCCGTTTTTGGTCGTGTAAATGCAAGTAACTACCCTGTTCTTCAATAAACGTTTCAATGGTTTTTTGCCAGCCTGAGCCGACCAGCACCATCATACGGGCGGGTTTCATCGAAATAATTTCTTCATTCCACATCACGGCCAGCTCGGCAAGGGTTCCCACCCCGCCTGGCATCATGACGGCTGCTTCGCATCGATCGATCAATGCATACATACGGTCGCGCAGGGTTTCGTGCTTCCATTCTTCCTTGACCCAGGCGTTGGCCTTGGTGCCGCGCCATTCTTCAAGCTGAGTGCAGGTGGAGCCGATCACATGACCGCCGGCTTCATGAGCGCCACGCGAGGCGGCTTCCATAACGCCGATATATCCGCCGGTCATGACGGTATGTCCTGATTGCCCCAATAGAAAACCCAACTGTCGGGCTTCTTCGTAGGCTGGTTCACCGGGTTTGGGCGCCGCGCCGCCATAGACTGCTACTTTCATTGGATTTCCTCTTTGGTTGATGGTTGGTCCCATTCGCGGCCGTAGTTAGTGCGCAGTTTTTCGAGAATAGCCTGTTCAAGATCCACACCGGTGACGCTGGCGAGCTGCAGCAGGTAAAGCGCCACATCCGCAAGTTCACCGCGAAATTCTTGCGTGTCTTTCAATTCATCGTTCCATTGAAAATGTTCCAGTACCTCAGCGGATTCCAACGAAAGTGAAACCGCAAGGTTGCGTGGGGTTTGCGGCCGGCGGGTGTCTTTTTGGTACCAACCCTTGGCGGTCACAAACCGATGCATTTCCTCTGTCAATTCGCGCAGGTCCACTTGTTAGATCCCTAGTTTAGAAAGCGTATTGAGCGCTTTTTGAGCAGAAATGACCTGCACCTGATGCCAGCCGCTTTCGGTTACCATGGCATTGAGATGTTCAATCACCGTTTTTTGACTTTTTTCGTCAAGTGATTTGAAGCGAGATTCAATGCGTTCGGGTTCTCGAGAAAGAAGGTCTTCCCAGGCTTGTTCAAGAAAAGTTTCATCCATGGCGGTCATCCTGTATTTGATGTTCCTAGATTACCAGACATAAAGTTCAGCGTCAAGCAGGGTTTGAAATAAAAAGCTGGACGGTCACCCGTCCAGCTTATGTGAGAATTTGGGTAACTACTCTTCTTTTCTGTTTTCCATTTCTTTGGTACGGGCATCGATGATGGGTTGTGCAATATGGGCAGGCACAACATCCGTGTGATCGAATTCCATTCTGAATACACCGCGTCCGCCGGTGATTGAGCGCAGGGTGGTGGTGTAGCGCAGCATTTCAGCCAGGGGAACGGTGGCGGTCACGACGGAACGGCCTTTTTCAGTTTCCATACCCTGGATGCGGGCACGGCGGGTGTTGAGATCGCCCATTACGTCGCCCATGTTGATCTCGGGGACGGTGATGTGCACCAGCATGATCGGTTCACGCAGCACTGGGCCAGCTTCGCGGACAGCTTCTTCAAAGGCTTTACGTCCAGCAACCTCGAAGGCAACCGGTTTGGAATCCACGGGGTGTTCTTTGCCGTCAAAGACAGACACATGCACACCGGAGACAGGATAACCGGCGATGACGCCTTCTTTCATCACGGTGGCGATGCCTTTTTGAATAGAGGAGGAATAGGATTGTGAAACGGCGCCGCCGAACACATCCCAGGTGTAATCAAATTCTTTATCAGTGATGGGTGAAACTTTCAGGTGAACCTCACCAAATTGGCCAGAACCGCCGGTTTGTTTCTTGTGGCGGTGCATGGCGGAAGCGGATTTGGTAATGGTTTCCTGATATGAAACCTTGGGTTCCTGAAGGATGATTCCCACCTGGAATTTGGTTTCAGCGCGGCGGATGGCGACATCAATGTGCTGGTCACCCAACCCTTGCAGAATGGTCTGCAGGGTGGTGCCGTCGTTGTACCATTTCAGGGTCATGTCTTCTTCGACCAGACGGTGCAGGGTGGAGGTAATCTTGGTGGAGTCTCCCTGGGTCTTGGGGAAGAGGGCAACCGAATACAAAGCGGTTGGGTATTCGGGAATAGGCATCGTCAAGGGGTGAGCCTTGTCGCATAGTGTATTTGAGGTGGAGGTTTCGGTCAGCTTTGGAACGATACAGATATCGCCAGCGTGGGCAACTTTGATGCCGAGAGCTTCTTTGCCGCGGGGAACGCCGATGGTACCGATACGTTCTTCCATCTGCTTGGTCTGGTTCCAGATACGGGAATCAGCAGCAACTGTACCGGAATAGATTCTAAAATAAGTTTGTTTTCCAACAAACGGATCCGCAGTGGTTTTCCAGACGTACACAGCCAGGGGACCGTTGTCTTTAGCTTCCAATTTTTCTTCACCGGCTTTGCCTTCTGCAACAGCAGGTAATGCATTGGCGGGTGAGGGGATCAAGTCGAGAACGGCATCCAGTAATTTCAAGACACCAATTCCCGAATGTCCTGAAGAAACCAGAACAGGTGCATAACTGCAGGAACGGACGACTTCAGCCAGACCCTTGATGACTTCTTCATCGGTGAGGGCGCCTGAATCCAGGTATTTTTCCAACAGTGTGTCGTCGCCTTCAGCAGCAGCTTCAACCAGTTTGGCACGGGCTTCTTCTGCTTCTGCTTTGAAATCGGCAGGGATCTCTTCAGCAGTTTTTCCTTCGCCTTTGTAGGCTTTCATCGAGATCAGGTCGATCACACCCTTGAAATCTTGTTTCTCTCCCCAGGGGATCTGAACAGGGATAAGGCGGATGTCAGAGTATTCCTGAACGGAGATCAGGGATTTTTGGAAATTTGCATTTTCGCGTTCCATCTTGTTGATGAGCAAGAAACGCGGAAGGTTGAATTTGGAGCTGTAGTTAAGTGCGAATTCAGTACCGACCTCCAGACCATTGACTGCATCAACCAATACCACCACGCCTTCAGCAACACGCATGGAAGAAATGACTTCGCCAATAAAATCTGTGTATCCGGGGGTGTCTAGAAAGTTGATCTTTGAATCACGATATTCAACCGGAATCACGGATGTATAAAGTGAAATTTTGCGCCTGATTTCTTCTTCATCAAAATCAGAGGCGGTGGTACCGTCCTCAATTTTCCCCATGCGAGTGGTAGCGCCAGTGAAATGAAGTAAAGCCTCGCACAGGATTGTTTTGCCAGCACCGGAGTGAGATGCCAGTACAACATTACGGATCTTGTCGGTCGAGTACTCTTTCATGAAAGATGGCCCTTCTCTTAACTTGAGATGACTTCAATCTTCCCATTTTAAGTGAATAGTAGATTCTTGTCAAAGCAAAGCCACTGATTCTTTATCAAGTTTTTACGCAACACAAATATATTTATCAAAAACAGCAAAAAGTGCCTGGAAATTAAAAACAAAGGGCTAATGGTTGTACAATGAGAAAAAGCAAACTGCTAATATTTGTAAAGATGAAACTTCGATTGATTCTAATTGCCCTTTACGTTTTGATGCTTGTCTCTCCTGTACCGCTTCAGCGATGGAGTCTGTCAAGCGGGGCGCTCACGCCCAACTCCACCGAATATTCCAATTGGACCCTGGTCAAGCCATACCCCCTGAGCCGTTTTGATTTTGGCAGCAGCCGGGATTGTCTTGATTTGGAACGGCAATCCATCAAAATTGCGGAGTGTCAAAACAAGACCGCGGTCAAGTGGCAAAGCCCCGAAAACTGGCAGGTGACTGAAGCCATTTCCGCCGATCTGAACCGGGACGGAAAGAATGAGCTGGTGATGGTGGTGTGGCGCGAGCACAAGACCTGGCCGATCGACAGCTTTCTGCCCTCAGGCGGCCGTATTGCAGATTTTCACGACAGTGATGGATCAAGCTGCCACTTGATCCTGGTAGGCTGGGATGGCGAAAAGTACCGCGAATTATGGGCGGGTTCTTCACTGATTGACCCCGTGTTCAACATCCGTGCTGAGGACCTTGACCAGGATGGATACCAGGAACTGGTAACACTTGAAGGAAAGTATGATAATAGAAACATCACCGGCAATTTAACGGTGTGGGATTGGAGCGGTTTTGGTTTTCGATTAAGAGACCGCCAACAGGGAAAATTTTCAGAATTTGGGATCGTTTCAGTAAATCAGAACGTCATGATAGTGTCTGATTAAGTGAAGGAGGAGAATTATGAAGAAGAATCGCGTTTGGGCCTGGACGAGTGGATTAATTGTTGTAGCACTAATGCTCTCAGCCTGTAATCTATCCAATCTTATAGGTCAAAAACTAAACAATGAAACACCGGCTGCCGGGGAGCTTACAACGGTCCCAGGCGAGACCACGCCAGAGACGACCACCAATCCGCAGGGAGTATACGGCAGTGTGTTTGCCAGCTATCAATTGCAGCAGGTGAATCTGCCCGACACGTTCACAGGCGGATATACGTTGCCCTTAACCGCCGACCAGGTGACAGGCTTGGATGATGAAAACCTGACCTTATCCGCGGCGCAGCAGCAGGCGCTGCTGACCAACGGTTTTGTCGTAATGCCGCCAAGCAGCGACCCGAATAAGATCTATTCCGAGTTTTATCAACTTTATGAAAGCAGCCGCTACGGCGCTTTACCAGTTTTTGTCACAACGGATTCAATCTTCCATGTTTATCACCTCATCTTTGACAAGATGCTGCGTGATCTTGAAAAGACATCATTTATTCCGATTCTAAATGAATTGACTACGGCCATGCTAGAGTCAAGCATGAAACAGTATGACTCATTAAAAGGCACAGATCTTGAAGCTGCTGCGTTAAGAAATGTGGCTTACTTTGTCGTGCCGGCCGAGATTTTAGGTCTGTCGGTAAATGTGCCTGCGGAAGCCAAATCCCTGGCAGACCAGGAGATCGCCTTGATGGAATCCAAGGCGCCCATTGCGCCTTCTCCCATCTGGTCGATGGGTGGTGAAGCCAACGATGATCTGCTGAACGAGGATTATTCACAATATACGCCGCGTGGACATTACACGCTCAGCCCCGAACTTGAAAAGTATTTCAAATCCATGATGTGGTACGGAAGGCTGACTTTCCGCCTGAAAAACACGGTTGAAACCCAGCGGGCTTTACTGATGATCCAGGCCATGCGTTCGGCGCAAACCTCTTCAGGCAAAACTGCCACAGAACTCTGGCAAAATATTTATGATCCGACCGTGTTCATCGTCGGCAAGGCGGATGATCTCTCCTTCCATGAATATGGTGCGCTTTCTGATGAAGTGTTTGGCGCAACCCCAGATCTGATCAGTTTTGCTGATAAAACCAAGATGGAGGCTTTTACCAAAGCCGCCAAGAACCTGCCTCCGCCGCAGATCAATTCCATGTGGGTTTACATCTGGCAGGACCGCGACGATGCCACCCAGGGTTTCCGCTTCATGGGGCAGCGCTTTACCCTCGATCAGTACGTGTTTGGTCAATTGATCTTCAGAAATGTGGGGACGCTTGAAGAGCCGCGTGGTCTGCCCAAGGGATTGGACCTGCTGGCTGCCATGGGTTCCGATGAAGCCTACAACCTGTTGGATCAAATGGGCGAAACCAAATATGAGAATTTCGATACCCAATTGACCAAGGTCAAGGCCGAAGTGGCAGCATTTGGATTAGACAGCTGGACCCAGAATCTATATTGGGCCTGGTTGTATTCGATGCAGCCCATCTTTGCGGTCAAAGGTCCGCAGTACCCGGCCTTCATGCAGAATCAGGCCTGGCTGCACAAAGACATGGCCACCGCCCTCAGCACCTGGACGGAACTCAAACACGATACCATTCTTTATTCGAAGCAAGTGATGGCTGAGATGGGCGGAGGCGAGGATGCTGATCCTCCAAAGGGATATGTCGAACCGAACCCTGAGGCCTTTGCTCGACTGCTGGCGCTGGCACAAATGACACGCACCGGTCTGGAAGAGCGCGGTCTGCTGGATGAGACCACCCGGGGCAACCTGGATAACCTGATCGACGAATTACAATTTTTACTGACAATCGCTCAGAGTGAACTGAATGGCACCACCATCAGTGACGATGACTACTGGCGCATCCAGTATTACGGCGGCTGGATGGAAGCCATGACCATTGCGGCAGCCGATCCCCCTGCTGATGGCGAGGGACGCAACTATCTTGAAGATCAAAAATCCGCGCTGGTGGCGGATGTGGCTTCAGGCTACGGAAAAGCTCTTGAAGAGGGTGTTGGTTACCCCACTGCCATTCTGGTTGTTTCTCCGCTTGCGCCCTACCATTTGACCTATGGGGCAGTTTACACCTATTATGAATTCTCCCTCCCGGCCGAACAACGCTTGACTGATGAAGCATGGCGTGAAATGCTTGAAACCGGCAGCGCCCCGGCCATGCCTGACTGGACGAATTCGTACATCATCCCTTGAAACTGAGACATGTCTTTCTGCGGGGAGCGCTGACAACAGCGCTCCTCGCCCTTACTGCATGCAGCCAACCCGCCGCGGATTTCACCTTGACGCTGGGCGGCGATATCATGCTGGCAAGGCAAGGCGAGCCGTTGTTTGAAAACCGGGGTCTTGAAATTGATCCATGGAGTGACTTGCAAAAGCAGGGCGTGATATTCAGGGATGATTCGCCCATGCCTGATTATTTTCTGGCCAACCTTGAATCACCCCTGGGCAGCGTTTTACCGGACGTCAGCGACATGAATTTGTGCAGCGACCCTGCGCAGGCTAAAGTGCTAATTGATGGAGGGGTGGACCTGGTCAGCCTGGCGAATAACCACCGCGATGATTGTTCGCCTGACGGTGCGGTCGTGACGAAGTCTTTTCTTGCTGAACAAAACATCAGCTCTGCTGTGATGGGTAAAGCACCGGCTTACCTGGATGCTCCGGGGGGCAGCGTTGCCGTCCTCGCAGCCGAGGATGTGACCGGTACATTAGATTTACCGGTTTTACTGGTTCAGATCAAAGCTGCCCGGCAGCAGGCGCAGGTGGTGGTGGTTGCCATGCACTGGGGCAATGAATATCAGGCCGGCGCAGATGAACGCCAACGCTCACTGGCGCAGCAGTTTGCCGACGCCGGGGCGGACGTGATCTGGGGTCACCATCCGCATGTGCTGCAAAAGATGGAATGGCTGGAATCCGTGGATGGCAGGCAGGTGCTGGTGGTCTACAGCCTTGGCAACCTGCTGGCCGACCAATGGATGCTGGAAAGTGCGCAGCAATCCGCACTGGTGAGGGTGTCATTTAAAGCATCAAAGATCAATGGAATCGAAATTATTCCATTGAAAATGGATCGCGCCACAAAAACAGTTCAGTTCAGTTCCGATACCCATTTTCGTGAACAAATCTATGCGCTGCTTGGTGGGGAAAGTTTATCAACTGAAAAAGAGGCAGTCAGATTGTTTCCAGTAAAAAACTGATTACATCTTCTTTTCCATGCGCCAGGAGGGTTCCGTAACGGTGCGCCAGACCCCTTTGTGATCGGGGTATGACCAGACACCCGGTTCTTCAGCCACGATTTGAAATCCAAGGCGGGAATACAAGCGGATGGCACCCTGGTTGTTGCGCGCTACATTCAACGTCACGCGGGTATATCCCATTTTTCTCAGATCTTCTTCCACCACGTCGATCAACTTGGAACCGATGCCCAGGTTTTGCCAGGCCTGCCTGACACGCAGTGAATAAAGATAAGCCCTGTTCCAGCCGTCAGCAAGTTCACGGCGGTCGCTTGAAAGCTGTAAAAAGACCTGGCCGACCATGCGTCCGTCTTCAGTTACAGCCACCCAGGCTTTGACTGTTCCTTTTTCAACTTTTTTGTAAACATCTGCAAACACATTTCTAAAATGCAGGTATTCTCCATCCCATTCCAGAGCGGGAAGGTCGGCTTTTTGCAGCGGCCGAAGGATGATTTCTTCAGTCGGTTCAGGTGGTGTGGAATTTTGGCCGGAGTTTTCCATTTTGCCTGACACCCTTTAGTGAGTTTGGATAAGTTGATCCAGGTATTCCAGCTCCTGGGATTGGGTTGTAATTTTGCCATCCAATCTTGCACGTTTGAGTTCTTTTAAAATGGCAGCATAACGCGGACTAGGCGGGATGCCCATGGTTTTTAACGTTTCACCAGTGGTGAAAGGTTCCAACCCACGCCAGACCATAAGGTAATTCTGGATTTGTTGTTTCAAGGCTTTTCCCTCGTGCAGGCAATCCAACACGAAAAGTGAGATCTCGGGCAGGTTCTGAACTGCTTCGGTAAACTGACTTGCGGTCATGGATTCAAGTGCGTGAGAGTTTTTTTGCAGTGTTAGAGAAGCCTTCAACGCAACCACCATGGGATTGGAGAAATGCAGGCGGCTGGCAATGGCAAGTGCGGAATCCGGCTGAAGATTTGCAAACCAGGCCAGGTAGGCTGATGCAATTTTGAAATTCCCAAGACCCGCCTGAATAGAAAAATTCGAGCGATTTGCAGGGGAGGCGGTCAGTGTTTGTTGTAATGCCCCAGACCATTCATCACGCCAAACAAGGCCGGGATGCACTGCGGAGAGCAGGTTTAGTTCCATCAGGCGGTTCAACACTTTGGAGGGATCACTTTCCTCGAAGATGAGATTGAACTCGTGACGGATGCGGTCTCCGCTGATTTGTTTGAGGTTTTCACGGGCCTCAGCCATCAATTGCAGGGTGCGGCTTTCTATGTTGAATCCAAAGCGCTGCTCAAAGCGGACTGCCCTCAGCATGCGGGTGGGATCATCCACAAAGGAGAGGGAATGCAACACCTTGACCTGTTTCTTTTTCAGGTCGTTCAATCCGCCCCAGTAGTCTTGCAGTTCGCCAAAATGGGAGCCGTCGAGGCGCAAAGCCAGGGTGTTGATGGTGAAATCGCGCCGGTGCAGGTCCTGTTTAATGCTGGAGCTTTCGACAACAGGCAGGGCGGTGGGATGGTCGTAAAACTCGGTGCGGGCGCTGATCAAGTCGAGTGCTTCTGGCAGGTCTGAGTCATCATTTGTCGTACATCCGAGCTGCGTTTTAAGAGCCCCGTGAATTTCTTTGATCTGCCATTTGGCTGTGCCAAAACGGCGGTGGGCAGTCACTTTGCCGCCGTATTTTTCTGCCAATTGGCGAGCCAGACGGATGGCATCCCCTTCGACAACGATGTCGAAATCCTGCGAAGGAATGGCAAGCAGCAGGTCGCGCACAAAACCGCCGACGATATAAAGTGCCTGGTGATCCTGACGTGAGAGTTCGATGATCTGGCGCAGCAGTGCCAGCCTGCAAGGAGGAAGCGCTTTTTCGATCAGGTCAGCATATTTCACCACCGGCAAACTGGTGCCATCTTTGTACGTCAGATTCTTTAACAGATCAGTTCGGGTGACGATACCCAAGATCTTGTGGGTTTCGGGATCCACCACGGGGATTTGCCCCCAGCCGGTGGCGGCCATCAGTTCCTGCACCTGGTCAAGAGATTGGTTGGGAGCCAGCGAGTACGAGCCGGATTCCATCAAACTACCGACTGAAATTTTCAATTTATGATTGCGCGCGCGGTCCACCGCGCGGCGGGTGAGCAGCCCAACCACTTTCCCATCCTGCACCACCGGGTAACCTTCATAGCCGTAGCGCTGCATCAAGAGATCCGCTTCAGCGATGGTGGTTTCAGGCTTCAGGAGTAGCGGCTTTTTTGACATGATCTTGTGCACGGTCATGGAGGGCTGTATGTTCTTCTTGATCTCTTCGGTCAATCTCTCTGTAATTTCTTGAAGCGTGATTTCGCCATCCAGATTGCTTTTAACCAGCAAAGCGGATGCGGCGCGTTCATGTCCTCCGCCGCCGAAGGGGATCAGGATGCGCGAAACATTGACCTCGTCGCTGGTGGAGCGGGCGATGATGCGCCTGCCTTCTTTGGTTTGGACGATCAGAAACAAGGCGTCAGGGTCAAGCAAATCGCGCAGTTTGTGCGCCACACTTGATATTTCTTCATCCATGGTCGAGGCGTCAGCGCTGGAGATCAAAATGGTTTTACCCTGGATGGTGAGGGTGGTGGCTTTCAACATCAGGTCTTCAGCCAGTGTACGTTGATTGACAGTCAGTGCAGGGTTGAGATATTCCGCGGCGGTGCGCAGGCTGGCGCCTTTCTCGAGCAAAAAGACCACCGCTTTGACATCGCGAATGGTTGTGGCAGCATAAGTGAGCGAACCGGTGTCTTCATAGATGCCGAGCAGCAGCAGGGTGGCTTGAATGTTGGTAAGCTGAACATCCCGATCCATCAGCATCTCGACCAGGATGGTGGTGGTGGCGCCCAATTTTTCAAGTTTGCAGTTCCAGTCAGGAGATAGGTCAGGTTTACGTTGGTGATGATCGACGATCTGAATTTTGGTGTTTTTGTGAATCCCTTTTAGGGTGACCAGTGATTGGGTATCCACGAGGGTGACCTGAGAGATATTTTCAGAAGGCAAATCGCGCGCTTCAACGAAAGGCAGTTCTGTTCCATAGAGATTAATGAACTTGCGCGCATTGCGGTTAATACGGTTTGGCAGCACCGGCCGCGCCTCTTCCGCGAGCAGGGAGGCTGCCAGCAGGGCTGCCATTGCGTCAAAATCTGCCTGTTCGTGGGTGAGGATGATTTCCATTTTTTTATTGTAACATTAAGCGATTGTTTCGATTTCGACAGATGGGTATGTCAGAGAATCATTAGAAAATGGTATAAAAACATCAATTCATGCAACCAGACCGATCGTTTAGATTATAATTATGAAAATTATCTACTATATTACTAAGGTCGATTATGTCCACTGAAAAACGAAAATTACTGGTTGTGATGGCTCATCCTGATGATGAGACATTTGGTACTGGGGGAACCCTGGCGTATTATGCCAGCAAAGGCGTAGATGTTCATTTGATCTGCGCCACCCGCGGTGAAGTGGGTGACGTTGAACCTGAACTGTTGAAGGGTTTTGAAAGTGTTGCAGACCTGCGCGAAAACGAACTACGCTGTGCCGCAGAAACGCTTGGTCTGACCAAGGTACACATGCTGGAATACCGCGATTCAGGTATGCCCGGTTCAATTGATAATGTTCACCCCAGGGCGCTGGCAGCTGCCCCGCTTGAACAAGTGGCGGGTGAGATCGTACACTTTATTCGCGAACTGAAACCTGAGGTGGTGATTACCTTTGACCCCATTGGCGGATATCATCATCCGGACCACATTGCCATTCATAACGCCACCGTCAAGGCTTTTTACGCCGCCGCGGATGGTGACCAATATAAAGATGGTCTGGCACCTTTTCAATCTCAAAAACTCTATTTTCATACCTTCCCCAAAGGGTTCATGAAATTGGCTTTGTTCTTTTTGCGCCTTTTTGGTAAGGACCCGACCAAGTTCGGCAACAATGGTGATATCAACCTGGTTCCCATTGCAGAGGCGAATTTTCCGATCAATGCCAAAGTGGATTATCGCAGCGTGCTTGAGAAACGCGACAAGGCTTCAGCCTGCCATGCCAGCCAGGGCGGCGCCAAAATGACCAGCGGGGCAATGGGGGTGATGCGGAAAGTTTTCGGGGTTACCGATCAATTCATGCGGGCATACCCGGCACCAACCAAACATATAGAACGAGATTTGTTTGAAGGAATATAAATCACAAAAACAACCCCCGTGGATTTGGATCCACGGGGGTTGTTTTGTGTGTGCTGTTAACAAAAAAGGTGGGTTCACCCCCATTCGGACGCAGAAATCGCGTCCTCAGGGGCGCAAAATTCGCGGAAGCCACCCAACAACTTTTTACAACCTGATTACGTTGCCGCAGAACTCGCAGGTGATGGTGTCCATGCCGCGCAAGACGGGTTTGGTTATGGCGCCGCCGCAGTTGGGGCATTGGGAGGGGGCGGATTTGGCTTTTTCAACCGCCGCCTGATCCAGGGGAATCGCACGATCGGCGTCAATTTCTTTTGTCTTCACACGATTGATCAGTTTTTGCCATTCAGCGCTGTCCTGTCCATCCAGATGGAGGGATACTTCGCGGCTGAAGGATCCGGTGGCCAGCACCAGTTCAATCCAGTCTTCGTTTTTGAACAGGCCCTGTTTTGTGGCTTTAACAGATTCGATCGAAACGACCGGAGTTTCAAATTGCAGCTTTTGCACCAGTTCGCGTTCGGTGGTAACAAAGAGGACTTTCTTGGTGGCAATCTCTTCTTTTTGTTCAAACATCAGGCGCTGATCGGTCAGGAACAAGACACCTTCAGGATCATCTTTTTTCTCTTTGCCGTCACGCGCCCAAACGGCTTTGACAGCCATGACCACACTTTCACCGGGCAGGAAACCGAAGCTGGCGGCGTCGCTGTTATCAAGTGTAAATTCCACCAGGTCAAGTTGTTTTGTCAATTTGTCGACTTCTGTTTTGAGGTCATCATATAGATTGCGCAGCATGCTTTCAGAAGCATTGATGCGGGTCTCATAATTATCCAGTTCGTTCTGCGCCATTTTGACCAATGATGCGGATCCCATATTGACCTGAAGTGCAGCAATACGGGCTTCGAGCGGACGCAACCCCAAGCGTAGATTATTGGATTCAATGGTGGTCTGGTTTTGGATCAACCCTTTTTTTGCTGCCCATTGTTTCTGGTACTCCACGCCCTGTTGTTCAGAGATTTTGTTGAAGGCATACTTGCGGTCGCGGATCTTTGTGATGCGCAGACCCATGTTGGCAATATTTGTATCCAGAGCTGAAACTTCCTCAGTAATGGTTGATAATCTGCAATCACTGATTAATTTCGAAAGATCACTTCTGGCCGAATTGATTTCAGATCGAATCTCTTCAATAGGGTTTACCGGGTCTGCAGCCATTCTTTATTCTCCTGTAGATAAAAATTTTCCAAAAATAATATTCACCGATTGCATGAATATTATATTATTGTCGGTAATAAATCAGGCTTACAAAGTCTCGAGAATTATGCTTTGATTTCTTTTTTCTTGGATTCGATCTCAAGCAATTCACCGGTGGTCACAAAAATGGTGCGTTCGCAGATGTTGCTGACACGGTCAGCCATGCGTTCAAGGTTGTGGGCAACCCACATTAATAAATTGGCGTGGTCAATGATTTGCGGCTTTTCGATCATCAAATTGACGATCTGGCGCTGCACTTTGTTATAAATCTCATCCACCTTGTCATCTTCGGGGGGAATGGATTTGGCGGTGACCGCATCTTCGATGATAAATGCGCCCAGCGCGCGGTGCAGCATGCTCAAGGCCATGTTGGCCATCTGTTCCACTTCTTTGATCGGTACAGGAATATCCACGTCACCCAGGTTTACCACCACTTTGGCAATCCCCTTGGCGTAATCACCCATGCGTTCAATTTCAGCAGAGACTTCGAGCAGGGCAGCCAATAATCGTAAGTCGTGTGCCAGCGGTTGTTGGGTTGCAATGAGGATAAGCACCGAGTTTTCGATGGCGTAGCGTTTTTCATTGATCTTGCGATCTGCGTTATATACTTCAACGGCCATTTTTCGATCGCGATTTTTCAGTGATTCAATGGATTGCATGGTGGCGTGTTCGACAAGGCTGCCCATTACGAGCATCTCATCTTGTATTTCATGAATATGAAGCATCAAGTTTTCTCTCGACATAGGGTCCTCTTAACTCGAATTAGCCGAATCTACCAGAAATATAATCTTCAGTGGATTTATTGGTCGGGTTGGTAAACACCTGACTGGTCACACCGTATTCCATCATGGTGCCAGCCCGATCCGTATCCATTGTGAAATAAGCCGTAAAATCTGAAGCACGTCCGGCTTGCTGCATATTATGGGTGACAATGATAATTGTATATTGATTGGCCAATTCACGCATTAAATCTTCGATCTTCAAAGTGGCAATCGGGTCCAGTGCGGAACAGGGTTCATCCATCAAGATAATTTCGGGTTTGACCGCCAGGGCGCGGGCGATGCATAGACGCTGCTGCTGGCCGCCTGAAAGTGAAAGGGCGGGTTTCTGCAGCTGGTCCTTGACTTCATCCCATAAAGCGGATTTGATCAGGCATTCTTCGACCAGGTCATTCTGGCTTCCCTTGTAACCGTTGATTTTGGCTCCCCAGGCGATATTGTCATAAATGGATTTGGGGAAAGGGTTGGGTTTTTGAAAGACCATGCCGATACGTTGGCGTACCTGAACGGGATCAATGCGGGGATCGTAAATATTTTGTCCCTGAAAGAGGATCTCGCCGGTCACATGTGCACCAGGGATGAAATCGTTCATCCGATTAAAACTGCGCAGAACGGTGCTTTTTCCACAGCCTGAAGGTCCGATAATGGATGTGATTTTTTTGGGTTCAATTTTTAAATTAACATTTTTCACGGCTCGAAAATCCCCGTAAAAAATATCAAGGTCTTGTGTTTCGATTGCCCATTGTTTGCTTGTTTGATCAGTCATTATAAATTTAACCTTACCGTTTCTTCTGAATCTTGTTTCGCCAAAGAATGGCGACTGCGTTCATTGATAATAGCATAATCATCAAAACTAAAATAGCCACAGCAGCAATATTGCGAAATTCCACCTGCGGACGTGTAGTCCAATTATAAATTTGAATTGGAATTGCGGTGAAATTTGAAAACAATCCGGTGGGATCTTTAGTGATGTAAGTGGCGGCGCCGACAATGATCAACGGGGCCGTTTCACCCAAAGCACGGGAAATTGCCAGGATGGTGCCGGTCAGGATGCCCGGCAGAGAATAAGGCAGCACGTGATGCCAGATGGTCTGCCATTGGGTGGCACCCAAACCATAGCTGGCCTGGCGCAGTGAGTTGGGTACGGCGCGGATGGCTTCTTGCGCGTTGGTGATGAGGATGGGAAGAACCAGCAGCGCCATGGTTAAACCAGCCGAAAGGATGGTGCGTCCGTTGGCGCCTTCGACACCAAAGAACTTGCCGCTGGTCAGCGGTTCAAAAGCACGTACGAATATCGCAAGCCCCAGGATGCCGTAGATGATGGATGGAACACCTGCAAGATTATCAATGTTGGTTTGTATGACCCGTCCCAGCCAGGTGTTTTGCTTGGTATATTCTTCAAGATAGATGGCAGCGCTGACACCCAGCGGAAATGCCACCAGTACAGTAATCAGAATCAGAAATAACGAACCCAGCAGCGCCGTTCGTACGCCGGCCAATTCAGGAACATTGGACATGCTGTTGGTGATGAAACTTAAGGAAAACCAGCTTTTGAATTGGATGGTCGCATCCGGAAATTCCGCGGCGACCTTTGTTCTGAACTCTGCGGGGCTGAAAATGGATTTTAACAGCGGGTAGCTGTCGACCACGCGCTGTTGAAAAACTTCATTTTCGACCAGGGTGATTAAATCCCTCCGCGAGCGTTCAACCAGCGGTTTTTCGCGATCAAGGGTGCGTACGCGGTTCTTCGAAAGATTGGATTCGATGATCTGGATCAATTCAGCCTGCGAAAGCTCTTCAACCGGTTTTGAGATGAAGGCTGTCCGGTCATTTTTATCCTGGCTGGCGACCAGGCCAAAAGTTTGATTAACGATCGATAGAATGAGGATGGTCAGTGCGATCACCCCCACAAGGGTAGAAAACCTGAAGAGCGCTTTCCAAACGGCTGCTTTTTTCTGCCGTTTTTCAAGATTAAGGTCTTTGCTGTAATCACCCATGCTTTTAAGATTTACCGGGTCTTTCATTCGTACACCTCGCGGTATTTTCTGGAGATTTTACGGCTGACCATATTCAACACAAGAGTGACAAGGAAGAGCAGCAGCCCGATGGCAAAGATGCTGTTGTAATCGGCAGTATCATATCCAAGGTCGCCACCGCTGATGCGAGCTATATATCCGGTCATAGTTTCGGCTGCTTTGAGTGGGTTGAAGGTGAAGTTAGGGCCTGATCCAGCGGCGATAGCCACGATCATAGTTTCGCCCACCGCCCGCGAGATGCCAAGGATGACTGCGGAAATGATGCCCGACAACGCTGCGGGCAGGATGATCTGAATGGATGTTTCAAATTTGGTAGCGCCGAGCCCCAGGGCTGCATCGCGTAGCGAGCGTGGAACAGCATGCAGGGCATCTTCACTCATTGAGCTGACCAAAGGAAGGATCATGATTCCCATTACCAACCCGGCTGAAAGCATGTTGTAGATTTCAACATTATCCTGACCAAAGATGCCTCTCAAAATGGGGGTCATAAAGGTCAGGGCAAAATAGCCGTAAACCACGGTGGGAATCCCCGCTAAAATCTCGAGGATGGGTTTGAGAACCTTACGCGTCTTTTCAGCGGCATACTCACTGAGGTAAATGGCAGCCCCCAGCCCCAAGGGTATGGCGACTGTCATGGCCACCAGGCTGGTGATCAGGGTGGAAGTCACAAGGGGAAGGACTCCGAATTTCCCCACAGAGGGCTGCCACGTGGTTCCTGTCAAAAAACCTCCCAACGTGACGCCTGGAAGATTGAAAAACAGCAGAGATTCCTTGCCCAGTTCATAGACGATTCCGAGCGTGGTGAGGATTGAAACCAACCCTGCAAAGGTTAGGAAGCCTTTGATCACCACCTCTGATATCCGCCTGTTTTTTTTCAGAAGATCATGGGGCTGTGTTTGTATTGATTTGGGTAAACTGTTTTGCATGGCTAAACTTTTCTGCATGGAAGCTGCTCCATTTTTTGAAGATGGGAATTGGCTGAGGTTGAGACGCTCAGCCAATTCCCTGAGGAGAGGGAGAAGAACTATTTCAAGATTTCAGCCAATTTCATTTTTGCTTCGTCAAGAGCAGCTTTGCTGGCGGGGAAATAACCTACTTCGCCGATAACTTCGTTGACACGAGTCAGGTAGAAGTTGATGAAGGCACCAACCTGGGGTTTTTCAGCGATGACACCAGCGTCAGAGTAGATGAAGAGGGGGCGAGAGAGCTTGTAGCTGCCGTCTTCAGCAGTTTCGAAGGAAGGAACAACATCGTTGACTGAAACTGCGGTCAAATTCTCAGATTGGTCATTGAAGTAAGCGTAACCGAAGTAACCGATGGCATATGGGCTGCCTTCAACGCCTTGGACGAGGGTGTTGTCGTCTTCGCTGGTCTGAAGATTGCTGGCGGCTAAAACAAGAGCTTTGGCGTCGTCAAGTTCTTTGATTTCTTGGGGTTTCTGAACAACAACTTCGGTGAAGAAATCGAAGGTACCGCTATCGGTGCCGGGGGTGAAGCGCAGAATGTCTTCAGTGGGCCATTCGGGGTTCACATGAGACCATGTGGTAGGGGTGGGGAAGAGCAGGGCCGAGTTGTCGAGAGGGACATTGGGGTGGGAGGTGTGTTCTTTGTTGACCAGAACTGCGATGGCGTCTGTTCCGACACGGAATTCAACGGGAGTGCGGGCAGGAGAAAGGGCAGCGCAGGCTTCAACTTCAGCGTCTTTGATGCCGCGGCTGGCATTGGCGATGTCGATCTCACCGGTCTTGCAGAATCGTTCGAAACCAGCACCACTACCAATTGAAGAAAGCGTGTGCTGTCCGGTATAGCCTTCCTGTTCAAACAAGGTCTGGACGGCTTCGCTCAGGGGGTAGACGGTGGAGCTGCCGGCGGAGATGATGTCGCCGCTAACGGTAGAGGGATCAACTTCAGGAAGGATGCCAGCTTCTGTGGCGACAGCGGTGGGGGCTTCAGTTGCCGTGGCAACAGGAGCTTCAGTAGCCGGAGCAATAGGTGCTTCGGTGGCGGCGGGTGCCGGAGTGGAACAAGCCGATAAAACAAACGCACTTACTAAAACGATACTCACAACCAACAACAATGATTTTGAACGCATTTTTCATCTCCTTAGTTTAGATAGCTTTATCTTACAAAGCCAAGGTTAAGGAGTAAAAAATGAATTGTTAACGGTTGGTTAAGCCTTTAGTTTTTGTTCAGGTTTTCGTGGACGGGAATGGTGAAAGTGAATGTACTGCCCAACCCGAGAGTGCTTTCAACCCAAAGTTTACCGCCGTGTGCTTCGACGATGTGCTTGGAAATGGAAAGCCCCAACCCGGTTCCGCTGCTTGAGCGCGAGGGATCGGTCTTGTAAAAACGCTCAAAAATGCGCTTTAGATCCGCGGGAGGAATGCCAATGCCGGTATCTGCGATGCTGAAGTGAACCGCCTGGTCTTTGAGGATTGCGCCTACTTTAATAGAGCCACCTGGTGAAGTGAACTTGATGGCATTGTGGATCAGGTTAACGAAAACCTGTTGAATACGTACTTTATCCACCTCGATTTGGGGTAGGTCATCAGACAAAGAGGATTCGAGTGTGATTCCAGCGCGTTCAGCCTGCATGCGCATACGTTCCACCGGCCGGGTGACGATGTCGTTAACGGTGCACAGTTTTTTATCGAGCGGCACCTTGCCGGATTCAATTTTTGAAAGTTCCAGAATCTCGGTCACGATCTGGGTGAGATTGTCAATTTCTTCATCCATTTGGGTCAGGAAACGGTTCGATACCTTCGGATCTTTAATAGCCCCATTTTGAAGGGTTTCGGTGAGCGCTTTAAGAGACGCCAAAGGGGTGCGCAGTTCATGGGATATATTACTGATGAAATCTTTTCTGACCGTTTCTAGTTTGCGCAGCAGGGTAAGGTCCTGGAACAAGAGCAGCACTTCACCCGGAAGGATCGGACCAAGCAGGGAGGCGATGACCTGAACATTATCTTTTTCCATCGAGGTTTGGATGGTGATGTTTTGGGTTTTCCCGGTTTGCAGGGTCAACTGCCACAGTTCGACGATTTGGTGTTGACGCACCACCTCGATTAGGGTGTTGCCCTTATCCGCTTGAAAATTGGTCTGGAACAACTTCTGCGCAGATGGATTGATCATGGTGACAACACCCTGGGCATTGACCAAAATCACTCCATCCGTCATGTTGAATAGGATGGCAGAAAGTTTGGTGCGCTCATTGCGCAGGTTCTGGATCTGCAAGTTGATGCGTTCAACCTGGGTATTATGAGAAGTAATCAGCAGCCCGATCTCATCCCTGCGGCTTTTTCCGGCAATGGTTTTGAGCTCGCCTTCTGAAGAGGTGAATATGGCTTCACTGATCTTGCGAAGGGGATTGAACCTTTTAGAAGTTTGAAGGAACATAAATCCCAATGCGATCAGCAGGCTGATACCGGCGGTTATCAATAATACGATGCGGAATTTGTTGATGGTGGTATCGTATTCTTCCAGCGATTTTGCCAGTCTCACTACTCCGATGATGTTTTGGTTATCGTAGACAGGAGCGGCAACATAAATGTAGCGCTGGTGCATGGTCAGACTTAGGCGAATAAAGGGTTCTGGTTTTCCATTAATGGCAGATTGAACTTCAGGACGAAGAAGGTGGTTTTCCATGCCAATTGCGCTGCGGTCTGATTCACCGAGCACAGTGCCATCCGCCTGGATGATGGTGACACGGTTGCCGGTAATGTCGGCAATGTGCTTTGCCTCATCATCTTTTTCAATCAAAAATGGATTGTTGTTGAGGGATTCAGCCGCTAAAGTCGCTTCAGCGATTAATTCTTTTTCCAGGTTGGAAAGGACAAATCGGTCAAAAAACACGGAGGTGGAAGCAGCAATGCTTGCGAGTGAAAGCGCCAGCAAGATCAGGTAAGGAATGGCAGTTTTTTGAACGTACGACAGACCCTTCATGATTTATCCCTCAAAACGGTACCCGGCACCTCTGACAGTAATCAAGCGGCTCGGCTGACCAGGATCGATCTCGATCTTTTGCCTAAGCCAACGCATATGTACATCCACTGTGCGGCTTTCGCCCATATAATCCCAACCCCAAACGTCTTCAAGGATCTTGTCTCGAGATAAAGCCCTGCCGCGGTTTAACGCCAGGTAATGCAATAACTCAAATTCCTTCGGTTTTAGCTCAAGATTTTCGTTATGGATGCGCACTTCACGGCGAATGGAATCAATGACCAGGTCGCCAAAGGTCAAAACCTCTTTGGAAGGCGGTTCCATTGCTGCGGGGGTGGTTTCTTCCTGCATCAGGCGCACCCGCCTCAGCATGGCCTTGACACGCGCCAGCAGTTCGCGCATTGAGAAAGGTTTGCTCATGTAATCATCCGCACCGACCTCAAGGCCTACGATGCGGTCGATCTCGTCATCTCTTGCGGTCAGCATCAGGATGGGCGTGTTTTTCTCTGCCCTGATTTTGCGGCAGATTTCAAAACCGTCCATGCCCGGCAGCATGATATCCAGGAGGATCAGACTGTAATTACCATTATGAGCTTTTTGAAAGGCTTCGAGTCCATCAGCGCTGGTTTCAACCTCATACCCTTCGTTAGTGAGATTGTATTCCAACGTTTCACGCAGTGCTTTTTCGTCCTCGACGATCAGAATGCTATTTTTCATCAGACCTCAACAAGCCGGTAAAGACTTTTTCCATTTTTTCTGCCAGAACAGCGCGATTAAAGTGCTTTTCAACGTAATCGCGGCCGTTTTTTCCCATTTGCTTTGTTTTAACATTGTCATTGTGCATGATTTTGATCTGTTCTGCAAGAGCCTGGGGATCGTCTGGTGATACAAACGTGCCGCAATCCGCAGCTTCAACCACCTGACGTATGACGCCGTCAATAAGCAAAAGAACCGGTTTTGCGGCAGCCATGTAATCGAAGACCTTGTTGGGATAGGTGGTCTTGTACATATCGATGGGTTTCAGAATGGCGATGCAGGCATCCGCCGCGGCCAGCACGGCGTTCATCTCCGTTTTGGGCACCGATGGCAGGAAGAGGACGTTATCAAGCTGTTTTGAGGCTGCCTCAGCCCACAGGTTGGCTTTTTCTTTGCCATCACCGACGAAAACGTAGGCGATCTCTGGGTTTTCACGGGTGAGGGCAGCCGATTCGAGAATAACTCCCAGGTTGTTTGAAATACCGTGCGCGCCGGCATACAAGGCAATGAATTTATGCTCAAGATGGTGCGCTTTTCTAAATTCAGCACCGGTTTCGGCAAGGTCGAACATGCCTACATCCACACCATTTTCAACTAGGGTGATGTGTTTGGCGCCGCGTTCGCTTATATGGGTGATGAAACCTGGTGAGTTGACCACCATATCATCTGCATGACGATAGAGAAATCGTTCAAGCCATTCTGACATTCGGATGAGGGTTTTGTTTTTGAGAACCCCAACGGCGATGGCGAAAGCCGGCCACAAGTCGCGAACTTCAAACACAAAGGGTACACCTTTCAAACGGGCCAACAGCCAGGCCGTCCAACCCTGGAAGATGGGAGGTGATGTGCCCCAGACCAAAGTGACATTTTTGACGCCCAACCCGATAAAAAAGGATGAAAACATGAAGCTGAAAAAACTTAGAATGCGGTGAAAGAAACTACGGTGCAGCGCCGGATAGGTATAGGTACGCAGAATGGTGATGCCTGGTTCCGAATTTTCGCGGGTGACCCAACGGGATTTGGCCTGGAAGTTCTCGCCGGTCAGGTAGCTCACCGGGCTGGTGATGATGGTCACCTGGTGGCCCTGTTTGACCAGGTACCTGGCAATTTCGTGATGCCGGGTGCCACCGGGTTCGTTGATGGCCGCGAAAGCCTGATGAATGAGAAGAATGTGCATGCCTATCCTTGTGAGCCTGAAGCGTGCTTGATAAATTCAAAGCGGGACACGATTTGAATATCCATCCGGGTTCGATATTGGATTGAAAGGGAAAGCGCAGGGTGTTTTTCGCCGTAGGTATCTGACGCCCATCCCAATATGGGGTTCTGCCATTGGCCGACCAGGGTCTCTCCGCTGCGGATCAGTGAAATATCATAAGCTGGCAGGGAAGCGGCATCATGTTTTAGCGTGGCATTGAAGCTGAGCTTCACCTGTTTTGAGCCATAATTCAGTGTTATTTCGTTACCATCCAACTTCCAAGGTCCATCCGCCAGCAGCCAGTGCAGGGTAATTTGGCGTTCATCCGTATTGCGGATGAAATGCACCTGGTCAACGATTTCAAGTTGCTCATGATTCACAAAGGTGACGATCCTTTGCGTGATCACTCCGGCACGGCGGTAGCCGTTGTGGATGGCCATTAAGATATCTTTTGAAGGTGCAGTGTGCCATTGCGCCTGAGCCTGGCGCAGCCAGAGGAATTTTGAAGCTCTTTCCATTTGGTCCAGACCGTCGACTGACAGGGTGTTGTGCACCAGTGTAGATGAAAAGGGATTCTGCCAGGGCGGGGCGTCGTTATATGAGAAGGTCCCGGCATCCTGGGTAATGTTCATCCCATCCCACCACACATCGAGATGAAGCTGATCGGCGTGGGCTGGCCTTCCGCGGAAGGTGACACCCCGCAGCAAAGCTGTTTTGTTTTCTGAATGCAGAGAATGTATCGCAGGAGACGAGATTTGTTGTGATGGAACTTTGTTCTCAATGTCAGCCAATCCAAGCCAGAGTGCCAGTTCATCCCATTGACCGGAAGGCAGGCAGGGCTGACCCAAAAAGGCCAGCGCGGACGCTTGAAGCGTGGGGCGGTAGTCGCGGAATTCCGCCGTGCCCATGGGGAGTAATAACGAGCCGTCGTTGTGTCCGAGGTTGGGCAGTCTGCCGCTGGTTACATCCAATTGGGCGGCCAGCCAGCTTGTCGCTGCGGCCAGGCAGGTGGTTACTTCTTTTGGAATCTCGATGCGCGTTTTATTCGCATAGCCTCGATAAACCAAAGCCAGCTGCAGCATCAAGCGGTGATAATTGGTGCTGTGCTGTGAGTATGTTCCATCCTCTTCGATCTGATTCAGAATGGCTCGGTTGAATTCTTTGACACCCGTCTGCAGCCAGCTGCGGGCCAGGGGGGATATATCGGAAAAGAGAGAGCCGGTAATCATCAGACCCAGAGCTTCACTGATGAGGTGATTGTTATTTTGTGAGCGGGCGTATCCCAGAGTGGCAGGGATGCGAGTGCCGTGCTGCCATAGTGCTGTGACCAGGAGCGTGGTTTGTTCCGCGGTGGTGGCCGGCGAATGCTTGAAGACCTGGTAGACCATCACCCAGACTATGATGCGTATGGCGGCTTCCTGCGCCGAGGTCCAATTGGGCGCGCTGTTGACCGGGTTTTGCTTGATTAATTCAGTGAACTTTTTCCAAAAGAAGCGGGGATAGCGGTCGTCTCGGGTGAGCAGCCAGGCTTTTGCCAGGTCAAATGCCCAGGTAAATCGGGCCGGCTCCCACAGCCATTTGATATCCTGACCGTTGACCTGGTCGCCAACGGCGGACCAATGGACCGGTTTTTCAATGCCGGTGTCGAACGCCAGTGGAGCTTTTACGCCGCCAAAGGGGTGGTACCAACCGCTTAATAGCTCATCCGCAGATTGGAGAATTTGGATGCGGTCTTTTTCCAATAATTTCAACAGTGTTGAATTAAACGGATCAAATGGAACCTTGATTTCAACAGCTTGAGGATCAAAATCTAGCGGAAAACCACCCAGAGGCGTTTTGCTCACAAGTTGGCCGGTCTTTTTTTGCATGAAATACACGGCATAATCCGCCATTTGCGGCATGCCGATCTCTTTGCAGGAATACCAGAGTTTTTGCAGCTTATTCAATGAGGCTCTCAAAACGCCGCGAGGCGCTTCACAGTTTGACGGTTTCGCCGTTGGTCATGGATTGGACGGCGGCATAGCAAGCTTTGTGAACGGCTATCAATTGCTCGTAGGGGATGGGGGGAGTTCCACCGCTGGTGACGGCAGCCTTGAACGCCTGCCAGGCGGCCTCGTGGCCTTTATCCTGTTTCAACCTTGAGCGGATCTTTTGCCGTTTGTTCTCGCTCACCAGTTCCAGCGACCTGAAATCGTCCAGCACGCCGATCTTGCCGGCGCCAAAAACTTCCACCCGTTCCTTGGCAAAATTCTTGTTGCCATTGGCCAGGTAGGTAACGGTGCCCATTGATCCGTTGGCAAAACGCAAGTTGATAAAGCAGTTATCCTGGTGATATTTGCCGCCGTCGGGCAGCGCCTGGGCGCTGACTTCAACCGGCAGTGAGCCGGCCATCCAGACCACGAAATCGATAAAGTGGCAGCCTTCGCCGATGATGCGTCCGCCGCCCTGCTGGGCATCGTGCAGCCAGTGATTGGAAGGCAGGAAACCAGCATTAACCCGGTAGTTGATCGCCAGAGGTTCTGATTGGCCGCTGAAATAGGTTTTGAGCTGAACCGCCAGCGGTGCGAACCGGCGGTTGAAGCCGACCGTCAGCAGAGGGGAGTCAGTTTGCTTTAATTGAGTTTCAACTGAGGCTAGTTCATCCGCATTGAGGGCCAGCGGTTTTTCGCAATAGACATGCTTCTTGGTTTTAAGCGCACTGACGGCCTGCCGAGCGTGTTGTTGGTGGCGGGTAAGCAGCAGCACCGTGTTTATGTCATTGCTCTCCAGTACATCCGATTCGGTCGAGGAGGCAAATTGATAACCGAATTTTTTCGCTGCGTGACTGGCGGTAAGTCCAGACGCGGTGCAGATGCCGACCGAGGTCACGCCGCTGCTTTTTTGAACGATGGGCAGAAAGACCGCCTGGGCATAATTACCGGCGCCTAGCACACCAAGACGGATGCTGCCGGTGGGTTGGCCTGATTGTGCGAATTCCACTTTGCGCACCGGGTTGCTCTCTGCTTTTTGGGGGTAGGTGATCAGCACGCCCAGGAAAGGTTGACCGGTTTTACCCGTGATCAGTTCGTAGGCTTGAGGTGCCTCTTCGATCGGAAAACGGTGTGAGATCAGTGGTTTCAGGTTGATCTTGTCTTGGGCAAGCAACTCTACAAAGGCCTGCATGTTACGGCCTTCCGTCCAGCGCACATAACCAAAGGGATAATCCTGGCCGCCTTCTTCGTAAACCGGATCGTAACGGCCGGGGCCGTACGAACGGGAGATTCTGAAATCCAGTTCTTTTTCGTAATAGAGTTTGCGTGTGATGTTCAATCCCACGGCGCCAACGGCCACCACGGTGCCTTTTTCACGCGCCAGTACGGCGGCGAGATCCACCGGGTCATCAGAGGAGGTGTCGGCGCAAATCAATACATGGTCAAAGCCGTGGTTTTGGGTAAAGTTCAGGGCTGTCTCTTCGCATCCAACTCGCAACACACAGGGAACCTGCATGCTTTCGGCCAGTTTGATACGGTCCGGGGAGAGGTCAATGCCAAAAACCTGGCAGCCGGCGGCTTTGGCGATTTCAGCAGTCAATAAACCGAGCAAGCCGAGGCCGATGATACAGACGGATTCACCCAGTTGAGGTTGGGCAAGTCTGAACCCCTGGAGCGCGATCGCCCCAAGGGTGGTAAAAGCCGCGGATTCAAAATCCACGTTATCGGGCAGGTGGACGAGCAAATTTTGCGGAACCACGCCGTATTCTGCATGAACGGCGAATCCTCCGCCGCCGCAAGCCACGCGGTCGCCGGGTTTGAACCCCTGAAGTCCTTCGCCAACTTCCACAATGATGCCTGCAGAAGAATAACCAAGGGCCATGGGTTGATCCAATTTGTTGAACGCTGCTTCAATGGTGGGGATAAGACCTTCGCGGCGGGCCTTACTGAGAACCTGCTTTACCAGATCGGGCCTGGAGGTTGCCTTGCTGACCAAATTCTTTTCGGCGAATTCCACCAGCATCCGTTCTGTGCCGGCAGAAACCAGTGAATTGCAGGTTTGCACCAGTGCAGATTTGCGTTTGACTGAAGGAACGGGGAGGTCTACGATCGAGGTTTTTCCGTCTCTCATGTTTTGCAGAATTTGCTTCATATTTTCACCTTTCCCAAATTATATTCCATTAATGGAAGAGAGGTTTTAATTTCTTGATATTAATTCAGGTATGACATGAATCATCCCATTTTGTTTTCGAAATGTATCGTTGGCATGAATAATGCACCTGCAAAGGTAGAACTTATGGAGTCTGGAGGACGTGATGATTAAACGATTTGTAATGTTGGTTATTTTGCTGGCCGGGACGGCGCTGACTGTTTTGTTTGGTGAAGGATTCAATTTTCTCAACCCTGATCCGACTGAAACGGTGGCTATTACGACCACCGCTGCCGTTACGCTAACTTCGGAAGTATCTGCAACCGTTGTTAATACCGAGACGGAAGCCCCCACATCCACCACCACTGAAATGCCAACCGCCACCGAGGCGTTGACGGCAACCGTTGTTGCAACCGAGACCGCCACGGCAACCCCAACCAACACGCCCACCGTCACCCCAACCGCCACGCCAACTCCAAATGATGATCTTTTCGCGGTCCAGGCTGGCAGCCCTGTCTTTACTGTGAATTTTGCACATCCTGAAGCCGCCTGTAATTGGCAGGGTGTGGCAGGCCAGATTCTAAGTAAAACCGGCGCGCCTCTGACCAACTATATTTTGAAAATTTCTGGCACTTACAATGGTGCATCGGTTAACATGATCGGACTATCCGGTTTGGTGACCAATACGCCATACGGGCCTGGCAGTTTTGAATTTGTTTTAGGCTCAACTCTGGTGGATTCCACGGATATGCTTACGATTCAGGTGTTCAATCCAGCCGGAACCGAAGTCATGGGACCTGTCTCTATCAATACCTATGCTTCTTGCTCAAAGAACCTGCAGATCATCAATTTCCAGGCAAAATAGTAAGTTTATTCAGTGATAACTAGACCCGGCTTTCGAGCCGGGTTTTTTGTAAGTGTATAATTATTGAATGCCGGAGGCGTATATTATGGAAGATGTAATCCCTTCTGAAATCATAAAACGGGTGATCCGCTGGTGGTGGCTGGTTTTGTTGATCATGATCGCAGGTGGTGCCGCCGGAATTTTGGCTGTTAAACTGCAAAAACCGGTTTATGAATCCCAGGCTTCCATCACAACCTCAATTGATTTTGCCTACGCCGGCAGGATAGACGAAGCGCAGGAAGACGCACTCATTTCTGTGGTCGGTGATGAAATTGGATCTTCTGACGTAATGGATGTCGTTAAAGAAAACGCGGCTGCCCTAGGGCTTACCGTCACGGACGAGACCATCAGTAAAAGCTTTTCAAAAGCCCGGCAGGGTTACCGTTGGGAATTAACCGTCCGCGATAACGACCCACAAACTGCCCAAACACTCACCCAAATTTGGGTGGATGCTGCCGATGAAGCGCTGATCAAATTCAATGCCAAAACTCAAGATGTTTTGGCGGTGCGTTCTGCGCAGTTGGCCCTGCAAAACTGTTTCAGCCAAACTGTGATCGTGGAACCAGCCTCGGGTTATTGCTCCACAGAAAATCTGGCCAGCATTCGTAACGTTCTGGCGCAGACCTCCTCAACGGAAAAAATATCAAGTTTACCCAATGCCATCCTGCTTTCAAACATCAGCACTGAGATCACGGATGATGCATATCTTCCGACAAATCCGGTGCTGCTGAAGCAAAACCTTTCTACGCTTGCGGGCAGCCTCTGCGGATTATTGATTGGCTTGGGGTTCCTCCTTCTCGGGAAAAATCAAAAATGATCAGACAACAATTACAGAAACTTGAGCCGATCTGGCAAAAAAGTGTCTGGTTTTTATGGTTGTGCCTGGTGGCTGCACTACCAATCACCAGTTTTCCGATTTTCGCCAAGGTTCTGCACACCAGTTCGGTCGCCCCTGCTTCAGGTATTTTTGTCATACTGCTGGCTGTACTCTGGCTGCCAGTTTACCTTGCTAAAAACGGCCGTTTTCCATTTCAAATCAAGCCAGCCTTACTCTTTTTCATGTTCGCCTTGTTCACCATTGCGCTGGGCTTCTTAAGAGTTATACCCGATTACAAAAATGCTTCCATGGTTAAAGCTGCACTTGAAGGGATAGCCACTCTTGGGCTGGGTGCACTTTTCTTTATTGTCACGACTGCCGTACCGAATACAGCCGATAAACTCAAACAAACCTTGAGGTTCGTCAATTGGGCCGGTTTAGCGATCATTATCTGGTCATTAATCCAGATCGCTGTGTCGTTTGTCTACCACGATTACACGGATGGCATGCGTGCTTTTCAGCATCTGTTCTCGACAACGGTTCTATTTGACGGACGCGCCACAGGTTTTGCCTCAGAACCCTCCTGGCTGGCGCATCAATTGAACCTGGTTTATTTAATGTATTGGATGGCCGCCGCAAAGAACAAATTCAGCGCTCATAACTTTAGAATCTGGAAGTTCACCTTTGAGAACCTGCTTTTGGTAGCCGGATTTGTCGTGCTCTTTGTCACCTTGTCGCGCGGCGGGCTGGTGGCTTTCATGCTGGTGCTGGCATTTTTGTTTGTACTGGCAAACATCCGCTTTGCGAAATGGCTGATCAAGAAATGGAAGGCGAGGAACACCGTTCTGGTGGGTATTTTTACCGGTTTGGCCATGTTCCTTTTATATCTGGGGGTGATCATTGGCGGCTTGTTTGTGTTGAGCAAACTTGATCCACGAATGGAAAAGGTTTTTGAATTTTCATCCACGGTTGAAAATCCCCTTTTGAAATATGCCGACGATCTTCAGTTCGGTGAAAGGGTGATCTATTGGCAGACGGGCTGGAACATCTTCAACGATTATCCCATTGCAGGGGTGGGGGTGGGATTTTCCGGTTATTACTTCCCGCAGTACATGCCTGATTATGCCTGGCAGTTGCCCGAAGTGAACAAGTTGACAGGCTGGACGAGCGGCCTTTTAAATATAAAAAACCTGTGGACCCGTTTAATGGCTGAAACAGGGATCATCGGTTTTTCTTTGTTTGTGGTTTTTCTGGTTGTGATTGCATTTTCTGCAAAAGATCTTGTCAACCGCAAAGACCAGCTTGGTAAAACGATTGGCTGGATGGGCATCTTCATGCTCATCACTTTCATTCTCGAGGAGTTCAGCGTGGATAGTTTTGCGCTGCCTTATTACTGGTTCACCCTGGGGCTAATCGTCGCCGCTTCACGATGGATCAAACCGACTAATTTGGATTTTCATGGATAAATCTGAAAAGACTATCATCTTCATCGTGATTGGCGTGGTTGTTGGCTGCATTTTTATTTCAGGGTTGTGCGCCGCCATTTATCTTATTTCTGACAAATTGTCTTCATCCACCTCTCCGCTGATTCCTGATCTGATTCCAGAAGTGGCAACCCCAGCCATGCCAACCCATGCGGTGTGTGGTGTTGGCTTGCAGGCATCCATGCAACCCAAGGCGGTGGATCAAAATCTTCTGCAATCCGCATTACAAACCCAAACAGAGCTCGAAAACTCGGTCCTTCCGACTGCCGATCTGAACAGGATCTATGAGAAATTGCACAGCGGCTCAGCTGTTTCGATCCAATTGACGACACCACCAGTTCAATATCAGATTGGTGATGAAGAGGTTTTTTATAAACTGGATGCAGACGACAATATGATTGAAGTTCATGCGACATTAAGATATGCCACTGAAAATGCATATTTTTGGGCTGAAAACGATATTGAAGTTAATGAAGAAGATTTAAAAACGCTGATGGATGCTTTTTCAAACCAGGTCTACCCAACCGATCACGCCATGTTTGGAACTGAGTGGATCCCAGGCGTGGATAATGATCCCCATATGTTTATTCTATATGCAAGCGATCTGGGCGATTCCCTGGCAGGATATGCTTTATCCTCGGATTACGTGCTGAAGGATGTTTATCAGTATTCAAATGCGCATGAAATGTTTGCGATCAATGCCGACGAACAAATGATCTCTGACCCTTATACTTTGAGCACCATGGCGCATGAGCTGCAGCATGTGATCCAGGGTTATCGAGATCCTGATGAAGAGTTGTGGTTGAATGAAGGGTTTTCTGAACTCGCGACGCTCGTGAATGGATACGATGCCGGCGGATTTGATTATTACTTTACACGTGATCCTGATTTTCAACTTAATAACTGGTCATCAGACCCAGACCTGAATGATCTCAATTATGGGGCCAGCTACCTATTTACCACTTATTTTTATGGACGTTTTGGAGAGGATATCACCCGAGATTGGGCATCAAATTCCCGCAACGGATTTGACAGCCTCGACAATGTTTTTCAGGTTGACCAGGTGATGGATCCGACTACGGGAAGTACACTCACAGCGGATACATTCTTCCAGGATTGGACGATCACGAATTTTGTTAACGACCAGTCCATCGAAGGCGGACGTTATTTCTATTCACAATATCTCGATGTTCCTTTAGTCACGCAATCTGAATGGTTGAACGAATGCGATGGCACTTCTGTAACTGGCAGCGTTCACCAATTTGGAACCGATTACCTTCAGATTGCCTGCGACAACCCGGTAAAACTAAAATTCTCTGGCAATTCCACAATTAACATACTTCCTGATTATGGTGAGAATACATCCGCTTTCATGTGGTCAAACAGGGGAGATTCGGTGGACACCACCCTGACCAGGGAATTTGATTTTACCGGATATGATGGCAACCTGACCTTATCATATGATCTCTGGTACGACCTGGAAGAAGATTATGATTATGCTTATATTCTTTCAAGTGTAGATGGCAAAAACTGGCATGTGCTCGATACAAACTACTGTTTGTTGCAGGGTGTCTATGGAAATAGCGATCTTGGATGCTCTTACAGCGGGATCACAAATGGATGGATAAACAGGACTGTCAGCTTATCAAAATTTGCAGGACAAAGAGTGTGGCTGCGGTTTGAAATGATAAGCGACGGCGCCTTAAGTAACGAAGGTTTTGCAGTTGATAACATGGAAATTCCTGAGATAAGTTATGAAGAAAGTTTTGATAATGGAGAAGGGGGCTGGATGGGAGATGGATTCTCCCTTATTCAAAATGCAGTGCCGCAAACATTTTTGGTGTCAATCATCACTTCAAATCCAGACAAACCCATCCAAAAATATTCGATACCTGCAGGTGAAGAATTGGAGCTGTTGTTGGACCCCAATTGTTATGGTGATGATCCCATTCTCGTGGTCAGCGGGTCCTCGCGCTACACACGGCAAGAAGCACAATATTCAATAACTTTAACGGAGTAACTAAAAAAACCAGTTCATTTCTGAACTGGTTTTTTGTATTTGGAAAGCCCTGAATAAATTGTGAACAAAGTCCCCCAAGTTTTGGGAGAAATGATCCGAGCAGTGTATTACTTTATCTTGATTCTATTCGCTGACCTTATTCTGTAGCTTGGACAACTGTTGGTTGAGTTCATCCATGCGGGATTGGGCAGCGGTCTTCACTTCATTTTGTACATGGACAAATGAATTTCCGAGACGGGCGCGTACGTCCGATCCTTTAAGCGGAGTTAATAATAAAGCCAGAATACCGCCAACCAGTGCACCGGTGAAAGCGCCGAAGATAAAACTTCCATATTTGTTCATTTTTTCCTCCTGACACAATCTGTCTACTACAAGATTATATGATTTATTGTCGTTGATTATTGTTAATATTATGTTATTTTTCCAATTTTAGCTTCTTAAAAACTAGCGGTGCGAAATAAGTGACCCAGAACCCGATGATGGTGTAACGTATAAATCTGAGCGTAAATCCTAATGCCATCGGTTCTTCAGGAAAGATCATCTTCAATCCAAGGTAAAGAGCGGCCACTCCAACTATACCTACGAGATATCGCAGAAAACGTTTCACAGCAGACCCAAGTGCTTTAGGTTGACCGTATTTTTTAACCCACAGGGCATAGCCAGACATGAAACCAAATGCAACGCCGCCCAGGGTGATGGTGCCTTCCATATTGAAGGGATCAGGAACTGCCCCTCCTGTTAATGCAGCATTATTGATCCACTCTGCAGGCATCTGCCAAGAAGATGAGAGGGCTTTGGAACCGAAACCTAAAAGGATTAGAACCAAAGCGAGCACAAAACTCAAGAGGATTTGCATGGAGAGGGATTTTGCACCCAACCAGTTGGCAACCGGTTTTTCAAACCGCATGTACAACCAAACAAACAACCCCCCTAAAAACCATCCAGCCAAAACATCGCGTAGAAAATGCATCCCCAGGTAAAGTCTTGATAGACCGACCAGAAAAATCACCACCAGGATGAAAATTGTAAATCCCTTCTTGCGCACGGTGGCAGCCATCATTCCAAACAGGCCTGCCGCGTTCTGTGAGTGCCCTGAGGGTAAACCGAAGCCGGTTTCCATGCTATATGATTTCACTCTGGCGTCATACCAGAATGGCCTGGGGCTGTGGAACAACATTTTAAAGTAATTGTTAAAACTACCACTGATGACTAACATGAAGGCCAGGCGTACACCCATTAAGGAATCTATACTCCAAAAAATAAGAGGCATGATCAGGATGATGAAGTCTTCGGTGGCAAGAAAAGATATCGCTTGAAAAGGTGTTGCCAACCAGGCTCCAAGCTGTTGAAGGAAGAGCGTGATACCTATTTCGAAATTCAATAATGAGTCCATATCGTTTCTCCTTGATGTTGTTTAACTTTTTTGAAGAGTGTTCTCATTAGATTTTACATTAAGGCTTTATTAACTCAAAATGACGACTAATTCAAAGAGAGATTAGTAATCCCATACATGATCTATGAAATAATATATTTGAGCCATCCCTTTTGGAATGGATAGCAGGTCGATGGTTTCCTGCGCCGTATGCACCTGCCTGCCGGATGTAATCCCTAAACAGGTGGCAGGATATCCCAAACTGATGGGCAGGGAGGCATCTGAAGAAGAAGTTGCAAACACGGGTGAAATACCTGTGCTGCGAAGCGCTGCTTGTGCAGTGAGGATGATGGGTGTGTTTTCAGATATTCTGCCTGATGGGCGCATTCCAATTTCAGAAATAGAAATATCCATCTCAGAGGTATTAGGTTGTCTGGCAATTTTATGTAAAGTGCGGGCAAGCGAATCAAGGATCGTTCCATCTTCCGAGCGAATTTCGATCTGGATCTCTGCATGATTGGCTATCGAATTAATAGAACCTCCACCAGATATCGATCCGATGTTTATCGAACTACGGGGGTTTTCAGGAAGTTTTATTGAAAGTATTTTTGTTGATAAGGCTATCAATTCATGAATAGCTGACGGATCTCCAAAATTACTCCAGGCATGTCCGCCCATGGTATTGACTTCGATTTTATAGCGGTGAATTCCCAATGCGGCATTTTGGATCATGCCTAAGCCAATCCCCTCCAATACGAGGTAGGCTTTCACCTGGTCCTTGAATTTGTCAACAACGTGGCGCATCCCTTTCAAGTTTCCGAGACCTTCTTCTCCAACATTACCGATCAACCAGAGATCACCTGGAGGAGGAGACTTTTGAGCCGTGAGGTTTCGTGCTATTTCAACCAGGGCTGCCACACCCAGGGCATTGTCTCCGATCCCTGGTGCGGATATCTGTCTTTCCCCTTCGATCAGGGGGTGGATTTCATCAGGAGTAAGGACGGAATCGAGGTGAGCCGAAATGACCAAAGGTAAAGCGTTGCCGCCCTTGATCCGGGCATTTATGTTTCCACAAGTATCTATTTGAACATCAGAGAGTGAAAGCGCAGAAAATTTCTCTGCAAGAAAATCCGCACGTTTGTTCTCGCTGAAAGTTGGCGATGGTATGGCTTGAATTTCTTTAGCCGTCACAATAATGCTGGATTGTTGTTTTTCATTCATATCGTTTTCACCAATTCTCGCACCAATTTAAGTCGGTTTTGGTACAACCCTGGAATGGCATCCGCACCATAAAAGGGGTGGCTGCCTTCACAAGTAAATGAAGCCGATACAATCCCCAGGGTTAAAGCTTCACAGGCGTCATAGTTCCGTTTAAACCCTGCGAGAAATCCGCCACTAAAAGAGGCCAGCATTCCTGTTGGATCCACGCATAGCACTGGATAAGCAGGGGATTGTATGCGGCGGTTTGTTTTGCGGTCAAAGAGGTAAAAACCGTTGACTGCGTCACTGATCACAATATATTCACATCCAAGGCTGCAGAGATAATCTGCCATTTCCCATAAATTGTTTGTGCGGTTGCGAAACAAATTCCGCAGCTGATCTGACGTTGTGATGAAGGCCGTGGCGTCTTTGAGTAAGACAGGCATGGCCTCAAAATTGGACATATTCATATATTGTGAACTGGATAGAATCACCAGGTTCTTCGTAGAGGCATTCAATAAAATAGTTGACAACTGAATTTGAGTTGCAATATCCGCCGGACAAATTATGGCTGCCGAAATTTCACGGTAATGAGATGGAAAGTCATCAGGGTAATATTTGTGTTTTTTTGGCATCATTAATTCAGGATCATTTCTTACATAACCTGCCAATTCTTTTGGAAAACACAATTTTCGACTTGAATAAAAAGCAACTGGGTTTTCAATGACTACTTCATTGGGCGACACGTATCCAAAGAACTGGCGATCATCATAAGTTTCGTTTTGAAAATGAACACCCTGAAAATCGATTTTGTAAGTTCTTTGGAGGCGTTCGAGATAGGGCCGATATTTGGGCGAGGTATGGCTGACGATGGCAATTCGATCGGTCCAGCAGCGCAATCCACCCGCGGCGTACAATAAAGAACCACCAATCACATTTTGATGAGATTGGTTTCGTAAATCAATGATAAATTCTGTGGCAATGTCTCCCACTACCAGAAAATCAAAGAATTCGAAATCAGGCATAACGGATTATATAATTAATTCAGTTTTAGAATTTCCCCGCTGATAGCGTAAAAAGAGTGTTTATCTGGTCGTACTTTCGGTGATGTGACGCAGCAGGGTAATGATCCCCATTCCAATTTTGACACCCTGGCCGGATGTGATCTTGTGTTCACCTTCTGCCTCACCGTTTGCGCGGATGAATAAGTAGGCAGCTGCCACACCGGTGGCCAGGCCAACTGCGCCGCCGATGATATAAGTCAATGTTTTCCATTTCGTATTTTCTTCCATGATACCTCCAAAAAGTTCTTTTACTTTTTAAATATGGCTTTGATGCCCGCAAATGCGGATTTTATCTTGATGACAGGTTGTGCCGGCTTCTGTGCAAATCCTTGAATAATTGTTTCAAAGTGGATAATGATCATACGAACATTGCGCAAGGCTGGCGGCCAGCTTTTATTCCATTTACCGGCACCGATGCCCAGCAATATTAAAAACGCGAGGCAAACCAGTCCCAGAAACAGGGCAGGCAAAATTAAAAACATGGTTGAAATTTGCGCCCATTGCTCAGTGGATTGAGGCTGCGCAGATGTTGAAACCAACAAGGTTATGCAGATACCCAGGCAAATAGCTCCGGCCGCAATCACCGGAAGTAACACTTGCAGCATGGCTTGCTGTTTATGGAGTTGTTCAGGTTCCAGTGTGGGTTGCTCTTTCTTTGTTTTCATAAATTAATTGTAGCATGTTTCAAAGGGTTTGAATGTAACATTGCTTAACCGATTAATCTATAAGCAATAATGCAAAAAATAATGTATAATTGTAATAACTTGGAATGATTTGATTCAGAGGTAATCTTTAATAACCTCATTGCTGATCGATTCCTATATTGGCTGGAAAGTTTTTTCACTCCATTTGGAGTTTGGATGTTTTGTCACTTGGTTTCTCAGATTTCTTTTACGAATTGGGTCCACTGAGGCGAACTTTAATGACGTTAAGAAGAGTATATCCGAATTAGAAATTGAACTGGATCTCTTTGAACAAGTCTAAATATTGTGAACCCGTAATTGAATAGACTGATTAGTGTAAAACAGTAATTCTCCGTATGAATTGAAATCCAGTTAATTGAAGAGCGGCAGCCAAGTCATTTAAAGTGAATTTGGCTGTTTTTTGTTAAAGGATCATGGAACGTCAGATCACTGCCATTCACGTTCAGAAACACGATCCCGACAGGCTCAACATAGATCTGGATGGGGAATTCGCTTTTGGACTCTCAAGATTGGTGGCGGCCTGGTTGAAAGTGGGCGATTTTCTAAGTGAGGATCGCATCACCACCTTGATCGAATCGGATTCATCAGAAGTGGCATATCAAAAAGCCACCCGCCTGTTGGATTACCGTCCGAGGACAGAAAAAGAAATTCGCCAAAGATTAATACAAAAAGGTTTTAGCACATTAGAAATCGATCAAGTCGTTTTACGGCTGAAAAGGGCAAACCTGGTTCAAGACCAACAATTTGCCAAAATGTGGATTGAGAATCGGAACGATTATCATCCACGCAGCCAACGCTTGATACGATATGAACTGAGAAATAAAGGTATACCAGAACAAATGATTGAATCTGCCTTGGCAGACAGCGCGGATGACATTGAATTGGCCAATCGGGCAGCCACTCAATACTCACGAAAACTGAATTTTCAAGATCGTGAGTTGTTTCGAAAGAAACTGAGTGCTTACCTGGCCAGACGGGGTTTCTCGTATGGGACGATCGCACCCGTAATCCGGGACCTGATCCGTGAGTTGGAACAAGACCAAGGCAATACACTGGATAACGAGGATAATAATGGAAAATATTAATCTAGCCACAATTCTCATAGCATTGGCAGTAGGGTTGGTAGTTGCTGGAGGGGTTTCCTTCCTTCTGGTAAAAAGCTATACCGAAAAATATAAGAGAAATCAACAAAATGAAGCAGACGGCCTGGTCAGAATGGCTACTGAAAAAGCCAAGAATCTTGAAATGGAAGCCAGAGACAAGGCATTAAAAGTCCTTCAAGAAGCTGAATCTGAAAATTCACGACGCAGAAGCGAAATTGTCCGTGAAGATGATCGTCTGCAAAAACGACGTCTTGAATTGGATAACCGGATTGAAAGACTCGAACTGCGTGAACAGAATATTAATAAGCGTCAGAGTGCGTTGGATAAACGCGCCAATGAAATCGAAAAATTGTACGCCACCGAATTAGAAGAACTGCAGCGAATTGGTCAGATGAGCATGGAAGAAGCCAAGCAGGTTCTGCTTGGTGAAGCTGAAAAAGAAGGTCGAAATGACATGGCCCGCATTATCCGCCAGATCGAAGCTGAAGCCCGCAACGAAGGCGAAAAACGTGCCCGCGAGATCATCACCGATGCCATTCAGCGTGTCGCTTCAGAGCATGTAGTCAGTGTCTCCACATCGCTCGTGACTTTACCTAATGAAGAAATGAAAGGCCGCATCGTTGGCCGCAACGGACGTAATATCCGGGCATTTGAACAGGCTGCCGGTGTAGATGTCATCGTGGATGACACCCCCGAAGCGGTCACCATCTCATGCTTCGACCCGGTGAGACGTGAGATCGCCAGACGTTCGTTGGATCGCCTGATCGTGGACGGCAGAATCCATCCTGCCCACATTGAAAAGATCCTTGCCGAAGAAGAAAAAGAAGTTGAAAAAGCTATTATTGAGGCAGGCGAGGGCGCGGCCTTCGATGCCGGTGTGGCGGGGATTCACCCTGAAGTCTTGAAACTGCTCGGTCGATTGAAATTCCGTACTTCATACGGACAAAATCAATTGTCTCATGCCGTCGAAGTGGCCAAACTTTCTGCCGTACTGGCCGCTGAATTGGGCGCCAACGTGGAAGTTTCTCGCGCCGGTGGTTTGCTGCACGATCTTGGCAAGGCGCTTGACCATAACACTGAAGGCACACACGCCCAGTTGGGTGCGGAATATGCCAAACGGTATGGTGTGCATCCCAAAGTTGTGAACGCCATGGCTTCACATCATCATGAAGTGGACCAGGAATCACTCGAAGCAGTGATCGTGGAAGCCGCTGATGCCATCTCAGGCGCCCGTCCAGGTGCCCGCCGTGAAGATTTGGAACAATACATCAAACGTTTGCGCGCACTCGAAGAGATTGCCAATTCCTTCAAGGGTGTTCAGCAGAGTTACGCCATCCAGGCCGGGCGTGAAGTTCGCATCATCGTACGTCCAGAAGAAATTGACGACCTGGCATCCACCCGACTGGCCCGTGATGTAGCCAAGAAGGTTGAAGAATCCATGCAGTATCCCGGTCAGATCAAGGTGACCGTGATCCGCGAGACCCGGGCGATCGAGTTCGCCAAGTAAGTTTTACCGATAAAAATGAAACCGACCTGGAGAAATAGACCAGGTCGTTTTTTTTTGCTTCATGGCACGAACCGGATTTCTTATAAAGAAATCTGATGCGTGATTGACTAATTAAGAATATTTGCAACCAGATAAGTCAGATAAGGCGACGGCGCTTTTTTCTGTCCGAAATCCCATTCTTTCCAGGCATTCCAGATGGATTCGGGAGTATAGCGTCCATCGGCAACGGCTTTGGCTGAAATAATGGCTTTCAATTCTGCCAAACGTCCATCCCCCTTTAGCCAGGGTAAATGTGACAAGACATGGGTAACATGGATAATGTCAAACCAAACCATGGGCGCCTTGAGTTTACTGAAGTCATTACCCATATAAAAGATGTAGGGGTGAAAAGTTTGACGCTCAGCCCAACAATGCAGCAGAGATTCCGCGCCCAGATGGCAGGCATCACTGTCAAGATAGCCGGGTAAGGCAGCCAAAAGCTTAACCATGATCAGGTTGGCATAAGGGCAGGGGTCGCACTTTCTGCCTGGTCCGCGAAAAGTGCCATATTGGGTCGAACCGGCGCACGGCCAGCCGTTTTCTCTTACCAGTCCGACGAGGTGTTCAATTCCCTTTTTGACACGCGGGTCATCGCCCAAGCCGAATTTGACCAAAGCATAGAGGATTGAGGGAGCGTCGCATAATGCCCATGCCCAGATGTCTTCACCAGTACCGCCGTAATTTGGTGACAGGTTGGTCAGCATTTGAAAAGGTCCGTCAGCATCCTGGTGTTCCATAACCCTGGATATTAATACATCCATCCCCGGATCGCTTAATTTCAATCCCAAATCAGCCAGAAAAACGAGTTTATGCAGGGAGTGGCCGGCGCTCTTGTGACTAACAAGTATGGAACCAGGCCAATCGGTTATCTCCTTGATCAAGCTTGTGATCATCGGAGATTCAAGCATCGATTTTCGGGACAATATCACTTCCGGGTCAGTATCAGGCTGCCGCAAAATATCCAAACGTGTGCGGTATTCGACAAAAGGGGATGAGGACAATAACCAGTTTATCGTTTTTTCCACAGGCTTGCTCCATTTTGAATGATTAAATTATAGGGGAAAATTGATAATAAACATCAAATCATAACCAGGCAATTCAAAGAATTTTGATAATAAGGAACAATATTTAAATTATTGAGTTAAATGGATACCAATGTGGTGATTTTTATAGATTATTGTGATTATTTGCACTTTCAATAATCCTGATCATGATTATTGTAGAATTATTTGTAAATATTTCAGGATTTGAAAATGGTATTGTTCTTGCAAACCTGATAAAAGAGTGTCATTATTGAGGTTGTAGTAATGCGTTTTCAAAATGGGAATTAAATTATGGCATTAAACCCAATAGCATTAATTGTATTTATCTGCGCCATTATGATTATCGTTATTGCCATGTACGCACTACGCCAAGGCAAGACGGAAGGGGCAAAAATATTTGCCCTTTTTATGATCTCCATGGATATTTACATCTTGGGATACAGTTTCGAACTGGCCAGCCTTGATCTCACATTAATGTTGTTTTGGAATAAATTCCAATATATTGGCATCATGACCTTTCCAACCCTTTATTTTTTGTTTGCCAATCAGTTTAGTGCCAATGACAAATGGGTTAACAAAAAGAATATTCCTTTCTTATTTATTATCCCTGCAATTTGTCTGGGTTTGAAATTCTTTGATGATTCTTTACACTTGATCTATCTGTCATCCACGTTTGATACCAGTGGCATTATTCCGTTGCTTTCATTTGAAAAAGGGCCAGTTTATTACATTACCGTTGCTTATAACTTGGTGATGGTGACGCTTGCCACATTTTTATTGATTATCAAAAGAAAGCATGCTTCATCACTATACCTTCGCCAGACCAACATCATCCTGGCGGTTTCAATAATCTTGTATGCGTTATTCCTTTTTTATTTAAGTGGTATCAGTATTTTTCCGAAGCTGGCCCATCTCGATTTGAACCCATTTGTTTACAGTTTGTGGGGTTTTGCGATTAGTTATGCCATCCTCCGATATAAATTATTTGATCTGGTTCCGATCGCACGGGATGCGCTTATCGAAATCCTTGGGGATGGGGTGCTCGTACTCGATGACAAATTTCGCCTCGTGGATTCCAATCCAAAGGCACAGGCGATCTTTGGTTGGAAAAAGACACCAGAGGGGCTGGTTATTGATCAATTGGAAATTAAATTGATAGATAAAAGTCTTTTTCAAACTATTAATGATGATTTTCGTTTTGAAAAGCAAATTATACAGAATAACAATAAGATCGATTTTGAAATAACTGTATCACTTTTGCATAACAAGGATTTATTCATTGTTGGCTATTTATTGGTCATGCATGACATTACAAATCGAAAAAAAGTCGAGCAGGAATTGCAGGAACTCAGCTTGGTAGATGACCTGACGGGGCTGATAAACCGACGCGGCTTTTTTGTGCTTTCTGAACAATTACGCAGCTTTTGTCTGCGGATGAAAATGAACGCGGTCTTGTTCTTCTTCGATATGGACAATCTGAAACAGATCAACGATCAATTCGGGCATGCCGCAGGTGATCAAGCCATAAAGGATATGGGAACCATCCTCAAAAAATCTTTCAGGTCTTCTGATATTATTGCCCGTTATGGTGGAGATGAATTTGTCGTATTTGCCATCGAGACTGCTGAATACTCTTTAAAAACCATGTCTGAACGATTGAAAGATCAACAGATGAAGATATCTTCAGAGATTCAGAGAAATAATCCGCTTTCTTTTAGTGCAGGAACTACTTTGTACGAATGGGAAAATCCCTTGCCGATGGAAAAGTTGATTGAGCAATCAGATAGTGCCATGTATATCGAAAAGCAATCCAAAAAAGGATCATAGTTCCATGAAGTATTCATATGGGGATTAAGGTTCAGATGATTTGAATAAAATACCCAATAAATGAAAAATTAATTAAAACCCATTGACTTTTGATTTGTAGTTTGCTATAAACATACCTATGATATTGGTCTATACACCTAAGCAGCACCGAAAGCCAAACGCCAAACTCACGAAGGGTAACGGGCGCTGATTTCATTTAGGTAGACTAAGAAGCAGCTTATTTTTTCAAGATTTCCCGCCTTCCCTTCATAGGGGAGGTTTTTTTTATAACACCCAATTTTGGTAACCGCAATCTGCAATTGTACTTCTCTTGCAGGTTGAAAATGTTGTAAAAATTATTTTTGAGGAGAAGGAAAAATGAAAAACACGAAAGTTGTACTGGCAATTGTCTTGGCGCTATGTGTTATTGTTTTGAGCGCCTGCGCAGGCAGCAAGCCTGCTTCTGGTTGTTTGGGAACTGCAAAGGACGCGATTGTTGATCTTGACTGCCGTGAGATTAAAATCGCTGTCGAAAATGCGTACTTGCCCTTCAACTACATCTCAGCCACAACCGGTGAAGCCGGCGGTTGGGATTATGATGCATGGAACGATATTTGTACTCGTCTGCACTGTACACCTGTTTTTGTTGAATCTGCCTGGGATGGAATGATCCAGGCTGTAGCTGATGGTCAATATGACGCCGGCGCCGACGGGGTCACCTATACCGAAGATCGGGCACAACAAGTTGATTTCTCCATTGGTTATCAGCAAATTCAACAGCGTTTGCTCGTCCGCATTGGTGAAGACAGGTTCAGCAGTATTGAAGACATCGTTGCCAATGAAGAATTCAAACTTGGCACCCAGGTCAGCACCACCAACTATGAGACTGCCGCAAAATATCTTCCTGAAGATCGTATTCAGGCCTTTGAAACTTTTCCGTTTGCCGTTCAAGCTTTGTTGGCCGGGGATTTGGATGCCATCATCATCGATGAAGTTGTCGGTTTGGGTTACCAGGGAACAAACGCTGACCAACTTGAACTCATTGGCGATTCAATCTCATCCGATGAATTGGGTTTCATCTATCCCAAAGGCAGCGACCTGAAAGAACCTGTTGACCTTGCCCTTCAAGCAATGATCGACGACGGTACGCTTGCAGCCCTGCAAGTGAAATACTTTGGTCCAGATTTCAATATTACATACGACGACATTAAATAAATTTACTTACCTAAAAAACGGGCTCCCTCGATAACTTCAGGGAGCCCGTAGAAAGAGTTCTGATGGCACAAATTACGAATGCCAAAGCAAAACCTCCCAGACGAAACTCTGAAGAATACCGTGAGTATGTGAAATTAAAGCTCAAAGCGGCACCCTGGTGGTTATATGCAATACTTGCCATTGCTATATTAACTTTTGTTACCATCCTTACCAATATTCCATTTCAAAAGGCGTTTCTGTTTATTAAAGCAGGGTTAAGTGTCACTATCACGACAACCCTGATTGCTTTTATCTTTGCGCTTGTCCTTGGTTTGTTAACCGGTTTGGGACGAATCTCGGATAATACATTTTTCAAGAATTTGGCGACACTGTATGTTGAATTGATCAGAGGCATCCCGATGCTGGTACTGATCTTTTTCATTGCATTTGTGGGTATTCCAGGCGTTGTTAATGGAATAAAAGCCTTGGGCGTTTGGTTAACAGAGATCGGTGTCACAGGCATCGGTGCCTGGCTGGCAGCCATCAAGAATGAAGTGCCCATGAATACCAGGGCAGTCATCGCGCTATCAACCACTTATGGTGCATTTTTAGCTGAAATATTCCGGGCTGGCATCCAGTCCATTGGCCGCGGCCAAATGGAAGCTGCCCGTTCACAAGGCATGAGTTATTGGCAGGCCATGCGTTACATTATTTTACCGCAGGCTATTCGCAACGTCTTGCCGGCTTTGGGCAATGATTTTATTTCCATGCTGAAAGATTCATCGTTGGTTTCAGTGTTGGCGGTAAGAGATATTACCCAGATTGCCAAACTTTATGCAGGCAGAACTTTTCAATATCAAGAGTCTTACATAACGCTTGCTGTTTTGTATTTGACCATGACGATTTTACTTTCCTTTTTGATGAAATTTATCGAGAAACGGATCCAAAAAAATGAGCAGCGCTGATGACATGGTGGTAATTCAAGATCTAAAGAAACACTTCACCGGCATCGAAGCCCTTGACGGTGTCAGTTTGACCGTGAAAAAGGGGCAGGTGATCGTGATTCTCGGACCCAGCGGCTCAGGCAAATCAACCCTGCTACGTTGTGTGAATCAACTTGAAGAAAAGACCAGCGGCGAAATTTGGATCGATGGCGAAAAGTTGACTCATAACTCAAAGCAGATCGATAAAATTCGTTCCGAGATCGGAATGGTATTTCAGCACTTCAATCTCTATCCTCATTTGACCGTGTTGGAAAATATCACGCTGGCGCAGCGGATTGTTAAAAAAATATCAAAAGATAAAGCGATCGAAAACGCCATGGCGCAGCTTAAACGGGTGGGTATTCCCGAAAAAGCAAACAATTATCCGACACAATTATCCGGCGGGCAGCAGCAGCGTGTAGCCATCGCGCGTGCGCTGGCCATGAACCCGAAACTGATGTTGTTTGATGAACCCACTAGTGCGCTTGACCCTGAAATGATCAAGGAAGTGCTTGAGGTCATGCTTGATTTGGCTAAAGCCGGTATTACCATGATCGTGGTCACCCATGAAATGGGTTTTGCCAAAGCAGCCGCGGATGAAGTGGTCTTCATGGATAAAGGTCAGATCGTCGAACAAGCATCGCCGACGGTATTTTTCACAAACCCAACCCAGGATAGAACCCGTCTTTTCCTTTCGCAAATTTTGAACCACTAAAAAGCTCAAATCACGTCCAAGTTTTTGCATCACAGCCTACTTGGCGCTATAATCGACTCGGGAGATTACATTACTATGCTCAAGAGTCGATTATCGCGTCTGGATAAATTGATGGCGTCAAATAAAATTGACGCCATTGTTCTTAACCCTGGACCATCCCTGGTCTATTTAACCGGTCTGCATTTTCACCTCATGGAAAGACCCACTTTGTTTGTTTACCAGCGGGGAGAAACGCCCATTCTGATTTTGCCTGAACTTGAAAGTGCCAAACTGGCATCCATTTCGATGCCAATAACGGTTCATACTTTTGGAGATGATCCGGCCACCTGGCAGGAAGTATTTACCCAGGCATTTTCCAAATGGAAAAACAAATCAACCATCATGGGTGTTGAACCCATACGGTTGCGCTTCCTTGAAATGGAATATCTTCAAAAAGCAGCTCCAGATGCAACACTTGTCTCGGGTGAATCCGTGGTGAGCGTGCTGCGCAGCCAAAAAGATGCCCATGAGATCGAGTGCATGCGCAAGGCCGTTCAGATTGCTCAAAAAGGTTTGACCGCAACCCTGCCTTACATTAAACCAGGTATCACTGAAATCGACCTGGCTTCTGAATTGATCATCCAGTTGTATAAAGCAGGCTCATCACCTGAACTGCCTTTCATGCCAATCATTGCCGGCGGACCGAACAGCGCCAATCCGCATGCGGTACCGACTGCTCGAAAGATCCAAACTGGCGATTTGCTGGTGATCGATTGGGGCGCCGCTTATGAAGATTACTGTTCTGATCTGACGCGAACTTTTGCAATCGGTGAACCTGCCCTTGAGTTGGTGGAGATCTACAAAGCTGTCCAGGGTGCCAACGCCGCTGGAAGAGCAGCCGGAAAGCCTGGACTTCCTGCCGGGGCTGTGGATGATGTCACCCGCAGGGTGATCGATCAGGCTGGGTACGGTAAATACTTCACCCATCGTACCGGACACGGCCTGGGGATGGAAGCCCATGAACAGCCTTATATGTTTGCCGGCAATACATTGGAATTGGCCGCAGGCATGACTTATACGGTTGAACCTGGCATTTATCTGCCAGGAAAAGGCGGCGTTCGGATTGAAGACAATATTGTGGTGACTGAAAACGGTTGTGAATCTCTGAGCGACATGCCGCGTGATCTGCGATTTTTATAAGATACTATTTCCAGGGAGAGAAAAATGACCAACAACTTGATCATTCCAACAGCTGAACCTTTTTTCATCCCTGGCGGAAAAACCGGTTGTCTTCTGATCCATGGGTTTACCGGAACCCCAAAAGAAATGCGAATGTTGGCCGACTCTCTCGCAAAAGAAAACTACACCATTCTTGGTATCAGGTTGACTGGGCATGCCACCGATCTTGAAGACATGCGGCATTCCACCTGGCGTGATTGGTTGGCCTCCGTTGAAGATGGACTCAACCTGCTCAAGGGATGTACCGAACAACAGGTGGTCATGGGGCTTTCCATGGGAGGTGTGCTTTCCATGATGGCAGCAGCCCGCTATGATGTCAAGGGAGTGGTCACATTTTCTGCACCTTGTGCGCTGCCTGAAGATCCACGAGCAAAGTTTTTACCCTACATAACCTGGCTGGTGCCTCAAGTGGATAAAGGTAAGCCAGATTGGCGAAATCTGGATGCCATGCAGGATCATGTGGATTATCCGGGCTACCCAACCCGCTCTGTCTTGCAGCTTCAGAAATTGATCGGTGTAATGTTGGAAGACCTGCCCAAAGTGAGGGTTCCTGCCTTGTTGGTTCAATCACACGGTGATCACGGCATTCCTGCACAAAGCATGGATACGCTTTACGAGAAGATCAGCTCTACCGATAAAACTCGGTTTTGGGTCGAAAACAGCGGACATGTAGTCATCCGCGAACCGGAGCGGGAACTGATTTTTACCGAAGTCAAAAAATTCATTAAACGGATTATTGGATAATCATGAATCGCAATCTTTTATTAGTCACCCTGGCCATGGGAGCATGGGGAGTGGGCGAGGGTTTCTTCATATATTTTCAACCTCTATATTTGCAGCAATGGGGTGCAGATCCACTTTTAATCGGTGGCATCTACGGCGCTATGGGTATTACCATGGCTCTGGCGCAAATCCCTGCCGGTTACCTTTCTGACCGCCTGGGGTCCCGTAATATCATGTGGTTGTCCTGGATATTGGGGACTGTTTCTGCCTGGACAATGGCGCTGGCAAATTCGCTGCCTTTGTTTGTGGCGGGTATCGTCTTTTATGGTTTGGCAGGTTTTGTGATGGCCCCCATGAACAGCTATATTACGAACGTGCGTGGAAACCTGTCTGTGGGCAGAGCCATCGCCATTCCTTCCGGCATTTACAGCCTGGGAGCGGTCATAGGACCGATCATTGGTGGTTTGGTGGCAGATAAACTCGGATTTAAAGCAGTCTACATCATCGCCGGCTTGATCTTTATTGTGTCAACCACGATTATTTTATTTGTTCAAAAGAAACCTGAAGTTCATCATGTGGACCAGGAATCAATGAATTCAAAAGGTTTGTTGAAAAACACCAGGTTCATGGCCTTTTTAGCAGTTGTTCTAATCACCACTTTTGCCCTCTACCTGCCACAACCCTTTACACCTAGCTTTTTACAGAACCAGCAGCACTTGACAAGCACCACTATTGGGATATTGGGTGCTTTTGGCAGTCTTGGATCCGCATTGGCCATGCTGTTTTTGAGCCACCTGGGGTCGCTAACCGGTTTCTTTATCAGTCAATTGATGCTGGTAGTATTTGTTGTTCTTTTCTTGAAGGGTGACAATACTATTCTTTTTGGTTTGGGTTATATATTCATTGGCGGTTACCGTCTTTGCCGTGTCATGATACTTTCCATTGGCCGATCATTGATCCATCCGGCAGAGACCGGTTTGGCTTACGGTTTGATGGAGACCATGAATGCGGTGACATTGATCCTGGCTCCGATTTTAGCTGGCGCTTTATATCGTGTTGATCCTTATTCCATGTATCGAGTGGGATTGATACTATTACTTGCAGTATTGGTAATTAATGTGGTCATTTTTACCGTGATCAATAAACGAAAGGTAAGAACAGAATGAGCATTAGAGTATGGGTATTTTCAACCGGCCAACTTGGAAACAATGTTGTTTTTCTTATTGATGAAGAAACGAATGAGGCTATTGTTGTGGATCCATCATATGAACCTGAAATTGTGCTCGATTATATAAATGACCAGGAACTTAAAATTAAAATGATCATGTTAACCCATGGCCATTTTGACCATTTTGCCGGTGTGAGTTATTTGAATGCCAGTTTACCTGAAAAGCCAAAACTGGCCATGCATCGTGATGATTTTGAACTACTGCGAGACGGCGGGGGATCAAAGGAGTTTCATATGCCGGTGCTGCCTCCTGACGAGCCGGATCTGTATCTTGAAGACGGGATGGAACTGCCGTTTGGAAATGCCTCAATCCAGGTCAGACTGGCACCCGGTCACACGGCTGGATCGGTGATCTTTTTTATTCCAGCCGCCAAAACAGCTGTTTGCGGTGATGTGATCTTTTTTCACAGTGTGGGCCGCACAGATCTGGCTGGCGGAAGCCACGAAACGTTGATTGCGAGTATTCGAAAACAGGTCTGTACTTTGCCGCCCGAAACCCGCTTGATTCCTGGCCACGGAGAAGAAACCACGGTTCGTGAAGAACTGCTGCATAATCCCTTTTTGGCAAGATAGAGACAAATCATTAAATGATTTGAAGCGAATGGATGAATGAATGAAACTGAAAACACTGTTGAGCATTGGAATGTTCTGTTTATACCTGGTCAGCATTACTGGCTGCCAGGGGCAATCACCCTTAAATTTCTTGCGTCCAACTGAAACGCCCCTGCCTCCAACCGCAACCGCGACAGTTGCACCGACAGCGACGGTGACCCTTACGCCAACGATCACACCAACATCGGCTCCTACAGCCACGCCCACTCCATCCAAAGTGACCATCCCTGCAGGTTCGGTGACTGCTCCAATTTTGTTGTACCATCATGTTTCGACCAACAGCGACACTCAAGACAGCCGCTACAATATTCCACCTGAAAAGTTCGAAGAACAGATCAAGTGGCTGTACGACAACCATTATCAAACGATTAATATCAGCGACCTTGCCAATTTAATCTACAACGGAGGAGAGATACCTCAACGGCCTGTGGTCATCACATTTGACGACGGCAATATTGATAATTTCAATAATGCGTATCCGATCTTAAAGAAGTATGGCTTTGTTGCCACCTTTTACGTAGTGCAGACCTACGTCAATGGTACAGACATGATTTCAGCTGCCCAATTGAAGGAGCTTGTTCAAAATGGTTGGGAAATTGGTTCTCATAGCAAAACACATGCTCATCTGCCTGCCATCAGCGAGGACCTGCTTTCTGAAGAAATTCGCATGTCAAAACTCAACCTTGAAGAATTACTGGGAACGCCCGTCAATTCATTTGCTTTTCCATTTGGAGAGATCAATGACAATATAATCAGGTTGACCAGTAGCTACGGATATAAATCCGCGGTTGGACTGGGAGAATCGGTCACGCACGGCATGAATTCAATTTTTTATTTAGCGCGCATCGAAATTCAAAATGATTTTTCAATGGATCAATTTATTAACAAACTTCCTTGGAGTGGTCCATTACAATAATTAATCCTTAACATTAAAATTCTCTTAATCTGTTGATTCCTGTATACTTATGTTGTGTTTCGCTGTAACTGTTTGGTTTCGTTGTAGAGATTGGAGGCCAAAAGATGAGCAAGGCAATGGCAGATCTTATTAACGATCATGACGCCATATTGTCGGCGTTGGATATATTTACCCGTATTCTTGATAAATTCAAAGTAGAAGGCACACCAAACCCTGACGAGTTGTTGGATTTCATCGATTTCCTTAGGGAATTCGCTGACAAATGCCATCACGGCAAAGAGGAAGGAATTCTCTTCCCCGCCATGATCGCTGCAGGTATTCCTGACCGGGGCGGTCCGATCGGCGTGATGATGGCTGAACACATACAAGGCAGGGGATACATCCATAACATGCTTGAAGCACTTGAGGAGCCTGAAGACTTTGGCAAGTTTGAAAAAGCCGGCAGAGCTTATATCGATTTGCTCCGGGTACACATTCAAAAAGAGAATAATATTTTATTTCCCATGGCGGATAAAGTTATTCCGCCAGACATCATGGAATCCATCTACCATTCATTTGAAGAACATGAAGAAAAGGTAATTGGCCACGGCAGGCATGAAGAATTGCATGCCATGTTGAATGGATTGCAGATAAAGTATCCAGGCTGAAGCTTGCGTTTTGCTTTTATGCCGGTTTTAGTTGAATTGTCATACAAAGTACAAAATCTGCTTTCCTTTTACCTGCTTTTTATGTTTTTCTTAAGATTAGTCGTGTAGAGTTAACCTATATGGAAAATTCCACAGATCCAATTGATGGAACTTGCTCCGTTGCCGTGTCTGAAGACGGCATGAGTGCCTGGATTACCCTTAGCTCACCTCAAAATGGCGGTGCAGATGTAACTCTTGGGCTTGTTAATCAGGCACTTTTAGAAAACGGCGTGACGGTTGGCATCAACCAATTGGTTGTGGAGCAGGCGGTCTATCTCAAGCTCTGGGACCATCCTCATTTGGTGGCATCCGGTACTGAGCCCGAAGAGGGGAAAGACGGCTATATCGAGTATTACTTCCCGACAACGGTTGATTTAATGCCTGTAGTTGAATCAGACGACGGCAAAGTCGATTTTAGAAACTTGAACCTGATCCACAATGTAAAAAAAGGCGAACTTCTCGCCGAACGATTTCCCGCGGAAGAAGGTAAAACCGGGCAGACGGTAACCGGAAAAGTTATTTATCCACCCAAGGTAAAGAATCCAACTCTGGTGGCAGGCCGAGATACTGCCTTTGATTCTTCGGGCGTGAGGCTTCTCGCTGCCAAAGATGGACATGCCTGCATGTTTGAGAACAAACCCTCGATCATTTCACTCTATACGGTTCAACATGATGTTAATTTTGCTGTCGGCAATATAAATTTTGTAGGTAATGTTCAAATTAAAGGGGATGTAAAATCAGGATTCAGCATTCGTTCTGGTGGAGATGTCGAAATATTGGGAATGGTTGAAGCCGCAGAAATTTATGCCGAAGGGAACATCCTGATCAAGAACGGCATATTCGGAGCAGGTAAGTGCCATCTTTATGCCGGTGGGAATGTTGTTGCCAAGTATGTTGAAAATGCCACAATCAAAGCAGTAAAAGATGTCATTGTTAATGACAGTATTTCACGTTCCCAAATCAAATCCGGCGGCAAGATAAAAGTCAATAATTTTCAGGGTGATATTATCGGTGGACACCTCGAAGCACTCGAAGAGATCACAGCCGGTGCCTTTGGTTCTGAGTTGCACATACCAACTGAATTGGAATTAGGTATTGAACCCAAGTTCAGACAAGAGTATGTTGAATTATTAGGTAAATACGGAGAAAAGAAAAAATCAATATTGTCTCTGGAAGGTTATATCAACGAGTATAAGAGTTATCGCGAAAACAAAAAAGACATTTCAGAATCTTACAGGCGTACCATGAATGAACGTTTACGGAGTTATTCTGGTTTGAGAAATGAAATTGAAGCACTTGAAGAAAAACTTAAAGTTTTTGAAGACGAACTGGCCAAGCTGGATCATGGAACGGTAAAAGCAACCCAGAGAGTTTATCCAGGTGTGACAGTGACAATTGTCAAAACCAGTTTTGTGGTCGAAGAAGAAATGGGGCGGACCATGTTTATCTTTGACAAGGGCGAGGTCAAGCCAGTTCCGTTAAGGGGATAATGTTTTGTCTCTCGCAAAGTCGCCAAGTGCGCCAAGAAAACCTTATTATAAAACCTCAAGAAAATCCTCCACGTATTATCTATTGTTGTTTCTCAGCTAAAAAACTCAATTTCAAATTTCAATAATCCATTTCCTTGACAAGGCTACACCTCTCAGGTAAAATCCTGTCTGCAGTTTGGAACACGGGCCTGTAGCGCAGTTGGGAGCGCGCTTCAATCGCACTGAAGAGGCCGGGGGTTCGAATCCCCCCAGGTCCACAAGCACGGCAGGCTCGAGCAAGAAAAGGGTACCATTTGGGCCCATAGCGCAGTTGGGAGCGCGCCTCAATGGCATTGAGGAGGCCGGGAGTTCGAACCTCCCTGGGTCCACTAAAGCAAAATCAGGAGTAGTAGATCATCCGTCAGCGAACCGGTGGAAGAAGTGAGAGACCGGCAAAGTGTACCGGAACACACCAGATCGAACTCGCCTGACCCCCTGAAAAGGGTAGCTTTACCGGTGAACAATCAATCAGTAACCGGTAACGGGTGTGCCCGTTACAGCTTCTGAGCGGTCTGGTGCTTTCAGACAAGCAGGGTGGTACCGCGGAGATTCTCTTCGTCCCTGATGGGAGAAGAGTTTTTTGTTTAAATCCTACCGAATGGAGCAAGAATGGCAAATCCACAGATCCCCTTGTACAACCCGAACGAGATCGAAAGCAAATGGCAAAAGAAATGGGAAGACGATCATCTCTATGAATCCAATATAGATGAAAGCAAACCCAAGTTTTATGCATTGACCATGCTTCCGTACCCTTCGGGCGATCTTCATATTGGGCACTGGTATGCCATCTCCCCCTCGGATGCACGTGCCCGCTACAAACGCATGAATGGGTTCAATGTCATGTTCCCCATGGGTTTTGACGCCTTTGGCCTACCTGCGGAGAACGCTGCCATTAAACGCCAGATCCACCCCAAGACCTGGACTTATGCCAACATTGACAAGATGCGCAAACAGTTCAAGACCATGGGCGCCATGTTTGACTGGCGGCGCGAGATGATCTCATCTGACGAAAAATATTACCGCTGGACACAGTGGTTCTTCATTCAACTTTACAAAAAAGGGCTGGCTTATCGAAAGCTTTCCCCGGTGGATTGGTGCCCGAACTGCAACACGACCCTGGCGCGCGAACAGGTGTGGGGCGACGATCGGCATTGCGAACGCTGCGGTACGCCTGTGATCAAAAAAGACCTGACCCAGTGGTTCTTCCGCATTACCAATTACGCCGAAGAATTGCTGCGTTACGACGGCATTGATTGGCCTGAGCGGGTGAAAACGCTGCAGACCAACTGGATCGGGAAATCAGAAGGCGCACTGGTCACATTCAAAACTGAAACCGGCGACCCGCTGGAGATCTTTACCACAAGGCCAGACACCCTGTGGGGAGTCACCTTTATGGTGCTGGCTCCCGAACATCCGCTGGTGCAGAAATTGACCACTCCCGAACACCAGGCCGAAGTGGAACAGTACATCCTCGATTCCACCCGCCAGACGGATATTCAACGTGAAGCCAGTGATAAGGTGAAGACCGGCGTTTTCACCGGCGGTTATGCCATCAACCCGGTCTCGGGTGAAAAGATCCCTGTGTGGATCGCTGATTACGTTTTGATGACCTACGGCACCGGCGCCATCATGGCTGTACCTGCCCACGATCAGCGTGACTTTGAATTCGCCCGTGCCTTCAAACTTCCCATCAAGGTGGTGGTGCAGCCAGCCGGCGTTTCGCTGATCGAACCGGATGATATGACCGCTTCCGTCCCCGCGGCCGGCACATTGGTTAATTCCGGTGAATTAAGCGGAACCCCGGGCGACCAGTCATTCAAAAAAGCGGTTGAATATGTTCAGAAGACCGGCGTCGGTAAAGGTTCCACAAATTATCGCATCCGCGATTGGCTGATCTCAAGACAACGTTATTGGGGTGCACCCATCCCCATGGTTTATTGTGAAAAGTGCGGTGTTCAACCTGTCCCTGAAGACCAACTACCCGTGGTCCTGCCCGAAGACGTCGAATGGAAGCCGACCGGTGAAAGCCCGTTGAAACTACATCCCACCTGGCGTTTCACTACCTGTCCAAAATGCGGCGGCAAAGCGGAACGCGAGACAGATACCATGGATACCTTCATGTGCTCGTCGTGGTATCCCATGCGCTATCTCAGCCCTGACTATGACAAGGGACCTTTTGACCCGGAAGAATACAACTATTGGATGCCGGTTGATGTATATACCGGCGGTATTGAACATGCCACCATGCATTTGCTTTATGTTCGCTTCTTCCACAAGGCACTGCGCGACATGGGCATCACTGAAGGTAATGAACCCATGCTTCAGCTGCGCAACCAGGGCATGGTGCTGGGAGAAGACTCTGAAAAGATGTCCAAGAGCCGCGGCAACGTGGTTGCCCCTGATAGCCTGGTGCAATCTTACGGTGCGGATACCACCCGTGCTTACTTGATGTTCTTCTCCCGTTGGGATATGGGCGGTCCGTGGAGCAGCGGTGGTATTGACGGTACTTCACGCTGGCTGCGCCGTTTATGGAATACCGTTTTGGAACCCGTAAATACCGGTAAACCCGGAGAGGAAGCCGTAAAGGCGCTGCGCCGCAAGCTCCATCAGACGCTAAAAGCTGTCACCAAAGATTACGAGACCTTTGAATTCAACACCATCGTTTCAGGTCTAATGGAACTACTCAATGAAATGGTGAGAGCCAAGGCGGAACTCTATGGCAGTCCGGCCTGGAATGAAGCCATCGAGATCTACTTAAAGATGCTCGCTCCGGTGACCCCGCACATCAGCGAGGAGCTGTGGCAGATGATTGGCAAACCTTACTCCATCCACACCCAATCATGGCCAAAAGTGGATGAAGCCGCAGCCGCCGAGGATGAGATCACCCTGGTGGTGCAGGTCAATGGCAAACTGCGTGACCGCATCGTGGTACCTGCAGGTATTTCTGACGATGATGCCAAAAAGATTGCCCTGTCCAGTGAGGCGGTTGTGAAAACGCTTGAGGGCAAGGCACCCCGCCAGGTCATTTATGTCAAAGGGCGCTTGGTCAATATCGTCATATAAGGTATTTTGAAAAACGTAAATACTAACCCTGATCCCTCTCCCTAACTAGGGAGAGGGATTTTAATTAATAATCAAACATCGGACTTGCCAGATTTATCGTTATAATTATTTTACTTTCATTCCTTACAGAGAAAGGCTTATCATGAGACTTGCCGAATTGACCTGGATGGAAATTGATGCTTATCTGAAAAAAGACGACCGGGTGATGATCGTTCTCGGTGCCACCGAGCAGCACGGCTACATCAGCATCGGTGCTGACGTTAAGATTCCGCTTTCAATTGCCGACGCCGCCTCTCAGCAATCTGGGGTTCCCGTGGCGCCACCGTTTAACTTTGGCTGTTCTTCTTATTTCACCAAATATCCAGGCACCATCAGCATGCGAGTCAGCACCTTTATAGCGGTGGTGGAAGACATGGTCAGGTCCCTGTATGGACAAGGTTTTAAGCGAATTATCATTGTCAACGGGCATGGTGGCAATAAACCGGCCAAGGTCTCGCTGGGCGAACTAGCCAATGAATTGGAGGGCATTAAAATCGCCTGGTATGATTGGTATGAATCCTCGTCAGTAAATGCAATTGCCAAACAGCACAACCTCGAGGGCTATCACGCCTCATGGATTGAAGCCTTTCCGTTCGTTCGGCAAGCCAACATGCCAGCCGGGGACAAACCGGCCTTTGTTACCAATCTCATCCTCAGTTCTGAAGAGGTCAAAAAAGCCGTCGGCGACGGTGTCTACGGAGGTCCGTATCATGTGGAGGAATCCATAATGGGCGAGATCTTCGCCGCCAGCGTGAGAGATGTGCTGCAAATTCTTCAGTTCAGCGAATAAGTAGACCCAACCCCGGATTCTTTCAAGAATCCGGGGTTTTTACAAGCACCCCAATGTCTATTCTTTAACCTTAAGATAATTTGACGATTTGCATCCAATCGGGCACAATTGAACCATGAGTAAAAATGCCCGTTTGATCCAAAAAGCCCGCGCCACGGGCTTGCTCTTTCCACTGATCGTGTTATTCGGTTTTCTGGCCGGGGGATTGGTGATATGGCAATCATGGTTATTAAGTGCGGTTGTTTCCAAGGTATTCCTTAATCAGTTTACTTTGTTACAGGTGATTCCGATATTGCGCATTGCCTTGTTGGTTATTATAGGCCGTGCTTTGTTTACTTCTGTTAATGAGAGTCTGGCCGGCCAATTGGCCGTGAAGATCAAGAACGGTTTGCGCGAAGAGTTGATCAATAAAATCAACCGGCTTGGACCAGCCTTTCTCAAAGGTGAAAAAGCCGGAGAATTGACCACCACCGCGCTGCAAGGTTTGGACGCACTGGATGCCTATTTCAGTCAATACCTGCCGCAAATCCTGCTGGCGGCGCTGCTTCCCATTACCATCCTGGTCGTGGTTTTCCCTATGGACCTTCTTACCGGGTTGGTATTTGTGATCACCGCACCCTTGATTCCGCTATTCATGATCTTGATCGGTAAACTCTCTCAAAACCATACTCAGCGGCAGTGGACCGCCCTTTCGCGCTTGGGAACCTACTTTTTGGACACGCTGCAAGGACTTTCCACATTAATGCAGTTGGGAAGAAGCCGTGAACGGGGCGAAAAGATCAGACAGGTTAGTGAGCGTTATCGCGATGTGACCATGGCGGTATTCAAGATCACCTTTCTTTCGGCCTTCGTGTTGGAACTGATAGCCACTATTTCTACAGCGCTGGTGGCTGTTGAAATTGGTCTGCGGCTGCTTTATAGCCGAATGGCTTTTCAAGAAGCATTTTTTATCTTGTTGATCGCACCTGAGTTTTACCTTCCGCTGCGTAATTTGAGCGTCAGATACCACGCCGGCATGAACGGTTTGACTGCTGCCGAGCGTATCTTCCAACTATTGGATACACCTGAAAATGACAATCCTACAGTTGTGGTGCAAAACCGGCCGGTCCCATTTACTGGCGAATTCAGATTGACGCTAAAAAATGTGAACTACCATTACGCTGATAATCCTGAAGCTGCGCTTGAAGATATAAACCTCGAACTGGAAAGCGGCAAACACTATGCGCTTGTGGGTGAAAGCGGAGCCGGAAAAAGCACCCTGGCGCAATTGATCTTACGTTTCATTCAGCCTGAAAGCGGCAGCATCCAAATTAATAACGAAGAGATTAATTGTTGGAGTCTTGACGAATGGCGGCGCGGGATTGCCTGGGTGCCGCAGAACGCCAGATTGTTTAATACCACTTTGCTCGAAAACGTGAGATTGCATGATCATACTGTTTCACGAGATGTGGTCATGGATGCACTGGCAAAGGCCGGGCTGGGGCAATTGATTACAACACTTCCTGATGGGTTGGATACATCCTTACAAGAAGGGGGTGTTCGACTCAGCGGAGGAGAAGCGCGCAGGGTGATCCTGGCCAGGGCGTTTCTAAAAAACGCGCCTTTTATCTTAATGGATGAACCTACCGCTCACCTGGATATGAATCTGGAACGCGATTATCTTGAGACTTCAGAAAAACTGCAGCAGGAACGCACCACTCTGACCATTGCGCATCGGTTGGCCACGGTCACCCGGTCAGACCAAATCTTGGTGTTAAAACGCGGACAATTGATAGAAACAGGCAGCCATCAAGAGTTAATTGCGAAGAATGGCGAATATGCACATCTACTTGAAAATGCGAGGAGGCGGGCATGAAAACCATTCTCAAGCTGCTGCGCTTTCTGACACCCTTCATCTGGGAAATATGTTTATCCATCATGCTGGGCATCGCCACCATCAGTGCCGGGATCGGGTTAATGGGAACCTCGGCATTCCTGATTGCATCCGCTGCGCTGCACCCCTCAATTGCGGATTTACAGGTGGCCATTGTTGGAGTACGTTTCTTTGGTATCAGCCGGGCGGTTTTCAGATATTTCGAAAGATTGGTATCGCATTCAGTAAATTTGCGTGTGCTTTCAAGGCTGCGTGAGTGGTTTTATGATCAGGTTGACGCCTCGCCCCCGGCAGACATCCATACCCGCAAGGCAGGGGATTTACTTAATCGCGTCATGGGCGATTTGGAAATTCTCGAGAATTTTTATGTGAGAGTGGTCAGCCCGGTGGTGGTCGCCGTAGTCGTTGCCGCTGGAGTGAGTCTTTTCATTGGCGCCTATGATCCCAATTTGGGTTTGATTTTGGCCGCAGGATTGACCGTCAACGGTATCCTTCTTCCAGTATTATCGATTCTAATCACCAGGCCATTGGCAAAGAAAATGTTGGAGATGCGTTCAGATCTATCCTCGCGTACCGTGGAATGGCTGCAAGGTCTTGAAGAACTTCAAAGCAGCGGCGCTCAAGATCGTTGGATGGAAGCAATCCTTGAGAAGGGCAGAGAAGGAGGCCGCTGGCAGACCCGCATTTCCACCTTGAATGGCATCAATCTGGGGCTGGGTTTGTTGATCCTCAATTTGACATTGCTGGCTTTGTTATTGGTTACCATTCCATTGGTATCGCAAGGTATTCTCAGCGGCGTCTCAATGGCGGTGATCCTGCTCATGAGCATGGCAGGTTTTGAATCCGTGGCGAATTTGCCGCAGGCGGCAGTAATGTTGAATTCAAGTCTTGAGGCGGCCAAACGAATATTTGAGCTGGGCGGTGTCCAACCTGAAGGCAAGATATTTGAACCCCTGCCTGAGTCATGGCTGCCTGAAAGCGTGAACGTAAATGACCTTTGTTTCTCTTACGAACAGGGTGAAAAATTTCAACTCAGTGATATATCAATGTCATTGGTTCCAGGAAAAAAACTCGCCCTGGTCGGCCCAAGTGGGTCCGGCAAGACCAGCCTGGTCAATCTAATTCTACAGCTCTGGCAACCGCAGGAAGGGCAAATATCTCTCGATCAGATCGATAGCCGCAGAATTGATCCATATCGCGTGCGGTCGAATTTTGCCGTAATATCACAATCAACAAGATTATTCAGCGCCAGTCTGCGTGAGAACCTGCTTTTGGCCGATCCGCAGGCGGATGACCCAAAACTTATTCAAGCCCTAAAAATGGCCGAATTGGAAGACTGGTTCAACCGGCTGCCGCAAGGCCTGGATACCTGGCTGGGCGATCAGGGATTCAGATTGAGTGGAGGAGAACGCCAGCGGGTGTCAATTGCCCGCGCACTCCTGCAAGACAGGCCTTATTTGTTATTGGATGAACCCGTTGAGAATCTGGACCCCATCACAGCTAACAAGGTCATGGCAACACTTTTTAATCTTTTCAAAGATGAGGGCATTTTATATATCACTCATGATTTTTCATGGCTTGATAAAGTCGATGAAATTCTCCTTTTGCAAAATGGATCAATTATTGAAAGGGGGTCATACCAGGCGCTTGATCAACTCGGTGGAAGATTTTCAGAATTAAAAAGTTTACAGGAACAAAGCCTTGTTTAATGATAAAACCCACACTGATGGACCCTTCCATGAGTGTGGGTTTCTAAGAGGAGAATACGAGGAATATTATCGTATTAAGTTAAGTGCACGATTAAAAATAGGTTAGAAAATTTTAAGCTTTTTGCATCTCCAAAACCTTGAAAATTTGTTCGCTGGTGATGGGACCTTCCCGTAAAATGACGGGTTCGGATCCACTGCAATCGATTACTGTGGATGGGACTCCTCCATGGCATTTGCCGCCATCAAGGATTAACGGTACACGGTTGCAGAGTTGATCGTAAACATCCTTCGCTGTGACGGCATCTGGTTTTCCTGAAAGATTAGCTGATGTCGTGGCCAGCGGACCAAATGTTTTTAACATTTGAAGCGCAACAGGGTGATTGGGCATTCTAATACCCACTCTATCTGTATTTGATATGAGTTCGGGTAATGTGTTTTTACGTGGAACAATGACCGTCAAGCCGCCTGGCCAAAAAGCTTCGCAAAGACGGACTGCCATTTCGGTCATGTGATCGGTAACCAGATTGGCCTGTTCCACTGAGCCAATTAAAATGGCGATGGCTTTGTTGGAATCCCGGCCTTTAGCTTCAAAGAGTTTAATAATTCCTGATGCCTGAAAAGGATCGGCTCCCAATCCATAAACTGTATCGGTGGGAAAAGCGACAATTTCTCCGTCTCTAAATAATGTTATGGCCGAATTGATTGACTCTGGATTTTCTGCGGGTAAAGTTATTGTCTGCATCTGAACCTCATTCTATACCATTATTTTAAGTATTCTGGGGTGATTGGCAAGGTCATTTAGGATGGACATTTTCCCTCCGGGCAGCAATGCTTCTGCGACAGTTGATGCACTTTCAGATTGACCTTCTTCGATTTCAAGAATAATCATTCCACCCGGTTTAAGGTGTTCACGTGATTGGTGCAGTAAAAGTTTGATGAGATCCAGACCGTCGGGTCCGCCATCCAAAGCGAGCAGCGGTTCATGTCTGGCGACCGGCAGGGATTTAAGTTTTTCAGAAGGAATATAGGGGAGGTTTGCGGCGATCAGATCAAATCGTCCTGTGAAATTTGATAAAAGGTCGTTTTTTACAAAGCTAATTTTGGAGTCCACATTTAATAGAATTGCATTTTGGCTGGCAACCTCCAGCGCTTTTTCAGAAATATCAATGGCTGTGATTTTCAAATCTTCAAAACGATCGGCAAGAGTGATGGCAATCGCACCTGAACCTGTGCCAACATCTGCCATCTCCCGTTTGGATGGGTGATCTTCCAACCAGGCGATGCATTCTTCGATCAGTAATTCAGTCTCGGGCCTTGGAATGAGCACGTCCGGAGTTACCTTGAAATCCAAACCATAGAATGCCTGTTTTCCGACCAGATATGGCAGTGGTTCGCCATCCAATATTCGATCGAGCATTTTATTTGCTTTTTGAATTTGATCTTCATCGAGTTCAATATCTGGATGAGTAACGAGCCATTCGCGTGATCGATCCAACACATGGCACAATATCACCCGGGTTTCAAGTGATGCAAACTCGGATTGGTCAGCCAGCAGTCTGGTGGATTCAATCAGCCAATCATTTGTTTTAGTCTTCGTCATCTTCCCCATTGGTTGATAATCGATCTGTCTCATCTCGTTGTGATAGCTCATCAATAAAGAGATCAATGTCACCGGCCATGACACCGGGAAGGTTATATGAAGACACATTGATGCGGTGATCGGTAACCCGGCTTTGGGGGTAGTTGTAAGTGCGGATCTTTTCAGACCGGTCGCCAGTGCCCACCTGTGAGCGCCTGGCTTCTTCGCGTTCACTTTGAACTCGCTGCATTTCCATGTCATAAAGTCGTGACCGTAAAATGCTTAATGCGCGCAAACGGTTTTGCAGCTGTGAACGTTCATCCTGGCAGGCCACCACCAAACCGGTGGGTTTATGCGTGATGCGGACGGCGGTTGCATTCTTTTGCACGTTCTGTCCACCTGCGCCTGAAGATCTGAACACATCCACTTCAATGTCAGCATCTGGAATTTGAATATCAACATCTTCCATCTCGGCCATTACAGCCACAGTGACCGTGGAGGTGTGAATACGGCCTGATGATTCGGTGCTTGGAATGCGTTGTACCCGGTGAACACCGGATTCAAATTTGAAGCGCGAGTAGGCGCCCTTGCCTTTGATCATGAAGATAATTTCTTTATAACCGCCAATGCCTGTTTCGTTGGCTGACATGATTTCAATGGTCCAGCGATGAGCTTCGGCATAATGCGAGTACATGCGCAGCAATTCCGCCGCAAACAAACCGGATTCATCTCCGCCAGCGCCAGCCCTGATTTCAATATAGACATTACGGTCATCCCTGGGATCCTTGGGAACCAGCAGGGTTTTAATTTGTTTTTCCATGGCTTCGATCTGCGGCGTCAGGCTTTCGATCTCAGCTTTTGCCAATTCCACGAACTCAGGGTCGCCGCTGTTTTCCATTTCTTTGGCCTGGTCCATTTTTGCCATCAGGTCGCGGTATTCAAGCCCAAGCGGATAGATCTCATCAAACTCGGAACGTTCCTTGGCGAGTTCGGTGATTTTTTGATAATCTTCCACGTTGACTTCCATCAACCTGGTCAGTTCTGCATATCTTTCTTGAATCTGAACAATTTTATCGAGCATAATTACCTGTCATTGATCAATAATTTGGTTTGTATGCGTGTATTATACCAGTATGAAGCGTTCGAATGATTTTTACCGAAAGGATTAATAATAAAAACTGAACCCAAACGGGTTCAGTTTTTATCAGATCAAGCAAGGCTGGTACTAATTGAGCAGTGATTGCGGAATGTTGCCGCCGTTAGCTGCGATTCTTTTTAAGACTTCTTTGTGCAACCAGACATTCATCTCTGAATAATCACCGCCGATCTTTTCTGCCGGACAACCCAATTCAACAGCCAGTTCCTTGCGTGAGGCAAGGCTGCTGTCAAGGTCAAGCAGTTTTAAGAGATCAACGATTGAGACTTTCCAATCCAATTTTTGTGGATTTGATTTTGCCAAAGTATCAAGTTTGCTGACAACATCGACTTCACTCATGGCCGCCACGACGGGTTTGGGGGTTGCTTGTCCAGTGATTCCTGGTTTATCCATCAATGGATTGGGTCTTGAATCTACATGGCTGGTGTGCAAGGGTTTTGGAGGCGCAGGTCTCGGTGGAACGATAGTGGGGGTAACTTCTTTTTTTGCTTCTTGTTCAGGTTTCTTCAATCCGAGCTTTTCAAGAATGTTGCTAAATAATCCCATGGTATATCCTTTCTACATCTATAAGTTAACCTACCTGATGTTTATTATATATTTGTAAAGTTTGTAAATGCAAGCGTTTTTGAAATATTAACCTAATTCTGATGTTTAAACTCCGCTTACTTATTTTGATTTGAATATTTATATTTACGTCCATCCGTTTTTAGCATAGAATTCGATAAATACTTTATTGTTTGGAGGAAACGCATGACTTGTCGAGATAAAACCATCATTAAATCGGATCTGGCCCCTGCGGCCATTGGACCTTATTCAGTTGCTGTTGCAGGTGGCCCATTTGTATTTACTGCCGGCCAACTGGGAATTGACCCCAAGACGGGCAGCCTGGTTGAAGGCGGAGTTGAAGCCGAAACACGTCAGGCGCTCAAGAACCTGTCTGCCATATTGGAAGCATCCAACTCTTGTTTGGATAACGTGGTAAAGACGACAGTATTCCTGCGAGATATCAACGACTTTGCCAAAATGAACGCTGTTTACGGCGAATTTTTCACTGAAAATCCGCCTGCCAGATCAGCAGTCCAGGTGGCAGCTTTACCGAAGAACGGCGCTGTGGAAATCGAAGCCATCGGTCTTACAAACAAAAGCTGATTTTTAATCAATCCGCCCCAACAGATCGGGATTATGTTCTTATCCGATGAGTTGGGGCGGATAACTGTTTTAATCACATTTTTTAGTCTTTATTGATTATCAAGTAAAATATTGCTGAGGGAAAACTCCTGTGACGTTACCTGAAGTCTCCATTGTGATTCCATGCTTGAATGAAGAAAAAACCATCCTGGGTCTTCTGGAGGCAATTCTTCATCAGACTTACAACCCTGCCAGGCTGGAAGTCATTATTTCTGATGGACTCTCAGAAGATCAAACCAGAACCCTTGTGGCAAATTTTCAAGTACAACATCCTGAACTACAAATAAAAATATTAGACAATCCCATTCGCCGCATACCAACCGGTTTAAATCAGGCGATCAGGGCTGCGCAGGCTCCGATCATTTGTCGGATGGATGCACACACTCTTCCAGCCGCAGATTATGTGGAGCGCAGTGTCAATGCACTTAAAGCCGGGCTGGGTGACAATGTCGGTGGTGTCATTGATATAAGACCTGGTGCTGATACCACGATGGCAAGGGCCATTTCGGTGGCAACAGCACATCCCCTGGGGGTGGGCGATGCCAAGTACCGCTGGACGACCACTGCTGGTGAAGCGGATACCGTTGCTTTCGGTACCTATTACAAGTCCAAGGTTGAAGAAATTGGCTATTACAACGAGGACTTAAGAGTCAATGAAGATTACGAATTTAATTCACGTCTGCGGGCTGCCGGCGGAAAGATTTGGATCGATCCCCTGATTCGTGCCGTATATTATTCCCGCTCAACCCTCAAATCACTGGCAAAACAGTATTTTACTTACGGCTTTTGGAAGTTCCGAATGCTGCGAAACAACCCTGGAACACTGCGCTGGCGCCAGGCGCTGCCCCCTGTTTTTGTCCTTGGCATTTTGATGTTATTATTACTTTCCGCTTTGTTTTCATGGGCAAGGGTTCTCTTAATTATCTGCCTCGGAGTATACTTACTTATCTTGACTGCAGCTTCTGCAAAAGTAGCCCTCAATAAATCAGATGTGCGCATGGTCTTCGGAATTCCGCTGGCCATTATTTGCATGCATTTCTGCTGGGGTGCTGGTTTTTGGTGGAGCATACTGAACCCGAAAAAAGAAGGAAATTAGGATTCGTATGGAGCGTAAACAAGCAACCGGAAAACTCAGAATTCGCGGCAGTGAAAGGCAAATTATTTTATTGCTGGGCGACCTGATCATTTCAAGTCTTTCGGTTATTATCTCCCTTTATTTTTGGGCTCAAAAAGACTGGCTTGATTTCTCGTGGAGTTTTATTAATCAACGGGCACCTTTTTGGTTTTACCTGCTGCCGATCATCTGGTCTGTCTTGTTGATCGAACTTTACGACACTCGAAAAGCCAACCGTCATGGTGATGTGCTAAGGGGTGTTGGTACCGCAGCAGGTTTCAGTGTTCTTATATATTTATTAATCTTCTTTCTTGCACAATCCAATTCGCTACCTCGCCGTGGTGTGGCAGTCTTTCTAGTTTCAGTCACCGTTTTGACCATCATTTGGCGGTTCATCTACATTGCTATTTTCACCGCACCTGTTTTCAACCGCAGGGTGTTGGTGATCGGAGCTGGTAAAGCTGGATCCACTCTGGTCGGAATGGTGAAACGCATCAAACCCGAACCCTTTGAATTAATTGGCTATATTGATGATGATCCGAAAAAACTGTATCAGGTGATCGAGGGTGTAAAGGTCATCGGTTCGACTGAATCTTTACTTGAGATTATTGAAAAAGAAAAGATCACGGATATGATCTTTGCAATTTCAGGCGAATTAAACCCTGATCTGTTTAGGGCTGTTCTATTGGCACAAGAAGAAGGCACCGACCTGATCTCGTTACCGACGATTTATGAAGACGTTTTTGGCCGAGTCCCCATTTTCTTGCTTCAATCTGACTGGATTTTGCGCTCGTTTATCGATCAAGCCCAAACTTCCGGGATTTATGAAGCCATCAAACGTATTTTGGATATATTAAGCGGATTGATCGGGCTGATCTTCCTGGTGGTGTTGTATCCCTTTGTTGCACTAACCATTTTGGTGGATGACGGATTCCCCATTTTTTACAGCCAGATGCGGGTCGGTAAGAACGGCAAGCCTTACAAAATCTACAAATTCCGCACCATGCGCAAGGATGCCGAAAGCGACGGTGTGGCGCGTATGACGACCACCGGCGACAGCCGCATCACCCGCCTTGGCAAGTTCCTGCGCCGCAGCCATGTGGATGAATTGCCCCAGGTTATTAACATCCTAAAGGGTGAAAACAGCTTGATCGGTCCACGGGCTGAACAAATCGAATTGGTCAACCAGTTCCAAGAGCAAATCCCCTTTTACCGCGCAAGGTTGTATGTCAAACCGGGTATCACCGGTTGGGCGCAAGTGAACCAACGCTATGCATCAACGGTTGAAGACACCGCTGTCAAATTGGAATATGATCTTTACTATATTAAACACAGGAACCTGCTTCTGGACATGAATATCGCCATCCGGACGATTGGTGCGGTCCTGGGATTCAGAGGTCTGTAATGAAATCCAAACCCAACATTCGCAATCGTTATGTATTGTTATTCGATTTGGTGTTTATGGTGTTTTCTGTGCTTGGCGCATATGCGCTGCGCCTTGAAATGGGGGCACTGTTCTATTTTTACTTGAAGTCCGCCTATTGGATGATCGGTGTTTCGTTGGTTCTCAAAACCATCGTTTATTATGCTTTCGGCATGTACCGCCGTATGTGGGTGTATGCCAGTATCAAAGAATTAAGATTGATTGTTGGCGCGGTGACCACTGCCTCGGTGCTGGTGACCGGCGTAATGATCTTTATTTCCACCTTGAAAGTTTTTAACGGCTTTCCACGGTCGGTATTGATCATTGACTGGCTGCTTTCAATGGTTATGGTCGGCGGGGTGCGTTTCATGCTGCGGTTTATGGCAGAAAGCATGACGTCCTCTTCCACTAATGGTAAAAGCCACCAAGCCAAACGCGCCTTGATCGTCGGAGCTGGGGATGCAGGCGCTCTGGTGGTACGTGAACTTCAAAAGAATACCGAGTTGAATTTAAACCCTGTCGGTTTTTTGGATGACAATCCCGTAAAGCAGCGCCAGCAGATTCACGGCATTCCCGTGATTGGCAATGTAACGGATATGGGCAAGGTGCTTGAACAAAAACGGATTGATGAGGTCATCATTGCCATCCCCAGTGCGGGAGGCAAGACCATTCGTATGGTTGCGGATATTTGTCGTTTGAAGGGTATTCCATTCCGCACCATGCCTGGCATTTATGAACTGCTGGGCGGCAAGGTAAACATCAGCCGCCTGCGTGAAGTCGATATTACCGACTTGCTCAGACGTCAGCCTTCACACATGAAAGAAGAGTTGGTGGGCTACACCTTGAGCGGCAAGACCGTGGTAGTGACCGGCGCCGGCGGTTCCATCGGACGCGAACTCTGCCGTCAAATATCCCGCTGGAACCCTTCAGGCTTGATATTGCTCGGACACGGCGAAAACAGTATTTTTGAAACCCTGCTTGAGATCCAGGAACTCCATCCTTCATTGCCCATTTACCCGGTGATCGTGGATGTCCGTGACAGCGATCGGTTGGAAAAAGTTTTCTCAAAACACAAACCGGATGTGGTCTTCCACGCTGCGGCGCACAAGCATGTGCCCTTGATGGAAATGAACATTGATGAAGCCGTGAACAACAACGTCCGCGGCACCCGCAATGTGGTCAATGCCTGCGTGAAATTTGATGTCAAGCATCTTGTAATGATCTCGACCGACAAGGCCATCAAACCGGTCAATATCATGGGAGCCACCAAACGATTCTCTGAAATGATCGTGCTGGATGCCGCCAAACGTACCGGCAATGCCTACAGCGTCGTCCGCTTTGGAAACGTGTTGGGCAGCCGGGGCAGTGTGGTGCCGCTCTTTAAGCACCAGATCGCACGCGGCGGACCGGTGACCATCACGCATCCTGATATGAAGCGTTACTTCATGACCATCCCTGAGGCGGTTTATCTGGTGCTTCAGGCTGCCGGCATGAGCAATGGCGGCGAGATGTACGTTTTGAACATGGGCCAGCAGGTGAAAATTCTTGACCTGGCTGAAGATTTGATCAGACTTTCAGGTCTCGAACCTGGCAAAGATATTGAAATCGCCTTTACCGGCATCCGCCCGGGTGAAAAATTGAGCGAAGATTTGTGGGAAGAAGGCAACCGCTTTGTGCCCACTCAGCATCCTGACATCTACCAATATGATGATCCCAATAACTTGATGGGAACTGAGCTTGGCAACCGGATTGATCAACTATTGGTTTTGGCTGATCAAGGCGATGCCGCAGAAATTGTGAAATTTGTGGATGCGAACATTCCGGGTTCGGAATTAGCTTCAACCCCGCCGCCGGAATTAATTTCCATCGATTGATTATGAAAGCTACCCTCGAACAGTGGAATGAATTTGTAGCCCGTCATCCCAATGCCCATATTTTACAATCCGGGGCCTGGGGTGAATTGAAGTCTTCTTTTGGCTGGAAGGCTGTACGGGTCATCAACGAAGATTGCGGCGCCCAGGTCTTGTTCCGTAAGCTGCCTGGCGGTTTTACCATTGGTTATGTTCCCAAAGGACCGATTGGTGAGGGCTGCGGGCTTTTCACCGAATTGGATGAGGTCTGTCTTGAAAATCGTGCTATCTTCCTCAAGGTGGAACCGGATATCTGGGAGCCTGAACAAGCACTCTCGATTGTTGAGCAGCCAGGCTGGGTTAAAACCAAACCGGTCCAGCCGCAGCGTACCGTGGTGATTTCGCTTAACGGCTCTGAAGAAGAGATGCTTGACCGAATGAAGCAAAAAACGCGTTATAACATTCGCCTGGCTGAAAAAAAGGGGATCGAGATCAGGGTAACGGATGATATCCATGCTTTTCACAATATGAGTGAAGTGACCGGCAAACGAGATGGTTTTGGCGTGCATTCGTTGGATTATTACAAAAAAGCGCTTGAGCTGTTTAAACCTGCCGGGCATGCTGATCTGCTGGTGGCTTATTATGAAAATCGCCCCGTGGCCGGGTTGATCGTCTTTGCACTGGGAGACATGGCCTGGTATATGTACGGTGCATCCAGTGATGAGGAACGCAACCGCATGCCAACCTACCTGCTTCAGTGGGAAGCCATGAAGTGGGCTCGAAAAATGAACTGTAAGTTTTACGACCTGTGGGGCATCCCGGATGTCGATGAAGACATACTCGAAGAGGAATTTACAAAAAAACACAGCCACGACGGATTATGGGGAGTCTATCGTTTCAAACGCGGATTTGGTGGCGAAGTTTTTCGCAGTGTCGGCGCATGGGATCGAACTTATCTGCCCGGCATCTATAAGATTTATCGGCAGATCTTGCGCCTGCGCGGCGGAGAAGAAGCCTCATGAGCCACTTTTGTTTGAAGTGCGGTACACCCTTGGAAACACGCTTATTGGAAGGCCGGGATAGAGAAATATGCCCAGCCTGCAGTTGGATCAATTATGAAATGCTCAAAGTGAGCGCTGGGGTGCGTATAGAAAAAGACGGAAAGCTTCTTTTGGTTCAACGAGGTATCAATCCCTGGATGGGGTTGTGGTATTTGCCAGCCGGGTTTGTTGAAGTGGATGAGGAACCTTACCAGGGCGCCATTCGCGAAGCTTTTGAAGAGACCGGGCTGAGGGTAAAACTGAAAAACCTGGCTGATGTTTACACTTACACTGATGATCCCCGGGGCAACGGGATCGTGGTGTTGTTTGATGCCGAGATCGAGAGCGGTGAGTTGAAGGTGACCCCTGAGACCCTGGCTGCCGGCTTTTTTTCAGCAGCAGAGATCTCTCAAATGAAGTTTGCCGGAGCTACCGTTTATAAACAGGTCAATGATTGGTTGCAATTGCATGCTGAAGTAGAGAGAATGCAGGCATGACGGAAACCAACTGGAATGACAGCATAGTCAATCTGCCGAACAGCCATGTACTGCAAACCACGCAATGGGCTGAGGTGAAGAGTGAGGTGGGCTGGCGTTCGCATGCACTCAGCTGGAAAAATGAGCAGGGTGAAATCGCAGCGGCTGCCAATATTCTGGTGCGTACGGTTAAACCCTTGGGCTTTGGTCCAAAAATGGCCATTGGTTACATTCCGCGCGGGCCGATGCTTGATTGGCATGATGCCAGTCTGCGTCAAAAAGTGCTTACCGATATCGAACAGTTTACCCGCGACCAGGGGTTGATTTTTATGAAAATTGACCCCGAGCTTGAAATGGGCAGGGGAATCCCCGGCGATGAAAGAGCGGAAGAGGATGTGCTTGGCAGTACCGTTACCGCGGAATGGACGCAGCACAAGTGGCGGTATTCAGTGGAGCAAATTCAATTTAAAAATACAGCTGTACTTGATCTAACGGGTACTGAAGAAGACTGGCTCAAACGTATGAAACAAAAGGCACGCTATAACCTGCGCCTGGCTCAGCGCAGCGGTGTTGTGATCCGTCTGGCAGAGGATAAAGAACTGCCAGCCCTTTACCATCTGTATGCCCAAACCGCAGCAAGAGACCATTTCATCATTCGCGAAGAAGCTTATTACCTGGGTGTCTGGCGCCGCTTCATTTCTGCCGGCATGGCGGATGCCTTGATCGCAGAAGTGGAAGGACAGTTGGTGGCTGGGGTGATGCTGTTCCATTATGGCAAGCGCGCCTGGTACCTATACGGCATGTCCAGCCCGCTGCATCGTGAAAAAATGCCCAATAACCTGCTACAATGGGAAGCCATGCGGCTGGCCAGGAGCAAGGGGTGTGAAGTCTACGACTTGTGGGGCGCGCCCGATATATTCGATGAGTCGGATTCCATGTTTGGTGTATTCCGTTTCAAAGACGGTCTAGGCGCCACCGTCATCCGCACCGCCGGAGCATGGGATTATCCCGTCAAGCCGTTCTTGTATTTTATCTATCAACGGGTGCTGCCGCGCTTTTTGGATTTCACCCGTTTTCTGCGCCGTGGACGCCTTCAGCAGGAAGTGCGTTAAGCGGTGTATGATTAGCATAGGGCACGCGCTAATGAATTGGTTGGAATTTTAAGCATGAACCTCGATATTGATACCACTTTCAAGGTTATTCTGGTTTTGTTAGCGATTGGGGTCATTGCCAGCATGGTCATGGCTTTTAAATCTCTCAACGCTGCCAGAAATCTTAAGTTTTATCGCAAACGCCAGGACTTGATCGAATACGGATGGCGCTTGATCTTTTTTGCTTTCTTAATGGTCGCCTTTGGATTTGTGTTATACCGTTTTGGTGAACCGGTGGCATATCACTATTTTCCGCCGTCACCCACCATCACCCGCACCCCCACCATTACCACCACACCCACCATCACGCTGACCCTGCAGAATTCGCTGACACCGACCATCACGCCGACTCTGGAACGGACCTATACCCCCATGCTGCCAACCGAAGTGATGGCAACCATTATGACCCCGGTGATTGCTAATGGTGATGCTGTTTTCAGTCCGGTTCAATTTTCTGAAGAAGTGGATGATGACGGATTGGTGATTAACACTACCGACACATTCACACTGCCGATCACATCTCTCTATGCCGGTTATACCTTTGATTTTATGACCACCGGTCTGCGCTGGACGGCAGTCTGGTTGTACGAAGGTCAATACCTGTGTGCCGAAACCCAGATCTGGCAGTTTTCGACGGGCGGCGCAGGTTACTCCGATTGGTGCAACCAAAAAATTACGCCTGACATGTGGAAAGCCGGCGACTATGAAGTGCAGATCTTCATCGGTCAAACCTGGAAGACTTCAGGCAGATTCACCATTTTAGGGAATGAACCCACACTTGATCCGTCAATATCGGTTACGACCACATTGAATGGACCGCAGGTGACGCTGACCCCGAGCCTGACGCCAAATCCTTAAATCAGATGGTTAACTTACTTTTTAAGCTGCTGCGAAGCAGCTTTTTGTATTGAAAAACCAATATGTTAGAATAATTATTATTAGATTTGATCATTTGAAAAACGCAGGTACAGATGCCTTCAGAAGAACAAAAAACTTCAAATTATCTTCGTATCATTCAGCCCCATTTGTTGGTTTGGGTGCTTTTGACCTATTCGATTGGGGTGGGATTGGTCAAGTTGCAAGGCGGTAACCTCGATTGGATTTCAGTTTTATTTGGTTCCCTTTTGGGTGTCTTTTTAATTCTCATGCGCGGTTACCTGTCTGCATTCTTTGACCATCCGGCTTCCCCCACCAGCAGCCTGCATCCAGATGATCCCCGTTACGCTTTGCTAAAAGGGATGCAAAGACAAACTTTGTTGGTGATTGCCATGACCTTGTTGACGGCAGGCGCGCTGGATACCGTCTTGCTGATGGTTCGACACGCGATTAACCTTTCGGCAGTATTCATATTGGGATTGGCTTTCTTGATCAGTTTCTTTGCCGCCACCCCTCCGCTGCAGTTGGATAAAAAGGGTTACGGCGAAGTAGGCGAGGCCATCTTGATCTGCAACCTGGTGCCTGCCATTGGTTACCTGCTGAACGAGCCCAGTCTTCATGTGCTGCTGGTCATGCTGACCCTGCCGATCACCTTGCTATATCTTGCGCTCAAGATCGTATATGCCCTTGAAACGTATGCCTTTGACCGCACCCACAGTGTTCAATCCATGGTGGTCAGGCTCGATTGGCTGCGTTCGATGCAGTCGCACAATTACCTGGTACTGATCGCATTCCTCTTCGTGGCGGTGTTTGCTCTGTTGGGGCAGCCCTGGGCGCTTACCTGGCCGATGTTCCTGCCGCTCTTGATCGCCATTTTCCAGATCATTCAGATCCAGGGCATCATCAACGGGGCTCCCCCGCGCTGGAAGATCCTAAAATTGACCGCCGCTGGTACTTTTGTGGTCATGGCTTACCTGGTTTCATTCACGCTTTGGATTTCATAGATCCACTTCAAGAATTCTAATATTTTTACAATATCGAATAGGTATAATCAGGTCAGAATTGGAGGAATAATATGATACAAGAAAAATCCCCGGCACCTGATTTTACTTTGTTGGATGAAACCGGCGCATCCCGCAAATTGTCTGATTATCGCGGCAAAGATGTTGTGCTCTATTTTTATCCGAAAGACGACACACCCGGCTGTACGACTGAAGCTTGCGCTTTTAGAGACGATTACAGCGAGTACGAGAAGGCTGGCGTGGTTGTGCTTGGCGTCAGTGCGGATAGTCCGAAATCCCACCTGAAATTCAAAAAGAAATACAATCTGCCTTTTACCCTGTTGTCAGATGAAGACCACAAGGTTTGTGAAGCCTACGATGTGTGGGCGTTAAAAAAGATGATGGGACGTGAATACATGGGTATCTTGCGCACCACCTACCTAATCTCAAAAGAAGGCCTGGTTAAGAAGGTGTTTGAAGAGGTCAAGCCGGCAGGTCACAGTAAAGAGATTCTGGCACACCTATAAAAATCAAAAGCGGATGGTGAAACTCACCATCCGCTTTTATCATCTATTGCAGGCTGACCAGGCGTTTGCCTTTGTCCCAAAGCTGTTCAAGACTGTAATACTTGCGTTGGTCGGGTGAGAAAAAATGCACGACCACATCTTGAAGATCGGCGATCATCCAACCTGTGCGTGAGTCACCTTCCACGGTAATGGGTTGTTTGAACTCGCTTTTGGCATATTCTCGTAATGAAGAAGACAACGCATCCAACATACGGTCACTGGTACCGTTGCAGATGATGAAATAGCTTGTAAAAGTCGAAACGGCTTGAATGTCGAGGAGGACTATTTTTTCAGCCTTTTTCTCCTCCAAAAAATTGATTACCGCATGTGCTTTATCTAACGCTTCCAGAAGACACCTCTTTTCAATATAGGTAAAAATTCTATCACACCTTTTGCCTTTATTTTAATGTGTGCTTTGATATGGGGGTATAAATGGGTCCGCCAGGCTGCAATTGTGACTTGAAAAGGACCACTTCATTAACCTTCCAGGTTGGTAAAGAGATCGTTGAAAAACCTTCATATTCTTTTTGCAGCGGTTGCACCGTGCGTGGATCCACCGACTCTGATATCCTGCAAAGGGTCAAATGCGGAGAGAAAGGCTTTCCTTCGGGCGAAAAGCCAAGTGTGGCGATTTCGGAATCCAGATGTTGAAAAAGGGACATCAGTTTGTCATTCTTGTTTATTCCAACCCACAAGGTGCGCGGATTTCGCCAGTTGGGGAAGGCACCTGTACCAGCCACCTGAAGCTCGAAAGGCGGACGGTTCATCACAACCTGACCAAGTATTCTCGAAAGTTCCTCCGCCTCTTTGGGGGTGATATCGCCTAGAAATTTCAAGGTCAGGTGAAGCAAATCAGCTTTGACCCAGCGTAAACCTGATGGAGCCTTATTTTTTACTGTCGCCTCGAATGAGTTTATGATCTTCTTAAGTTCCGGATCCAGTTCTATTGCAACAAATGCCCGTAATTTATCTGTCATGCACCAGTTTTATCACATTTTTGGTATCTTGACATTTGCCTTGTTAATTTATGTCTACCCATTTTAATTAAAAAGTGGTATAAGGAATTTGCCCTGCTGTGTTCGTGATGTTGTAACATCGGTTTTGAGCCAACACTTTAAAAAAGGATTCCATATATCATTTGAGCAACGCGATAGGCTTCGGCCAAGGCGGCGCGACAGTGGAGGAACCCATCCTGCTTCGGCAGGTTCAAAACTTTGCAACACACGGCATGGTGGGGTCTTTTATTACCTTTATCTCACTTCTCTCCCAAAATTCCTGCTATCTTATGGTTGACTTTAGTCCTTTGCGTTGCTAAACTTAAGGAGCGATTTCGCATTGAGAAGGAGGAATCATGGCAAATATTTATAAATTAATAATTCAAAGCGGCACTGGAACGGGTACAGAGTTTCCTCTGGAAAAGAATGAATTGTTCCTGGGTAGGGATCTGACCAGTGATCTGGTGATCAATGATCCTGAAGTGTCGCGCAGGCACCTTCGGCTGGTTTTGGATGGCGCTACTTACCGGATTGAAGACCTCGGATCTACCAACGGCACATTTATCCATGGACAGCGTCTGATTTCTCCTGCGCTTTTAAAGCCAGGCGAAGTGGTCACCCTGGGTGAGAAGATCGTACTGCGGTATGAAGTTATTAGCACTGATCCGAACGCCACCGTTGTGGTTCAACGCGGCGTAAGTTCCAACACCCAACAAGGAGAGAGACCAGCTGTGCCTCCAGCACAGGTGCAGACACCGGTCGCTCCTCCGGCGGCTGTACCAGCTCCTGTTATTGCGCCTCCGCCAGCAAGAACAACCCCACCCATTTCTGCTGTACCAGCGTATCAGCAGCCCATGGCACAGGTACCCCCACCCGGAGTTGCGCCTAAAAAGAAATCCAACGCTTTGGTGATCATTCTTATTTTGGTTGGTATTTTGGTGCTTTTCTGTGTGGTACCCTGGATTATTATTGATGTCACGAACAGTTATTGTAATCTCTTCCCGGGCATCTTAAATATGCTCATTACGAATGCCTGTCCGGTTTAAAGAGAATCAGCATAAATCTAAAACTGGCTTGCCTCCAAATAGCAAAGCCAGTTTTTTTTTGCCATTTAATCTCTTATAATTATTTATAAGGTGAATCGACTATGACGATAATGAACAACCCCGAAAAAAAATCCTCACCAAACTGGAGCGGTACAGCCAAGCTGGTTGTTGCGCTGCTGTCTTCACTTATCGCTATCTATCTGCTTTATCGTTTTAAAGAATACCTTGCGCCTCTTTTAGTCTCATTTTTGTTGGCCTATCTTTTTCATCCCCTGGCCAGCTATATTAATAAACGGTTTAAGATACCGTGGCGGGTCGTTTCAACCATCATTTTTGTTTTGTTGTTCCTGTGTGTCATGGCCTTGTTAACCTGGGGCGGCATCAGTATTGTGGAACAAATCCAGAACCTGGTAAATTATCTTCAAAAATTGATCGGTGATCTGCCAACCTTAATTGCCGACCTTTCAAGTAAACCCTTAATCATTGGTCCATTTACCTTTGATCTCTCTCAATTTGAAATGGATTCACTCTGGACGCAAGTACAGGGTGTGGTTGAGCCGCTGCTGACCAAACTTGCTGGTTTGATTGGAACAATAGCTTCAGGAGCCGCAACCACCGTGGTGGGTATCATTTTTATCATTTTGATTGCCTATTTCATCATGATCGAGACCGGCGGCGTTCGTGAGGATATGTTCAAATTTAATATTCCTTCTTATGAAGCGGATCTCAAGAAAATGGGCGCCCAAATTACAAAAATTTGGAATGCTTTTCTACGCGGACAGTTGATCGTCATCGGCATCACTATCGTGATTTACTCGATTTTGCTAAGCGTTCTGGGAGTTCGCTATTTCTTTCTTCTCGCATTGTTGGCGGGGGCAGCGCGCTTTGTGCCTTACGTCGGTCCCTTCGTCGCCTGGACCACCTACGCCCTGGTTTCATTGTTTCAGACCAATTATTTCGGCGTTCAACCACTTGTTTTCGCACTGATCGTGGTGGGTGTCGCCTGGGTGACCGACCTGATTTTGGATAATTTCGTCAGTCCACGCGTGATGTCTGATGCACTGAAAGTACATCCCGCAGCGGTATTGGTGATGGTGTTTATCTCGGCCAGTCTGTTTGGCTTTGTGGGTGTGCTGCTTTCGGCACCGCTGCTGGCAACAATGCAATTGATTGCGACCTATGTTTTTAGGAAATTAATGGACCAAGACCCATGGGAGGGATTGCAGAAATTTCCTCAACCGGTTTCCATTAAAAAAACTTTTGAGAAATTTTGGAATCGAATTCTTCATCTGTTCAAACGCAAGAAAAAAAATGACGAAAAAATTTGAGTTTCCAATTTTGCTGATTATCTTACCAAGTTTGTACCAATAAAAAGGAGAGTAATATGGCTGACGAATACGAACCAAAAGTGATCACACTTGCAGAAACTGACGGATACGCAATCTGGTCGGCAGAAGAACCTGATGGCGAAACTACTTACAATCTGGAATTGAACAACGTGACGATTCACATGTTCGATGAAGAATGGAAAGAGTTTTTGGCCCTGATCAAGAAATTGAAATAGGTTGTGTTTCATGCGATACAGGCAGGCACATCGTCTGCCTGTATCTTTTTAAGTCCGCGAGGGGGAATATGGGTGTAAAATCACTCGAGTCATCATTATTTTTACAAAAAGGTAAACCATGAATCTTGATTCACACGATCAGTTTTCTTCAATTGATATTGAGGATATGCTCACCCATATTGCTGGTCTGCCGGACCAGTTGCAGCGTGCCTGGAATCTTGGCCTGACGCTTCCGCTTCCAGCCATGACGGCGGTAAAAAGTGTGGTGATTGCAGGCATGGGGGGATCCGCCATTGGCGCTGACCTGCTTGCATCCTTTTTAAGTGATCGAGTCACCATTCCTGTCATGGTTCAACGGGATTACGGTTTACCCACCTATGTTTTTGGCAAGGAAACGCTGGTGGTCATCTCATCACATTCCGGCGATACTGAAGAATCCCTCTCTGCTTTTGAAGCGGCTTGCCGAAGCAACTGTCAGGTGATGGTGATCACGACCGGCGGAAAAATTCTGGCTGATGCCCAATCTGCGCATGTTCCAGCCTGGGTGTTTGTCCATGACGGGCAGCCGCGTTCTGCACTGGGTTATACCTTTGGGCTGCTGTTGGCGTTGTTTGTCCGCCTTGGATTGGTCTCGGACCTGAGCGCAGATGTGAAACAGACTGTGGCATTAATGAAAGAACTGCAATCCAAAATTGACAAGACTGTTCCGGTTAAAAATAACGCTGCCAAACGGCTGGCCGGCCAATTGGTTGGTCGCCATATTACTGTTTTTGGCAGCGGATTCATGGCGCCAGTCGCCAGGCGGTGGAAGTGCCAGTTTAATGAATGTGCCAAAACCATTTCCAGTTTTGAGTTACTTCCAGAAGCAGATCATAATACCCTGGCCGGGATATGTTTTCCACAAGAGGCGCTGGAAAAAGAAATGGCGGTGTTTTTGCAGGCTTCGGCGGATCATGAACGAAATCAAAAACGAGTGGTTGAAACCAAACAGATCATGATGCTCGAAGGCATCAACACCGACCTGGTCGAAGCGCGTGGACAGAATCGACTTGAACAACTTTGGACAACCGTCTTATTTGGCGATTATGTTGCTTATTATTTGGCTATGGCATACGAAGTGGACCCGACTGCGGTAGACCCCATCTGGTCTTTAAAAGAAGCTTTGGGTAAATAATTAATAAAATCGCTTGGCTTTGCCTTTCCTTGAATTGCTTTTTTGGGGAAGCAGGACTAGAATAAAATTTGATGTTTATCATCGAAAAATTGTCGTTGGATTGGTTATGTATTTTTTTAGAAAAAGTATCACCATAATAGCAATTATTTCGCTGTGTCTTTCAGCGTGCGGCAAAGTAAATGCAACCCAGGTGTCTGCAACACAGCCAGACACTCATGAACCCGCGGTACAAACAGAGGTCGTTTTAGCGACACTAACTTCCCTGCCAGAAACGGGTGATCTTGCCACCAGCGCCCCCAAAGGGGATGACTACGCCGAGTGCGGGTCAGGGGGATTGATAGATGTTGGCTACTATTTTAAAGATAACAATGATGCCATCTCACCAACCCAGCTCGTCAGGTTCCAAAAGACCAGCGATGAGGTCAGAGATTATGTTTCAGTCATCACCTGTTTGAAAAATGACCAAGGCTGGATCAGTAATCCGGCTGAAGTGGAAAATGGTTATGAGAATGAGATCATTTTCTTTGATAAGAACGGCAAGGCACACACTTACCGGGTCATCATTGGCGGACATTACGTGGAACCTTACGACCCCACTCATAAAGATATGACAGTATCAATGAACGGGGTGGATGTTCTTTTCATGGATGTGCAGGAATGGAAAGATACCTCACGGGACCAATTTGTTGCCAGGGGCAGTCGGCAAATTGGTTTGGATATCTACCTTGATGACAACCAGGGTGATCTCTCCAAGGTGCTGATTCAGGTTTACAAATTCCGCGAGACGAATCTGCAGATTGCAGAAGCGTTGAAAACCGGGGAGGGTTATCCTGAACAGGTGCCTGAAGGTTTCTTCTTGTTTGCTACTTATTCATGGCTTATTCCGCTCGAATAAATCCTCATAAAACTTCCATTGGGAATTGACAATTAGAACTGATGTGCTAAAATGGTTATGTGAGCACTGTCCGTTATCGTAAGATTTTGCATCTCGACCTGGATGCTTTTTTTTGTGCTGTGGAGGAGTTGAATGATCCTTCACTGGCAGGCAGGGCATTTGCAGTGGGGGGCCGCGCTGACCATCGCGGTGTGATTTCCACCTGTTCTTATGCAGCCCGCCAATTTGGAATTCATTCCGCCATGCCCACTGCTCAGGCGTTAAAGTTGTGCCCCAATTTGCTGCTCATTTCAGGCCGGCACGGCGATTACAGCGCCAAATCACATGAAGTGATGGATATCATCCATCAGTTGACCGGGCTGGTTGAGCAGGTCTCGGTGGATGAAGCTTTCATGGATGTGACGGATTTGCCCGAGGACGGTGAAACCATTGCCCGCAGACTTCAAGCGGATGTTTTGGAGAAAACAGGACTTCCTTGTTCCATCGGCGTGGCCAGCAATAAACTGGTTGCAAAAGTAGCCACAGACACCGGCAAGGCGCGTAATAAAGGCAATGGCTACCCAAGGGCCATCCTGGTGGTTCCCAACGGCCATGAGGCTGAATTTCTGGCTCCATTGCCCGTCAAGGCCATGTGGGGAGTCGGCCCCAAGATGGAAAAGGCATTGAATGACGCCGGCATCCGGCTGCTGGGGGATATACACAAACGCTCAAAAAGTGAGATGGAAAGGTTGTTTGGGAAGTACGGATTCGAGCTTTATGATCATGCGCTTGGCATTGACGACCGCCCGATCACGCTTGAACGGGACGTAAAATCCATGAGTCAGGAAACCACCTTCGCCAAGGATTCCACCGACCCCATTTTTCTACGACAGACCCTCAAGGACCTTTCAGCCCACGTCGGCTACCAACTAAGGCAGGAGGGTTATTGTGCCAGGGTGGTACGGCTCAAAATCCGTTGGTCTGATTTCAGTACTCACACCCGGCAGGTGTCACTGGCGCAGCCCACCGACCAGGACGGTGTGATCTATGCAACCGTTGAAACGCTTTTCAGGTCCATCTGGGAAAGTGGAAAACCGGTCAGGTTGATCGGTGTGGGCGGTTCGGACATGGTGGAAACCTCACATCAGATGTCACTGTGGGAAACGCCCACCGACAAGGAAAGACGTCTGCTTGATGCCTTGGATGATCTGCGCGAGCGATACGGCAAGGGGGCGGTTAAACGCGGTCACAAACTCGGACGTTAAGGCGTGATTTCCCGATTTATTTCAATCGTTAGGTGGGTTAGGTATTAGAGGCTTTTACGCGTTCATAATGACGGTGAGCCTTGGCGCGGTTTCCGCAGGTTTTCATATCGCACCAGCGCCGCAATCCATTTCGGCTCGTATCCATGAACATCCAGTAGCAGCCGTTGCATTCCCTGATGCGCAGGGCGCGCTCGGATGTCAGCAGATCTGCTGTGGAGTAGGCGATGGGCCACAACATCCAATCCAGCAGGTCTTCTTTATCTACCCAGATCCAGGCTAATCCTTCAGGTGTCAATGCAACCTGGCGGTAGTTCATGGCATCGCTGTAATAACTGTTGAGGATTTCCAGGTCCTGTGGGGAGGGGATTTCTTGATGGGCAATGGCGGTCAGAATGCGGTAGTTGGCATCGCGTAGTTTGAGGGTTCTATCAAAAGCTTTTTGGGCAGCCTGGGGGTTGTTTTTTGCACCTTCGAGTAAACTGTTTACTGCGTCATCGTCAAGGATGGAAAGGTGCCTGAACCAATGGACCACGTGTTCATAATCCATGAAAAGGTCGGTAAAAGGCTGGACGCGCGTATTCCACACCTTGCTGTTTACAAAATCCAGACAGGGATCCCCGTATTTCACAAAAGAATAAATATCATTCATTATCATCGTCATAATTATAACCGATAAAAGTCATTGACAGGTTATTAAATTTTTGCTAATATTATAACCTGTATAACGATAATACAGGTTATAATACCGGGAGGGATCAAGATCCATGAAAGCATTCGATAGACGGCAATTTTTAGGATTTGCAGGTATTGTGCTCAGTGCGGCAATTGTTGAAGGGTGTGCATTGAAAAATGCTGCCCTGCCTTCGCCAACACCGGAACCAACACCAACGGCTGCACCCACTACGCCGCCGAACACACCCAAAATCGAACTGGCAGGCCGCTATATCGCTTATTGCGGCAATAATTGTGAACGCTGCCCGCAGTACAAAAAAGGCTGCCCCGAGGGATGCCTGGGTGAAACTTGCAGCCTTGGCTGCGGAGGATGTTCAGTGCGCAAGTGTGCCAAACGCAGTCAGGTGGAGAATTGTGCCTATTGTGACCAGTACCCTTGCAAAACGCTTCTAACCCAATATGAAAATATGGAAGCAGAAGGGTATGGTTCGTGGGCAAAAAAGGCTAAAGCTGTATTGGAAGCCGTCAGACAATCATCATAATATTTACCTTGTTAGATTGTCAGAAAAAAATTTCTTTTTCGAATAATCAATTTCTTGTGAGGAGTGACAATGCTCAGATTGTTTTTTGTTTTTGCATATAAAGTGGCTGTTTATTTCATTCACCGTCTATTACGATCACAATGGATCGTGCCTGGAAGGAATATCCATATTAATGGTTTATTCGAACCTGAAAATCCATAGAGATTGTCATGACTTTTTGGTCAAAAATAATTGCTTATTTTTGTTAAATATATCGAAAAAGTGAAACCTTCTTTGTGCCCGGAAGCAGCCACGACGAAGAATGGAAACTACAGGTATATTTAAATGAATACCGAGTCTGGCCAAAAAATGAAAGTTATTTCGGCAACGGTCGTTCATTTTAAACATTTTTGCGTCAAGAACGGCTGATTATCTTCTATTCATAAAAAATAAATTTGTTCTTAAAAAACCCCACTTTTTTCGCAACTCATTTCATTCTTTTTCGTTAATAGATATGAAATGAGATTGTTTATGGCGGGGACTCATGAACGGATTTATTACAGAATCAATCAGTAAGATCGCGGATGGTTTCGGCAGCGCGTTGAAGCTGCTAGCCTTTGTTGTATTAACCACCCTGGCATTTATTCCGGTAAAAACACATTTGGGGTTATACGGCGTGGTGGGGCTGCTGGCTGTGCTGCTATTACTTTCCCTTTTTTATATTTACCGCTCGTTCAACCCCGGGTTTGAAGCGCGTCAAAAAGCCTGGTGCGGAATGGCCGCCGGTGCCCTGTTGTGGCAGGTCACGCGTTATCTGCCTGAGATTCCGGGCTGGGGATGGGTGAGCAAGGCAGGAATCTTGTATTGGGCCGGCGCGGCTTTGCTGACCCTGGTCTTGTGGAAACACGTGCTGAGCGTCGGTGCCAGGTTCACGCTGCTCACTTTTTTACTTAATTGGCTCGGCGGCATTTACCTTGCCACCCTCGATAGGGCGGGGGTCTGGCCGCAGTTAATTGCCCAGGCCTATGCGTCGGTGCATTACCTTGGCATCCTCGGTATTCTCTTCAGCATCTGGTGGATCGTGATGCGCAGCCGCAACAGCCTTGAACGCAAATACGGCGGGCTGGCGCTCTATTTCAGTGTGCTATTCACATTTCTGTTCTTCTAAATCAGAGTATTAGCCTGGCAATCCCAACAATTCGTCATACACGCCGCGGATGCGTGTAGATATCTTGTCCCAGCTATACCAGCTGGCGTACTCCGCAGCCTGTTTGCCCAAGCGGGTACGCAGGTCTGGCTGTTGGATGAGTTTGGTCAGCGCCTTCGCCAGTGCGCATGCATCTCCGCCGGGGACGACGAAACCGGTGATGCCATCCTGCACCAAAAAAGCCAGGCCGCCCACCTGTGACGCGATCACGGGCGTGCCGCAGGCCATGGCTTCAAGCGCTACCATGCCGAAGGATTCGTAATACGACGGCATGATCAAGATATCCGCCGCGGAATAGTAGTAGGGCAGTGTGTCCTGGGCGCGTTTACCCAAAAACAGCACCAAATCTTCCATGTTCAATTCAGTGCACAGGTTTTGCAGACGCACCATTTCGGCGGTCATTTTTTCAGTGGGGGCTTCGGGGTCGCCGCCGATGACGGCCAGTGAGTAACACTGCTTTTCAAGCACGCCTGATTCGCGTACGATCGCCAGAGCGCGGATGAGCGTATCCACCCCCTTGAGGGGTTCAATGCGCCCCACGAAAAGCAGCAGACGCGGGCAGCCTGTGTGGCCGATGGCTTCCTTGGCCTCGTCATCGGGGATGGGGTAGAAGCGGCTCACATCCACGCCAGGCGGGATGATCACGATCTTTTGGTCATCCACACCATAGAGGAACTCGAGCTGCGCTTCCTCGGCTTGCGTGGCAGCCACAATGCGGTCCGCCATGCGCATCACCTGACGTTCGCCGTTGATGCGGTAATCGCCTTCCATCTCTTCGGGGGATTGGGCAATGCGGTTCTTCATCAAGCCCAGCGTGTGGAACATCTGCATCACCGGCACTTTCCATTCCGCTTTGAGCATTTCGGCGGCGATACCAGACATCCAATAATGGCTGTGGATCAGGTCGTAGTGGATCCCTTTTTCAGCGGCAAAGCGTTTGATGCCTTCTACGAAGGTGGGGATGTAGGTGGCCAGTTCAGGTTTGGGCAGCGGAATTTCAGGCCCGGCGGGCACGTGCACCACACGGTTGCCGTAACCCAACGAATGCACCACGTGCGGTACGTGCTCATCCTGTGAACGGGTGAAAACATCCACGTGGATGCCGTCGCAGCCCAGCTGTCGGGTGAGTTCCGCGACATACACGTTCATGCCGCCGGTGTCTTTGCCGCCCAGCGTTGCCAGCGGACAGGTATGATAAGAGATCATTGCGATGTTCAAGTGATTTCCTTGCCTTTTCAGCGGGGGTGCTGATATAATTTGCGTCGCGTTGGTAATTATACGCCACCATAGCTCAGTTGGTAGAGCGACCGCTTCGTAAGTGGTAGGTCCAGGGTTCGATCCCCTGTGGTGGCTCTTTTTATTTAACCACGAGAACCGAGAATAGAGAATAGAGAGTTGTAAAGACCTTAATTATTCTCCCTCTTTTATTGGACCACTTCACACTTCACTACAACCTTCTTAACCCTCACCGGCTCTGTAACCGCCAGCAGCGGCTTGTGCGCGTCTTGTGGAAAGAAGACCGCAAAAGAACCAGCCTGTAAGATCAGAGGGCTGCCTTCTCCGTTCATAGCCTGAAAGTCGCGCTCCTCAACATACTCCCCAAGCTGCATGGTATTCACCAGTGCAATATCGATCCGTTCACACCCGCTGTGGATGTACTGCACATCCAGGTAGCGTTTGTGAGATTCCCACTTACCTTCTTCTGGCGCTTTGGTCATGTATTCCTGCACCAGCACATACACGCGGCTGCCATCCAGGTCAATGCGGCCGACGGGCAGCGCTGCCAGGTCGGTGGAGGTCAAATAGTCAAAGGCGATTTTTAAGCGCGGGGTGATGCCTGCATAAAGAGCTGAGTTGGAGAGCAAGTCAAAAATCATATACACCTCAATGAACTTTATTGAGGTGTATTCTATCATCGCCGCCGTTTTCAAGTTGTTATTTATTCTGCGACAGGTATTCCAACATATATTGGTGCAGTTGATCTAGCGCCGGGGTGGGGATCTTCGCAGTTCGGGCAATGCACTGAAAATTCTCTGAAAGCAACTTCATTTCGCCGTATGCTGCCAGGGTGTGGCGGGTGGCGATGGTGTCAAAGTGGCTGGTCTTGCTCCATTCTTTCATGATCAAACGGGTCAGCCCCTTGGGCATGATTGTGATGGCCTTTAACTTCGAAGGCGTGACCGGAATATTCAGCCTGTTCAGAACGGTAAAACTCTCGTGAATGGAATCCACCAGTATTTGTATCAGGTCAGGTCGTCTTGAGAGCGCCCTGCCGTCCCCGCCGGCAGCGAGGATGGCGTTGGCCACCGGTGAGACCCAGGCGACGTGGGTTTTCTGCCAGGCTTCCATATTGCTGCAGATGGCGGTGGTAAAGCCGGCATTTCTGAACAGTCTGGCGATGGATTTTATGCGTTCGGTCTTGCGGCCGTCTGGTTCAGCCAGGGTGGTGGGCTGTAAAATGGGAGAGACCACGTGGTAGCGCACCACGCCATTCTGGCGTGTTCCTCCGGCGCCGGCAAAGCCTAGCAGCAGGCGCTCGCTGCCCACCGCTTTTGCCCATTCGGCATATCCGTTGGGGTTGTTGACCATGAAAAGCATCTGTTTTGAGCGGCGGTTGGCCGCCAGATGGGGCAACAGTTCGGTAACCTGGTCGGCCCGCACCAGAACGACGATCAGGTCGTATTCATCCTTTGGTTCAAGCGTCTGGCAGACCGGTACCCGGCTGACAATCCGCTCGCCGGATATCACTCCCTCAAGAAAGACCCCATCCTGGGTTAATTCATCATAACGTTTTCCGCGCGCCAGCAGAGTCACGTCGTATCCGCATTGGAAAAATCGGGCAGCGTAAAGACTGCCCAGCACGCCCGCACCGTAGACCAGGATTTTCATTTGGCCGCCTTGCGCGCATTGGCAAAGCAGAAGTCGCAGTATTCCGCTCCGCGCGCGATGGTTTGCGTCCGCTGCCAAAGCACCTGTGAGGACATGTCTCCGTAGATCAGGTCATCCACCCGGCAATAAGATGCCGTCAGTTCAGGTGCACCGTAAGCTTTAAGCGTGTTGTAGTAAAAGCAGCTGTTCATCCTGAAGCGGATGGCGCTGCCGTCCACCTGCTGCCATATCATCTCCCATCCGGCCGCAGGGTATTCACGCATGGCGGTTCTGATATACATGCGCAGGATGGTGTAAAAGAAGGGCAATCGTCCAAGTTTCTGAAAGGCTTTAATGTTCTTGGCATATAGTTCTTCAAATACCTGGTCAATTTTTTGCAGCGCATCTTCTTGTGTTTTGCCGTCTTCACGGAGGAGCTGATAGTAAGCCAGCCCGGGCAGGATGCCCTTTATAAGATGTTGTTTGAGTACGGCGCTTTCGGGCATGCTGTGCTTTGAATAAAGTACGTAATAGCGATCGAGAACGCGTTCGTATTGTTTCTGACCCACCAGCGGTAGAAGACCCGGGAAAAACGGTTTGGTTAAAGGGAGGTTCTTATTCACTCTTAACCTCTTCGGTTGTTTTTTGATTGACAGCATAAAAACAGAAATCACAGCTGGATGACCCTTTTGCCAGGGTTTGGGTTCTTTTCCATTCAATAAAGGGTGACATTTCACTATAGATCAAATCATCCACACGGCAAAAACAATCGGTTAATTCCTTTGCGCCGTAATCCGTCAGCGTTTTTAAAATAAAACATGAACTCATCGAAAACCTGATGGCATTCTGATCTTCCTGCAGCCACTCTATTTGCCAACCCTCTTCAGGATACCCAAGCATCGCTTTTCTGATGTAGGGTTGGAACATCGTAAAGAATTGGGGATTCTGCCCCGGAACTTGAATTTGTTTCCTTGGTTCATCATAAAGAACTGAGAATATTTGATCCATTTTTTGCAAGGCCGATTCCTGAGGTAAACCGGATTCGCGCAGGATCTGGTAGGTTGCCAACCCGGGCAGAATACTTTGAAAGAGGTGTCCAGCAAGGATGGGATTTTCTGGTTGTGGGTGATTTTCAAAAAGGTTGTAGTATCGGCTTAAAACCTGGTCGTATTGTTCCTGTCCGATGATCGGCAAAAGCCCCGGAAAGAATGCTGTAGATAATGGAATTTTGGTTTTATCGGTGTTCATGTTAAGTCCTTTTTAGTGATTAAGTGATGGTTATTTTTTAAAAACAACGGCTCTGCTGAATGTGATACGGGGATAGGAAATATCAAACAAGCCGAGTTCATTGCAAATGTCAACTGTATTTTCAAAAGATGTACGTGAAACATGGATTAATGGTTCCACAATTAATAACACGCCGTCCGGCTTGAGCAGGCTGAATAATTCCTGTAAAAATGCTTTCCGGTTGCTGACCTCATGCACCATCCAGAAGGCAGAGATCATATCCACAGGTTCGGTGACGCCGATGGTGGTAGCGCCGCACAAGTGGGGTCGGATCACCGACTGCAGCCCCGCTTTGCGGGATCTTTTATTAAGGCCTGCCAGCATCTGCGGCTGCAGGTCCGCGGCAATGACCTTGCCGTTCGGGCCGACCAGCCGGGCGAGTTCCAATGAAAAATAACCCATTCCGCAGCCTACATCCAGAACCGTATTGCCTTTACTGACATATGGGCGCAAAATCTGGTTGGGGTTGTGTATCAACTTCCGCAGCGGGTTGTCGAAGGTAAACAGCAGCCACCAGGGGCAGGTGAAATTGGATTCGAGTTGTGACATTAAGTCTCTCCTTTATTAGTTAGGCAAAACTAACTATATGATTAAAAAAATTATCTTGTGCCGTCAAATGCTTTTGCCAGCAGCGAGGCAAGCTGCTCGATCTCGTTGTCGTTGAGCTGCGCTGCCAAGTGGTGAGCCAGGTTTTTATGAACGTTTTGATGCAGTTCATCAAAATCAAGCGCCTTTTGAGTCGTCACAATATGAAAAGACCTCAGGTCTTCATGATCTTGAACTTTTGCCACATAACCCTTTTTTACCAGGGTTCCCACGCTGGCTGTTACGGATGGCTTTGAGACGTTCAATTCTCTGGCCAGGTCGCTGAAGGTGGGATGGCCCATGCGGATGATGGTGTTGAGATAGAGCATCTGGCGCATTGATAGTTCCGAAAAACGTTCATCCTGAAAGGCGCGTTCTTCCATTTCTGCCATGATACTGCTGGCAGTTTCGATCACTTTTTCGAGAGGCTCAAGGTTGGTTTTCATAGTTAGTTAGGCCTTACTAACTAATTATAATCATGTTCGGATTGGTGTCAATCCCTTTTTTTATTTTCGCGACAATAAACTATAATTAGCTCATGCCCAATAAATCCACTCCCCTCGTGATTGGTGTAGCCGGCGGTTCGGGATCCGGCAAGACCACTGTTGCAAACATGGTATTGAAAAGAGTAGGCAAGCAGCGCATCGCCTTCCTGCAGCATGATTCGTATTATCGTGAGCTGACCGGTCTTGAGCCTGCACAACGTGCCCTGGTCAATTTTGACCATCCGAACTCTCTCGAATCCGAAATGTTGCGCGAACACATTTTACAGTTAAAAAATTGGCAGCCTGTGGAAGTGCCGGTTTATGATTTCACTACCCACAGCCGTACGGCCGAAACCATCCACGTGGAACCCAAGAGGGTGATCTTGGTCGAAGGAATTCTCATTTATGCCGACCCTTGTTTGCGCGAATTGTTTGATGTGAAGATCTTCGTGGATACCGATTCGGATATCCGCTTTATTCGCCGCCTTGACCGTGACATCACCGAGCGCGGACGCACCACCGAAAACGTGGTCAAGCAGTATATGAGCACTGTCAGACCGATGCATCTTGAATTTGTGGAACCCTCCAAGCGTTACGCGGATGTGATCATCCCCGAAGGTGGGTTGAACGTAGTGGCCATGGATATGGTCATTGCACGTATCGAATCCCTGTTAAAAGAAGAGCATAAAGAAGAATGAAGCTGACGGGTTGGCGGCTTAATGTCGTGCGAGGGCTGGTTTTGTTGGCCGTCATCGCCCTGACAGCCGTGTTATTCATTTATCGCAACGAAGTGCAGAAATTTGGGGCTTTGGGATATCCCGGTATTTTCTTTGTTTCTTTGTTTTCAAACGCCACCTTAATCCTGCCTGTTCCAGGGGTGCTGTTTACCTCTGCCATGGGTGCAGTTTTCAATCCCTGGTGGGTGGCCCTGGCCGCCGGCACCGGCGCGACCATCGGAGAATTGACGGGCTACCTGGCGGGTTTCAGCGGACAGGCCGTGATCGAAAACAAGAAGTGGTATGAACGCGTTTCCGGTTGGATGAAAAAGTACGGCGATATCACCGTATTGGTTCTGGCTTTTGTCCCTAATCCGGTTTTCGATGTGGCGGGCATGGTGGCTGGTGCGTTGCGTCTGCCGGTATGGCGATATTTATTGATGAGTTGGATCGGTAAAGTTGGCAAAATGCTGCTTTTTGCATTTGGCGGCGCATCAATTTTGAACTTGTTTGGGGCTTAACCGAAAATGAGTTTTGTGTATTTTTGTTGCACAAAGGGGTAGAGTCGATATAATGGTACATGATAATTCATCGGACTGAGTCAATAATAAGGTTGCAGCAATGGCAAATTCAGATCTAAGAATTTTGTTGGCTGAAGATAACGAAGTGAACCAGCACCTGATGCTGCGTATTTTGAGCCGCATTGGATATGACGCAGTGCTCGCAAAAACTGGCATCCAGGTTTTGAACAAAATGGACCGTCAGGATTTCGACATCATTCTTATGGATATTCAGATGCCTGATATGGATGGTGTGACTGCTACCAAATTGATCCGTGCGCATTATGCCCCCGAGAAACAGCCGCGTATCATCGCATTGACGGCTGAGTCATCCGTAGAAGGACACGAGAAATACCTGGCCGCAGGCATGGATGAAGTGCTGACTAAACCGGTTCAAATTGATGCACTGGTGAATATTCTGGCGAATCTCTCAGTGCAAACTGATGATGCAGAAAGTGCCCAACGTGACCAAAACAAATCCGCCTCGCTGAATGATTTTCCCATCCTCGACGAGAGCGTGATGAATGATTTCATGGCTCTGATGGGCGATGACGGCAAAGACTCTGCCCGCCACCTGGTGGAATTGTTCAAGAGTGGAACGCCAGGTCTGATCGAACAAATTGAAGTTGCGACCGATAAAAAGAACAAAGATGAATTGCTTCGGGCATTGCATACTTTAAAGGGCAGCAGCAGCCAGGTGGGGGGACGGCGCATGGAGCAATTCTGTGCCCGTCTTGAAGTATTGGTTAAACAATCGGGGGTTGATCCCTTTGCCACTTTTATTTCAGGCATCAAACAGGAATTCTTTGAATTGCGCCTCGCCCTGGATGATTATTTGGAAAAAGAGTAATTCAGCATCGTTGTTAATGTTCTGGAGGTTGTCATGAAAGATAAATTTCAAATCTTGATCGTCGAAGACAGCGAAATTACGTTATATAAATTGAAAGCCATCCTTTTGCGGTTGGGTTATGAAGTCTCGGCGCATGATCGCCCCCAGAACGCTTTGGATTGGTTAACCACATCGCATAAAACGCCCGACCTGATCATCTCTGATGTGATGATGCCTGGTATGGATGGCTACACCTTTGTAAAAATGATCCGTTCCAACCCGCAGACTGCCAAAGTGCCGGTGATCATGCTCACCAGCCAGACTGACCTCAAAGACAAAGTCGCCGGGCTTGAAGCTGGCGCGGATGATTTCATTAGCAAGACCGTAAGCCCCGACGAGTTGGAGCTTAGAGTAAAAGCGCTCTTAACCAGAAACCAGGAAAAATCGTCCATCTCTCAGTCATCATCCAAAGTCTTTTCTGTCTTCAGTCTGCGCGGCGGGGTGGGAACCACCTCCATTGCCGTCAACCTGGCCGTGGCCATTTCTGAACTGCTTGAGATCAAGACCTGCCTGTGGGATATGGCGCTTTCAGGCGGACAGTGCGCTTTGATGCTCAACCTCAAGCCCAAAAACACGCTGGCCTCCCTGGCCGATTGGCCTGAAGGCAGCATCGAAGAAGGTCTGCTGGGGTCCATGATCCTTGATCATGCTTCAGGCATCAGCCTGCTGCCATCCCCCCAGTTTTTTGAGGAAGGCGATCTGGTAACCCGAACTACGGTCGACCTGGTCTGGACGCCCCTGCAAATGCTGGCCCCCTACATCGTGGTGGATGCAGGCAACCATTTTACCGATCCCGTCATCTCGATCCTTGAACGCTGCGACGCCATCATCGTTCCGATTGCGCCTGAACTGGCTTCGGTTAATGCGGCTTACCAGGCGCTGCGTTTGTTTGAAGAGATGGGTATTGACCGCCGTAAGGTGCTGCCCGTGGTCAATGAAACCTTCCCCAAAAGCTCATTAACTTCCGCCAAGATCGCCGAAGGGTTGAAGAAAGATATCTTTGCTGAAATCCCGCTCGATAGTGTCAATATGGTGCGCGCCATCAACCAGGGCACACCGTATATGACCCTCGCTCCGCGCACCGCCACCAGCCAGGCATTCACCAAAATGGCGCAGCGCCTGACGGCCGTGAGAAAAGAAGTAGAAAAAGAAGAAAGTCAAGAAAAACCAATTATTAAATTAACGGACAATAAATTTCAACGATATTTTTAATTTAAAAGAAGAATTTTAAAAAGTGAATTCTGTTTGTTGGGATGCACTTATTTTTTATTCTGCATTCCCCCCGCGGACGTACCAGTACATTTTAATAAACCGGAGATTTTCCAATATCCCCGGTTTCCAGGGGCAAAGTCACTCCGATTAATCACTTGATATGTAAGTTATTTCAACAAAAATAAAACAAAAGTTTATTATCTGGGATAGATTCTTTTTCCAGTACGCAACTTTGCAGCAGGTGCTTGAAGTCTTCTCGCAGTTTGGGGTGGGTGAACATCAGTTTTGGCGCGGATCCGAGTTCGCCAACCACGGCGCCATCCTACGCAAATTTCTGGCACAATTCCAGCACCACAGCACGCAGCTAATCGAAGGTAAAAACGCAGGTTTCGGGTTCCGATTTACGCGTGTCTGGGATGGATTGCTGGTCATGTAGGCAAAGTGGCTGGCTTAGCGGCCATGAGAAAAGAATAGATCAACCAAAAACTTCTAAAAAATACCGGGAAAACATTTTCCCGGTTCATGATGGTTAAAATGGTATTTTAGCTTCAATTACCCTAACATCAGTAAATTTGTAACCCGCAATTTTTGCCTCATTCGGTTTATCACTACGGGCAATTTTACATCCTGCTTTTTTTTGTAGTTCAAGGATGAGTTCACTCTTTGGAACCATGGGCCATTTCTTGATTTGAGTGACGGAAATCATTGCTGCCATGTCTTGCGATTTTAAATTTTCAACGAATTTTACGGGTGTTGCATTATGGCTTCCATGATGACCCACTTTGTAAAAATTTACTTTTTCGAGCAATCTACATAAATTTTGATTTTCAAGCGCTAATCGCCAGGTTCCCCACTGTGCATCTCCAGCAAATAACAGTGTGGCATTACCAATTTCAAAAACCAGTACCAAACTGGTGCCATTGATCGCTGTATCCAGTAAAGCCGCCATGTTTTCATCCAATCCGCTGCTTGATTTATTAATATATTTCAATTCTGCAGTTGGAAGATCAGAATATAATTGTTCTGAATACATTCCATAATCAAGTTTGTCGATGACCCAATCTTTACCGAAGGGTTTTGGATGTAGACATAATTCATTATTTCCTGAATTTATCATTCTCAAATAACTTTCACCTGCTGGTGGATCCATCTCGTTGATTACTTTTTCATCGCGTGAGGGTCCAAGAACATGAATTGTTACTCCAGGTAAAACTGGAGTTGTGAAATAATTCGTCGCTGCATTCTCTTCTGGCAGGTATCTTTTATGAGTCTCATTGCAAAAACCATCGTAAAGAGTCTGCATCGCCCCTTCATTCGAAAGTGCATTTCTAGCCATCTCAAGACTGGGTGGGTCCTCTTCATCTACTGAAGTCGACATATTAGCTGTAAACAGGCGATTAACCAAAGTTTCAGCCATCTGGGTATGCAATGCACGAATCCGTTGAGCTTGCGGATCTTCCTGTTTTTCAGTCCAAGGCATCCAAACTTCACCTACTTCAACAGAAGCCCATAAAGGGTCATCGAATCCACTGATATGATCTTTGTGTCGATGGGTGGCTACAATAACATCAATTCTGGGCGTGTCTGTGGAATTTACTTTAACATCATTTATAACTTGGCTCACCACATCATGCAGGCTTATGGTTGTCCGACCGTATTTGATTGTTCCACAGTCAAACAAGATATTGATCTTTTTTTCGTCTTGTTGCGGGATGGATAACAGGAAACAATCTCCGAAACCAACATCATACATGCGAATGGTTAATTCCTTACCCACTTTTTTTGCTTTTCTTTTTGTTGCAGGTTTTGTTGGAGTGACCGGTTGGTTTGTCATGAGATGACTCCTTGATGAAGGGAAGAAAACTGCATTCTCAATTGTGACCGATGTTTCTTATAGTTTTCATCGCCATATGCCATTTTTGGATCAGACTTATCAATGTTGGTAAGGTATTGAATCTGTTGTTGTAATCGAAAATGGCCAATTTTTTGGATTTCAGCATCTAATTTCGGGGAGGGAAGAGGTTTGGAAATGATGTAGCGAATTTGCCCATCGGTTCCTGCTAAAATGGTTGTTCCTCCCCGAAACGGGATTCCTCCAAGTTCATCGATATTGGTACTATCCGTTTGGGTGAATTGAACGACCAATTCTGTGAGTAATTGTCCGCTTTGAGAAACTCGAAAAACCGTATGAAATCCGGATAAGGCTATTTTTTTATCGGGGTCAAGGTTTAATGCAATTGCATTGTTTTTCGCAAATTCTAGCAATCCCATCGCCACTTTATCTGAATAATCGTTGGCCTCTTCCTTATTATTTTCAATTTCATCTGGATTGGATTCGGTATCATCAGTATCCTCAAAATTGGGGTTGAAATTAAATTCAGTTGAAGCTCTTAAAATTTCTCTTGCCAAATCCATTTTTTCAGAATCCAAATGAAGTTCGCTTTCAGGTTCCTCCCAAATGAGAGATTCTTCTGCCAGTGAGATCACATTTTGTGGATAGATTCCACGGATGCGGAAAGCTTCGATCATGGCTGCACGCAGTCCGTTTTCATCAGAAGGGTTCAGTTCGTAATCAGCAGTCACCAGTGCCCGCAGGTAATCACCAAAAGTGATATCGACCGGGGGCAAATAATCAAAAGCTCTGATACACATATTTAGCACTGCCTGGGCAGTCCGTGAAGCTTCTTTTGAGACCCGATTAACCAAATCAGGATGCATGTCTCCTGCAGGCAGGATACCTGTTCCGCTAGATGCTATTCGGAGGAGATCTTGGATACGATTTTTGTAGGTGTTAAAAAAGGCATCAAAAACCGCTGCCACTAAAATTGAACCTCTTTCATGGACCTCCAAAATATCTGGACTGAGTCTTTTGGGGGAATTATCATTATTTATTGTTATTGCTGATCGTAAAGCCTGATTTGTTCCGGTCGCATAGCCAAATTGTTGTGCTATTTCAACCAGTTTTCGCCCGGTGCGAATGTCTGTGCGGGTTTTTTGAATTTCTTGAGTCAAGTAATCTTGAAAAGTAAAATGTTGAAACAATGCAACAATATCTGCAAATCCTTCATGAAAAGCTAAAACATCCGGGTTGGTGGGTTCAATAAAATACTTGCGTAATCTATAGACTACGGCGTGTGTGAATTCATGAACGATAATATCGTGAGAAAGACAGGTAAAAACAATCTGACCGGGAAGATTTGGACCAGGGTTCTTTTGATCTGCACAAAAGTAGCCAAACAAAATCGCGTTTAACTTGGGATCAAAAAAGGCATTCGCACCGTGAAAAGCATGCGGAAACAAACGCAAGCGATTTCCATTGCGTCTTTTTCTGAACCTGATCCTTCTTCCTAAAGCTCTATCAAAATTTTCCAGAGTACGCATGGCTATGGCATAGACCATTTGTTGATGAAAACGCGGGTCCGATTCGGTGGGTTCCAGACCATTCAGCATGAGGATATCTTGATCGTTCAGATTCACCGGAGGGTAAAAGCATTCGTTCGCGCCATCATAGTCAATTACTTCAAGCCTTGAACCAACCGGTCCTGGTTTTACAGATTCGTTTGGTATTTCTATCGTGATCCGATTGCCAGGCGTGCGAGCCTGCATGGGGTCTGTCGCAAAAATTTGCAGCGGACGGCGAACCGGTAGAGATTTGATATATTTTGATTTCAACCGTTGCATATTCCCTCCAATTAATCAATATGGATATGCTTAACAAAAGCAATCAATAATCAGATTCCTCGGAGGTGGGTTTTTGGCTGTGGTTTTATCTATGAGCAAGTACTTTTCTTTGAAGTCTTCCGGCCTTCAGAGGATTCCCCAATAATTTGAAACACCGGTAATCTATTAAGATAATACTCTTTATTTACAAAAAATCAATCATTTAATCGATCACTAATGGATGGTCTAAAATTAGAAAAAGAATACCATCTTATGAATGCTAATTGATACTTACAGGGAAGATAAAGTATTATTAAAATAAGAAAAAATTGGTTTTAACTGTAAAATGGTATCTAAAAAATTCTCATAGGCTTTCAGGTAAGGGATTATTTTGAAAAGAATTAAATCTGTTATTTCTAAATGGCAAAATGTGATTCTCATTACGCTTGTCTCAATTACGGCGTACGGCCTGCTTATCCCCTGGCTGCACTATTACATGGATGATTGGGGCTTTGCTTATTTATATGAGACTCAGGGTTTTGCCGGGTTAACCGATTATTTTGCCTTCAACCGTCCGCTTTGGGGAATGCTGTTCAAACTTGAAGAAGTCTTCCTGCAAAATAATCTCATTCTCTTTCATCTATTCGGTCTTTTTTGGCGCATTATTGCCACCCTTTCATTTTTCTGGTTGATCTCGCTATTATGGCCGCAAAAAAAGAATTTCACCCTGACGGCTGCACTGTTATTTGCGGTCTATCCCGGTTTTTTGGTTCAACCCATGGCTCTCACTTTTGGCAACATCTGGGTGATCTATACTTTTTTCCTGGTCTCCAATTGTTTTACCTTGCTGGCAATTCAAAAAACGGAAAGGCGGACTGCATACACCATAGTTGCAGTCGTGTTTTCACTCCTAAACATATCCATCATGGAGTACTTTCTCCCGCTTGAGATCATCCGACTCGCATTTTTGTTCCTGGCTGTTTCTGGCAATTCAGGCTTTTGGGCGCGTCTATTGAAGGCACTTCGGTATTGGATCCCCTATTTCGCCTGCCTGATGGCGGTGACGATCTACCGCGCATTCTTCTATCAGGATCAAACGCACATCTATTCGCTGGGTTTGGTGGATGTGTTCAAAACCAATTTCATCAGCGGACTCAATCAGCTCATTCAATCAATGGGTTCTGCACTTTATGAAAGCGTGGTGGTCGCCTGGGTTCAACCTTTTACGTCAATGTCGGCACATTTTGGAACCAGCATGACCTTCTTGGCTGTCTTTGCAATTACCATCGTTGTGGTAGTTGGCTTAACGATCATCCTGAAGCGCAGCCAGCAGTCTCAACCCTCAAAATATCAATGGTCGCCCCTGATCATTGGTATACTGGCGCTCCTGCCTGCCGGAGTTCCGTTTTATATCACTTCTTTACAAGTCAAACCCGCAGGTGTGAATAGCAGGTTCACCATGCCTTTCATGATCGGGGCAGTTCTGATCCTGGCGGTCATTTTGGATCTGATCCCGCATAAATGGGTGAAGGCAGTCTCGATCAGTTTGTTTGTTGGTTCGGCGGTTGCCTTTAATTTGTTTAATGCCAATGAATTCAGGTTGATGTCACAAAAATATAATGAGACCCTGTATCAAATTGCCTGGCGCGCTCCAGGGATAAAACCCGGCGCGCTTATCATCACTAATGAACAGGATGACAGCAATTACTACACACATTCCGCGGTGAAGGCCATGTTTAACCTTCTTTATCCGCATGACCCGAGCATCGAATATGATCTGATCTTCAGCAAAGACCTTGCCTTACGCATGGCTCGTAATGAACAATCCGAAACGAAAACACTGCTATCAGATATTATTGATTCGGGCAGAAGCGCGGATGTTGTTGCTTTTCAAATGACCTCGCCAGGTTGCGTCCGTTTTCTTGAAACGGATACGCCTTTTGTCAATAATCAGATCCATAATTATGGCTTCGAAACAGTCTCCAACCCCGAGGTACTTATTGCCACTGGTACGGATGACATACAGCTCAATCCAAAATTTGCACTCCCTGAACCGGCTCACGGCTGGTGTTACTATTTTGAAAAAACCGATCTCGCCCTGCAGCTTAAGGATTACACTGCCATTCAACAGAATTATAAAGAAGTGGTCGAGAATTTGTACCATCCCAAACTGGATTACGAGTGGTATCCCTTTATCGAAGGTCTCGCTTCTGCCGGCGACTGGGAGTCTGCATTAACCTTGGCTGACAAAATAGTCCAGCGAAATCCGGAAAACGACTCCTTCCGCGATTATGCTTGCCAGAAATTGAACAAAGCCGCACAAATTTCACCGCCACCGCAATCGGCTGAGGATGTTTTGGTGAGGTTGAAGTGTCATTAAATACATTTTTATTAAACACAGATTTTGAATCAAAATATACATAAAGATAAAACCTGGAAGATATGAATTCCAGGTTTTAATTATTATTCCAGCACGCAGCTTTGCAGCAGATGCTTGAGGTCTTCTCGCAGTTTGGGGTGGGTGAACATCAGTTTTGGCGCGGATCCGAGTTCGCCAACCACGGCGCCGTCCTGGGCATACTTCTGGCAGAGTTCAAGCACCACGGCGCGCGGCATATCGAAGCCAAAAACGCAGGTTTCAGGTTCCCATTCACCCGTGTCGGGGATGGCTTTGCCGGTCAGGTAGCGGAATCCGCGGGCTTCGATCTCTCCGCACAATTCTTGGTGGCGTTGCAGGTTCTCTTCCGCGCTGAGGGTGGTGGATTGAGGATTGTAGGCGGTCAGGTAGGCAAAGTGGCTGGCTTGGTGTTCGGTGAGCAGGTGGTCCACATCGCCACTCGGCACTCCAATGGAAAGGGTTAAAGAATGCTCTCCAGGGAGGTCAACGGTGTAGCGGGTGGTCATGCTGGCGGTGAAAAAGGCGTGTAATTTGCTCATAAAGTAAGAGAAGAACAACCTAACTTATTAAAGATTTTTTCGAGGCAGTCCTAAACCCTCAAGGGGGTACCCACCATTGCCAAGTTTATTGATAAAAATTGTTTTGTTGAAACTTTAAATAGTGTCGATTGATCCAGGCTGATCGATATATTACACCCCTGAGGGTGAGACACTTTCTAAATATCTTTATTTGTTCCAGGCCGGTCTATACCCCCAAGGGGGTACCCTCCATTGAAAAGTTTCTCGGTAAAATTGTTTGTTGAAACTTTAAATTGAGTTGATTGATCCAGGCTGATCGGTAAGCCGCTTTCTGTAATTCGGAGGGTATGCCGAAGCACGACTCCAAATATGACGGTCATCTCTCTAGGCTGGATGTTACCATCCAGCTCGTGCAGCCTACCCGAGACTCATAAGAAAACGAGCCGCTTCCCTTCACCCGAAGGTGAAATTGGTCTCTGCTTGGCCTTGCTCCAACCGGGGGTTGCCTGGCCGCTGCATTACTGCAGACGCCGGTGGTCTCTTACACCACCTTTTCACCCTTACCATTTCTGGCGGTATGTCTCTGTGGCCCGATCCGGCAGGTTGCCCCGCCCCGGGTGTTACCCGGCGGTTTGCTCTGTGGAGAGCGGACTTTCCTCGAAGCCCGAAGGCTCCGCGACCATCTGACCAGCCTGGACTTTGAGTTTACCTTCAAGCCTGATGGGCGTCAATAAGCACAATAAAAAGAGCGGCGATGCTCATCGCCGCTCCAAATGATATAAAAATTGCGAGTTAGCCGATCTTGGTCTCGCGTATATCAACAATCTGCTCGACGGCAGGCTCAACAGCCTTTTTCAAAGCATCCAGGCCAATTCCGACGACTTTGATGGTGAAGATGCGGGTCTCAGCGCGTGAACCTAAAATGGCAGCCAGTCCGAGGATATCCCCGCCCAGTTTTTGGATGATGCCGGCGATCTCATAGAGTTTGCCAGGCTTGTTAAGCACTTCCACACTTAAACGCACACCGGGGGTGCGTCCGCCCATCAATTCGAGCATGATATGGAAGATATCCGTTTCGGTGATCATACCGACCAGGCTCTTGTCGCGCATTACAGGCAGACTGCTGATCTCGTTGTCGGCCATGATGCGTGCGGCTTCTTCGATGGGGCAGTCTTCAGTGGTGGTGATGACTTTGGTGCACATGACGCGTTCCACGGTGATCTTGTTCAGAAGTGCGGTGATCTCCCACACACTGAGCGTGGTGGCTTCTGAAGGTTTGGCGTTGAGCAAATCGCCTTCGGTGACAATACCGACTAATTTCCCGTGTTTGTCAACCACCGGGTAGCGCCGAACTTTATCTTGATGCATGCGCGCGAGCGCATCCTGAATGGATACATCCGGAGTGATTGTCAACACCGGGCTGGTCATACGTTCTTTCACTAACATGGCAGAGACTCCTTTCAATTTTTGAGTCAAATAGGTGCGATGACTACAAATCAATTGTATACAAAAAACCGGCCAAAGGGAATTGAAAACATATAAAAGTTTCATTAGAAGATTGTCTGCACAAGTTTTGTACTATAATTGCGACTAATGTTTTTTATCAACCTCAAAAAACAAAGGGTGGTTCACCCTATATTTTCTAGAAAGAGGAAATCATGCGTAAACCTTTCGTAGCTGGTAACTGGAAAATGAACAAAACTGTGGATCAAGCTAGTGTTTTAGTGCAGGAATTACTGCCAGGCTTGCAGGCTGTTCCCGAGGTGGAAACGGTGTTATGCCCTCCGTTTACTTCATTGATGGTGCTCTCGGCCCAATTGGCTGAAACAGGCGTTGGCCTTGGCGCTCAGAACCTTCACTGGGAAGCTTCCGGGGCTTATACCGGCGAAGTATCCCCATCGATGGTAAAAGAATTTTGTAATTATGTGATCATCGGTCATTCTGAAAGACGTGCCTATTTTGCTGAGACTGATGAAACCGTCAACAAGAAACTTAAAGCCGCCCTGGCAGCTGGATTAACCCCCATCGTGTGCATCGGTGAATCTTTGGAAGAATACGAAGCCGAACAGACTGGCGAAGTGGTAAAACGCCAGGTACTGCAAGGGTTTAAAGAAATAGATTCCACTATCGCCTCACAGATCGTGGTGGCTTACGAACCCATCTGGGCTATTGGCACCGGCAAGGCAGCCACAAGTGAAGGAGCGAATGCAGTTCACAGAGACCAGATCAGACCTGTGCTGGCTGGCTTGTTTGGTTCTGCGATTGCCCAGAGCATGCGCATTTTGTATGGTGGTTCCGTGACTGCAGCCAACGCAGCTGAATATTTCAAGACCTCCGATATTGACGGCGCCTTGGTCGGCGGCGCCAGCCTCAAACCAGACTTTTTGAAGATCGTTGAAGCAGCTAGACCATAAGTAAATAATAGAAAACTTATAAACCCGGTTTCTTAGAAGAAACCGGGTTTTGTTTAAAAAGAGACCCCCGCGGATTTTAAATCCGCGGGGGTCTGCATGTTAACCATTATGCCGTGCCAAATTGGCGGTCGCCGGCGTCACCCAGGCCGGGGACAATGTAGCCGATCTCATTAAGTTTTTCGTCAATGCAAGCCAGATGAATGGGTACTTCTGGATGGAATTTATGAACCTGGGCAATTCCTTCCGGGGCGCCGATCAGACCAACGAATTTGATGTTTGTAACACCCCAACGTTTGAGCACGTCAATGGTAGCGGTGGCAGATCCGCCGGTGGCCAGCATGGGGTCCAGGATCAGACACATATCCACGGTGGGGGCGGTTGGCAGCTTGTTGTAATACTCCACTGGCTTGAGGGTGTGCTCGTCACGATAAAGGCCAATATGCCACACTTCTGCACTGGGGATGAAGGACCAGAAACCTTCGACCATGCCTAGACCGGCACGCAAGATGGGTACCAGTCCGACTTTGTCTTTTAGTTGGCGGCATTTGGCGATGGCGAGAGGAGTTTGCACATCAATGGGTTGGGTGGGTAGATCAGCAGTGACTTCGTAAGCCAGCAAACCGGCGATCTCTCTCACCAATTCACGAAACTGGCGGTGATCTGTATCCTTGCTGCGTAAAAGTCCCAGTTTGTGTGCAATCATGGGGTGTTGTGAAACGAACAAATTGTCCATAAGTCCTCCCGGGGGTTTTTTTCATTATACCGGAAACTCAAAAATGAAAGTTTAAAATATTTGCATTTTTCAAATCCAGTTTTCAGGTAAGGGTATAATCAAGCACATGAGTGAAGAAAAAGAACGCCTAACCGACCCTGATTCACAACCAGAAGACCGCATTGACCAGGCACTCAGACCGACCCGATTGCAGGAATTGATCGGTCAGGATTCGGTGAAGCAAAATCTCGATATCCTGATCTCGGCAGCACGGCAGCGCAAAGAAGCGCTTGATCATGTGCTTTTTTATGGTCCACCCGGATTGGGCAAGACCACCCTGGCACATGTGCTGGCAAATGAAATGGGTGTCAATATTAAAATTACCTCAGGTCCTGCCATCGAACGGACGGGCGATCTGGCAGCCATCCTCACCAATTTGCGCGCAGGGGATGTTCTGTTTATTGATGAAATTCACCGCCTGGGCAGGGCAGTCGAAGAAATTCTCTACCCGGCCATGGAAGACTACGCCCTGGATATTATCATTGGTAAAGGACCGGCAGCCCGATCTTTACGTTTGAAACTGCCCAGATTTACCGTCATTGGCGCCACCACACGGTTGGCTTTGGTGACTTCTCCGCTGCGGGCGCGTTTTGGGGCAGTCTATCGACTGGATTATTACGATCAGCCAGCCATGCAGAAGATCGTCAAACGAGCAGCAGATATGCTCAAAGTTGAGGCTGATCCTGATGGTGTGGCTGAAATTGCCCGCCGCGCGCGCGGTACGCCGCGTGTGGCGCTGCGTTTGCTGCGACGGGTGCGGGATTTCACCCAGGTGCGCTCGGATGGCATGATCAACCGCCAGGTCGCGCGCGATGCTCTTGATCTGATGGCTGTGGATGAACTCGGTCTGGATGATGTGGATCGCAGGGTGTTGATCACCGTGATCGAAAAATACAACGGCGGACCGGTCGGGCTGGCCACGATTGGCGCCTCCATCAGCGAGGAACCCGATACCATCATGGATGTGGTCGAGCCTTATTTGCTGCAGCTCGGGTTTCTGGAACGGACTCCCCAGGGACGCGTGATTACCAAGTCCGCGTATGACCATTTAAAATACCCTTATTCTGTCAAAGAAAACCAACCCAGGCTTATTCCATAAACGTATGAAAACCTCCGACTTCAACTACCACCTTCCGCCTGAGTGTATCGCCCAGACGCCCGTAGAGCCGCGCGATCATTCGCGGTTGATGATTTTACGCCGCGACCAGGATACTGTTGATGACGCGGTGTTTAAGGACGTTGGTAGCTATCTTAAAGCGGGTGATCTGCTGGTAGTCAACCAGACCCGGGTTATTCCGGCACGACTCTTCGCCCACAAAGTGACCGGTGGAAAAGTTGAACTGCTGCTTCTCAAACGGATTGAACCAGATGTCTGGGAGGCGCTTGTAGGCGGAAAAGGTTTGAAACCCGGCGTAAAAGTAACAGTGGAAGATGGACCTGAAACTGAAATTCTCGAAGACCTGGGCGCAAGCCGCAGGCTGATCCGGTTTCTGTCGCCGATTGAAAAACTGCTGCCCAATGTAGGCGAAATGCCTCTGCCGCCATATATTCATACACCGCTTAGCAACCCCGACCGTTACCAGACCGTGTATTCAAAAGAAAGCGGGTCGGCGGCTGCACCCACGGCCGGGCTGCATTTTACCCCTCGATTGATGAACGAACTAGACGAGGCGGGTATTCAAATTGCGAAGGTTACCCTGCACGTGGGTTTGGATACGTTCATGCCGGTTTCTGAAGAGAATCCGCTTGAGCACGTGATTCACAGCGAATGGTGCGAAGTCACTCCTGAGACGGCAGCACTGATCAACCAGACCAAAGAGAATGGCGGACGCATTATTGCGGTGGGGACCACCAGTGTACGCACACTTGAATCCGCGGCCGCAGCTTGCAGCATTCCCAATCGGGTGACGGCCATCTCCGGTCCGACACAGCTATTCATCTTACCGGGTTTTGAGTTCAAGGTTGTGGATGCCATGATCACCAATTTTCATTTGCCACAGTCTTCTCTGATTATGCTTGTAAGTGCTTTTGTAGGCCGTGAAAAGGTATTGAATGCCTACGAGACCGCCATCCAACGCGGTTACCGCTTCTATTCTTTTGGCGATGCCATGCTCATTTTGTAAAAACCAATTCCGATGAAATTTGCCAATCTAAACCAGCTTGAAAAAGAATTGATCACCTGCCGTAAATGTCCGCGGCTGGTGGCCTGGCGCGAAGAGGTAGGCAATGTTAAACGCAAGGCTTATCGCGATCAGGATTATTGGGCAAAACCTGTCCCTGGTTTTGGAGATGCAGGCGCACGTGTTCTGGTGGTGGGGCTGGCGCCAGGCGCGCATGGATCCAACCGCACGGGGCGGATGTTTACCGGTGACGATTCAGGCAGGTTCCTGTATCCAGCACTATACCGGGCCGGGTTTGCCAACCAACCTGACGGAATGGCAGTCGGTGACGGTTTGCTGTTAAAAGACCTTTGGATCACCGCGATATGCCGCTGCGTTCCGCCTGATAACAAGCCGGCCAGGGACGAAATTCTTAATTGCCAATCATGGTTGGATGGGGAAATTGGTTTTCTTCAAAACTTGAAGGTGATCGTTGCACTCGGCAAACTCGCCTGGGATCAAATGATCATCAAATATGGCGTATCTGGCGGTAAATCCATCCCAGCCTTTTCACATGGTGGAATGTATTATTCTGATCTAAAGGGGGTATGGGTGGTGGCTTCTTACCATCCCAGCCGGCAAAATACACAAACCGGCCGCCTGACGGCGGCCATGTTTGATCTCATTTGGAACCAGGTGAATCAGCTTTTAGTGGGTTGAACCTTCATTGCAGACCAGATACCAAACACGGTTGGAATCGGGTTGCAAGGGAGTCATGTTTTTCAGGCTGCCAAAACGGTCAACAACTTTAAATCCAGCATAATCCAAACAGGCTTCTATCTTTTTTATTGAAAAAGCACGCTCGGTGTGTTTCTCTTCGAATTTTTGCCAAATTTCACCTTCACGTACAAACCATGTGATTTTGACACAAGCTTTTTGATTTTCAAAGTCATAGCTGGTGCGGTGAAGTTCAAGCAGATCAGGGGTTTCTTGTTGAACGTAGCAGTTTTGTTTTTGCCATTGAACAGCAAGCCCATAAGTGGTGTTCATATCAAAAAGGAACCAGCCTCCTGGCTTTAAAGCCCTGGCAATATTGTTGAAGGTGGATTGAAGATCATCAGTGGTGAGCATGTAATTAAGGCTGTCAAACCAGCAGGTGACGATATCAAATTCATCCGAGAAATCCAAAAAGCGCATATCATGTTTTAAGAAATTGATGTCCAGTTTGGCTTGTTGAGCACGGTGCCTGGCCAGGCGCAGCATTTCTTCGGATTGATCAATGCCGGTAACTTGCCAACCCTCTTTAGACATGGAAAGCGCAAAACTACCTTCTCCACAAGCCACATCAAGCAATTTGCCCGAATTGGGAATGCCGTATTGTTTTAAGATGGAAGGAAGAATTTCTGCGACCGCTTGAGAAAGGGTGGGGTAATCCCCCTTGGCGTAGACTTGGGCGAATTCATTATAAAGGGACATCTTGCGTTCTCCTGACTTGATGCAATGCAATGGCAAATTATAACCACATGTCCAAGGTTTTGGATAGTACTCTTGAGATTTGGATTCTTATTTATTAGAATGTGACTATTATTGGAGAAAAATGAAAATATTAAAGAAGATTATTGTTGGCTTACTGGTTGTTATTGGAGTAGTGAGTGTTGGATTTATTATCTGGGGTTCCACACCAGCTCGGCCTATGCCTGAAGCGATTTCTGCTTTGGAAACATCCGATACCGTTATAGTGGAAACTGGTAAGTCGTTAGTGTTCACTCCTGTTAGCAGCACACCCACGACCACCGGGTATATCTTCTATCCTGGCGGCAGAGTGGATTATCGAGCGTACGCTCCCATGGCCAATGCTCTGGCCGAAGAAGGTTTTCTTGTGGTCATTCCGCGCATGCCTTTGAATCTGGCAGTTTTTGGGATTAACGAGGCAGCAGATGTAATTGCTGCTTATCCCGAGATTAACAGTTGGGTGATAGGCGGACACTCCCTCGGCGGATCCATGGCTGCCAGTTACGTTTACGAACATCCTAAACAAATAGACGGACTGGTTTTTCTGGCGTCCTACCCGGCGGACAGCAACAACCTGTCAAATTACACCGGCAAAGTACTATCAATTTCTGCTTCATTGGATGGGTTGGCGACACCAGAAAAAATAGCCCATTCCATTGGGTTGCTGCCAGATAGCACCGTATGGTCCATAGTTGAAGGTGGCAACCATGCCCAATTTGGCTGGTATGGTTCGCAAAAAGGGGATAATGCTGCGACTATTTCACGTGAAGAACAGCAAAAAGAAGTGATCAAAAATACCCTTGACCTACTGACTAATGTAAATCAATAAAAAGTTAACACGAGTTACATATAAAAAAGAGACACAGGATGAACTGTGCCTCTTTTTTAGTGTATTTCAGAGATTAATGTCCGCGGATGGCAGACCAGCCAGCGTATTTGGCGGTGTCGCCGAGTTCAGCTTCGATGCGCAGAAGTTGATTGTATTTTGCCACACGATCAGAACGGGCAGGGGCGCCGGTCTTGATCTGGCCCATATTGAGGGCAACAGCTAAATCAGCGATTGTGGCGTCTTCAGACTCACCGGAGCGGTGAGAGGTGACAGCGCGCCATCCGTTGCGGTGAACAGCTTCCACTGCTTCGATGGTCTCAGTGAGGGTTCCGATCTGGTTCAATTTGACCAGCAGGGCGTTGCAGGCATCTTCCTTGATGGCACGGCGAACACGTTCTGGGTTTGTAACAAGCAGGTCGTCGCCGACGATTTGGATCTTCTTGCCGACTTTGGCAGTCAGATTCTTCCAACCTTCCCAGTCATCCTGGGCGAGGCCGTCTTCGATGGAAACGATCGGGTATTGGTTGATCCAATTGATCCAGAATTCCACCATCTGATCGCTGGATAATTTCTTGCCTTCTTTGCGAAGATTGTAGGTTTTGGTCTCTTCATCGTAAAGTTCGGAGGCAGCAGGATCCAATGCGATGCAGACCTGCTCACCGGCCTTGTAACCGGCTTTCTCGATGGCTTCGAGGATTACTTCCACAGCTTCATTATTGGCCTTCAGGGCAGGCGCATAGCCGCCTTCATCGCCAACCAGGGTTGCGTATCCGCGGCCCTTAAGGACTTCTTTGAGCTTGTGGTAGATTTCAGCACCCCAGCGCAAACCTTCCGCGAAGGTCGGGGCACCGAGGGGCATAACCATGAATTCCTGGGCATCAGTAGATTGCCAGTTGGTGTGTGCGCCGCCGTTGAGGATGTTCATCATAGGAGTAGGCAGTACGTGAGCGTAAACGCCGCCCAGATAGCGATAAAGGGGCATACCAAGTGAGTTGGCAGAGGCTTTGGCAACGGCCAAAGAAACACCCAAAAGCGCATTGGCGCCGAGGCGGCTTTTATTTTTGGTGCCATCGAGTTCGATCATGAACTCATCAATTTCTTTTTGTTCAAAAGCTTCCATACCGAGCAGGTTTTCAGCAAGTTCGCCATTGACGTTTTCAACAGCTTTGAGAACACCTTTGCCGTTGTAACGGGCCTTATCTCCGTCGCGCATTTCGAGAGCTTCGTGAATGCCCGTGGAGGCGCCTGAGGGCACAATGGCGGTTCCGTAAGAGCCGTCTTCGAGGATGACTCTCACATCTACAGTGGGATTGCCGCGTGAATCCAGAACTTCAAGACCTTCTACAGATACGATTTCCATAATATTTTTCCTTTTTTATCAGTTTAAGGCAGCAACGCTGCCATATTGAAGACATATTGATTTAAGTATAATACAAATTTTCCTAGATTTATTCGTCAAACGAGAGAGGCGGTTCTTCGGTCGGGATGCCGGCTTTCTCACAGGCGGCGCGTACGAACTGCACAAATAATGGATGCGGTCGGGTGGGGCGGGATAGGAACTCCGGATGAAATTGAGTCCCCAGCATGAAGGGATGGTTTTCCAGTTCAGCAATCTCGACAAGGTTGCCATTGGGAGAAAGACCTGAAAACTTCATACCATTCCTGGCAAATTGTTCGCGGTAAGTGTTGTTGAATTCAAAACGATGACGATGCCGTTCATCGATTTTATCCACACCGTAAGCTTTGCGGGCAATGGTTCCTGGCTGCAGATTGCAGGGGTACAAGCCCAGGCGCATGGTGCCGCCCATATCAGTGACATCTTGCTGTTCCAACATCAAGTCAATGACTGGGTGCTGTGTGGTGCGGTCAAACTCGGATGAGTTGACATTGTCCGTGCCCAAGACCTCACGCCCAAATTCGACCACCATTAATTGCATCCCCAAACATAAACCAAGATAAGGCACCTTATTAACTCGGGCATATTTGGCGGCCATGATCTTGCCTTCGATGCCGCGGCTGCCAAAACCACCGGGAACTACAATGCCAAAAACGTCTTCAAACTTATCGAGATTAGTGCCTTTTTCGACATCCACGGAGTGGATCCATTTGAGATCCAGTTCAACACCCAGAGCGAGCGCTGCATGTTTCAGTGATTCTCGAACGCTGATATAGGCATCGTGCAGCTCAACGTATTTGCCGACCAGTCCAATAGATATGGAGGGCTTTTCGCGTTTGGTCTCGACGATGAGTCGCTGCCAGGCATTCCAGTTTGGCGTTTTTTTCGATGTGAGGTTTAGTCGTTCCATGATGAAATCGCCGACATGAGCCTGTTCGAGCAGCATTGGAATCTCATAAAGAATGGGCGCGGTTACCATGGGAACAACTGCGCGTTTTTCGACATCACAGAACTGGGCAATTTTCTCGCACAGCACATCTTCAATGGGGGTATCACTGCGGGCCACGATCATGTCGGGTGTAATACCAATTGAACGCAGTTCACGCACCGAATGCTGGGTGGGTTTGGTTTTTAATTCTTCAGTGGCGCCAATGTAAGGCAGCCAGGTCACATGAATGTAAAGCGTGTTCTCGCGTCCCATATCGGTACGCAGTTGACGAAGAGCTTCTAAAAATGGAAGGCTTTCAATGTCACCAACAGTGCCGCCTACTTCAACCAGTACAAGTTCAGCCCCGGTCATTTTTGAGACCAACCCGATGCGGCGTTTGATCTCATTGGTAATATGTGGAATGACCTGGATGGTACCACCTAGGTAATCGCCGCGGCGTTCTTTTGCGATCACATCCGCGTAAACCTGGCCGGAGGTAATGTTGCAGGTTTTATTAAGTCTGACGTCAATTAATCTCTCATAATGACCAAGATCAAGGTCAGTTTCAGCACCATCATCCAAAACAAAAACCTCACCATGTTGATAAGGACTCATGGTGCCAGGATCAACATTGATATAAGGATCCAGTTTTTGAACAGCCACTGAAAAACCGCGTTGTTTTAATAATCTGCCGACTGCGGCTGCAGTGACACCCTTGCCGACCGAACTCACAACTCCGCCAGTAAAGAAGATATATTTGGTTGGCATTATCACTCCTTTAAAAAATACAAAAAGAATTAAAAAGCGAGGAGGGCTGTTGAACAGCACCTCCAGGCGAGATGATTATTGACTAATAAATTTCAAATTACAATATTCAGTCATCAATTTCACACATCATTTTTAGACCTCTCGGTCAGTTTATCATATCTTTCATCAAAAAACATGAAAAACCATCCGGGGTTGGGGGATGGTTTTTTAAGGGTTCTATTTGGTTTCGAGTTTGTTTTCGAGAGTGCGGGAAAGGATGTCTTCTTGTTCCTTGGTGCCCGCTTTATCCTTGTGGGATTCCTGCTTTTTCTTTCGATCCTTGGCTTTTTCCATGGCCGCTTTCATGGCCATTTCCATCACTGTGGGTTCAGGCTCATTGGTTTCGTTGAATGAATTCAACAAAGCGGTGTTATCTTCTTCAGTGCGACGGCGAGGTTTGCGCGCCGGTTTCTTTTCGCGATTGGGGTCCGCAGCAAAACGGGCAGGATTCTGTTTGGCGGTCGGTTTTGGTTTCTCTTCCACAATCTCAGGAACAGGTTGAAGAGCTTTCATGCTCAACTTGATCTGTTTCTTGCGGCGGTTGACTTCGATCACCTGGGCTTCAATTTCATCGCCTTCTTTGACCACATCACCGGGAACTTTAACGTATCCATGTGCCATTTCACTGATGTGTACCAAGCCGGGACGTTCAGCGCCTATTTCAACAAATGCGCCAAATTTTTCAAGGCGAACAACTTTGCCCTTGACTGCCGTTCCAACCTTTATTTCACGCCATTCAAGATCGAGAGGGCGCATCATGGTTAATTCGATGCGTTCTTCATCGTCTTTGCGGGCGACTTTTTTCACCCACACATCAATCATTTCACCTTCTTTGAGGACATCTTCAATGCGTTTGATCTGAACGCCCTCGGGTGCAACGACCTGTGAGATGTGAAGAACCGCTGGTTTTCCGACGCCGATATCAATTACGGCACCAGCCAGGCGGGTTTTTATTACCTTTCCTGAAAATTGCATTTTTGGTTCGATTGTGCGGTTTGTATCCGCCACAACACTCATATCCATAAGGGTTTCTCCAATTTCGTTTATCAGCGAAGGGTGATTATACACTCTGCCGGAAGTACTGTCAAATTAGTTATTGCTACTTATTAATTAATCCTGCCAATCATATCACACTTTACTCTGCTTGACGAAGGATTTCAAGAGCTTTGTTTAATTGGGCATCAATTTGTGCATCTACATCCGCCTGTGTGAGTTCAACAATCACATCAGGTGTCAATCCTTCCTCATTGATTTGGCGATGATTTGGTGTTAACCACCGGGCCACCGTGATGCGGACTGCGCCCTGGTTGTTATCTAGGGGAATCCAATTTTGGACAGAACCCTTTCCATAGGTTGTGACACCGACGATCGTTCCTCGTCCTAGATCCTGGATGGCACCAGCAGTAATTTCTGACGCGGAGGCGGATCCTTCGTTCACCAGCACCACCAACGGAATTTCGGTGGCCAGGCCACCTGGTTCAGCAGAATAGCTGGTCAGTTCACCGTTTTGTTCCTGTTCATACATAACCACACCGCTCGGAATGAATTGAGAGATCACTTCAATGGCAGTGGTGAGATAACCTCCACTGTTGTATCGTAGATCAATTATCAAGCCTTTGGGGTTTTGTTCCATTAGTGTCGAAAGTGCTGATTTTAGTTCAGCGGTGGTAGTTTCGCCAAAAGTGGAAATTTGGACATAACCAATGTTGCCTTCTTTCATTTCACTGGAAACGCTTTTTAGTTCGATCTTTTGACGAGTGATGGTGACATCAAATGGATCTTGGATGTCGATCCTTTGAATGGTCAGGGTAACATCCGTACCGGCAGGTCCCTTTACTGATTTCAAGACAATGTTGGGGTCAGACTTGGTGACATCTGTGCCATTAACTTTAAGGACTGCATCGCCGGGCTTAAGCCCGGCTTCTTCGGCGGGGCTTCCTGGCATGGCACTGATGATGGTTAATAGATCACCTGTTGTATCCACGGAGGCACCGATGCCTTCATAAGAACCGTCAAGTGGAGCAGTTACCTGATTGTAGGTATCAGGATCCATGTATCCGGTATGCTTATCTCCCAATGATTCCAACATGCCAGTAATGGCACCCTGCATCAATTTTGTGTCATCAACAGGCTGATCAATATATTGTTCATGAATGTATTGCCAAGTTTCCCAGAAGGGAATAAATAATTCATCTAGTGCTTGTTTTTCTAATTCCGCTTCGGATGGTGTGGCAGTTGATGAGGCTTCGAGTGCAGTCTGACCAGGCAGTATCCAGCCAACAAGAACACCTCCAGAAAAGGTTCCAGCCAGTAAAACGATCGCTATAAAAACCAGAAGAATGTTTCGTCCGGTATGTTTATCTTCCATTTTTCTCCTAACACTACCAATCATTTACGCAAAATCAAATTTCTCTTTGTCTTTAGACAAAAGTTGTTGTTGCGTCTTCGATTCGATCAATTTTTTGTCATCAAAAGAACTGAAGGAAGTTCCTCAAGCGTCATTATTGCAGCATCCACGGGTTTGATGATTTCTCTGGCACCAACATGTACGGTGTATAAACCAAGCTCATGGGCAGTCACCAGATTTCGTAAGGCGTCATCAATCATGACACACTGTTTTGGATTATTAATGCCGGCAAGTTCCATGGCTTTGGCGAATGCTTCTGCCTGAGGTTTACACCAGGGTTTGATGGAACGGATATCAATGATCTGGTCAAAAAGGTCGTGAACTCCCAATGTTTTCAAAACCCGGTCGGCATGACCAGTGTCGGCATTGGTAAAGATCACTTTCCGCTGCGGAAAGGATTCGAGTACTTTCCGCATACCAACATCCTCAGATAAATATTGCCCAATGGGAATATCGTGAACAAATTCCAAAAAATCCACTTCATCAATGTGATATTCAGCCACCAATCCACGCATGGTGGTTCCATGGGTGTGAAAAAGCCTTTCACGTTCTGTAGGGGCATTGGATTCCGGAATATCCAGTTTGGTGATCATATATTGCACCATACGATCGCCAATGGCTTCCCATATCCCGGATGTAGGTGAATATAAAGTGTCGTCCAGATCAAAGAACAAGGTTTCAAAAAGCATGGTTTGTAGTATACCCTCGAATGGTTAATATTGAATTAGATAAAGTGCTGATTTTTTATAGAATCGGTTTTCCATTATAATTGGCCCATGCCAATTAAGATTTTACCTGATGAAGTCGCTTCACAAATCGCTGCCGGCGAGGTCGTGGAAAGGGCTTCATCTGTTGTTAAAGAACTGCTTGAAAATGCCATTGATGCCGGCGCAGCCCGGATTGCGATTAGAGTGGTCGATGCCGGCAAGCGCCTGATCGAAATTTCAGATGACGGCAAGGGGATTAATAGGAACGAATTGGAGTTGGCGGTCACCCGTCATGCCACCAGCAAGCTGTCTTGCGCTGAAGACCTTTTTCATATTCGCACGCTGGGGTTCAGGGGTGAAGCACTTGCTTCAATGGGTTCCGTTTCACGCATGACCATGACAACTCACAGCAGCCAGGAAACCAACGGCTCGAGAATCGTGGTCGAAGGTGGAAAAGTTGTCTCTATTGAAACCACCGGTGTTCCCAACGGAACTGTTGTTTCGGTCAATGATCTTTTTTACAATACACCCGCCCGATTGAAATTTCTCAAAAGCGACCAAACGGAGCGCCAACAAATTGAGACGCTGGTTACCCGTTATGCATTGGCATATCCGAACCTGGCGATACAGCTCGAGATGGATGGCAAACAGACCTTCCGCAGTTCAGGCAATGGAGATCGGCGGGAGATTCTGGCGCAACTTTACGGGTTTGAATTTGCCAAGGGCTTGCTCGAAGTTGTTTTTGAGGATGAAGGAATCAAGATCACCGGCTACATCAGTCCGATCTCTGTAACCCGGTCAAATCGCAAGGAAATCACCTTTTTTGTTAACGGACGTTGGATCCAGGATATTGGTCTGGCAACCGCCCTGGTGCGCGCCTATCAAACCTATCTGATGGTAGGCCGCTATCCTATTTCACTTTTGAACATTGAATTGTCTCCCGAAGAAGTGGATGTAAACGTTCACCCAGCCAAAGCTGAAGTGCGTTTCAAGCAGCCGGATGTTCTTTTTTCAATGGTGCAACGTGCGGTAAAGCGCGCTTTGCTGGCTTATTCACCGGTGCCCCAAATGAATCCTGCTCAATGGCAGACCAATATCTCAAGCCACCAACCCGATCCTGCCTGGGTTAATGCGCGATTGAATTGGGAAGAAGAAAAGCGGGAAGACCAAAAGCTGGATTCTTCGGATGGGCAAGTCGCTCCACCTGCTGCCAACGATAATGAAAGCATTTCAGAACCCCCACGCATCCCCTTGTTAAGGCTTGTTGGGCAAATTGGCGCAACTTACCTGGTAGCAGAAGGACCTGATGGCCTTTATCTCATTGACCAACATGCCGCTCATGAACGCATTTTATTTGAGAAGATGTCACACCACACCACCGGGGTTACTTCACAATCTTTACTCCATCCCGAAGTGGTTCAGTTTTCGCCACAATCGTCGCGCCTGATCTCTGAGAGTCTAGAGATCTTGAACCAGCACGGATTTGCGGTTGAGGAATTCGGCTTGAATACTTTTCGAATTACTGCCATTCCAACACTATTTAAGAACGGAAATGCCCAGGCTGCTTTACGCTGCATTGTCGAGGATTTTGAAGAAGATGAGACGCCTTTGCAGGGAATGCTGGCCGACAAGCTGATCGCCAGAATCTGTAAAAGGATGGCGGTCAAAGGCGGTCAAGCACTGTCTGTGCAGGAACAATCTGCCTTACTGACCGACCTTGAAAAATGTGACTCTCCACGCACCTGTCCGCACGGCAGACCAACCATGATCCATCTTTCAGTCGATTTGTTGGAAAGACAGTTTGGACGCCGCGGAGCTCGTTCGCTTTAATCTCAACTTTTTAGATGTTCCAAAATAAGGGGTAATAATTCTGCTGTATCCATTGGAATGCTCAGGGCAGCCATTCCATCCATGGGAGTGCGGGAAAGATTATTGATGATCAACTTGCATCCGTTTCGAACGGCTGCCTGCGGAATGGTGTTGGCCGGATAAACTTCAAGTGACGAACCGATAACCAACATAAGATCTGCTTTGAGCGCATCATTTTCAGCTTGATTCCAAATATCTTGTGGTAACCCTTCTTCAAAGAGCACAACATCGGGTTTTAAGATTGCAGCACAATCAGGGCAATGAGGAATTTTGGCGCCATCACTGAACTGGTCGTATACAGCCTCGGCGGATATATGCAGTCGACATTTTAAACAACAATAAGTTAATGCGGTACCGTGCAATTCGTGGACTTGTGAAGACCCCGCTTTTTGATGCAACCCGTCAATATTTTGGGTGATCACTGATTTGAGTCGCCCAAGTGTTTCAAGCGCTGCCAGCCCATGGTGGGCAGCATTGGGTTTTGCTTTGCAGGAAGTCATAAACAGGGGGCGAAACCAGTCAAAAAAGAGTTCAGGTGATTTAAAAAAAGCGGTTCGGGAGGCAACCTTCATGGGATCAAACCGCTGCCAAAGTCCGTCTCTTTCACTACGAAAATCCGGGATGCCTGAAGGTGTCGAAATGCCTGCGCCGGTAAAAGCCACAACGTAACGCGCAGCCGATATCATTCCGGCAGCGCGTTGAATTTGATCACTTAAAGTTGGAGCAGTCATTACGCGATCTGAGTTTGAATGATCCTTGCCAGCTGCGTAATTTGTTGCGCGACCAGGCTGTCCGTTTGAATGTTAATGAGGGGTAAATTGTTCAGGCTGACCTGGTAGGCAAGTTCTGGAGCAGGGGGAATCATCATGGTGATGGGCGTTCCGCCTAACAGCTCAGAAACCTGGGTGGAGGTAAGCTGTACTTCTGAACGCACCCGATTATAAAGGATGAGGTTGATCACACGACCCATGCCAGCGCCAACACTGCGCAATTCATCATACAGGATGCGAGTCCTCTTGATGGTACTTTGCTGGGGTTCAGTAATGACTAAAATATTCTTGCAAAGGCTGCAGATTTTATCAAAACCGGGGATGAAGGGAGAACCAATATCCAGAATCAAGAAGGTGGAAAGTTGTGCAGCAGCCTGGATGATGCTGTGCAATTTTTCACCAAGGGTGGTGTAATCGGTATCCAGAGAGAGGTTGGAGGTTAAAAGGAGCCGAACACCAAAGGGTGTGGCTGTCAATTGTTTTTCAACTGCCGTCGGTGTGATTTCACTGGGTTTAAGTTTTAACAGGTTGTTTAGACCATCTGTTGATGTAAAACCCAATTCTGATGCCCAAGTGCCTTGGCCTGGTTTTAATTCAATGGCGATCACATCTGTTTTGGCCAACTTGGCATAACTGGCGGCGAGATTTATGGCAAGGGTTGAAGAACCCAAACCGCCTTTGCATCCGACCACACCAACCGTATAAGCTGCGGGTGTCGGTGTTTTGACAGGCTGTCGAGCTCGAGTTCTTGAAAGCAATGCTTTGAGATGGGCAATGAGTTCGGCAGGGTGGACCGGCTTGGTAAGATAATCATCCACACCAGCATCGTAGCCGGCAACCTTGTCATCCACCTGACTTTTTGCAGTAAACATCAAGATGGGGGTATCCGCAAGCAGTGGATCTTTACGTAGTTCAGCTGTGACTTGATAACCATCCATATCAGGCATCATTACATCAAGAATGATCAAATCAGGAGTTTCAGCCCTGGCCATAGTTATCGCTTGAGTGCCGTTATTGGCAGCCACAATTTGATAACCCTGGCGTTGCAGCATCAATCCCACCAGCCGGAGGGTTTCAACATCATCGTCAACGATCAAGATTTTTTCTGTCATAGCCTGTCCTTTGCCTGTACCTGAAAAGTCTAGCATAATGTTTGGTGCAAATCAAGCATATTGGATTCTGTTTTTTTCTAATGCTATAATTTTTATTATGCAAATTGCCCAATTCTCAGATTTGTTAACTCAGAAGTGTCTGCTGGACCTCCAGAAACCGGTTGTTGCAGGTGTTTCTGGCGGACCTGACAGCCTCTGCATGTTGGATCTGTTAATAAAATCCGGGATGAAAGTGTATGTTTTACATGTGAACCACCAATTACGAATTGAAGCCGATGATGAATCAAGGCTGGTCGAAGAATTTTGTAAACAACGAAATGTAAATTACTTGATCAAAAAAGTGGATGTTAAATCATTGGCGGCAGAAAAAAAGATCTCGGTTGAAGAGGCTGCGCGGCTTTTCAGGTATTCTGCTTTGTTTGAATTTGCCAAAGAAGTTAGTGCTCAAGCGGTCATGGTCGCTCATAATGCAAATGACCAGGCTGAAACCGTATTGATGCATTTATTGCGCGGTTCAGGGTTAAGCGGACTTAAAGGGATGCAGTTACGTTCTATCCAACCCATGTGGAGTGACAGCATTGCATTGGTACGGCCTTTGCTTAAGACCAACCGCGGCGAAATTTTAGCTTACTGCGAAGAACACTCGCTTTCGCCAGCTTATGACCAATCAAACCAAGATGTTAAATATTTCCGCAATCGCATTCGAATGGAATTGCTTCCAGAATTAATGACATACAATCCGCGGGTGATGGAACTTCTTGCAAGTATGTCAGATGTCATCACAGTTGATCAATCTTTTCTGGATGGGGAAGCGATTAAAGCCTGGCAGAATTGCTTGATCAAAGAGGGAAGACATTTTGTCTTATTCAACACTTTGCTTTTATCTGAATTGCACCCGTCATTATTGCGAAGGGTATTGCGAAAAGCCATCGGCCAGATCGAACCTGAACTGCGTGATCTGGATTTTGCGGCCACAGAGCGTGCGGTAAATTTCCTGGATCCAAAAAGCCGCGTTAACCATATCCATTTGTTATCCAATATTGAGCTGGTAAAAAATCGACGAAGTGAATTATTGATCTGTAAACAAAATGAATTACTGGTAGATTTATGGCCGCAAATTGAACTCATGATGAGTTTTATGCCTGACAGCAAAAATGTCGTTGAGCTGGGCAGCCAATGGCGAATTCATTGTGTATATTCAGAACAGGCACCGGTTTTTCGAAAAGATGGTCAAACAGCCGTCCTTGATGCTGATCTGTTATTCGGAATGTATCTGAATACCTCGGCACCAGGAGACCGTTTTCAGCCTTACGGGTTGAAAGGAAAGACGATCAAGTTGGGGGATTACTGGACAAATATAGGTTTGGCAGAGAAGGCGCGCTCAAAATGGCCGCTGCTGCGAAATGGCAATGGAGATATTGTCTGGGTAATTGGAACCCAGATCTCAGATCGCTATAAAATTACTTCGGCTACGAAACGAATTCTTACCCTTGAATTAATCCACTTGCCGAAAGAGAATTAGCTTTCGCCGGCAAGTTGGCGTAATTTCATACTGATCTCGCGCCATTGAATTTTTGAAATTCCCAACTTTTGACGCAATAGGTCTTTATCCATGCCGGATTGCCAGTCATTGATGGCGCTGGTCCAGCGGCACATGTCAAAAGATAGGTGTTTATCAAGACCGGCTTCGCGGCCAAGGTCTTCCAACAGGTATTCCAACCGTCTGGGCGACCATGGAAAGACCTGTTCAACGGGAGCATATTTGGCCACATATTCCGGAAAAACTTCCACCCAATCTTGAGTCAAAGCAATCTTGCGTTCTTTATACCGATTGGCAGTGCCGGAATAGCGGACGTAAAAACTGGCATCTTTGGGATCTTCAAGGTCTAGGTGATTCATATTGAGAGAAAGGCATTCACCTTTCTTGATACCGGTCGAAAGCAACAAGGTCACCAGAATATACGAGCGAGGATCTTTTTTGGAAGAGTTTCGCTGGGCGGTAGCAGCTTCAATAACTTTCAATTCTTCATCAGGGGTCAACACCTGAGGCAGAGGACTGATCACACTTTGCTGCAACACTTTTTCAGCAGGATCAATAGAAAGTCTGCCAGTCTGGGTCAGCCATCTAAAAAAGGACTTAATTGAGGTAATACGTCTCGAAAGGCTTTTGGGACTGCACGAAACGCCTCTTTCTTTTTGAAGCCATTCCAAAAACCGATTGATATCACGTTCTGAAATGCCGCCAATGGTCATGTCAGGAGCAAAAAAGGATGCGAACAGGTTTAGATCACCTATGAACGCTTTGATGGTAAACCGTGAACGCCCCTGGTCTTGGAGAAATATTTCCCAAGATTGGATGGCAGGCAGAAGAGTGGTATCGCTGGTGATGTGGATTTCTGGAAGAGTTGTCATGGCATTCACCTGTTCTTTTAGTTTCGCATAGCCTTATATAATTTCAGTGTACAAGGAATTTACGGGATTGTCAATACATGATTATTGATAAAACGCCTGGCGAATGATCTCGCCAATCGAGATTGGATCTGGAATTAGTACCATGGCGCCATTTTCTGGCACGAGGTAATTGGTAACATTGTTTGCACCGATGGCAAAGCGTCGAACCAGACCAGGATTGGCCACGATCTGGGAACTAAAAGGCAAAAGCTGCAAGGCTTTATCCAATGGAAGGTTGGTTTCGACGTTGGTCACAAACATATTATAGAGTTCTGATCCACGATTAAGCGCATCAAGACTCATGATTTTTTGGAACATGGCAGACATGACCTCTTGAGCGCGTCGGGTGCGGTCAAAATCAGAAGAAGTGTGGCGCGAACGAACATACCATAAAGCGGTCGCGCCATTCATCAGGTTAGTGCCAGCTGGGATGTAACAATGTTTATCCACTGCCTGGGGCAGGTCGCAGGTATCGTAAAGTTCAGCACTGGCGGTCACTGGAATGCCACCAAGAATATCAATAATGCCTTTGAAACCGGTGAAGTTGGTCATAATGTAATAATCCACCGAGATGTCAAAATTTTCTTTAAGAGTGGCGGCAGTCAGTGCAAAACCGCCGTATGGTTGGGCGGCATTTATTCGGTTCATGCCCACGCCCGGAATATTGACATACAAATCGCGTGGAAATGAGGTCAGTGAAGCAGTGCCTTTTTCGGGGTTCAGCGAGAGCACCATGATTATGTCTGTGCGATATCCCTGGTTGGGACGATAATCCGAGCCGAGTATCAATATATTTACCTGTCCTGCCGGTTTCTGCAATCCAAGACGCACAACTGTTGCGAGAGTCGGGCTCGGTTGAATCGTTGGGGTGGCTGAGGGCTCAGGAGTATTGGTCGGACCTTGTGTGGCAGTGGGAGCTATCGGTTGAAATGGAGTCAGCGTCGGTGCTGCATTGGGATTACTTTGCAGGAGAATGTCGGTGATTGGAATGAGGGTTGGGGTGGGTTTGGGAGCAGCCAGCGCACCGCATCCGGTGAGTAAAAAAGCGCATACCAATAGCCCTGCAATGATTTTTCGCATAACCATATTTTACTCTTGATTTTTGAGTTTTCAGGGGGTGGTTTTGAGTCTTATGAAGAAACCGGCAGCCTTACACGGATCAAAGAACCGGATGAAGGAATGGAGAATATTTCCATTTTGCCGTGCATTTCATCAACGAGCGTTTTGGCTTTTACCAAATCTTTCAATGAGCTACCAAATCCTTCAAGTTTGATTTCCTGGTCTTTAAATTCATCCAGATTAACCGGCAAGGGTTTCGATTTTGGTGAATCATGATCAGAGGATTGAACGCTGATCAGTACTTGGGTAGGTTTCTTTCCTTGTAATCGTTTTAATCCCAGGGTAACAATGCCTTCTTCTTGAACCGCGGTTAAGCAGTTTGTATAAACAATATTGAGAATGCGTTCAAATTTTTCCTGGTCACCGGTAAAAACAATATCTTCTTTTTCAAATTCGACTTTTAGGGTGATCAGTTTTGTGCGAAGCAGTTCAGAGTAAAGCATCAGGGTTTCTTCAACCACGGATGTCAATGAAAAAACCTTGGAATAGATTCGATTTTCATCATCCAAATCACCAGATTCCGCTTCGAGGTTCTTAAGGACTTTATCAAGGTGATTCACCGCATTGGAAATACGCTCAACAAAACGTTTTTGAAAAGTCCCTAAAATGCCAACGGATTCATTAGAAAGTAAATCAATATAGCCTTGAATGGTGTGAATCGGCTGTTTTAGTTCCTGCAAGACTGGTTTAAGTACTTGCGCCCCCTCAATTTTTGTCGGCTGAGAATCAATGGATGCCTGCAAAGCGATATTTTTCATGTTTGCTTCAGCCAGGGCATTTTGCAGCCGGGCAATTTCTTCCAGAGTCAACCTGAGTTCAGCTTCCATGTGTCCCATTTCAGAAGTTTTCTTCCTGGAGGGGATCAGGTTGGATTCCTGAGTTACAAAGGGTGGGGTCGGATCTTCTGTAGATGAGGGCTGCAAATTCATATGCTTATCCATTAGTGATTTCTCAATATGAGTTTACCAGAATAACCCCTGAAAGCAATCAATAAATCTGAAAGTAATTATCCATTAAATATATAAAACCGTTCAATATTTGGCAGATGATTGAATTACGTTGACAATATAAAATAGTTTGATAGAATTAGCTCGTATCTGGGCCGAAGTGGCGGAATTGGCAGACGCGCTACGTTCAGGGCGTAGTGAGCATTACGCTCGTGAGGGTTCAAATCCCTCCTCCGGCACACATAGAAACCCGTGGATGATTCCACGGGTTTTGTCTTGTCTGACCAATGAGAATAGTGTAAGATATGAACATGGAACGGAAATTCAAATTACCCAAAATCCCTTTTGATCTCAAGAAAGTCATCTTGGGCGGTGTCGCCATTGTATTGTTCTTTTTAGTGATGGACCTAAACAATCGATTGAATGAACTCTCGAGATTAAGTGCTCAACAAGAAAAGGCATCCACAGTGATCGCTGTTTTACAAAATACATTAAGTGCCTTGGATACCCAAGTGGCTTATTCAAATTCTGAAGGGGCAGTTGAAGATTGGGCTTATGAAGAGGGGCATATGACCCGGCCTGGCGAAAACCTGGTTATTCCACTGTCTCCTCCAGGCACCACCCCCATTCCTGAAGTAATTGTGAGTGCTACTCCCGTCCCCGTGGCCAATTGGCAGATCTGGCTTGCCTTGATCTCTGGCAAGTAGCCGTTATTGACTTGTTCGCCGAATGGCGATCATGGTCAAATCGTCCGACGGCGGTTCTCCATTTCGAAATTCCTTTATCAATTCTTCAATCGAAGCCAATAATTGTTCCGCACTTGTGACAGTGGAATTCAATAATGCATTTACCAGTCGGGGTTCTGAAAACAGTTCTCCTTCTGCCGAAAAAGCTTCGGTAACCCCATCCGTATAGAACAAAAGTGTTTCACCAGGTTCAAGCGTGATCTTTTTATCTTTATATTCAGCTTGTGCCATGACGCCTAGGGCTATGCCATCTTTTTCAAGACTGCTGATTCTTGCAGGGTTGGAATGAATCATTAGAGGCAGGTTATGGCCGGCATTGGCGTATTCAAGGACTCCGGTTTTTGGATCCAGTAGAGCCAGAAATGCGGTCACAAACATGCCATTCCTGGATTCTGACTCCAAAAGGTCATTGACCCGGGCGAGAACCTTGCCTGGCGAAGTGGTGCTTTGCAGTGTGGCCCGGATCAAGGTGCGGGTGACCGTCATATAGAGTGCAGCAGGCATGCCTTTGTCGGCGACGTCGGCAATCACCAAAGCGATTCTTTTGTCTTTTGTTTCAAATATATCGTAAAAATCTCCGCCTACTTCGCGGGCGGTTTGCCATAGTCGGCTGATCTGCCAATCTTTGTGTTCTGGCAGGGTTTCTGGCAGAAAAGCTTGTTGAATCTGCCTGGCCAACTGGAATTCGCGTTCCATCCGTTCACGGCCAACCATTTCTTGTTTTAGTCGTTCATTTTGAATCGCAAGGGTGGTTTGTTGTGCCACACCGCGGATCAATTCGAGACGTTTGGGGTGAAAAGCAGGAATAATATCGGTTTCTTTGGCTATCAATGCACCAAAAACGACACCCTTAATTGAAAGCGGCATACCAAGCAGCCAATTTCGATTTGTGGAGAAAAGTGAATCATCATTTTGAAGCCATTGAAGCGATTTCCACTGTGAGGGCAGAATATCAGGGCTTTCAATCGGACATGATAGCAAACCATCTGCCTTCATCAGATCATCCAGCAAGGCCATGTCACCGGGTTGGAAAGAGTGATTTAGAAGTTCTTCAGTTTCATCATGCGATGGGGCTATTGCGTTTGCCGGTATGAAGCAGTTGGATTTCTCATCAAACAAGTAAATCACACAGGTATTGACACCCACCAGAATTGGCATCAGGTGAACAATGGTATCGAGAATATCTTCCAATTTATTCTGGCTAACCACTGCCTGTGCCACCTGCAAAAGTACAGCAGTAATATAAGCTTCTTCCTGCCGGCTTTCGACCAGGCGGATGTTTTCGAGCGCGATGGATGTTTGGCGGGCAATGCCCTGCAAGATGGCCAGGGTTTGGTCATTGAATACATTGCGGATGCCGAATTCACCGGAACTGTTGTGAGACACCAGGAATCCGCCCAGGATTTCTCCATGTGAAAGCAGGGGAATCAGCACCAACGTCCCAGTTTCAGTATTATGTGTCAGTGATGACATGCCTAAATCAGAAACAGGGTCGTTTATGAATACCGGTTCCCGGGTCAGGCGCATTTTTAACATCGAAAGAGATTGATCGTCTCGCAATAGTTTTTCATCATCTTCCGGCGTAAATCCATACCAGGCTTCGAGACGACACGAACTTTCGTTTTCGTCCCTGAGAAATATGGCGCATTGATTGATACCCACCAATAACGGTGTCAAACGAACCATGGTGGAAAGGAGTTCATCCACATTGGTGATGGATTGCATGGCTTCCGCCACTTGCAGCAATACAGTGGATGACCACGCATCCGCCTGGGCGTTGGCATAAAGGCTGGCGTTTTCGATCGCGACGGCGGCGTAACTGGCAAAAGTGGACGAAATCAGGCTGGCTTCAGAACCATAACGACCTGTGGCATGATGCGCCAAAGTCAGAACGCCAATGACCTCATCGCCTGAGAGCAGCGGTACAGCTATCGACGAGTAGTCAGGTGGAAACCCACCAGCAGAACCCAATGGGCCGTAAGGATCCGTTGGTTTGCGGATGATCGGAATTTTCTGGTCAATGGGAAGATCAAGAAATTGACTAACCGATGGCGTATCTTCACGCGCTGCGATTACTTTTTTTCGATTGGTTCCACGCACAGCTGCAAGACGAATGTTCCTGGGTTGTTCATCATCTTGATGGTCAAGCAGCCAAATGGCCGAAGAATCACAGGGTAAGGTGTTCTCAAGTTGCGTCAGGATTCGTTCCAGAAGTTCATCCAAAGCGAGGTTAGAGGAGAGCATGCCGGCTACATCTTTGAAGGTTTCAGCCACATTGCGGCGCCAAATCTCGGTGCGAAACAGGGTAGCATTGCGGATTGATAATGCGATACCGGAAGCCAGACCTTCAAACAGATCAAGCTGCCCATCATTGAAAACATTCGGTTCGTTTGATTGAAGATCGAGGACGCCTAAAACATTATCACCAAATTTAAGAGGAATGGTCATTTCAGCCTTGGTCTCGTTGGGGGCATTGCGCGAAGGACGAAAAAGACTTTCTTTCGTCACATCATTTGCGAGCATCGATCTGCCAGTGCGAGCTACATGGGGGATCATTCCAAGGGGTGAATCCAGGTCGAAGGCAAATGAATTGATCTTTAGATTTTGGGCACGCTTTCCGCTTCCAGCCTGAAAGATCACCTTTTGTCGGCCAGGATGGACCGTGTAGATATGAACAAGGGGTATGGCAAATCGATCGTGAATGACATTGACCACTTCTTTTAGCAGTTTTTCAAGATCAAGGATGGAAGAGAGCGCGTAGTTGATCTCAGCAACGGCAGACATTTGCTTGGCCCGTTCTTCCAGTTTTTGATAAATACGTGCCCCTTCGGCTGCCAGAGCGATATTATCCGCAAGGGTGCGGACTACCAGCAAATCCATTTCATGAAAAGCGCCGTAGACGTTACTTTGAACGTCAAGGACGCCAAGAATCCGATTTTCAACCAACAAAGGTAATACTGCTTCAGATTTTGTATCAGGCAGATCTGGTAATTCTCTAAAACGGGGTTCCTTGGATACATCATTGGCGATAATTTCTTTACCAGTCAAGGCGACTGTGCCAATCAATCCTTCTCCAATTTTGATGTTGTAGAGGGAGGGTTCCATGCTTGGGGAACAATTTAGGGAACTTGCACGATATTTTAATGTATAAGAACCTTCTTCAATTGTATAAAGAGAAACATGGTAGTAATGAAATGAACATTGAATAAGATTGGTTACCCTTTTACATAATTCATCCAGGTCGAGCACGTTGGCAATTTGTGAACTGACGGATCTGACCAGAGAGATCTGATCATATCGCCAATTCTTTAAAACGACCTGCCGGTTGACCTGCATGGATACAGCAACAGTGGCTACCAAGGCTTCAAGTAATTGTTTTTCCTGTTCATTGAAAGCGTGATCAGCAGGTCGAATTGCATGTAGCACCCCAAGCGTGTAATTCTGGGTGATGATCGGCAGTGCAAGCTCACAATCTGAGTTATCGACAACCATTATATTCTCAGTACTGGCTCGTTGAACAATCAGCGGAGATTCAGGGCTGGGCAGGGTTTCTACTTCGGGTTCGCCCGGCAACGGATAATAAGGTTTTGCCAGCCATAACCGTGCAGTACAAGCCAGCTCCCGTTCAACGGTCTGCCCAAATTTCTTACATAGAACCTGGGCGTTTGGTTGTTTAAGGAGTTCCTCTCCGAGATGCAAAAAGTGTTTCCATAATTGCAGTGGTTCAAGCTTCGATAAGGATAGTGGCTCGGGCGTCTTCTTTTTAAGCAAAGTAAGACGATTAGTACCATCAAGAAATTCAAAATGAATATCATCAAGCAGTTGGCACATCATGTAAACGCCCAATCCATGATCCATGCGGTCATCCAGCTCGGCTGTGAGGTCTGGAATGGGTACACAGGAGGGATCAAAAGATTGGCCGTGATCTTCAAGGATTATTTTCACTGAGTCGAATAACGGCTCAACGCGGCAGACGATATCCCCTTTGCCTTCACCCTCGTAAGCGTGCTCTATAATATTAGAGACAGCCTCATCAACGGCTGTCTCCAGAGAAAACAAATCAGCAGAATTGAACCCTATTTCTTCGACTGAATCTCTGACAAAATCAGCGATTTCAGCCAAGCTTGCATAAACACCGCGAAAAGTTTGTGTCGGCATTTAAAAAGCGTCTAGAATGCCCCCACAGCAGCGAGAACATCAGGGTAGATTTTAAATATGGCGGTAAAACCGGCCAGGTCAAAAACGGAAAGGATATTGGGCGCCATGGAGGCCAGAACTAATTCTCCGCGATTGTAGCGCTTGCAGTTCTTGAGAGTAGAGATCAAAACACGAAGCCCTGCGCTTGAAATGAAGGTTAGTTCACTGAAATCCATCACGATTTTGAAGCGATTCTCGTCAGTGATTTTATTCAATTGGTCAATCAGGGCGGGAGCTGTGGAACTATCCAACCTGCCGACTACTTTAACCACGTCACAGTGTTTGAATTGACTTGAGATGATGTCCATTGACCTAGCCTCCAAAAATTATTGACGAATAAATAATTAGGATTATTATAACATGTGCACAAAAAGTGGAAAAAGACACTGTTTTTTTGTGGTATGATGTTTTTGAGTGAAGCGGGTAGATACTCGACGATCCAGTTTTCATCAACTACATTACAAAAATGCTTGTTAGGTTACTTCATAAGGACAAGACAATAGGATTTTATATGAGCGGAAAAGACTCTCCACAAAACGTGATCAAGAAATTTGAAAATCGACAAAAAATGATGCCTTACTTTTTAGGCGGATTGGCCGGGGTTCTTGTCATTCTTGGAATATTCATAATTATCACAGTCATTGGAGGACAGAAAAAACCTTTTGCAGGGTTGTTTTCAACAAAAACTCCGACTGCGACAGTTACTTCAACCCCAACAGCCACTCAACCATCACCGACGCCATCCATGACTCCCACAGAGACTTTAACTCCCACTCCTGAAGCTACAGCTACACCATCAGGACCATTTCTGTATACTGTCAAAGAAGGCGAGGATTGTTGGACTATTGCATATAACAACAATGCTGATTTGTTATTATTAGTTTCCATGAATCCGTCATATGGAAGTGATTGTCAAGTTAGCCCCGGTGATCAGATATATGTTCCAGCACCTGGCCAAAAGATGCCCACGCCTACCAGGGTTCCAAGTGATGTAGCAAGAGCAACCAAGTACACCTACATCATTCAATCTGGTGATACTTTGGCGTCCATTGCATCCTATTTCAACAGCACTGTGGATGATATTCTTAACTACAATCCCACAATTAAGGATGAGAATTCAATCAATGTGGGTGAATCCATCACTGTCAGAGCAAATATTGTCACACCGACTGCAACATTAAGAGCCACAAGTACACTTGCCAATCAAACACCTGGTTTACCCACGCCTAGCGTTACAGCTACTCCTTAATAAATTTTGATAAGAAAAAGAGACCCGAGGGCTTCACCTGAATCGGGTCTCTTTTGTGTTTAACAAGGTTTTTTACTGGTTTATTCTTCTCAAGGCCCAATTTGCGGATTCTAATAATACATCGTCATTTGTTGTTTGAATAAAGGTATCAATCAATCTTTGATTCTCACGATCTCCATTATTACCGAGCCATATCAATGCGTTACGTTGCAGCCCTTTTAGTTTAGAGCGGTATATGGCGGTTTCAAAATATCGATTGGAAAATTCCGCGGCCGATAATGACAAAATTTTTGTTACATCATCAATTGTCCAATTGGGTGACGTTGAATCTGAGATATATTTATGGTTATTTTTATTCCACGGGCAAATGGATTGGCAGATATCACAGCCAAATATCCACTTTCCAATGAATGGCCGTAAGTCCTTTGGAATAATCCCCTTATTTTCGATGGTCAGATAACTGATACAGCGGTTTGAATCGATGGTGCGGTCTGGTTCGATACATCCAGTCGGACAAGCCTCTATGCAGCGGTGACAGGTGCCGCAGCGATCTTCGGTAAAAGGCTGGTCTGGATCAAAGGAATAATCAATAAAGAGTTCAGCCAACAAAAACGCGGACCCAATCTCAGGTGAGATCAGGCACGAGTTTTTTCCGATCCAACCCAACCCTGCACGAGATGCAATTTCGCGTTCAAGGATTGGGGCGCTGTCTGTAAAAGATTGCGCTTTGATATCGCGATTTATCTTGATATGGATGAAATCGATTAGTTTATCCAATTTGGCGGGAAGCACATTGTGATAATCTGTGCCAGCCGCATAACCAGCAATTAAGGCAGCATTCGGGGTGGAAATGTTTTTGCCTTCGCTAAACGCGTAAGGCCAGGCAAGTGAAATAATAGTCTTAACCCCGGGAACAAGTTGATCAGGATATTGCCTCATGGAACGGTGGCGTGGTGTCTCAAGGTACGCCATACCCGCTTGATATCCGCTGGATAGCCATTTTTCATAACGCCCAAATCCTACAGGCGGATCAGGGTTGGTAAATCCGCATAAAGAAAAGCCAAGGCGGAATGCCTCGGCTTTTATATTGCCTTTTATATTAACTGAATCGTCCAGCTTATTTTGCATAAGCTTGTTTACTAGGGCGTGGCAGTCGGAGTTGCGGTTGCGGGCGTTCCGGTGGTGGTTGGGCCAGCCGTTCCCGAAGTGGGAGTGGCGGTTTCGTTACCAACGTTGAATACAACGCTCACTTGATCTCCAAAGAAGTAACCTGTGGCGCTGTACATTTGCCACCAGCTCACATATGAACCGTTTTGAGTCGGCGCAACGAAGGGTACAGTAACTTGTATCGCTTCACCCGGTGCAACATTCTTGGTTATCTTGACACTCATCACGGTAGCTTGCGGACCGTACATATAAACCAACTGATAATCCGTGGTCCAGGTTGTGGTACCTGAGTTAATCAATGACCATGTTTTATTAAAGGCAGCTCCCGGTTTAATAATAGAGCCGTCAGGAATAGTGATATCCTGGTCGAATTTGGCGTTGTCACCAGTAGCGGGAAATAATGATTTTGTCGCTGTTGAAAAAGGTGCTTGAACAGTGGGGGTGACTGGGGATAAAGTCGCTGTCACAGTAGGGGTTAGCGTCGGTGTGGCAGTCGGCATGGCGAGTGCGGTCTGTGTAATTTCAGCCTGCACGGTTGCTGCGATTGATGTAATCTTTAAGGCAGGGTCTTCGGTGGGGGTGGCATTTCCACATGCAGTAAGAGCGAAAAGCAAAGTCAGTGCAGCCACTATTAATAAATACGTTCTTTTTGAAACCATTGAAACAATCCTCCATTTATCTAATCAAACTCTTTATTGTCAGACAGGTTGTTGATCCTGTCAAGAGCAGACGATGGAGATGAGAGGATTATTATTGAAGGAATTCTTCAATGTCTGGGACTGCCGGCAATCCTTGTGCAAATCCATTCTTGCCGTTGAAAGTCACAAAATTAACAGTTCCCGGGGCAATAGTCACATTGAGTCGATACCATTTGTTTTTATAGAGCATCGAGATTTCGTATTCGCCGGCGGGTATATCTCCTAGAGCAAAATTTTCGTGGAAATAATCGTCTGAATGAATATGTTTCACCGGGGCATAACTGGTGATGTTGTATTTATAACCAGTTTCAATCGATTTCAACCAAAGCTGTTGTGCAGAAATCAAATAGCCAAGATTATCTTTTAATCTGCCTGCCAAAACTCCGCTGCCTACAGGAGGAGCCAACCAAAGTTCAGGGTTTTGAACTCTTCCACCTTCGCTGTCTTCGATGCGCACTTCAAAATGGACATGAGGTCCAGAGGTGTTACCGGTTAAGCCGATGACCCCGATTTGATCGCCGGTTTTTACGAATTGGTCTTTTTCGACATCAATCCGATCCAAGTGACCATAAACTGTATAAAGCGTTTTGTCTCCATAACTGAATGAGTGTTTGATCAAAACAGCGAGACCGTAAGGATCAGTAATATCGCCACCACCGTTCATCAAACCGTATCCTATAAACACTACCTGGCCATCACCTGCAGCCAAGACAGGTTTATGAAATGGTGAAACAATATCTACACCGGTGTGTACGGTAGTATCACTTGGATAATAAAACCCATAACTGAAATCTGAAGAGGGTGCAGAGTTGGTATCCATGGCGATGGGACGGTTAAAGTAAAAATGGTCATGCGGATTGAGTGCCAGAGGTACATCATAGAGAGGAATTTGACCTTCCTGGTCTGGGACAGACGTGCTCAATGGAAATACAGGTTCTGATAACTCCTCGGTTGGTGAAGGTGTTTCATCATCAGCCTGGACGGGCGTGGTCGTGGCGGGAATAAGCCAACCAATGGTTGCGATCAAAATCCAAGAGGTGGTCAGGAACAATCGTAGGTTGGTGTTGGTTTTACTTTTCATCTGTTACTCCAGTCAACAGATCAACCTGTTCGGGTGGATATATTTCTAACATGGCTTGCTGCCACGGCAGGTTTTGTTGCTGTGCAAAAACATTGAACTGGGTACCCTGAAAATAAGATCGCCAATTGTTTAGTGCTGGCAGTCTTTGCCATCCAAAACGATTGGCTAAATCGGTAAAATCAACCCAATACCCAGCAGGGGGTAGTTTAAATTCGCCGCCATTTTCGTAAGCTAGGGCTTCGCCAGAAGATCGGCTTTGAAAATCCCATATAGGAGAGATCAACGGTTCTCCACAGGTTCCATCCTGATTTTTGCATCTGACCCAAACCCGCCAATAAATGTTGCCTGCAAATTCTTCTCTGCCAACGACCATCCATCCCGCTTCGTAGGGTGCAAGGTTCAACCCTATTGCGCGGCCGGTATATAACCAATTCTCAGGAATCCCTGGCATGGGAGCCGCGGTGGGTGGGATGACGGCGTTATCCAGTGTGGCTAACAAATCCCATCCAATTTTTTGATTGAGGAGATTACGCATAGCAATAAAACTATCGTCTACAGCATCAGATAACTTGGCTTGGGGGGCAGTGACATCTTTTAAATCAACTAGGCTGCGGCGTCCACTTGCATTTGCCGGGAGGGTGGAACTGTCAGCCCATAATGGGGCAGGTTGCGGTAAAGCGTTTTTTGCAACCCATGATTGAATATTTTGTACAAGGGCAGCTGAGTTCCAATCATATTCTGAAATACTCCCAGCCATTGGAATAGGAGGAAGCATCAAATGGTGATCAATGACTGAGTATGCAACTATTTCGGTATCATTTGGTAAATTCAAAGTTGCCAACACACCACTGCCATCCGGCATCCAGGCAGGATTGTCTCCGCTGCCAAGGACCGAAGGTTCTATTGTTGGATCATGAGGTTGAACTAACAGTATTTCGCTTGAATATTGATGTCGGTTAACAGCCAAACGGATACCATCAGGCGACCAGACAGGGTGGTCAAAATCTGCATCACTTGACCCGAGGACTTCTACAAAACGATCTTCAGGGTTTTGTAAACGAGCCAGCCAGATCGAATTCCTGCCTGAGCGGTCAGAAACGAAGGCCAATTCACTGCCATCCGGAGACCAGGAGGGTTGAAAATTATTAGTGGCACCGTCGGTTAACTGGATGGGAGCTTCGGTCTGGTCGGTGACGGATTGAATGATCAGATCAAAATGTTCATTTTGATAAACATCGTAAACGATATAACTGCCATCAGGAGACCAGTCAATCGTACCTTCAAAGGCGCTTGAATTGGTCATTTGGGTGAGGGTATTGCTCAACAAATCCAGAATGTAGATTTCACGAGTTCCAAAACGGTTGGAGGCAAACGCAATTTTATTGCCATCGGGGCTGATTGCAGGTGAATCGTCATCCCATGCGTCTGCAGTTAATCTGGTTAGCGCCAAGTATGAAGGATGATAAGCAAATAAATGTTTATTAGCACCGTCGCTCATCGAAAGGATGATCAAGCCGGCGTTTACGGCAGATGAATTTCCTTGTGAGACTGGTAGTAACGTTGCGGAGGTGGTTGGAATGCTCACAGTTTGAGCAGGAGTTGATACTACAGGATTCGCAATTGTTGGATATCCAACATCTTCTGTTGGGGCAGGAGTTTCAGTCACTTTAGGTTTGCAGGCGCCAAGCGCCAAACCGGCTATTAGTGTTACAGCCAAAAACAGGGCAAAATGTTTGGGGAAAACTTGATTTCCTGGTTTCATAGACTGCCTGCTGCTCAAAAATAAATTACAGAGTGGTATACCCTGCAAGATTCACGATGCAATAATCGTACCGTTTATAATTCGAACAGTTTTGTCAGTGTCTTGTGGAAAGGCTGGTCCGGGTTATGAGAGAGGTTTAACATCAACGCTTTTCGTGTCGATGGGTTGATTTTCTTCCAAAAAAGTAATCCCGGTCAAATTGAAAGGTGGTTGAGCATCAGGAACGCGAATGTGCAGGGTAAATTCCACATGCGCATCAATCATACCCATGATAAGTGAACGTGAGACTTCGTTGCCTTCGGCATCGGTGAGGATCATGGCAAGGTTGGGTTTGGTGTGGTTATCTTCGAGATCAACAACCACTTGAACGCGTTTCCCAGAAATTTCAGCGCCTGTAATTGATTTTATGTGGTTTTCCAATGAGTCTGCCATTATTGATTTCCTTGTTATGAAATGCGACGGGCTTCAAAATAAAAACGTTTTTCATGGGCTTCGCCCATGGAGAAGGTTTTTCTGGGCAATGAACCATCCATGATCACGGTTTTAAAGAGATCACTTTTTGGCATGCCTGCCAGATAAAAACCGGCATTGGAAGGCTGTGTTGCCAATGTATAAACTGCTTCATCACCATGCACGTAATCAATTTCTGCGGCTTGCGTTTTATGCAGCCAATGATCAAGGAATTCCTGCAGCGTGCCCACCGGCAGGTTGAGTTTGGGATGCTCAATCTTGATGATCTGACAGCCTTGTGAGTTCACAAAACCAAACTGATGAGCAGGTCCCTGCGCGCTTTTGATGTCCTTGACCATGCTTTCATAATCCTCGGCGCTTGAAAGTGTGATATCGGAACCAAAATAATCATTCATCGCCTGAACAAGATCTACCTTCACATTAAAGAGCACACGGTGGATGGGTTCAAACTCGAGGGCGCGGTCGTGCACGTTTTCGATCTCAACCAGTGCATACCTGGCAGGATGGTCCATACCAACCGTGGGTTTGAGTTTTTCCCAGCAGGATTTAGCGGTGGCAAGCGAGTGGTTACCATCACCTGATGCAAATAATAAAACCGGGGTGTCTTCGGGCAGATTATATTTTTTGGAAAACACAGCAGGGTTGGCCAGCTTCTCAAATCCGTGGATGATATTTTCTTCAAGTTTGGTGTCTGTTACAAACCGGCCGGTGAGATGCCCGCTGGATTGCATCAACTCAAAATCATATGCCAGAGGGAGGGATTCTTTCTGTTTTTCAATTCCACCAATGACCATATCATCAGGGTCATCAATGAGCATTAATATATGAGGGAATTCAAGCGGCGCCTGTTCGCGGATTTTTATTCGAGGTGGAAGGCGGTTCAGAATGGTGCCTTCGGTGGCGCGGATCAGCGTTGTGGAGCCGGCGTTAAAATCGTATTTCTCGAGATCAAGCGCAAGCATCAATCCACGGCGGGTTCTGCCTGCGACTGTTCTTTCGACATAGATCATGCCCTGGTGCGAATGGAGCAACCCGGTTTCAAGATAACGCTGCATATTGGCGTGAATGTTGTTAATGCGTGATGCTTCATCTTCTTTGCCAAGAAACACTTCAGGAAAAACCAGATGTAAGGTAGAAGGGGAATCCCCGACCAGATCGGCAACTTGCTTCCAGTATTCCGGTTGGGAGGTAAATTGGTCACAGGCGATCACCGACCATTTTTGAAGGTCAACAGATGAAACGGGAAGTTGAATTTCTGGAATTTGCACACCCAAATCTGGAAAGTTTTTCATCGGCATCCTCGTCAGTGAGATGAGTTGATTTTACCAAAAGACAACAAAAAAGACCTGACATGGATTGAATTCCAGCCAGGTCTTTTGTCGTCTGTGAATTTTACATGCCAGACATATAAGCCAGACCAAGGGCGCCTGGACCTGTATGCGTGCCCAACACGGGGCTGACTGTCGAGATGACCGCATCCGAGACCAGGTGGCCCGGGATGCGTTTCACGGCACGCGCCAGCAGGTCTTCTGCTTCAGCAGGGGCGTTGGCGTGGATGGCACACAAGCGCACGGGGCCTTTTTCTTTATCAAGCTTGGTTTCCACCAGGTCCAATAAACGGTCAATCGTTTTTGAAAGCGTACGAACTTTTTCAACCGCTTCGATGCGACCGTCGCGGAGTTCGAGAATGGGCTTAAGGTTGAGCACATGACCCATAAATGCAGCAGCTCCGCCGATACGTCCGCCGCGGTGCAAAAACTCAAGTGTATTGACAGCAAAATAAACGCCGGTATGTTTCAAGGCTGCCTGGGCGACTGCTTTACATTCTTCAATGGTGCCGCCCATTTTGGCCATGCGGGCTGCGCTCATGACCTGAAAACCCATGGCCATGCTGGTGCTTAATGAATCCACCAATTCAATTGAGGCGCCGTTAAATGCGCGTTTGGCCTGGATGGCTGAATCAAGTGTGCCTGAGAGTTTACTTGAGATATGGATACTGAGAATGTCATATCCTGAATCCAGTAAATTGGAATAAGCATTCTTAAATTCTTCAGGAGTGGCTTGAGAAGTAGATGGCATGTTCTTTTCAATTGCCAGGCGGTTGTAAAAATCACCAGGTTGAATATCAACACCATCTCTTAGAATTTCACCATTCCAGATCACTTGAAGGGGCAGAATGGTAATTGGATTTCCATTCAATAATTCTACAGGTATATTCGATGTACTATCGGTAACGATCATGACTTTTGACATTTGTATTCTCCAAAATACGCATAATTGAATCCATTTTGATGACTATAGAACCCAAAAGATATCAGTTGGTTACTCTATCAAGTTATCAGGTGGTTCCAAACCTCTGCCGGTTCCCTTGATCGAACAGTCCTGCCTGACCGAAACGGAATATTGTGCTAAAATTTCATATTGTTCAACAAATGAAGGGAAATTTGGCATATGATAACGACGTTTACATCAATGAAGGGCGGCACCGGCAAAACAACCATCACCGGATTGCTTGCTAATTATGTATCAAAGGTCCTAAATAAACGTGTCATATTAATTGATATTGATCCGCAGGGTGGATGCACAACCCTGTTTTTAGGTTTGGAAGCACGCGAAATCATTGATGGAAAATCAACCCCCACGATCTTTAATGTGCTTGAGACTGTGCGTGATAATCAAAACGCCAGGTCAATCATTCAAAAATCGCTAGTTAAATCACCCTATAACGAGAATGTTTTTGTTTTGCCCGCAGATTACCGCGTTACCAGTTTAATGAGCATGGGTGAAACCCCCGAATTGCTCAAGTATGCCCTGGATGACGCCGGTTTTGCATCCGATCTTTTAGTCATGATCGATTCTGGAACATCGCCATTTTTGGTAAACATGTCCATTGCTGCGGTTACCGACAAGGTTTTTGTTCCGCTGATGCTTTCTGTTCAAAATAGAAAACCAACTGCTGACACCATTCAGTTGATTTTGCGGCAGCGAAAACAATTGGGCGGCTTGATCCCAGTTGGAATTGGCAGCGCCAAATGGGAAGAAAGCTCAATGGAAAGTTGGAAGGAACGTCTTAAATCAACACCCTTGTTGGCTAATTCTCCAATTCTTAAGGGACTTCCTTATTCCAAAACCTTAATCCACAGCGAATGGGTGAATCAACCATTTCCTGAGCGATTTATCCCGGTTTTTGAGAATATTGCGCAGCATGTATTAAATGATAAATTGCCAGAACAATCTGCTGAAACAGCCAAAAAATAACGAGAATCAAAACAGACCCAAAAGGGTCTGTTTTTTTGGCTGGGATAAAAGGATTCGAACCTCTATTTTCTCGTCCAGAGCGAGACGTCCTGCCGTTAGACGATATCCCAAGAGGATGGCGAGGCAAGAATCGAACTTGCATTAGAGGATTCAAAGTCCCCAGTCCTGCCTTTAGACGACTCGCCAAAAATTTACACCTTGTTCAAGGCTGGGATAAAAGGATTCGAACCTCTATTTTCTCGTCCAGAGCGAGACGTCCTGCCGTTAGACTATATCCCAAAAGGATGGCGAAGCAAGAATCGAACTTGCATCAAGGGATTCAAAGTCCCATGTCCTGCCATTAGACGATTCGCCAAAGAAGTTGTCAAGGTACAAAAAACCAGCCGGAGCATTGAGCGTCGCGGCTGGTTATGTTTGAATTAAGGTAATCTGGTTTATCTTATTCTCACCAACGCAAAACGCCCAATCGAAGTTGGGTTTGTTGAGCCTGTTGTTGCTGCAATTGCGTGGTTAAATAAATCATGAGAAGAATTTTACTCCATTATCCGTAAATTTCAAGGGTGAATGTTATGATTTTATCAAAATTGACACTTCCCCGGCGTTTGTGGTAATATTTTTAGGATATAAATAGGGAAAATGGTTTTAGGAAAAAACCTTGAATTTGTTGCGTAACCTGGAGGTTCAAGCATGAATCAAAGTGATAAAACAGTTCGTGATGGCGTAATGTTGGTAGCCTCATATCATTTTTTGTTAGCTATTCTATCCCTGGTGGGGTCATTGGCCATCGTCATTTTCGCTGTCCTCCCGGCTGTAGATACACCCTCTGCATCTAATTCAATTTTTATTGCCGCTGTCGGAATTGTGGTTGGTTTATTCCTGGCAGTCTTTTATGGCGTAACCGGATCAGGATTGATCAAATTGAAGAATTCGGCCCGGATGGGTGCAGTATTTTTGGCTCTTTTCGGAACAATCGCTGGTTTATTCGTTCTGATCGGAGCAGGCATACCGACCATCAATAAATTATTGCCTGACATGGCCGCCGTGGCCGGCGTCATTGTTGGCGGCTTGTGTGGTTACGCATTATTAACCGTGTTGGATCTGGCAGTACTATCATTCTTATTCAACAAACGGGTTCGGGCTCTGTTTTATGGCGAACCTTATACCCCAGAATATAAAGCCAATTCATTAGCCAACCGCATTCGCTCCACGTTTTTAGATGAAGTTGATGAAGAAGAAGAAATCGAAACAGTTCCCGCTAAGAAGGCTCAACCTAAACCTCAGGCGAAAGCGCAAGCCAAACCTCAGGTGAAATCACAACCCAAAGCTGAGCCTAAAGTACAGCAAGTTAAAGAGACACCTGTACGCGAAAAAACTGTTCGCGAAACCCCGGTTCGGAGACCTAGTACTCCTGAAGTGTTGGATGCCCCAGGCGATCTCTTTACCGAACCAACAACTCGCAAGTAAGTTGTTCATAATAATCGGATTGCCGTAGAACCAAGCCAATCATCATGAAGGCTTTCTACGGCAATCTTGTTGGCAGGATTAGAAGTAAGAAAGATTAATACTTAATGCAAAAAGACGATTATGTAAAACCTCTCGAATATTTTTCCATTTTGACGATGTTGGCTGTCAAGGCTTTTGTCGTTATCGTCTTTGTGTTTATTGTGCTTGCTTTAGGTTTAAAACACCTTAATCGAACCCCCGTCTATATTTCCTCAGTTATGTATCCCCCTAACAGTGATGGTCCGTTGCCTGAAGTACACCTGGGACTGGCTGTTATGCCCACTCCAACGCCTATTCCGACCATGATGCCGACGTTCACCTTTACGCCGACTTTGCTGCCGACCGAAACAACAGCTCCTACAGGCACCTTTACAGCAACCAGCGAGGCTACCTCAACTCCGGCATCGACTGAAACAAGTAAACCGACTTCAACCACCATGGTGTTGATCTCACCGACACTAACTCCAACGGTGACCTCTTACCCGACCTTAACCCCCACTCCTTTGGGTGTGGCGACCCAATCTACAAATGCATTAACCAGTCTTGTTGCCTCCCCGTTGCAGGGAATTGCAGCATCTGACCTGGCAAGTGTCATTTCTCAGCCCTTTGTCTTGCCAGCAGTGGGTGAAGATTCTGGCCATCACGGTGTTGATTTTGCATATTGGGATTTTAAGGATGCCGGTGCAATCGAAGGGACTCCCGTACTATCAATATTCCCCGGTAAAGTTTCATCAGCGTATTCAAAAATCCGTAATCCTTACGGTTATATGGTTATTGTTGAAACACCGCTTTCAAACCTGCCAAAAGAAATCGTGGATGCGATTAAATTACCTGAAGCCTCATCCACCCCAGCTAGCGCCAGCAACCGCTTAACCTGTCCGACTGGTTTTGCAGATTGGTGGGATCCAAATTCACAATCCTTGTACGTTCTTTATGGACACATGGGTGAACCCCCCACTGTAAAACTCGGGCAGACTGTAAAAATAGGCGATATGGTGGGTGTTGTCGGTAATACTGGCGCATCTTCTTCTCCGCATTTACATCTTGAAATGCGGATTGGTCCTGCCAATGCAACCTTCGCCAGCATGGGACATTACGATACGACCACCACAGATCAAGAAAGACATAACTACTGCATGTGGCGTATCAGCGGACAATTTGAGATGTTTGATCCAATGGTCTTTTACGGCACCACAGGTAATTAGTGGTCTGAAAAGTTGCCCTTGACCTTACTTCTCATCCAAGCTAAAATTTCAGCTCGTTTATTCCTTTTTGAAGTTGAAAAGTAAATGTTTGAAAATTTAACCAGCCGACTCAATGAAGTTTTTCAACAATTACGCCGCAGAGGCAAGCTTTCTGCGGCTGATGTTGATTCCATGATGCGAGAAGTGCGTCTGGCGTTGTTGGAAGCAGATGTCAATTATGGAGTGGTTAAAGATTTTACAGCCAGAGTGCGTGAGCGCGCTGTTGGCGCCGAAGTTTCAAGAGCATTAAACCCGGCACAGCAAGTGATCAAGATCGTCAACGAAGAATTGATCAACACACTTGGTGCTGCAGAAAAACTCAATTTAAGTGGTGTCAAACCGTACGCCATCATGCTGGTGGGGTTGCAGGGCGCTGGTAAAACCACAGCTGCCGCCAAATTGGCGCGTAAATTGAGGTCTGAAGGTGAAAGAGTTATGTTGGTTGCTGGTGATCCATACCGTCCGGCGGCAGTGAAACAGCTTCAGACTTTGGGCGAAAAGATCGGTGTGGAAGTCGTAGCAGATGAAAAGATTAAACCTCCTGAATTGGCTGCTCGTGCCTTTGACAAGGCTCAAAAAGGCGGATATACCATCGTTATCATCGATACGGCTGGCCGCTCACAACTAGATCAAACGCTGATGGATGAACTTCAATCCATATCAAAAAAAGTCAAACTTACCGAAACCCTTCTTGTGGTGGATGCCATGATCGGTCAGGAAGCCCTTCATATTGCTGAAGGCTTCAGAGATCAGGTAAAAATCACTGGATTGATCTTCACTAAAATGGATGGCGACGCCAGAGGCGGCGCAGCCATTTCGGTCAGAAGCGTGACTGGTGTTCCCATCAAATACCTGGGCGTAGGTGAAGGTGTTGATGCATTAGAAAATTATGATCCTTCCCGATTGGCATCCCGCATTTTGGGAATGGGTGATATGATTGGGTTAATTGAAAAAGCTGAAGCTGCGTTTGATCAGAAGATGGAAAAAGATCAAGCGGATCGAATGCTTAAGGGTCAATTCAACCTTGAGGATTTCTCCAGTCAGCTGAAACAAATTCGCAAGATGGGCTCTCTTTCTCAGGTGATGGATATGCTGCCTGGTGGAATGGGCCAAATGGCTCGTAATGTAGATCCGGCTGACACTGAACGCCAAATGAAGCGGACTGAAGCGATCATCAATTCGATGACAGTTAAGGAACGCCGAGATCCGGATCTTTTGAATGCTTCGCGCAGACGGCGCATCGCCGCTGGTGCAGGCACTGAAGTACAAGAAGTCAATCGTCTCATCCAGCAGTTTCGTGATGCACAACGGAAGATGAAGACATTACCGGAAACGAACGGGACGGTGCTTTCCCGATTGT
>CAZQXI010000013.1:0-147142 GCA_964597505.1 uncultured Anaerolinea sp. | reverse complement strand
GGGAACCCAAGGTCAAATTCCACGAACTGGTGCGCATCATGGTGGATGCCGACCTCGAGCTGATGGACCAGAAATGCCCCGGCGAAGGCCGCAAGATCCTGGACGAACGTTTCAACGGCTGGCACAGGTGGGAACACCAAGTCGTTAGCATGGAGAGATAAGAACGTATATTCGGGGAGGGTTCAAAACCCTCCCCTACTTTTTTCTTGCAATTATAGAACATTAGTGCTATTATAGTCTCAATGAACACCGTTCAAAGGAGACTACCATGACCAGCACACAAAAAGCCATCATCCCCGGTATTGCATTTGGAATTCTCGTTCTGGTTCTACTCAGCCGGTTGGTCAACCCAACCCTGATCGCCGAAGCGGCCACAGAGGCAGTTAAGCCCGAAAGCGTAATGGGCTCCTGCGCTTTTTTCGACCGTTACCCAGACAAAATTCAGCCCTGGTGCGGATTGATCGAACAGGCTGCTTCAAAATACGGCGTGGATGCCCTGCTGGTGGCTTCAGTGATGCTGCAGGAGAGCGGCGGACAACCCGAGATCATGTCAACATCCGGAGCGGTCGGCCTGATGCAGGTCATGCCCAGGGACGGCATCGCTGCCGGTTTTCAATGCATTAACGGCCCCTGCTTTGCTTCACGGCCAAGCATTGAGGAACTTAAAGACCCCGCTTTCAATGTGGATTACGGCGTCCGCATGTTGGCAGGGCTGATCGAAAGACATGGCGACATCCGCGAAGCTTTGAAGTCTTACGGTCCGTATGACGTCGGTTACCGCTACGCCGACCAGGTGCTGACCATCCGCAACAATCTGTGATTACCCTTGAAGGGACATTTAGGGGATGCTATAATGACAACGTTGCCTCGGTAGCTCAATAGGATAGAGCAAAGCACTCCTAACGCTTAGGTTGAGAGTTCGAGTCCCTCCCGGGGCACTATTTATTTAACAATAATCTGTTAGATTGATTGGCAAAATAACAGTGGTTTGCGAGAAGTCAACACAGTATACCTAGTTGGTTAAAATAAAAACTGGAGTCATATCAGACTCCAGTTTTATTTACAAGGATTTTGAGATTTTTAGAACAATTTAAATTTAGCGACAACTTCGTTTAATTTGTTTGCCATCTCTGAAAGTTCATTTGCCGCATCAGTAACTTCTTGCACCTGTGCGGTCATTTCTTCAGCACTCGCGCTAACTTCTTCTACCGCTGCACTGTTTTCTTCACTGACACTTGCGATATTTTCGACGGCTTCGGATATTTCTGTCGAATTGGCAGACATCTCTTCGGTGGATGCTGTATTCTCTTCAACCACAGCAGATACAGAGTCCACGGCCTCAACCAACTGTTCTGCCGCCAACCTCATCTGTTCACCCGCCTTGGCCGCAAGTGTAGCCTGGGCATTCACAGCTTCTGAAGCAGTAAGGATTTCTTCCAACGCCTTTCCGGCTTCATTAGCATTTTCGACTCCGGTTTCAACTTCCAGTGTACCGCTTTGCATAGCTGTGACTGCTTCAGAAACGGTGGAAACAATTCCATTTAACATTTGATCAATTTCTTTGGTAGAAGAAGTTGATCTCTCTGCGAGTTTTCTCACCTCATCAGCAACAACAGCAAAACCCTTACCATGCTCGCCCGCCCGTGCAGCTTCAATTGCTGCATTTAAAGCGAGTAAATTAGTCTGGGAAGCTATATCTTCAATGGTTGCCACAATAGTACTGATCTGTTCAGATCGTTTGCCCATTTCTTGGACCTTGTTAGCAGAAACGCCCACCTTCTCTTTAATACTCTCCATTCCAGCCAAAGTAATCTTTACTGTTTCAGAACCTTTGCGTGCTGCCTCAGCTGCTTTTAATGAATCACCGGTGACTGTGGCAATATTGTCAGCGACTTGTTGGATGGAACGATTGATCTGTTCAGAAATGGCTGATGCTTTTGACACAGAATTACTTTGCTCTTGCGCACCTTTTGCAACCCCCTCAATTGCGACTGCCATTTGATTGACAGAGGATGCGGTCTTGGTAATAGCTGCTGCCTGGTTTTGAGTGCCCTTTGCAACCTGTTGGATAGTTGTGGCAATCTGATTTGTCGCATCGCCTGCTTGATTGGCTGCATTAGAAAGCTGGGCTGCCGATTCATTTAAACTCACGGCGTCTTCTGAAACCTGTCCTACTATATCGCGCAAACTATGAATCATTTGCTTGAAAGCTATTCCAAGTTCATCTTTATCCGAGTTTGGCTCTACGATTATGCTTAAATTATTTTCTGCTATCGCATTGGCAGCGCCGCCCATCGTCTGTAGATAATGGATCAGTCCAGCAAAAGATTTTCCGATATCTCCAATTTCATCTTTTCTCAGTGACACCACGCTCATCTCTTTCTCAGACATATCACGGAGAAGAATCCCTTTTGACAAATCATCGCTTTCTTTCTTTATTATTAGCAATGGCTTTATTATCCAACTAATAAGCATATTCGCCAAAACAATTACGATAAGAATTGCTGACAAAATGATAACGACAATCAAATTTCGTAAATTAGTAACTTGCTTTAGCACTTCTGAACTTCTATGTTCAATTACCAACCCCCAAGTAGATCCTTCGATCAAAACATATGCACCAATTACTTTATTTCCAAGAATGTCAACATATTGTTTTACACCTTGATTTCCGGCGAGAATCTCTTTAACAGCTTCCGTTTCAGGCAATAATTCCAATTCAGACCGTGTTTTAATGATCTCTTTTTTTATTAGTTCCTCTGTGTGATTCGAAGGTGTGATCAGGAAACCATCTTTATTTACAATAAATCCATCTCCACCGCCCAGATTTTTCGCACCAATAATATCGGTAAAAACAACTGTTGGAATAGAACCAGCAACCACCCCGATAACCTTGCCATCTACAATGACAGGAGAAGCAACGACAAAAACAATGTTTCCACTAGCCTTTGATAATACAGGATCGGAAATAACTGTTTCTTTTTTTAATGCATCAAGAAAATAGGATCTTTCTGCAACATTTATTGAAGAATGGTCAGTACGGTAGATGGTTGATCCATCCAACGCATACAACGATAGACTTTCATAAATTTTCCATTGTTCAAAATATTTATCCATCGTTCTGGCTGCAATATCTGCATCCAGACTTTTAACATCCACGGTATCTGCTAAAACTATCAAATTGTCTTTACGATTAGATAAAAAATCCTGCAGCATATAACTTTGAAGATCAGTCTTATCTCTAAGATCTTGATTGATCCTATCAATGATTGTGTTTTGACTTTGAATGACGCTCAAAACGCTAATTACAATGAGTGGAATCAAAGATAATGCAAGAAAAAGCAATAACAATCGAGTTCTAAGCGATTCTTTACGCCCAATATTTAAATTCCGTGAAGTGTTTTTTGCACTCATAATCTCTCCAATCACCAATTAATTTATATACACAATATTTCTAACGAAATTGATTTGGCTTAGAGAGAGTGCAATGAATCAATAATTCGCCCTAATTATTTATGCCAAAGTTTATGAGAATACGCAATAAATTGAGTGTGAAGACTCTATTAATTACTAGTAAATAAAAACAACGATCAATATCCATCGGAAATTTTTTTAATAATACTTACACAATTATTTCAAACCAAAACTTTCATGAAGATGATTTTTCGAGAATTCGTCAACAAGTTCTAAATTTTTTAAATTAAAAAAACTCTTAACTTAATATCCTTGAAACTCGCGTTTGGTTGGAGTATACTAATTCTAGATAAACACTTGGGTGCCCCCCTCACCCAGGTGTTTATCTTTTAATGCCATAAGTAAAGGACCGGTTTCTTTAAAGAAACCGGTCCTTTTTTTGTGACATAAAAAACCGGAGATCTCTCTCCGGTCTCGTGTTTATTCCAAATTGGATAAATCGTCTTCGTCATCGTATTCAAGATCAACATCAGAATCTTCGCGCCTGATCCACAAAAAAAGCACCTGTCCGTCATTGGTCTCGCTTGAGCGTGCGGCCAAAATGGGAACCTTTTCTTCCAGCCCCATTGCATTGCGATAATGAAGATAGATCGGCTGTTTTTGGTTCCACATGCGGTGGCATCGTTCAACCAGCGCGGGACCGTTGTAAGTGCGCAGACGGGTCAAGGCCGTGTAATACACCGACGGACTTTCATTCAAACCCAATGCCCAGCCATCGTCAATGCTTTCAAAGACGGGGGGCGGACCTTCGATGATGGTGATTTTTTCGTCCATATTCATGCTCCGCACACAGTTTACCATAAACAAGCCGTCATTCGTGGAAATGTCCAAGGTTAACAATTCTCTTAGTATTATCGGTCCAATTCTGATATTAATTAAATGAATCGTTAATCCTGCTTATATACATGGCCCCTAGAATTAGGACTAATAAACAATAAAGTTATGGAGGATCAAAATGAATTTCTACTTTACCACCCCAACATCAGTCATGGAAGCTCGCCGCCGGATGATGAGACGTATGTTTGACGAGACCGCCCAAGAAGAACCCACCTTCAGCATTCCGATGAACCTGAGCTCCAACCAGGATGAATACACCATCACCACCCTGATCCCTGGATTGGCATCTGACGCAGTCAACATCCAATTCAATAACGGCGTTCTGACTGTGGATGGCGAATATCCTGAATCCCAATTGGAAGGCGAGGATGTGCATCTATCCGAACTTCCGGTTGGCAAATTCAGCCGTTCCATCGAGTTCAACAATCCGGTTGCCGCAGAGAAAATCGAAGCCAGCTTGAAAGACGGTGTGCTGACGCTGCGCATCCCCAAGGCGGAAGAAGCCAAACCCAAGACCATCAAGATCGCAACCAAGTAACCGCACCCTCTTTACACAACGGACAGGCCACGCCCCTGCCCGTTTTTATTTAAGCGGATAAAATTATTTCATGGACCACATTCAACTCGCTGAGATTTTATACAAAACACCCGTCGCAGCATTTCGTGCATTCGAGACGATTGGATCCACCAATGATGAAGCCCTCACTTGGGCGGACCAGGGCGCTATGGACTATTCTTTGGTCATATCTGATGAACAAACCAAAGGCAGGGGACGTTTTAACCGCCGCTGGGTCACCCGGCCAGGTTCCTCGCTTGCTTTCAGTCTGATCCTGAAACCCTCCCCTGTCGAAATTGAACATCTCAGCCTGTTTGCTCCTCTGTGCGGGCTGGCCGTTCACGACGCGGTGAAAATGTTATTCAAGCTGGATCCCGAGATCAAATGGCCAAACGACATTCTGATCGAGCGCAAAAAATGCTGTGGTATTTTGGTGGAAGCCGACTGGACAGATGGCATCCCTAATGCAGTGGTTCTTGGGATCGGGATCAATATCACACGCGACTCCGTGCCGCCGAGTGATGGGCAGTTGTTTTCAGCTGCCTGTCTTGAAGATTTTACCCACTCCTCAGTGGACCGTTTTTTAGTGCTCCAACAAGTTCTGAACAATGTTCAACTTTGGCGGGCAGAGTTGGCGTCTCCCCGATTCTTTGATCATTGGACCAATCGCCTGGCCTTCAAAGGTGAACAGGTCATGATTGTGCAATCTGAAAAACAATCTATAATTGGGGTTGAAAAAGGAATTGACCGGCACGGCAATCTCGTGCTGATTTTGAATAACAACGAAGAAAAAGCTTTTGAAGTTGGAGACGTTCACTTGAGACCGTTGAATGCTTCAATTGATAGTGGAGGATGAGATGCTTGACGATTTACGTAATTCAGCCGGTTCCGGCTTTGAAGAAGACCCCCTGGATGACAGGCGCTATGAACCAATGGAGAAACCGCGGAAAAGCAAATTCCTGGGCATGACCGCCGGGCAGCGCTTTGTGATCGCTTTTTTCGTGTTCCTGATGATTGCCATTGTTGGGGTCTTTGTACTGATCGTTTTCCAGAAGATCTATCCGCCGATCTAAAACGGAATGATCTCTTTTATAAGAAATCAAATGGATCTTACGGTTAGGGCAGGAATCTAAATTCTTAAAAACATGGATTCTTCTAAAAAATCTAAATGATTGTTTTAAGTTAGGCTCCAAATTCTTTACAGAATTTGGAGCCTTTTATGATTTTATCTTTATTGCTAATTATTTACTCTTGTTCCGAATCATCTTCTTCGGATTCAATATCTTCGACCTCATTGTCTTCCGGTTCATTAACCTCAAGCTCAAGATCGACAGACTCCAATTCGTCAATTTCATCGGTCGCAATTTCAGCAACAGTCTCTTCGGAAGCCCGTTTTTCTTGCATCGCAGGGTCGTTTCGTTCGAGATCCTTGGCAGCCATTCTCGCCACGGAAGCCACAATGCTGTCTTTAAGATCCATCACCTTGAAGCCGCGGGTTGACCGTCCACTCATGGAAATGACCTTGACCTTCAATCGCAGCATGATGCCGCCAGAGGAGATCATGGTTACATCATCATCATCCTGAACCACACGGGCGTCAGCGATCTCGCCGATCTTGGGCAGGCTCTTTTGATCAATGGTGGCCACGCCGCCTGTTGCCCGCCCCTTGGTGGGATATTCTTCGAGTCTGGAACATTTTCCAAAGCCGTTCTCGGTCACCACCAGCAGTTTACCCTGTGGTTCGATCACATCCATGGAAGCCAGCTTGTCACCCGGTTTAAGGGTGATGCCGGTCACACCGGCTGCCTGTCGGCCCATGGTACGGATGGAGGATTCCTTGATGCGAAGCGCTTGTCCGCGCCGGGTGACCATGATGATCTCGTCTTTACCGGTGGTCAGTTTGACCCAGCCCAGTTTGTCGTTCTCATCCAGGTTCATGGCAATCAACCCTGAAGGTCTCACGCTGGCGAATTCAGACAGCTGTACGCGCTTCACACGGCCGTTGATGGTTGCCATGGTGAAACAGGAGCCATTTTCGAAATTAGGCACGGATACGGCCGCCGTGATGCGTTCAGACGGGTCCATGGCAAGCACATTGACAATGGGGATGCCTCGATCGGTACGGTTGGCATCAGGGATCTGGTAAACCTTTTCGGAATACACCTTGCCCTTGTCCGAGAAGAACAGCAGGGTATGCAGGGTGCGCGCAGGTACCAGCAACACCACTTCGTCCTCGTTACGGACGGTCTGGCCGGATACACCGCGTCCGCCGCGACCCTGGGTGCGGTAAAGGTTGGCCGCCACTCGTTTGATATAGCCGCGCTGGGTGAAGGTGATCAAGACGGATTCATCCGCGACCAAGTCTTCTTCCTTCAACTCTTCGTGGGCTTCAGCAACGATGCGGGTACGACGTTCGTCGCCGGTTTTTTCAGCCACCAAGGCCAGATCCTCTTTGATAACGGCCAGGATCTTTTTGGGATGGGCCAATAAATCTTCAAGGTACTCGATCTTGGAGAGCACATCACGGTGTTCGTCTTCGATCTTCTGTCGTTCAAGCGCAGATAATCTGCGCAGTTGCATATCCAAAATAGCCTGCGCCTGGATCTCGGTGAGTCCAAAGCGGCTGACCAAATTTGTCTTTGCCACATCCGGATCTTTCGATTCACGGATGGTCTTGATCACATCATCCAGGTTGGCCAATGCGATCAACAGGCCATCCAATATATGGGCGCGGGCGCGGGCTTTATCCAGCTCGAACTGTGACCGGCGGGTAATGATAACCTGGCGGTGTTCGATGAAAATCTGCAGTGCGCGTTTGAGCGAAAGCAATCTGGGCTGTGCATCCACCAGCGCCAATAAATGGACACTGAAGGTGGATTGAAGTGCAGTGTATTTGTAAAGTTGATTGAGCACCTGGTTGGGCTGTGCCCCGCGGCGCAGTTCGATCACGATGCTCATGCCGCGGCGGTCTGATTCATCTCGCAGATCAGAGACCGCGTCGAGTTTTCCGCCGCGCGCCAATTCTGCAATGCGTTCGATCAGGCTGGTTTTATTGACCTGGTAAGGGATCTCGGTGATCACGATCTGATAGCGGTTGCCCTTCATCTCTTCGATGTGAGCCATGCCGCGTACGACCAGCCGTCCACGCCCGGTGCTGTAGGCTTGTTGAATGCTGTCCCGGCCGACGATCATGCCGCCGGTTGGGAAGTCTGGCCCATGGACAAACTGCATAAGGTCTTCGACCGAAATATCTTCCACTTCGTCGAAGTGGTCGATCATGTATCCTGTGGCAGCAGAAAGTTCCTTCAGATTGTGTGGGGGAATACTGGTCGCCATACCCACTGCAATACCCGAAGAACCGTTAAGTAAAAGGTTGGGTAACTTGGATGGCAAAACCGTGGGTTCCTTGAGGGAGCCGTCGAAGTTATCAATAAAATCAACAGTATTTTTATCAATATCCAGCAGCATTTCTTCTGCCGTGCCGTGCAAACGCGCCTCGGTGTACCTCATTGCCGCAGGGGAATCTCCATCGATCGAGCCGAAGTTACCCTGGCCATCCACCAGCATATAGCGCATTGAAAAGTCTTGCGCCATTCTGGCCATCGAGTCATAAATGGAGACATCGCCATGGGGATGATACTTGCCGAGCACTTCGCCCACGATACGCGCGGATTTCTTGAATGCGGTATTGGAACGGATGCCCATATCGTACATGGCATAAAGGATACGCCGATGGACAGGTTTAAGTCCATCGCGTGCATCTGGCAGGGCTCTGGCGACGATTACGCTCATGGCATAATCAAGGTAAGCCGAGCGCATTTGTTCATCAATATCGACTTGTTGAATATTTCCGAAATCCATTTGTGTCTTCCTTCGAGATGAGAATAACCGGTTAATTATACCCCAAGCTGCCTTTCACTACATTTTTCTTAATATTTGTATTACCTTTGGCTTAATTATTCTTAATTTTTCTAATTGGTGGTCTTTTTCCGATATAATCAATAATATGAGGCAAAAGTTCGGTTTAATTATTTGCATACTCATCTTCTGTCTTACAGCCTGCAGCTCAAAAGCAGGTTCAAACGCATCCACTTCCCAAATCCCCACCGAATCAAATTATATTGATAATAAAGGTTCCGATACCATCGTCAATCTGGCATTGGCCTGGGCAGAACGTTATCAAACGATTAAACCAAATGTTCAAATATCCGTCACCGGTGGTGGTAGCGGCACAGGCTTAACTGCCCTCGTCAACAAATCTGTGGATATTGCAAATGCTTCTCGGCAAATCAAATCAGAAGAGTTGGACGCCGCCCAAAAGGCCGGTCTGAACCCACAGGAATTTATCATCGCCCGGGATGCCATTGCCGTGATCGTCAACCCTGAGAATCCGGTTCAGCACCTAACCCTGACCCAGCTTTCAGCCATCTACCGCGGCGAGATCACCAACTGGAAAGAAGTTGGCGGAGAAGACCGACCGATCGTGAAGCTATCACGTGAGACCAATTCGGGTACCCACGTTTTTTTCCTGGAAACGGTCGTACGATTGGGCAGTAAAGAAGACAAGACCATTTTTTCGGCCGATACTCTTCTGCTGCCTTCTTCTGAAGGGATCATCTCTGAAGTCAGAGAAAACCCCAATGCCATCGGGTATGATGGTCTTGGTTATGTTACATCCGAAGTAAAAATGCTGGCAGTATCATCGCTTGAATCACCCGACATTTTCGTAATTCCATCTGCTGCAACCGTCGCGGATGGCTCTTATATGATCTCGCGTAATTTATACATGTACACTCCAGATGTTCCCACGGGAGAGATCAAAGCCTACATTGATTGGATCATGTCCGCTGAAGCTCAACAAATTGTAAAAGATCTGGGTTTTGTGCCCATCGTGGAAAACTAGAGAGAATAATATGGGTCCAAAAAAGCAAATCGGCAACGTGGTTATTACCAGCATCATCAAAATATGCGGTTATTCAAGTATCCTGTTTGTGGGCTTGATCCTGGTATTCCTTTTGAAAGAAGGACTGCCAGCGCTTAAAGATGTACCACTCGCAACACTATTCAGTATTCGTTGGTACCCGATAGAAGGATTATTCGGTATTTTGCCGTTGATCTTCGGTACTCTGTTGGTCACCATCAGCGCCACGCTGATCGCACTGCCCTTCGGTCTTGGCACTGCCATTTTTATTTCAGAAGTCGCACCCCGTTGGATCAAAGAAATCTTAAAACCTATCGTTGAAATTTTAGCCGGCATCCCGTCTGTGGTTTTGGGTTTCATCGGCATCCTCGTCATCGTTCCCTTCTTTCGAAAATTCCTCGACCTGCCCACCGGATTGACCGCCTTCACAGGCGCAGTTCTGTTGGGCCTGATCGCCATCCCCACTATCGTATCCGTGGCAGAAGATGCCTTGAACACCGTACCGCCCGGTTACCGCCAGGCAGGTCTTGCCCTGGGCGCCACCCGCTGGCAGACCATCTGGGGTGTTACCGTCCCTGCCGCCAAGACAGGCATTCTGACCGCTGTGATGCTCGGCATCGGTCGCGCCCTGGGTGAAACCATGGCCGTAATGATGGTCACCGGTAATGCGCCTGTCATGCCTTCCGGGTTGAACGCCATTTTCGAACCGGTACGCACCATGACTGCCACCATTGCCTCCGAAATGGGTGAAGTCGCAACCGGCAGCCAGCACTACCAGGTGCTCTTTTTGATCGGCATTCTTCTCTTCATATTCTCTCTTGTGATCAATATCATCGCCAGTGCGGTCAGTACCAAGCAGCGCAAACGCGCAGAACGGATTCTTTCATGAGTTCGCTCAATGAACCTAGACGGAAAACCAAGATCATCGAAGGGTTGGGTTTTACCCTCCTGAGATTGATTACGCTTTTCACTGTTCTCCCCATTTTGGGATTGGTGGCTTACATTATTTTCAAGGGAGCACCTGCCTTTAGTTGGGAGTTCCTGACTGCAGCCCCAACAGATGGCATGCGCGAAGGCGGCATTCTTCCGGCCATCATCGGCACCCTTTACCTGACCCTGGGAACAGCACTGTTCTCCGTTCCTCTCGGTGTGGCGGCTGGTATCTATATCGCCGAATACGCACAAGATAACCGCTGGACGCGCCTGATCCGCATTGCCATCATCAACCTGGCTGGCATCCCCTCGGTGGTTTACGGCCTGTTTGGTCTCGGACTTTTCGTGCTCTTTCTCAAATTCGGAACCAGCATTCTTGCAGCGTCACTCACCCTTTCAATTATGACCCTGCCGGTGATCATCAGCACCACCGAAGAAGCGCTGCGCAGTGTACCCAACTCATTTAGAGTGGTTTCCACGTCACTGGGCGCCACCCGCTGGCAAACCATATGGAAGGTCATTCTTCCCCAGGGGTTGCCCGGCATCATAACCGGTGTCATCCTCGGACTCGAACGCGCCGCTGGTGAAACCGCCCCCATCCTCTTCACCGGCGCCACCTTCTTTTTGCCAGAACTCCCGAAATCCATCATGGATTCCACCATGGCGCTGCCTTATCATATCTTCGTCATCTCAACCCAGGTCCCCGGCATGCCGATCAAGATCCAATACGGCACCGTGCTGGTGCTGCTGATCTTTGTGCTGGGCATGAACCTGGTCGCCACCATCATCCGCAGCCGGGCACGCTCGAAAAGGCAATGGTAGGCATGAAGAAATTTACCGTTCGCGACCTGAGCATCCGCTACTCGGATGAAAATGAAAGTCTGCGCAAGATCAATATGGAGATCGAAGCCAATGCCATCACGGTGCTTTTTGGCCCTGCCGGCGGCGGTAAATCCACTTTCCTGCGGGTTTTAAACCGCCTCAACGATCTGGCGGACGTTGCGTCCATGACCGGCGAGGTTTTGTTCAACGGCATCAATATTTTGGACCCCAAGCTGGATGTGATCGAACTGCGCCGCAAGATCGGCATGGTTTTTTCAAGACCCGTGCCCCTGCCGCTATCCATCTATGAAAACGTGGCTTACGGACTGATGATGGCTGGTGAACGCAACAAAAAGAAACTTGATCTTGCGGTCGAAAGCGCTTTGCGCCAGGCTGTTCTGTGGGACGAAGTCTACGACCGGCTTTCTGACTCGGGGTTTGCCATCTCTGGCGGACAGCAGCAACGCCTTTGTTTGGCTCGCGTGCTGGCGCTTGAACCAGAGGTCATCATGCTGGATGAACCCACCTCCGCCTTGGACCCGGTCTCAACCTCGAAAATTGAATCTTTATTGACCGAATTGAAAGAAAAATACACCATCATCCTCGCGCCGCATAATGTGCAGCAAGCGGCGCGCATGGCTGATTACGCAGCTTTCTTTTTGATGGGCGAATTGATCGAGTACTCCGGCGGCAAGGATATGTTCCTGACACCTAAAGACAAACGCACCCAAGACTACATCACCGGACGGTTTGGGTAACAATTTTTTCACTTTTAAGGCAACCTTGACAAGGTAACCCTTCTTGCCACTTTGTGGCTCGGGGGCGCGCAAACCGCGACCTTGTCAAGGTTGTTTTATTGTTAATTAATTAGAAAAGTAAGTTAATTCCTCTTTCGCAAGAAAAAATAATTCAACAAAATAGTGATCACCAAAGCTCCAAGACTGACCATATATACCGCGGTGGGTAGAAAATCATATAACACCCCTGCCAGCAGCGGAGCGACGATCATGGCCAGCGCGTTGCCGGTATCCACCAGCCCGTAAGCCAGGCCGACATTCCCCTCATGCACAAGCGAACGGGAATAAGCCAGCGCCATAATGCGATAAAGCCGGTAGCCGCCGATCAGCGCGTATCCTGCGACAAAAGCAAAAAGTCCTTCGCCGCGCCACATCAAGAGCGCAAACCCTGCGATCATGATCTGACCAATAAACATGCCAATGGACGGATTGAGGTTCCCCAACACGAGCATCATCAATGCCGTGACAATGCCAGACACCGTCCCCATCATGCCGATCTGTTGTGTGGAAAGCTGTTTTATGTTTTGCAGATACATCGAAGTGAGCTGCTGCGGTACGCTGAGGAACACTATGGTCAGGATCAAAACGGCCAGCAAGCCCAAGAATCGGACGTTTTTGAGCGGATTGACTTTGTGGATGGTGGATTCTTCTACTGGTTCAATGGTCTGATCGCCTTGACGGATCATCAACAAAAAGACCAGGGCGGAGGCGACAAACAACCCTGAAGAAAACCGAAAGACCACCTCGAGACCAAAGGCATCGGCGATTCGGCCGCCGATCATTGGCCCCAGGATGCCCCCAACGGTGCCCGCGGCACCGATGAAGGTCATGGCGCGCTGCACCGTCCATCTGCCTCGCAAGCTGGTGACAAAACTGTTCAGCGGCGGATTGATCAGCGAGGTCAGGCCAATGCCAAGTAACCCACAAGCAAATAATGTGAGGCCTTGCGCAAAAGCCATCACCAATGCGGAAGCAATACCCAGCCCCATGCCAACCAGGATCAGCGGACGAGTGCCCAGACGATCCGAGAGGTAGCCTGACGGCACCTGCACCAGGGTCATGACGACTCCGATCATGCTCAAGATGCCGCCGATCAACACGGTGGAGGCATCAAAGCGCTGCAGGGTCAGCGGTAGGAAAAAGATGAACAAGCCCTCGCCCAGTCCCCACAGAAAGATGGTGACTGCGACAACTGCCAAGTTGCGGGGTATGCTGAAATGCAACAAGTTGCTTTTATTTACCATGAGTGATTTACCAATTCTATGCAATTGCCATAGGTTTTATAAACAAAAAAACCACTGACACAGTGGTTTTTTAGGAAGAGTGGGCGCGATAGGGCTCGAACCTACGGACCTCACGGATGTGAACCGTGCGCTCTAACCAACTGAGCTACGCGCCCAATATATCTGAAGTCGAATTATAGCAGACCATTAATTTGAAATCAAGGATTTTTCAATTATTGGCGATGTATAATAAATTGTTGGTTAATACCAAAACATGTTCTATCTAGGATAAAGGGAGAAAACTATGATTATCCAAGAAATTAAAATTCAAAATTTTGGACCTTTTTATCAAAAAACTAATATAGAATTCTCTCCAGATGTTACAGTTCTTACTGGTGCGAACGACACGGGAAAAACTGCACTACTCGATTTGATTTACTTGATAGTAACAAATAATGATATGAATGAAAACCAGGCAAATTTGGATCGAGTTCTTTCAAGTAATTCACCCTGGGATGAAGATGATGGAGTCACTTGCGATATAAATTACAGAGGAACATTTAACTCTACAAAATATATGGCACTAAAGAATTTCGACGAAAACTCAATTATTGAAACTAGTTATGTCCTTCCCCCTAAAGTAAAAAAACGAGTAGTAAGCATTTTTCGAAGAATAGATCAAGAAATTGTTATTAAAAGCAATGTATTTAAAGATATTCCACAAGTATTATATATAACTTCAAATACAATGCAAATAAACCCAATAATCAATCTAAAAAATCCAAATGCTTTAGAAGAATTATTACTATTTCTTGCCTTTAGACAAAATCCACTACAAAAGATTAAATCATTAAACGAATGGTTGCTCCCAACTTTTCTAGAAACCGCTGATAAAGAAATAAATAAGTTTTTACAAAGTATATTACCCAAAGCTATTAATTTTGAAGTAAAGTTCAAAAAGATTGAAACGGAAAATCTATTAGGGCTTACATTACTTTTTAAGGATAAACATTTTGGAAATGCACCTCTCCATCTACGTGGATCTGGAGTAAGAAAAATTATTAGTGTAGCTCTTATGTTACTAGATCGAAGGTTGGAAGAAAACTTCGTATACGTTTTGATTGATGAACCTGAGAATTCGTTACATGCAGATGCCCAACATACATTTCGTCATTTTCTTGAAGAATTAGGAAAAAAACCAAATATTCAAGTGATTTACTCGACTCATTCTTCAGCAATGATAAATCCATTTAGACCTGACACTATAAGATTGTTAACGAGAAATAACATTGATGGGATTGCATCAACTGAGGTTAACAATCACCCACAAGGTAATAATTTTGAATTAATAAGATCAAGTCTTGGATTATCGCTATCTGATAGCTTACTTTATGGGCCATTAACAGTTATTTCAGAAGGTCCAACTGAAGTAAGTAGCATTCGATTAATTCTTGAACGTATCGCAAAAGAAAAACCTGAGTTGTTTCCAAATAGCGAAAAAATACTTCCTCTACTTTTCATTTTAGATGGACATGGTGACTCATATGAATATTGGAGTTCGTTATTAAAACAACAAGGTAATGAATTACTAATTTTTATCGATGGAGATAAAAAGAAAAAAGTACAACAAGAAGTTGCCAATAAAAAATTAGAAAACATACCAATAATTACATTAGCCGAGGGAAAAGAATTTGAAGATTTGGTGCCTATTGAAGACTATTTTACGAGTATCCAGAAAGAAACAGGTATTCAAGAGTTAAGTATTACTGATTTTCTAAATTGGTGTTCTGAAAAAAAATTGCCAGAAAAAATGCTGATTTCAAAAAAAATCCATTTTTGGTTTGATGAAGTATATCCGACAAAATACTATGATAAACCAAAAACAATGCAAATTTGCCTGAAGGATATAAATTTCGACAAAATATGTCTTGATCCATTTTTAGATTTAATAAAAGAAATATCTAGAATTTCTGAAAAGTTTTAATAAGGTTTTTTTTCACGATTATTAATAAGTTGATTTCTTTGTTGTATAATTAATTCATTGTTATGCGTTCTACAAAGTGGTTGTTTGCCCTTGCTTTTAATGACAATTGGAATAATTGGATTAGCTGCCGTACTTTACGAAACACTGAATTTAGGATTTCTTAAGGAGGCTAAAATGATTACAAAAATTGGACAAATTCTGGATTTGGCGGGAGTGGTGTTTGTGGGGCTTTCCCAATAATTCCAAATTATGAGTAATCGAACCATTTTGTAAATGACTTACACCACTTAAAGCCCCGCCAACAATATCAAAACCGCTTAATCGCGGTTTTGTTGTTTATCACAAAATTTTGTTTTGGTTGCCTCGTTCCAAGTGCTTATCGCGCCCACCTCAAAACTCCCCTTGCATGAGTTTTTGTATTTCAAGGATCCGATTTTTTTTAAGAAATCGGATCCTTGCCCCATATCTGACTTTGTTCGTGCTAGAATAGAAAAAGAAGACCATGCCTAACCAAACGCACACCCTCACCGTTCGTCTGTATGCCAACCTTAGAGAGAAGGCCGGCACGGATTGCCTTGCGCTGGAAGTGCCCCTCACCTGCACCGTGGATGAACTAAAGGCTAAGCTCAAACACGACTATCCGGCCATGGCCTTTCAGCTCAACAAGGTGGTGATGACGGTCAACGGCGGACAAGTGTTCATCAGCGACGAAGTACTGCCTTTTAACGCTGAAGTAACTATTCTTCCCCCATTTGGTGGAGGGTAAACCCGATTTGTTAAATTCAGACTCCCGCGGAATTGATCCGCGGGAGTCTCTATTTATTACCCGTTTGTATCTCCGTTACAGACTGACGAGCCAATCCATGGCCTGTTCACGAGTATCAAATGTTCTGATATCGCGTTTGGTTGCCACGCGGATGGCAGCCACCAAGACCTTGCGCATTGCGTCCGCACCAACCACGGCGGAGCCCTTGACATAAGGTGTGTTTTTCGATGAGAAGTTTTTCATTGCGGTCGACACTTCAGAGTTATAGGTGGCATTGGTTGAATCTGTCAGGATCAAAGCACTTTTTGGAGCGCTTTTTGCGATGACCGCGGCAGCCTCATCCAGGATCGTAAAGGTGGAGTCTGGAGAACAATTTGCAAGATTGACCAGCACAATACTCTTGCCTTTATGTTGAACAATTTCAGTACAAGCCATTATTCCCTCTCTTCATAAACAATTAACCAATACCAGTATTATGAAGTGTTTTGAGAAATCTACCATAAAAAAATAATAAAGGTTGGATACAAAAATCTTTATCCAACCTTTATCACATGAAATTATTTTCAACGAATTATTTTGTTACCACCAACCTACCGCCGTCTTTCATCTGGGTGATCAAAATCACACTGAGCCCGATCATGCCAATTGAGAATAAAAGCGCGGGGGTAAAGGCGCCATTTGGCATTTTCAAGGCTTCCATGATGTACACAAATACGACAGATGCCTGCCCAAATAATTGGATCAAGCCGTTGGAGGTGCCTTCAGGGGTTGGATAGGTGATCTCGGCGGAATACTGCATGCCGATCGGGCTGGCACTGACGATGGCGAATCCCAGGGCAAAAGCGGAGACATACAACAGCCACAAACTGGTGCCGAAGGTCAATCCGATCAGGCCGGGGACGGCCGCAGCAAAGCCAACCAACAAAAAGATTTTGCGTTTGTGCGATTTATCTGAAAACGGCGGGATGATCACCGCGCCCAAGACGCCCCCCACCAACATCAAAGCCCCCAATGTACCGGCTTCGGTCGTCGTGAATCCGCGTGGACGAATGATGGGTTCCACCCAGGTGGTGATGCCGTTGAAAATGCCCATACCGATGAATGACACGAACAGGTAAAGCCAGAATGACTTGATCTTCAAGGCGTGTTTGAGGCCATCGAGCATCAAAGCGCGGACTTCCTGGCCGGCTTCACAGGGAGGCGTGGCCGGTTTTTCACGGGCCAAGATCAGGAACAATAACGATGAAAATGCAGCCAAGGCGCCATAAAGCAGTTGAACATTTGGAATGCTCATGGTGGTGGTCAGGATGGGAGTCAGCACCATGCCAAGCGCGGTGCCAACTAGGTTCGCAAGGGTAACCAATCCCACAGCCGTAGCTCGTTCTTCGATACTGAACCACTGTGCGGGCACTTTCGTCCAGGCGTTGAGCAAAAAGGGCTGGGCAATGGCGATGCCGATGGTGCTGATCAAAACCATGGTGAAATTCGCGCCGGTGATGCCGCGCACCACGCCAAACACCCCCATCAAGATGGCGCCGATGCTGACGGTCAGCCTGAATCCCCAGGTATCAATAGCCCAGGAGACCGGGATCGAGAGCGGGATAAAGGCGATCATAAAGGTCATGGCTAGGAAACCGATTTGCAGGTCAGTGACGCCATAAAACGCAGCGGCATCCTTCGTGATCGGCGCATATCCGATCCACAGCATTTGAATGGTCAGGTTGATGAACATGAAAACCGCCAACACCACCCAGCGGTAAGGGTACAAACGGAAATTCTTTTCAGCCATGGAGCGCTCCTTAGGTTTTGAAGAATTAAGAATTCAGTTTTCGATAAATGCCATTCATTTGTTTGTAGATCGTTTTAAATGTATCGAACCGGTCGTCATACAATGCCCGGTTGCTTGAGTTGGGAGTATATGTTTTTCGAATTTGAGTAAGTGCCTGTAGATCACCAAACTTGATCTCACCCATACCGACTGCGCCAATCCAGGCAGCCCCGCGGGCGTTGGCCTGCACAGGATCGCTGACCTGCCTGATCTCAACTTTGAGTACATCGGCAAAGATCTGGCACCACACATCCGATTGGGCGCCGCCGCCAACGATGTTGATACGCTGCAGCTTGCGGCCAATAAACTTTTCAAACGGATCCATGAGCCAGCGGGTATTCATGGCAATGCCTTCTAAAAAAGCACGGATGATGTCTTCTCGATGATTGTTGAGCGACAGGTTGTAAATGCCCGCCCGCAAAGTCCGGTCTTCCACCGGGGCACGTTCGCCCCAAATCCAGGGGGTGTAGATTACGCCGTTGCTGCCGGCGGGAGTGCGTTCGGTGATCTGGTCGAGCACTTTGAAAATATCAGGGACATCCGCTTCTTGTAACAACTCATCTTTATGATAGATGATGTTGTCACGTAAAAAGGTCAGGTTGCCGCCTGCGGTAGCCTGCAACGCGGTGAGCAGGTAGCGGCCTGGCACGGCACACGGAACGGAAGCCAGCGACGAGACAATATCGGTTTTCTTGAAAGGGACGTGGGCAGTCATCCATGAGGAGGTGCCGATGTAGAGATGTGTATCGTAATCCCCGGCAGTACCGGCGCCGATGGCTGCAGCCGTGTTATCAATGGCGCCTGCGACCACCTTGACTCCGGGTTTTAACCCAAGAGATTCAGCCACTTCGCACTTCAGCTCACCTATAATGTCAGTGCATTTGACGATCTCGGGTAGTTTAGCTCCATCAACACCGCTTCTTTTAACCAGGTCGGGGTCATAGTGAATACGATCAGGGTCGCGGTTGTCGGTCACCCATGAAGTGAGGATGGAATCGAACGTTGCGGTGAATCTTCCGGTTAGCTTGAGATTCAAGAAATCCAGTACGTTCAAAAATTTATAGGTTCTGGCATAGACTTCAGGGTATTCCTCGCGGATCAGCAGCATGTGCGCTGCCGGGTCTTTACCGGTCATCGAGGGCATGCCACCGGTAAGACGAATCCAGCGCAGGGTATTGGCTAACCCTGCGCCGGTAACATTGATCAAACCTTTAAAATGCTGCTTGAGAAACCGCTCGCCACGCATGTCCATCCACAGCACACAGTTCATCAGGGCATTTCCATTGTGGTCCACGGGGATGGTACCTTCACCCTGAGTGGAACAACAAACGGCAATGATGTTATCGGTCGGGGTCAACCCTCTCGCAACCAATCTGCCAGCTGCCTTTAGAAAAGCTTGCCACCATTCTTGCGGATCTTGTTCAGCCCCGCCATCCTGAGTAAGGATCAGTTTTACAGGTTCAGAATCCCAGCCAAGAACCTTGCCGCCAACTGTAATCAAGGCTACTTTCATCCCTGAGGTGCCAAGGTCCATCGCAAGGATCACACTCTCTTTGCTCATGCTGTCTCCTGGTCTGACACAGATTATTGTAGCTTAAAGTCCTTCAACGCTTGACAGTACGACGTCAAAACGCCGCAGTGCTTCATCAATAATTTCATCAGTGTCAGCCATGCTGGTATACATGCGGCTGCCTGCAAGGGTAATCAATCCGTTGGCCATGTATGCTGCACCCATTTGCTCGATCATGTGCTTGCGGGGTTTTAATTCTTTAAGAAGTTTGACTGGATTGTGAAGATCAAGCAGCATAACCCCTGAGGTTTCGAGATGAACGATGGACCCCTGGTTGAAAGCTACAAAAGGAAGACCGTATTTTTCGATTAGCACGTTCAGACCTTTGGTCAAACGATCGCCAGCCTGGCCGGCAATCACGGCTGCGTTGGTACGTTCCATTTCAAGCAGGGCGTGGTAACCCGCCACACAAGACAGAGGATTAGCCGAGAGGGTGCCGCCGATGTAAGCGCGTTCGCCTGTGCCGCCGATGCCTGCAGCAAAGCGGGCGATCACATCCGCACGGCCGCCCACACCGCCAGCCATGGGGAAACCACCGGTGACGCATTTGCCGAAGATGGTCAGGTCGGGTTTGACGCCAAAGTATCCCTGCGCCCCGCCCAAACCAAGTCGGAAGCCGGTAACCACTTCATCAAAGATCAGCAAGGCGCCAAATTCGTCGCATAGTTCGCGCACCTTCTGGTTGAAGTCAAAAGAGACCGGGCGTGTGCCAGATTCAGGACCCACCGGTTCCACGATCACAGCGGCGGTTCCGCCCAACAAGCGATTGGCAATCAAGTGGCGTTTCAATGAACCGAGGTCACTCGGAAAGAATTCCTGGGTGTTGGCAGTGGCACCAAAGGGAATGCCCTTGGCTTCTAATCTGCCGGTGCCGGGCACGTGCAGGCCGTAAACCATTGAGTCGCTCCAGCCGTGATATGCGCCGCCGGATTTGATGATCTTTTTCTTGCCGGTGTAAGCCCTGGCGGCACGGATGGCAGCCATGACGCTTTCAGTGCCGGTACCGAGCATGCGGAACATTTCGACTGCAGGCATGAATCGGTTGATCAATTCAGCCAGTTTAAGTTCATATTCATGAAAAAGACCTGTCACAGGGCCGCAAGTTTGCAGCATTTCAATGATCTTTTCACGCACCGGAGCATAGTTGCTGCCCAGGATGGTCGGTCCGCCGGCCTGCAGGAAGTCAATATACTGGTTGCCATCCACATCCCACATGTGAGCGCCGTTGGCTTTTTCGATGGCAATTGGAAATGGATAGTTAAAAGCCAGGTTGTGCTGCACGCCGCCGGGGATGAACTTCTTGGCTTCGTCGGTAATCTCTTTGGAGCGTTTGCATTTTTGGTCAAAATAACCCAACACCTCCTGCATTTTATCTGCACGAATGGGACGCATGGGTTGGTTGATCAAGCTTTTTAAACCCGCATATATTTTTTCGGTATCGGGATATTCACTGATGGCATACTTCTGTTCGGTCATGGAACCTCCAATAATTTATGTTTAGTTGATATTACTCGCCGCCTAGCGCTTCATTTCCACTTTCAACGCGTTTTTGGTCTTTGCGCAGCTTGGAAAAAGCAATCTCTCTTACCGCCAAAGGTACTTTGGATGCTTTTATTTCGGTGCACAAAGTCAATAAATAAGCCAGTGAACATTTTTCGAGAATTTCGACATTGTGACAGGCACGTTCAAGGTCGGTGCCAAACAAAAGCGCTCCGTGATTTTTCATCAGGTAGGCGTTGTTGTGATTTCTGACATTCCTGGCAATGGTGTCGCGCAGCATGCCGGTGCCTGATGGGGCATACGGGATGATATCCACACTGCGGCCCAAGAAACGGGTTTGCTCATCAAACAACCCCGGGATGGGTTTATTGATGAGGGTCAGCGCACTGGCGTACACCTGATGGGTGTGCACCACAGCATTTACATCTGGGCGTGCCTGATATATCGCGCAATGCATGGCCGCTTCTACCGAGGGTTTTAGGGTCCCCTCAAGTTGTTTAAGTTCAAAATCCAGGATACAGATATCGTCAGCCGTCATTTTCATGTAATCGAAATCAGATGGTGTAACAGCAAAAACCTTCTCACCATTTATTCGCATGGAGAGATTGCCCCCGGTGGCCATTAAGAAACCTTTTTTAGTCAAGTCCTGGGCAGCGTTAACAATTGCTTGTTTTTGAATTTGATATTTGCTCATGGCTCCTCTAATAAATCTTTACGTTGTCTAGATTGTATAATTATTTTTTGACTTTGTCAACACTATGATTTAGAATCACTGCATGACAGAAAAATCATATCACCACGGCGACCTGAAAAACGCACTCATACAGGCTGGTATCAAAATCCTCGCAGAAGAGGGGATCGAAGGATTCAGCCTACGCAAAGTCGCCCGCGAAGCCGGCGTCACCCACTCCGCGCCGTACGCCCATTTTGCAGACAAACAAGCCCTGATCGCTGCCATCTCAACCGACGGCTACCATAAGGTTTACGAACGGATAAATGCAGTCGTGGAACAATTTCCAGACGATCCCCTGAGACAGTTCATCGAAACCGCCTGGGTATATGTCTCGTTTGGCTTTGACGAACCGGACCATTTCAAGATCACTTTTTCTGGTTCAGTGGAACGCGAACGAGAATACCCTGCCCTGGTGGAAATGACCGGCAAAACTTTCGATGCCCTGCGTCAGTTGATCATCCGCTGTCAACAGGCGGATCTGATCGACCGGGGTGAACCCGACCTGGCGGCAGTCACCGTGTGGGGGTTTGTCCATGGTTTTGTACACCTGATCCAGGAAAGCATGGTGTCTCACGTGGTGACCAACCGCTATTCCAAACGTGAAATGCTGATCCTGTCGCTTAACCATATTCTAAAAACCCCTTTGACCAAAGACCCTCAAGACGGCACACTGCTCGGCTCCACCCTCAAGTGATGTTTACCTTCTAAAAATGAGTTGTGCAGGTTATAATAGTATATATACGACAATATTTATCTTATTATAACGATTTGCGCGACCCAAGGAGATTACCATGGATAGTGTGAATAAAGCTCGTGAAACCCAGCTTGCAAACATCCAAACAAAAACTGGTAAAAATCTTGATCAAATCCGCAGCATTATTTCTGAAAGTGGATTAACGAAACATGGTGAAATAAGGCAAATGTTGATTGAAAAATTCGGCCTTGGCTTTGGCGATGCAACCCAGTTGGTCCACTTTGCTCAAAATTCTGATGGTCAATCCGCAGCCGAAGCCGCAGGATTATCCATGGAAGAAATTCTGGCAGAAATTTATACAGACTCGAAACAGGGATTGAAACCAATCCATGAGAAACTCATATCTGAAATGGAAAAGTTTGGCACCTTCACTGCAACACCCAAAAAAGGGTACATCAGCTACAGACAAAAACGCCAATTTGCCATGATCGGACCTGGTACCAAAGGCAGGCTGGAAATCGGACTTAACATGAAAGGGCTCGAAGGCACAGAACGATTGCTCCTTCAAACAAACAACCTGATGTGTCAGTACAAAGTTTTCCTTAGCAATTTGGATGAAATCGATGCTGAATTAATCAATTGGTTGTCCACCGCTTATAAAGCATCTGCATAACGATTATCATAAAAAAATCTTTACTTTCTCGCAAAGGCTCATCGTTGAAAAAAATGGCCAGGATCTCAGAATCTAAAACCACAAATCAAATAGAAAACATCTTCGTGAATTTTTCAGAACGGCTGTTAACGGCTGTGTTAAAAACTCAAACCCGCTTGGTTTTAACTTCGAACCCAGACGAAGATCTAACGCTTCCCCCACCTGCTGCAGGTCATGACTACACACTTTACATGCACGTACCGTTTTGCGAGAGCTTGTGCCCCTACTGCTCGTTCAACCGTTTTTTATATGAAGGCAAAAAAGCTGTGGACTATTTCGCCGCCTTGCGTGAAGAAATGCGCATGGTCGCCGGTATGGGATATAACTTCAAGACCCTTTATATCGGGGGCGGCACCCCCACCATCAACATAGAAGAATTGGCTAAAACCATTGACCTTGCCAGAGAACTTTTTGACATTCACGAAGTCTCCTGCGAGACCAATCCCAACCACCTGGTGCCTGAATATGTGGAGCAGCTCAAAAACCGGGTGCAACGCCTCTCGGTCGGCGTACAAAGCTTTGACACAGAACTGCTGAACCAGATGAACCGCCTTGAAAAATTCGGCGACGGCAAGCAGATCCTCGAGCGTATTCGCTATTCCGCACCTTATTTTGAGTCTCTTAATGTGGATATGATCTTCAACTTCCCGAACCAGACTCTTGAGATGTTGAATAAAGATCTGGAAGCAATACTTTCTTCAGGCGCCCAGCAGGTCACTTTTTATCCGTTGATGAGTGCCTCTTCAGTTGAAAAATCCATGGCAAACTCTGTCGGCAGACCCACTCATGAGCGGGAATGGCAGTTCTTCAACCTGATCAACGATCGTCTTTCTGGCGATTTTAAACAACTTTCCGCCTGGACCTTTGTACGCAAAGCTGCAGGTATGATCGATGAATATATTGTTGACAGCGAGGAATATGTCGGTATCGGTTCGGGTTCCTTCAGCTACCTAAATGGAACGCTTTATGTCAATCATTTTTCGATCAACCAATATTCCACTGCAGTTCATGCAGGCAAATTGGGCGTGAATGCTCGTAAAGAGTATGATCGGTTGTCGCAAATGCGCTACTGGTTCATGATGAACCTCTTCGGCATGGATTTCGACCGGCAAGCGTTCAAGAAACGCTTTGGTCATTCCATCTGGGCCGGCTTACCGCTGGAAATGCTTTTTATGACAATGACTGGTGCTTTCAAGAATTCCAACCGCAGTCAACTCACCCGCCGCGGACAGTACATGTCTGTGGTGATGATGCGCGAATTCTTTGCAGGGGTCAACAACCTGCGCGATCTCGCCCGCAAAAACCTCAGCCCGTTGGAACTGGCAAGTGCAACCCCCGTTAAGTATGTCGGGGTTCACAGCACCAGTAAAAGTCCCTTGCGCAAGTAAACTCAACCGACTCTTAATTAATTCTTCATATGTGACATTTGTCAGGGTATGCAATATGACAACTAATATAGTAATATATGCGTATAAACGCATATATGAATATTTGAATTACATTCATTGGAGGACCTCAAGATGGCCGGTAATTTACGGGAAGAAGTGGTAAGACTACACGCACAGGTTTGCAGCGGCCTTGCTGATCCCAACCGCATTTTGATCATCTATTCGTTATCTGATGGTCCGCGCAATGTGAATGACATTGCCAATAAAATGGAACTACCCCAACCCACTGTTTCAAGACATTTAAAGATCCTGCGTGAACGCGGCATCGTACGCGCTGACCGCGACGGACAAACCATTAATTACCGCTTAACCGATCATCGCATTGTTCAGGCACTTGACCTTTTGCGGGCAACCCTGGCTGACCAATTGAATGATCAGGCATTACTGGCTAGACAAGCAAACCAAAACTTAATTGGGTAAGGGAGAGACAATCTATGAAGACGTTCTTAATTCTGGGTGCGGGTACCGGGGGTACCATGATGGCGAACAAGCTCGCCAAAAAGCTTGATCTGCAGGAGTGGAAGATCATCCTGGTGGATCGTGTAATGGAGCACTACTATCAACCAGGCTTCCTCTTCGTCCCGTTTGGTTATTACAAACCGGAAAGCATTGTCCAACCCAAACGCAAATTCGTGCCGGCTGGTGTGGAATTCATCAACGCGGATATTGAACTGATCGAACCGGATCAAAGCCGCGTCACGCTCAAAGAAGGCAAAAAAGTCATTTCGTACGACCATCTGTTGATTGCATCCGGCACAGACATCCACCCCGAAGAAATTGAGGGTATGCAGGGCGCCGGCTGGCATCAAAATATCTTTGATTTCTACACCTTTGATGGTGCGGTTAAGCTCAATAAGTTCCTGACCAACTTCAACGGCGGACGCGTCGTGATCAACATCGCCGAAATGCCCATCAAATGCCCGGTGGCGCCGCTTGAATTCGCCTTCCTGGCGGACTATTATTTCAAACAGCGCGGCATCCGCAACAAAGTCGAGATCGTTTACTCCACCCCGCTTTCAGGCGCTTTCACCAAACCAGTCGCCTCCAAAATGCTTGGCGACCTCCTGGTCAAGAAAAACATCGTGGTTGAACCAGATTTCGCCATCAGCGGTGTGGATGACAGCAAGAACATCGTCAGTTCCTATGATGGACGTGAACTTAATTACGATCTGCTCGTGGCCATCCCCACCAACATGGGTGCAGAAGTGATCGGCCGTTCAGGCATGGGCGACGACCTCAATTTTGTGCCCACCAACAAAGCCACCTTGCAATCCAATAAATGGCAGAACGTATGGGTGATCGGCGACGCCACCAACGTTCCGGCTTCCAAGGCTGGCTCTGTGGTCCACTACGAAGCCGAAACACTGCTCGAGAACATTCTGGACGCCATCGCCGGCAAAGAACTGAGCGCCGCGTTTGACGGACACTCCACCTGCCACATCACCTCCGGATTCAACAAAAGCCTGTTGATCGACTTCAGCTATGATGTCGAACCTCTGACCGGTGTTTATCCAATGCCTGTGGTCGGCCCCTTCCCGCTCTTGAAGGAAAGCTTCTTCAATTACCTTGGAAAGCTTTCGTTCAGGTGGATCTACTGGAATATCATGTTACGCGGGATTCCCTTCCCGCTGCCCCCTGCCTTTTCAATGGCCGGAAAAAAACAACAATAGTCGTGACTCATTTATTACAAAGGAGAGAAAAATGTCTGTACTGGATAATTTGAAATTTGATGCTGATGGTTATTTGGAAGATCCGAAGACCTGGAACAAGGAAGTTGCAGAAGCCATTGCCAAACGCGAAGGCGTGACCCTGACTGAACGCTCCTGGGTGGTCATCAATTATGCCCGCAAGGAATTTGAAACCAAAGGCGAAGCACCCACCCTGCGCGCCATCACCAAGAACACCGATGTGGATACCAAGGAACTCTACAGTCTCTTCCCGGGTGGACCTGGAAAGCTGGCTGCCAAAGTATCAGGGTTGCACAAACCCACCGGCTGCATCTAATCCATTCATTCAGAATTAAGGAGAACTCAAATGGCAGAAACCAAACCACGTAAACTGGCAATTATCGCCTCCAAAGGCTCACTGGATATGGCATATCCCCCATTGATCCTCGCCAACGCCGCCCGTATGACCGGCGTCGAAGTGGATATCTTTTTCACCTTCTGGGGCCTGGATATCATCACCTTGAAAAAAATGAATAAATTGAATGTGGCTGTGGTCGGCAATCCCAGCATGCATCCCTGGTTCCACATCCCCACCCTGTTGGGCATCATCCCCGGCATGTCCGCAGCCGCCTCCGCCATGATGCGCAGCGAAATCGCGAAGTTGGATTTCCCCCCGGTTGGCGAATTCGTGCAATTGGTTTGCGATGCCGGCGCCCACCTCTATGGCTGCAAGATGTCCATGGATATGATGAAATTGACCGAGAAAGACCTGATCTGTGACGCTAAAGTTTTAGGCGCCATGGAATTCATTGAAATGTCCGAAGGCGCGCAGATTCTGTTCGTGTAATTGAAAATAAAAAATATTTGTAGGGTGCATCCCGTACTGTGGGATGCACCTTTCATATCAATAATTTGCCTTTTTTACCAGGATACATTAATCGATAATAAACCTTCTTCATAACAATCAAACGGAAAACTCTGGAGGCGCCCTTCAACTCCGCCAACCCAATTGATATCGTAGAGTCCTTCGTGCATATATTTGTGAAAACTTGACCAGTTCCAATCCGCGGGGCGTTCGACCAGGCCATGTTTGATCGGGTTGTAATGAATGTAATCCAAGTGCGCTTCAAAATCGTCCTCGTCGAGGATGGTGTGTTCCCAAAAACGCCGCTGCCAAATGGCAGCTTCGTGTCTTTTTATCCTCGACTCATTTCGCGGCTCCTCAATTCCAACCTCCTTCAGATAACGCACGGTGAACCAGTTTTTAATAACCCTCCATCTGATGGAATAATTGGAATCACCCTCGGGTAATTTCCAAATGCAATGCAGATGATCGGGTAGCAAACACACAGCCACGGTCTCAAATGGAAAACGCGTCTGGGCGGTTTTCCAGGCGTCATGTAGTATTTTTCGCGCGGAGGGGGTCACCAAAAAAGGGCGCCGATGATATGTTACAACCGTAAAGAAATAGGTTCCACCTTCCACCCTGAAACGATGGTAATTCGGCATGGTTTAATTTTATAACCAATTTTGGAAAAAGGTGCATCCCATAAACCGGGATGCATTATGGCTTTATGCGGAAATTTGTAAGGTGCATCCCTAAATGCGGGATGCACCCTACAAATATTTTTTTAACCAGCATAACCGTAAACTTGGATTAGAATCAACCCATGAACGACAACCTCAATGACCACCAAGAACTTGACGGCAGCGAATCCCGCTTCAACACCATCATCAAACCGGATTCCACTGCCCAGCCGCAGACACCCCCTGTCTTCGAATCCTGGCTGGATCCGCAGCCCGAGCCGGTAAAACCTTTGCCCCCAATAACAGCGGAACCAACTCCAGGACCTTTTGTTCTTGAAGTGCAAGATATACAAGTGCCTGCCATGGATGAACCGGTTATTCATGACTCCCCCAAACAGAGAATTAATACAAAGAAGCCAGGCTTCTGGTTGATCACACTTTGCGCCATTTTGATCGTCGTATTCTTTTTCACTCCACTCAGGGTCACCACTTTAGTTTTGGGTATTGATTGGCGTCCGGCTGACAACCCGTGGCTGGGACGCAGCGACACCATGATCCTGACCACCATACCACCGGTATTACCGCAGGTCTCCATGTTGTCCATTCCACGAGACCTGTGGGTGACCATCCCCAATCATTACGACAACCGCATCAACACGGCGCATTACTTTGCCGAACTTGAAACGCCAGGCAGCGGCATGCAAGCCGCAAAAGAAGCGGTTGAAGCCAATTTCGGTATCAAGGTCAATTATGCAGTTCGCATCAAATTCACCGGTTTTGTGGATATCGTGGATGCGTTCGGCGGGGTTACCATCAATCTGCCTGAACCTATGTCCGGGTTGGAAGCTGGACCTAACCATCTGGACGGCAAACAGGCGCTGGCTTTCGTGCGTGATCGCAAATCCAGTGATGATTTCTTCCGCCAGGAGCGCGGACAGCTGTTTGTGGCATCCGCCATCAAAGAGGTCCTCAATCCGCTCAAATGGCCGCGCATCCCCGCCGTTCTGGCAGTGGCTGCTGCCAACATTGATACCGACCTGCCCATCTGGCTTTGGCCGCGTACAGCTTACGGATTGATCTTCTCAGCCGTGAAAGGCTTTGACGCCCACACCCTTGATCGCACCATGGTCATCCCATGGATGACAGATGAAGGCGCCCAGGTATTAAAACCCAATTGGGAGTTGATGAATCCGCTGATCGATGGAATTTTTAAATAAATTTAGACTGCTCGGGATCGTTTGACACGCAAGACCAATAACAGGGCGATGATCAACAAGATCAACCCAGCCCCATCAAACAGGATGAAACGAAGAACACTCGCCTTGATCAGCGGGTGTTCGCCTTTTAAAACGAGTAAAAGAATAGTCTCTCCAACCACCCCCACCGCCTGCATGATAACCGCCTCGATGAGCGAAACAAAATGTTTGAGCGGATTGACAAGCGCAAACAGGTAGGGAATGTTCCACATCAAGAAAAGCAGCCCCATGCCCTGGATGACCGCACTTCCAGGCACGCCGCTCAGTTCAAACCCGGGGGCATAATCTGCAGGCCGGAACATGAAGTAAAAAGCGCATTGAAGGTTGAAAAATGTAACCAGCCCGATCATTACTCTGGCAATAACTGGTGAAATCGAAACTCGTTTCTTTTCCATCCGTTAATTATATCCCGTTGGTCCACTACCAGATACCCACCATATATGGGGGGTCATTAAATGCCCGGCGCCACATGTAAGCATTAATTGCGTATATATGTGTGGATAAATCAAATGGTCTATTACGGGGATGAAATATTGCATATTGAATAATCAGAAAATGTTGCTACAATATTCATAACTGGTATGACCTCTTACCAATTTTAAAATGATTGGAGCAACTTCTCTATGGTCTCCTGGGAAATCCAACCCAAACCTGCTGAACTGGCTGAAAACCGCCTGGTCGAAGCCATCCTCGATGGCACCTTCCCCATCAATTCAAATTTACCGCCCGAACGCGAACTGTCCGAAAGCCTGGGGGTCACCCGTCCCACGCTGCGTGAAGCGCTGCAGCGCCTGTCACGCGACGGTTGGATCGAGATCCATCACGGCCGCGCCACCCGGGTCAAGGATTACTGGCAGGAAGGCAACCTGCTCATTCTCACCGCCATCGCCCAACACCAGGACAAAGTCTCGCCTGATTTCGTCACCAATCTTTTACAGATCCGTTTGCTGCTGGCCCCCGCTTATACACGCCTGGCCATGCAAAACTCCCTCAACGAAGTGATCCATCTTTTGGAATCACTGCAGAATATCGAAGATACCGCCGAAGAATTCACCCGCCGCGATCTTGATCTTCACAAACAATTGACCATTCTTTCCAAAAATCCGATCTTTACCCTGATCCTTAACGGATTTGGCGACCCTTACAACAAAATGGGCAATCTCTATTTCAGCCGCGCTGAATCCAGGGCTCACTCCCGTTCTTTCTACAAAAAACTTTTATCTGCCGTCCTTTCAAACGATTTCTACCAGGTGGAAGAAGTGACCCGGCAGGTGATGCAAGACAGCATTGAATTGATGAACAAAGCAATCATTTCATCCAACAAAGCTTAAGGAGAATAAAGATGTGGGAATTAGGATGGAGACAGTCAATCTGGAAAGACCTGGAGGGTAATTGGGATGTGATCGTGATCGGCGGCGGCATCACCGGCGCCGGCGTATTCCGCCGCGCTGTTGCCGAAGGGTATAAAACCCTGCTCATTGAAGCCACCGATTTCGCTTTTGGCACTTCCAGCCGCTCATCGAAACTGGTGCACGGCGGATTCCGTTATTTACGCAACAAACAGTTCGATGTCACACGTGAATCTGTGCGTGAACGGGAATGGATGCTTAAAGAAGCCAAAAACCTGGTCACACCTCTAGGATTCATTATGCCCTGCCCTGATAACCCCAAGATCTCGGGACAATTTGCCATCGGCGTGGTGATCTATGACCTGCTGGCTCCCAAGTGGCAGCATTCCTTTTTGTCAAAGCGCAAGGTGCTGAGGATCTGCCCGCAAATTGACAAGCCTGAACTAAAAGGGGCTTTCCTCTACTACGACGCCGAGATGGATGACGCCAGGCTGGTCAACCATATCATCCGCGAAGGGGTGGCTGCAGGCGGCACCGCCATCAATTACTGCAAGGTTGAAAAGTTGCTCCGCAGCCAAAACGGCAGTGTGTGCGGCGTTCAAGTCAAAGACCAGGGTACTTCTGAGCTTGGCGAACTTGAGATCAAGTCAGCGGTGGTGATCAATGCCACCGGACCCTGGAGCGACGAGGTGCGAGCCCAGGTGAATGCGCCCGCCCGGCTGCGCCGCCTGCGCGGATCGCACCTGATCTTTCCACGCGAGAAACTGCCTCTGCCTTATGCGGTGACCCTGCTGCATCCTCGTGATGGACGCGCCATGTTCGGCATCCCCTGGGAAGGCACCACCATGATCGGTACCACCGACCTGGACCATTCCGCCGAGCTGTCGAAAGGCGAACCCTTCGCCACCCAGCAGGAGATTGATTACATCCTGGAGGCCGGCAACGCCACCTTCCCGTCCGCATCCCTAAATCGGCAGGATATTCTTTCGAGTTTTGCCGGCCTTCGTCCCGTGATCAACACCGGCGCCGCGGATCCTTCGAAGGAATCCCGCGCCCACGTCGTTTGGGAGGAAGACGGTCTTATCACGGTGACCGGCGGAAAACTGACCACCTTCCGCATCATGGCTGAAGAAGCCCTGCTTAAAGCATCTTCCAAACTGCCTCACCCCATTGATCTGAGTGTACGGAAACGCTATTTCAACGTCCTGCCCAACACTCTGGCACAGGGTCGGGTGCTTTCATCAGAGTTCACCTACCTGCTCGGACGTTACGGTGCAGAAACCGAAGACCTGCTCAATTGCGCTAAAACAGACGAAAACCAGCCCATCGGCAACCTGCCCAATGTATGGTCAGAGATCCGCTGGGCAGCCCGCACCGGCGGCGTGGAGCATTTGGATGACCTGCTGCTGCGCCGGGTGCGCCTGGGCATGCTGCTGCCGGACGGCGCCAGTGCCGCAATGGCTCGCATCCGCGCCATTGCCCAACCCGAACTTGGCTGGGATGATGCCCGATGGCAGCGTGAAGAGAAGCGCTACCGCGAGATTTATGACCAATCCTACAGCCCATCCCCCAAGGGATTTGCTGATTAATCACACCCTACAATTGGAGAGATAAAATGGCCAAACAAAAATGCATCCCCGCCTGGTACGAAGACCCCACCCCTGCTGGTACCTATCGTTCGCTCTTAAAATGGGGCGATCCTGCGGGTTACAAACACCCCAACAGCGGTCTGGTCAAACTGATGCTCGACACCTTCAACATGAAATGTGAAGATTTTCAGGAACCCCTTGACCTGGCATTGGATGAAATTCCTGACAATGTACCCTCCAAACTGCCTGAAAAGCATCTCAAAGAATTCATCCGCATCTGCGGCGCTGAAAACGTCCGCACCGACACCCTGGACCGCGTCGCCAAATCTTACGGCGGCGGCATGATTGACGCGCTGCGCCTGCGCAGTCACATCATCGAGAACATCGCTGAAGCGGTGGTGGCACCGCGTACCCAGGCTGAAATTGAAGAGATCATTAAGTACTGCGACCAGGAAGGCATTTCCGTTTATATCTACGGCGCCGGTTCCACAGTGACCCGCGGTATGGAAGCCGTCAAAGGCGGCATTTCTCTGGATATGAGCAAGCACATGAACAAGGTGGTCAAGTTCAATGAAATGGATCAGACCATCACCGTGCAGGCAGGCATGACCGGTCCACAGTTGGAAGAAATTCTCAACCATGCCCAGACAACCTTAAACGCCAAACGGGCTTATACCTGCGGACACTTCCCACAATCCTTTGAGTATTCAAGCGTGGGCGGCTGGGTGGTCACCCGCGGCGCCGGTCAGAACTCCACCTATTATGGAAAGATCGAAGACATCGTCATTGCACAGGAATATGTCACCCCACGCGGTGTATTCAAGACCCTCGAACATCCCCGCAGCGCCAACGGCCCCGATTTCGATCAGATCATGATGGGATCAGAAGGTGCATTTGGCGTTTTGACTAACGTCACCCTCAGAGTCTTCCGCTGGCAGCCCGAGAACCGCAAACGCTACAGCTACATGTTCAAGAACTGGCAGGATGCCCGTGAAGCTTGCCGCGAGATCATGCAGGCGGAATTCGGCTTCCCCTCAGTTTTCAGACTCTCAGACCCCGAAGAAACCGACGTGGCCATGAAGCTCTATCACATCGAAGGCACCATCGCCGATTCGGTGCTCAAGCTGCTTGGCTATCAACCCATGCAAAAGTGCCTGCTGCTCGGCCACACCGACGGCGAACGCAGTTTTTCAGCCAATGTTGATCGAAAAATCCGCCGAATTGCACTAAAACACGGCGCGTTTGAGTTGAGTTTTGCCGGAGTCACCAAAAACTGGGAACACGGCCGTTTCAGGGATCCCTACATGCGCGAAGATCTGCAGGATTTTGGAATCATGCTCGACACCCTGGAATGCGCGGTCACCTGGTCACAGATGGAAAATGTTCACAAGCAGGTGCGGGCATTTATCAAGAATCGTCCTCAAATTGTATGTATGACCCACCTTTCGCATGCCTATCCGCAGGGCGGCAACCTGTATTTCATCTTCATCATTAAAAGCAATTCCATTAAGGAGTACCTTGACTTACAATATGGTGTATTGGATGCGATTCAAAAAAGCGGAGCCGCACTCAGCCACCATCATGGCGTGGGCAAACAATCTTCACCCTGGTTGGAAGACCAGATCGGCACCGCTCAAATGGATGTCATCCGCACTTTGAAAGGGCACTTTGATCCGCACAACATCATGAACCCCGGCGGCACCCTTGGTTTGGATATGTCCGCTGATCAGCGTGCACGACGCTGGAGCAAAGACCTGGAGGATTAAGATGGCACCCGAACAACTACTTGCAATTGATGTCGGCACACAATCTGTCCGCGCCTTGATTTTTGACCTGCAAGGCAACCTGATCGCAAAAAGCCGGGTGGTGATCGAACCTTATTTTTCCACCGCCCCGGGTTGGGCCGAACAACATCCGCAGGTCTTCTGGGATGCAGTGTGTGAGGCATGCCAGAAATTGTGGGTACTGCCCAAGGTGGATAAGAAAGCCATTGCCGGCGTTTCAGTCACCACACAGCGCTCCACCCTGATCAACCTCGATAAGAACGGCATCCCTTTGCGGCCTGCCATCCATTGGCTGGACCAACGCCGCACACCAGGACTCAAACCAGTCAGCGGCTTGTGGGGATTCTTGTTTAGTCTGGCAGGCATGACGGAAACAGTCGCCTATTTGCAGGCTGAAGCCGAAAGTAACTGGCTGCAGAAAAACGAACCCGAAGTCTGGAACAACACCTACAAATATGTGCTGCTTTCTGGTTATTTGAACTATAAATTGACCGGCCAATTTATGGATTCAGTTGGATCACAGGTCGCCTACATTCCTTTTGACTATAAAAATTTGAAATGGTGTGCCAAATCCGATTGGAAGTGGCAGGCTGTGCCCGTCAAAGAAAGCATGCTGGTCGATCTGGTACCGCCAACCGGACTTATGGGCGAAATCACTGCTGAGGCCGCCGAGGCATCAGGTATTCCTGTTGGCCTTCCGGTGATTGCTGCCGCAGCCGATAAAGCCTGTGAAGTGATCGGTGCCGGCTGTGTGGATCCCAACATCGCCTGTCTCTCTTACGGCACCACCGCCACCATCAACACCACACAAACCAAGTACGTTGAAGCCATTCCCCTCATCCCACCCTACCCTTCTGCCGTCCCGGGCGCCTATACACTTGAAATACAGGTCTACCGTGGCTATTGGATGGTCTCATGGTTTAAGCGTGAATTCGGCCAGAACGAAGAACGACTGGCCACCCAGCGCGGCGTTGAAGCTGAAGAGCTTTTCGACGATCTGGTCAATTCCGTACCGGCTGGCTCACTCGGGTTGATGCTGCAGCCCTACTGGTCCCCCGGCCTCAAAGTGCCCGGCCCTGAAGCCAAGGGCGCCATCATCGGGTTTGGTGACGTACACACCCGGGCGCACATGTACCGCTCCATGCTTGAAGGCCTGGCCTACGCCCTGCGTGAAGGTGCTGACCGCACCAACAAGCACACAAAAGTGCCCATTGATCAAATCCGCGTGGCAGGCGGCGGCAGCCAGAGCAAGGCCGCCATGCAGCTCACCGCAGACATTTTCGGTTTGCCCACCACCAATCCTCATGTCTACGAGGCCAGCGGCTTGGGCGCTGCCATGGACCTGGCGGTCGGGTTAAAGTTGCATCCCGATTTCAATGTGGCCGTCAAAGAAATGACCCGCACCGGTTCCACCTTTGAACCAATTGCCGAAAATCACAAGATCTATGATGAGCTCTATAACAAGGTGTATCTGAAGATGTATGCCCGTCTCAAACCACTGTATGACGAGATCAGGAGCATCACTGGATATCCCCCGCCGATGAAATAATTTCTTGTAGGGTGCATCCCGTTGTTGGGGATGCACCTTTCTTTTTTAATGTCCTCACCCCTGCACCCCTCACCTGTGACCTAAACACCCCCGAGCGTTTTTTGCGAGTGGGGCAAGCCTGGGAGAGGGGACGGGGAGAGGGTAAATATACCTACATTTAGGATATATCGACGTAGAATGGTTCTCTCAAATCACATTATTTGAAACTAAATAACAATGTGATTTTCCACCAAGTTCCTGGCAGTGGGTTCATCCAAGATCAACTCGGTGATCAAACCACCTTTCAAGGCCGCTGCCAGCCCCCTGACCTTGGCAAAACCGGATACCACACAGATGCCGTACTTCTTTTGGATCAACTCGAGAGCGGGTCCGCTGGTGCGGTCATTCATGGGAATGTTGTTGTAGGTGCCGTCTTCTCTGAAAAAAACCGTGGCAATATCACCCACCAACTTAAGTTTCTTAAACTCAAGGTAATCGCTTTTCTCAAGATAACCGGCATTGTACACGTGGCTGGGAACGCCGGCATCCACGGCGCCGATGCTGTAAAGCAGAATATCCGCCTGACTTTGCAGGTCGAGCAGCCGCTGGATGGACCGTTCCTTCCACAGCGCCTGCTTGGTGGCAGCGAAATCAAAGAAAGCCGGCACGGGAAATAAGTTGGCCACCGCCTGGTAATTTTGCGCAAACCGGACGATGATCTCGCTGGCATACTCGATGCCCATGGATTGGGTGTTGCCAGCGCCATTCAACTGGATGATCTGCGAGTTGTGCGTGGTCTTGGGCAGCAGGTATTTTGAAATACCGCTGATGGTGGTACCCCAGGCGATGCCCATGATCATATTGGAATCAAACATCGAATTCAAATATTTGGCTGCGTACTGCACCACCCGTGACAGCCACTCCGCCTCTCCGGCCACGCCGGGCACCGGCACCACATGCACCTTTTTGATCTTGTAATGCTCAACGATCTTTTTTTCAAGAAAATGCGGATGCTCGTTGGGGTCAAGGATCGAAATGCTGATCAGTCCTTGCGATTTGGCATAAGTGAGCAGCCGTGAAACCGTCGAGCGGGAAACATTCAACTCATGCGCGATGGCATCCGTGGTCAGGTTTTGATAGTAATACATGCGCGCCACTTTCAGCGCTTCGATGCTTTTTTCCTGGTCTTCCATCCATCACCTCGTAAATCTTTTCGAACATCAAAATAATTATAGTCTACTTGCACAAACGTGCAGACTTACTGCATATTTGTTCTTTTATTAATCATTTTACCCTGCACGTCTGTGCAATTCTCATTTATCTTCTTCACGGCTCACTATAATGAAATAGTTCATTCAGATTTGATTTCAACATCCATGGATAAAACATGAAAAATTATGACATCATCATTATTGGTGGAGGCGTGATCGGGTGCATGACAGCCCGCGCGCTTTCGCGTTTTGATCTGAAGGTACTGTTGATCGAGCGCGAATCGGATATCGGTATGGGCGCCAGCTCGGCCAATTCGGCCATCGTGCACGCCGGTCACGATCCCATGCCCGGATCGCTAAAAGCGGAAATGAACCGCCTGGCCAACCCGATGTGGACTCAGGTCAGCGCAGAACTGGGCATCCCCTTTAATCGCTGCGGCGCTTACATCGTCGCCGTCGGAGAAGAAGAATTTGGCTGCCTCGCCGCTCTCAAGGAACGCTCAGAGAAGAACGGCGTTCCAGCAGAGATCATTAGCGCGGAGGAGATGCGTAAGCGCGAACCCCTGGTCAACCCCGCCACCAGCGGCGCCCTTTTTACCCCCACGGCCGGCATGGTGGACCCGTTTGCCGCCTGTGTGGCCTCAATCGAGAACGCCATCCATAACGGTGTGGAAGTGCTCACCGGCACCGCCTTCACCGGTTTCATCATGGAAGGCAAAAAGATCACAGGCATTCATACCAGCCAGGGTGATTTTAGCTGCCGCTGGGTGGTAAATGCCGCGGGGACCTATTCCGATGAAGTCATGCATGCTGCAGGCGTCCGCTCAGATTTCAAAATCACTCCCCGCCGCGGAGAGTATTACCTGCTCGATAAAGCCGAAGTGGAAATGAACAACATCCTCTTCCCCGTGCCAAGCACGGTCAGCAAAGGCATTCTGGTGCTGGGCAGCACCCACGGCAACGTCCTTGTTGGTCCAAACTCGCAATCCACGGATGACAAGGAAAATAAGGCCGTCACGCCTGAAGGTCTCTCCGAGATCTGGCAGGGCGCCCAGAAACTGGTGCCATCCATCACTCCGCGCACCATCATAGCCGTGTTTGCCGGGCTGCGCGCCACCGGCAATGCCGCCTGCCTGACCCCCGGCGTGAATTATCACAACGATTTTGTGATCGAACGCGCTGCAGAAGTGCAAGGCTTGATCAACCTGGCAGGCATCGAAAGCCCCGGCCTCACCGCCGCGCCTGCCATCGCCCAGCGCGTGACGGAACTACTCACCGATGGTGGTGAAAAACTGGTCGAAAAACAAAACTGGAATCCCATCCGTGAGGCGCGGCCACGCTTCAACCACCTAAACCGCGAAGAACAAGTCGCCCTGGTCGCAAAGGATCCCCGCTACGGACGCATCGTCTGCCGCTGCGAAATGATCACCGAAGGCGAAATTGTCGCCGAGATCCATGCCCCCCTGCCTGCCCGCACCTACGATGCCATCAAGCGGCGCACCTGGCTGGGCACCGGCCGCTGCCTGGGTTCGTTTGACATGCCGCGTGTTGTGGAACTCCTCGCTCACGAATTGAATCTGCCCGTGACCGCCATCAGTAAAAAAGGTCCCGGCTCAGAATTCCTGCTGCGACCGACCAAAGAAGTGGAGGCCTGAGATGACCATCAAAGATCGTTACGATGTGGTGGTGATCGGTTCCGGCCCCGGTGGACTGGCTGCGGCCATTTCCGCGAAAAAGAACGGCGCGCAGGACGTATTGATCATCGAACGCGATATAGAACCCGGTGGCATCCTACTGCAGTGTATCCACAATGGTTTCGGCGTGGAAGTCTTCAAACAGGACCTGCCCGGCCCCTCATATGCGCAGCGCTTCATCAATGAAGCCTATCAGGTAGGTGTTGAATTTTTATTCGACACCATGGTACTCGAGATCACCCGCGATCACCGCATCACCGCCACCAGCAAGCGCCACGGATTTCTGACCATTCAGGCGAAAGCCGTCGTGCTGGCCATGGGCTGCCGCGAACGTACGCGCGCCCAGGTGCGCCTGCCCGGCACCCGCCCTGCGGGGGTCTTCACCGCCGGCACAGCCCAGCGCTGGGTCAATGTGGAAGGCTACATGCCCGGAAAGAACTTTGTCATTTTAGGGTCGGGCGACATTGGCATGATCATGGCCCGCCGTTTGACTTTTGAAGGCGCCAAAGTGGAACGCGTACTTGAAGTAATGCCCTACCTTTCAGGACTCACCCGCAACTACGTGCAGTGTTTAATGGATTTCGATATTGAACTTCAGCTTAAACACACCATCAAGAACATCATCGGCAAGACTCGCGTCGAAGCCATTGAAGCCGTCGCCGTGGACGATAAATGGAATTACATCCCCGGTACAGAAGAGATCATCCCATGCGATACGCTGCTGCTTTCAGTCGGCTTGATCCCGGAGAATGAACTCTCTCGTCAGGCAGGTGTTTTGATCGATCCCGTCACCGCAGGTCCATTCGTGGATGACGGCTTTCAGACCAACATCCCCGGCATCTATTCGGCCGGCAACGTGGTGCATGTCTACGATCTGGTGGATTGGGTCACCGAAGCCGGTCTGATCGCAGGCCGTTCCGCTGCTAGGCTCGTGCACAGTGGACCGCAGACAGACGCCAAAACCATCCCGGTCAAGGCCGGCGAGAACGTGCGCTACGTGGTACCGCATACCCTCAACCCCGACCACCTGGCGGAGAGCGAGATCCGCATTCAAATGCGAGTGCGTCAGCCCATTGAAGCACCAGTGTGGGTCGAAGTGAGAAATGGTGATAACCTGCTTCACCGAAAAGGCGAACCCTACGCCCGACCGGGTGAGATGGTCACCATCCCGCTCAAACCTTCAATGTTGGATGAAGTCAAAGCAGCCGGAGAATTAACGGTTGCGATCGTGAAAAGGTAGGAACCCATGACCAAACTCTCAGAGAAAGTAATTTGTGTCACCTGCCCCAAAGGCTGCACCCTGGTCGTCACCCGCGATGGCGAGACTGTGATCAATGTTGAAAACGGCTGCAAGCGCGGACACACTTATGCCCAGCAGGAGCTTGTTGATCCGCGGCGCATGGTAGCCAGCTCGGTGCGACTCAAGGGCGGACTGCATCCTCTGCTGCCGGTTTATACTTCTGCGCCTTTCCCCAAACCACGCATCCCCGAACTGCTTTCACTGCTGCGCAGAGTTGAAATCTCCACCCCCGTCAGCCTTGATCAGGTGGTGCTTGAAAATGTACTGAATACAGGTATTAACATCCACGCCAGCCGGGAAATGAAAAATATTGAATAACGGCTGGACTGAATAATTTTTACTATTTGTACCAAACCCAGTTAAGTATTCAAAGAAGGTAACGGTTTAATATAGAAAAAACAGCCCTAATTTTTCACCACTTTAGGGCTGTATCTTTGTATTGCAAAATGGCTTCACTGGCGGTGAAGCAAACCATCTGCCGAGGTGTTGTTTTCTTTAAGGACCTAAGATTCGAAGTCAATTTGATATGATTTTTTAATGTTTTTTCCTGTTTTTTAAACTTTTATTATCCATTTATTCATTATTCAGCATCTTTTAGATAGAAAACTTTTGCACTATGAGCAGGAATATGGTCCATTTGAAAAATGTCAGTATGTAATCCAAAATCTTCACTGCTCCAAAAATCAGAGATCCAACAGGGTTTTGATAACCTTACCGCCATCTTCTTTTCTACATCAGAAGGATTGAAGAAAAATAGCACCTGGTGATGAGAAAAATCCTGGATCGCTACCGAAAAGTCATCATCGAGAAATCTTGCCGCCTGATTAACAGGGGGAAGGAGTTTGCGCAGCACTTCAAATTGCGAAGTGTTAAGGTTGGATAAATTGTCACCGGATAATATCATTCCACCGCTTGCCTGGATCATGGCAATATGAAAATTGAATTCTTCCGGTAATAACTGTGACCCATCAACATTATTTAGAACGATGCAATCAGGATCATTGATCCAAAGGCGATTATTCTGCCAGTTACGATGAAACAATTCTGAAGCGACAGACTTGAATTTATCCCAATAACGCATTATGTCATTAGTGGCACGATTTCCATGTATCAAGCCCAATGAACCCCAAACCGGTGCATTGCAGCCAAGGACAAATGCATTTCCTGTTCCATCGAGAATTGCCTGCATACCGCGCCGATAGGCCGCAATCCGGGTGGCTTTTGGATCAATGTGATTACACGAATGAATGGCTCCCCAGAAACTTGCATCCAGTTTAAAATACGAACAGCCCCAATCTTCACGCATCTTACTGAACACTTGAGTAAAATGTCTCTGAACTTCAACATGAGTACCATCAAGAACATACCAAGGGGTGGAGCGCCAGCCTTCATAGCTGACTTCTCCAGCAGTGATGGGTTTTCCATCGCTGCCGGTTAAAAACCAATCCGGATGATCCTTAAAAACCTTTGAATCCCCTTCAGCAATAAACGGAGCCACCCAAATTGCAGGTTCAAATCCACGGAGACGAATCTGGTCACACAGCCATCGCATTCCATGAGGAAATTTGGAACCGGGTTCAAGCCAATCTCCCATAAATGGCTGATATCCATCGTCAATTTGAATGTATTTAAGCCCCTGTACTTCTTTTGAAATGATTTCCAGGTTGGAGATCACATCTTCTTCGGTGACATTAGGACCGTAGTGGTACCAGGAACACCACCCCGTCGGAGTTTCAGGAAAGAACAATCGGGGATGGTTTATCTCAATTCGATCTGCCAATTGGTCTAACAACGCTGTTCTTGTGTCCCCAGTAATGATCATGAATTCCTCAAAATTCCAAGTTTCGCCTGGATCCAGCCACAAACCCTCAGTATCCATAACTACTTCGAATACCTTTTTGCCAAAACGAAACTCGCCGCTGAATCTATTACAAGAAGTAAAGGCCATAAGAACATGTTGTTTATTCTTTGGACTTAGTATTGCCATGCTATACACGGTCACCTGGTTTGGAGCCTGCGGAAGTTTATACTCCAATCTGTCTGGCACAAATCCGATATCCTGAGGGTTCCTAATTGTTCCACCTCGTTGGCCATTTTGTTGGAATCCTTCGCCATAAAATGGGACATCTTCATCGGGCAAACTCCCAAAAAATAACACAACTTCCTGAACTTTTACTGGTTTTTTCCCTTTATTAGCAAGTTCAAAATGGCAAAAATCTCCCAGCCATTCCAAAGACAAATGCAGATTTTCTACAGATCCCTGTAAAAGTCTGATCTCAGGTTTTGATCCTTTAAGCGAATCCTTATTAAAATAAGTTTCCATTGCCGAATACTCCCTTATTAATACTTATAAGAACAATAATAATGAATTAGTAAGACAATTTAATGGTGCAAATATAATTAAATCATAAAGCCGCTTTTGAAATAATCAATTACCACCTATAACACTTTGGACAAACATGTGTTTCTCACTTAAAATAGATGCATATGACTAACATATTACAAGCTTCAAAGACTGGTGTGGAAAAGTACAAGGCGTGCCGTTTTGGCATGTTCATCCACTGGGGGCTTTATTCGATTATTGGCAAGGATGCCTGGTGGATGCATGAAAACCGGGTTTCTATTGAAGAATATGAAAAGTTGGTCAGCAAATTCAATCCAGTCAATTTTAGCGCAGAGGAATGGGTCAAAATTACCGCGGATGCTGGCCAAAAATATATCGTTGTAACAAGCCGACATCACGACGGATTTAGTATGTATGATACTGCTCTAAGTGAGTATAAAGTCACCAATACCCCTTTCAAACGCGATCCTTTGTACGAATTAGCCAATGCCTGTGCCAGACAAGGTGATATTCAACTGGGTTTTTACTCTTCTCTTCTTGATTGGCATCACCCCGCATACCGCAGCAGAAAAATTTCAGGGTTGAATTGGGAGACCTATGTTGAATTCTTGCATGGTCAAGTACGTGAACTATGCACAAACTATGGTCCATTACAATGCATATGGTTTGATGGAGAATGGCCGCGTGATCCCTACGATGAAAATCGAGATTATTTTTTGGCTGGAGGTTCATTCAAGTACGATGAACTTTACAATATGATCCATAAACTTCAACCTGATGCTGTTGTGATAAACAATCGTCACGATAAACCATTGCCGGGTGAAGATGTCCAGAATTTCGAACAAGATCTGCCTGGCGAAAACACAAACCCGATTGTGACCAACCTCACAGAAATTTCTCCACTCCCTTTGGAAGTATGCATGACAATCAATGACAGCTGGGGTATCAATTTTGAAGACCATAACAATAAATCGGCAAAAAAAATGATCAAGACACTTTGCCAATCTGCAGCAGCAGATTCAAATTTTCTTCTAAATGTTGGACCAACTGCGGAAGGTGAGATACTCGCGATTCATGCAAATCGGCTAAAACAAATAGGTGATTGGCTTATGAAAAATGGTGAAGCTATTTATGGATCCAAAAATGGACCAATCATAGCTGAGGGGTGCGTCTCAACAGAAAAGCCAAACGCAACCTATGTTATTTCGATTGATTATTTAAGTGATTCAATCACTTTAAAGAATATTCCTCCAAATGCAACACAAGCATCCCTGCTGGATGGAACTAAGTTGTTGAGTAAAAAGAACGATTCGAATTGGGCTGTTGAAATTCCTCCTGAATCACGTGACCCATTTGCCACCGTAATAAAAATTACACATTCGTGAGATTTTAATAACCAACACCACCAAAGGAAAATAATGAAAAACGCATTGAAATGGATCGTCTCAATCCTTCTGCTAATCGGTTTTGCCGCAGGTTCTTATTTTTGGGCCACAGGCTTGATTTCCTCAAATTTTAATTATCGTTCTCAAATCAAAGACAATCCCCCCGTACCCGGTAACGCGCTTGGAACAGCTTCAACCGAGCGCCTGGTGATCGTGCTGATTGATGCCCTGCGCTATGACACCTCGATGAAAACGGATGTCATGCCCACACTCGCTCAATTACGCGCAGAAGGCGCCTCCGCGTTGATGCACAGCCAGCCGCCCTCTTTCTCTGAACCGGGTTATTCCACCCTGCTGACCGGCGCCTGGCCTGAGATCAATGATGGTCCTGCCTTCAACCTGGACTACGAAGACATCCCCACCTTTACACAGGATAATCTTTTCAGCAGCGCCCACCGCAACGGATGGACAACTGCCGTCAGCGGATATTATTGGTTTGAAAAATTGATTCCACAATCAGATGTGGATCTCAGTTTCTACACCCCCGGCGAAGACGAAAAAGCGGATATTGAAGTGATAAAAGCTGCCTTGCCCTGGCTACATCAGGATGAAGCGCAAGTAGTCCTCATCCACATCGACCAGGTGGATTACGCCGGTCATCATGAAGGCGGTCCGCAATCTCCCAACTGGGATGCGGCTGCCAAACGCGCCGACGATATGCTGGCTGAAATCGCTTCATCCCTCGATTTCTCCAAAGACACCCTGGTAGTCTTAAGCGATCATGGCCAAATCGACACCGGCGGCCATGGCGGACAGGATCCTGACTGCCTGCTGGAACCCTTTGTTATTGCCGGTGCGGGTGTCAATCCGGGTCAATATCCAGACATGCAAATGGTGGATGTAGCGCCGACCCTTTCAGCGCTGCTGGGGATCAACCTACCAGCTTCCACCCAGGGAGAAGTATTAACAAATATGCTGGCACTACCGCAAGATGTGCTCACTGCCTTGCCTGCCGCAACTGGCGATCAGCAATTGGGTCTTTTAATGGCTTACTCCACTGCACTTGGCAAAGAAGACTCCGCTCTAAAGCTTCTGAAATCCAACTCGGTGAGTGACACCCAGGCAGCGATTCAAGATCTTCGCGCTCAAAGACTGTTTGGTGATCGGGTCAAACGCGCCATTCCCACTGGCTTTTTACTGGCTTTGGCCGTCACTTTAATTCTCCGCCAGCGGAAGAATAACTCAATAACCTGGGTCCTTGGCGGAATCCTTTTTGCTGCGCTGTTCAATTTGCGATACCTCCTGATCGACCAAAAGGTTTATTCTTTGAGTTCCATCATCAGTCAAACTGATCTGATCGTCTATATTGCCACCTCAACGGCAGTCGCCATGGTATTAGTCTGGCTGATGGTCAATTTTTATAACAAGACTTTTAGTGGTTCCCCCAATGAAAATGGATTAAAAACGCTCTGGCTGGGATTTACAGTCATCCTGATTGCTGGACTTCCCGTACTTGCCAGTTATTTCTTAAACGGCCCAGTCGTCACCTGGACTCTGCCCGATTACCTCACCAGTTTTCTAGGTTTGATCGGACTGATCCAGATTCTCGTGCTCAGTGTTTTAACACCCATTCTTGCCGGATTGACTGCGGGCATAAACGCCATCAACAGAAAAATAAAAAAATAAACATAGGGAGACAGGAAATGATCAGAACAAAAGGTCCTTGGCTGGTAGATGAAACCGGACGTACCGTCATGCTGCGAGGCGTCAACCTGGGCGGCAGTACAAAAGTCCCCACCCAGCCCAACGGTGCCACCTGGAATCTTGAAGGTTTTTTTGACCATCGCAATGTTTCCTTTGTGGGTCGGCCGTTTCCCCTTGCCGAAGCGGATGAACACTACGCCCGTCTTCGCCAATGGGGATTCAACTGCCTGCGTTTCTTGATCACCTGGGAGGCCGTCGAACACGCCGGTCCAGGGATCTATGACGAAGAGTACCTGGATTATTTATATGCTGTGGTTAAAAAAGCCGGTGAGTACGGTATGCACGTTTTCATTGATCCTCATCAGGATGTTTTTTCGCGCTTTTCCGGCGGCGACGGCGCACCAGGCTGGACGCTTGAAGCAGCCGGCTTGGATATGCGGAACTTCAAAGAAACTGGCGCCGCTATTGTTCATCAAACCCACGGTGATCCATTTCCGCGCATGATCTGGCCTACCAATGCATACAAACTGGCCGCGGCAACAATGTTCGCCTTATTCTTTGGTGGCAACGATTTTGCCCCCAAAACCATGGTTGAAGGTCAGCATATTCAGGATTACTTGCAGGGTCACTATTTCGCAGCCATGAAGAAGGTCGCCCAGAAACTCAAAGACCTTGACTGCGTAATGGGATTCGACACCCTTAATGAACCACAGCGCGGATATATTGGCGTAAAGGATTTGACGACTCTTTATGGCCATATGGATATTGGTATTGTCCCGACCCCATGGCAGTCCATAATGTTGGGTGCTGGTTACACTCAAAAAGTGAAACACTTGATCCGCAACGTCATCGGCACCTTTCAGAGGGGTTGGGTCAAGCTCAATGCCGAAAAGAAATCCGCATGGCTGCCCGGCCGCGAATGCGTCTGGAAACAGAACGGCGTTTGGGACCTCGACAAAGATGGCAACCCGGTGCTCTTGAAACCGGATCATTTTCACAAGGTCAACGGACGTGAAGTCAGTTTCGTGCAAGATTACATGAAGCCTTTCATGCAAAAAATGACCGAAAACATCCGTACCGTGAAAGCCGACTGGATCGGATTCATGGAAAGCGAAGTCAATAATTACCCTCCCTTCTGGGAAGAAGCCGGAGATTTGAACCTGGTGAACGTACCGCATTGGTACGATGGTCCGCTGCTGTATTTCAAGAAATACATCTCCTTTCTGGGGTTCAATGAGATCACCCAGCAGGTTATCTTTGGAAAGAAGAATGTAGATAAAGCCTATGTCGAGCAATTGGCCTTGGTTAAGCAGCACAACAAAGAAAGATTGGGTAACATTCCGCTGCTGATCGGTGAATTTGGCATTCCTTTTGATCTCGATAAAAAGAAAGCTTTTCGAGACGGAGATTATCGCGACCACGTAAAAGCCATGGATCGCAGCATGAGTACACTTGAATCCAATCTGCTCAACTACACCATCTGGAACTACACATCGGATAATTCCAATGAACGCGGCGACCTGTGGAATGACGAAGATCTTTCCATTTTTTGCCGCGACCAACAAACCGACAAAACGGACCTCAATTCTGGCGGCCGCGCACTTCAGGCAGTCATCCGTCCCTTCCCCATGGCAGTGGCAGGTGAACCCACGAAATCCAGATTTGACCCCTTTTCACACACGTACGAACTCGAATTTATTGGAGATGCTTCCATTTCAAAACCCACAGAAATCTTTTTTCCAACCTTTCATTATTCCAAAGGTTACGAAATAATTCTTTCAGATGGAAATTCGACCATTGATGAGAAAAACCAAATTCTTTCGTACACCCCCGGTATATTTCCTCATCACACAATTATGATCAGACCAAAATAACATTTCACCCTCACTCAAAAGAACCTCGTAATGAGGTTCTTTTTTTTCCGCTAACCTGAGGATAAGTCAACATAACCAGATTCATATCACGATTTTGTCGAACCACTTTTGTCTAACTTTTTACGGGGTTTTATTGGATTAAATTTGCAGAAGTTATACAATAATCTTCACAGAAAGATCCATTATTGGATTTCAAATAGTAGTGATAACAAGTTTTATTGGTGTAAAAATTAGGTCAATAAATGGCGAAAAGACTAAACAAGTTACCTTTTCAAACCATCGCAAAATGGGTGGGAAAGTTCCTTATTGCCGGCGGATTATATTTCCTATTTGGCAAAATTGGATCGTTGATTCCCCTTCAACCTGCGTTTTTTTCAATATTCTGGATTCCATCAGGATTTGCTCTCACTGCCATAATAATATTCAAAAAGCCCGCAATTTTTGGGGTTTTGTTGTCTTCTTTTGTATTGCATCTCAATTCTTTTTCAACACATAATACAGTAGTTTTTGCAGGCGTTCTTTCACTTCTTTTAACCGGCCAGGCTATCATCTCTGCAAGGTTAATCAATAAAAACGTTAAATTAATCCCACCTGATAATGTCAAAGACACTGTTTCTGTTATTTCAATTTTGGTATTTTTTTCATTGCTAGCTGCAATTATTGGTACCTTGATATTAAAATTTTTTATGATTGAATTACCTATTCCCGTTTGGCTGTTTGCCTCGATATGGTTGACGGGGAATATCATTAGTAATTTCACTATCATTCCAATCTTAATGCCAATTTATCATCGATTACGGGTTCATGACAAAAGAGCCCAATTTGTTGGTGTGTTCTCCTTTCTAATTATTAGTTTCACATTTCTTTTAGTCTATATCACTTGGGTATCAGAAACAGATCGAATTAATTCGACGTTTGAAGAAGATAGCAGCGAAATGTTTTCGATCATAAAAACAGAATTTCTAAAGGAAATTGAAAGTATTCAAGGCATCAAAGCCTTGTTCAATGCATCTGACAGGGTTGAACGCGATGAATTCTCAAACTTCGCCAAGATATATCTTGAAAACTCTGATTCAACAATTTCATTATCATGGATACCCATTGTAAGATCACAACAACTCGATAACTTTGAAAACGGAGTCAAGGAAGAAGGGTTCAGAAATTACAAGGTTTTCGAATTAGACTCCACATTTCAAAAAATCGATGTTTCAGAAAGAAACGAATACTTTCCTGTTAACTTCTATGTTTCAAACAATAACTCTGAAAACGAGATGGGATTTGATTTTGGCTCAAATCCGAGCTTAAGGGATGCAATAATTAAGGCATCTGATAGAGGAAAACCCATAATAACTAACCCTATTAATTTACACCTATCTCCATCAGATATCGAAGATATCTATGTGATTGTCCCCATCTATGGAAAATCAGCTCAAGACACAAGTATTAAAGAAAACAAAGGAAATATTATTGGCTTTGGAGTAGGAAACTTTGATATTGACAATACCATCAGAACTGCACTTACAAAAATAAAAAATTACGATATTACGACTTATCTTTTTGATGTAACAGATTCATCAAACCCAATTTTTATCTCTCATTATCCTCATACTAGTCTTAATGATGAATCAAATAATGCCAATGATTTTTATCAACAAACAATAAACAAACACAACACCTACGAACAAAAAATTGAAATCTTCGGAAGATCCTGGATGCTGATCAGTGTTTCAGGAACTAATTATTCTTTTAAAATCTTTCCGAATTATTCAATCATGGTTCTGGTAATTGGAATAACTTTACTCATTGCTTATTTGATAAATTCAAAAAATCGAGAAGTTAGTGAGAAGAAAATTCGAAAATCGGAATCAATGTTTCGAAGCTTGTCTGATTCTGCACTCACAGGTATTGTTCGTTTCAAGGAAAATGGAAGTATTCAGTACGCAAATGACGCATTGGCACGAATTTTTGGATTCCAATATGCCGAGGATTTTTGCAAAACAAATCTTATAGATCATTTTGAAGAACCTGAAGAAATCAAAGCAATTATTGAGTCTTCAATAAAAGGAATTTCATTAGTAAATAAACAGTTCAAAGTAAAGGATCTTTCAAACAAGTCAAGAGATATCCTTGTTTCGGCAGGATTTTTTGAAGGCTTAATAAGTGCGAACATTGTTGATATTACAAATGTAAATCAATTAAATAAGGAAGTTCAACAGCTCAATCACGCAATAAGACAAATGTCTGATACTGTCTTTATCACAGACTGTAACGGCATTATTGAGTTCGTAAATCCCTCTTTTGAAATGCTGACTGGTTTTTCATATGGAGATGCTATAGGAAAGCATATTAACGAGGTAAAAAAGAGCATACCCTTAACAGACAACACATTTTTTAGCTGGGATGATGTTTTGGATGGTAAACCTCATGAATTTGAGTTTCAAACCATCTATGATAAGTTCGACGCAATCACAGAGTATATTTCAATCTCCCCAATTACAAACTCAACAGGAAATGTAATCCAGTTTATTGGTTCAGGAAAAGACATCACTGATTTGAAAAAGGCAAGAGAAGAAATACTCGACCTGAACAGCAGTCTGGAAAGAAGAGTAAATCAACGAACTTTTGAACTTGAAAAAGCAAAAAAAGAGATGGAAGCTTTTTCATACTCCGTTTCACATGACTTACGCGCTCCCCTTCGCAATATGCATGGATACTCGTCAATATTATTGGAAGATTTTACGGATTCCATGAATCCGGCTGCTCAGACATATTTGCAGCATATCAAAGAAGCCAGCGAAAAAATGGATAGCTTAATTCAAGACTTGCTTAAACTAAGCCACATTTCCAATTCTGTCTGTGTGAGAAAAAAAGTCGATTTGATCGATCTTGCAAAAGGAATAATTCAAAATTTGAAGAACGAGGATCCTGACCGCAACCCAACTTTTAAAATGTCCGATTCCATCATCATTTGGGCGGATGCGGATCTAATCAATATCGCCTTAAACAACCTGATTAGAAATGCCTGGAAATTTACAAAAAATAAAGATAAGGCAATCATCGAATTGGGAAGTTACCTAGATGAGGATGAGCTGGTAATCTTTATCAAAGATAATGGTGCTGGATTTGATATGTCATTTCAGAATAAGCTTTTTGGAGTTTTCCAAAGACTACACCGTGAAGAGGAATTTGAAGGTACCGGCATAGGTCTAGCAACCGTCAAAAGAATAATTGACCACCATAATGGAAAAATATGGGCGGAAGGTGAAGTTGGCAAAGGTGCTACTTTCTTTTTTACTCTTGGAAATCAGGAAGAATAAAAAACTTAAAAACCATGATTTTTTATTAGTTTAGAATTTCATTTTTCGTACGATAAGTTATTATTGGCAATATGCAAACGATATAATTTCTTGTATAAAACTAATTGGATCCTGAATCCAATTAATCAATAACCAGGCAGACGATAAATATGTTATCCCTTTCATCAATGCAACAAGACCCAGTACAAATCATTGCATATTTGAGAACGTTATCAAATCCAGACGTTCTAATGCAGCAAAAAAAGTTTGGTATAACCGGTCGAGAAATGTTGGGAGTTTCGATATATGATCTGCGTAAAATAGCCAAGGAGTTGAAGGATCACTCCCTTGCGCTTGAGCTTTGGAAAACGGGCATTCATGAAGCACGGATGTTAGCTGGCATGGTGGATGACCCATCCCAGGTGACCATCGCCCAATTGGAAGCCTGGGTGGTTGAGTTCGATTCCTGGGATATTTGCGATATCGTCACCGATGAGTTGTTTATTCATACGCCCTACATGCTTGAAGTGATCCCCCAATGGGCAGTTCGTGAAGAGGAATTTGTCAAACGGGCAGCTTTTGCCATGATTGCTGCCATTGTAGTTCACCGCAAAGATGTGTCTGACGATATAATAAGGTCTTATTTCTCCCTAATTGAATCCGCAGCAGATGATAATCGAAATTTTGTCAAGAAGGCGGTTAATTGGGCGTTACGCAACATTGGAAAGTGGAAACCTTCTCTCAGATCAGAAGCAATTGCTTGCGCCAACCGATTATTGTGTCATGATTCACCTTCGGCGCGCTGGATTGCAAAAGATGCAATTAAAGAATTTATTCTCAAATTTGGAGGTAAAAATGAAATCGGAAGTCAAATTTAAAGATCGTCTTAAGTATGCCGTAGATAACACTTTCTCAAAAGGGTCAGGCGCATTGATCATGTGGTTGGCGATTTTATCAGTCGTCATTATTGGCGTTATGGCTTTAGTTGTCACGATATTCAAGATTGCCCCGGACGGTGAAGCTCCCCTTGGATTTTGGGAATCGTTTTGGCGTAGTTTAATGCGCACCCTTGATGCTGGCACTATGGGCGGTGACGCAGGCTGGGCCTTTAGAATCGCCATGCTTGTGGTCACCATCGGTGGTGTGTTTGTCATCAGTACTTTGATCGGTATCTTGTCTTCTGCCATTGAAGCCAAACTGGATGATCTGCGCAAAGGTCATTCCAAGCTGCTTGAAGAAAACCACACTGTCATCCTGGGATGGACTGAACAGATTTACACCATTATCCCTGAGATCGTCTCTGCCAATCAAAATCAAAAATCTTCCTGCATTGCCATCATGAGCGATCATGATAAGGTTGAAATGGAAGAAGCATTACAAGGTCGCATCGGCAAAACGGGTTCAACTCACATCGTCTGCCGGACCGGCAGCCCCATGGATATCAACGATCTTAGTATTGTCTCAATAAACACTGCGCGGTCAATTATTGTCTTATCCCCTGATGAAAGTGAAGACCCTGATTCAGAGGTAGTTAAGATCATTCTTGCCATCACCAATCATCCTGATCGCCGCCAGGAACCTTATCACATCATTGCTGAGATCAGAAACCCGCGTAATTCAGAAATCGCAAAGATCGTGGGTAAAGACGAACTTGAGATCATTCAAACAGGCGAGATCGTCGCCCGCATTATCGCCCAAACCTGCCGCCAATCCGGCTTGTCTGTTGTCTACACCGAACTCATGGATTTCGGTGGAGATGAAATTTATATCAAACACTTCCCTGAGTTAGTTGGCAAAACTTTTGGGGAAATTCTACCTCTATTCAATAAGAATTGCGTCATGGGTATTACTTCACCCGGAAATCCAGCTCAACTAAATCCCCCCATGGATACTGTTTTCACAGCGGCTGATCAATTGGTCGTCATCGCAGAAGATGATGACAAAATCTTTATCGATGGCAAAACAGCCGTCCAGACGGAATTAATTAGGTCCCTGAAGAGTGATACCTCAAAACCAGAAAAGACCCTGCTTATGGGCTGGAACTGGAAGGCGCTCTCAATTATTCGCGAACTTGATAACTACGTCCCCAAAGGTTCAGCCATCACCATCGTGGCCACTGCCGACGGGATTCAAGAAAAACTGGATGAACTTTCAGCAGAATTGAAAAACCAGACATTAACCTTCCTTGAAGGGGATATCACCGACCGTAAGAACCTTGAATCGCTAAATCTTGGCTCTTTCAGCCACATCATTCTTCTATGCTATTCTGATGACCTCGCCGTGCAAAAAGCGGATGCCCGCACCATGATCACCTTGCTGCATTTGCGCGATATTGCCGAAAAGACCGATCAGGATTTCTCGATCGTCAGCGAAATGCTCGATATCCGCAATCGCAACCTAGCTGAAGTTTCACAAGCAGATGATTTCATCGTCAGCGACAAATTGATCAGCTTAATGATGGCTCAAGTCTCAGAGAACAAAGCCCTCAATTCAGTCTTCCAGGATATTTTCGATACCGATGGATCCGAGATTTACTTAAAACCACTTTCTGAGTATGTGGAAATCGGTAAACCGGTAAATTTCTATACCGTACTTGAGTCAGCCCGCAAGAAAAATGAAACTGCCATTGGATTCCGTTTAATGGCTGATGCCAGAAATGCTGCACAATCCTACGGCATTCATCTCAACCCTGATAAATCCGAGAAAATCATATTTACTGCCAACGATAGAATTGTTGTTTTGGCTAACGACTAGGAACCAATGACTCAAAAAGCGCCCATCCTTGAATTTGATGATGACCGCTCTGCCATTCTGATGCCGGATCCTTACCGCTTTGCAAAAAGCGGGCCGATCCCGGCCAGGGGCGTCTTATGCTTCTTCAAAGATGTATTTGATGCCCTGTTGGCTGAAGGAAAACTCACCCAATTGGGTAATCTGCAGTCAGAAATTGGAAGTCATCCTGTCTATTCTTACTTGAGCGACGGTAAACCCGTTGTGGTTTTTCATCCCGGGGTAGGCGCTCCATTGGCAGCCGGATTTCTCGAAGAATTAATCGCGGTGGGCGTTACCAAGTATATCGTTTGCGGTGGTTGCGGTGTATTGAACCATGAAATTGCCGCGGGGCATCCTGTCATCCTGACCGCTGCGGTTCGGGATGAAGGAACTTCTTACCATTACCTGCCCCCTGCCAGGGAAGTAAAAGCCAACCCCAAGGGTGTTGCTGCGCTTGAAAAAGCCTTCAATGATTCCGGTTTGGAATACCGCATGGGTAAAACCTGGACGACCGATGCCATTTATCGTGAAACCAAAGGTAGACGAAATTTGCGCGTCTCAGACGGATGCGATGTGGTCGAGATGGAAGCAGCTGCCTTTTTTGCAGTGGCGCAATTCCGTGAGATCACACTTGGCCAGGTGGTCTACGGTGGTGACCTGGTTATCCCCGAAGGCTGGGACGGCCGGGAATGGCATAAACGCGGTGATGACCGCAGATTGATGTTTGAGATGGCCGTAAAAGCGGTCCTTAATCTATGATCAAAAAGAGGTTGCCTTATCAGCAACCTCTTTTTATATACCACTATTTTTATTCTATAAACCGCTAATCTGATTGGCTGCGATCACCCCAGATGCCATCACTGTTGGCACCCCACCGCCTGGATGCGTGGAAGCGCCTGCAAGATAAAGTCCTTTGATCGACTTGGATTTTGACGCCGGTCTGAAGACAGTTTGGGCCGTTAAATCTTGTTGGAAACAGTAGAAAGCTCCTCCCGGGTTACGCAATCTGCGTTCAAAATCAAGAGGAGTTGAAATGGTCATATCTTTAACATGATCTTTCAATCCCGGGATGATTCGTTCTGACAGGTAACTGACAAGCGATTCACTGAACTCCTGCCTGACATCATCCCAAGATTGACCTGCAAGCTTTGACGGTCCTTGAAAATCCAATGCGACGATGTGATGCCCGGCTGGAGCAAGAGATGAATCTGTCTTGGTGGGGCAGCAAATCAGGCCAAATTGTTCCTCGGGTGTCGGAAGCATACCCTTGCGGTATTTCTCCCACCAGAACGTATTTATTTCATCAACGTCGCGGGTCACCAATGTGTGGTGTGCATCCAAAGGCGGATCATAATCCACACCCAGACAAATATAAGGAGTTGATTTTGATAATTGATAACTCTTAATGCCCCTGCGTACAGTTGAAGATAAATGTTCTTCTCCAACAAGATCAAGATAAAGTTTTCTGGCGTTTATGTTCGAGACAACCACCTTGGCAGTAATTTTTTGTCCGTCTTTAAGTTCCACGCCGGTAGCCTGACGGTTTGCATCAACCATCACCTTTGCTACTTCAGCATTCACCATGACCTGCATGCCTGACTTTTCACCCAAACGCTGAAGCGCCTGAGGAATTTTGATCATGCCGCCTCGCGGATAATAAATGCCTTTATGCTCCATGTATGGGATGATGGCAAACAGACCGACAGCCTGCTCGGGTGAATGTCCGCAGTAAAAAGCTTGATAAGCAAGAGATTGCTTGACTTTGGGATCTTTGAAAAACTTATTGAGTACATCATGGTAGGTCATGAAGAAATACTTGTTGAATTTCGAGAGCGCCGGAATCTTTTTAAATGCGCCCAGGAAATCTCCCATGGTGTTCATGGGAGTGTGGAAAAAATCCAACCCATTCGCCTGGATGAAGGACTCGAATGTTTTGGCATACTCCAAAAATCCTTTACGATCTTCCGCAGAGATTTTTCCGATTTCGTCAGCGGCACCTTCGACTGACATGGGAATGGTCATGCGGGTATTGTCAGGGAAAATCACCGAATAGATCGGGTCGCACAGGATCAGATCAACCTCTTTTTCGAAAGTTGTATCCAATTCGCTGAATGCCCTTTCAATAATAGGCATCATCTCGACAACAGAGGCACCAATGTCATATTTGTATCCATTGACCTCATAAGTGGAACAACACCCACCCACCTGCCCACTTTGTTCAAGAACCAACACCTTTTTTCCGCGCTTTGCTAGAATTGAGCCAGTTGTCAAACCACCCACACCAGCCCCTATGATCACAACATCATAATCAGCCATGAGATCTCCTTATACAAAATATCTGGCAATGAGTGAGGGTAACTGGCGCAGCAAATAGTTGAAAAAGCGCCTTTTAGACTTTGGCAAACACAGAAAGATGATAGCCAGGATCGCAATAATCCCCAGAACAATCCACAACCACAACAGATTATGTTCCATTTTCCCTCCGATTGTATGTGAAATAGATGCCACATTAATCATAGGGATACCAGATATCCATTTTCAAATAATGGATATCACCAATAATTCTTACAATTGATGCATTTGGCAATAAATGTCATAGGTGTTGTATATTAATCAACACATGCTAGTGCCATTAATAAAAGGGGGATTCTTCCAATCAGGATGTTCTGCCCACCTGCATTTTACTTAATATTCTCACCTGCTCGACTGCATGATAAGAAGAACGCACCAGTGGTGCACTTTCGACCCACTTGAATCCGATCGCCAGACCGAATTCTTTTAACCCGGCAAATTCTTCAAGCGTGTAATACCGTTCGATTGGCATATGCCTGCGGCTGGGCTGCAGGTATTGTCCGATGGTCAGAATATCCACATCCCAAGCGCGCAGGTCTTGCATAACAGCTTTCACTTCATCAATTGTTTCGCCCAACCCCAACATAATACCTGATTTGGTCAGAACTACAGGGTCCAGCAGTTTGGCGTTTCTCAACACCGCTTCAGACCATTCGTAATGATCCTGTGGCTGAACCTTTTTAAATAGCGAAGGGACTGTTTCGACATTATGATTGAGAATTTCAGGGCGGGCATCCATGACGATTTTTAAAGCAGACAGACTGGCCTTGAAATCAGGGATCAATACTTCGACCGAGCAACCAGGAGCCAGTTCGCGAATTCTACGGATGATGGCTGCAAAGATCGGCGCGCCTCCGTCTTCCCTTTCATCACGATTAACAGAAGTAATTACGGCATGTTTTAATTTCATGGCGCTGACTGCCTGGGCCACCCGCTCAGGTTCATCCCAATCCAACTCACCGGGTTTGCCGTGCTTGACGTCACAGAAACGGCAGGCGCGTGTACACACATCGCCGAGGATCAGGAAGGTAGCCGTGCCGCTGCCCCAACATTCGCCCATATTCGGACACCCCGCTTCTTCACAAACTGTATGAAGTTCCTTGCTGCGCATTAGCTGCTGCAGTTGAGCATAGGTCTCGCCATTGGGGGCTTGAACTTTGATCCATTCAGGTCGGCGCTGGGGCCTCGGGGTGCTGTGCTCGTTATCAAACCGGTCTCTCGTTGGGATCTGTGCCATAAATAAAACTCCTGCCAGAATTATAACCTGCCAGGAGTTCCAACTTGCAAATAACAAATGTCAATTTTCGGTCATCAATTTGTAACCCACACGATCCACATTCTTGATCACAGGGTTTGTGCCGTCAATTCTCAAGAACTCCTGCCGTAGCAAGTAGATCAGGTATTTCAAGCGGTTGTGGGCAGAAACACTCGTCTCACCCCAGATCTCGTTGGTAATATCATCATAAGGCATCACCCGCGGAGCATTCCTGGCCAACACCAGTAGAACCTCAAACATCCTGCCCGTGAGTTGAACACGTTCACCCTTGTAGATTATCTCTTGCGAATCCAGGTCTAGAATCAATTCGATCATTGAAAAACCGAGTCTATTGATCTTTTGTTTCTTTCCGCTTCGCCGCAGTACACAATTCACACGAGCCACTACTTCAGCCTGATCAAAAGGTTTGGTGATGTAATCATCCATACCCATTTGAAGAGCTTTTACCGCGTTCTCAGTTTGTTGGGCTGCTGAAACCACGATGACGGGTAATTCTGATATTTTGCGCAACTGTTGATAAGTTTGCCAGCCATCCATCTCGGGCATCATCAAATCAAGAATGATCAAGTTCGGTTTAACATCGTGAATCTTTCGAAGTGCTTCTTTGCCGCTGCTGGCCCCGCTGACGTCAAACCCTTTGGATTGAAACATTAGTTTTAGCAGGGCGACATTATCAGGTTCATCATCAATGAGTAATATCCGCGGATGTTCACCTGGAACTCTTTGATCCAGGTCAACACCTTCTTTCATTGTTAGAATTTGTGTAGACATAAACAGGCCTTTTTTCTCCCTTATCGGTTCACCGTTTAATCCTACCTATAAACAAGGTATATTTATAATTCTATCCCGAATCATCCGATTTGATAATAATTCAACCAGTTAACAAATGAGAATGATTTATTATCATCCTCATTGTAGCAACAAATCAATTGAGTTCAACCAGTCAGTTTACTCGCCAGTGATTAATTTATAACCCAATCGGTCAATATTCTCGATGAGTTCAACTTTGTCATCAATCTTTAAAAATTCCTGCCGCAGCAAGTAAACCAAATATTTCAAACGATTACGTACCGAGGCAGAATTCTCACCCCATACTTTTTCGGTAAGTTCCTGATAATTGACCACCTTTGGAGCTGACTTGGCGAGCAGAGCCAACACTTCAAACATCTTGCCGGTTAATTGGATGGTGCTGCCCTTGTACGTTACTTCATAGGTTTCAAGGTCGATGATCAGATCCACGCCCGGGAAGGAAAGCACATTCAATACCATGGGCTTTTCAGCACGGCGCAGCACTGCATGAACCCTTGCTGTCACCTCTGCGCTGTTGAAAGGTTTGGTGATGTAATCATCCACCCCATGTTGAAGTAAATTAACGATCTCTTCTTTTTGGTTCACAGCCGACAGCACAATCACCGGAATATCGTTGATCTTGCGAATTGCATCCAGTGTTTGTTTGCCATCCATCTCAGGCATGAGCAGATCAAGAATCACGATCGATGGATTTATATCGTTGATTTTTTTGATCGCTTCTCTGCCACTTAATGCCCCTGCAACATTGAATCCGTCATTAATAAAAATATGCTTTAAAAGAGTAATGGTATCGGGTTCATCATCAACCACAAGAATACGTCGTCGGTTGACAGGTTCCAACTCATCAAGATCTACCCCGCTACCAAAAGGCGCTGCGTTGTTCTCGGCAGTTTTGAAAGTATTGGCTATCATGGCACTCCTAAGAATTGCGCAGGCATCTGGGTTACCCAAATATTACTATGCCCGTTTGATTTTTTGCAAGTTACAGTAAAACCAACATTAAAAGTAACTTTAACAGTAATCTATTAGTATTATAACAGTATAATTTTGGAATTCAAGTAAAAAAATCGTAATCCGCCCATCTTTTTACGCCGTGATATACTTTTCTCCGAAAGGATATCATCCATGCTGGAATTAGTTGCCACCCCGATTGGTAATTTAGGAGATATTTCACAACGCGCCCTCGCGGCCCTTGAATCCGCGGACGTGGTGGTCAGTGAAGATACACGAAAAACAGGCTTCCTGCTCACCCATTTTAGCATTAAGAAACCGCAGATCTCATTCCGCGAAGACAATGAGCAACGGGTCTTGCCCAAAATCATGGAAATCCTTTCATCCGGCAAAAACGTGGCCCTCGTGACTGATGCCGGCACCCCCTCCATTTCGGACCCCGGTTTCATTCTGGTGCGCAGTGCAATTGCGGCTGGCATTGATGTTAGTGCCGTCCCTGGCCCCACAGCCCTGATCATGGCGGTGATCCTTTCCGGTTTGCCGGTGCACAGTTTCACCTTCCGCGGGTTTCCGCCGCGCAAAAGTGGTCCACGCAAACGTTGGATGGAGATCGATCAAAAATCACCCCACACGCTGATCTTTTACGAAAGCCCCCACCGTTTGGTTGCCTTTCTGCGCGATGCGCTCGAAGTCTACGGCGACCGTTCAGCGGTGATTGCCAATGACCTGACCAAAAAATTTGAGACCCTCTTTCGAGGGTCCCTGAGTGAATTGATTGCACAAATGGAAAAAACTGAGTTGAAAGGCGAATTCGCCGTAGTGATTGCCAGCGCGGATTATGCCCTGGTTAGCACCTCATTTTCCAATGAGTGAAAAGCGCGTTTTGGTATCGAAGTAATCTTCATTCTCGGCACGTTTCAATTTGCCCACCACCCAATAAGTGACGGGGGTCATTAGTGCTTCAATGAGACACTTGAAGATGTAATTGGCGACAATCAAGGTAAAGAACAGACTCCACGGAAAAACGCCCACCAGGCAGGCCACGCCAATAAAGATGATGGAATCCACGCCTTCACCCACCAGGGTGCTGCCGATGGTGCGCATCCACAGCCAGCGGCCTTTGGTGGCGACTTTCATCTTGGCCAGGATGACTGAATTGGTGAATTCACCCGCCAAGTAGGCCACCAGGCTGGCCAGTACGATACCACCGGTGCTGATGCCGCCCAACACGTTATTGAAGGCAGTCTGCCCGGTAAACTCCATCCAGGTGGCTTCACCCGGCATGATGCGGACGAGCCACAGTACCACTGCGGTTAATGACAGACAGGCAAAGCCCGTCCAGATCACACGGCGCGATTTGCGAAAGCCGTACACTTCAGTGAGCACATCTCCAAAGATGTAGCTGATGGGGAACAGGATCGTTCCGGCATCAAAAGCCAGTGGCAGCCCAAAAAGCGAGACGCCCCAATCCACGATTTTGGCGGAGGAGGCAATATTGCTGACAATCAACACGGTCACAAATAAAGCCATGACCAGGTCAAAATATCGATAAATACGGGGTTGGTTATTTTGATTGTTCAATTCACAAATTCCTTATACGCTAAAAGATGCACCTAGTATAATCGAAGTGGAGAAAAGCCATGCATCGATTCTTTGTTCCCGCCGAACTCTTTTTAACCTCTGAAATCAGTTTGCCCAAAGACACCTCCCAGCAGATCTGCCGTGTGTTGCGCTTGAAAAGCGGCAGCGAGATCATACTGCTGGATGGCCAGGGGTTTGAGTATCTCGCACGATTATCTGAAGTCAGTGAATCCCATTGCACGGCAGTCGTACTCTCGAAACAGACAGCGCAAGGTGAACCATTGACCCAGATCACGTTGCTGATCGGTCTCACCCAGCGCGAGAAATTCGAGTTGATTCTGCAAAAATGCACCGAGATCGGCGTGACGACCTTTGTACCCATGGTTACCACGCGCACACTCATTCAAAAAACAAGCGACGTTGAAGATAAAACCCCGCGCTGGACGAAGATCCTGCAGGAAGCTGCTGAACAAAGCCACCGCGGACGCATCCCTGCCCTGTTGCCCGCACTCAAATATACCGATGCTCTCACGAAATCCAAAGCGGATGACTCGCTCAAGCTGATCCTTTGGGAGGATGAAGCCAATCACTCAATCAAACAGCAGCTGCGGGAATTCAAGGCGAAACAGGTCAGCTTGATCATCGGCCCTGAAGGCGGCCTCTCCGCCGAGGAAGTTGAACTGGCCAAAGCCAGTGGTTATATTCCGGTCAGCCTGGGCAAGCGCATTCTGCGTATGGAAACTGCTGCCATCCATACGGCGGGAGTGGTGTTGTACGAGTTGGGATAAATGTAGGTAAGGGTTCGTTGCAACGAACCCTTACCTTAATTGCCTCGAGGATAGATTCTTCAACCGGTCTGGCATGAGCCGGCCGCGGCCGACCACCCTGCCCTGACGATCCATCACGACCCGGATCTCCGTTTTAGAGTTTAGGCCATCCGCATACCCCATCAGATCTTCACCACGGCTGAAATCGGCAAAGGGTTCATAATCCAAGGTAATCAGACAATCCACACACTGCGCTCCAAAACGCAGCACCCACTCGTGCGAGGGGATGAGGGTATCACCCTCCCACTCGCCCAGCAGCATGCCCGCGGATTGCACCGGCAGGCTGCGGAACTGTTCGAGCAGCAGCCGCGGGAAAAGAAAGATACGTGCATCCCTTTTCACCAGTGTTCGTTGGCTTTCCTTAAGGTAAACCGAGAGGTCATACCCGGTCCAGATTTTGAACTCCCTGGCAAATTTCTCTGATTCTGAATAGGAAAGTTCATTAAAACCGGCCGCTTCCATGGAATGGGTTGGCGGTTCGATCGTTTTTAATCCAAGATCAGCGGTCTTCTGCAGCAGGCAGGCGAAGAAACCCGCCGTCTGGTAGCGATGCGGCCACAGACGCACCACACGGCTCATATCCGCCTGGTAGGGCTGACCATCCAACTGCTGAATGCCGGGGGCAGGACGGGGCAGTTTGGGGGCAACATCGATCAATTCAACCGCTTTGCCGAATTTGCTTATTACAGCATCAACCACACCTTCGTCCTCGCCGGCCAGCAGCGTGCAAGTAGAATAGACCACCTGGCCGCCAACCTTGACGGCTTGCAGCGCACTGACCAGCAGGGCGGTCTGACGCTGTGCGAGCGCGCGGCTTTCTTTATCCGTTACCGGCCGTTCGTCGTGCGATTCTGCGGTGCGCAGCCCCTGCATGGAACAGGGTGCGTCGATCAAGGCTCGGTCAAAAGTGTTCGGGAACCAGCCCCCGAATTTTTCGCCAGCGAATCGTGTCACGGCTGTGTTGGTGGCGCCCCAATGCTGCAGCACCACCTTGAGCGCCTGAATACGCCCCTGGCTGGAATCATTGGCCAGCACCAGGCCGCGGTCGTTCTGGCGCGCCACGATATGCGTGGTCTTACCGCCGGGTGATGCCGCCAAATCCAGTGTCAGGCCTTCATCCCCGGTGTGGATATCAAATAATGCCACCGGCAGCATGGAAGCGGCTTCCTGGATGTAATACTGCCCGATGCGGTGCTCGAGGGCGGCACTGACCGCCGGACCGTTGTTCACTTCAACGCGAAAACCTTCATTACAGAAAGGTATGGGTATCAGCGTCCAGCCGTAGCGTGTTGAAAGGACCTGGGCCAGGTCAGCCGGCGCTTTGAGCGGATTGATGCGGATGGCAGGAGGAAGCGACTTTTCAACCTCGATCTGCAGCGCAGCGAACTCTTCCGCGCTGAGCAGGGGTTGAAAGGCGGCCAACTGCTCCGTTTTGGAGGGGATGAGATTGACGGGCTTCTGTGAGGATTTCTTTTTACGTTTCATCGGTGCTCACTTTTCTATCAAAAAAGCCAGTTCACCGGTGAATTCCATTTTGGTGATCTTCCAGCTTTCCCCTTCGGTCAATTGATTGAATCGGTTTTCATAATTCTGCAGCATACCCTTTGATTTGCCCCCCAGGCTGTGGGCCGGGAAGGAAGCCAGGATGTATTGCGCATTCAGCCCCTGCAGGAGGCGTTTGGCGGCGTTCTTATCCACCTGATCAAGACAGGGGATGGTTTTGAGCAGTAAGGCAACCTGCACGGATTCCGCTGGCACTGTTTGGGTTAAGTCGATCACTGATGCCTTGCCATTGATCTTATAATGCGCAAACCAGGCATTAAGATAACCGGTCATATCGGCATAGATGTCGCAGGCGGTGTACTCCACATCAGCAGCGGAAGGCATCCACGGCAAGCAAAGCGGGTTGAGTCCGCAGGCCAGGTCGAGGATGGAGTATAGCGGAGCGATGGAGCCCAGAGCATCCTTGAAAAAGTGTGGCAAAATGGATAAGCGCTCAGCAGTTGAGGCGTGCATGCCCATCTGCTTTTTCAAGGTGGCCATCACCTCTTCATCCTTTAAATTGATCGGCAGATGAGTCAATTCATCCAGCCAGGCGGCATAAGGGATGGGTTTTTCCTGAAAGGCGGAGCCAACCTGATGCAGCTTGTTGCGCGTTTCTTTGACTGCTTCCTTCAGGTTGCGGCGTTTGGCGAGTTCCTTAGCGCCGATCTCACGCACCAGATCAGGCGAAATGGATGCGTATTTATCCGAGGCTGTTACCAGGCTGATCAATTCTTCAAGCAACTCGTTTGGCGCGGACATCAGGCAAACTTCCCTTGAATGCGTTCGCACAACTGCACCATGAAGCGCAGGTTGTGCAGGGTCGCCAGGCGGAAGAACAGGGTATCGCCCATCTTGAACAGGTGATGCAGATAGCCCATGGAATAGTGCTTGCAGCACGGACAATCGCAATCCTCACTGATCGGGCGGTCTGCCTTGATGTGCTCCTCGTCATTGATGTACTTGAAGCCAAACCAATCGCCGCTCAACCCGAAATCCGGTCCTTCCGCGCTTTGGCGGAAAGTGAACAAACGTCCATGGCGGGCGTCGCGGGTAGGCATGGCGCAGTCAAAGATATCGTAGCCCAACTCGAAACAGGCCAGCACATTCTCAGGGTGCCCGATGCCCAGCGCGTGCATGGGATATTCCGCCGGGATGATGCTGCGGGTGTAACCGATAATGTCAGCCAGCAGGTGATTATTCTTATCCAGCGGCCAGCCGCCGAAGCCGTAGCCGTCGAAGCCGATCTCGAGCAGCGCCTCGGCGCAGCGCAGGCGCAGTTCAGGGTATCCCCCGCCCTGCACCACCGCAAACAGGCGCGGACGGGTTTCTTCGGTCAGCTTCTTTTGCTCGATGATGCGGTTGAATTCTTTCTTGCTTTTCTTCGCCCAGGCAATCGTACGTTCCACGGATTCCTTTTGGGCGGCCAGGTTTTCTTCCACATTGGTGCAGTCATCCAGGCAGATGACCACATCGGAATCGTAGCCGATCTGAAGCTGCACAGTCTTTTCAGGTGTCAATTGAAATTTGCGCGAACTGCCTTCCGGTTGGAAGCTGATGCCCTTTTCGTGGATGCTGCCGAACTTGGGGTTCTGGCGAATGAGCGAATACGCTTGGAATCCGCCTGAATCGGTGACGATGTTGCGCTTCCAGTTCGACATCTTGTGCAGCCCGCCCAGCGACTGGATGGTCGAGGAGCCGGGTTTTTGCATCAGGTGAAAGGTGTTCATCACCAGCGCTTCAATGCCGATCGAGAGCAGGTCTTCCGAATCCACCGAGCGTACCACGCCAAAGGTGGCGTCAGGCAGGTAAATGGGTGAACGTACCTCACCCTGGGTTAACTTTAGAAGTCGGGATTTCATAAGTGCTTCATCCGAAAAGCAGACCAGGTCTCATCAACTGAAACCATCGCCACGCCCGTCCAGCCGATGGTGCCGGCATATTTCCAGATCGTGTCGCGGCTTGCATCAGAGCGCAAAGCGGAGGTCAACTTGGGATATACCACCCACAAGATGCCGCCAGGCGCCAGAGTATCCGCTGCGGCGGACAACCCGGTTTTAAGCCATTCCATATTTTTAACAAAAAATAGAACCACATCCGCTTTGTCAAATTTGGTGGCTATCTTTGAGCGTTCGGGTAAGGGACCTATAACTGAAGTAAACCCTTCAGGTGCATTGATCAACCGCAGCGTGCGGCCGGGTTTCACTTGTAATCGTACACATAATGATTTTTCACTGCTCATACCATGATTATAAAGGAGATTTGAGGGTTTCGGATTCGCCGCGCTTAATTTACTCGTTCTTTAAAATACCCCTCACCCCAGCACCCCTTTCTGCGAATATTGTAACCCCGAGCGGGTTTTGCGAGAGGGGCAAGTTTGGGAGAGGGGTTTATTACAGGCTTTTGAATTTAATACTCGTTCCCTAAAACTTAATTCTCTTCCACACCCTTGAATTCAGGTACCTTGCGCATGGCGAGGGCGGATCCCAGCATGAGCACGGCAGAAACGGCAAAGAGGGCCGTCCAGCCCCACCATTGGCCCGGCGCGGCGTTATTGAGCACATCGGTCATGGGACCTTCCAGGCGGGCCACGGCGGCCGATCCGGCAGTGGCCAGGTTGGTCAGGCCAATATACTTGCCCACATCCCCGGCAGGCGCCATTTGATTGGCCAGCGCCCAGTTGGTGGCGAGGAAGATGCCCAGCCCGGCACCCAATATGCTGCCGAAGAGGATCAGTTGAAAAGGCGTCGCCGCAAAGATGACCAGGATGGCCCCCAAAGCGCCAACAAATGAAGAGACGATTTGCAGGCGTTTGCGTCCGATCTTGTCGCTCCAACGGCCTGAAAAGAGTGAGAAAATGATCAATACGATCACGAAGGAACCCATCATGAACTGGGTGAACTGGATGGGGTCCTGGCTGCTGAACTTGTCGCGGATGAAGTACTGCGCGAAAGATTGAAAACCATATATGCCCACCAGGTAGAGAAAACGGCTGAAGATCAGGCGCCAGTAGTTCTTGTCGCCGTCCGCCTTGAAGTAGAAGACGGATTTCCACAATGCTTTCCAATCCACCTGTGTGCGCTGTGTGACGTAGGTGGATTTTTCATGCGATCCGAGCAGGGTGATCAAAGCAAAGACAACTAACAGACCGATGATCACTATGGTCGAGAGGGTCGGGTCAGGATCCTTGGCGGAGATCAAAAAACCCATCAATAATGATGAAAGGATAATGCCGGCCATATCCATTGTAGTTTTGATGCCACTGGCCATGCCCAACTGCGAGGCGGGCACTTCATCCGGCAGCAAGCCCTGGGCAGGACCGTGGGCAATATTGGAACTGGTCTGCAGGCCGATATAGCCGATAAAGAGAGCGGGTAGTCCGCCGATGAAGCCCATGATCGCCAGAAAGACCAGGTCCCCGCCGGTGCCTAACCACATGAACGGTCGGCGGCGTCCCATCTTGGATTGCCAACGGTCACTGATGGCTCCCGAAAGAGGCTGGATCAACATAGCCAGGATCAAGCCTCCAAAAGTTAACAACCCAAGCCAGGTGTTTTTCTGGGTTTCAGGCACGTATTTGAGCAACACGGCCGGTAGAATGGTCACATGCAGGCTGTTCCACATGAATGAGAGACCTATCCAGTAGGCATTGAGCACAAAGATATACCAGCCGCTAACTCGTTTCACGTTTGCCTCCGAAGAGCGTTATTGGGGCTTGATATGCTGGTTGAAAAAATTGATCACATTGTGCAGGTAAAGTTCGGGGTCAGCCAGATCTATCTCGCGGTGTTTGGCGCCAGGAACACGCCATAATTGCAGATTACCTTTGGATTTGGCCATCAATTTGTTGAGTTCATTGTTGCGGGTATAAGGGTCTTTATCCCCATGGATAAGCAGTACCGGCGTCGGAGCAATCTTGCCGCCCAGCACAAGCGGATCGTTATGGAAAAGGTTAGCAAATAATCTGATTGAAGCGCCCAACAGAATCATGAAAGCAAGGATGGGAGATAGATTATCCGGCACCTTGCGGCGGCGCAAGTCCATGCTAACTGCGGTACTGAGGCGCAGCGGTCCGCCATCCGAGATGACAGCCTGGATGCCCGGATGCTGGGCAGCGGCCAGCAGAGCGGCTCTGCCGCCCATTGAGAAGCCCATCAGCCCGATGGACCAACTGTTGCAGGATTTGGCAAAATGGATGGCGCCGATGACGTCGTTTACTTCGAGTGCTCCCAGGCTGGTGCGAATTCCATGGCTGCGTCCGTGGGCGCGGAAGTCAAACATCAAGACATTGTAGCCCGCCTGAATAAAGGCTGGCACGTACTTGAGGTCCGGGTCCATGCTGCCGGCAAATCCGTGCAATAAGATGATGGTGTTAGGCGATCCTTCGGCCGGGATCCACCAACCTGACATTGTGATGCCGTCCGCAGAAGGAAAATGTACCGGCTTGAAGTCCAGACCAAGATCCGCGGGTGAGCGAAATTCCTTGAGACTGTGCCGTTTGGTTAACGGTATGGATAAGAGCAGGCAAACAGCCAGGAAGATAAGAAGGACAATTGCAGCGGTAAATAAATATGAGTTCATTCTGTCGGTTTTGTTTTAAAAACGTAATCCCAGAGGGGAGAGCTGACGCCGTAGCGGGCGTTGGGGGTCTTGTAATGATGCTGCATGTGGTAGCGTTTGATGAATTTGGCGTACCCGCTGCGCATGGGGAAGTGATGGGTGGCGTAATGGGTCAGGTCGTATGTCAGATAACCCAAGATGAAAGCCGAGAAGATGGGATCAAACCAGAGCGGTGCCTGAAAAAGAACCATGATCACCAGATAAAACAATCCATAGAAGATCGCAGCCAGTGGAATTGCGACGACCGGCGGCATGACGAGGCGGGTCTTGCATTGCGGCTGGGCGTGGTGCACGCCGTGGAAGAGGAAGGTGATGCGCTGACCTCTTTCAGATTTGGCGGCAAAGTGGAAAAGGAAACGGTGCAGCAAATATTCCGAGATGGTCCAGATGAAAAACCCAATCAACAGGCCGAGGGGGATGTAGAAGGGAAAACCTTTCAAAGGCGCTTCGGCAATGGAGCGGAACAGGAAAAAGAGCGCCACCGGCAGCCAGAGGATGGTGACTGCCACGGGGCTGATGTGTGAAAAGAATTCCATAAAGTCCGACTTGAACAGGCGGATGGGCACGTCGCTGTGATCAATGGGTAAATGGCTCATCAGTTTACCTCCACGAATAAGATAGTTAATTGTACAACATGTGTAAAGTGTCTTTGCATATTTCAGACCCCCGCGGTTTATAAACCGCGGGGGTCTTTTCTCTGCTTAAAAACGTCGCCCCCCTTCTTGACTAGGGAAGAGGGGCTGTAAAAAGGAGGGAAATGATCAGTTGACTGGACCGATCATAAAAGCAAATTTAATACCAGCGATAAATTAATAGCCATATCGCAACCAGTAAGTATTAGTGTTGTCTAGGCAAATTACGGATAAAAATTGTGCTGATTATACAACTTTTTCTCGTGGCGGGAAGTAAATTCCACCACGATATCTAGACTTTAGACTAAAAAGACAATTAATCAAGCTTGAAGTTATTGGATGCCTTGCGGAGCTGCTGGATCATTTCCACCAGGTGTTCAATGGAATTTAAAAATCCAGACACCTGTGCGGTAACCTCCCCGGTTGAAGCGGAGACATGTTCGATTTGAAATCTTTTCCAGCGTTTATTTGAATATATCAAAAACTGCGTTATTCTTCGCGTTTTATGGTGAAGGTGTCAAAATCGCGTGCCACGACAGCACCGGGGAAGACGCTTTGGGCTTCGGCCACGACATCTTTATCTCTATAACGGCGGCTGAGGTGGGTGATGATCATCTTGCCGGCCTTGATCTTGTTGGCAAAAGCGGCAGCCTGTTTGGCAGTGAGGTGAGAGAATTGTTTAGCCATGTCGGCTTCTTCTTCAAGGTAGGTGGATTCGATCACCAGACCGTCCACATCTTGCAAGATTTCAACCAGGCTTTCGGTTTCGCCCAGGTCGCCCAGGGCGGCCAGGCGCGTACCCCGGCGCAGTTCTCCCATCACCATTTCGGGGGTAATGGTGCGGCCGTCATCGAGGGTGATGGTCTGACCAGAGACCAGCTTGCCGCATAAAGGTCCCATGGGAACACCCAACTCGACGGCTTTTTCAGGCAAAAAAGGCCGTCGCGATTTTTCTTCAAATAAGAAGCCCAGGCAGTCCGGTCCGCGGTGTTGCACCGGGAAAGCACTGACGGTAAAGTCGTCGCCTTCAAAGAACACACCCTTTTTGATGGGGATAAGCGTTATGGGCATCGGGGCGCTGTTGCCGCGCAAGACGACGCCGTAAAGCAGGTCGTGGATTCGGTCAAGCGCACCTGCGCCGCCGTAAATTTCAAGATTGTCGATCGATTCCCAACGCATGAAGGTGGAAAGCAGCCCGGCCAGGCCGAGGATGTGGTCCAAATGCCCATGAGTGATGAGGATGCGGTTCAACCGCTTGAATCCGACCCCGGATTGTAAGATCTGACGTTGGGTCCCCTCACCGCAATCGACTAAAAATCGAAATTCGTCATGTTGGACGAGATATGAGGGCAGGCTGCGTTTGGGAGAAGGTGCTGAAGCGGAAGTACCGAGGAAGGTGATCTCAAACAAGGGGCGAAGTCCTTTCAGAATGTCCTTTCTATTTTACCCTAACTTGTTTGGAATCCAAATTATGAAGTTATGGCATGAACCTTGCAATCTAGACATCGTGCAGAAAGAGGCATGAAATTCGATATTATTTCAGGAGCGCTGCTATGAACCTGCTTTCCATTAAAATCGAGAAGCCGGAGGATATTAACTTTATCCTGGGGCAATCTCACTTCATCAAAACAGTGGAAGACATCCACGAAGCACTGGTGACTACCGTACCTGGCATCAAGTTTGGCCTCGCCTTTTGTGAGGCTTCCGGTCCCTGCCTGATTCGAAGTTCTGGGACAGACGAAGCAATGATCGATCTGGCGCGCAAAAATGCCTTCGCCATCGCAGCCGGTCACAGCTTTATCCTCTTTTTGGGTGAAGGGTATTACCCCATTAATGTTCTCAACACCCTCAAACATATTCCTGAAGTGTGCGAAATCTACTGCGCCACCGCCAACCCGGTGGATGTGGTGATCGCCGACAACGGCAAGGGGCGCGCCGTGCTGGGTGTGTTTGACGGTGAAAAACCCAAAGGTTATGAAACAGAAGAAGACGTGGTTTGGCGCAAAGATTTCTTACGCAAGATTGGTTACAAGGCCTGAGCGCCTTGATGGAGGAGACCTCATGAAGCTAAAAATCATCCCGATTATGGTGGTACTGTCGTTGCTGTTGACGAGCTGCAGCCTGTTTTCAAACTTGAAGGCAGAACAGCCGCTGACCGACGCCGAGATGGCTACACGTGTGGCTGAACTGTTATCGACCATGACCACACCAACCGCAGAAATCGACTTTCCACCCACCCCGACAATGGGTCTGCCAACCACGGCCCCTACCATTACACCCAATGTGGTCGTGCTGGCAACATCCACGCCAGTGGTGGCCATAGGTGGGGACCTGCCCACCTCCACGGCGATGATCGTGCTGCCAACCCTTGAGGCCACCCCCACCCTGGCTGAGACCTTGCAGCAGGCAAGCCCGACTGCCACTTTGAACGTACCCTCCACCGATCCAATCAATTCACTCGGCACACCCACCGGCTCAGATTCCATGGATGTTGGCAGCAAGTGGGCCTGGCCGACCGGTGCGGATGATTATATTGACGTCCAGTTTAATGACGGTTTCATGCTCATGACCAATTTGAGCAAAGTGGCCGCCGGCTGGCGTCTGCCCCTGTTGGGTCAACAAGTGGATACCTATATCGAATTAACCGCCAATTCAGGCACCTGCTCCGGCAAGGATTCATACGGCATCATCTTCAGAGTACCTGTTCTGAAATCACCCGACCAGGGTTATCTTTACCAGGTGACCTGCGATGGTTATTACCGCCTGTGGAAATGGGATGGCAAGGTTGGAGATAAAGGTCTGGCCGTCAGCCTGCTCAATTGGAAGCAAAGCGACAAAATCAATATCGGTCCAAACCAGACAAACCGTTTGGGCGTGAAGGTCGTGGAAAAGAAGATCACGATCTACATGAACGGTGTGGAATTGGGTTCTGTCTCTGATGGGTCATATTCCGCCGGTTTCTTTGGCGCATTCGTCCGCTCGGGCGGCGACACCAATTACACTGCCAAACTGGATGAAATGAAATATTGGGAAAACCCCAAATAGAGTTCGATCAAAATCACGGATAACAAAAAGCCTCAGCAATGGGGCTTTTTGTTTGATTATGGGCTAAAATGGTGAAAAGCGGAGGTTAATGTCATGAAGAGTTTTCGCAAGGAATTATGGTTTCTCATCCCCGCCCGGCGCGGATTTGTAAACATCACCGACCAGGTTTATGAATGTGTACGTGAAAGTGGAGTGCGCGAAGGCTTGGTGCTGGTCAATTCCATGCACATCACGGCCAGTGTGTTTATCAATGATGATGAAGGTGGGTTGCACCATGACTACGACGAATGGCTCGAGAAATTGGCGCCGCACGAACCAGTCTCGGGTTACTGGCACAACCGCACCGGTGAAGACAACGCGGATGCACACATGAAACGCCAGGTCATGGGCCGCGAGGTGGTGGTCGCCATCACCAACGGCCGGCTGGATTTCGGTCCGTGGGAGCAGATCTTCTACGGCGAGTTCGACGGCGGCAGACAAAAGCGCGTACTGGTGAAGGTGATTGGAGAGTAGATCTTTACGTGATTCAACCATTTGTTTTCAGGCAGTGTTTCAAGTATCATTATCATTATTTGGTTGTTCTGAAATAGGGATAATTATGCCGGAACATGCGTTAATCTGCCCACAATGTAAAGCTCCCCTCACCGCGCACCGCTTCGCAAAATCAGCCGTGTGCAGCTTTTGCGGAACCACGGTTTTTCTTGAAGAGACCAATATTTCTTCTGATCAATTTCATGAAGCTTATCGGTTTTGGAATGCACCTGAGACGTATGCACTCACCTCCTGGATAACACTTGGCAATCGCAAGTGGGTGCTCGAAAAGCAAATCGCCCAGGGCGAGAGTGCAGATGTTTATACCGGCAGACTTGCCCGCTGGCCAACCGAATTAGTCGTCATAAAAATCCTGCGAAAACCCGAAAAAGAACGCTATCTGGATAACGAATGGGAAACTCTCCATCAACTTATGCGCAGCCATGCCAAAGGGGCGGACGTATTCTCCAGAATGATCCCGCAGCCAGTGGCACATGGTGTTGCTTCAGCTGGCGCTTATTCAGGTTCAAAGCTCCTGATTTTGCGTTGGGAAAGCGGCTTTCATCACACTTTTGAAGAAGTCAGCCGTCTTTATCCCGAGGGCATCCCCGCCAGAGCCTCCATCTGGGCGTGGAGAAGAATTCTCGAGATGCTCGCGTTCCTGCACGACTCAGGATATGTGCACGGCGCAGTGATACCCGCTCACCTTTTAGTTCAACAAAACGAACACGGCGTGCGCCTGGTAGGATACGGCCGCTCGGGCAGGATCAACAATCCGGTGAACTCAAACATAGAAATGCTTCAGCCTTACACTCCCGCGCCAGCCAGAGATTGGAAAGTTCTCTCTCCTTCGCTCGATATTGTAATGAGCGCGAAATGCATCGTAAAAATTCTGGGCGGCGACCCTGAAACAGGTACACTGCCAACCACCGTACCGGTCAAGCTGGCTGACGTGATTAAGAAATACTCACAACTGAACCCAAATAACTCATCGAACCTTAATGCCTGGTCGATTCACCAGGAATTGGGAAGAATAGCTGATGCGGTTTACGGCTCACCGGTTTTTATTCCGATCGAAATGCCACGTAAACCCTGATCACAATTAACTGTTGATTTGAAAATAAGGAGAAAAAATGGGATACGGTAATTACAGTCAAGCGGCACATGACGCCCTGCTAAAAGGCAGAACCAATATTCCTGCCCAACAAGTTTTCAAACAATCTCAATGCCATCCGCTCATGAACCCGCACGGGGTAAAGCTGAGAGAAAGCCGCGATGGCGCAGATCATCCACAGTCACTGAGCATCGTCTTTGCCCTGGATGTGACCGGCTCGATGGGAGATATACCAAAATTGCTGGCAACCAAACAGCTGCCGGTCTTCATGAAAGTATTAATGGGATGTGAAATCCCCGACCCGCAATTGATGTTCATGGCCATTGGCGATGCCTACAGCGACAGTTCCCCCCTGCAGGTCGGACAATTCGAATCCACCGCGGAATTAATGGATCAATGGCTCACCTGGTCTTACCTTGAAGGCGGCGGCGGAGGATCCGGCGAAGAATCATACGAACTGGGAATGTATTTCCTGGCTGCCCACACCGAGATGGACTGCATGGTTAAACGCAAAAAACGCGGATACCTGTTCATGACCGGGGATGAATTTCCGTATGCCATGCTGCCGAAAAACGTGATCGAATCTGTGATCGGCGATCGTCTCGATGAAGATCTAAAAGTCGAAGAAATCGTGGCTGAACTGCAAAAATCCTACAATCCATTTTTCATCATCCCCGATTATGCCAGGGCCAACCGCTGTGAACGGCGCTGGCGAGATCTTCTGGGTGATAACGTGTTGGTGATGGACGCCCCCGAAGATGTTTGCTATGTGGCCGCCGGCGTCATGCTATTGAGTGAAGGGCGAGCCAGGAACATGGACGAGGTGGTGAAATTCCTGACCGACGCCGGCCTTCAAAAAGATCGAACACCCAAAGTGGTTGCCACGCTGAAACCTTATGCTGAAGTTGTGCTTAACCTGAGATAGTATTTCAAATTGCGCGCCTATATTGTCATTGATCTTGGATTCGGCGACGCCGGTAAAGGTCTGCTCACGGACTTCCTCGTTCGACAGACCCAGGCCGGCGTCGTTGTACGTTACAACGGCGGAGCCCAGGCCGGGCACAATGTGGTGACGCCTGAAGGCATTCACCATACCTTTTCCCAATTCGGCTCGGGTAGCTTTAATGACGGAGTAAAAACATACCTCGCGAAAGACATGGTGGTTCACCCGGGGGCCTTGCTCTTTGAGGGGGATGTGCTGGTCAAAAAAGGGCTGGATGATATTTTTTCGAGGATCAAGATCAATCCACAGGCACTGCTCATCACGCCTTACCACCAATCCGCCAACCGGATCAAAGAGATGGCTAGAGGATCAGGCCGACACGGCTCCTGCGGGGTTGGCGTCGGCGAAACGGTTGAAGATGACCTGGCCGGGAATGACGATTGCATCCGTGCTGGCGACCTGGCCAAGCCCGACCTATTGATGCAAAAAATGGATTCGATCAGAAAAAGGAAGTGCAGGGAACTGCTCAATTCATTGGGTCAAGATTTGCCTGCTGACAACCCGGATGCTGAATGGCAAGTGTTTGAACAGGACGACCTTGCTCTACGCTGGTTAGACTCGATTCGCAGGATTGTCGACCTTGATCTTTTGGATGGATCAAACCTCTTAAGCGATTGGGCAAAAGGCTGCGATGCCATAGTGCTTGAGGGCGCACAAGGGGTTCTACTGGATGCGAAAGCAGGGTTCTTTCCGTATAACAGTTGGACGAACTGCAGCCCGGAAAACGCGGTGTCACTTGTGCACGAATATGCTCCGGCCAGTGAGATTATCAAGGTCGGTGTTTCACGCTGCTACACCGTCCGCCACGGACCCGGGCCGCTGCCGACCGAAACGAATGAGCTGGATGGCATCGTCAATGAACACAATCAAATGAATGCCTGGCAGGGCGGCGTCCGCTACGGCTGGTTTGATCAGGTGCTCTTCAATTATGCGTTGAAGATGGTTAACGGCGTTGACCAGTTGGCAATCACCCACCTGGATATTCTGAATCGATTGGAGACCTGGAAGATATGCAGGCGTTATCCATCAGATTTGGAGTCGTGCCTGCTATCTTACCCGTCTCTTCCATCCGCTCGAAAAGAGGATATTACTCGGCGATTAATGGCTGTCAAAACAAAATATGATTCAATTAATGCTGTTGAAACAGATGTAATTGAGGCTATCAGTCAGGCATCCAGGCTGCCAGTCTATTTAACCGGTCATGGACCAAGAGCACAGGATGTTCAAGTAAAGACCAAGTATTAATCAGGCAAAATTCCATGAGTGAAAATCAAAACCAATACTTTTTTGAATCATGCACCTCGCTTGATGATATTTCAGAGCTAAGAAATCAATATCTAGACGGATTGATTGAACCACAAGAACTATATCTTGAGCTTATGATCCGCAGCTCTCAAGTAATTGTTATCATTCATCATCAGGAACAAATTGGATACTTTATTATTGGCGACAATAAGGTTATGCTGGAATTCTTCATCAATCAGAATAATGTTTTTCTCGCTGATGAAATCTTTAAACGAATCCTTCAAGAGTTTTCAATTGAAAAAGCACTTTGCAAATCTTATGATCACCTTTTGCTTTCTTGCTGCGCAGGTATGCAAAAAAAGATGCAAGTGATCGGAATTCTTTTTAAAGAATTCCATCATCCAAAAAATCCTCCCACATTCGCGGATGTAAAAATCAGACTTGCCACAAGTGCTGATGAAAAACACATTATTGCGATTAATGAAGAAGTTTTTGATCACGATTACGAGGTACTGGAGTATATTATTAATAAACAGCTTTTAATCTTTGAAAAAGAAGATACATCTATCGGTTTTGGATTATTCTCAAGAATTATTGAAGGAAGACCAGATTTTGATATTGGTATGCTGGTTGAAAAAGATTTTCGTCGGCAGGGAATTGGCCAATTCATCATATATTATTTGGCTGATCATTGTTTAACAAATGGTTGGCGGCCAATAGCAGGCTGCGCAGTGGAAAACATTGGATCAAGACGGACATTGGAGAGAGCCGGATTTGTCGCCGGTTACCGTATGCTTGAGTTTTTATTTTGATCATCTGCTTTAATTGTGGTAAGAAATCTAAATCAAAGGTGTCAAATGGATAAACCCCTTCAATCCTTGTCAGATGTTTCAGGCACAATGTTGATCACCCTTTATTCGCGTGCCAGAGAAACCCAAAGTCCAAACCCGATCATTCGTGACCCAAAGGCGGTGGAGATCATTAACCTCTTTAAAAATGAGTTGGCCGGGTCATCCAATCCCATTCATCAGAAAATTGTCAAAGATACTTACAACCCCAAATTGGCGGTAACCATGGCGCTGCGAAGCCGGCGTTTTGACCGTTATGTGCTTGATTTTCTCGAACGACATCCATACGGGACGGTGATCAATTTCGGCTGCGGTCTGGATACGCGCTTTGATCGTATCGACAATGGCAAAGTCAAATGGTTTGATATTGATTTTGAATCCGTGATCGACCTTCGCCGCCGCTTCATGGCTGAAAATGAACGCCATCACTTCATCGCCTGTTCCATCCTGGAGGAAGCCTGGACTGAGCAAGCCAAAACCGGCGGGCCTTATTTGATCCTGGCCGAGGGGGTTTTCATGTATCTCACAGAAATTGATGTTAAAAACCTGCTCGCCATGGTCAAATCCAATCTCGGACCGTTTGAATTGGTTTGCGAAGTTTCGAACCGTTACTGGGTCAACAGAATGAACACGCCATACATGCAGCTAAAATTCAAGCGGCAGCTGGGGATGGGAGCTGGCGCACAATTTTCTTTCGGAATCCCTGACAGCCATTACTTTGAATCATGGTCGCCAGGTTACAAGCTGCTGGATGAGTGGACTTATTTTGACGACCGCGAAAAGAAACTGGGGTGGTTTAACTTGTTCTCAAGAATTGAAGCTTTTCGCAAAGTACAATGGACAATACATTACCAAATTAGTTAATCTGTGAAATTCAAACCTTGAAAAAAGGAATACTATGGAAACAATGAGTTTCGAAGATTTTGACCGGCTACTAAAGGGGGAACGCGGCGAATATTACGCCGGCCGTTGGGAGTACTATAAAGAAGTGATTGCCATAGTTCATCAATTGAACCCGGCATCCGTACTTGAACTTGGCCCCGGATCGCATACCATTGTCAAGGGCTGCGACATCATGACCAGAGCCGAGGATGATAACTGGGGCAGACCGATCAACCAGATCAGCCAAATTCATTACCATGACGCCACAGAAAAGAACTGGCCAATCGCTGACAAGCAATACGACTTGTTTATTGCCTTGCAAGTTTGGGAACACCTGAGCAACAAACAGAGCCGAGCCTTTCGAGAAGTCATGCGCATCTCAAAGGCAGCCATTTTAAGCCTGCCCTATTGGTGGGATTGCCCCAAGAATGATGCTAACTACCCCGAACATCACCATATTGATGAAGAACTGATCGCCGATTGGACCCTAAACATCAAACCCGAAAAAGTGATTAAAATTGCCAGAACCGGTGAACGGGTGAGCAAAGGTCCGCGCATCATCTATTATTGGAAATTCAATTAATTCCATTGGACGAAATTGGTTCACTTATTAGACGATAAAACATGATCAAACCTTTTGAATGCACCCAATGTGGTGCAACAGATTTCGATGATGTAAGTTTGAACAAGGTTCGTTGTTCCTATTGTGGCAGCTTGTTTGCCGTGACTAAGAAAGAACCCACACTATTTATCAATAATGGCGCGAATGTCATATTTGGAAAAACGGCAAATGTTGAAGTTCGGGGAGATATCGAAATCGAAAAAGGTGCAAATGTAGACATACAAGGAAAGGTAACTGTGCTTAGAGGTGGAGATCAGCATGCTTTTAGTTTAACGCTCATCAAAAAATGATTCCGATCACCATTAATAGGCAAACCATCCATTTATTGTTATTGTTGATCAAAACCCGTTATTAAAGCAGAATTCCGGCTGCCGCAAAGCCGGAATTCTGCACGTAAAAGGAGAGAAATGTCCCACACATGGGAACGGATGTAGTCTAATGATTAGCGGTTGCCGCGCATGTGATAATACGCTTCATTCCAGTGGATTTCTTTTTTAAATTCAGTCAGTCTGGTATTCTCGTCGATCAAGAGCAGTTCAATCCCTGCCATTTCGGCAAAATCCTGCATGTGTTCGGCGGTCAGGTCAAAGCTGAAACTGGTGTGATGTGCTCCGCCGGCATAGATCCAGGCGGCTGCAGCCACTTTCAGGTTTGGACGAGGCAGCCACAAAGCGCGGGCCACCGGCAATTTGGGCAAGGGTTGGTCAGTCGGGACGACATCCACCACATTGGCAACCATTCTGAAGCGGTCGCCCATATCCATGATCGAAGCAGCCACAGCCGGACCGGTCTTGGAGTCAAAGATGGCACGCACAGGATCCGCTTTGCCGCCAATGGAAAGGGGCAGAATATCCAGTTTGGGTTTACCGTTGGCGATGGATTCACTCACTTCAAGCATGTGAGCGCCCAAAATTTTGTCACCAGCCGGATGGAAGTGATAGGTGTAATCTTCCATAAAACTCATGCCGCCGGGCAGCCCGGCCCCCATAACCTTCATGGCACGCACCAGCGCTGAGGTCTTCCAATCGCCTTCGGCGCCAAAACCGTAACCATCACGCATCAAGCGCTGAACGGCGATGCCCGGTAATTGTGCCAGCCCATACAGGTCCTCAAAATTGGTAGTAAAGGCTTTGAAATCGCCATCCACCAAGAAGGTGCGCATACCAATCTCTATGCGTGCAGCTTCGATCAAAGATTGATGAGCCTTGCCGCCAGGAAGCAGTGCCGGGGCAACTTCATATTCATCCTGGTAGGTTTGCACCAGTTTCTTGATATCTGCATCACTGGCGCCATTGACATATTTGACCAATTCGCCCACCCCATAGGCATGGACGGCATAGCCAAACTTGATTTGTGCTTCAACTTTATCCCCTTCGGTAACGGCCACATTGCGCATGTTGTCGCCAAAACGGGCAAGCTTGGCACCCTGCCAGTCAGCCCAACCTGCAGCAACGCGCGCCCAAACACCCAGTCCGGCCTGCACTTCGGGATCTTTCCAGTGGCCGACCACCACCTTGCGTTCCAAACGAAGACGGCTGCCTATGAAACCATATTCACGGTCGCCATGAGCCGCCTGATTCAGATTCATAAAGTCCATGTCCATTTCGGACCAGGGAATTTCACTATTGTACTGGGTGTGCAAATGGACCAACGGTTTTTTCAAATGCGTTAGTCCGGCAATCCACATCCGTGCAGGAGAGAAAGTATGCATCCAGGTGATCAATCCAATACACTGGTGCGCGTTATTGGCTTCGAGACACAAGGCAAGAATCTCATCAGAGGTCTTCACCACCGGCTTGAATACCACTTTTACCGGAATCTCGCTGCAAGCATCCAGGGCTGTGGCAATTTCTTTTGAATGTTCAGCAACCTGGAGCAGAGTCTCCGGACCGTATAGATGCTGGCTTCCGGTGATAAACCAAATTTCGTATTGTTTAAGATCGATCACGATAAACTCCTTAACTTTCAAAATAAGTATGGGAACCTGCGGCGGTTATTGACCGTAGACACCCGTATAACGCTGATGAAGTGATTCGATTTGTTCGGCAGGGATTTCATCCGGTTTACCAATTTGCAGGGCCATCCAAACGGTGGCAGCCACATCCTCAGTCATAACAGCCGCTTTTACCGCGGAGACTGCATCCTTGCCGATGGTGAATACACCGTGATTTTTGAGCAGAACTGCGGGTGAGCGCCCGATGCTTTCGAGCACAACCTTGCCAATGGCCTCATCGCCGATCAACGCAAATCCGCCGCACGGGATGGCGCCGCCAAACTCATCTGCAATGGCAGTCAACACACACGGAATGGATCTGCCAACTGCCGCAAAGGCTGTGGCGTAGCGTGAATGGGTATGCACAATGCCGTTTACATCGGCACGATGCTGATAAATATATAAATGGCTCCAGGTGTCAGACGACGGTTTACATTTCCCCTCAACCACCTTGCCTGCCATGTTGAGCACCACCATGTCTTCAGGGCGCAGCTTCTCAAAAGGTACACCGCTGGGCTTGATCACCATCATTCCTGATTCTGCATCCCGGGCACTGACATTGCCGCTCGTCCAGGCGACCAGGTTATTTTTTGGCAATTCGCGATTCAGTTCAACCAATTCTTCTTTCAGTTTTTCAAGCATCATTACTCCTTACATTGACTACCTTTATTTTTAATTGCGTGATCATTTCATCGAGTCTACAGCGGCTCGTTCAATCGCAAGTCCAATATTGTAGCGTGACATGAATACCTTGAAACCTTCAACGTCGTTTGCATCAGGCATGATGGTTCTTCCATTTTGATCTGCAAAAACCCGGGTGGTCAGATAACGTTCAAGAGGTTCATCATTCGATTTATTCAACATGTAAGCTGCCAGCAAAGCGATCCCCCAGGCGCCCCCTTCGCCTGCAGTCTCCATCACAGCCACCGGCACGTTCATTGCCGCTGCCATGATCTTTTGTCCCACGTCCCTGGTTTTGAAGAATCCCCCATGACCGAGGACCTGGTCAACTTTAACTTTTTCTTGTTCAAACAGGATGTCCAATCCAACTTTCAGGGCGCCGAGTGAAGAAAATAGATGGACGCGCATGAAATTTGCCAGGGTAAAACGGCTTTCGGGTGTGCGCACGAACAGTGGACGCCCTTCTTCAAAATGTGTGATGTGCTCGCCGGAAAGGTAATTGTAGGCCAGAAGGTTACCGCCATCCGCATCACCTTGAAGCGCTTTTTGGTAAAGCAGTTCAAATAACTTGTTCTGGTCGATCTCGACCCCGAGAACAGCTGTGAATTCCTGGAACAGTCCGATCCAGGCATTGAGGTCTGAGGTGCAGTTGTTGCAATGCACCATGGCCACCGGTTTGCCGGTGGGAGTGGTAACCATGTCAATTTCGGGGTACAGCTTTGATAATGCTTTTTCAAGCACGATCATGGCAAAAACGGATGTTCCTGCAGAAACATTACCAGTACGTTCGGCCACACTGTTGGTGGCAACCATGCCAGTCCCCGCATCCCCCTCGGGCGGGCAAAGCGGAATCCCCGCTTTAAGGCTGCCGGTCGGGTCAAGCAGTTTTGCACCTGCTTCGGTCAATTGACCCGCCCCCTCACCTGCTATGAGCACCTTGGGCATAATGTCTTGAAGTTTGAATGGTAGGTTCAGAGGTTTGATCTTTTCATCAAACAACTTGAGCATGCCTTTATCGTAATCATTGGCATTACTATCAATCGGGAACATCCCCGAGGCTTCACCCACTCCCAACACTTTCTGGCCGGTTAACTTCCAGTGCACGTAGCCCGCAAGCGTTGAGAGATAAGTGATGTTCTTGACGTGAGGTTCGTGATTAAGGATGGCCTGATAAAGATGGGCAATGCTCCAGCGCTGAGGGATAGTGAAACCGAACAAGTCGCTCAGCTCCCTGGATGCTGCTTCGGTCATGGTGTTGCGCCAGGTGCGAAAAGGCACCAGCAGGTTTTCAGCTTGATCAAATGCCATGTATCCGTGCATCATGGCGCTGAACCCGATGGCGCCAATGTTGGTCAGTGTTGTATTGTACTTTTTCAGTACGTCTTCACTGAGGTTGCGGTAACAATCCTGCAAGCCAGTCCAAATATCATCCAGGCTGTACGTCCAGACACCATTTTCATATCGATTCTCCCAATCGTGGCTGCCCGATGCGATGGGGGTATGATCCTCAGCGATCAGAACTGCCTTGATACGGGTCGACCCAAATTCAATGCCCAAAGACGTTTTGCCGTTTTGGATTGCGGTTTGAATGGCTTGTTGATTCATAATATTGCACTTCCTCTTTGACTTTCTTTGTCGAACAAGATCTCTTGTTTAGTGAATTATTTGTCAGTGATATCGATAACAAAACTGGAGAATAATCGGGTGCCAGTTTCGACACTGACCATGATATACAAACCGTTTACATCCTTGGGGGTGTTTACCGAGGTCGTCCATTCAGTCGTCTTCAGCGGGCTGGTTAAAGGTGCAGCCACACTGCCGGGATCTTTGTATACCCCATACAAAATACCGTCACTGCCAACAACAGGGGGAGGTCCAACGTGAAGAGAAGAAGGATAATCGCTCGGATTATAGGCCTGCCAGGCAAATTCAAGACCATTCTCTGTTCGCTTGGCATCGGCAAGGGTTAATTCCACTCCATTCAAACCGGCAATCGCATTAGCCGGGGATAAGACCAAGCCTTCGACTTCCGTAACAATGGGGTACTGCAAGTCAGTATTGACATCATCAAGGTCTACTTCCAGCTCAGTCGAAACTTCGGTGGCAGTTTTGTCATAGTAGTTGTATTGACCTGTCACATAGTTCACATCGATCAACAGTTTGGATTTCGGTTCGACTTTGGCGCCTTTGCATTCCACATAGATCATTTGGGTTTGCGGCTCAGCTTCGGTGCCTGTGGTGTAGCCTTTGATCTGAAAGCCAGGAGCCAAATAATGACCACCTGTGCTCACAAACACGGTATCGCAGTTGATCGACTCTCCACTGCCAGTTTTAAGGACAGCAGGTTGATTTGCGATTGCTTGCATGGCACTCCACTCTGCAGTTTCATTGAGAATGCTAAGATCAATATGCAGATCTCCAGCTTCTGAAAGCCCAACATTGGTTGCTCTGGCAATCCATCCTTGTGCAAAACTTTGTTCGTTGCCACAACCCCATCCACGGTCTTGTGGGTCGCAATCAGGAATAACGACAAAACCGGCGGCATAAAGAATGTAAACCAAAACAAACGCAACAATTGGGATTAGCAATGGTTTTATTATTCGCATCTTTTCTTCCTTCTCTCATAACCTCATCTAGAAAACTATTTGGTTTCAAAACGAGGAATGATCTCATCAATCAGCGCTATCACCTTCCAATAGTCGGGAGGAGTATCCGTGCCGCCATTCACTGCCTTTACAGTTTTTACCTGACCCTGATCAGCAACCGTCAGGAAAAATGTATAACACTGACCGCATGGCTCATGTTCTGTTGAATACAAGGTGTCGGTAAACCAGCCTAATTCATTAATTCCTGCAAGCAGCTTATTCACATCTGCTGGCGTCACCTTCTTTTCAATTTTGTCTGAGCCCTCTGTCGCAGTGATCTTGCCATCCGGATAGATCGCGTAGAGTTCGTCCACACAAGATGCGCCGCCGTTGTGCTCGTAAACAATCAATGCACCCTCGTCAACAAGCGCTGCTGCCTGATCCTGCCTGAAAGGTTGCAGGTCACACTTCGTGGGAATATTTGGCATGAAGGCTTTAACCCCAATGCTAAACAAGAATACTCCAGCGATCGCAACACCGGCATAAATCAAAGGTTTTCGATTTCGTTTTAGGCCATCAACAAAAGACTCTTTTTGCTTAAGGACATTTCCACCACGAACTTTTTGAGACGCCAAAAAGCTTTGAATGCCAATGAAGATCAGGGTGAGTGCACCCACGACGATATTTGTCCACCAAGAGCTAAGTGAACCGTTGAACTGAATCAATGTCTGCGTGACACCCAAGACGAGAACACCAAACAAGGTACCGATGACATAACCTGAACCACCAACCAGCATGGTGCCGCCCATGACCACAGCAGCGATCACAGTCAATTCAAAACCGGTCGCGTATAAACCATGGCCGGAACCCACATAAACATTCAAGGTCAACCCTGCCAGCGCGGAACAGAAGCCGGCAAAGGTATAAACCAGCACCTTGGTTTTATTCACAGGCAAACCCATCAAACGGGCAGATTGTTCATTGCCGCCGATGGCGTAAATGGTTCGACCAAAACGGGTGTAATGGGCAATATAAATAGCCAGAGCCAACATAACTAGGGCGACCACCACCAGAATTGAGATATAGACACCTTCTTTGGTTTTTGGATCACTCAATCCGGGAATCAATATCTTGGTTTGTGAAAGAATTTTATAAACCCGGTTATCCACTGCAATGGCGTCGTCACTGATGAAGAAACATAATCCACGCGTGAACCATAATCCGGCCAAGGTGGCAATAAATGGTTGAACTTTCATATAGGTAATGAAAGTACCCAGAATAGTGCCCAACGTCATTCCCATTACCAGCATTAAGGCAAAAACCAAAAACGGATTCATACCCTCACGGATTAGGGCTGAGGCGGCAACAGTGGTCAAAGCCACCACACCGCTGACCGAGAGATCAATCCCGCCGGTCAAAATAACAAAGGTGCCTCCAATGGCAGCGATCAGGATGAATGGAGAAGTTCTGAACAGGTTGAGAAATACCTGAGGATCTCGCATGCCTTGATAAAAGCCTGCTCCAATAGAGTAAGCAAGAATAAACAAGACTGCGGTCGCAAAAACAGGTATGAATTTACGGTTTGCGTTAAAAAAACTGGCGAATTTTGTCTTCATGTCGACACATCCTTCTTAGGCGATGTGATCCGCCTGAAAAAGTTGCGAACTTGTTCAGAGTAAAGCAACAGCACAAGAATTACGACCACACCCTTGATGGTTAAAACTGCATTGGCCGGAACCCCGATGGCATACATGGAGGTTGTTGTGGCTTGCATCACGAGCGCACCGATGACGCTGGCAAACAAAGAGAATCGGCCTCCAGCCATCAATGTACCACCAATCACAACAGCCAAAATTGCGTCAAGTTCCAGTGCCGCTCCGATATTGTTTGCATCTGACGTTTTAATGTTCGCACTGGCCAAAATACCGGCCATTCCGGCAAATAAACCGCAGATGGTGTAAGCCAGAAGTTTGATCTTCTTCTCATCAATGCCGCTGAAGAAACTTGAGCGTGCATTGACCCCTACAGACTCAATAAACAAGCCGATCGAAGTTTTGCGAGTGAAAATCCACAGCAATATAAACACAACGATCACAATATATAAAGGAAATGGAAGGACAGCCCATCCATTGCCGATATACGCGTAAGGTTCATAAAATATTTGAATGCGGATGCCATTTGTGATCAATTGGGCGATACCCCGGCCTGCGATCATCAAGATCAAGGTCGCCACCATGGGTTGGATTTTTGCATAGGCAACCAAAAGTCCGTTCCACAATCCGCAAAGGGCTGAGATGAACAGGGTAACCAGTAATACTGCCCACAACGGTGCATATGTAAAATTCGGGTCACTGACCAGTTTCTGCAGATTCTCGGGCAATTCCTTCGCCATGACATAAGGGTTCATCATAAGCGCTGCCACAGATGCAGAAATTGCCATGACTGCACCAACCGAAAGATCTACTCCTCCTGTGGCGATCACCAGCGTCATGCCCAACGCCAACAAGATGACCGTTGATCCGCTGCGCAAAATATCGATCAAATTTCCATATATATTGCCTTCTCTGACTTCGATATTGAAAAACCCTCGAACAAATATCAAGTCAAATAGAAGCACCAGAGCCAAGGCAATAAATGGAAACAGAAGTTTACTTTCAGAAACCTTCCTTAACCTTAAGGACAATTTATTCTGTCTCATATTACTTCACTCCCAGCCATCGACTGCATGATCTTTCGTTCGGCTACTTCCCCGCTGAATTCAGTAACCTTTTCTTTTTCCTTTAAGACAACAATCCGGTGGCTTGTACGCAAAACTTCTTCCAATTCGGAAGAAATGAATATGCATGATTTTCCTTCTTCCGCCAGGTCGAGCACGAGCCTTTGGATTTCGGCTTTTGTGCCCACATCGATTCCCCTGGTCGGTTCATCCAAAATCAACAGCTGCGGATTGGTTGCGAGCCAGCGGGCCAGGATTACCTTTTGCTGGTTGCCACCGCTCAGATTTTTTACCAGTTGATCGGCTGACGGTGTGGCAATGCTCAGCAACTTAATATACTTGTCTGCAATCTCGTTTTGGACGGAGAGACTAAGATATTTGAACCATCCACGGCTGGCCTGCATGGCCAGTATGATATTCTCTCTAACAGACAGCTCGCCGACAATACCTTCGGCTTTACGATCTTCAGGACAAAGTGCTAACCCCCGATCAATAGATTTAAGCGGGGAGAAATCTTCAACGGTTTTTCCACCCATCGTAATGGATCCGATGTCTGGACTTTCAACACCAAACAAAAGTTGGGCAATCTCGGTTCTCCCGGAACCAAGCAGCCCTGCCAGCCCCACCACTTCACCTGCATGTAATTGCAGATCAATGGGGTTAATGAATCCGGCACGGCCAAGCCCTTTTGCTTCCAAAAGAATTTCGCTTTTAATATGCTGACTGCTTTCAAGTTTATGTTTGGACATATCATCAAGTTCGGTTAACGTACGTCCAATCATTTTCGCGATCAGTTCAAGACGAGGTAGATCTTTGGTGGTGTAGGAACCGACCAAATTTCCGTTTCTAAGGACTGTGATCCTATCTGCGATCTCATAAACCTGGTCCAGGAAATGAGTAATAAAGATAATAGCTACGCCTTGTTGTCTTAACTTTTTCATTACATTGAATAGCTGTGCTGTTTCGTGCGTGGTCAAACTGGAAGTAGGTTCATCCAGAATAAGGATTTTGGTATTGGAGACATCAAGAGCACGGGCGATGGCTGCCATCTGTTGAATGGCAACAGAATAAGACCCAAGCGGTTGTGTAACATCGATTTCAACATCCAACTCTTTGAGCAATTGTTTGGCCTGTTTATTCGTGGCTTTCCAGTCAAGCGTGCCAAATTTCAGAGGAGCCCTGCCGATCATGATATTTTCAGCAACCGTCAGATTCGGACAGAGATTGATTTCTTGATAAACAGTACTAATTCCCAACTCTTCGGCATTTTGGGTCGATTTGATTACGACTTCCTTGCCGTCAATTACAATCGTCCCATTATCAGGTCGTTCCACTCCGGTTAATACCTTGATAAGAGTCGATTTACCTGCCCCGTTTTCACCGAGCAGTGCATGAACCTCCCCTTTATTGAGAGTAAAATCCACATTTTCGAGAGCTTGAACGCCCGGAAAATACTTGTGAATTCCTCTCATTTTGACAACTTCAATATCCATTTCTGCCATTTTCTACCTCGGTCCTGAATAAACGACCATTTTCTTCTTCCTTGATTTTGCCGGGAAGCGGCGATAACGCCGCTTCCCGTTTATTACTTCTACAAAATCGCTACAATGTGATTATTTTTGGTGTTTAGTATGTGCGGCTTGGGAAAATTGCTTCAGCATCGGCCTGGTAGAAGATACCTTCTTGTGAGGGAATCCATGCGGGCAATTTTTCGCCATTGAGGGCTTTCAAAGCAGCTTCATAGACCTGGGGAGCCAGGAGGGGATTGCATTCGAGAACGGTATTGAGATCACCAGCGATCATACCTTTGAATGCACCAGCGGTGCCGTCAACAGTGATGATCTTGATGTCAACACCAGGGACGAGACCGGCTTCTTTGATGGCCAAAGCGGCACCAAGGCCCATTTCGTCATTCTGAGCGAAGACACCCTGAATATTGGGGTCGGTCTTCAAGAAGGCAGCCATAACATCTTTACCTTCGGTTGCAGACCAGTTGGCAGTTTGTGATTGGGTAACGGTGATGCCACATTGTCCCATGGTTTCGCGGAAGCCTGTGCCGCGATCTTTGGCAGCAGAGGAACCAACATTACCAACCAACTCGACGACATTCTTCGATTCGCTGCCTTCGAGCAATTTGCACATTTCGATACCGGCATTCTGACCTTCAAGAGCGAAATCTGCACCAATGTAGGTAGCGTACAGGTCGCTTGAAGCATCGATACGGCGGTCTTCAATCACAACAACTTTACCGGCAGCCTGGGCTTCTTTCAAAACATCATCCCAACCAGTGGTTTCAAGAGCTGCAAGAACGATAACATTGACTTCAGGATCGGCAATAAAATTGCGGAAAGCTGAAACCTGATTCTCAAGTTTGTTCTGGGCATCATAGAATTTAAGGGTGAGGCCTAAAGTTTCGGCGGTTTCTTTGAATGATGCAGTATTCGCTGCGCGCCAACCACCTTCAGAACCGGTCTGGATGAAACCGACTGTCATATCAGCATAGGTATAAACTTTTGCTGCTTCGGTGGCGGCAGGAGCTTCAGTTGCCGCAGGTGCTTCGGTAGCCACAACGGGTGCTTCAGTGGCAACAGCGGGTTTGCAGGCTGCCAACATCATTGACAAGACAAGCACGACAGCAAATACCTTAAAAAGCTTATTCAATTTCATTTTCCTTCTCCTTGTTTTTGGTCAAAAAATTGAGTTAGAATTGAAGTGCGCGAAGAGCCTTTATAACAATAAAGGTCATTCGCCGTTCCGGGAAATGCTCTGGCTGGTCCTCAATCAAAAAGAGCATTTCCTTTTTAATTTAATGCTGATGTCAATCACCTCCTTTAATAAGTTATGAACTTTGACGAATGATCAGTTCTGGCTGTATCGTTATGTATTTTGGCTCAACGATGATATTGTCATTGATCTTGTGTTCAATTTGTGAAGCCAACTCAGCAACAGCAACCCTACCCAATTCGTCCTGATTTTGATAAACGGTGGTTAACGGGGGACAATAAAACTCAGAATCTGCGATACCATCAAACCCGACCACTGATAAATCCTGCGGTATTCTCTTGCCTATTTCAAGCGACGCTTGAAGCACACTTAAGGCCATTTGATCATTACCAACAAATACTGCATCCATCTCTGGATACTTGGCCAATAATTCTAAAAATGCTGTTCTTCCGCTTTTGGGGGACCAGTTGCCGAGCGCCCACATTTGTTCAGTGACCGGCAAGCCAGCGTCTTTCATTGCACTTTCCCAACCCAGCTTGCGTTGGCGGGCTTCCCACCATTCCAATGGACCGGAAATATGCCCAATATGTTTGCGTCCCTGACGGACGAGGTGTTCAGTGGCCATTTTGGCGCCGTTGAAATTATCGGTGGCAACAATGGTGACCTTGCTTTGTTCTTCCATGGTCAGAAAGAGCACGGGAATGTCGAGGTCAGGCATCAAATCTTTGAGCCAGTAGCGGTTGTCTTCGATCTCGGGGGCAGCCCAAATTATGCCGTCCACCTGGTGCGATTTGAACCACTGCAGCAGCGGTTTGACATTGTTCGAATTGAAACTTGCCAATTCTTTTAGAAGTAAACCATAACCCAATTCTTCTGCCATGCTGGTAATGCCGCTGAGTGTTCGTGATGGACCGATGAAGCGAAGCCCGGCAGTCACAACACCAAAGAGATAGCTTTTTTGACGACTTAAGCTCTGGGCAATCGCACTTGGATGGTAGCTTAATTCGTCCATGATTTTTTTAACCCGCATCCGCGTCTCATCAGAGACATCTTGACGGTTATTGAGCACACGCGAAACAGTCTGCCTTGAAACCCCGGCCTTTTCAGCAACATCATAAATGGTGGTTTTGTTTCTTTCAGCCAAGGCTATCCTCTAAATTGATGCGTTTTTGGGTGTCGTGAGCGGTCACGTGAGCGGTAACGTGAGCGGTCACGAACATAATAGCAAAATCATAATCCGAAGTCAATAGGTTTAAGGCAATCTGACATTTATTGTCCGATTATATTAATGGTTATTAATCTTCAGATTTCACCCCTATGCGCAATAATTACTTCTAAATGGCGATAATCCATAAAAAAAGAGCCAGGCATTTCGCCCGGCTCCTCAGATAATTCAGTCCAGTGATTAGGGGTTACCCACTAAAATTTTCATGCTCATTGGTTCACCAAATATTTGGCCATCCCCATTAACCAGCCGCCAATAGCTCATATAAGTACCCGGTTCAGAAGGCGCGGTAAAAGTGACCGTGACTTGCACGCCAAGGTTGGGCTTAACCTCATTGGGAAGGTGTACGTAAAGCATTTCCTTGGCATCCTTCAATCCGTCCAGATAGGCAAGCCGGTAATTGGTTTGCCAGGTGGTGGTTCCAATATTTTTGATCGCCCAAATCTTAACCACGGTTGAACCTGGTTTGACAATTGTTCCGTCAGGGATGGTTACATCGGCTGACCATACTGCCTTGTCTTCCACTTCTCCCTGCGGATCCACCCGAACTGTGGCTGTCGGAGTTGCCTCAGTGATCTCAGTGGTTGGTGTGGGTGGGGCCATGGTGGGTGTGGCAGTTGGCTCAAGTGTGGGTGTGGCCGATGGTGTCAGAGCTGCGTTTTGTGTAAACTCCGCCTGGATGGTGGCAGCAATCTGGGTGATCTTGATGGCCGGGTCTTCGGTGGGGGTAGCTGCCGCGCAGGCAGACAAACCGAGGGTGGTAATGAGGAGGACTGTGATCAGCCCCCTGTTGATTTTTGAATTCATGATGGTTTTTCCTTCTACTTTTTTTATGAGTCGTAATTGTCAGGCGAAACCATGTTGTTGTCAAGGCACATAATCGTATAATTAATCCTTCATGTCGTAAATTTTTTTAACTTTTTTATATAAACGATCTTACACCTCAAAAAAAATGGTATATATTTGTAATCAGAAAGTAGTCAATTCGAGGAGCTATCGGGGTGAAAAAAGAAAATTTTAGTCAAGAATATAACCAATTGGATTCAGCCGAAAGAGCAGGGCTAGAAAACTGCAAAGAAACATTCGCCTGTAAAATTACGGTTCTCAAGAAAGAATTTGCAGAAGACCTTTACCTGCAATATCCATACGGCGGTCCGCATGCCTGCGGACGTCTTGAAGTTGGCCAGGTTTTTTACACTGACAGCCGCTGGAATCCACCTGAAGGGTTTTGCACCTGGGCCTGGGGCGACCTTCGGGCTGTGATCATGAGCATACACGGCGGACATCCCTCCCCCATGATCAGCTGCTGTACTGACGGGTTAAGGCCAGTGACCTTTAAATTAGAAAGGGTTGAACGCAAAGGCTAACCCAATGACAAACCATAACGCCAGCGATTGTATTGTGTGTCAAAAACACCGCGGAGAAATTAAACTATTCGGCGGCTTTATATATGAAGATGACTTGATCGCGGTCTCGCATTCCTTATTCTGGGGAGAGGATAAAACCCATTACCTCGGTCATATTTTCATCGAAACCAAAAGGCATGTGGGCGAGTATGCCGACTTGACCGATGACGAAGCCCAAAGGATAGGACTCTACATTAAAAAGGTTTCGAAAGCCCTGCTTAGCACCCTCGACATGGACCATGTCTATTCATTTATAATTGTGGACGGCGTTCCGCACGTGCATGTGCATGTCATCGGACGGTATCGCGGTGCGCCGCGCGAGTATTGGGGCTCCAGGGTGGACGAATGGCCCGAAGCCCCCAAAGGCGATGAGACCGAGATCGAGAAGGTCACTGAAAAACTGCGGGCCTGCTTATTAGCTAATGTCTTGCCAACCAACAAATAATTGTCTTAAAACTCGAAGGGAGATTATCTTAATGTCTTGCAGAGTTGCCTCAATCAGTCTCATACTTCTTATTTTTTTTCTCACTGGCTGTCAAAAGGTGGATAAAATGCCAACGATCTCTCAGCTCACTTATGTCTCTGAATCGGGCACCCTGTTGCCAGAACTGCAATGGCATGAAGAATTCATTATTCGATCAGATTCAATCACCTTCACACGTTCAGGCAATTCAAATACAAGCAATGTGAACACCGGAAGCTGGCAGGTTCCATTTGATGCAGCGACGCTATCCACTCTTTTTGAAACGCTAAAAAATGTCAATCTGAGCAAGATTGATCGCATAGAACCCGTTGACCAACCAGACGGTGGAGGAAGCGATTCATATGCTCTTACCTATTCAAATGGCAAAACATGGTCGCTTGAATACACCAACGGTGCCACCTACATAAATGGAGAATGGATCAGTCAACCGGTGCAGGAATTTATTAAAGGGCTTCAATTGCCATCAGAAGCAGCCAGCCGGTATAAATTATGAAAGACAAAATCGAGATCTTTAATAAGAAACAACCTGTTTTACTCATTTCGCTCTTTATGATATTAATCGGCAGCGGCGCGCTATATTTGCTCATTGCCTTCATTTATCCAAAACTGCCCGGTTTCTTCAATCTAAAAATAACAGCAGTTGTATGTATTGTGGCCTTAATAATTTGGGTTATAGTCATCGTTTTCCGACAATCATCCAGAAAAAAACCTGGTATAGTGATTGACAACACGGGAATCACAGATCACACCAACATCACCAGCGTCGGCCTCATCCCCTGGAACGATATCATTTCGCTTGAAATGGTCAAGGGAAGCTTTAACCACAAACTGATCGTGGTCAAAGTCAAGAACCCCGAGATATACATCAATGACAATGCCAAATTGAGCGCAAGCCGCCGATCACAATATATGCAGCTTGGTTCGCCCATCTTGATCACCGCCACTGTTTTAGAGTACGATCCGCAGCAGCTCTTAAGCCTGCTCACCGAGCGATTGGGACATTTTCAAAGATTCTGACAATCTAAAACTCTAATCTAAAAGACGCTATCCTTTTGCTATAATCAATTAATTATCTTAACTGGATCAGGAATCATTTTAATGGGTCACAAAATCTACTTCGCCGACAACCTCGGAATTTTGCAATCGTTGCCATCTGAATCCGTCAGCCTCATCTATATCGACCCCCCATTCAACACAGGTAAAACCCAGGCACGAACACAAATCAAGATCGAAAAATCAGACACCGGCGACCGCACCGGTTTCGCCGGACAGCGCTACACTACATTAAAGGTAGGCTCGCAAGCTTACGAAGATGTTTTTGATGATCTGCCCACCTTCCTTGAGCCGCGCCTGATCGAAGCCAAACGCGTACTCAAACCGAACGGCAGCCTTTATTTTCACATTGATTATCGCGAAGTGCATTACTGCAAAATTTTACTTGATCAGATTTTTGGACGTGAGAGTTTCTTAAACGAGATCATCTGGGCTTACGACTATGGCGCCCGCACCAAGAAGAAATGGCCTGCCAAACACGATAACATCCTGTGGTATGCCAAGGACCCTGACAATTACATCTTTAATGTCGATGAGATCGAACGCATCCCCTACATGGCCCCCGGCTTGGTCGGACCTGAAAAAGCCGCGCTTGGCAAACTGCCCACTGACACCTGGTGGCATACCATCGTTCCGACCAATGGAAAAGAGAAAACGGGCTACCCGACCCAGAAACCGCTGGGCATCATCCGCCGCATCATTGCAGCCTCATCCAACCCGGGCGACACCGTGCTTGATTTCTTCGCCGGCAGCGGCACCACCGGTGTGGTCTGCCATGAACTCGGCCGCGAATTCATCCTGGTGGATAGCAATCCGCAAGCCATTGAAACCATGAAACGCCGATTCAAAGATTGCAACGATATTAATTGGATTACAAGTTAATAATTCAACATTGCAGCAAGGAAAATTGAGCCTTTATTAGCTTTTAACTCAAGATTTGATCCTGGTAACCACCTATTTTCTTGGGAAGGCGAAAAATGAATCTATCCAGCTCTTGCTTGAAGCGTTCCTTTGTTGTCATCCTGTTTGCATCCTTTTTTATTTTATCTGGATGCGAAAATCTCAAATCCCTTACATCAATTACAAATAATTCACTTAAGCATCCAAAAAAATTTCCGGCTGTTCCGTATGAATTGATATCCACGGATTCAATATTTACTTATCTTGAAGCACTCACTTCCATCCAACCTTATTCGGGATGGCGAAACTCTGGCAGCAGCGGCGAGGCGGAAGCGCTGGATTATGTTCAAGAACAGCTTGATCGTTTTTCGAATTTAAAAACAAGTGGAATGGAGCTTGAACGGCAGGAATTCAAGGTTTATACAGGGGTGGAATTGTGGACGACAGAAATCCACCTGACTGTGGGGGGTAAGGAAGTTGAAGTTCCAGCTGATGGTTTGCGCGGCTCTCGATATGACCCAAAGATTGCCTTATCCTTGGATTCAGATGGTAAAGCCAATGATGCAGAACGGAATCCGCTCGAAGCAATTGGGTCAATCCTGTTCGTTAATCAGGCTGAAGAGTTGGACAAGTTGAGCCCCACTGATGTAAAAAACATGGTCATGGTTCTGGATTATGCGTTGATTGACTCAGTGACGAACCCTGATTTTGTCTCAAACGCTCAAAGATTGATCAGGTTGATTGACAATGGGTTGAACGGGCTTATTTTGGTTACGAGCTATTCAAACGTGGATGGCGAATCCAGAGGAACCATGGTTGGCGATGGCGGTATCTTCCAATGGTTCAACCATAAACAACCAATCCCCATTTTATATGTAAGGCTTGAAGATCTGAAAACCGCGGGGATTGAAAATTGGCAGGATTTTGAAAAAGTTGAATCCGCGCGCATGGTATGGGATGCTGATGTTTTGATGCCCGCAAATGCAGGCAACTTAATCATGCATATTCCAGGGGTTGATTCTTCCAAAGCAGTACTTCTTTCGGCGCATATTGATTCACCAAATGGCCCTGGCGCCTTTGATGACGGCAGCGGTTCTGCCATTATGTTAGAAATTGCCAGAATCTTAAATGAATCAAAAGTACAACCTGCGGTTGATCTCTATATTGTTTGGTATGGTGGGCACGAATTGGGCACTTACGGATCGTCTTACTTTGTCTCCACCCATCAAGACCTTATGGATAAATTGCTGGCGATGCTGGTGATTGATCCGGTCGGCATGCCGATGGACGGAAAAGAAATAAATATCTCGACGAGCTATTCAAGTTATAAAAGCTTTGGAGATGATCGCTCGCTGTGGGCAGACTTTTTATCCAGTGATGCGACAACACACGGAATCGCCTTTGAACAAGAAAAATTTGATGGCCTGATTGCAGATAATAGTAATTTTGACGCCTTCAACGTGCCGGAATTCAACCTGTCAGTTTTGGACAACGCCGAATGGGTGGCTAAAGGCAGCGGGTATGGTCATTATGCCAGCCATTGGCACGATCCATATGAAACCGTTGAACTAGCCAAAACTGTTGAGGATGTTTTTGTTGACATCACCAGAATTGCCCTTTCCGCCGCACTTGAAACTGGACGTGAAGATATTGAACTAAAGGTAACTCCAAAAACTGAACATCACGCAGTTGTGATTGCCAGTCACACTGAAAACCCAACGATCGCTCCAGCTCTACTCCAAGATTTGGGAATGGCGCTTGCCTGGAATGGTTTTGATGTAGATCTAATTCCTTACGGCCAAAGTGTGACCGAAGAGGATATTAAAGATACCGAGTTGGTTGTACTGCTTCCAACCCTCGATTACCCTGGTGACAACGTCGAAACCTGGAACAAAGCAGAAACGGATCTACTGACCCGATACGTTGAAGAAGGCGGATTATTATTGGTGACCAACAGCGCTTATAGCCTGGCCTCCGGCCGGCAGGTGGAAGAAGTTAATGAAGACGCCACCGCAATTAATAGTCTGTTGGAACCGTTGGGGATTGAATTTAAAACAGGAAATCTGGGTGGAGATTCTTATCGTGTTACGAATGAGCATGCCTTGACTGCAAATATTCAACAATTGGCCTCGATGTTTGAAAACAATCGGGTACCGGTAAAACTCACAAACGGACTTGATTTGGTGAAGGGGGTTTTAGGGTTGGTAGATATTGGTCAAAACGGTGGCCAGATTATCGTTATCAGCGACATCGGGTTTTTGAAGAATATTTCTGAGCAAGTGCAAAACTTGGAATTGGTAAAGAATATAGCCGAATATGCAGGCAATCGTTAAATACATCAGATGTAAGCATAGTGTTCAGTTTATCTATGACCATTCACTAAATATAATGTGACCTTGGTAATTTGACATCAATTCTCAAACATGATAAACTCGCTCTACAATTCAATAGCCCCAAAACGGCACTTCTATCCAGAGAGGCGGAGGGATCGGCCCGACGAAGCCTCGGCAACCAGAACAGCGCAAGCGGTTCATGGTGCTAATTCCGACAGAATAAACTGGAAGATAGGAGGGCAAGCCGCAAGAATGTTGCCCCTCGTGTACTCTCCGATAGGGGCAATCTATTTTAAAGGAGATAAACTCAATGGCTTCAAGCACTTTCATGGATTCACCCAGCTACAAATTCACATCAGAGTCTGTTACCGAAGGTCACCCCGATAAACTTTGCGACCAGGTCTCAGACGCCGTGTTGGACGCCTGCCTTGCGCAGGATCCCCGCAGCCGTGTGGCCTGCGAAACCGCCACCAAGACCGGTTTCGTGATGGTACTCGGCGAGATCACCACCAACGCCTTTGTCAATTTTGACGATCTGGTTCGCAGCGTAGTTAAAGGCATCGGCTACGACAGCAGCGATAAAGGTTTTGACGGTAACACCTGCGCCGTGATGAGCGCCATCGCCAGCCAGTCTGCTGATATCGCCATGGGTGTGGACCAATCACTCGAACTTAAGGGTGGTGAGGTCACCGAAAAAGAACTCAATGAGATCGGCGCCGGCGACCAGGGTATGATGTTCGGCTACGCCTGCAATGAAACTCCCACATTAATGCCCATGCCTATATATCTCGCCCACAAACTTTGCCGCCAGCTTTCAGAAGTGCGCAAAGCCGGCACTCTGCCCTGGCTGCGCCCAGACGGCAAATCTCAGGTGACCGTTGAATATGCATATGGCAAGCCTGTGCGTGTCGATACCGTTTTGATCTCAACCCAGCACTCCCCTGACGTCTCGCATGCCGAGATCACCGAGGGTGTGATCGAACATGTCATCAACCCTGTCATCCCTGCCGAACTGCTCGATAAACAGCCCAAGATCTACGTCAACCCGACCGGCCGCTTTGTCATCGGCGGACCGATGGGCGATGCCGGAGTCACCGGCCGCAAGATCATCGTGGATACTTACGGCGGCATGGGCCGTCACGGTGGCGGCGCCTTCTCAGGCAAGGATCCCACGAAGGTGGATCGCTCCGCGGCGTATGCCTGCCGCTGGGTTGCCAAGAACGTGGTGGCAGCCGGCCTGGCCGACCGCTGCGAAATCCAGGTGGCGTATGCCATCGGTGTGGCGCACCCCCTCAGCATCAACGTCGAGACCTTCGGCACCGGCAAGATCGCGGACGAGAAGATCGCCCAGTTGATCGCCCAGACCTTCGATCTGCGTCCCGGCGCCATTATCCGCGACCTGGACCTGCGCAAACCCATCTATCAGAAGACCTCCGCCTATGGCCATTTCGGCCGCGACGATGTCGACTTCACATGGGAACGGACCAATAAGGCCGAAGAGCTGCGCAAACTCGCAGGACTATAAAAGAGCCGAGAATCGAGAACAGAGAACCGAGAATCGTCAAAACCGGAAGACTTTATTAGTTTTCCGGTTTTTCTTATGAATATCAGTTACTTGTAAGGGTGACTTCTGCGATCTGTGCACACACGAGAAGTGAGTCAGAGAATTCACGGCGGTCAAGGCGCGGGGATCGGGGTTTCTGGTAATACTGGGGTGACGTTATAGGTATAGATCTGTGAAAAACCGGCAGGGTTATCCTGCCAGCCATCATTGACGGATTCATCAAAGTAATAGCCAACGCGGATGGTATGAGGCTCGTTGACTTTCCAGCCCTCCAGGTCTGCGGTGATCGAAACCGAATCTGCCTGGGTTTTCTTTTCTTCATCATAGGGGGCAAGGTACTGCACGATCATGTCAGGCGAGAAATAATCCTGCCCGTCGATCTCGAAGATCCAGTGAATATGCACCAGGTTATCCACCATGATGGTGGGGCTGGCCGTCCACCATATGACGCGAACACGCACAGGTTTATCATAGGGGATGTTGACGTTGTGCGTGCCTGCCTCCACCACCCTGCCGATCATGTCATCCAGCAAGACCACGGGCGGACACTCCGATTCGACCGGACAAATGCTGATCGCCAGCGGCGGCTCGGGGGTGCCGGGTATTGGGGTATCGCTGACCAATGGCGCTGAAGTAACTATGGGGGTTGCCGCCGCTGGGGCAGTGAAGCTGCAGCCCGTCAGCAGGAGAATCATGAGAATACCGATCAGTCTGGTAAGAACACCTGGATGATGACGCATACTTCCCTCCCAATCTAATGAAGCACCGAAAACGACTAATGTATTAGCTTAATTATCGGATAAACTGGGAGGCAGTGAAACAGAGCTGGGGATATATTCGCATGATTTGGGGCTGAACCGCGGGAACCCGCCCCTACAATTGTTTTTTATGAGTTTTGTGTATTTCGCGGCGAATGAACTTAAGCCACGAAGAAGCCCGCCCAGGGGATGTTGAAGCTGACGGCGACCATGAGGAAGGCGGTCAAGGCCCAGAAGAGGATCAGGATGATGCGGCTGGTCTTCGAGAGGCGGATGGCGGAAAGATCCCGTTCGAGAAAGAGCAGCGCCACGCCCATGAGCACGAGCACGATGTTGGCAGCCAGGATCTCGACGGCTTCGCTGGCAAAGGGTTTGCCAAAGATCACGGGCAGGATGTACCAGAAGAACATGGTCCACGGGGCGAGGTCGGTGATCAGCAGGCGTGAATCAAAGAAGGATTGGCGTTGCTCCTTTTGAACCTTGCGGATGAAGTATTCACCCAGGCTGGCGAAGGTAAATGCCCAGAAGGCCATTTTCATGTGTTGTACCGCGCCTTCGCTGTTGCCCGCGAAGACGACCGTAAACGGCACGGGAATCCATTCATGCAAAAAGTGGAAGACGAGGAAGAGAATCCAAAAAGCAAGTAATTTTATGAGGAAGGTCTTGGGGGTATGGGTAATGGGCTTCATAATTAAATTTTAGCATATTGGAGGGGGTAATAAATAGAAGGCAATTGATCTTTGTTCAGTTAATTCTCCCTTGACTTAACAGAACATTTGTGCTATTTTAACTCCATCCGCCTCTTTCACCGCAGCCATCAACCTTAAAGAATGTGTGCAAACTCGTGAGGGATTTGTGCATAAATTCAAAGAAACAAACATGGCGAAAACGTCAGTATCCAAGGCTAAAAAGGATTCGTTTTGAATTGTTTTTGAAATATCAGTACAAAGGAACGAATCATCTTAAACAAAAACGGCGAAGTGAGATGCCAACGCCGGTTAACTTGAATGGAAACATGTTTTATTAAAGATTGTTTTCGTGAAGTTCGTGTGTTTTGTGGTTAATAAGAATTTTCTTTTCAGCATCCCTTTGGGCGATATCGGCCAGCATTTCAGCGGTCAGGGTTTTGAGCGCCAGAATGTGCCAGGTGACAGCCAAAGCAATCAACACCAGCAGTCCGCGCAGCCACCATTTCTCTACCGCAAAGATAGCTGAGGCGCCGATGGTGAGCCACAAGAAAGACACCGACACGATCTTGGTCTGCAGCGGTACGGCGTGATACAGGCGGTAATTGCGGATCAACTTTCCGAACAGGGGATGGTTCATGATCCAGTTATACAGCCGGTCAGAACTGCGGGCAAAAGCGGCCGCTGCCAGTAGAAAGAAAACGGTGGTCGGTAAAACAGGTAAAAAGATCCCCAGCGTGCCCAGCGCCACACAGGCGAGGCCGCCGCTGATCCATAGAATTTGTTTGAACCTGGACTTCCTCATTCCACACCCTCTCCAACGCGGGTATGGTGATTATACCGAATCAAGATGTACAAATGCAAATCTTCTATTGCAAGATGAAACAATTTTGCAAACCTCAATGGTTTTAGGTGCAATAGAACTCGTGCGCCTCTCCGCTGTTGATGGTGCCAGAATCCGTGGCGCCGCCGCAGCCCCAAGCTTTATAACTGTAGCTGCCTGGGCAAACTTGAAGGGTTGTGATCCCGGTTGGAATGTCAAAACTGAATTGCATCGGACCGAATAATTTTAGTGTTACGTAACCGCCTGTCGTGTTATTGATTTCAATTGATGAATTAATCTCACAGGGCGGATTAGTGGGAGCCAGGGTGGGTTTCGGCGTTTTGGTGTAAGGGATCGGAGTGGGACGTGGTGTGTTGGTCCGGGTTGGGGTAGACGTTGGAGTCATCGTTGGCGTGGCTGTTGAAGGCAAGACTGGGATGAAATTGTAAGTTGTGATCCATTCCGTGCCATTGGTATAAACACCCCATCCGTCATCCACAGTCCCTTCGATCTTTATGCCAAGCTTAACCTGATGTGTTTCACCAAGCTTCCAGTTTTGCATGACCACGCCGAACCATTTACCAGGATGTTCAATACTCGGGTCATTTTCATCAGGGATGACACCGTCTTCAACCCAGGCAGGATTAAAATAATCCTGGCCGTCAATGGTAAACACATATTTAATTTTGGAATAGGTGTTGTCGAGATGGAATTGGTCAGTGGTCGTCCAATCTTGCAGTAATTGAATCGGCTGATCAATCGGAACATTTATAGTGTTGACATAGTAATACTTGATCGGTGTAGTGACAAAATCATTTAACCAAATGGCTTGAGGACACCACTCAAGATAGACACAACCTTCCAGCATGACTGGCGGCTGCGGTGTTTTGGTCGGTGTAGGGGTGATGGTGGGCGTAGGCGTGGATGTGGCAGTATTGGTGGGCGTGGGCGTCTTGGTGGCAAACAGGGTCTGAATACCCTTGGGGACCATGCTGCAGCTTAACCCCAAGGCCAACACCAAAACAAGAATACTGGTGAATACAAGTCTCTTGACACGGTTCATAGCCCCTCCAAACTTGGTATTTAATTGTCAACAGTAATGATGAAATTATTATAGTAGGGAATGAGCGCAATGCAACACTTACTTTTTGCAACACATTTAAGGAAAACCGGCAATGAGCGTTCCATTGCCGGTAATAAATGAAAATGAAGATCCATTATTATGCGGTTTCTTCTTCGGGCTCTTCTTCAGTCTCAACCTCATCACCAAAGGTCAAAACCTCGCGCACCTGAGACCCATGCTGCTGCGGACCGATGATGCCTTTTTCTTCGAGCGTATCGATCAGACGGGCGGAACGGGTATAGCCGATGCGCATCTTACGCTGCAGCATCGAGATGCTGGCCTTGTTCTCGCGGCGGACAATTTCCATGGCGTCTTCGAGCAGCGGATCGTTGGGGCGGCTGCCGTCGTCAAAGAGTTCGCCCTGTTTCAGGGGCGTGCCGGGGGTGTAGGGATCCAACATCATGCCGTCAGGTTCCTCGCCGCCCTGTGCCTTGTAGTTCATGGCAATCACTTTCCATGAATCCACTAACCGCTGGATCTCGGGATCGGAGACGTAAACGCCCTGCAACCGAACTGCGGCTGGAGCATCCGGAGCCTGGTAAAGCATGTCGCCCTTGCCCAGCAGCTTTTCGGCGCCGGGCTGGTCGAGGATGACGCGGCTATCCATGTTCGAGGCGACCATGAAGGCCACGCGAGCCGGGAAGTTGGCTTTGATCAGACCGGTCACCACATCCACAGAGGGGCGCTGGGTGGCCAGGATCAGGTGAATGCCGGTGGCACGGGCAAGCTGCGCCAGGCGGGTGATGCTGCGCTCGGTTTCATCCGGGGCGAGCATCATCAAATCGGCCAGTTCATCAATCACGATTACCAGATAGGGGATGTGTTCCTCGCCCTTCTTGTTGTAGTCCACGATATTGCGGGCGCCGGCTTTGGCGAATTTCTTGTAGCGGGTATCCATCTCGTGCAGACACCACTGCAGGGCGCCGACCACGCGATCCGCTTCGACAACCACAGGACCCAAAAGGTGCGGGATGCCGTTGTAGCCGGTCAGCTCCACGCGCTTGGGGTCCACCAGCAGTAGGCGCAGATCGCTGGGTGAATTATTGAGCAGCAAACTGGTGAGAATGGCGTTCACCAGCACGGATTTACCGGAGTTAGTGGTACCCGCCACGAGCATGTGCGGCATGGCGGTCAGGTCGGCACAAATGGGCTTGCCGGCCACATCCTTGCCGAGGGCAAAGCGCAGCGACGACTTGATCTTGTGGAAGGTTTCATTCTCAAGCAGCTCGCGCAGCGAGACGAGGGTCAATTGCGTGTTCGGCACTTCGATGCCCACATAGGCTTTGCCGGGTACGGGCGCCTGGATGCGGATGCTGGGGGCAGCCAGCGCCAATGCCAGGTCGTCTGAAAGGCTGACGATCTTTGAAACTCTGACGCGGGTTCGGCCGGCGCGATTTTCGATGAAATCGGGTTCCACGCCAAACTGCGTCACGGCGGGTCCGCGGTGGATCTCGACGATATGACCCGGGGCGCCAAAGGATGCGAGCGTCTCTTCGATGATGCGGGCGCGGTCTTTGTCGTAGTGAGATTGAATCCCGGCCGGGGTGGCAGGATCAAGCACATCAGAAATGGAGGGCATCGGCCAGGGCTTGGCATTCATGGCAGCCGTGACACCCGTTCGGACGGTTGGCAGTGAGCCGGAGTCTTCTTTCGGTGTCAACTTGGACTGCGGGGTCACCTTAACCGGAGCAGGCGGCACGTAATCTTCACGCCGCGCGCGGACCTTGTTGGCCAGGGTGTTCTCGGAATTAATGTTGAGCGGATTAAACCCCTGCGGCAGGACTGCCTCTTCTTCAGGCATTTCAGGCATGGAAGAGACCGGCGCGGAATAAGGCCGCACCCGTTCGCGCGGATAGGGGATGGACTTCTGTTCGGCAACCACCTTGCGCGGCTTGCCCACGATCCACCCTGCGAGGACGGGCATGGGCACATCCACAATAAACAAGACGGAAACGATCACCCAGGCCACCAACACCACGGCTTCACCGGCGGAGCCAAGGCTGCCGCCAAGCAAAATATCTATACCGGCACCAAGGAAGCCGCCGCCCAAACCGGCGCGGGCAGTAGTCAGCCCACCGCCCTTGATATAAGACATCCAGCCCAACACGTTAAGGTAGAGGAGGATGACGCCCAGGGAGCGTCCGCCAGACAAATGCGGAAGGCGGTCAAAATTGCGAAACACCAGATAAATGCCGCCAATGGTCAGCCCGACCGGGATGATGAATCCGCCCCAGCCGGCGATCTGTGCCATGGTTTTGGCCACCCACATGGTGACGGGTCCGTTGTTGCGCGCAAAAAAAGCCACCAGGCTCAAGATGCCGATCACCGCCATCAACCCGCCGACAAAATCAATTTTTTGGTCGAGGGTCAGGTTGCCAACATTAAAACCTTTGCCGGATTTCTTGGATCCACGGCGGGCGGGTGAAGTGCTTTTCTTGGAATAAGCCGAACGTGAGCTTGAGGTTTTGGGCATGAAGTCTCTCTTAAATAAAAATTTACAATCCAACAAGGGTACTGTTGCAGTATTCATACCAATTTATTTCTGTGTGGATTTAATGGGGATTTTGTGACAGCTTGGCGAAGATCTTGCGGGTAGTCTCGAAGGCGAGCGGAGGAAGGTCATCAATCGGGAACCAGGCGGCCTGGTCGGCATCATCGGCGGGGGCAAGAATGCCGCTGACCACTTCGGCGCGGTAGACCAAAAAGATATCCGCACCACGGGGATGCTCGCGACCGTAAAGCACATCAAACAGGGAGTCCAGTTTGACCTCCAACCCGGTTTCTTCAAGGCATTCGCGCACGGCGGCTGCCTGGGGGTCTTCATAGGCATTGACGAATCCGGCGGGGATGCTCCATTGGAGGATGTAAGGTTCCATGGTGCGGCGCACCAGCAGCACTTCGCCTCCGCGCAGGATGAGGGCGCCGGCGGCAACTTTGGGGTCTTCGTAATGCACCCATCCGCAGTTGGGACAAGTGGGGCGTTCTTCAGACATCTGAAGCTTGAGCACCAGCTCACTGGCGCATAAAGGGCAAAACTTATATGAGGAATGGGTATGAGAGGTCATCGCCTGCGCAGCAATATGGCCAACAGGGCAAAGACTAAAGCACCAGCGCCAAGCGCAATCATCCAGATGCTGGATGCCGGCAAGCCGGGAGCAAGCGTCCGTGTATCTACATTACTTTGCTGAATGGTCTCGCCTCCGGTGCCTGGTTCGGGCAGGCCAAGAATCAATGTCGAAGGATCCTGGGTGGAAGCCATATCAGCAGTCATCATGGGGCTTTCAGTGGGTGCTGAAGTAGCCAATTTCTGTTCGGCTGTGTCTGGTGCTCCGCCACCATATCCGCCTAGGCCGGTTGCAAGCGCAGCGGAATCACCGCCGCCACCACCACCGCCCGTGCCAGGCCGACCCCAGATGATGATCTGAGGTGCACCTGAAGTGGATTCATTGGCCACGGATGCGGAATCCATGGCAGCTTCGGGTAAGGCAGCCAGCATGGGAGCCGGTGCCGCCATTTTGGCTTGAAAGACGAACAGGTTGGTGAAAGCAAATACCGCCGCCAGTGCCACAGCGGATGCCGCGGAGGCCAGGCCAAAGAAACGGTTCAAGCCCCACTTAAGGGACCTTTTTTTTGCATATTCAGCAGACAGGGTGAAATTCCGCGGTGCCCGTTTGGAGGGCAGGGATCTCAACAGCCTGCGAGTGTATTGGAGTTCCAGAAAAGCAGATTTGAAGTCAGCGTCAGAGTTCAGTCGCGATTCAAAGGCGGTTTTTTCAACCTCAGTTAATCGTCCGTCGAGAAACGCGGAGATTAACAACCAATCCTTTTGGGTAAGTGACATACTCATTCGCGCACCTCACCCTCTAGACGATACTGGGCGGGCAATAGTTCCTGAAAACCTTGCAGACAGTCGCGCATCTTTAAGCGTGCACGCGCCAGCCGGCTTTTCACCGTGCCCAAAGGTGCCTGCGTCGAAACGGCCACTTCCTCATAATCCATGCCCTGAACATCGATCAGCACCACCACGGCGCGAAAATCCTGGGGCAGGTTTTCAAGGCAGTGAGAGAGTGCGTGTTCAAGCTCAGCCTGTTCCATGGTGGTTTCGGGCTGGGGATCGTCCGAGGCCATCCACTGGGGGGAATCCATTTCTTCCTGGTCTTCAGTGTTGAGCGGCTCGAGCGGGGTGGTCGGACGGCGTTTTTGACGGCGCAGTTCATCATAGCAGCCGTTGGTGACCATGCGCATCACCCAGGCTTTAAATGAACCACCGCGATAAGTTGTAAGGTTGCGCCAGGCAGAAATAAAGGCATTCTGCACAGCATCCGAAGCTTGATCTTCATCATTGAGCATGCGAAAGGCGACATTAAACGCCAGATCCTGATAAGCCAGGACCAGGCGGTTGAATGCATCCAGATCACCTTTGACAGCGGATTGTATTAAAGCTGCTTCATCCATGAACATAATTGTAATATAGAATTGAATGCAAATAGTTTCGTCTACTTCATTTGCACAAAACACCCTTTTCCGGTAAACTCAGTGCTTATGGATCTCAGCCAGACACGCTTCATCGGAATTGACCTTGCCGGCACGCGCGGCAGTTTCACCTGCGCTATCTTGGACGAAAACCGCCGCATCCAGTTCCGCGGCGAGGTGACCCAGGAAGAATGGCTGACAAAACTAGGCGCATGCCCGGTGGCGATCGCCGCCATCACCTCCCCCATCAATTTGAATGAAGGCGTCATGGCCGACGAGGTCAGACGATCACAACTCTCCGTACCCCCGCCCGCCAAAAAATATACCAGCCTGCGCCAATGCGAGTATGAACTGTTGGTGCGCGGATTTGCACCTACACGCACCCCCAATCGCTTTGAAGATTGTTCCCCCGCCCTGCAGCGTGCGCTACGCTTCACCAGCAACCTGGCAGCCCAGGGGTTTCAGCGCTGGCCGGCTCCCGGCGCCGAACGCCAGTTGATGGAAGTCCACCCCGACAGCGCCTATGCTCAACTGTTGGGGGCCAAATTGAACCCCATCAAATCGCTTGAAGGCCGCATCCAGCGCCAGCTTCTGCTACAGGAAGAACATCTCAATGTACGGGACCCAATGATCTTCTTCGAAGAGATCACCCGCCACAAAATGCTGATCGGACAGATGCCCGAAGGCATCTTGATCTCGCCGGCTGAGTTAAACGCATTGATCGCTGCCTATACCGCCTGGAGCGCCTACACCAACCCCACCGGCGTGACCCGTCTGGGTGAAACCAACGAAGGGCATATCATTTTGCCTGTCAACACCCGCAACCGCTAACCCAATCACTGTACAACTTATTGTATTCGCAACAAATTTCCCTATTCTGTGTTAATATATCGGAGTAAATTGATATTATTTCAATTAATTAGAGGTGATTTTAATGAATACCAAAATGTGGATCAAAGCCCTGAAGGTCATTCCGCGCATCAGCAAGGCCGAATGGGACGAACTGGATATTGTTTCACGCTGGCTGGTAGCCACCCGCGCCGCGGTGCTGGTGATGACTATGACCTCAGCCATTGTGGCCGGGCTGCTGACCGCCATTGCCGGTTCACCTGACGCACCGCTGTTCTCGTGGTGGCGTTTTGTACTTGTGATCATCGGACTGGTGTTTGCACACGCCACCAACAACCTGGTCAACGACCTGACCGACTTCCGCAAAGGCGTGGATAAAGGCAACTACTACCGCACCCAATACGGTCCACAGCCTCTCGAAAGCGGATTGTTGACCGTCAAACAACTCTACGGCTACATCGCCGCCACCGGCGGCATTGCCGCCGCAGCCGGGCTTGCCCTGGTGCTGACACAAAAACTTAGCCCCGGATCGGGCGATCCGCTGGTCACATTGGGTTTGATGGCTGCCGGAGTAATTTTTGTACTCTTCTACACCTGGCCGCTCAAATACATCGCGCTGGGTGAGCTGACCGTGCTGCTGGTGTGGGGTCCGTTGATGATCGGCGGCGGATTCTACGCGATCTCGGGTGTCTGGTCATGGGGCGCCGTGCTGGCCAGCCTGCCTTATGCACTGGCGACGGTAACGGTGATCTTTGGCAAGCACATTGACAAGCGCAAAGAAGACAAAGAAAAGAAGATCTACACCCTGCCGGTGCTGCTGGGTGAAACGCTCAGCCGCAATCTGGTGATCGTGATGATGGCGCTGCAGTACATCCTGCCGGTGCTGGCGATCTTCTTCATCCCGAAGTATTACTCATGGGTGATGCTGCTGGTGCTGCTTACTCCCCTGCTGCTCAAAAAGCAGGAACGCCAGACCATTTTGCATGTCTTCAGCCATCCGCGCCCGGCGGAAATGCCGGAAAATGCGAAGGAATTTTGGCCGTTATGGTACGTGGCGGCAGCCTTCATCCACACCCGCGTTTACGGCGGCATGTTCGTGCTGGCGATGATCATCCAGACCGTGTTGTGGAAGGTGATTCATTAAGATCACAATCTTGAACCACGAAATACACGGAAAATTCTAAATACACTAAAAATGATTTATTTGCCCCAGGTCCTTCTCTCAATTACAGGAGAAGGACCTGGCTTTTTTTAACTCACACTAAAGATATTCTCTCCGCGACTCGCTCTGCGCACTTGCGCACATTGTGCGCTATGTGCCGCGTGAGTAAACAGTTTTTTCTTGACTTTGCCACCTCGTTGGGTATAATCTATCCAACAGACCTACTCGAGGAAGACGGTCAAGACGCTTTTTCAGAGAGCCGGCGCTTGGTGTGAGCCGGTAAAGCCCAAAGACTTTTTCCGCCTCGATCACCCCCAGGGGTGGGTCGCCTTCGCAGGGATAGTAGATATCGTAAGAAGGCCGGAAGCTCCGTTACCGCTCTAATAAGGCTCTCATTACCGGGAGTAAAAGCAGGTGGCACCACGAGCGCCCCTCGTCCTGCACAGGATCGGGGCGTATTTATTTAACAGGAGAGGTGCAACATGTTGGATTTGAATTTTATTCGTGAAAACCCTGAAGTTATCAAAAAAAGCCTGGCTGACCGTCAAATGGATACCAGCCCGGTGGACGTGGTCTTGTCGCTGGATGTGGATCGCCGCAACCTTTTAACCCAGGTGGAAAAGCTCAAAGCCGAACGCAATGTGGTCTCGAAAGAGATCAGCATCACCAAGGACCCTGCCGAGCGCCAGAAGAAGATCGACGCGATGCGCGAGGTTGGCGACCAGATCGCCGGCCTGGATGAAACCATCCGTGAAGTGGATGAAAAGCTGAAGTACCTGTTGGCTTCCATTCCCAACATCCCCGACCCGGCCACCCCCTACGGCAAGGACGACAGCGAAAACGTGGTGCTGCGCACCATCGGCACACTGCCCAAATTTGATTTTCAACCCCAGCCCCATTGGGACCTGGGCACCAAGCTAGGCATCATTGATTTTGACCGCGGCACCAAGCTGACCGGTTCCCGCTTTTACATTCTCAATGGATTGGGCGCCCGTTTGCAGCGCGCCGTGATCGCCTACATGCTTGACCTGCATACCCGCCAGGGATATGAAGAACGCTATACCCCCTTCATGGTCAAGGCTGAAACCCTGTATGCCTCAGGCCAACTACCAAAGTTTGCCGACAATCTCTATCATGACATTGAAGAGGATTTCTGGATGGTGCCGACCGCGGAAGTGCCTCTCACCGGCATGTACCGCGATGAGGTGCTGGACGAAGCCACCCTGCCGCAGCGTTTCACAGCCTACACACCCTGCTTCAGACGCGAGAAGATGAGCGCAGGGCGCGATGTGCGCGGCATCAAACGCGGACACCAGTTCGACAAAGTGGAAATGTACACTTACTGCCGACCGGAAGAATCCGCGCAGGAGCTGGAAAAGATGTTGGCGGATGCTGAAGCCACCTGCGCCGGGTTGGGATTACCCTACCGCATCAAACGGTTATGCACCGGTGACATTGGTTTCAATTCGATGATCACTTATGACGTCGAAGTATGGGCGGCCGGTTGTGACGAATGGCTGGAAGTCTCATCCGTATCAAACGTGGGGGATTTTCAAGCCCGCCGTGCCAACATTAAATTCAAACCATCAGATGGCAGCAAAAACCGCCTGGTGCACACGCTGAACGGCTCCGGCCTGGGCATGCCCCGCACCATGATCGCCATCCTTGAGAACTACCAACAGGCAGACGGCTCCATCAAGATCCCCGAAGTGCTGCTGCCCTGGATGGGCGGCGCGACTGAGATCAAAGCGGGATGATCAAGGTATCGATGAGATAAGCTTTGACTTTGGATTTACTTTAACCCTAGAAGCCGGGGGTTTTAGAAAATCCCCGGTTTTTTTCATCAGACAGACCCCCGCGGATTTGAAATCCGCGGGGGTCTTTATACTCTCTTTTACAAGGGTATTAATTATATTCTTATGTTAACCAGGTAAAACTAGATCATGGATACTATCGCAAATTCAACCTGGTTCATCCCTGTACTAATTTCTGTTATGGCATTGGGCCTGATCGGATTGATGTTTTACATCATCCCCGGGCTGACCATCATCTGGCTGGCCATTCTGGCTTATGGCCTCGTGTATGGATTCAACGTGTGGTCTGGAATCCTGTTTGGCATCATCACCCTGCTGATGATCGGCGGCAACCTGGTGGATAACCTGATGATGGGCAAGGAAGCCCGCAAGACAGGCGCAGGATGGCCTTCCATCCTGGTAGCATTGGCGGCTGGTATCATCGGCACCTTTTTGCTGCCCCCGTTTGGCGGCTTGCTGTTTGCCGCGGTCGGAATTCTTGTATTTGAGTGGATCAGAAAGAAAGACTTCAAAGAGGGTTTAAAATCCACCGGTGGAATTTTGAAGGGATGCGGATTGGCGATTGTCGTTAGAGTTTTGATCGGCCTGGTGATGATCGGAATATGGGGCGCCTGGGCGCTGTGGATCAACTAGCTTTTTATTAAAAAGTCATTCACAAATTATTAACTCCTTTTTTAGCCCATCCTCATAGAGAATGGGCTAAAAATATGCATAATTGAGATTACAAGTTACAAAGCGAAAGCTTTGTAATATTCAGTTTATTGGTTTATCTTTCATTTAGGGAAAAAACCATGAAAAAATCATTTTTCCGCGTGAATACGCTTCAAGGCAAACTCGTCTTAATCGTTGGTATCAGTCTCATCCTCATTGGAGGAATAATTATCTCCATTTTTTCCATCAGTTCATTCAAAGCCGGTACGCAGAACGCAAAAGACGTGGCGCTTGCCCAGTCTCATCTCGAAGCCACCCGAATAGAAAATTGGTTTGAATCCTCGATGAGCGTCACTCATACACTCGCACAGACCCTATCCGCGATCAAAAATACAGAATCCACTGATCATTTTTCAAGAGAACAAGTCATTAAAATGCTCACTCCGATTCTGGAAGATAACCCAGAATTTTATGGAATCTGGTGTTCATGGATACCCAACGGGTTTGATGGAAAAGACAGCGACTTCCGCGGTGTTTTAGGCAGTGACAAGCATGGAAGATTTACACCTTATTTGATTAAGGATGAAAAAGGTAACGTCAGCCTTTCAAATGACCCATTCACATTTGAGGAAGAAATTGTCAACGAGTATTACTATTGCTCCATGAACAGTAAGGCAGAATGCATCATGGAACCGTATTTTGAGGATATTGGCGATCAACAGATCTATATGACAAGCACTACTTATCCTATCATGGTGGATGGCACCTTTTACGGGATTGTCGGCGTGGACCTGGCTCTAAATTATTTACAGGATGAAGTTAATTCAAACATTCAAACCAGTAATGCCAGCATTATGAAAGTATTCAGCAATGAAGGAGTTCTGGTTGCATCTTCAGAACACCCTGAAGAGATCGGTCATTCCATAAGCGAATATTACGCCGATTTTCAAGAAGATTTGGATCAGATCAACAGCCGCATCCCGCAAATCGAAACCGAAGGGGATATGATTGAAGCACTTGTTCCCATTGAGATCACCTATCTTACCAAGCCTTGGGCTGTGCAGATGTTCTATCCCACCCTTGAAGTCACCAAAATTGCCAGAACTCAAACATGGGTAACTGCCGGAATATCGGCTGGCCTTTTAGGTATTTTATTGATCGCTGTCTGGTTTGTGACCGGAAGGATGATCACCAATCCGGTCAGGTTGATCGCCGACGGAGCAAGACACCTGGCTGTGGGTGACACCGATTTTACCGGCATGGACCGTAAGGAAACCGCCAAAATTGACATGCGAAACGATGAACTTGGAGAAGTCGGCAAGGCTTTTTCGGATCTGTGTGTCTACTTCATCGAAAAAACGTCTCTGGCACAGGATATCGCCGACGGCGACCTGACCACGGATGTGGAATCCATGGGTGAAAAAGATCATCTTGGTCTGGCACTAAAACAGATGGTGGAGGGTCTGAGACAATCCATCGGAGAGGTTGCCGAGAGCGCCAGCCATGTTCAACACACGTCCGAAGAATTAGCCAATTCTGCGGAACAAGCTTCCGCTGTGACCAACCTGATCACCACCTCCATCCAGGATATTGCCAAAGGCACCGCCAACCAGACTGAAGCCGTATCTCAAACAGCAGGCACGGTCGAACAGCTTACGAGATCCATTGACGGGGTTTCGACCGGCGCGGTGGACCAGGCTAATGCCGTGACCCAGTCTGCCGAAATTACCAACCAGCTCTCTACTGCTATTTCGCAGGTGGCCGGTAACATCCAGACTGTGGCAACTCAGGCCAGTGCAGCCAGCGCCGCCGCCAAAGCCGGCGTTGATAAAGTTGAGAAAACCCTGGCAGAAATGCAATCCATCAAAAAAGCAGTGGATCTTTCGACTACCAAAGTACTCGAGATGGGTTCCCATTCCGACCAAATCGGACAGATCGTGGTCACGATTGACGAGATCGCATCGCAAACCAATTTACTGGCATTGAACGCTGCCATCGAAGCTGCCCGCGCAGGTGAAGCCGGAAAAGGTTTTGCCGTGGTCGCTGCCGAGGTTCGCAGCCTGGCTGAAAGATCATCCATAGCCACAAGAGAAATCGGGGCTTTGATCGCCTCCATTCAGAATGTGGTCAAAGAAGCCATCACCGCCATGGAAAGCGGCACCAAAGAAGTGGACCAGGGTGTGACCCTGGCTAGTGAAGCAGGCGCATCACTGCAGGAAATTTTGCTGGCGGCAGACGCCGTCAATGAACAAGCGGAACAGGCCTCCGCTGCCGCGGCGCAAATGTCCGCATCGGCGAGCGAGTTGGTCAGCGCCGTGGATTCCGTTTCATCCGTGGTGGAGGAGAACACCGCTGCCACCGAGGAAATGTCTACAGGGTCGGTAGCTATGATGCAGGCGATTGAAACAATCGCAGCCATTTCTGAAGAGAACAATTCCTCCATTGAAGAGGTATCGGCATCCACTGAAATCATGTCCTCCCAGGTGGATGAGGTGACGACTTCAGCCAACGAACTTTCGAAGCTGGCGAAGGAATTGAACAGCATCGTCAACAAATTCAAATTGTCGTAAAGAAAAAAACTGAGGACACAACGTGCTGTGTCCTCAGTTTTGGGTCGTATTAACTTAGGTAGGGCAAAATCCCGATTTCAAAACAGAAATCGGGATTTTTTTATACTAATCTTTTTGTCTCTCAAGCACGACCTGGTATAGCACAATCGACCCTGCCACGGCCGCATTTAGTGATTCGATCTGTCCCAGCATGGGCAGGCTCAAGAGAAAATCACAGGTCTCTTTCACCAGCGGACGCATGCCCTCGCCTTCGTTGCCAACGATGAGCACGATGGGACCTTTAAGTGGAACATCCTGAATGCGCTTGGAGCCTTCACCGCCCTCAAGACCAACGACCCAGGCGCCGTCTTTCTTCAATTCCTTGCAGATTTGCACCAGGTTCCCCTGGGCGATCAAGAGATGTTCGGTGGCGCCGGCGGATGCACTTACCACAGCTGGAGTCACTTCAGCGGCACGATGCGGTGGAATCAACACGCCGTGAACACCAGCAGCTTCAGCCGACCGCAGCAGGGTGCCCAGGTTTTGTGGGTTCTGCAACAGATCCAGCATCAGCAGGAATAAATCTTCCTGTTTGCGTTCAGCCAAGGTGGTGATATCTGATATATCCACATAGGGATAGCGGCTGACCTCAAGTGCAACGCCTTGCGGATTCTCGCCCATGCTGGCCAGTTTATCACGTGATACCCGTTCAACCGGAACCTTGCGTGCCCGCGCCATCTGCACCATTTCGGCGACCCGGCCTTTTTCTTCTACATTGGTTGCCAATAAGAGACGAAACACTTCGCGGCGTTTCGTGACCAGCACTTCCATGACCGGGTTACGGCCGATGATCCATTCTTTCAACGTCTACTCCCAGTGCCAGGAGGTGCCGTCCTTGCTGTCTTCAAGGATTACACCCAGCCCGGCCAATTGATCCCGTACTTTATCCGATAACGCCCACATCTTGTTGGCGCGCAAGTCTTTTCTAATGTCGATCAGGAGGTCCACAAAACCATCCACAGCCTGATTGCCCGCGGTTTCCTTCTCAATGGCCAGCCCCAGGGTGGAGGTCAATTTCAGCAGCAGTGCCTGGGCAGGGGCCAATTGTTCACTCGAACCGCCTTCAGCCCGGGTTTGATTGATGACCCGCACCAACTCAAAGAGGTGCGAGAGCGCACCGGCGGAGTTGAAGTCGTTATCCATGGCTTCGACAAAACCGGCAGAGGTGGCATCCATTTGGGTTTGAAGCGTCTTGAGCACATCCGCGGACGCGCCGGTCGAACCGCCCAAGGCGGGTTTTAATGCGGAACGCAGACGGTCAATGGCTTTTTCCGCCTGGGTCAAGATTTCTTCTGAATAAGAAAGCGGGCTGCGGTAGCCTGAGTTCAACACCATCATACGCAAGGCATCCGCAGGGTGGGTATTGAGGAACTCTTCGATGGTGACAAGGTTGCCGATGGATTTCGACATTTTTTCACCGCTCAACTGCAGCATGCCGTTGTGAATCCAGTAGGTGGCAAACGCTTTGCCGGTAAAGCATTCACTTTGGGCGATCTCATTTTCGTGATGGGGGAAGACGAGGTCATTGCCGCCGCCGTGGATGTCAATCTGTTCGCCCAGGTGGTTCAGGTTCATGGCAGAGCACTCAATGTGCCAGCCGGGACGTCCGTTGCCCCAGGGACTGGGCCAGAAGGGTTCACCGGGTTTGGCAGATTTCCAGAGTGCGAAATCCATGGGATGTTCCTTGCGGTAATCCACATCAATGCGGGAACCGGCCTGCATGTCATCCAGTTTACGCCCTGAAAGCTTGCCGTATTGCAGGTCACGGGTGACGCGAAAGTAAACGTCGCCTTCCACGGGATAAGCAAACCCCTTGTCGATCAAGCCCTGGATCATGGTAAGGATCTGGTCCATTTCGCGGGTGGCGCGGGGATTGATGGTGGCAGGCAGGATGTTGAAATCCCGGAGGTGTTCTTCAAATTCGTGAATGTACATTTCACCCAATACGAAGGGGTCAATGCCCTGCTGGTTAGCCTTAATGATGATCTTGTCATCCACATCGGTGAAATTCATCACATGGGTGACCTTGTATTCACGATATTCCAAATAGCGGCGGATGATATCGAAGACCAGCGCAGACATGGCGTGTCCGATGTGGGCTTTGGCATAAACGGTCGGACCGCAGACATACATTGAGACTTCGCCAGGTTTTAGGGTTTTGAATTCTTCAGTCTTTCGTGTCAGGGTGTTGTAAACTTTCAACATCTTCGTTCTCCTCTAATGATTTGCTGCACTCAGGTCTTCAGGTCGTCCAAAGATCATGCGGCCGGCTGCGGTTTGCAGCACCTTGGTGACCATGATCGTGATTTCCTTATCCATGTACTCGCGTCCGTTTTCAACCACCACCATGGTGCCGTCATCCAAATATGCCACACCCTGGCCGGACTCGCGTCCTTCCTGGATGACACGGATGTTCATGATCTCGCCCGGCAGCAGCACGGATTTAACGGCGTTCGCCAATTCGTTGATGTTTAGAACCGTGACGCCCTGTAACTCGGCCACACGGTTAAGGTTATAGTCATTGGTCAAGATCGGACAGCGCATCTGCCTGGCCAGCACCACCAACTTGTCATCCACTTCACGCATGCCTTCGACGTCAATGTCGCTGATGCGCACCTGCATGGAAGGTTCCTTTTGCAGGGTCGAAAGTACTTCCATGCCGCGGCGTCCACGTTGACGGCGCATGCTGTCAGGAGAATCAGCGATGTACTGCAATTCGTTTAGCACAAAGCGCGGGATGAGCAGTGTGCCCGGCAGGAAACCGGTGCGGGTGATGTCGGCGATGCGTCCGTCAATGATCACACTGGTATCAAGCAAGATGTTGCGGTTATCCGCCCAGCCGCCAGATCCCTCTTTGGCAGCGGCAGAACCGCCTCCGCGCAAGTTTGAGAAAATAGTAAAAATGTCGCCCTGGCGCATCACAAAGAGTGAAACACCCAAATAACCAAACAACAACACTGCAATGAAGGGCAAAATTTTGCCAAACGGCGGGGGCAAGAGAGAGATCGGAAACGAGAATAAAGCCGCCACGATCAAGCCGGCTATCAATCCCACCAGGGCAGACAGCAGGGATTGCGCCGAGACTGTGGTCAGCATTTTCTTTAAAGCATGCATGGGACGCGTGGTAATGTAAGGAGTCAGGATCAACCCCACCAGGGCGCCCACAGAACCGATCACGAAAGCATATTGATCCACTGTCATGGTGGAGGCGGTGGCGTTGACGTTGGCCGCGATCCCCAGACTTTTACCCCAGAAAGCTCCCCCAATTGCAAAACCGATCATACCTAAAATACGAAAAATAAAATCAGCACTCATATAAATGCTCCTGAATAATGCCTGTTAAGGTACCGAATAAAATAAAAAAATGATTGCACTTTTATGATAGCATGCCGGGGGGAGTTCGTCAAATAACAAACTATACAACGTGAGTCGGATTTGATAAAAGGTTAATAAATACAGCCATGGCATGTTTCCGATTTCCAAAATCAGAATCGGAAACAAATGGATGATTAAAACAAAAAAAGACTTTTGCAAGTCTTTTTTCTTGAGCGGGCGATGGGATTCGAACCCACGACCTTCTCCTTGGCAAGGAGACATTCTACCAACTGAACCACGCCCGCGTTGTTCCTGAATGTGAGCAAAATTTTACCCGACCTTGCGATGTTAGTCAATGCTTTTCGTCCACTTTTTTTGGTTTTAAGGTATAGTTCCTTTCGATAAAAATACAGGTGCTGATATGAACCCTACTTATGAAATCGAATTGACTGCCTCCTCCTTCGGAGGGGATTGCGTCGGCAAGCTGCCAGACGGCAAAACCATCTTCATCCCCTTCGGGATCGCCGGCGAACGCGTGGAAGTGGAAATTGTCGACAGCAAGAAGAATTTCGCACGCGGACGCATCAAGCGCGTGCTGCGGGAATCCGAGAAACGCATCAAGGCGCGCTGCCCGCATTTTATGGAGTGCGGCGGTTGCCATTATCAACACCTGGCTTACGCTGACCAATTGGCGCTAAAACAAGAGATCGTGGCCGACCAGTTGAAACGCATCGGCAAAGTCGAGAATCCTCCTGTAAAAACAATCGTTGGCTCGCCATTGGAATGGAATTACCGCAACACGGTTCAGTTCCACCTTTCCGCGACCGGCAAGCCCGGCTACCAGCGCGCCGGCGCCAACGGCGTGGTGGAGATCCGTGAGTGCCACCTGCCGCTGCCCGAGATCAACAATTTGTGGCCGCAGTTGGAACTTGAAGTGGAGGGCGGCATCCAGCGCGTTTCGATCCGCTGCGGATCGGATGACGAACTGCTTGTCGGGCTTGAAAGCAGCTCGCCCCAGCCGCCCGAATTTACAGTGGATATTCCGCTCTCGGTGGTGCTGCTCGGACCAGATGAGGACCTGCTGCTCGCAGGTGAAGACTATTCGTTAATGGAAGTGCTCGGGCGCACCTTCAGGGTTTCAGCAGCCTCTTTCTTTCAAGTTAACCTGCCCCAGGCGGAAGCCATGGTCAAGCACGTACTTGAGATCATGAAAGTTGACTCAAAATCAGAGATCGTGGACGCCTACTGCGGAGCGGGATTGTTTTCAGCGTTTCTGGCGCCCAAGGTCAAGAGCCTGGTTGGGATCGAACTGGCCGAATCGTCTTGCAACGATTTCGCCGTCAACCTGGACGAGTTCGACAATGTTTCGCTGTATATCGGTGCGGTGGAAGAGATCCTGCCCGAGTTAAAGTTAAAACCGCAAGCCGTGCTGCTCGATCCGCCGCGCGCGGGGCTGGACCCAACCGCCATGGCCGCCTTGATTGAGTCCGCGCCGCAGCAGATCGTATATGTGTCGTGCGACCCGGCCACCTTGGCCAGGGATATCCAAAAACTGGTGACGGCTGGCTACATACTGGAAAGCGTCACCCCGTTCGATCTCTTTCCGCAGACCTATCATGTGGAATGCATTGCCAACCTGATCAAAAACCAATAATATTGTCGGCGGTAAATCCCCGCCTGGTCATCAAGGTTTCATGGAAGAATCAGCATGAAGTACTTTATACAAAATCAGTCGCGCGTTTATGCCATTGGAACCATTCTGCTCTGGTCGTCTGCCTTTGTTTTTACCAAGATCGCGCTCGAATACTTTTCTCCGTCATCCGTTGGGGTGCTCAGATATATTTGCGCCTCGTTATTCTTTTTCATTTTGGTATTTAACAAGAAGATCGGGCTGCCAAAGGTAAAAGATATTCCCTTCTTTCTGATCTCCGGCGCAGCAGGTTTTTCACTCTACATGACCTTTTTTAATACAGGGTCCAAATCGTTGTCCCCGGCTACTTCCAGCATCATCATCGCCACGGCGCCGGTCTTCACGGCCATATTTTCAGCCATTGTATTTAAAGAGAAGGTCAGACTGCTGGGATGGATCGCCATTGCCATCGAATTCGCCGGCATTTTTGTGTTGACCCTGTGGGACGGCGTTTTCACGGTAAACATCGGCATTCTATGGATGCTGGCTTCTGCAATTTGCATCAGTATCTACAACCTGATTCAAAGACACTTCAGTCAAAAATACACCGCGCTTCAATCCACGGCTTACAGCATCTTTGCAGGAACACTCATGCTGCTGATCAACCTTCCGCACGCATCGGTTGAGCTGATGACGGCACCCGGCCGCCAGATTTTCGCAATCGTCTTCATGGGAATTTTCCCCAGCGCGATCGCTTATTTATGGTGGAGCAAAGCGCTTGCCACAGCTGAAAAAACCAGCGATGTCTCGAATTTCATGTTTGTCACCCCGTTTCTGGCAACACTGCTGGGATTCCTGATCATCGGAGAAATTCCCACCCTCTCCACCATCGTGGGCGGCGCCATCATTTTGGCCGGCCTCTTCATGTTTCAAAGAGTCAAATCGGATGTGGGACCTATTAGAACTTCTACGAATCAAAGCCCGGATGGAACGAAAAATCCCGAGTAATCTGTCTTCAAAAACTGGTGGCTTCAAACCTGATCTTCAACGCGATACCGACTCAAAAATGTTGAAATAAGTTCAGTCAAGACAGGTTCTTTGAACTTCAGACTTGCACCATCTGAAAATAACGCGTTATAAGTCAGGCAGCCTTCCACCAGTCCGTAGAAGATCTGGGCAGTAAGCCCGGCAGACTCAAAATGAAGTTTGCCATCTTCTTTTGCAGCATTCAGCCATTGGATGAAACTCTCGTGCGGCGGTTTAGCCTGTCTGCGAACTTTTTTACCGAATTCAATATCCATGACGAAGATCGAAGTCAGAAATTTCGAGAGTCCCCGGCGAATGGGGTCGTCAATCAGATAAAGCTCCGCTTCGGCAAAGTCTCTGAGCTGCTCTTCAAGCGGGCGGGTCTTTGAATATTCGATCGGTTTCTGCAGGTCGCGCTGCCTGAGAAAATCATCCACCACGGCCTGAAAGAGACTTTCCTTGCTTTGAAAATGGTTGTACACCGTCCGTTTTGAAACCCCCGCCACCTCGGCAATCCTATCCATGCTCGAAACATCATATCCACTTTCGATAAACACCTTGACCGCCCCTTCAAGAATGACCTGGCGTTTCTCGTGCGTGTCTCTTTTCTTTCTTGTTTTCATTTGATCGGACATAGTGGAATCTCCATGACTTAAGTTACACTAATTAGTGTAATTTATCATTGACAATATTTAAACTACACTGTATAGTGTAATATATAACAACAAAAAATTCAACACTTCAACTCAATCATAATTCAGGAGACAAAAAATGAGAACAATTCGAAACAAATTCACACTGGCTTTGGGCATCGCCCTTTTATTACAAGCCGCGGCGCCATTTATTAGCGGCGTTTTTCTTTTCGATCCGCTGGTCGACAAAACCGATATCAGCAAAACCATGCTGAACCTCGCGCAGCATCCTTTCAATGCCCAGCTATCCATTTTTCTGGATATCATCGCGATGATGGGAGTCATCTGGCTGGGGGTGCTTTTCTATACCCTGCTGCAGAAGATCAACAAGACTTGGGCTATGACCGGCCTTGGATTCTATGTGCTTGAAGCGGTGATGTTCATGATCGGCAAGACTTTCTCGTATGCGCTTATTCGCACCAGCGATCTCTATCTGGTCAGCAACGATATTTCGCTTTTGCCCATCGGACAGGTCTTGCTGCAGTCTGAAAAATTTGTGTCCAGTATGGCCATGATCCCCTTTGGTGTCGGCGCCTTCCTGTTCTATTTCCTGCTGGTCAAGAGCAAAGCACTGCCCACCTGGATCTCGATCTGGGGGTTGGTTTCAATGTTCCTGGTGCTGTTCGGAATTCCCATGATCACCTACGGCGTCAATATCCCCTTTGCGGTGGTCTTCCCCTATGTGCCGTTTGAATTCGTGATCGGCGGATATGTCTTGATCAAAGGGCTGCGAGAAAAAGCGCTTGAATAACATAATAAGATAAGAACCTACTGCATTCAATACCTTCAAAAAACCAGCCAGTACAGCTGGTTTTTAGTAATTTTAGAAAGGACCAGATAAAAAGACCTAATATCAAGGGGGCATTGTTATACTTATAAAAATCCTTATTGTCTGAGATATATAATCTTGTGCGTATGATTGGAGTGCATTAATGAGCAAATACAACATCCACGCCGACTTGATAAAATACGAAAAAATCCAACTGCCCTTGTCTCCGTGGGTCTTGCCAATATTGAATGGTGTGATTTCAGCCGGATTTGATATGGTCAAATTGACTGGAGGGGTAAAATCTTCCAAACACACCATCCAGGGCTATCAAGGTGGCCAAATAGATATTACGATTTATGAACCCGCCAATCCTCATAAAGACGCCCCATGCCTGGTTTATTTACACGGTGGAGCCTTTGTCTTGAAAGCTTCTCCTTTTCTCAAAACACTGGTGAATGCTTATATTTTAGAGACCCCTTGCAAGGTTGTGTATGTTGATTACAGGTTGGCGCCAAAACATGCCTTTCCAGTCGGAGTTGAAGATTGCTATGCTGCATTCGAATGGGTTCATCAACATGCAGAAGAACTTGGCATTGATGAAAAAAGGATTGCGGTTGGTGGCGATAGTGCTGGCGGCAATCTGTCTGTGGCTGTCAACCTGATGGCACTGGATAGAAACTCGCCGACAGCTTGTTTTCAACTGCTGATTTACCCGGTCACGGATGCCAGACAGAAAACTGAATCGATAAAACATTTTTTTGACACTCCATTATGGAATTCAAAACAAACTGAAAAAATGTGGAAGTTGTATCTCAAAGATGGAATGGGAGACAACAGAGCATACGCTTCTCCAATGGAAGCCGCTTCTCTCGAAAACATGCCGGCAACTTATCTTGAAGTGGCAGAGTTCGATTGTCTGCGAGACGAAGGAATCGCGTTTGCCGAAGCTTTGTTAAAAAGTGGCGTTCAAGTTGAATTGAACGAGACCAAAGGCACGGTCCACGGCTTTGAAATCGCCGAGAAAAGTGATTTAACCCGGCAGATTGTGGCCAATCGGATCAGGGCACTAAAAAATGCATTCAAGATTTCAGACCTGCAATAAAACCCGGACTAACCCGGTTTTTGTTGGCCTGCTTTATAAAGTTATGAGATAATTTTATTTATCAATTTCGGTAGTAACCTTTCGGATACACATCAGGAGAATCCATACATGAATGCTATTTTCAACCGCCGGAGCATCCGTAAATACACCAAGCAGGAAATTACTGAAGAGGTGATTGAAAAACTCCTGAGGGCTGCCATGGCAGCGCCATCCGCGGCCAACGAACAGCCCTGGCATTTTGTGGTGATCAAAGATAAAGATACGCTGTACAACATTCCCAGGTTCCACCCCTATTCACAAATGCTCAAAGAAGCGGATTGCGCCATTGTGGTGTGCGGCGATCTGGTGCTTGAAACTTGCAAAGGATTCTGGGTACAGGATTGTTCGGCCGCCACAGAAAACATACTGATCGAAGCCACCGATCTCGGTCTCGGAGCGGTGTGGCTGGGGGTCTATCCAGACAAAGACAGGGTAAAACCTGTGCAGAACTTGTTGGGACTTCCAGAAACCGTCATTCCACTGAGCATCATCGCCCTGGGGTATCCAACCGAAATTAAAACACCCAACGATCGGTTCAATGCCAAAAGGATCCACCGGGATAAGTGGTAGATCGGCCGTTGTGATGAGCCTGTTAGAGATCATCAAAACAGATAGATTAATCCTTAAACCTCTCAGCCTTCAAGACAAAGAGGTATTTTTAGCCTATCGAGGCAATCCCGAGGTCTTTCAGTTCCAATCCTGGGATCCCCCCAACCTGCAAGAAGTTGAGAATTTTATCTGCCAAAATTTGACGGTCGTTCCAAACACGCCCGATACCTGGCTGCAATTGGGTATTTATCTACACAACGATCTGCTGATCGGGGATATTGGTTTACACTTTTTAGAAGACAACGATCAAATGGAAATTGGCTACACCCTGGCACCTGAACATCAAGGTCAGGGCTACGCTTTTGAAGCTGTCAAAGTGGTTTTGGATCACTTGTGTTTAGACCTAGGTAAACACAGAATAACCGCATCAGTTGACCCAGATAATCAAAGATCAATCAACCTGCTTAAGAAACTGGGCTTCCGCCAGGAAGCGTACTTTAAGAAAAGCCTGTTCATCCGGGGTGAATGGTGCGACGACGTGATCTACGCCATGCTGGATGAAGAATGGAAAGCAACGAGGTAACGCATGTATGAACTAAACCAGGTTGGAGAAAAAACGTATTACATCGAATCCCCGGCCAAAATGGGCATTTACAAACTAAGCGAGACGGATGTCTGCCTGATCGACAGCGGCAACGACAAGGATGCCGGCCGCAAGGTGCAGGGCATTTTAACCGAGCAGGGCTGGAATCTCAAATTCATCCTCAACACGCATTCGAATGCGGACCATGTAGGCGGCAACGCAGTGCTGCAGCAGCGCCTGAACGTGCCTGCTTACACCAGTGGTATTGAGGCTTGTTTCAACCGCTTTCCCATTTTGGAATCCTCATTTCTTTACGGGGGCTTTCCGGTCAAGGAACTGCGCAACAAGTTCCTGATGGCGCCAGCTTCTGAAGCCCATGATCTCGCCGAGCTCACCCTGCCCGAAGGACTTGAGATAATTCCGCTCGAAGGACATTACTTTGGCATGTTTGGGGTGAAAACAGACGATGAAGTCTGGTTCCTCGCGGATTGCCTGATGGGTGAAAACATTTTGCAGAAATACCATGCCTCCTTTATTTATGATGTGGCAGCATATCTCGCCACACTAGATAAAGTGGATGCCCTCGAGGGGAAATGGTTCATCCCGGCCCATGCCGCCGCCTGCCAGGATATTCGTCCGCTGGTGGCTGCCAACCGCCAAAAAGTTTTGGAGATCAGCGAAAACCTGCTTGAATGGTGCCGGGAACCTCAGAAATTTGAAGACGTCTTAAAAATGACCTTTGATCATTATCAACTCAGCATGGATTGGAACCAATACGTGCTGGTCGGCAGTACCATCCGTTCGTACCTGGCGTGTCTGCATGATGAAGGTCGTTTGTTAACATCCTTTGTCAACAACACTCTGTTGTGGCAATCTTCATGAACACAACCGTTAGAACCTGGCTATAATTCTCGTATGAACCTTGCAACTAAAAACCAGGCACTTTTGTATTCGGTAATCACGGGTTCACCCTGAAGTGGAGGAAGTATGAAAAAGACCACAATTCTCTTATCCAGTTTATTGATCAGCACACTGCTTTTGGCAGCCTGCAATTTACCTTTCGGTTATACCCTGACCCGCATTGATGAACCGGGTACACCCAATGCCACTTTGACGGCACTTTTTGACACCAGCCATAACATCCCGGCCACCATAACACCGCCATTGATCGCCACAAGCACCGCTTTTCTACCCACCATGGAACTGGCGACAGCAACAGCCACCACTGAACCCACTCAAACACCTCCATCCTTTACAGACACTCCTGTGGTGATTGTGGTCACCGCCACCACTGCACCGACATCCGCACCGGCTTTCAGGGCCAACTCTCAGCTTTATGCCAATTATCTTTCAACCGCACCCGTGCAGGACGGCACTTACGCCGAATGGGTGGATAAAACCAACAAATACACCATGCCCAACTTTGCGTGGGGTAAAGCCAACTGGGTCAATTATGCCGATCTTGAAGGTGCATTCGCCGTTGCCTGGGATAGCACCAACCTTTACCTCGGCTTCAAAATTACGGATGACATTTACAACCAGCCTTATGCCGGCGGCAATATTTACAACGGAGATACCGTTGAAGTTCTGCTTGACACCAACCTGCTGGGTGATTTCTACACCACCAGTTTATCCGCGGATGATTATCAACTTGGCATATCTGCAGGCAGCAAAGATGGAAGCATCGAAACCGGCGCCTATATGTTCTACCCCTCAAGCGTGGCTGGCAAACGCAGCCAGGTGGTCATCTCAAAACAATTTGAATCTGATACGGTTTACCGCATCGAAGCCGCCATCCCATGGTCGTTGTATGGCATCACCCCTTCGGCCGGCATGCGCCTTGGCTTTGCGGTTAACGTGGATGACAACGACAATGTCGACAGCTACAAGAAAATGACCATGCTTTCGAGCGCCTACGGGCTTTCGGTATTCAATCCCACCACCTGGGGCGAATTGGTGTTGGTAAAATAAAACCCAATAGCGATTATAAAAAGAGCTGACTTAGGTCAGCTCTTTTCTTTTTGTGATTCGAGTTCGAACCCATAGGCGGCAAACTTGCGCGGATTGGCGTTGAAGAAGGCTGTGAATACTTTTGAAAAATAAGACAAGCTGGTGTAACCAAGCATTTCTGCAATCTCAGAAACGGAATAGCAGGTATTCAACAGCAACTTCTTAGCCTCCTCCATTTTTAGTCTGCGCACGTAGGTGGTGAGGTTCATGCCGACTTCAACTTTAAAGAGACGTGACAAGTAGGTGGGATGCAGTTTTAGTGCTCCGGCAATTGTCTGCAAATTACAACCCTCATACATGTGTTCATAAAGATAACGGATGGCGCGCTGAATGGGCAGTGAATAGGTTTTAATCATGCCCTGCTGTACCAGATCGCGATAATTTGTAAGCATATCCGTCACGAGGGTCCAAACCTGGTCGGGTTCTTCGATTTTTTCAATTTCGTTGATGTAATAGTCGCTCAACACGAAACAGCGTTTGTCGTCCGCCCCGAGATCCGCGGCATAGCGACAAACAACGGCCACCAGACAGATGATCGAGTTCTTGGTGGATCGCAGCGGCTGCGGGGCTAACACAAACTGAGTGGAGGCATAGGCTTCAAGAACCTCAAGATCACCTTTCAACAACTTACCCAAGAGGTGTCGCTCATCTTCACGGGAATAATGATCGTATCCCGAGATCAAAATGTTATGCATTTCACGTTTGGCTTGTAAGACTGGCATAAAACACCTTGAATATTTACAAATATACTTGAATTATTACCACCATAATAACAGAAAAATGCTACTCTTCTATCAGTAAAAAACTGACCTAATATCAAACAGGAGATGAACATGCGCACACTCGATTTAGCCGGAACCTGGTTATTACAAGAAACCGGTCAATCAAAAACGATAGCCGGGCAGCTCCCCGGTTGTAATTATCTCGATTTGATGAGATCAGGTGAAATCGAAGATCCGTTTTGGGGACTAAACGAAACAGCAGCCACCAAAATCGCCGAGAAAAACTTTATTTATTCACGAGAATTCGAAGTGGATGACAACCTGCTACAATACGACCAGCTTGAGCTGGTCATCTCAGGCCTTGACACCCTGGCTGTGATCAAATTGAACAGCTATGAAATTGCCAAGTGTGACAACGCCCATCGGATTTATCGCCTGCCCGTCAAACCTCAGATTAAAAAAGGCGTCAACGAACTTTCAATGTATTTCAGCAGCCCGATTCCGTATATTAGGGCAAAAAACAAGGAAAATCCTTTGTACGCGATTGGCATGGCCGATAATGCCGCCCACATTCGCAAACCGCAGTGCCATTTCGGCTGGGATTGGGGTCCGAACCTGGCGCCGGTGGGGATTCACGGCAGCATCGCCATTGAAGGCCATAACAAAGCCATAATGACGAACCTGGTGATTGAGCAAAAACACAAAGACAGACAGGTTGAGCTGACGGTTTGTGTGGATTGTGAACGATATGAAGGTTTTTCAGATGCGTTGGTCATGCAATATTCACTGGCGGCGCCAGACGGCACCACACAAACGAACCTTGTGCCATTTGTAAAAGATCACACCTGTTTTATCATCCAGGTGGAAAAACCCAAACTATGGTGGTGCAATGGTTTGGGAGAACAGCCCTTATACGACCTGACGATAGACCTAGTTGAAGCTAAGGATGAAAAAGTGGTGCTGGACAGCCATAAAAGAAGGATCGGCTTGCGCACCATCCGCCTGGATAATGAACCGGATCAATGGGGTAGAAACTTCCGCTTTCTGGTGAATGAGGTACCGATCTTCGCCAAAGGCGGAGACTGGATCCCCTCCGACAGCTTTGTCACCCGCACGACCCGTGAGGATCTGGATTTTTACATCAAGAGTGCACGCGATGCTAATATGAACATGCTGCGTGTCTGGGGCGGCGGTTATTATGAATCCGACATCTTCTATGACCTGTGTGATGAATATGGCATTCTAGTCTGGCAGGATTTTGCCTTTGCATGTGCGGAATATCCATTGAACGACACAGCGTTCCTTGAAAATGTCAAATTGGAAGTTGTGGATAACGTTCGCAGACTGCGTCATCATCCCAGCCTGGCATTGTGGTGCGGTAACAATGAGATCAAAATGATGAGCATGTCTTTCAAGAAACCCAGGCAAAAAAGTCATGATGCTTTTTTTTACAACACGCTGAAGGCGTGGGTCGCTTCAGAAGATTACCAGACTCCCTACTGGTCAAGCTCCCCTTCCTCCAGCGCACCCGAGATCAAAGCCAACTCGCTCAAGGATGGCGACACACACCTCTGGCATGTCTGGCACGGCTTGCAGCCGCTTGAAAGCTTTAGGAATTACCCCACCCGATTCTGCTCCGAATTCGGGGTGGAATCGCTGCCCAATATGAACACCATCCGGACCTTCACAGACGCCGAAAAGCCGACCCTGTTTGACCCGGTCATGCAACTGCACCAAAAATCCATTGGCGGCAATGAGAAGATGTTATTTTATGTGTTGTCAAAATACCGCAACCCCTCAACACTTGAGAGCTTTATTTATCTATCACAATTGATCCAATCCGAGACGGTGCGCATGGCTACAGAATTCTGGCGCCGCAACACAGGTCGCTGCAACGGCGCAATCTACTGGCAGTACAATGACTGCTGGCCAGTGGCATCGTGGGCCGGGATAGACTACCGAAAACAATTCAAAGCCGTGCAGTACCGCGCCAGGCACTTTAACAAGGTGATCTGCGTCTCTGCCGAGATGCATAAACACGATGCGATTGTATCGGTGATCAACGACTTGCCAACCAAATTTTTCGGCACCTTGCGCTGGCGACTGGTGGATTTCACAGGTAACGTCATCCACACAAAAGACATGCAAGTGAACGTTGAAAAGAACAGTGCCGCCAAAGTTGATAGGGTCACGTTTAAGCAATACTTGAAAGATTTCAAGCTCCAGGGTTCAGCGTTGATTCTTGAACTGCATGATCTTGACGGCAATGTCATTTCCACCCTATCCAATCTGCTAGTGGCTGATAAAGAAGCTGAGTTACGCAAACCAACGATCAAAACGGCGATATCTGCGAAAGGTGGAGTAGCCAGCCTGAGCCTCACTACTGACACCTTCACGCGGTTCGCCTTCGTGGAGATCGAAGGCGTTCTTACGCCGCTCTCAGATAACTTTATTGATATTGAAGGCGGCAAGACGGTTGAATTGACCTTCGCCATGCCAAAAGGGAAAACTGCGGCTGAACTTGAAAAGGGGGTTCATATTCTCTCAATGGCCGATGTGGAATTTTCCAGCACTTTGCTGCAAGACAAGTTGTGGCGGTTGAAGACGCGCTTTTCGAAGAATAATTTGATCTTCTGGTTTGTATTCAAGTTTTTGATATAAACGATTGTTGGATAAAATGTTATCAAAAACGCCCCGCGATATAAAATCCGCTGGGCGTTTGATTTGTTTAGAATAAGATACTGGTGAGTTCCTTGCGGTATTGGCGGGTCAGGTCGCTTTCCTGGTCCATCAGATCAAGCATGGCGAGCAGCACTTCCTTGCCGCGTTCACGCCTGAAATGCTTATCCGTCCTCAGAATATCCATCATGCCATCCACGCTGGCAAGCATGTTGCCGCGCAGAGCCAGACGCATGGAATTTTGAAATGCCAGGTCGAGGTCGGTCTCATTCGGCAGGCTTCCGCTGACGGCATCCTGCATGGCCTTCATCAAGGGCAGCAGACGTTCAGCTTCGTTGTATTCCTTGCAAGCCGGAAAGACCCGTAAACTGGCTCTGGCAGCGGGAGCATTACCCTCGAGCAGGTTGATCTTAATCAGACCAAGCAAAGCGCCGGGCGTATCCGCGGTGATCTCAATGGCTTCATCATAAGCCTTGCGGGCTCTTTCAAGATCGCCCATGGCCAACAGACTATCCCCTTTTTGCACCATCAAACTGGCCGGGCTGGGAGGTAATATCTGATTGATAAATTCTCTTACTCTTGGTTCAGGCTGCAGCCCGGCAAATTCACTGATCCGGCTGCCCTGGCTGAATGCCAAAACAGTAGGAATACTGCGGACGCTGTACTTCAACACCAGGTTCGGGTTGACATCCGCATCCACCTTGGCAAGGCGGAAAGAGCCGTTAGCCTCATCCACCAGTTTTTCAAGGATCGGAGAAAGCATCTTGCAAGGCTTGCACCAATCCGCCCAGAAATCCACGATGACCGGGGTATTCTGCGAATAAGCAAGCACTTCGTACTCAAAATCACTTTCGGTGACCGATTTAATATACTCGGACATCATTCTGTTTTCTCCTGAACAAGGGGCGCATGGTTACTCACCATTATCGTCACCTTCTCCGTTTTCATCAGATCTTGATACCGGTTGGTCAATACGGATCACTTCTCCGTGGATATTGACCACCACTTTGAATCCCATCATGCCCAGATAGACACGCGTCTCTTCGGGTAATCCCATTTGCAGCACCTGGGCGAACTGCTGATCAATGTTTTTCAGCTGGTTTTCAATGATCGCATGTGTAAAAAGATCATCCTGACCCATCATCTTGGTGGCTTGCTCAGCAATCAATTCTTCGTTGCCGCTGATCTGCTCGCCAAAGGATTTTAAAATCTCCATATCCACCGGATCGGAGGGGATATGACGCATGAAACCGGCATCATTTACGATATAGCAGGGTTCCACACCGATGGAGCCTGTGGTCACCGGATGGTCATACTCATCTATTACCAAACCTTTAAATAAGGGTTCTCTACTCATATTATTCACCTTATGTTAATTATAAAACGAATCCAACCCGAGTGGATTGGATTCTTGTTAGAAGTTTATTAATTTTTACTTGATGGTAACTCGCGTGCCGCCCATCATCTTGTAGCCGCGCTGTTCGCCCACACCCACCACCGGGTTTGTCCAGCGGTAGATCCATTTGGCAGAAGCGGGAGGGAGATTAATACAGCCGTGACTCATCGCCACGCCGTAATTGTTATGCCAGTAAGTGCCGTGGAAAGAAATGCCATTGACGTCCAGGTAAGAAATCCATGGAACGCCGGGCAGATTGAAAGTGTTCATGTGATGATCGTTGCCGTCAATCATATGGCGGGAAGGCCGTTTGTAATCGGTGGTGAAATCGCCGACAGGGGTTAATGAAACATCGCCTTTGTTAACACCTGCAGAACAGCGGAAGAGCTGCACCTGGGTATCGCCCTCATACGCAATCACCAGTTGTTCGCCCAGGCGCACTTCGATCCGCTTTTCATATGCGGGCACGGATGGAGACAAGGGTGTCAATTCATCCAGTGGAATGACTCTCAAATGCTGCGTTTTGACATAGTAGCTTTTCTGATAGAAATCTTCCAACACTTCATACCACCAGTTTCCCGTTTTATCTTTAATAAGACCCAGGATCCAATGCGTGGTGGAATAATACAACCGGATGGATTCATCTGGTTTCTGAAGGTCGTAGACGGCATCGGTAAATGGAACACTTACCTCGGCCAATAGACCCGTTTCAGGGATATTGGCAACCATTTCGTTCAGTTTTTCAGCAACAGGCTGCACCACTCCGGAATGGATGAAACCTTCTCCGTTCAACTCGTACCAAATGCGGTTGTTGGTAGAATCATCGCTGCCAATGGCGGTATTGGTTATTGGCAATATTTCATCCAAGGCCAGTTCACGAATGACTTTACCCTTCTCTGAAGGGATATCGAAAAGATCAAGACGTCTTTTAGTTAAACGCCCCAGGGGGGTGGAGGCATCCTGCTGGATGCCCGAATCGGCATATGCAAATGAGGTCCGGCTCAATGCCAGTGCCGAGATCAGGGCGGTACTGCCTAAGCGTAAGAATTCGCGTCTTGAGAATTGCCTGAGATCGAGAGAATCAGCCATGATGACTTAGTAATGAACGACTACGGGGGTACCAACTTCCGAGAAGTTGAAGATCCACTCAGCTTCGCTGGTGAGCATGTTGACGCAGCCGTGGCTCATGGGGGTTCCAAAGTTATTATGCCAATAAGTGCCGTGGATACCGTAACCCTGATAGAAGTACATGGTATAGGGAACATCCGGCAGGTAATAACCCGGGCCGCGCATATCTGTATATTTATATTTCACATAGACCGCATAGGTGCCAGTAACGGTCGGATGTGCCGATGTTCCGGTGGACACCAAAAAAGAAGAAACCAGTGTGTCGCCATCATAGGCATACAATCTCTGCTCGCTCAGGTTTACGTCTATCCAATGACCTGACAGGTCAGAAGAGGTCTGAGGTATCTTTTGCTGCTCCGCTGAATAAGGTCTGGGAGTATTGGTTGGCCAGGGGGTTTCAGTGGCCGTGGGGGTTTCAGTCGGCAGCGGGGTTTCGGTGGCGGTTGGGGTTGGAGTCTCGGTGGGGGTTGGCGTGAGCGTCACCGTAGGAGTAGCAGTGAGGGTCGGCGTCAGGGAAGGTTTGCTTAATAATCCTCCCGGGATGGGCGCAGCGGAACTTCGTGCCAGGGCTGTTAATCCGGGCATGGCTGCCCAAACCACCACTGCTGATGCTGCCAGTGTGAGGAAGAGGATTAGCGCCACAGCCCATGAATATCCGGCAGATTTTTTAGCCGGTTTCTTTTTATCAGTAACAGTATTTACAGTTTGTTCAACCAACCCCGGTTCTACTTCTGGCCGGAATTCTGAAATGAGTTCCTGCTGGCGGTCGGCCTCTCCTTCGTGCAGACGGGCCAAAATATCAATGGGTTCGGCTTCATCTTCAACAAACGCTGACTGATTATCCTCAACAGATTCGGCGTCATCAAATTCTATGGGCTTCCAGTCAGAATATTGGGACGGCGTTTCTTCATCAGAGGTGAACGGAGAAACCGAAGTCTCTTCAGGGGTTGGATCGGGTTCAGCCATCAATGCCGCAAGTGCCGCCCAATCCGGTTCCTGGGGAGAAACCTCTTCAGCATTTTCAAGCGGTAATGGAGGCGGTTCAACTCCATTCTGCGCGGATTCAGCCACCAGCGATTCTAGCGCGGACCAATCCGTTTCTAGAGGCGTCACTTCGTCAGGTTTTTCAAATGGCAGCGGTGGAGGAACGACGGCATTCTGTTCAGGTTCGATCACCTGAGAGTCAAAAGTCGTCCATTCAGGTTCTTGAATGGGTGCTTCAGCATTCTCAATCGGCGGAATGGGAGGCTCAATGGAAGACCAATCGGGTTCAGAACCCAAGGCTTCAAGCGCTTCCCAATCGGGTTCAGGGGGAGCGGGTTCCATCGCTTCTTCTGCTACGATGATCGGAGGTTCAAGCGGACTTTTTGATTCCGAAAGTGGAGACTCGGCCAACATTTCCGGCGCCAATACCGGAACTTCGGCAATGATTTCAGGCTCCATAACTGGAGGTTCAATGACAGGTTCAGGTTCGACCACGGGCAGCTCTGAAACAGCTTCCTGTTCAAGCGGCTGAGGTTCAGAAGGGATCTCAGGTTCCAGCGGTGGAATTTCAGCGGCGCCCTCCGATTCCGCAATGGCAGACTCGGAAAGTGTTTCATATGTAATAACCGGTTCAGAAACCGGGGCTTCAATGATAATTTCAGGTTCAACAGCATCCTGAGGCTCAGCTACGGAAGGCTCTGCAATAAACTCACGTTCAACAACAGCAGGTTCCACCGGTTTGACTTCAGGTTTTACGGCCGGAATGGCAACCACCTGAATGACAGGCGTCTTGGCTCTATATTCAGCCATGCGTGTTTCAGCCCATTTGAGGCCTTTGGCCGCCCGTTCGTTTTTAGGGTTGATCTGGAGCGCTTTATTAAGATAAGCGACACTGGCTGAAGGACTTGAAACAGCCGCGAGGATCATCCAGGCTTCTTCGCTCTCAGGAGCGATCTTTATAGCGAATAAAGCCCATCGTCTCGCTTCCATTTTGTTCTTTTGCTGAAGCGCCACCTGGGCATTGACGAGGGCAAGTCTTAGTTGGTAGGCAGTTTGATCGCTCATGGGCTCGCCTGTGTTGGAACCTCTGTCTGGATGGTCTGCGTCGGATTCACATTTTCATTACGAATAAAGCACAACAATCCATCCACAATGCCTTGGGCAACCACATCAGGCTTTTGGGTTAGGATCTGCTGATCAAGATTAAGATAACCTGCCTCAATAATTGCGGCAGTTGTTTCAGTATTGATCTCACCAAAGGCATGGTATGAGGTCATGTCAATGGTGGTGTTGGTTTTGTATGGAAGGCCAGTGTCTTTACCGTAACGATCCACCAGACACATGGTCAGGCGGGTGGCCTTTTCTGGGTAGGCACTGTCAAGCGCTGCAGCCACCTTGTAGCCGGTGGCAGCATCGTTGATGAAATCACAGGTATCGGCATGAATTGATACCAGCGCAATGGCTTTATACTGCGACAAACGCGGATCGAACTCTTCCATAAGATCGACCTGGAAACCCTCATCGGTCAGTTTTTGCTGCACTAAACTGGCAATCCTCAGGTTAACCTGCTCTTCGGTCAATCCGTTTGAACACACCGACCCTGAGTCGTTCTTCCAATGGCCTGAAACGATGCCAATGCGGTTGATCTCGGCGCTGACCGCTGCCGTGGCAACGGGTGCCATGGTGGTCGGGTTGGCCTGCCATGCTTCAAAGACACGGGTCAGCATTTGGCCTGAGAAAAGATTATCCGGGGTAAAAAGCGTAAAAAGCGTGGCGAATAAGAACGCGTAAGTAACAATGGATTGAATGCCCGAAAACATGCTGAACTTCCCTTTGGGAGTTGGCGCAGGTTTTGGTGTGTTTGCACTACTTGAACTGGAAGCTACGGGTTCAACTTCCTGTTCTTCATCGTCTGGGTACTGGTTAATAGCATCAATATTAGACATAATCTTCAAGAATTATAGCAAGGTTTATGCCAAAGTCCAAATTTATGCGACAAATTGTGCTTGACTTCGTCTGGCTGACAAAGTATAACCTGTTAATAAGGGATGATTACTTGTGTGGGATTCAACACGGATAATGAGACAAACATGGAAGATTTAAGAGAAGTAATGCGTCATTGGGTGACCGGCGTTTCGATCGTTACTGCCGAATTGGATGGCAAGGTCCACGGCATGACTGTTGGTTCCCTCGTCTCCGTCTCGATTGATCCGCCGCGCATCATCGTGACGCTGGCCAATCAAACCCGCACCCACAACATGGTCGGACAGACCGGCTTGTTTGGTGTGACCCTGCTGGCAGCCAATCAGCAATCCATTGCGGACCGGTTTGCAGGAGTCATCCCGGATGAAGGCGACCGCATGAGCGGACTATCCGTTGTGCGCCTCGCGCAAGATATTCCGGTCATCGCTGAAGGGCTGGGAGCACTGGCATGTAAAGTGGTTCATGTATACAACATGCCCAATTCCACCATGTTCATCGGTGAAGTTCTTGAAGCTCGAAAGGAAGAAAAAAGCACTGCCTTGATCTACGGCAACCGCAATTATCACCAACTGGAGTTATGATGGAAAATCCCCTTTCAGACCACGAAAAAGACTTTCTATTGACTTTGGCGCGTCAGACAATAGTGAAGGCTGTCAACCAACGCCCGCTGCCCATTTGGGAAGATGCCGAGCTTACAGAAGCCCTGGCTCAAAAAGGCGCTTCATTTGTGACCCTGACCATGGATGGCGACCTGCGAGGCTGCATCGGCTCGCTGGAAGCCTATCAAAGCCTGGTGGAAGATGTGCGCGATCACGCCCGGCAGGCAGCGCTTGAAGATTACCGCTTTCCGCCGGTCACCAATGCGGAAATACCAAAACTGCATATTGAAATTTCAAGATTGACCCCCTCCGCACCGCTCAAATACCAAAACCCCGGCGACCTGCCCGGTTTGCTCAAACCCAATGTGGACGGTGTGATCCTCAAGGATGGATTCAGGCGCGCCACGTTCCTTCCGCAGGTCTGGCAGCAGCTGCCAGTGGCTGAAGAATTCTTATCTCATTTATGCACAAAAATGGGGTCCCCTGCTGACCTGTGGAAACGCAAGGTGCTTGAAGTTTCGATTTACCATGTGGAAGAGTTTGAGGAAAAATCCTGAAAAACATGTAGGGGAGGTTCATGAACCTCCCCTACGTATATTAATGGTATTAATATTAGAAATGCTGCGAATCGGCCACATCCAACACGAACAAGGTGCAGCGTTTCTCGGTTGATTCAGGCAGTGGTGGAAAGACTTTGTGAATAACATCAATCGCTTTTTTAACCTGGTCATTTTCGACACCGCATAAAAGGGTGCTGACGCCGCTGCGGAGGAATCCGCCGGTTGAGGCAATGGTTGTAACGCGAAAACCCTCAGAGGTTAAGGCTTTGGTCAAAGCATCTGTATCATTATCTTTAATGATGGTAATGATCATTTTCATGTCTACAACTCCTCAAAATATTCAATATCCATTGAGAACACTGTTGCACCACCCACGGTAATGGGGGTTGGGGATGGCATGGGCAGGGGGGCGCTTTCAAGCGGAACGGATATATATTCAATGCGCTGTCTGCAGTTTTCTTTTAAAGATTGCAGAATTTCTGGCAATTTGGTTTTTGGCGAACATATCAACAGGGTGGCGTTGCGGCGGCCTAAAAAGGCTCCCTGGCTTGGCAGGCGGGTTACAAAAAAGCCCATATCACGAATGGCATCCTGAGCGATGTCAGCATCCTGTGATTGAACCACGGCAATGCAAAGTATTCGTGGAATTTGTCCTTGGTGATCTTCTTTTTCCATAATTCACCTCCTCAGGAGAGCTTGATCCGGTGTGGACCGGGTTCGATGACGATTACGCTTTCTCCATTCAGATTCTCAATCTTCGCCTGACCCTCTTCAAGGTCAAGCATGAACTTCTTATATTGTACATTAACCTTGGGAAAAAAATCATTAAATCCGGCGAGAATTACTTCTTCATCAGAAATGCGATCGATTCCAAGCAAACCCAGCATCGTTTTGAAAGGGATAAGCTGCTCCAGACCGATGGTCGTCATTGAATCCATGGGTCTTGCCATGGTTTGTGACTCGCTTTGTTCATTCGACGGCAAAATACCCAGATACCAATTCTTGATATAACGACTGGCCAATTCCTTGCGGCCAGCCTGGCATAAAGCTTCAAGCCACATGATTTTCAGGAAATGGGGAGTCTCACTAAAATGCCCATCCAGATAGCGGATGCCGTTTTTTATCAGAACATCCGTTTGAGCCTTATTAGGCACACCCGCCCATAAAGAGATTATGAAATCCGGTGACTGGTGATAATGATCTGGTGTTTCAAGGCTTAAACTCTCACCTTTATTGAGCCCACTCACCGTGATCTTTTTCACGGATGAAAACACGGCTTCGCTCACCATCAATCCATTCTCATCTTCCCAGCGGAGTTCTTTGGCAGAAAAGGTTACCGTTCTTTCGTGGTGCTGGACGACACCTTTCACCTGGCATTCAACGCTTCGATTGGCGGCATCCTTCATTTTCACGCGAATCACCAACCGGCTCGGATGGGTCAAGGGGCTGATATCTTCGCTTACACCGTTTTGTTTGAAGGTATGAAGGTTCTTACCCGCCTGTGAATAATGCCCTGTTTGATCTCGAAATGCATAAAAGCCGCGTTTTGGATCCCAACAGTCCTTTAGAAGCTGATCCAAACGGGTGATCTGCGTTTCTAGCCAATCCAAATCTGATGGGTCATTGACCCAATTCGCCAGCTTCTTTAGCGCACGGCATTCATTTAACAGCAAGGCGGCTAAAGAAGGCCATTCCGCAGACTGGATCAACACCTCAAGTTTGTCTTTTTGTTCGCGCGACAACCCTTCGCCCAACCCGGTTTGCAATAAATGCTGCCATTCAGGCCAGCCGTCGCCATCCTTGTCGTTTTCAGGTTGAAACCAGATCTTTACCGAGCGAACGAGGGCTGCGTAATTTTGGGCCAGCCATTCTTTATCCCCGATAGCTTCGTAGACTTCAGCCGCCAGTGAAGCCGCAAGAGGGGCAGCGGCCAGGTTGGTCACCTTGCCATTCCAATTCAATTGGGCATACAAGGTGCCATCCAAACCCTGCTGGTTCAGCAAGTTTTGAAGCATACCTTGTATGAGATCTGACCTAAGCGGTAAAAGAACGCGGCTGAGCGCCCAAAGATCGGTCATTTTTTGGATGCCCCAATCTGCAGAATATCCGCTGCTGTTTTCGGTGGGCAGGTTGCCGTGTTCCGGGTCGCGTTTCGCTACATACCAGGGGTACTGCAGGTTACGGTAAGGAGGATAGACCAATTGAAAAACCCGCCGCTGGCTTTGATCCAGCTTTTGGTTGAGGACGGCATCTGAAAAATCAAAGCTTATCCCTTGTCCTTTTTGCAGCATATGGATCTTGATCTGCTCGTTATCGAGGGTATAGGATGTCGCCTTGCGGGCGGCATAAAAAGACTCGTCGGTTGATCCCAGGGTGGCCAAAGCCCAGGTAAACTGGCGGCCAGAGTGAGGGGGTAGCGTAACTTCAATTCCCAGAGAAGGAAACGCCGAGAGATCGCCGCGCGGGCCGCCGGTTAACAGAAAAACGGGGTAGAGCGCTCCGGTTTGGCCTTGCAGTACGGTATTCACACTTATCTGAGCGGCGGTCATGGGTGACCCGGTGAGCAGCGGATTGAGCTGCACCACCCACTCCATCCATAACTGGATGAGTGCCTTACTTGTGTTGGTGACTGCCACCTGGGCAGTGAGGGTGTGACTGTCGGGAACCCATACCTTTTGTATGACGTCTAATGAAGGAAATGGTGAATATTGAAGTTCAAGAAAATTTGGAGCAACATCATTCAATACGGGCTTTGAGGCAAACGACCGCGGATCAGAGACAGGTACCTTGTTAACACTGAAACGCGGAAAAACCCGGATGCCGTAAGCTCTCAATCCATAGGTGGTTTGAAATGCCAGTCCCGGAGGTTCTCCCCGTGTAGGTTCCAATTCCCAGATCTGGTCGTCTTCAGGAGTAATGGTCGAACAGCGTTGATCCGCCGCGATTATCTGCCTGAGTTCCTTACCATTTGGATTGATTGCACTCATGCATGCATTTTAAGAGAATAACCCTTCAGGGTCAATCGAATTATGCTAGAATGAACAAAACCTGCTCCTTAGCGAAATGAGATGAATACCTTGACTAATAACCTGTCAGATGAAAATGAAGAAACCACCAAAAAGCGCAGCCTCACCCGGCAACTGGATGATGCCGATTCAAAGGACATCTCTGCCCCTGTCACCCCAAAGGATGAAACCACCGATCCGTTATACACCTTGCAGTTTGATGCCACTCGCGCCAAAAGTGATATAGAAGAAATGCCTACCGTTAATGTGGAACCCGGTACGAGCGCCCTGGAACAAACCGCTGCCGACGACCTTGGAGCGCCCCCGCCGGGAGCATCAGACGCCCTGCCCAACCCTGTGGATGAAACAGACATGGGGGCTACCATGGTCATCCCGACGGCTTTTGCCCAATCGATGACCCCGCCAGATTTGCCGAAAAAATCCGCAGCACCTGCCCTCCTAAAACGCAAACCACGCAAGATGCCTGCTCAGCCCAAGAAAGGTCCAAACTTCAACGGCTGCCTGATAAAAGGTGTGGTCATTTTACTTTTCGCCATCGTGCTCGGTCTGGTGATGGCCGGCGCCTTTTTGGTTTACCAGTATTTCACCATTGCCGCCAGCCTGCCCGGGATCGAAGACATCAAGCAAAAAGCTTCACAATTTGAGACCACCCGGTTTTACGACCGCAACGGTCAACTGCTTTATGAAATGATCGATCCGAACGCCGGTCGTAGAACCTATATCCCGATCGACAAGATTTCTCCTTCATTGATCGCCGCCACCATCGCCATTGAAGACAAGGAATATTACAACCATCCAGGGTTTGACGTGTTCGCCCTGCTGCGGGCGCTGATCCAAAACTACACCAGCGGCGAAGTGGTGTCTGGCGCCTCAACCATCACCCAGCAGCTGGCGCGCACCCTGTTCTTCAGCCCGCAGGAGCGAGTGGAAATTTCAATGCGGCGCAAGGCGCGCGAGATCATCCTGGCGGCAGAATTGACCAGGCGCTATTCCAAAGACGAGATTCTTGAACTCTATTTGAACGAGATCAGCTACGGTAATATGGCATACGGCATTGAAGCCGCCGCTGAAACCTACTTCAACACCACGGCCAGCGAACTCACCCTGGCGCAATCCGCATTCCTGGCCGGCTTGCCGCAGGCCCCCAGTGTGTATGATATTTTTACCGCACGCGAGGCCACACTGGTGCGCAACAAACAAACCATTACCGCCATGTACCAACTGTCAACCGAGAAAAACTGCATCCGCATCGAGGATATTGAAGAACCCATCTGCGTGGATCCGCAAACCGCCGCAGATGCATACATATACATTGAAAATTACAACTTCGTGCAGCATGCGAACCCCATGGTGTATCCGCATTGGGTGAACTACATCAAAACGCTGCTAGAAGAAAAATATGACGACCAGACCATCTACCGTTCCGGATTCAAGGTCTATACCACGCTGGATCCGCAGCTGCAAGCCGAAGCGGACCGCATTGTCGCAGAACAGGTTGCCAACCTGGCCGACAACCACGCCACGGATGGCGCGCTGGTCGCCATCCGCCCCTCGACTGGCGAAGTGCTGGCCATGACCGGTTCAGCCGATTTCTACAACATTGAAATTGCCGGCCAGATCAATATGGCGCTTTCGCCGCGCCAGCCTGGTTCATCTTTCAAACCGATCACCTATGCAGCCGCCTTTGAAAAGGGCTGGACGCCCTCAACTCTGATCTGGGACGTGCCGAGCGAATTTCCGCCGTCAGGCAATGCCAACGATAACCGTGCACCATATATTCCTGTTAATTACGACGGCAGATTCCACGGTCCGGTGACGGTACGCTCCGCGTTAGCCAACAGTTATAACATCCCGGCAGTCAAAGCACTGCAGTTTGTCGGCATCTATGACGACCCCAATGTGGCCGGCGAGGACGGCGTGATCGCTTTTGCCAAACGCATGGGCATCACCACACTCACCCGCAACGATTATGGTATGGCACTCACCCTGGGCGGTGGAGAAGTAACCCTGTTTCAAATGACATCCGCATTTTCAACCTTCGCCAACAACGGATTGAAGATCAATCCGGTTGCCATCACCCGCATCGAAGACTTCCAGGGAAATTTGATCTTTGAAGCCCCCATTGAAAACGGCACGCAGGTGATCAGCCAGGAACATGCCTACCTGATCACCTCCATCCTTTCAGACACAAAAGCACGCGCCCCCATGTTTGGCTCCAACTCGATCCTAAACCTGCCTTTCCAGGCCGCCGCGAAGACCGGCACCACCAACGATTTCAAAGACAACTGGACGCTCGGCTATACGCCAGACCTTGCCGTAGGCGTGTGGGTGGGCAACGCGGATAACTCCGAAATGGTCAATACGACCGGCATCTCGGGGGCGGCTCCGATCTGGGCCCAATTCATGACTTATGCTGTGCCATACTTGACCAACAATAATCCTTCCTCCTTCACCCGACCTTCGGGCATTGTGGACAAGGTCATTTGTACCGTTTCTGGCACCGAACCTTCGCAGTGGTGTCCTGATCAACGCAGCGAGATTTTCTCTCAAGACCAACTGCCCCTGCCCAAAGAAGAGGACCTGTGGAAGAATGCCCAGGTGGACACCTGGACGAATCTCAAAGCCTCGCCTGCCTGCCAGGAATTTACCGCCGAGAAATATGTCTTGAACGTCACCGATCCGTGGGCAATCAAGTGGATCAATGAAAAAGACGCCGGCAAAGACTGGGCGGAGAAAAATGGATTTTCGAGTCCGGTCATTTTCGTGCCTGCCAGAGTCTGCAAGGCGGATGATCCGCGCCCGACGCTGGTGTTTGTGGGTCTCGAAGACCGGCAAACCATCAACACCAACAGCTTGGATATTTACGCAGTGGTCAATGCCACGGCAAATTTTGAGAGCTTCTACCTGGAATATGGGTATGGAGACAACCCGTCCGTCTGGATGCGGCTGGCCGAATCAAGCAACGCCTCCGCTTCACCGCAGAAGCTGCTCACCTGGGATCTGAACGGCGCACAAACCGGTATCGTCACCCTGCATTTGTACTTGAAGTCCAACAATAATGGATATGCTGAAAAATTCCTGCGTTTGAACCTGCAGATGCCCACCTCCACGCCCACCCAGACCCCGACGGTTACGGCGACCCCCACGGTGACTTTCACCCCGACCATGACTGCAACCGCCACCGTGACCGAAACCCCCACGGTTACCCCCACCGAAACGGCAACACCGACGGTAACGGTGACACCATGATTTGGTATGGGTTCGTTGCCCCTCTCGCAAAATCAGCTCGGGGGCGCATATATCGCGCAACGAAACCTACTCTATGATTTTTCTCGGTTTCAACGGAATTTCCGCGGCGGTCATCAACGGTGCGGAAATTTTTTGTCCATCTGATCGCATTACCCGGCTGTTTGCAAAATAGCCGAAATCAAATTCGGTGGCGTCTCCAACTTTCTTGCCGGGAATGGGCATCAGCCTGCCGGTAAGCGGCTTGCCAAGACGGGTGGCCAGGCTGGCCAGATCCAGAAGTATGGCTGAAAGCTCTTCAACGGGGGTATCCCCAGGCAGCGGGATGGTATCCAGCCCGGTGCCGCAGACCGCAGAATAAAGCAGCAGATCTTTGATCGAAAGCGCCCCCTCGCCCGCCCGCCTAGCCAGCACTGAATCTTCCATCACTGCCAGCATCAGCCCATTGAAACCAACATGCTGCCAACGGCCGCTATCGAGCGCGTCGGCGATAAAAGCAGCCGCAGCCAGTGAACCGGCGCCGCCGATCCGCTGCAGTCCGAGCAGCTCGATAGCCTGGCCAAGCGAACACCAATCCTCCGGGAAAGGTGCAGGAGAAAAATCAAACCCTTTAAAAACAACTTTGTGTTTTTGAGCAATCTTTTCACAAATGGGGGCTAAACAATCAGCCGCCGACTCGAGAGATGCCAAAAAGAGGCTGCGCGCTTCTTGCAGAGATTCTGCTTTTGAGAAAGCCTTGACGGCCTCGTCCGCGCATTCCATGGCGAGGGAAAATGCCGGAGGTTCGCCAGCCGCGTGGTAGGCCGCCGGAAAGAAGGGTGCATGCGGAGGCACATTGGCCAGCGCGGCGAAGCGCAGGTTGGCAAAACCATCCGGTGAAATCGTTGAGGCTTGGTATATAACCTCCGCACAGGCTTGCACCGCGGATGGATAAACTGCGCGTTGATCGGAGAGAATGCCGCCATAGAAGACATGCTGCGTGGCAGCCAAAAAGTGTGGAATCATTTCGTAAGATTCGAGGTTGTCAGGCGACGCCGGTCCCACAGAAAGGTAATCCCAGCCGCAGGTCAGGATGAGATCATCAAGTTTTTGCAGGGTGCGAATGCGGGCCGCATGTTCACAGGTCAGCCAGTTGGCAAACGGAGTGGCCGCCAGGCGCGTGGTTTCCACCTCAAACCCTTGAGCCTCGATCGCCTTCCGCAACTCGCGGCTGAATTGAGACAGGGGTTGGAGCTGTGCATCAATTTCTTCCAGTTTGGGATCAAAAAAGCTGGTGATGGAGCGAATTTTCATGCGTTTCTTTGCCTGACCGCTTCAAAGAGGATGATGGAGGCCGCAACGGCCGCATTCAGGGATTCAAACCCTCCCGGCATGGGGATGTTGAGATAGGCATCCACACCAGCTTTCACTTCGGCGCTGGCACCATCCGCCTCGCCGCCGATCACCAGGGCAAACGGGTTTTTCAGATCGGCTTTCCAAAGGGCTACCCCTTCAGCAGATTCCGCGAGGAAGGTCGTCAGCGGTTTCTTCTGTTTTTTACACAGACTGGAAATGTCCTTCCAGGCCATCAATTCGATCGGGACGTAAAAGTGGGCACCCATGGCGGATCGCACCACCTTAGGCGACCAGGCATCCACGCTGCCGGGGGTGCAAAAAACTGCCTGTGCACCGGCTGCCACTGCTGTGCGCAGAATCGTTCCCAGGTTGCCGGGGTCGCGCACCTGGTCGATCACCAGCACAAAATCCAATGTGTCTGGCAAACGCAGCGGATGGCTCTGCATGACCATCAGGAGCCCCTGGGTGGTCTCTGTATCTGATAATGCGTCCAGAATATCATGTTTGACCTGGAACACCCTGCTGCCCGCCGTACTGGCTTGCTGCACAAGTTGCAGCCCGCGCGCCGAGCAGGCATCTGAATAGAACACCAAGCGGGGCGGAAGGCCGGAGGCCATGGCTTCTTCACACAGGCGCACACCTTCTACGATAAAGGAATCGTGTTCTTCACGCGTTGATTTTTTGGCCAGCAGTTCGCGGATGTGCTGCACATGCTGATTTTTGGTGGAAGTGATCATTTCTGGGTCTATGTTAGGCATGGGTTAATTCTACCTGTAAAAAAGAAATAACCAACTTTTTTAGACCACCCTTTTAGACCATCAATCTTCTAGGCCAACACACCTACTAAACCATCCTTGACAAGGTTTGAAACCTTGTCAAGGTTGGTTTTACTGTTTGATATTTCCGATTGTTAAGTTTAAAAACAAAGGATTAATAATAAAACGGGATGGCGTGTGACGGCCATCCCGTGATTGTTGTTGAGGTTTTTGTTATTTCGCTGCTTTGGCTTTTTCGACGATAGCGGTGAACGCTTTCGGTTCGCGTGCGGCGAGATCAGCGAGCATCTTGCGGTTCAACAGAATGTTGGATTTGCGCAGGGCAAAGATCAACTGGCTGTAGGATAAACCGTTCTGGCGAGCGCCAGCGTTGATGCGGGTGATCCACAAGCGGCGCAGATCGCGTTTGCGATTCTTGCGGTCGCGAGTTGAATACCACATGCTTTTTAAGCGGGCTTCATTGGCGCGGCGGATGAGTAAATGTCGGCTGCCAAATTGACCTTTTGTAAACTTTAAGACTTTCTTGTGGCGAAGATGTCCGTGAGGACCACCTTTTACACGTGCCATGTTAAGCTCCTTTGCGAACCCCTGGGCGCCGGTTTTTCAACCCGTTGCATGCACCCAACAGACGCACTAAATCGGATACGATCTTGTCAGTCTCTGACGCCTATTCCATATTGGGGGCGAGACGATTGACACGCTTGATGGTCTTGGTACCCTTGACTTTGACCATTTCAGCAAATAACGCTTTTGTGCGTGACGGGGTGCGGCGTCGTAAATGGCTCTTGCCGCCCTTCGTACGTACAAGAACGCCAGACCCGGTCAAACGAAAACGTTTGGATGTGGCTTTGTGGGTCTTGAGTTTGTACTTGGGTGTTTTTACCTTTGCTGTCACAGCGAACTCCTCTCAACAAAATGTGCGATTGCTTGCGCAATCGCACATTATACCAGAAGAATTTGTTTTTGCTTAGGCTTCTTGTGTTTCGGTTTCGGTGGATTCAACCACTTTTTTCTTGCCCGGTTTAGAAGGCGCCAGAACCATGCCCATGGTGCGGCCTTCAATATTGGGGGATTGCTCAATGATGGCTACGTCTGCCAATTCCTGGGCGATCTCGCGTAGGTCTTCGAGTGCGATTTCAGGATAGGTAATTTCGCGTCCTCTGAAGCGGATGGTGACCTTGACTTTGTTACCTTCCAACAACCATTTGCGAGCATCACGGGTTTTGAATCCGCGGTGATGTTCGTTGGTCTTGGGGCGCAGCCGAATTTCCTTGACCTCAATTTTGGTCTGGGCTTTGCGGGCTTCTTTGTCTTTTTTGGTTCGTTCATAAAGGAACTTGCCAAAATCCATCACTCTACAGACGGGGGGTTCTGAATTGGGGGCGACTTCCACAAGATCAAGCTCTGCATCGCGGGCAATCTGCAGTGCTTTCTGGATCGGAACCACCCCGATGTTTTCGTTCTCCGGTCCAATTAAGCGGACTTCGTTAACCCGGATCAATTCATTTACACGAAAAGTTTGAGTACTGATAGTTTTCTCTCCTGATTTTAACTATTTAACAGAAGCCCGTTCAGTGAACGGGCCCACTTAGTAAATAATACCACATTCGATTCTTTTGCGTCAACTGGAATAAATAAGTTTGCTATAACTCGAAAACTATATATCAACCTTAACAAGGCTTATAGCCTTGTTAAGGTTAGTAGTTTATTTTGAAAAATTCAAGTATTCCCGCTTGTTCTGCGAAAGGTCAGCGTAGACGCCGCGGTTCTTTTCGGGCAGCAAGGCGGCGATCTCGTACATGATTTCGTCCGTCACCTGGGTGCGCACTTCTTTAGAGAAAGCGGCTCCCCTGGTGTCAATCTTGAAAGGCTCACCCACTTTGATGGTCATGTGGGTACGTTTGGCCAATTTGATCTTCAGGTTCTCGTTGCCGTAGAACACCACCGGTAAAATCGGTACGCCTGAACGGATGGCCAGCATGACGATGCCGGGATAGCCTTTGTTTAAGCGGCCGTGATATGAGCGGGTTCCCTCTGGCGCCACGATAATGATCTTCTTGTTCTTGAGCGCTTCATCCGCCAGACGAAAGGCCTCAAAATCCACTTCGCCGCGCTTGATGGGGATGGCTTCCCAGGTATTAAACAGCCAGCGCATGAAAAAGTTATTCCAGGTTTCCACCTTGACAAAGGCAGTCACCGGCCGAGGATGCAAGTGGCTGAACCCGACGGGAGCATCAAGAGAATTAATGTGATTGGTGGCGAGGATCAACGGCCCTTGCATCGGGATGCGTACCACTTCGCTGTCATCCACTTTTAGAAAAGTGGATAAGATGGCTTTGATGGGAGGGTTGATGATCGAAGAAGCGAGGGTCATTCGGCCAGCCTGGTAATGATCTCCAGCTCTTTCGGCAGGATCTCTATGACAATTTCTCCCGTACCTTCTTCGCAGATAGTGACACCATCTGCATGAACGGGAAGTGTACCTTGAATGGCTCTAACGACGACCTTGGTGCTTTGAACGGTTGAAACGGCAGCATCCGCTGCCTGGGCGCCTTTCATTACTTTCATGATCAAGCCCAGGATCTTGCTTTGAGGAACCGAACGTACGATGCAGAGGTCAAAAACGCCGTCATTCGGTTTGGCATCCGGGGCGAACATGAAGCTGCCGCCCATACGGGTTCCATTCATGGTGGAGATCAATAAACTCGAAATGTTAAACGTCTTGTGATCGGTGACAATATCCACCAGGGGGGCTTTGTAAAAGATGAAAATGGTTTTTAATGCCGCCACAAGGTATGAGACGATGCCGGTAAGGCTGCTTTTGGCAGCGACAAAACCGACCACGGCATCAAATCCAACACCGACCCCGTTGCCAAAGAAAAGTCCCTGCGGATAGGATCCGCCGGTGATTCGGCCAATATCGATGCGGGTCTTGGGTCCGGCTGCCAACAGATCGCAGCTTTCCTGCACTCCGGTTGGGATGCCCATGCCAAACGCAAAATCATTTCCCCGCCCCACGGGGATGACTGCCATGGTGGGATATTTTTTATGGGATTGTTTGTACTTCATCAACCCGTTGATCACTTCGTTTGCGGTACCGTCTCCGCCTGCCGCGACCACCACATCAAATCCATCTTCAGCAGCCTGGATTGCCAATTCAGTTGCGTGTTCGGGATAACCGGTTAGGTCTACATCGTAATCCAGGTTGTATTTCTTCAATGCTGCTTCAATTTCGGGTCGCACTTTCAACCCGTTGCCTTTGCCTGCGGTTGGATTGAGGATGATTTTGTATCGAGTCATTTCGGTACACCTCTTTCAAAATAAATTAACATATCTACTCGTTGAAAAACAGATTGTAGTAGAAAGACTGCATAAAGGTCAAGTGACTAAAGAAATGCTTATGTATAGATTGGAACCCCCAACCCTGCCATTTGATACGAAACCGGCCGGTGCGCACCGGCCGGTTTTTGAATAGACTATTTATTTTCGATATCTGACATGGCTTGCTGGATGAAAGCCTCTAGATCGATGGCGCCGGGGTTTTCTCCGCTGCGAAGGCGAAGTGCAACCTGGTTGTTTTCCATCTCTTTGTCGCCCACCACCAGCATGTAGGGAATCTTCTGGTTTTGTGCGTCGCGGATCTTGGCGTTCATGCGTTCGCTGCGGCTATCTACCATGACACGGATGCCCTTGGCTTTGAGTTTTTCAGCTACTTCAGCGGCGTATTCCAGATGGCGGTCAGCAATGGGGATGAGCACGGCCTGAACAGGAGCCAACCATACCGGGAAGGCGCCGGCGTAATGTTCGATCAAAACACCAAGGAACCGTTCAGTGGAACCCGTCACAGCGCGGTGCAGAAGCACCGGCGTATGTTCCAAACCGTCCTCGCCGATGTAGCTCAAGCCGAGGCGGCCGGGTTGGATGAAATCGACCTGGATGGTGGAAAGCTGCCATTCGCGGCCGAGCACGTCGCGGGCTATGAAATCTGCCTTGGGGCCGTAGAAGGCAGCTTCACCTTCAGCTTCAAAGTAATCCAGACCTGCGGCATCCATGGAGGCTCGCAGCGCGGTTTCAGCCAGGTTCCATTTTTCGTCATCTTTCACAAACTTGCCGGTTTTTCCGCGCAAAGATAAACGCACACGGTAGTCGGTGAAATGATAGGTATCCAACACTTCGCGGATCAATTTCAATGCCAGCGTGAATTCTTCACCGATCTGTTCAGGGGTGCAGAACACATGGCAGTCATCCTGGGTCAAGGAACGCACCCGGGTAAGTCCTGAAAGTTCGCCGGTTTTCTCATAGCGGTAAAGCGTGGCAAATTCTGCGAAACGCATGGGCAGTTCGCGGTAGGAATGCAAGCCCATCTCTTTGAACAAAGACATGTGGCTCGGGCAGTTCATCGGCTTCATGCGGAAGGTGATGTTCTCATCCACCATGGGCGGGAACATGGAATCTTTGTAATTGTCGTAATGGCCTGATTTTTTGTACAGGTCTTCCTTGACCAGGTGGCCCGTCCATACATGTTCGTAGCCGTACTTGGTTTGCAGGTCGCGCACGTACTTTTCCATCAGGTAGCGCAGCATCTCACCCTTGGGGGTGAAGAGGGGCAGACCGGGGCCGACATCATCCGAGAAGTGGAACAGGCCGAGTTCCTTGCCCAATTTGCGGTGGTCACGTTTTTTAGCCTCTTCAAGGCGCCAGAGGTAATCTTCCAGTTCCTTGGGGCTGTTCCAGACTGTGCCGTAGATGCGCTGCAGCATGGGGCGTTTTTCGTCCCCGCGCCAGTAGGCGCCAGCCACCGACATCAGTTTGATTGCTTCGGGGTTGATGTCCTTGGAGGAATCCACATGAGGTCCGCGGCAGAGGTCGGTGAAGATGCCCTGGGTGTAGGTTGAAATGACAGGTTTCTCTTCAACCGGATTGCCGTTCTCATCTAGAGTACCTTTTTCAAGGCCTTCGATCAATTCGATCTTGTAGGGCTGATCGTGAAAGATCTTTTTGGCATCATCCGCGCTGAGCACCTTGCGTTCAAAGGTCACTCCAGATTTGATGATCTCGCGCATGCGTTTTTCAATGCCCTCGAGATCTTCCGGAGTCAGCGGACGGGGCAGGTCAAAATCATAATAGTAGCCATCTTCGATGGCAGGGCCGATGGCGATCTTGGCAGTTGGGAATTTTTCGAGCACTGCCTGCGCCATGATGTGGGCAGCCGAATGGCGCCGTTTGTAGAGCATGCTTTCTTCGTACTTTTCCTGTTTCGTTTCAGCCATTTCTTCCTCCGTTCTAAACGCCGGTCATACCGGCAGTGGGTTGAGTTGGGGGAGGATTAAAACAAAAACCCGCCCCTGCACTGGGGCGGGAGATTACACTCTCGCGGTTCCACCCAGATTCGCGGACGCTTGCGCGCCGTGATCTCGTTTAA
>CAZQXI010000012.1:0-152795 GCA_964597505.1 uncultured Anaerolinea sp. | reverse complement strand
GCCCTTACGATCTAACCCGCGGACGTATCGTCTATCGTCAGAAGAAAAACGAACCCATGATGGACGAACCAACCAGATAATAAAATCAGACTCCCGTAAGGGAGTCTTTTTATTTAAGTGCTACTAATCTTACCTAATTCTTGCAAACCATTACTAGACTCAATGGTGAGGTGAGTAATGAATAAATACTTTTTAAAAATGTTTATGAGTGTCAACTTTTTTATGATCCACATCAGCAAGGGCAGGCTGGGCGGCAAACTTGGCACCCAGACCATTCTGGTGATCCATTATGTTGGAAGAAAGACCGGAAAGCAATACAGGGTTCCAATTGCCTACTTCAAGGCGGAAGAAGCTTATTTTGTGATCGCGTCCAACTGGGGAAAGGAGAAGAACGCTGCCTGGTATTACAATTTGCAGCACAACCCTGATGTCAACATCGAAGTGGATGGCGAGCTGCTCCCCGTGCGTGCCCGTGAAGCTGAGGGACTCGAGTACGAAGAGATGTGGAAAGTCGCTGTGAACCGCCACCCTGACTACCTTCATTATTAAGAGATGACTTCAAGGCACATTCCCATTATGGTGTTTGATATAGTTGAGTAAAAAAATCCCCCGCGGTTTTATTAGTCGCGGGGGATTGAATTACAAATACTTTCTATTCAGCAGGGGCTTCTTCACCAGGCTTGGTGTAAGCCATGGCGGCCATTTGCTTGTAGAGTTCCCACTTGCGTTTGGCGAATTCACCGGCTTCATTCATCAGAAGTTCAGCACGGGCTTCATCGCTCTGGACGAGCATGCGATAGCGGGTTTCATTGTAGGCATAGTCTTTGACGGCCACAGTCGGTTCGCGGCTGTCAAGCTGCAGAGGATTCTTACCCTCGTCAACCAAGGCGGGATTGTAGCGGTAGGTCGGCCATAAACCGGTCTGGGTGGCTAATTTCTGCTGTTCGAGACCCTTCTTCATGTCGATACCGTGGGCAATACAGTGACTGTAGGCAATGATCAGTGAAGGACCATCGTAAGCTTCAGCTTCAATGAAGGCTTTAAGGGTCTGCTGATCGTTGGCGCCCATGGCAACCGTGGCTACATAGACATAACCGTAAGACATGGCCATCAAACCGAGGTCTTTCTTGCCCAAGCCCTTACCCTTGGCAGAGAATTTAGCAACTGCTGCCAGAGGAGTGGATTTGGAGGATTGACCGCCGGTGTTGGAATACACTTCGGTATCGAGGACCAAAACGTTCACATTACGGCCGCTGGCCAAGACATGGTCAAGACCACCGTATCCGATATCGTAAGCCCAACCATCGCCGCCCATGATCCAGACACTCTTTTTCACAAGAGAATCGGCCACGCTGATCAGCATTTTGGCTGATGCATTCTTGCTCTTGGCGAGTTTGGCTTTCAATTCTTCAACCCGCACCCGTTGTTCGCGGATGCCCTTGCTGGTGGATTGATCTGCATTTACAAGTTCACCAATGAAATTGTCGCCAAGTTCGCCGCCCATGGTGGCGAGCATTTCTTTGGCAAATTCGTTTTGTTTATCGAGGGTCAGGCGCATGCCCAAACCGAACTCGGCGTTGTCTTCGAACAGAGAGTTGGCCCATGCGGGACCGCGGCCTTGGTTGTTGATCGCCCATGGGGTGGTGGGCAGGTTGCCGCCATAGATGGAGGTACAACCGGTGGCATTGGCGACGATCATGTGATCGCCAAACAATTGAGAAGCCAGTTTGACGTAGGGTGTTTCACCACAGCCAGCGCAGGCGCCTGAGAACTCAAACAACGGTTCGATCAACTGTGAATTCTTGACCGAATTGGGTTGGAAGAGATCAGGATCAGGAGCAGGTAGTGAGAGGAAGAAGTTCCAGTTCTTGGATTCTTCTTCGCGCAGCGGAATCTGGGGAGCCATGTTGATGGCTTTGCGCAGCGGATTGGTCTTGTCTTTGGCTGGGCAGTTCTCGACGCACAGGCTGCATCCAGTGCAGTCTTCAGGAGAAACCTGGATGGTGAATTTGGTTCCAGGGAATTCCTTAAACTTGGCATCCATGGATTTGAAAGTCGCGGGAGCGCCTTCCAATAAGGCAGCATCATAAACCTTCTCGCGGATGACGGCATGGGGGCACACGAATGCGCATTTGCCGCATTGGATACAAAGATCTGATTCCCAGACGGGGATCTCGAGGGCAAGGTTGCGTTTTTCCCATTTGGTGGTGCTGGTCGGGAAGACGCCGTCCACTGGGAAGGCGCTGACGGGCAGTTGATCGCCCTTGAAGGCGATGATGGGGCCTAAAACGTCCACAACGAACTCAGGGGCTTCCGCAGGTACTGGCGGACGGCGGGTGACCTTGTTGGTGGCGGCTTCAGGAACCTTGATCTCAAAGAGATTGGCAAGTGTGTGATCCACAGCGTCGAAGTTTTGTTTGACAACTGCGTCGCCGCGTTTGCCGTAGGTTTTCTTGATGGATTTCTTGATCTGGGCAATTGCTTCATCACGGGGCAGAATGCCGCTGATGGCAAAGAACGCGGTCTGCATGATGGTGTTGACGCGTCCACCCATGCCGGTCTTGGATGCGACTTCATTACCGTTGACCATGTAGAATTTCAATTTCTTTGTGATGATATCTTGTTGAACTTCTTTGGGGAGTTTATCCCAAACTTCATCCTTGTCATAAACACTGTTAAGGAGGAAGGTTCCGCCTGGAGCTGCGTATTTCAGCATGTCCAACCATTCCAAGAAGGAGAACTGGTGGCAGGCAACGAAGTTGGCATCACCGTATTCGATCAAGTAAGGTGCGCGGATGGCGTCAGGTCCAAATCTCAAGTGAGAAATGGTGACCGAGCCGGATTTCTTTGAGTCGTAATAGAAGAAACCTTGAGCCTGGTTGGGTGTGTCTTCACCAATGATCTTGATGGAGTTTTTGTTGGCGCCCACGGTTCCGTCAGAGCCCAAACCAAAGAAGACACAGCGGACGGTCTTGTCGCTGGCGATGGCATAGCATTCGTCGTAAGAAAGGCTGTTGTGGGTGACATCATCATTGATGCCGATGGTGAAATGATTCTTGGGTGAGGCTTTGACCATTTCATCGTAAATACCCTTGACCATGGCGGGGGTAAATTCTTTTGAGCTCAAACCATAACGTCCACCAATGATGCGGGGCAGAACTTTGAAGGCGGTCTCGCCGGCTTCCATGGCTTCATTGACTGCAGTTACGACATCTTGATAAAGGGGTTCGCCAATGGAACCAGGTTCCTTGGTGCGGTCAAGCACGGCCAGGGTCTTGACAGAAGCGGGCAGCGTCTTGATGAAGTCAGTTACAGAGAATGGGCGGTAAAGTCTTACATTCACCACACCCACTTTGCTGCCTTGCTTGTTCATGAATTTGGCAGTTTCTTCGGCTACTTCGGCGCCAGAGCCCATGATGATGATCACTTCGGTGGCATCAGCAGGGCCGGTGTAATCGAAGAGGTGATACTGTCGGCCAGTGATCTTTGCAAACTGATCCATGGCTTTTTGCACAATGGCAGGGGTCTTCAGATAGAAGGTATTGCAAGCTTCACGTGCCTGGAAGAAAACATCCGGATTTTGGGCGGTTCCACGTACACTTGGATGTTCTGGAGACATGGCGCGTGTGCGCAATGCGGTGACCAAATCTTCATTGATCATTTCACGCATCTGGTCGTCATCGAGCTTTTCGATCTTATTGACTTCGTGAGATGTGCGGAAGCCGTCGAAGAAATGGCAGAAAGGCACACGTGATTCCAATGAAGCAGCGTTTGCGATCAGGGCATTATCCTGAGCGGTTTGCACAGAATCGGAGGCCAAAAAAGCAAAACCGGATTGACGCGCTGACATGACATCGGAGTGATCGCCATAAATGGATAAAGCATGTGTGGCCAGGGTGCGTGCTGCAACATGGAAGACGGTTGGGATGAGTTCACCAGCGATCTTGTACATGTTGGGGATCATCAACAGCAGACCTTGAGAAGCGGTAAAGGTGGTTGTGAGCGATCCGGTTTGCAGAGCGCCGTGAACAGCTCCGGCTGCGCCACCTTCAGATTGCATTTCCATCACAGATGGAACGGTTCCCCATAAGTTCTTTTTTCCGGCTGCCGCCCATCCATCGGCGTGTTCGCCCATGTTAGAAGATGGGGTGATGGGATAGATGGCCACCACCTCGGCCAAACGATATGCCACACTGGCGACTGCCTCGTTTGCATCAATTGTGATCATTTCTCGTTTCATTGTTTTTACTCCATTAAAAAAGGTAAGAGGCAAAAAAAAGCCCCTGATTCGCGATCCGGTTGTTCATACATTATAATCCCAAAAAACCCTCATATAAGGGTAATCTCTATCATAATTTAAGGAAAAATGCTATTAATCAGATTAAATATGAGGGGTTATTTGAGGTGTTTTTGAGCCAGCATCAGTAAGGCAAGCGACTTACTGTCAACCAGTTTACCGTTATTGACCAGTTCATTGACGTCAGTAATATGGAGTTTTTTGACATTGATAAACTCGTCCGAGTCGGGTGTAAGCGGTGCGGGATATAAACCTGTCGCCAGAAAGCAGTACATGTATTCGTTGGCGTAACCCGGGCTCATGTAAAAATTGCCAAGCGGCGTGATCTCGGCGGCATCCATGCCTATTTCTTCTCTCAGTTCGCGGCGGGCGGCTTCAAGCGGATCTTCATCGTGTTCGATTTTACCGGCGGGCAGTTCCAGCAACGATTTTCCTGCGCCAATGCGGAATTGCTCCACAAAATAGAAATTGCCCTCTGCATCCACAGGTAAAACGGTGATCGCGTTTTGAATGTCCACCAGTTCGTAAGTCTTGATCTTTCCGTCAGGGAGGGGAATATCAATATTTTTGACTTTGAACAACCTGGCGGTAAAAACAATGCGGCCTGAGTTTTCGGATGTATTCATGGAATTTCCTCACTTAAATTATACTGGCGGGTGAGCCACCCGCCAGTTATTGGGAATAAGGATTTGACTAAGGAATCTGCAGAACTTGACCGACAGTGATCACCGAGTTGGCGGGCAATCCGTTGGCGGCAAAGATGGTATTCGGGTCGGCATCACCGTACCAGCAGGCAATTCCACCAATGGTATCGCCGGCACGCACAGTGTAAGTAGCGGGATGGGCGTTACGTGCGCGTCCTGCGCCGAATGAACCTGATTGCGGAATCTTGATGACAGTTCCGGCGTACGGTTGAGAATTGGCATTCATACCGTTCAAGCTAAGTAAATCAGCTGGCACGACATCAAAACGCCTTGCGAGACACCACAAATACTCACCAGCCTGGATGGTATACGTTGCGGGGCGGCCCGGAGTGGGGGTGGGATAGCTGATTTTTGTGGGTGCGGCCGTAGCCAGGGTCACCGGTGTGGATGTAGCTGTAGATACGGATGGCAACAAGATCGAAGAAGTGGGAGTCGCTTCACCGCCGACACCCAGTGTGGTTGCAGGGGTTGGAGTTTCAAATGTGAATGAAGGTGTGCTTGTAGCAGCCGATGGAAAACTAGTGTCTTTGGTTGACATCGCCATGGCGGTCTGAGTTTGTTTTAAAATGTCGGCCATGATCTGAGGTTGTGTCGCCACAGGGAACGGAATTTCACTACTCGTGGAGGTGGCAACAATAACAGAAGAAGTGGGTGATGTTGTGGCTGGGCGTGCGCAAGCTGTGAAAAGCATGGCAACCATTAAAAGTGCGACTAATAACCCAATAGTTTTTTTATTCATCTTGATTCTCCTCATCCAGTTACGAAATCGGGTTTGCCTCTAAGGTAATCATTTTTGCCACCGTATCTGGATTTTGAAATGGTAGCATATCGATTATTCGGCGTCAAGCAAGCCCATCAAAGTTTTATGTTGCATGACTCGTGCCATTAACGGTAATTGTCTTTGTGATTATGATTTGTTTGCCTTATGACAGATCAATGTTATTGTCGGTCAAATATGGATGAAATGTAAGAAAATAATCAATATTTCATTAGAGTCTGCAAATAACTATTGACATTCAAATTTGAAACGCACTACAATTACAATTATGGAATATAAAGATTATTACAAGGTGCTGGGTGTTGAGCGAGATGCGACCCAGGAAACCATCAAAAAGACCTATCGTAAACTGGCGATGAAATATCACCCTGATCAAAATCGGGGGAACAAGCAGGCTGAAGAAAAGTTCAAAGATATTAATGAAGCCTACGAAGTGCTGAGCGATCCCAAGAAACGGGAGCGCTATGACCAGTTGGGAAGCTCTTATTCCCAATGGCAGAACCAGGGTGGTGCGCAAGGTGGATTCAACTGGGATGATTGGGTGACCAATCAGCAGCGTGGACGCAGATCCACCGTGGATGTCAATGACTTTGGTGAAAGCTTCGGCGGGTTCTCTGATTTCTTCAGTGCCATTTTTGGCGGCATGTCAGGAGCGCCCCGCTCTGTTTCACGGCAGCCGGCCAAACCTGCCGTGATCGAGCAAAAAGTTCAAATAACAGTGACGGAAGCGTACACAGGAACCCAGCGTCAATTTCAAATAGGCGACCGAAAGATTGAAGTCAAAATCCCTGCTGGAGCAGTGACCGGTACAAAGGTCCGCATGGCAGGCGCAGTACCATCGACCACCTCGGGTCAAAAAGCAGACATCATCCTTGCCATCGAGGTTCTGCCTGATGCCCGTTTTGCCATCCAGGGGGTCGATTTGACCACAGAAGTCAAAGTGGACTTGTATACCGCAGTTCTAGGCGGTGCGGCCACAGTTTCAACTCTTTCAGGCGATGTTCGATTGACCATCCCCGCCGGCACTCAACCCGGTCAAAAAATCCGGCTTGCGGGGCGAGGTCTACCCAAATTGAAAGACAATAAGGAATTTGGCGACCTTTATGCGGTAATCAAGGTTGAAATTCCACGTAAGTTGACTGATAAACAGCGCAAAAAATTTGAGGAGCTGAAAGGCTTATAGGTAGGCAGGAGTCAGACATGAAAAAGAGCATTACAGTTGTTATTTCAATACTATTTCTACTCGGGCTTATGGCCTGTCAGTTTTCACCCAATCTTGATTTTCTAAAGACAAAAACACCTCAACCAGCAACGATCGTGGTGGCGACACCAAATGTGCAGTCTTCTTATTCAGGTGGAACCATTGGGATCAACGATTCCGTTTTATCTGATATTTTTGATCGTGTTAACCCAGGTGTGGTTTCCATCTTCATTTCTTCTGACCAGGGGCAAGCCTCAGGTTCAGGGTTTGTTTACGATACAGCCGGTCACATTATTACCAATTTTCATGTTGTTGATGGCGCCAATTACATCGAAGTGGATTTTCCAAGTGGATTAAAAGCTGAAGCAACTATTCTGGCTACTGACCTTGATTCGGATATTGCAGTGATTACAGTCAATGTCCCCGCAGACCAATTGATCCCCATCCCATTAGGGGATTCTGATGCCTTAAAGGTGGGGCAGCTGGTGGTCGCGATCGGCAATCCGTTTTCTACTTTTTCAAGCACCATGACCATGGGTATTGTCAGTGCCAAAGGCCGCATTCTTGATTCCATCCGCACCGATGCAGATCAGAATTCCTTTACTGCCGGCGACATCATTCAAACCGACGCCACCATCAATCCGGGCAATTCAGGCGGCCCATTGTTGAACTTGAACGGTGAAGTGATTGGCGTCAACCGGGCCATCCAAACCACAGGCACAACCTCCGATGGTTCCCCCGTGAACAGCGGCATCGGGTTCGCAGTTTCGATCAATATTGTCAAAAAGGTGCTGCCCACACTGTTGTTGGGCGAGAAATATGATTATCCATACATCGGCATATCAAGTTCACCTTATGATTTCACCCTGGCGGAATACCGCGCGCTTGGCATCAACCAGACCAGCGGATGTTATATCACGACCGTGACCGCTGGCGGCCCAGCGGACCTGGCAGGATTGCTCGGTGGCAGTAAAACAACTGAAATTCCGAACTTGTCTGCCGGCGGTGACTTAATTGTCGCGGTCGATGGAAGAACCATCATTTCTTACGGAGATCTTATCAGTTACGTCTTTACCCACAAGTCTCCAGGTGATCTAATCAATCTCACCATCATCCGTGATGGCAAACAAATGGAGGTGCCCCTTACCCTTGGGAAACGCCCGTAAGGGCAGTTGAGTTCTTTATCAATTGAGGAGGTTTTCATGTTTACGGAAACAAGCTTGCGGAACATCCGTGATTTTTCTGCGATCTTTCCTGTGGTGAGTGTTTATCTGAACACGGAACCAGCCCTGGGCAACGCAGAAACCCACCGACTTCGGTTGCGCAATATGCTTAAAGAACTACCCCTCGAAAACGAGATCCATAAGATAGAAGAATTCTTTGCACATCGATACGATTGGTCAGGCCGCGCAGTGGCTGTATTCTCATGCGCCCCGGCCAATTTTTTTGAGTTTATACCCTTATCCATTCCAGTTAAAGATTTCATCAAAATTGCTTCAAAGCCCGAGATTGAACCCCTTGAAGATCTGCTTCAAGATGTAAACCATCTGGGAGTGGTATTAGTCGACCAGCAAGGTGCACGTTTGTTTTACTATAATATGGGCGAGATGGTGGAACAGGAAGGTATTGTGGGTGACGAGATCAAACACGTCAAATCCGGCAGTTCCACCAGTTCACACGGGCTGCGTGGCGGGTCATTTGACGGGGCGCGAAACGAGCAGGAAAAGATCGGCCGCAATATGCGCCATGCGCGCGAGTTTGCTGAAAAATTCTTCAGGGCTCATAGAATTAAAAAGATCATGATCGCCGGCAGCGAAGATAATGTTGCGCAATTCAAAAACGGGCTGTCGAAAGAATTCCAGAATATGATCGTAGGGACTTTTTCACTGAGCATGACGGCCACTCACGCGGATGTGTTGGCCAAGATATTGCAGATCAGTAAACAAACATAACCCTTTTTTGACCAGACAAACAAAAGTCCAATTGAAACATTAGTCCCCAGAGTTTTTAAAAACCCTGGGGACTAATTATTGGGTGAAGAATAATTATTTAAGGTTGTTGATCAGGAGCAGCAGGTTTGAATAAATGGTTTCGAGGTCGGCCAAGGTTTTATCGGGGGCAGTTTCCAGATTGGTTTGAGCGTCTTCGATCTTTGATCTGAATCCTGAAAGGGAATCAGGATCCAAACCGGCTTTCTCAAGATCGGCCAGATCGGCTGCCAAAAAACTAAGCGCTTGTTTTGATGAGGCAGGATCAAGCTTGGATAATGAGGCGCGGGCCACATTGACGTCAGACTGGAATTTGTAGATCACTTTTAAGAGTTCAGTCTTGGCGAGCAGGGTGGTCTGGGCTTCAATTGTGGCTTGTGCGTTTGCGAGATCCGCTTCGGCAACCGTAAGATTGGCATTGGCGGTATCAAGGGTGCTTTGCAGATTGGTGGCATTTTCAGCAGCAGAGGCTGCAGACGCGGTCATTTCAACCTGGGCGGCTGCAAGTTCCTGGGCTTTGGGTTGGTAAACCACGAACCAGGTCAGCAGAGCGCCAACCAGGAAGAACACAATTGCCACGATCACCCAAGGCAATGCCCGATCAACAACCCCTTTTTTGGGGGTGGGGGAAGAAACGATTTCAACCTCTGGTTTAATCTCCACTACTTTTTCAGCGGGGCTGTCTTCCGCTTGTACGTTATTATCTGGGTCCATCATTATTGTCCTTTCGTAAGACGTAATCTAATCTTTTTAAGTATAACGCCTTAAAACGAATCAACAAACCCTATTTCGCGTGGTTTTGCACGGTCGGGTTATAATCCAATTTATGGATTCCACAACCGACGCAGTCTCAACCGACAACAAACAAATCGCCAGGGCATCCGGCACGATCATGTTCGCTTTTGTCATCGGGCAGATTATTGGCTTCGCATACACTATTTTAAGCGCCCGTCAATTTGGCACCAGCATGGAAATGGACGCTTTTTTTACCGCCAATAAATTCCCGGATATTCTTTATCAGTTGGTGGCGGGTGGCGCATTAGCCTCTGCTTTTATACCTACATTTACGGGGCTATTGTCAAAAGGGGACCGTGCAAAGGGTTGGAAGCTTGCTTCGGCAGTGATCAACCTGGTGACGCTAATATTGTTGGTGGTGGGTGTTATTTCCGCCATCTTCGCACCCTGGATTGTCCGTAATATTCTTGTGCCTGGTTTTACCGACCCGGCGAAATTTCAATTGACCGTCAATCTGTTGCGCATCCAACTCATCGCTCCTGTCATCTTCGGCATCAGCGGATTGTCGATGGGAATATTGAATTCCCATCAAAAGTTCTTGTGGCCGGCTTTGGCGCCTGCCATGTATTCTGTCGGGAAGATCATTGGTGTATTATTTTTGGCACCTTTCATGGGCGCCTACGGTCTGGCGGTTGGCGCAGTCATTGGCGCTTTGATGCACTGCCTGGTGCAGCTTCCAGCCTTATTGCGGCTGCCGGAACGTAAATTCTCGCTAACCCTGGGATTGAAGATGCCAGAAGTGGGAACTGTGGCCAGGTTAATGGGTCCGCGGCTGTTGGGGGTTGCGTTCGTTCAATTAAATTTCATGGTTAACTATAATTTGTCCTCCCACCTGGGGGATGGTCCGCTCTCAGCCATCAACAATGCATTTACATTAATGATGATTCTTGAAATCGTGATCGCTCAATCCATTGCCATTGCGGCGTTTCCAACCTTTTCTACCCAGGTTGCCAATGGAAAAATTGGCGAAATGCGCTCATCGCTTACATCCCTGCTGCGCAGCTTGCTTTTCCTCACCGTCCCCGCTTCTTTGGGAATTGTGCTCCTACGGGTTCCAATTGTCTCAATTGTCTTTCAATATGGAAAATTTGACGCCACGTCCACCCAACTGGTATCGTGGGCGTTGTTGTTTTATGGGATCGGGTTGGTTGGTTTTTCGGTGGTTGAAATTGTTTCTAGAGCGTTCTATGCACTTCACGACACCAAGACTCCGGTCATTGTTGGCGTGGTGACCATGGCTATCAACATCGGCTTGAGTTTCTTATTTTTGAATCTGTTCCCTCGCTGGGGATGGATGCCGCACGGCGGACTGGCGCTTTCCATGACGACTGCCAGTTTTCTTGAAATGGCCATCCTGTTGTTTTATATGCGGCGCAAACTTTCGGGTCTCGAAGGACCTCATTTGTTGGAGGGATTGGTAAAAGCGCTGGTTGCTGGCGGGTTAATGTCACTGGCTGTGTGGGGGTGGCTTACCATTTCTTATGACTATTCAAAATGGATCATTGGCTTCGGCGGTATAGCCATTGGTGTGTTGGTTTATAGTCTTGTGTTAATGATCCTGCGTGTGCCAGAACTCAAAATGGTGCTCCAAATAGGCTCCAAAATAATGTCGAAATTCGGAGGCAATAAGAAGGGAGAGGCATGAGCTTAATCCTTCGTCCTGCAACAAAAGAGGATGCAATAATTGCGGCTGCATTACTGGCCGAAACCAACGGTGAGTTTGGGGTCGAAGTTTTGGGGCTTGGAAAACCTCATCTCCAATATTCCGCATTACGGCAGTGGTTTGCGGATTCTGGTAATCGCTTCAGCTTTCAATGCAGCACCATTGCAGAAAAATACGGAGTTGCTGCCGGGCTGCTGCTGGCGTTTCGCGGCTCTGACCTGGCCCGACTCGAGCTCGGCTGTGCCAAACGCATTTTTACAATTTACGGATTCATCTCGGCAATCAAGATGATCTGGTTGAACAAATCCCTGGCTGGTAACAAAGAAGCGGAAAAAGATGAATACCTTATCGCCCACCTGGCGGTGGACCAAGGTTTCAGACGCCAGGGGATCGCCCAGGCGCTTCTCGGTAAAGCTGAAGAGGATGCATTATCTTCAGGGCTTTACAAGTTGGTGCTTGAAGTGGAGATTGGCAACGATAAAGCCATTGCGCTTTACCGCAAGGCTGGGTTTGAAATAATAAACACTGTATATTTTAATAAAAATGCCGCCAGGCTAAGAACGGCGGGTTTCTATAAAATGATCAAGAACCTATAAGGAGCACAAATGGCACAAAAGAATTCGGGTCAAGATTTCATGGTGAACACCCGTTACGAATATCTCAGCCCTGCACCGCAAGAGGGAGGCAAGGTTCCCCAGCCGCCCTTGGAGCTGCCCATACCGGCGGGTGCGACATTGATCCCGTTGCCGGTACAGGAAGTCATCTCACTTCCAGCCATGGATTTGCGTGCGGCGATCGAAGCCCGACACACGATCCGCAAGTATGGAGTTGAGGCTTTGACGCTCGAAGAAACGGCTTACCTGCTATGGGTGTCGCAGGGGGTGAAGCATGTTTCACCCAGACCTGCCACAGCGCGGACGGTGCCTTCCGCGGGGGCGAGACACGCCTTTGAAACCTATCTATTGGTCAACCGCGTCGATGGACTTGAACCCGGCCTCTACCGCTACATAGCCATTGAGCAGGGGTTGGTGAACCTCAACGCAGACTCAGATATCGCAACACAATTGAAAGAGGCCTGTCTGAATCAACCGCAGCTCGAGAACTGCGCCGCTGCTTTTATCTGGGTGGCTGTTGTGGAGCGTATGTTCTGGCGCTACGTTGAGCGCGGTTACCGCTACCTGCACCTGGATGCCGGCCATGTTTGCCAGAACCTGGCATTGGGCGCGGAACAGATCGGCAGCGGTATCTGTCCCATTGCCGCCTTTGATGACGTCAAACTAAACTCCGCTCTCGGATTGGATGGCGAGGATATGTTCGTCATCTACCTGGCAACGGTTGGGAAGAAATCAGAGAAGTGAGAATTGAGAACAGAGATTTGAGGATCAATAAAAGACATTGTCAGTAGTATAAAATTTATCGCGGTTTGAGAGACGTTCTTCTATGCCAGTCGTGATCGAAAAATGAAAACCATAAAGGGGAAAACATAAGATAATTAAATATACAGTGTATAATTTATCGCTATTTTTCTTCGGGTCATTTCATAAATATGGGTTGCCAAATTTCAAATATTAGTGAATGGTTTGGTTTATTGGCAAGATTTTTATTGCAAAATGAGTAACTATTGATTAAGTATTCCCAAAAGATGCATTACTCAATACTTTTTTAACAATGCCAAAAATGATCATAGCGTTTCAAAAAGGTGGAATTAGCGGCCATTTTGAACTTGAAATAATGCTCTAAAAACTATAATTTTTATCCAATTAAGACTGAGTATCACCTTGGAAATCTATAAAAACAAAAAGACACAGCTTTATGGGCTGTGTCTTGATTAATAAAATAAACAGCGTTTACTTTGCCAGGATTCTTGTCATCTCAATGAATTTCTGTGATAATGTTTTTGTGTTCGAGATGACTTCATCAATGGGGACTGCCACCATTTCGGTGCCCTGGAGGCCCGTCATGACATTGGTTTTGCCAGCCATCAAAAATTCAACCGCGGTCACACCGAAACGGGTGGCCAGCAACCGGTCAAACGCGGAGGGTTTGCCGCCGCGCTGGATGTGTCCCAGGATGGTGACGCGGGTAGAGAAGCCGATATCCATGGCTTCGATTTTGGCTGCCAGTTCGAGCGCGTGCGGTTCGTAACCTTCAGCCACCACGATGATGGCGTGAGATTTTCCGCGGCGGTAAGCGTCTTCAATGGCTTTGGCGACCTCTTCGGGGGGTGTCTTGTACTCAGGGATGAGCACCAGTTCCGCACCACACACGATGCCGGCCTGTACGGCCAGGTAGCCTGAGGCACGGCCCATGGTTTCGATCAAAAAGGCGCGGTTGTGTGAAGAGGCCGTATCGCGGATCTTATCGATGGCGTCCACGATGGTATTCAATGCTGTATCCACACCGATGCACATGTCGGTTCCGTAAATATCATTGTCGATGCTGGCAGGCACGCCCACCACGGGGATGCCCTTGGCGACCAATTTTTGAGCACCGTTCAGTGAGCCATCGCCGCCTGCCACGATCAGGGCGTCCATGCCGGCGTTGTTGATCTGTCGGATGGCTTCTCGCTGACCGCTTGGTTCGCGGAACTCCAGGCTGCGGGCGGTTTGTAAAATGGTTCCGCCGCGTTGTAAAATGCCGCTCACATCCCGAACACCCATTTCATGAAACTTGCCGTGAATCAGTCCCTCAAATCCACCTTCAATCCCCAGCGTCTTGATGCCATTCGCTGCACAAGTGCGCACTACTGCCCGTATAAACGGGTTCATTCCGGGAGCGTCACCACCGGATGTCATTACACCAATTGTTTTAATTGTTGTTTCTTCCATTGTGTACTTTCCTAATAATGTCTAGACAATATCGACCTGCACGTTTTCAGGGCCGACCAATTCTACCAGCTTATTTAATAATTCGGTATTGGCAGCCGTGGTATCGTTGGGGAAATCCAGCAGGTGTTTACGGCCTTGTTCAAAGATCAAGAAGCAATAACGGTCCTCGCCCGGGAAGGAGTTCAGCAATCCGTGAACCCGGCGCATGCGGCGTACATCCCTCTCTTTTTCGCCGCTGGCTTTGATGGTAACCGTGATCAATTGTTTCTTGGTTTTAGTGGCGTTTCGGTACGGGTTGGAAAACTCCGGCGGCACAATGGCCTGCGGTTTTTCCTTCTCACTCACGATGGAAACGGCATCACCTTTTTCAGGTGTTATTGGCCTCTCAATGTCTGCAGGCTTAACTTCAACCACCTTGATAGGTTCCACCGGCGGTGCAACCACACGAGGCTTAACTTCAACCGCAGCGGTTGCCGCTGGGGTGGTAAAGGCCGGCTTGGATTCAACTGGCGGCGGCTTTAATTCAAAGGGTTCGTTCATTTCGGGCGGTGGGGCCAGATGCCAGTCATCTGGCAGCATGGGCATTTCCGGTTCTTCAGGCATTTGTGAATCTGCGCTCATTTCCATGGGCGGCATTTCAGGTTCAAGGCTTGTGGGTTCAGCCACAGTGTTCAATGCGAGTTCTTCAGCTTCGCGCATTTCGTCTGTGACATCCTCAAGGCGGATGGCCCGGATCGTATCCACCAAAATCTTGGGATCGCCCGAAGCGGAATCCACTTTGCCGTCAGCGATGATCACGGTTTCCATCTGCACCAGCGGACCGAATTTATCCCATACCTTGGGGAAGATCACCAATTCGATCGGCCCTTGCAGGTCCTCGACAGTGGCAAAGGCCATCGGGTTGCCGTTCTTGGTGGTCAGGGTGCGCATGCGGGTGACCAGGCCGGCCACAGTGACCTTGGTTTGATGGGCCACTTCAGCCAACTCGATCGAGGAATGACTGGCATTAAGCCGAATATAGGGCAGGTAGGGGGTGATGGGGTGGTCGGAAACATACAACCCGATCAGCTCCTTTTCCCATTCCAGTTGTTCTCGCCGATCAAGCATCATGCCTTCGGGCAGGTGGATGTCATCTGCGATGCCGCTGGCCTCGCCAAAGATGCTCAACTGTCCGCTTTCTGCGGCCTTGAAATGGCTGTTGCTGATCGAGATCATGCTGTCCATCACCGAAAGCAGCGCCTTGCGCGGACCGAAACAGTCCAGTGCGCCCACGCGGATGAGACATTCCAAACTGCGTTTGCCAACCCGGTGCAGGTCCACCCGCCGGATGAAATCGTTCAGATCTTTAAACTTGCCCTCAGCCCTGGCACTCAGGATCAGATCCACGGGGTCTTTGCCCACGTTCTTGACGGCGCCCAATCCAAAGCGGATGGCGGATTTTTCGCCCGGGATGTCTTCGATGGTGAAATCCCAGCCGCTCGAACAAACATCTGGCGGCAGCACTTCTATGCCCATGCTGCGGCAATCAGCCGAGTAGAAAGCAACCTTTGATGCATCGCTCTTTGAAACCGAGAGCAGGGCGGTCATGTATTCAACGGTGTAATGGGTCTTGAGGTACGCCGTTTCAACCGCAACCACGCCGTAATCTGCAGCATGGCTTTTGTTAAAACCATAGCGGGCGAAGTTTTCCCATTCGGTAAAGATGGCGATGGCGGTGGCTTCTTCAACGCCCTTTTCAGCCGCGCCTTTTACGAATTTGGCCTTGTGTTTCTCGATCTCGGCGGCCAATTTCTTTGAAATAGCCTTGCGGAAATCATCGGCGTCCGCCGCGGTGTAGCCGGCCATGCCCATCACCGCCAGCATCAATTGCTCCTGGTAAATGGGGATGCCGAAGGTCTCCGAAAAGAACTCTTCCATTTTCGGGTGGCGGTAGGTGACCTCTTCTTCGTGGTGCAGCCGTTTGATGTAGGACGGAATGAATTCCATCGGTCCGGGGCGGAAGAGTGCCACCATCGCGATAATGTTAGACAGATTTTCAGGCTTCATCTGGGTGATGTAGCGGGTCATGCCGTTGCCTTCGAGTTGGAAGACACCGGCGGTGTGTCCGCGGCCCAGCACATCAAAAGTCTCTTTATCGTCCAATGGAATGTTGTGCAGATTCAGGATCACGCCGTGGCGGTCTTTGATCAGGTCGCAGGCGCGCTGCATGATGGTGAGGGTTGAAAGCCCTAAAAAGTCCACTTTAAGCAGGCCTAGTTTATCCACGATCTTCATCTCGAACTGGGTGACCGTCTTGATCGGTGATTCTTCTGAGCCGCTGGTGGGTCGGTGCAGCGGAATATATTCCACCATGGGGATGTCGGTGATCACCACGCCGGCGGCGTGGGTGCCTGCGTTGCGCGCGACCCCTTCCATGCGGGCGGCGGTGTCGATCAGGTCGTGCATGTAATCCGATTCGTTGTAAATGGCGCGGAACTGGTCGGAAGCTTCAAGCGAATTGAGCACGGTGACGGGCTTGTCGGGGATCACGGCCGGAACGGCCTTGCTGACCCGGTCCACTTCAGAAAGTGGAATATCCATTACGCGGCCAACGTCGCGCAAAGCAGCGCGCGCGCCCAGCGTGCCGAAGGTGATGATCTGGGCCACCTTATCCGCGCCGTATTGGCGGGCGCAGTATTCCATGATCAGCGCGCGCTTGTCATCCTGGATGTCGAGGTCAATATCCGGCATGGAGATACGGTTGGGGTTCAAGAAACGCTCGAACAACAGTTTATGACCCAGCGGTTCGATCAGACTTATCTGCAGCGAGTAGGCCACAATGGAACCGGCGCCCGAGCCGCGGGTGTTGTACCAGACGTTGTTTTCTCTTGAAAAACGGCACAGGTCCCACACGATCAAGAAGTAAGCATCAAAACCCATTTGATGGATGATGCCCAATTCGTAGTTGAGACGATCTCTGATCTCAGGTTCATTGGCTTTCGTGCCGTACTGGATGACCAGCCCCTCTTCGCAGAGCTTGCGAAGGTAAGTTTCAGCGGTGAAGCCTTCAGGCACCGGGAATTGGGGCAGGTGATAGCCTTTTTTGACCAGGTCCACGTTACAGCGGTCGGCGATGAGCAGGGTGTTGCTGAGGGCATCCGGCATCTCGGGGAAGAGCGCCGCCATTTCTTCAGGCGAACGCAGGTAGTAAGAATCGCCGGTCATGCGCATGCGGTTGGTGTCGCTGACCAGCGACCCGGTCTGAATGCACAGCATGATGTCCTGCAGACGGGCATCCGCACGGTTGATGTAATGCACATCGTTGGTGGCGATATATTTGGCGTTGTAGCGTTTGCCCAGATCCACCAGGGTTTTGTTAAGGGCGGGCAGTTCGGCAATGTCATGGCTTTGCAGCTCGACGAAGAAGTTATCCGCGCCGAAGACGTTGTAATACCAATCCATCATCTCGCGGCCGGCGTCGACCCCCTTGTGCAGGATCGTCCGCGGCACTTCACCCGACATGCACGAGGTGGTGGCGATCAGCCCTTCAGAGTGGGCGGCCAGAAATTCATGATCCACCCGCGGATAGTAGTAAAACCCTTCCAACTGGGCGGCACTGGCGATCTGGAGCAGGTTCTTGTAGCCCGTCTCGTTCTCAGCCAGCAGCAACAGATGGAAGGAATGTTTATCTTTTTGAGAATCCCGGTCGAACATGCGCCGGGCGGAAACGTAAGTTTCAAGGCCGATGATGGGTTTAACCCCGGCATCCTTGGCGGCCATGTAGAACTCGATCACACCGAACATCGTACCGTGGTCCGTGATGGCCACAGAATCCATGTTCATTTCCTTAACCTTGGCTACCAGCTTCTTGATGTTGCTGAAGCCGTCCAATAGGGAATATTCAGTGTGTACGTGAAGATGAGCAAAAGACGACATGGTGGGGGCTGCACTCCAAAGGCTACTAGTAATTCTGTTTCATTATAGCATTTTGAAAATCGGGTTGGCCTTAAGAATGAATTTTGCACAAGTTAATTTAAGATGCTGAATGCAATCCCCGGTTTCTTTGAAGAAACCGGGGATTTAAGGTGGAGATTTATTTAATGTTATTTCGTATAAAACTCCAGCACATCACCCTTGTCTCTTGCCAACACATCGGAGGGTGAGCGCAGCAGCCAATACACCATCCACAGGTCGCCGCAAGCGCCGCTGGTGTTTAGCACAAGCATCCACACCAGCGGAGACATCCACCAGGCGGGCAATAAGAACATCAACGCCACACAGATCACGGTGATCCCCACCAATGGTGCCAGGCCGGTGATCAGGTATTGCCCTTTTGGCAGGAACCACTCCGGTGCGGCGGCGTAGGCATAAAAGCCCTTGAACGCAAACAGTGGACGGGTTTTGGTGAAGATCCAGAAGCACAAGCCGTGAAAACCTTCGTGTACCACCAGCATGACGACTATCACGATCAAGAACGTGAGCAGCGAAAGCAAGGCGCCGCCGAGGTTGTCAGACGAAAACGAGAAATTCATACTGCCGGGGTGAAGTGTGTTGGCCAGGCTTGTAAAACCGATCCATGATGCAATTAACAAAATGACGCCAAAGAGATTCACCAGGATCAGGTTCTTTGTCTGGCGTAAATCCAGGGTACGGGCAAGGATGTACCCTTCAGGTAGTGATTTGGTTGCAGTGTTTTTCATGGCGTAATTATAGTGGGGTTTGGATATAATTAATTTATCTAAAATCGGAGGCAGCCATGAGACCACGACGCGCTTTATTATACGTACCCGGTAACGACCTGAAGAAGATCACCAAGGCCGCCGGCCAGGATGTGGACGGGGTGATCCTCGACCTCGAAGACGGCGTGGCCGCCAATCGCAAAGACGAAGCCCGCGGCGTCATCATTGATGCTCTGAAAACCGTGGATTTTGGCCGTTCCGAACGGCTGGTGCGTATCAATCCGTTCTACACCCAGCGCGCAGAACACGACCTTGCGGCAGTGCTACCCGGCAAACCGGATGCGGTAGTGATCCCCAAGGCCAATACCGCCGAGATCATCAAAGAGACCGACCGCCTGATCACTGCCGCCGAAAACGCCAATGGGTTTGCCCCCGGCAGCATAGGCATTGTCGCCCTGATCGAAAGCGGATTGGCTTATGTCAATTTAGCCGCCATCTGCGCCGCCAGCCCGAGACTGCAGGGGCTGATCCTCGGAGCGGAAGATCTGTGCGCCGACACCGGCATCACCCGCACCCCGGGTGCGCAGGAACTGCTTTTTGCCCGCAGTTCACTGGTTATGCACGCTGCGGCTTTTGGGCTGCAAGCCATTGATATCGTGCAGACCAATTTCACCAATAACGAACTCCTTCTAGCCGAATGCAAGACCGGCTCCGAGTTTGGATTTTCAGGAAAACAGATCATTCATCCTGCCCAGGTGGAGATCACGCAGGCAGCCTATACCCCCTCCGCGGAAGCCATCGAGAAGGCGCAGAAGATCATGGAAGGCGCGCAGATCGCCCAGGCGGACGGAATGGGTGCCTATAGTTTGGATGGTGAAATGGTGGATTTGCCCGTGGTCAGGCGTGCTGAAACCATTTTGGCGCGAGCCAGGGCAGCAGGGCTGATTGCCTGAATTTTAACGAGGGCTGAATAAAGCCATCCAGCCCAGGTAGATACCGACCACTGCTGCCAGCAGGATGATCAGACCAAAAAAGGCCAGGCGTAGAAATCGGGTTTTGGCGGGCACGGGAGCTTTTCCGGCGGGGATGTTTACCACGATCATGCTGAGATTATCCGTGGCGCCGCGCTGGTAGACCAACAATTTCATGGCTTGTAATGCAGAATCGAGATCCGGGTTTTTAAGCAGGGTGACGATCTCTGATTCTTGAACCAGATCAGAAACGCCGTCGCTGCACATGAACAATTGGTCGCCCGGTTCCAGCAGCATACCCTGCAGGTTCTTTTCAGGGCGCTCACCAAACATCAAGCGCGAATCCACGGCAGGGGGTGTTTCAGAACCCACATACCTTTTGATGACATGCGCATTGGGGTGTCCTTTAAAATCCGCCTTTGTGATCAACCCGGCTTCCAGTGCTTCTTGCAGCCAGGTATGATCAACGCTGATCTGGTGTATGCGTCCCTTTCGGATCAGGTAGATCCGTGAGTCACCGACATTGGCGATAAAAATGCGGTTACGAAAGATCCAGGCGCAGGTGGCGGTAGTGGCCATGCCCTTAAGATCAGGTGAGGTTTGAGCGGTTTTCCACACCAATTCACTGGCAGATTGAATGGCGTTGGCCAGCTGCACCAGCGGCGAGGAGCCGTCTGTGGCTTCAATCTCAGCGGTGATCTGTTCCACTGCCAGCCGGGATGCGGTTTCACCGCCCAGATGACCGCCGACACCGTCACATAAAACACACAACAGCGATTCTGGCACCAAGTCTGAGGCAGGGGCAAAAGCCGTGAGCGCCAGCGAATCTTCATTGTGGTCCCTGACAATGCCCTGGTCTGACAGGGTGGCATACGGAAGGTGCGAGTTTCCAGACCGTTTCATTCTTCTTCCTTGAACGATTCAATCTTCAGTTTGCGCGGTTTGCTTTGAAAAATTTCAAAGCGGTAAATTATGGCGCCGAATTGGATTTGGTCGCCGTGTTCCAAGCGGGCGCCGTATTGCGAAACGGGGGCGTAATTCAACCAGGTACCTGATCCAGAACCTTCGTCAAAGAGTTTGAATTGATCCTGATCGAGCCGTGTAATTCTGGCGTGCAGCGGACTGATCATTGAAGTGGCAAAAACCACTTTTGCTTTTTTGGTATCACTGCCGAAGGTTGTATTGCCTTCACCCAAAGGAATTTCGTCAGGGAAATGATATTGAGTTTTGGGTGTGGATTGCAGCACTAGACGGGCAGGCGCCAATCCCAAGCCTGGAATGTGCGGCCATTGGTCTTTGTCTGCAGCCGCAGCACTTGGATGCAGAATCTCATTTTCGATCAAGACAGGTTGGGTGAGAGGATCTTCCAACCGGTGGGTTTTGATTTTTTGAGTGGTGCGGTTGTTGCGGAATGCCCGCAGGGCGAGTAAGACCAACAGCACACCGGCTGCAGCAATGACGACAAACAGAGCGATGGTGGGTGCTGTAAATACTGATAGCAGCTTTTCAAACCATGTTTGCGGCTTGGGCTGAACATTCACGTCCACGCTGAGTTCCACGGTTTGGACGATAAAGCCGGCGCTGTCTTGAATGCTTGCGCTTATGGTGTGCGACCCAGTTTGGGTAATTTTGCTTATATCCCAATTAAAATCCTCGAAGGGGGCTTTGGTGTTTTCGTCCACCAACATGTTATCAACAAACAATCTACTGAAAACCAGGTCGCGTTCCAATCCGTCAGGAAACTCGATCATGATCTCAAGCGGAACTGAGTCAGGGGTGAGCACTGAATCTTTTGGTTTGTCGGTGACCGTCCATGAACGTTCCACCGCTGCCGGAGGAGAAACAAAAATGGCGTTGGGGGAGGTTACATCGAGTGAAAAACCAACGGGTTCCGACTCGATCACGGTTTCACCCTGGGTGACCCTTACGGCCATTGAGAATTTACCGCTGTCATTAATGGTGGTGTGATAAACGGCTTTGTACACAAAAGTTAATGGATCGAAATACAAACCGAGATCGGGCAGGTCTTCCTGCCCGGTGAAAACAGTGAATAAACCGCCGGTTTCTTCTGCTGCCTGGATCAACGGTTGTGCCAGTGGATCAGATGCATAGGCTTGAGGACCTGCCAGAAAAACATATAAGCGCACATTGCCAAGCCTGGCCCTGCTGATGATATCCGTTAAGCCGGCCGCTTCGTCTTTTGTGGGTAATGGTGTGACATAGAGAATGGCTGCTGTTTTGAAATTGCCGGTTTGATTGGTGGCTGCCAGGTCTACAGCGGCTGACAGGCTGCTCAACCCTGGTTTTGCTTGTTTCATATCCGGCTGGTAATTATTGAGAACATCCAGCCAATCAGCGGGGTCGTTAGAATTGGCCGTGATCACACCTGAATTACCGACCAGGCTGAAATCATCCATAGAGGTGACGGTTTTGGTCTTGGCCCATTCGATCAAGGCGTTTTTAATTTTATCAATACGCGCCACCTGGGCATAACGATTGGCCAGTGTTGGGCCTTCATTTACAGCAACGATCAGTCGCATTCCCGGTTCAAGCAGATCAAGTTTATCAGGAACGATCAACTGTCCATTTTCAATGATCTTGACCGAGGCAGCATCCAGGTTTTTGTTAAAGTTGCCATTACCATCCACAACTCTGAAACGCAATGAAAGATCAGGATAATTGGAAGTATCAGGTGTGGAAACTTCAATGGAATTGGTATTTTGTGCCACAACGGGGTGCACAATCGCAGTAATTGCGAAAAGCGATAACAGCAGCCTGATGAAAGGCGGCCAGATTTGCAAACGTGATGATGTTCTCATATTTGCTATTGTATGCGAAAAAAGGCGTTTGTGACCGTTAAAATAAATTTTGATTTATTCCCATTCAATGGTCGCGGGCGGTTTACTGGTGATGTCATAAACCACACGGTTGACACCTTTAACCTCATTGACGATGCGATTTGCTACTCTTGATAGCACCTGGGGCGGAATTGGCGCCCAATCGGCAGTCATGAAATCCTCAGTGGTAACAGCCCGCAGCGCGATCACTTCTTGATAAGTACGCTGGTCACCCATGACCCCCACCGTTTTTACGGGCAGCAGCACTGCAAAGGCTTGAGAGATCAAAGTCGCTTCAGAGGTGGTCTTCTTGTTGATGAGGCCCTCGGCAATCAACTCGGATATAAAGATATCATCCGCATTTTGAAGTGTGTCAATGCGTTTGGGGGTGATTTCACCCAGGCAGCGTACTGCCAAGCCGGGCCCCGGGAAGGGCTGGCGCCAAACCAGTTCACTGGGTAAACCAAGACCTTCTCCAATTTGACGTACTTCATCTTTGAAAAGGTAACGAAGGGGTTCAACAAGTTTGAAACGCATTTTTTCAGGCAGTCCGCCTACGTTATGGTGGGTTTTGATCCTTGCCGCTTTGTTGCGGTCTGGGGCTGATGATTCAACCACATCCGGATAGATGGTGCCCTGTACCAGGAATTCGGGGTTGCCCATGCGCTGGGCTTCTTCTTCGAAAAAGTGGATGAACATGCCGCCAATGATCTTGCGTTTCTGTTCGGGTTCTGTCACGCCGTGCAGTGCGGTGAAATAATCATCGCTGGCATGCACTGTTGTCAATTTCAGGCCAATATGTTTGGCAAAGGCAGTTTCAACTTGTTGGACTTCGTTCTTTCGCAGCATGCCGGTGTCAACAAACACAGCTGATAGCTGGTCGCCGATGGCGCGGTGCACCAGGGCGGTGGCGACGCTTGAATCCACGCCGCCGCTGACGGCTGAGATCACTTGCCTGTCGCCAACCTGCTTGCGGATGGCATCAACCGCCTGGTCAATGATGTTTTGAGCGGTCCATTCAGCTTTCAAACCGCATATTTTGAATATGAAATTCTCAAGCAGCTGCCTGCCCAGTTTGGTGTGGCGCACCTCAGGGTGGAACTGAACGCCGTAATAACGCCGGGCGGCATCCGCCATGGCGCAGATGGGACTGTTGCCCGAAGTGGCCAATGAGACAAAACCTTGTGGTAATCTTTCTGTCCGATCGCCGTGAGACATCCAAACGGTCATAGCCGAGGCAGGGAAGAGTTCATTTCCGCCGACGGATTCCACTTCAGCCAGGCCATATTCACGGGCTTCAGAAGAAGTGACCTGGCCGCCCAGGTGGTGGGCCAGAATGTGCATGCCGTAACAGATCCCCAGGATCGGGGTGTTCGATTTGATCACAAAATCCTGAAGGATGGGCGCGTTTTCTTCGTAAACTGATGCCGGTCCGCCTGAGAGGATGAAAGCCTTGGGATTGAGTTGTTTGATCTGATCCTCTGGGGCATCCCATGGAAAGATTTCGCAATAGACTTGCATTTCGCGAATCCGTCGGGCGATTAATTGTGTATATTGAGAACCAAAATCCAGAATTGCTACGGCATCAGGCATCAGACTTCCTCACTATTTAATTGCTAAATTCGATTTTTCCATCTTCCAAGCTGCTGATTTGTACCAGAGCGTGAACAGGCACGTTGAGATAAGCCAGTGATTCGCGGCCGCCCTCGAAAGTTTTTTCGATCAATGTTCCAACACCGATGACTTCGGCACCGGCAGCCTGTGCCAGACGCACCAAAGCCTGGATGGTAGCACCTGAAGCGAGAAAGTCATCAATGATGAGCACCTTCTCGTTGGCTTGCAGGTATTCAGGGGAGACGATCAATTCGACCATATTACCCTTGGTATGTGAGGGCGCCACGGTTAGATAAACTGTATGAGGCATGGTCACGGGGCGGGTCTTTCGGGCATAAACCACTGGAAGTTTCAAGTGTTTGGCGGTCATTAATGCTGGGGCGATGCCCGAGATTTCAGCGGTCAAGATGCGCGTAGCGCCTGAATCAGCAAAAAGAGCGGCAAGTTCCGCGCCGCAGTGATCCATTAATTCGGGATCAACCTGATGGTTGATCAATCCATCCACTTTTAGAATTCCGCCACCGAGATTTTTTCCTTCAGCCAATATGCGGTTCTGTAATTCCTGCATGTGATCCTCCATCGTTAGTTGTACAGACATTTTACCCAAAACCAAAAAAATAAACGGCTTTTTTAATATAAATGAAGAGATCAGATCAGTGAGAATTATGCAGGTTTTTAAAGGTTCTCTTGACAAAGAAATGGCAATCGATGGTGTGTTAGAATTAAAACCATGAATGTACCTCATATCGTTTTAGCTTCCAATTCGCCGCGCCGAAGTGAAATTCTCGGCTGGACAAAATTACCGTTTTCCGTACATCCTGCGGACATCGACGAAACGCCACTGGCAAACGAGCCCGCCGATGAGTATGTTTTAAGACTGGCCAATCACAAGGCACAAGCCTCAGCCGGTTTTGCTCCCTTTAATGGTATTGTTTTGGCTGCTGACACCACTGTAGCGGATGGCACTACATTAATGGGCAAACCTTCTGATGGTGAAGATGCCAAACGAATGCTGATCCGGTTGCGGGGCAAGATCCATCAAGTGCATTCGGCTGTGGTTGTTTCTGTGCCCTCCAAAGGGATTAAGAGGGAAGTAATTTGTTCCACTGACGTGCATATGCGTCGTTACACAGATGAAGAAATTAATGCTTATATCGCCACCGGTGATCCGATTGATAAAGCCGGGGCTTATGCCATCCAACATCCCGATTTCCGACCGGTGATCAAATTTGCAGGTTGTTTTGCTTCGGTGATGGGGCTTCCACTTTGCCATTTTGAATTTATGCTTAGACAAATGGGGTATGGTGAAAGAAGGGAAATTCCTTTCGTTTGCCAGGAACATCTGTCGTATTCATGTCCGATCTATAAACATGTTCTAAAGGGTGAAATAGTAGGTTAACCCGGAGATAACCCGGGAGGAAAAATGAAAAAAATTATAGCCATTTTGCTTGTTGTTTTTATTATTTCAGCGTGTTCGAAAAATCAAACACCCAAACCAACACCAACATCAGGCTTGCCAACCCCTGAAGTAACAATGGTAGCTGTTCCAGATGTAGCGGTAACGGTTAACCAGTTTTTAACGCTGTGGAATACGGGTGATTATGCCAGCATGTATGGAATGTTAGCCCAAACCAGTAAAGATGCGGTTAAAGAAGAAGACTTTATTAATCTTTATAAAGATTCCGCTTCTGCCCTTAGTTTGAAACAAATTGATGCTGGAATTGTTTCCTCACTGGTAAAACCTGCATCAGCAACAGTGGGTTACCAGGTTAATTTCATTTCCAATTTGTATAGCGATATCAGCCGCAGTATGGAAATGAATCTGGTCAACGAAAACGGCGCATGGAAAATCCAGTGGCATGAAGGGTTGATCCTTCCAGAATTGACCGGTGGAAACCACCTCGTCAGCAGTATTCAATCACCCTCCCGCGGGGAAATAAATGATCGCAATGGGAACACTCTTGCAACAACCACCCAGGCGGTCGCACTTGGTATTATCCCAAACCAGGTCTCATGGGAATATGAACCGGTGCTTGTGGATACTCTCTCGGGTGCCTTAAACCTCCCTAAAAACATCATCCGCGAAAAGTACCAGGACGCTGGAGATAACTACGTTCCGCTTGGTGAAGTTACTCAAGCCGGTTATGACAATCATGCAACCACTTTTGATTCTTACGATGGTCTGGTGAAAAACCCATACACCTCACGCTACTACTATAACGGCGGCGTTGCTCCCCAGGTGCTGGGGTACTTAAGTCAGATTCAAGCAGAAGAAGTTGACCAATACACTCGTTTGGGATATTCGCGTGACGCACAGGTTGGCCGTGCGGGGATTGAGTTGTGGGGTGAGGAATACCTGGCTGGGCGACCGGCTGCCGATCTCTATGTTGTCAAACCAGACGGCACTTATGATACACGCTTGGCCAGTATCGACCCTAAAACGCCTGATACGATCAACCTCACTATTGATAAAGATTTTCAGGTTTTGGTCCAAAAAGCACTATACGGATTTACTGGCGCCATTGTCGTTATGGAAGTGGACACTGGCCGGATTGTGGCTATGGCTTCATCACCAGATTTTGATCCTAACGTTATGTTGTACCAAAATTACAATTTTCAATATGCATACAGTGATGTTATCAATTCTCAAAATGTTCCTACATATAACCGGGCTCTTATGGGGCAATATCCACTTGGGTCAGTATTTAAGCTGGTCACAGCTGCGGCTGCCCTGGAATCCGGTTTATATACCCCTGACAGTACGTATGAATGTACCAGCCAATATACAGAATTGGCGGGTTTCACGGGTGACGATTGGACCTTTACCCGGGGACTTCCTCCCTCTGGGAACCTTAACCTGCTTGAAGGGTTGATGCGGTCCTGCAATCCCTGGTTCTATCACTTGGGTTATGATCTCTACCAAAGTAAAGGTCCCAATTACCTGGCAGATATGGCAAGAGGGTTCGGCTTGGGTTCCGAAACAGGGATCGGTGTTTTACAAGAAGAGGCTGGAAGTATTAATAACCCCACGACTGATGGCGCTGCGGTTCAAATGGGTATTGGCCAGGGCGACATGACAGTTACCCCCATTCAGGTGGTTGATTTTATTGCTGCCATTGCCAATGGCGGCACTCTTTACCGGCCTCAGATCATTGAGAAGATAACTTCCCTCAACGGAGATATCGTTCAAAGCTTTACCCCTGAAATCAGAAACACGCTGCCGGTCAGCCAGGAGACCATTGCTGCATTGCAAGAAGGCATGCGTCTGGTGGTTGAAGATGATCGAGGGACTGCCCATGCCACTTTTGTGGGGATGGCCACCCCGATCTACGGCAAGACTGGTACTGCCACAACCTCACTGGAAGATCCAAATTCCTGGTTTGCCGGATATACAGATGCAAATAACCCGGAAAAACCGGATATTGCCATTGTGGTGATCGCAGAAAATGCCGGCGATGGTTCAAAATATGCCGCCCCGATCTTCAGACGTGTGGTTCAAGATTATTTCCTGGGTGCTCCTGCCAATCTTTACCCCTGGGAATATGATTATTATCTGACAGTTACCCCTACTCAGGGAGAGACCACTCAACAACCATGATTCCAGAAACTATCCCAGGATGGGTTTCGCGCTTTCAATCCGGTTTTTACACTATTCAAACCGAACAGGGCAAAGTTGTGTGTGTCTTGCGAGGCAGGCTTAAAAGGCGAACCATCCAGGGAGATGTGATCAGCATTGGAGACCGGGTGCAGATCAGTTTATTGTCTGATGGAACCGGTGCTGTTGAGTTTATCGAACCTCGTCATAGTGAATTGGTGCGATTAGATCCAACCCCCAGGGGTGATTTCAGACAAATTTTACTTTCGAACCCCGATCAATTGATCGCTGTATTCGCCTGCACCCAACCTGAGCCGCATTTGCGCATGTTGGATCGTTTCTTGGTAATTGCCGAAAAACAGCGATTAAAAGCCATGATCGTGGCAAACAAAGTCGATTTGATCGGGATGCGGAACGCGAAAAAGATTTTTGGCGTTTATCCACCGCTTGGGTATCCTGTGATCTATACATCTGCCAAAGAAAATATAGGCCTGTCTGATTTTAAGAAAATCTTGGTGGGTAGAATTTCAGCCCTGGCTGGCCCTTCTGGGGTGGGTAAGTCAAGTTTGTTGAATGCCATCCAACCGGGTCTGGGTCTGGCAGTCCGTGAAATAAGCGCCTGGAATGACCGGGGCAAACACACAACAGTAGTGCGAGAAATGTTCCCGGTTGAGGGTGGCGGTTTTGTCGCAGACCTGCCTGGATTGCGAAAACTATCCTTATGGGATACAGAACCAGAAGAGCTGGATGGATACTTTCCAGAACTAAGAGTATTGGTATCAAAATGTCAGTTTAACGATTGCACCCACTTTGAAGAACCAGGATGTGCTGTAATTAAGGCTGTTGAAGAAGGCACTGTAAGCGCAGAAAGATACGAATCATATGTGCGCTTAAGAATGGGTGACAACTAAAAACCCTTATTGACATAAAAAAGTAAACTATTGGCTGTTTTTGAGTTATAATAGTTATCCATCATTGCCCACAACAAGCCACAATAAAATTCACAACAGGTTTTTATGAAAACTTCTGTGAACAAAAGAAAACAATTAGTCGGTTTATTATTTGGTTTGACAGCGGGGTTGGCTTTTGCTGTATTTGCTTGGGGTGTTGACGGATTAGTATTAGCTGGAGCCCATGGGGCTTATCCTTGGGTGAAGTTCATTCCCGGATTGTTTATAAGTTTAATGTTCGGTGGACTTGTCGGTTGGTTAACCGTCATTCTGCAAAGTGCTTTACTTAGGCTTTTGCTTTGGTTTGCTTTTTCATTATTGCTTTCCAAGTTGTTTTTATGGCTACCCATTAAAGCTGCCCCCGAAATAATCGGCTGGTTTGATGGTTATCTCGGCAATTATTTAAACTATCCCTTGTATAAAGATTTCAATCATATGCAATGGATTGGTTTTTCTGTAATTGCTCTGATTTCATTATTATGCGCTGTGCTCGAAAACTTGCTTATTGATCAAGCGTTATTCTCCGCCAATAGTTTTTCAGTGACGGTTCCATTAGTAATAAGTTTTGTGTTTTTCTGTCTGGCTGGTAACACCATTGATGGCCTCTATAACAAACAAATTCGTGAGCCGATCTTAGCTGTTGATAAGTTAATCCAATTTGCAGTGGATAATACAGGTAAAGAAATCTCATCCGAAACTCGCAGGGCGATGCATCTGGCGGCTGTTAATTCAATTGAAGATTTACTTCCGCTTGAGCGAACCTTGATATTGAGTAATTATGACCAGATGCTTGGGCAAATCGATGTTTTGGTAAAATTTAATGGAAGTTGGGTAAAATGTACGACTATTTACAACCAGGTAACATTTTGTAAACTTGTTTTCGACGAACCAAAGCGGTATTATGCTTCTGTGCCAACCTTGGTTAAGAATTGGACCATATAACTATTAACAATAAGGATTTTTTTATTTGTTGCGTAACGTTGCTGTGAGGTGTTTTTTTCCGAATCATGGTAAACTAACCAGTGACTTTGAATAAAAAGTACGAAATTTCCTTAATCTTTTAACAAAGAGGATTCGTGGATGATTGATCATTTACTAAAAGTGGAGAATCTGGAAACTCAGTTTAAAACCCCAGATGGAATTGTTCACGCAGTGAACGGAGTTTCCTTCAACCTCAATGAAGGCGAAACACTGGGTGTGGTTGGAGAAAGTGGTTGTGGTAAAAGCGTTACGATGCTTTCTTGTCTTCGGTTGATTTCTTCTCCCCCAGGAAAAATTGTGGCAGGAGAAGCCTTTTTCCACGGACAAGATTTGCTAAAAATGGATCCTGAAGAGCTTCGCCACGTTCGCGGAGCACAGATCAGCATGGTTTTTCAAGATCCAATGACCTCGTTAAATCCGGTCATGACCATTGGCAAGCAGCTTTGTGAACCCCTAAAACTTCATTTGAATATGACTGACCAACAAGCCACTAACCGGGCGATTGAATTGCTTGGTCTGGTGGGCATTCCACGCGCAGGTGAGCGCCTCAAAGATTATCCCCATCAATACTCGGGCGGCATGCGTCAGCGTGTAATGATTGCCATGTCACTAGCTTGTAATCCACAAATATTAATTGCTGACGAACCAACAACTGCTTTGGATGTCACCATCCAGGCTCAAATTGTAGATTTAGTTAAGCGATTGCGTGATGAAATGGGCATGGCGATTATTTGGATCACCCATGATCTCGGGGTGGTGGCCAGCATTGCCCACCGCGTTGCAGTCATGTATGGTGGTTATATTATTGAAGAATCTGATGTGAAAGATCTCTATGCTAATCCGACCCACCCTTACACATTAGGTTTGCTTGGAAGTCTCCCTCATATTGAGGAAAAAACTCATACAAGATTATTCTCAATTGAAGGCATGCCTCCGGTTTTGTATAAGAAACCTGTTTCTTGTCCCTTTGCTCCTCGTTGCACCTTTGTAACGGAACGATGTTGGCAAGAAAATCCAAAACTTGAAACTGTTTCACCTGGCCATCGAGTGGCTTGCTGGGTTGATACAAAATCCGGGAGTAAGCGATAATGGAAAACGAAAACAAAACTTTACTCAAAGTAGATAAACTGGTTATGCATTTTCCAATCTATCGCGGTGTGATTAGCCGTCAGGTTGGTGCCGTGCATGCTGTGGATGGTATTTCTTTCGATGTAAAAGAAGGTGAAACACTGGGCCTGGTAGGCGAGTCTGGATGTGGAAAATCCACAACAGGAAGAACCATTCTTCAACTCTACAAACCTACCTCGGGTGAAGTCTATTTCAAAGGTAAGAATCTGGTTAAACTCAAATCAGAGCCAATGCGCATGATGCGCAGAGAAATGCAAATGATCTTTCAGGATCCATACGCCAGTTTAAATCCACGTATGACGGTTCGAGATATCGTTGGTGAACCTTTGATGGCGTTTGGTCAAGCCTCAGGCAAAGAAATCACTGATCGAGTAGCTGATTTGCTCAAATTGGTAAAACTTAACCCTGATTTTGCCAGCCGCTATCCGCATGAATTTTCAGGTGGACAACGACAAAGAATTGGTGTTGCCAGAGCATTGGCACTAAATCCCTCTTTCATTGTTTGTGATGAACCCATTTCGGCTCTGGATGTTTCCATCCAGGCTCAAGTGGTTAATTTGCTTGAAGATCTTCAAAAAGAATTCAATCTGACTTACCTGTTTATTGCACATGATCTTTCAATGGTGCGTCATATCAGCAACCGTGTGGCAGTGATGTATTTGGGTATCATCGCTGAGATTGCTGACCGAGACGAATTATATGTAAATCCTCTGCATCCCTATACCCAAGCATTACTCTCTGCAATACCTGTTGCCGACCCTATATATTATGAAAAAAACCGCCGAAAGGTGTTGGAAGGCGATGTGCCGTCACCTGTCAACCCACCTTCCGGCTGCCGTTTCCGCACGCGATGCCCGATCGCCGACGCTCACTGTGCCGAAGTTCAACCTGAACTGCGTGAGATTACGCCGGGTCATTTCGTGGCTTGTCTAAAAGTTTAAAATAGATTAATTAAAGGAGGTGATGAGTTCAAGATAACACCGAACCAGAATTTTTGATTCAAGCACCATTCAATCCTAACGAATTCTCATAAGGAGGAGAAGCAATGCGTAAGTTATATACGTTAGTTGGTTTGATTATGGTCTTCAGCCTTATTTTGTCGGCCTGTGCAACCCCCGCCGCGACTGAAGCCCCTGTTGCTACCGAAGCTGTTGCAGAAGCAACAGAAGCCCCTGCAGTTGAGCTTGTTATGAACCCATTCATCGGTTCAAACAAACTTGATGGCAATGGTGTTCCCCCCACATTCTTTGATGATATCCATGTCCGCCGTGGTTTTGCCTACGCGTTTGACTGGGATACAGTCATCAATGAAGTTTGGAACGGCGAAGCTGTTCAATCATTAACACTTGCTCTGCCTGGCATGCCTGGCTACAGCAATGACTCAGCAGCCTATACTTTCGATTTAGAGAAATCAGCCGAAGAATTTAAGTTGGCTGATGTCGATAAAGATGGCATTCCTGCTGGTGAAGATCCCGATGATATCTGGGAAATTGGTTTCCGTCTTCAGATGATCTACAACACTGGCAACTCAACCCGCCAGATCTATGCTGAGATCCTGCAAGCCAATCTTGCCGAAGTGAATGAAAAATTCACCGTCGAAGTTCTTGGTCTGCCCTGGCCTGCTTACCTGGCTGCACAACGCGCCAAGAAAGCCCCCATCATGGTTGCTGGTTGGTTGGAAGATATTCATGATGCCCATAACTGGTATCAGCCCTACACCTCCGGTACCTACGGCGCTCGCCAAAACATGCCCGATGATCTGAAAGGCGAATTCAAAGCCTTGTTAGATCAGGCTGTTGCTTTGGTTGATCCTGCTGCCCGTGCCGAAGTCTACTATCAAATGAATGCAATGTATTATGACAAGGCCCCCGGCATCATCACCGTTTTGCCGACCTCTCATGGTTACGAACAAAAATGGCTGCAAAATCGTGTTTTGAATCCTATCTTCTCTGCGGATTACTACAAACCGATGAGCAAAACTGCCGATGCCAAGAATCCCGATGTCCTCACCATTGTTACCTCTGGTGACACCGACACTTTGGATCCCGCTTTGTCTTATGACACTTCCAGCGGTGAGATCATCCAAAACGTTTACGAAACCTTGATCTTCTATGATGGTGTTGCTACCGATAAATTCGTGCCCCAGTTGGCCACTGAAGTTCCTACCCTTGAAAACGGTGGTGTTTCTGCTGATGGCAAGACCTGGGTCTTCAAGATCCGCGAAGGTGTCAAATTCCACGAAGGTGGCGATCTGACCCCATCTGATGTTGCTTATTCACTGCAACGTGGTCTGCTCCAGGGTGGATATTCTTCACCCCAATGGCTCTTGGCTGAACCCTTCTTCGGTGTTGGTATGGATGACATCACCATGCTTGTTGACGAAGGCGCTTCTGCTGATGACCGCGAAGCTCTTATGGCCAATGATCCTGCCAAACTTGTCGCCGCTTGCGAAACCGTCAAGGCCGCAATCGTTGCTGACGATGCCGCTGGCACTGTTACCTTGAACCTTGCAACCGCTTGGGGTCCTCTGCTTCCTACTCTTGCCAATGGCTGGGGTTCAATCATGGATAGCGAATGGGTCATCGAGAACGGTGGCTGGGATGGAACCTGCGAAACTTGGCAGAACTTCTATGGCATGACCTCCGCTGAAGATCCTTTCAGCGCCATCGCCAACGGAACCGGCGCCTACAAACTGGCTCTCTGGACTCCAGGTGAAGAGACTGTTATGGAAGCCTTCGATGGTTATTGGGGCACTCCCGCCAATATCCCGACCGTCATCCGCAAGATCGTTGAAGAATTCGGTACCCGTTTCTCAATGCTTCAGCAGGGTGATGCCGACATCATCTTCGTTCCCGCAGAACAACGTCCTCAGGTAGATCCTTTGGTTGGTGAAATGAGAGTCTTCGACCTCGCCGCCAATGTCTACAATGAACCCGTTGCCGTTTGCGCTTACAACGAAGCCGAACTTGGCCAGGCCAAGTTCACCGCCTGCGCCGCTGGCGAAACTGGTTTGGATCAACCTCTGCGCTTGAACATCGGCCGCCCCGCTTTGCAGCAGGACGTCTTGATCTTCAACTTCAATATCCAACCATAATTTTCAAGTAATTTAGTTAAGCGGGAGCTTGCAAAAGCTCCCGCTTAACCTCTTTTTATTTTTTGGAATACATCAAATAGAAATTTGATCTGCTCCAAAATGTAAAAAATCTGAGTTGAGGTGTGTAGATGACCAATTACATTATTCGTCGTTTGCTTCTGGTGCCAGTTTTACTGTTTGGTGTAACGTTAATTATTTTTGCGTTGCTTCAAACCATGGGCCCGGTGGAAAGGTCTGCATTATTTGTCAGAGACTTTCCGCGTAATGAGAGGCAGATCGAAGGAATTATCAAGAAGTACGATTTGGATGCCCCTTTCTATGTGCAATATAAGAACTGGTTATTAGGTAAAGTTGACAAAAACACTGGTATTCGTGAAGGCGGTATTTTATTCGGTGATTTTGGCTATTCACGAACTGCCTCACAACCGGTCATTGATATCATCAAATCTAACTTCCCAAATACTCTTGATCTGACGATTTGGGCGGTATTTCCGGTGCTCTCTGTGGGTATCTGGCTGGGCGTAAAAGCCGCCGTCCATCAAAATGGATGGATTGACCAGGCTGCTCGTATCTTCAGTATTGTGGGTACATCCTTTCCCACTTTCGTATTTGGTTTATTGTTCCTGATGATATTTTATGCAAACTTGGGTTGGTTCCCTCCCGGCAAAATGTCTGACTGGGTCAATAACTTGATTTACTCGGGAGAATTCATCAGATACACGAAATTGTTGACCATTGATGCACTGCTCAATGGTAGGTTGGATGTGTTCTGGGATGCACTCAGGCACATGATCTTGCCTATCTTGACTCTCTCGTATATATCTTGGGCAACCTTTGTCCGTGTGACACGCTCATCCATGCTTGAAACGTTGCGCATGGAATACGTTGTCACAGCTCGTGCAAAAGGGTTAAAAGAGGGGGATGTGATCAATAAACATGCCCGGCCCAACGCGATGATTCCCATTACCACTCTTGCGGGGTTCCAGGTGATTGCTTTACTTGGAGGTGTTGTGATCACTGAAACCGTATTCAATTACCCTGGCATTGGTCAAGCGGCTGCTGCTGCCGCACAGAACCTGGATGTCGTTACCGTTTTAGGTTTCGCCGTCTTTAATGGTATGGTTCTGATCGTTGCAAACCTGGTTGTCGATATCCTCTATGGCATTATCGATCCTCGCGTTCGGTTATCTTAATAAGGAGTCATTTGATGAGTGCTACAATTCCTACCGGAGATAACACATTACTCACTGAAACACTGCCAGAACGCAAGATTGGTTGGTTTGAACGTTTCTTGGGACCAGAAAACTTCAGAATTATTAAAGGATTGGTGAAAACACCAGCTTCAATTTTAGGTTTTTCTCTTATCTTTTTATTCGTTTTAATCGCCATTTTCGCACCAGTAATTGCACCACCTGTTGGAAGTGATCCATACAAAATTCCAAGAGATGGTTTTTCTGCTGAACCCAAACCCATGGGTGCAGAATGGAAGAAGAATGTTCCTGACATCCCCTTCTGGTACACACCATTAACGGGTAAAGACAAATGGGTCCATATCTTCGGAACCGCCCAGGGACAGTACGATATTTTCTACGGTATCATCTGGGGCACAAGAACTGCGTTTAAAACAGGTCTGATCGTCGTGATCGCCACTTTCTTGATCGGCGTGATTGTTGGTTCGGTCTCGGCTTATTACGGCAAGTGGGTCGATAACGTGATCATGAGGGTTGTGGATGTATTTATGACATTACCCTTCATTCTTGCTGCATTAATTATGGCGGCTGTGCTAACGCCAATGATGGGTAGGAGTCTGGTTCCTTCCATTCTTGCCTTGATCGCTTTTGGCTGGATGGGCTATTCCAGAATCATTCGCGGCGATATTCTCTCGGTTAAAGAGCGGGATTATGTATTAGCTGCCCGTGTGGTCGGCGTCAAAGACAGTCGAATTCTTTTCAAACACATTTTGCCAAATGCTGTCTTCCCAACCCTGGTGCTTGCTTCCCTGGGTATCGGAGATGTTGTTCTCAGTTTTGCTGCATTATCTTTCCTGGGCATCGGTACGGATGTCGGTTATGCTGACTGGGGTCAAATCTTAAGTTTTGCCAGAAACTGGATTACCAGTCTGCAAAACTACTGGTATATCGTCGTATGGCCCGGTTTGACTTTGGTCTTGTTTGTAATGGGTTGGAACCTGGTGGGTGACGCCTTACGCGATGTACTTGATCCCCGTATGCGCGGAAAATCCTAATCGTCATAAGATAGATTTCAGACCCCGGTAACGGGGTCTGTCTTTTTAATCTCACTATGCTTTATAATCTGATTAGGGATACCTTTCAGGAGAAGACAGATGGATTATCATTATCAAAAATTACTTGGCAAAATCACCTTGGTATTAATTGCATCCGTTTTGGTGCTTTCTGCCTGTGCAGGTAATAATAGTCAAGCCACCCAACCTGTTGCGACTTCTGAACCCACTGTGGAACCGACGCCGACTGCCAGGGCAACTTCCAAACTCACCATATGCCTTGGAGAGGAACCTCAAACCCTTTATCTTTATGGGGGATCAACCCAGGCCATGTGGAGCGTTTTGGAAGCCATCTACGACGGTCCCATTGATACGCAAAACAATACACCGGTTCCGGTGATATTAAATGATTTGCCCACACTCGATAATGGCGGTGTAAAACTTCAATCTGCATCAGTCAGCCAGGGTGATAAAGTGGCCAACACCGAAGGGGATGTGGTATCGCTGCAAAAAGGTGTCAAGGTATTCCCCGAAGGCTGCACCATGGAATCTTGCGCTGTGGAGTGGGACGGTGCTTCTGCGTTGAACCTGGTTCAAATGACAGCCGATTTCAGTTTGCTCAATGGATTAAAATGGTCCGATGGTGAAGCATTAACGGCCGACGATTCAGTCTATTCTTATCAACTCAGCGCTGACCCCGCTACTAAAGTGGTCAAAACCAATAATGAGCGCACAGCCAGCTACGAGACCATTGATCCCCAATCGATTAAATGGACCGGGATTCCCGGCTATTTGACCACCAGGCCATCCAGCTTCTTCTGGCTGCCGCAGCCAAAACACCTGCTTGAGGCGCAAACGGCTGAAGAGCTTAACTCTGACGATATCACCAATAAAAACCCCATGGGCTGGGGTGCTTATCAAATTGCCGAATGGATCCCTGGCAGCGAAATTCGCCTGGTCAAGAACCCCAATTACTTCAAGGCATCTGAAGGGTTGCCCAAGTTTGATGAGTTGATCTACCGTTTCTTGCCAACCATGCCGAATGCGGATCTTTCTCCGCTGGTCAACGGCGAGTGCGATATCATGGATACCTCAACCGGGCTGGCCGATCAGATCCAAACGGTCAGAGAACTTGAACTGGCAGGTAAAGTGACTTCTTATTTCGGGCAGGGACCTGCCTGGGAAGCTATTAATTTTGGTATCAAACCTGCCACTTATGATGCTGTTTATAACCCCTACGAAGACCGCCAGGATTTCTTCGGCGACTTGCGCACCCGACAGGCGTTTGCAGCCTGTATCAACCGGCCTGCAATAATCAAGGATGTACTATTCAGCCAGTCACAAATACCGCCCACTTATCTGCCACTTACCAATCCGCTGGCTGTTCAGGGGCTGCCCATTGTTGGGTATGATACCGCGGCTGGCATCCAATTGCTTGAAGAAGTCGGCTGGATGGATCAGGATGGCGACCTCAATACGCCTCGAATCGCAGCTGGTGTACCAAATGTATTCAATGCTTCACCATTCATTGTCTCCTATTCTGTGGCAGATACCGAACAAAACCGGCAGATCGCACAAATCGTGGTTTCTTCCATGAAAGAATGCGGGGTGGAAGTGACCCCTCAATTTATGGATCCATCTGAACTGCTTGCAGCCGGTCCAGACGGTCAACTTTTTGGCCGGAAATTTGATCTGGCGCAATTGGGCTGGTCTTCAGGTACAGTGCCCTCCTGCTTCTTGTATTCAACGTCTGAAATCCCCACCGACGCGAATGGATGGATGGGTACAAAATTCGGCGGGGTCAACCTGACCGGCTACTCCAATCCGGATTATGACACCGCCTGCGGTGCCATGCTGAACTCAGGTCTGGATGCAGCAACCTTTACGCAGAACAATCAATTCACCCAGCAAATCTTGGCCAACGAACTTCCAATGCTGCCTTTGTTCTATCAGATCAAGGCCATGGCATCTCGTGTTGACCTTTGCGGTCTTTCACTCGATACCAGTTCCCGCAGCGGACTGAGCAGCATTGAAAACCTTGAGATTTCTGCGACCTGTGCTGCGAAATAAGGCAGCTTGAAGTCAGACATTAATAAAATAAGGTTGGCTTAACACCCTTTTTTGTGTTAAAATCTACTTCGCGATTAAGGAGTCTCCCTTGGGGCATGGTGCAATGGCAGCACACCAGACTTTGGATCTGTCTATCTTGGTTCGAATCCAGGTGCCCCAGCCTGAAACAGCTTTACATCTTAGAAGAACGAGAGAGGTCGCTGCTTATTAGTTTCGACCCGAAAGGCGAGCCAGCAAAGGTGCATCCATGCTGTAGCTCGTTTTTTTATCTGTCAGTGCCTCTCGTTAGGAGCGACAATGAAAATAAACACCATTATCATGGCAGCCGGCCAAGGCACCCGCATGATCTCGGAACTGCCAAAGGTACTGCATCCGGTCAACAACAAACCGCTGATCCTCTATTCCATCCAGGCTGCCAAAGCTGCCGGTTCGGATCAACCGATTGTCATCATCGGCAACGGCGCTGAAGCTGTGAAAAAGACGGTTGGTGACGGTGCACGTTTCGTGCTTCAAGCTGAACGTCTTGGCACTGCTCATGCTGTGATGGTGGCTGAATCTGAGCTAAAAGGGATGGGCGACCTGGTTCTGGTCATCGCAGGGGATATGCCTTTATTGACTTCAGAAACATTAAAGCAGCTGGTTCAGAAACAGACTGTCAATAAAGGACCGCTGACCATGTTGACGGTCCACTCCAACAATCCACGTGGATTCGGACGTATCCTGCGCGGCATGGATGGCGAGATCAGGGCGATCGTTGAAGAAGCCCAGGCCAGTGCGGATGAACTCAAAATTGACGAGTTAAATGTCGGTGCTTACTGCTTCAATTCTGATTGGCTGTGGAAAGCGCTAAAAAAGATCAAACTTTCACCCAAGGGTGAATACTACCTCACTGACCTCATTGGTATTGCTGTGACTGAGGGCAGCCGGGTGGATTCCATTCAGTTGGACGATGAAGAAGAAGCCCTGGGCGTGAACAACCGCATTCATCTTGCCGAGGCTGAGCGCATCATCCGCAGACGGGTGAATGAAACCCATATGCTGGCTGGTGTTTCAATGATTGACCCCAATCAGGTGTATATTGAAGAAGGTGTTACCATTGGCAAAGACACTGTTCTGTATCCTGGTACGCGATTGAGCAGCGGCACCACCATTGGAGAAGCCTGCGAGATCGGCCCAAACACCATCATTGATGGTTCCACTATTGGCAGCCACTGCCATTTACTGGCTTCTGTGATCGAAGGCGCCTTGCTGGGTGATAATGTTGGCATGGGACCTTTCTGCCATCTGCGCAAGGGTGCTCAATTGGGCAATGGTGTGCATATGGGCAATTTTGGCGAAGTGAAAGATTCCACCCTGGCAGCCGGTGTGAAAATGGGACATTTCTCTTATATCGGCAATGCCACCATAGGCGAGAATGTCAATATTGGTGCAGGCACCATCACCTGTAATTTCGATGGCGAGCACAAGCATCCCACCGTGATCGGCGCGGATGCCTTTATCGGCAGCGACACCATGCTTGTGGCGCCGCTGAAGATCGGCAAGGGCGCTAAAACCGGCGCCGGTTCCGTCGTGACACATGACGTTCCTGACGGAGAAGTAGTGGTGGGTGTTCCTGCCAGAAAACTGAAGGATAAATAACATGCTTCTTGCCTGGATATTGGGCGGACTTTTCCTGATTCTTGATCTGTTCTTTTCATTCTTAAGGGCAGCTCTGGTGAATGTGAGGGTACCCCAATTAATTGAACTTGGCAGCGACGACCCTCAACAGCTTGAAGAAACCATCACTTTCTTAGAAAAACCCCGGCTGCGTGTCACTTTACGGTTGCTGGTCGCATTATCACATATTCTGTTGGCGGCTTGTGCCTGGGCTATTTGTTCCAGTAAATTGGCTAACCTGTCATTGGGCGCCATGATCGGCATTTTGGCGGGTTTGCTGCTGGTTATCTTGATGCTTGAGTTCACCATTGAGCGATTTCCGCTGAAAGACCCTGAAACCTGGGCGATGCGATTAACTTCTCTCGGCCGTTTCATTGATGTTGTGTTCAGCCCCATCACTAAAACTTTGATCTGGCTGCAGGGTACCAATCACCAGACCCAGCGCTCCCTCGGTTCGGTGACTGAGGATGAACTGAAAACCTGGGTTGAAATGGGCGAACCTGAAGGGGATCTTGAACCCGACGAACGCAAGATGATCTATTCGATCTTCCAGTTCGGAGAGACCCTGTGCCGCGAGATCATGGTTCCTCGCATGGAAGTGTTAGCTCTGGAAGTAAAAACGCCGCTCAACCAGGCTATTAACGCCGTGATTCAGTCGGGTCATTCACGGGTGCCGGTGTATGATGATGAAATTGATAACGTGGTCGGTATGCTTTATGCCAAAGACCTTTTGAAAATCCACGGCAATACCAATGAAAAAGGGTCCATTAAAAAATTCCTGCGCAAGGCTTATTTTGTGCCAGAATCCAAAAAAGTGGATGAATTGCTGGCGGAAATGCAGGCCAACGGCATTCACATTGCGGTTGTGGTGGATGAGTACGGCGGCATGGCCGGCCTGGTGACTTTGGAAGATATCGTTGAAGAAATCGTCGGTGAAATTCGAGACGAGTATGACCAAAGCGAAGAAATTTTGGTTCAAAAAATCTCAGACGATGAAGTGCTCTTTAAAGGCCGGGTCTCTTTGGACGATTTCAATGATGCCATTGATACTCACCTGGATCCTGATATGACTGATACCCTGGGTGGTTTTTTCTACAGCGAGTTGGGACGTGTACCCGCAGAAGGCGACCGCCTTCATGTAGAAGGTTGGATTCTGACTGTTGAAGAAGTACGCGGCAGGCGGGTTGGCAGAATACGCGCACAAAGGCAGCAGATCAATGAAATGGAGAGCATCTAGATGCAACTATCCCCCGAACTTCAAAAGCAATTGATTGAAACCGCCATACAGGTTCGTGAATGGGCTTATGCACCCTATTCCAAGTATCGCGTTGGCGCTGCCTTGTTGACTTCTTCTGGCAAGGTTTATGATGGCGTTAATATCGAAAATGCTGTTTACCCATTGGGACTGTGTGCAGAAAGAGTCACAATTTTTAAGGCAGTATCAGAAGGCGAACGTGATTTTGTCGCGATGGCTATTGCCACTGAAAATGGTGGAATGCCCTGTGGTTCTTGCCGACAGGTCATGGCCGAGTTTGGTCTGGACATGCGCGTTATTGTAGTGGATACCTCAGGTAGAATCCATACCGAATCAACTGTGGACGGATTGCTGCCCGGAGCGTTTACACCCAAAGATCTGATCTGAGGCAAAAGTGCCCAAAGCGGAAAGGACCCTGCGGGTCGATGCCATTGTGCTCCACCATACCAATTGGGGAGAAGCCGACCGGCTGCTGACTGTTTTTACCAAGTCGCACGGAAAGCTGCGCGCGATAGCCAAGAGTGTACGCAAGATGCAGTCCCGCAAGGCAGGGCACCTCGAACCTTTTTCTCATTCCACGCTGATGCTGGCCAAAGCGCACGATCTGTGGATCGTTACGGATGCTGAGACCATTGATGCCTTTTCACCGCTGCGCGAAGACCTGCAGTTGATGACCCGTGCCGCTTATATTATTGAGCTTTTGGATCGGTTTACATTTGAAGAAGGCCAGAACTGGCAGCTTTATCAATTGGTGGTGGATAGCCTGAAACGGCTTTCTGAGAGCGCCGATTCCTTTGTGCCGCTGCGCTTCTACGAGATGCGTCTGCTGGACTTGCTGGGGTTTCGCCCCATGTTGTTTGAATGCGCAAAATGCCGCAAAGAGATCCAGGCTGAAGATCAATTCTTTTCAGCAGAACAGGGCGGGGTGTTGTGTCCGAGCTGCGGAGCGCGCAGCGATGACTCCAGGCTAATCTCAATGGATGCGTTGCGTTTCATGCGGCATTTTCAGCGCAGCGATTATAAAACCTCTCTTAAGGCAGACCCGTCACCAAAAACACGGTCAGAGGTTGAAGCTTTGATGAACCATTATTTGACTTTTTTGCTCGAACGAAAACTGAACACCCCTGAGTTTTTTAAACAAATCCAAAACTGAAATTTCAAAAACTTATTCAATCCATTCAAATCAATTGCCGTCGGGTATAATTGACACACTTAAAAATTCGCCGCAAGCGCGGGAGGTTGTATGAAAGAACCCCTTGATTTTCAATCTGTGATCATGACTTTGCAAAAATTCTGGGCAGACCAGGGCTGCCTGATCTGGCAGCCGTATTACAACCAGATCGGCGCCGGTACGATGAACCCCGGAACCTTTTTGCGTGTCTTGGGACCGGAACCCTGGAATGTCGCTTATGTTGAACCTTCCATCCGGCCTGATGACGGACGTTACGGCGAAAACCCCAATCGATTTCAACAGCACTATCAGTTCCAGGTCATCCTTAAACCGGATCCCGGCAATCCGCAGGAACTCTATTTAAAATCGCTTGAAGCGTTGGGTATCAACCCGCGCGAACACGACATCCGCTTCGTCGAAGACAACTGGCAGCAGCCTGCTCTGGGCGCCTGGGGTCTCGGCTGGGAAGTCTGGATGGACGGCCAGGAGATCACCCAATTCACCTACTTCCAACAAGCCGGCGGTATCACGCTTGATCCGGTAGCGGTTGAGATCACTTATGGTCTCGAGCGCATCACCATGCCCCTGCAGCGCATCCCCCACGCGCGCAACATGCACTGGAACAAGGAACACACCTACGGCGAGATCAACTTCCAGGGCGAAGTGGAACACAGCAAGTATTATTTTGAGATCGCTGATGTTGACCGAATGCGCCAACTCTATGCGCTTTACGAAGCCGAAGCTGAAGAAGCCTTGAAGAACGGGTTGGTGCTCCCGGCTCACGACTACATTCTCAAGTGTTCTCACACCTTCAATATCCTCGACACCCGCGGCGCCGTGGGTGTCACTGAACGACAGGCACTCTTTGGACGCATGCGCGAAATGGCGCACCGTAATTCTGAAGCCTATGTGGAACAGCGCCGCATGCTTGAATTTCCCTGGCTCAAAGAATCTGAATCCACCGGTGGTAAAGCGGTCAAAAAAGCGGCCAAAGCCACCCTGCCGACCGGACCTGCACCTTTCCTGCTTGAGATCGGCACCGAAGAATTACCTGCTGCAGACTTGCAATCCGCGCTGGAGCAGCTCACAGAACGTGTTCCGGCCCTGCTTGATGAACTGCGTCTTGCACACGGCGATGTAAAGATTCTCGGCACGCCCCGCCGCCTGATCGTTTATATTGAAGGTCTGGCTGATCAGCAGGCTGAACGCACCACCGTGGTCAAAGGTCCCCCCGAAAGCCGTGCCTTTGATACCACCGGCCAACCCACCCGCGCCCTCGAAGGTTTTGCCCAGGGCAAAGGCGTCAGCGTTAAAGATCTTGAAGCCCGCGAAATTGACGGCGGCCGCTACATGGTGGCGCTCGTTAAAGAATCCACCCGAGCATCATACGATGTGCTGCTCGAAGCACTGCCTGCCCTGGTGGCCGGGATCAAATTTGACAAGGTCATGCGCTGGAATTTCACCAACGTAGCCTTCTCACGCCCCATCCGCTGGCTGCTGGCCATGCTGGGCAGCACTGCCATCCCCTTTGAATATGCCGGCTTGACCGCCGATGCCGTGACTCACGGATTGCGCTTTATTGAACCCCAGGAACTGCCGGTGAAAGACGCCAAGGATTACTTCGCCCAGTTGAAAGCCCAGGGCATCATGGTGGACCCTGTCGAACGCAAAGAAACCATCCGCGCCCAGGTTTACAAGATCATGGCCGGGGTGAACGCTCTCGAAAAAGTGGATGAAGACCTGCTCGACGAAGTAAACACCCTCGTCGAAGCCCCCACCGCACTCTTGGGAACCTTTGACAAGGAACACCTCTCGGTTCCGACCGAAGCTTTGATATCGGTGATGAAGAAACACCAGCGTTATTTCCCTGTGCTCAGTAAAGACGGCAAACTGATGCCGCACTTCATTGCTGTGCGCAATGGCGACAAACAGGGTCTGGATGTGGTCACTGATGGCAACGAACAGGTCATCCGCGCCCGTTTCGCAGATGCCAACTTCTTCATCAATGAAGACCTGAAACATAAACTCTCAGACATGCTCGAAAAATTGGGCACGCTGACCTTCCAGCAAAAATTGGGCTCTATGCTCGATAAATCTGTGCGCATCCGCAAAATGGTTGAAAAACTCGGCCCACAGTTGGGGTTGTCTGCCGACGAACAGCAATCCGCCCTCCGCGCCGCGGAATTGTGCAAGGCCGACCTGGTTACCCACATGGTGGTTGAAAACACCTCCCTGCAGGGTGTCATGGGTCGCTACTACGCCAAAGCTTCCGGTGAAAGCGATGTTGTGGCTCAGGCGCTTTTTGAACACTACCTGCCGCGTTTCATGGGCGACGCTGTACCTTCCAACAAGATTGGGCTGGTGATTGGTCTGGCCGACCGCCTGGATTCATTGGCAGGACTTTTTGCTGCCGGGCTGGCACCCACGGGTACCAAAGACCCCTTTGCCCAGCGCCGCACAGCCCTGGGGTTGGTGCAGTGCCTTTCTTCATTTGATCTTGATTTTGATCTCAAGTCGGGGCTCGAATTGGCTGCTCAAAACATGCCCATCCCTGTGACCCCCGAAAGCTTGCAAGCCAGCCTCGATTTCATCGTTGGCCGTCTCAAGAACAGCCTGACTGACCAGGGATTCCGCTATGATGTGGTTGAAGCCGTTTTGGCTGAACAGCATTCCAACCCGGCGGGTGTCATCCGCGCTGTTCGTGAATTGAATGCCTGGGTCAATAATGCAGATTGGGCTACCATTCTGCCAGCCTACGCCCGCTGTGTACGTATCACCCGCGATCAAAAGACAATCTTCGTGGTGGATTCTGCGAGTTTTGAAGAAAAATCAGAAGAAGCTCTTTTCAAAGAAATTGAAAAGGTTGAAAAACTCTCCCGCAGGGCTGGTTCGGTGGATGACCTGATCAAGGCCTTCCAACCCATCATCCCGGCAGTCAACCAGTTCTTTGATGCGGTGTTGGTGATGGCAGAGAATGAAAAAGTCCGCTCCAACCGTCTGGGTATGCTGCAGCGCATCGCAGCCCTTGCCAAAGGCATCGCAGATTTCTCTTGCCTCGAAGGTTTTTAAACTGAAACGCCGGTTAAGGTGGATTTGCTCAACCCTTTTTGGATTGCAGGATAAAATTAACCTTACCTTATGACAGCTGTAGATGAAATTAAAGCACGTCTGGATATTGTGGATATCGTCTCGGAAACTGTAAAACTGAGACGATCTGGCCGGAGTTACACCGGTTTCTGTCCATTCCATCCCAATGCCAAAACGCCCGCCTTCGCGGTATTTCCCGAATCCGGCACCTGGAGGTGCTTCGGGCAATGCAATGAAGGCGGCGATATCTTTAAGTACATGATGAAGCGAGAAGGCTGGGATTTTGCCGAAACCTTGCGACGTCTGGCTGAGCGGGCCGGCGTCACCCTTGAAACCTTCACCCCCGAACGCAAAGCCGCGGAAGACGAATACGAACGCCTGCGTGAACTGCTAGAAGAAGCGGTTAATTTCTATCAATTCCAGCTACTTAAAACCCCGGCAGGCCAGCCTGCACTGGATTTTCTGACCCGGCGTGGTGTGAAACTCGAGACCATCCACACTTTCGGGTTGGGATACTCCCCCTCCGGTTATGACGGCATGGTCAACCACTTCAGCGCCAAGGGGTTTTCCACCGAAGACTTGCTGGCCGTTGGTTTGGTGGTGCCGCGAGAATCGGGCGGCGTGTACGACAAGTACCGCAACCGGGTCATGTTCCCCATCCGCGACGCAGCAGGCAAGATGGCCGGTTTTGGTGCCCGTATTCTTGACCCGAACGATGTGCCCAAGTTTTTAAACTCACCCCAGACGGTGCTTTTTGATAAGAGCCACTTGCTATACGGTTTGAATTTTGCACGTAAACCCATCCGTGCACAGGACCAGGTGGTGATCGTCGAAGGTTATCTGGATGCGATCATTCTGCATCAGGCTGGTTTCGACAACACCGTTTCACCCATGGGTACAGCGTTAAACGAAGACCAGTTCAGACTGCTTAAGAAATTTACCCGGCGCATAGTGCTGGCTCTGGATGCAGACGCCGCGGGTGAAAAAGCCACCCTGCGAGGCCTTGACCTGGCCCGCAACGCACTGGATCATGAAACCGAGTTGACCTTTGATGCCCACGGGCTGCTGCGGCATGAAGCCCGCCTGCAGGCGGATGTGCGTGTGACCACCATCCCTGACGGCATGGATCCTGATGAGGTGGTCTTGCGCGACCCTGAAGAGTGGCGCAAGATCCTCGCTGCGGCACAACCGATTGTCGTACATGTGATGGAAACCCTGGCAAAAAGCCAAAACCTGGAAGATGCCAAGGTGAAAACTGCTGTCGCAGCTCAAATATTGCCTCTGATCGAAGATGTACCTTCCGCCATTGAAAGAGATACCTACCGCCAACAGCTTGCCCGCCTGCTGAAAGTGGACGAACGTTCACTCTTGGGCAGCCAGCGTGTACAAGAAAAACCGCGCCGCCGTATTCAGCGGATCGATGAACCAGTTCAACAGCGAAATCCCAAGCAGGAAGGATTTGGGGTTGACAAACGCATCTCAAGCCTTGAAGCGCACTGTCTATCCCTTTTACTTCAGCAGCCTCATCGTTATTATGAGTTGGAGCGGTCGTTAAAGAAGTTCGGGCTGGATAAGATTAGTCTTTCAGATTTTGACAGCTCCGACCATCAGATCATTGCTGACGCTTTTTTCAAAGGGCTGGCTCAAGATGAGCATGAAACCCTGCATTTCGTTCAAGATAACATCCCAGATTCCCTGGCAGATCGATTAACCCAGCTTTCCGGTCCAGGGATGATCACTGAAAAAAACGAAGCCAAATTATTTGAAGATCTGGTACGGTCCTTGATCAACCTCAGGTTGATCCGTATCAATGCTTTATTAAACCAGATCCGGTTTATCCAATCTGATGAGGAGAACGCAGAACTTGATAAAACTGATTTGCATTCTTTGACATTAAAATATACAATTGCCAGAGGCAAGTTAGATATGGCACTTGCCAAACCAGTTGAAACAATTTGATTTATGACATTATGGTATAGTTAACCCATGCCCCAAACGCCGACAAAAAAAACTACTTCTTCTGAAAAACCGACACGTTCCTCTTCTGCCAAGCCAAAAACTGCGGCAAAACCAGCCGCAGCGAAAAAAGCTGGCAAAAGATCCTCCGGGATAAAAATCCCGTTGGGGAATGAATCTTTGGATGATGATTTGCTCGCCAAGCAGGAGCCGGATGAAAGTTCACTGGCTCAAGCGCGTGAAGAGTGGGGAGAGATCGTCGCTGAAGACCCATTGGAAATCCTTGAAGATCCAAGTATTGCGCTTGAACTCTCTGAGGATCCGGTACGTCTTTATCTAAAAGAGATCGGCCAGATTCACCTGCTGGATGCCGATTCTGAATTCCGTCTGGCGGCAAGGATTGAAGCGCTTGTCAGAGTGGATACCCTTACCAATCATACAAAACCGGAGGCTGGTGCCGTCGGTCATTCACACGCCCTTTTCGTCGGAATAATCGAAGATCTGATCACCTCATGGACGCGCCTTCAGGAAGATGTCTTGCGCATCGGCCACACCGAGTGCCCTGACCTGGCCCTGACATTGGCTGAGTCTCAGCTATTGCGGCGCACATGGCAGGCTGAAGTACCCTCGTACCTTCGTACTTATCTTGATAATGGCAGATGGGGAAAAGACGCCATCTGGGAAGAATTGGTTCGCCACGCTTATACCCTCTTTTTGGGCATGTATCTGCTGCCTGAAAAGGTTTCAGAGTCACTCTTAACCAAATTAGCCAAATCGGATGAAATGCCCGAAATGGCCTGGTTCAAACATCAACTCCCCAGCGATGACGATCTGAATTCCGAGATGGAAGGGATTAAGCGTCGAGCTGAAGAAGCCAACCAGACCCTCATCCGCGCCAACCTCAGGTTGGTGGTCAGTATTGCCAAACGCTATCTTGGCCGTGGTATCTCCTTCCTTGATCTCATCCAGGAAGGCAACCTTGGATTATTGCGCGCGGTTTCAAAATTCGATTCCACCCGTGGCTTCAAATTCAGCACCTACGCCACCTGGTGGATTCGACAATCCATCAGCCGCTACATTGCCGAACACGCCCGCACCATCCGCATTCCTGTGCATCTCTTTGAGGCCATTACCCGTATCCTGCGCATCCAACGCTCATTGGTGCAGGTGCTTGGCCGTGAACCAACCCAGGAAGAATTGGCGCTTGAAAGTGAATTGATGACGGCTGAAGACGCTGCTGCGATCAAACGGGCCAGACAGACAAACCAACCCATTGACAGCGAACTGCAAAAACGGTGGACCTGGGCAACGGTAAAAGTGCAGCGCATCTTGCAATCTGCTGAAGAACCCATTTCTCTTGAACGACCGGTGGGTGATGAAGAAAGCAGCCAGTTGGGTGATTTTATCGAGGATGACGAAGCCCTCGAACCCATGGATGCAGCCGCCCGTGAGATGCTGCGAGAACAGGTACAAAACGCCCTGGCTGCCCTTTCAGAACGTGAGCGACAGGTACTTGAGCTGCGCTTTGGTCTGATCGACGGCAAGGATCATACCCTTGAAGAAGTCAGCCGATATTTTAATGTCACGCGAGAACGTATCCGCCAGATTGAAGCCAAGGCGCTGCGTAAATTAAGGCATCCAACCCGCAGCAGACATTTGCGCGAATATCTTGGTTAAAGATTGATAACGATCAATCCGATAATGCTTGTATAAGGTTGAACGCTGAACTTAATCTGTGCTTGCATATCATATTTATCCATGTTATACTTTTACTTATCAGTATGCGAAAGAGTAGTAATTTGATTGGCAAGACCTGTATCTTGGTGGGGGAGCAGGTCGCCTAAAAAATCCCTTGGCTAAAAACACAAAAAGTCCCAATAACCCTGTCTAAACAGGGGAGAACGGCATAATTCTAACTAAAATTCATGGGTGACTAATAAATGAAAATAATCGAGATGGAAAGCGCGCCGCTTACTTCGCTGCGTCAGATTGCAACCGACTTAAACATCCCCAACGCGAACAGACTCAAAAAAGAAAACCTCATCATTCAAATTCGCCGCGCTGAAGCTGCTGCGGAGGGTATTGAAGTGCGGGGCGGTGTTTTGGAAATCACCCCTGAAGGTGTTGGTTTCTTGCGGACCAACTACTCCATTGGACCGGATGACGTTTATGTGTCACAGGCCCAATTACGCCGTTACGAACTGCGGATGGGTGATTTTGTGATCGGTGTGGTCAGACCCCCCAGAGATGCCGAGCGTCACTACGGCTTATTAAAGGTTGAAACTGTAAACGCGGTCAGCCCTGATGAGATCCATGTTAGAAAAACTTTTGAATCTTTGACACCCATCTTCCCTGATAAACGATTTGATCTTGAAACGGATCGCACCATCCTTTCCTCCCGCTTGATCAACTTGATTGCTCCCATCGGCCGCGGACAGCGCGGTATGATCGTTTCACCGCCAAAAGCCGGCAAGACTACTATTCTGAAGCAATTGGCCAACTCCATCACCGCCAATAACCCCGAGATCCATCTGATCATCGCCCTGATTGGCGAGCGCCCTGAAGAGGTCACCGATATGGACCGTTCAGTGGATGCCGAAGTGGTTGCTTCGACCTTTGACGAACCGGTAAACGCACATGTACGTATGGCTGAGATCACCCTCGAACGCGCCAAGCGTCTTGTTGAGATCGGCCGGGATGTGGTAATCTTAATGGACTCGCTCACCCGGTTGGCACGTGCCTATAACCTGGTGGTGAATCCGTCAGGCCGAACCCTGTCTGGTGGTATGGATCCCTCGGCGCTCTACCCGCCCAAGAAATTCTTTGGCGCTGCGCGTAACATCGAAGAAGGCGGATCATTAACCATTATGGCCACCGCCCTGGTGGATACAGGTTCACGTCTTGATGATGTGGTTTATGAAGAGTTTAAAGGTACTGGCAACATGGAATTGCACCTTTCACGCCGTCTGCAAGAACGCAGAATCTTCCCGGCCATTGATATTGAACGTTCGTCCACCCGCCGTGAAGACCTGCTCCTTGGACCAGACATCCTCTCCAGAGTTTGGCTGGTACGGCGCATGTACTTGCAAATGATCACCCCGCCCCCTGGTGGAGCCGGTATGGATCCCGCGGTGGCGACTGAAGCCATATTACAACGTATGGCAAAAACCAAAAACAATCTGGAGTTTTTGGAAAACATTACGGAGGACTAAGTGAGTAGGAAAGCCAAAACTCAAGAGGCTCCGGAGGTTGAGACTCCGAAGGCGGAAGCTCCAAAAACAGAAACGCCTAAAGTCTCAAAATCTCCGCTCGATTGGGGAACGGTGCTCTCATGGGGTGTTACTGGATTAATGGTAGCCGGGTTGGTCCTGGTATTATTAAACATAAATCCTTTTAAGTCTGACACTGGTGTTACTGAAAATCTTGATCAGAATCAGTCTATAAACATTCCCCTGCCCAGCCTGGCGTCAGGTCTGCCTGTGGATAATTTAATCCGCATGGCGAATATTGATACAAAAGTCCCTGAAGGGGTAAGACAATTTGCGGTTAAATATACTGTTGAACCTGGCGATTCTTTGTTCGTCATCGCCAAGAAATATGGTGTTTCAGCAGAATCCATCTTGTGGGCAAATTATGATTTACTAAACGATGATCCAACCTTTCTAAAAGAAGGCTGGGTGCTCACCATTCCTCCCACCAACGGCATTTATTACAAGTGGAAGGCCGGCGATTCCATTGAAAAGATAGCCCAAAAGTATTTTGCCGACCCTGAAGATATTATCACCTGGCCGGGCAACCACCTGGATGTTTCCAACCCGGTTACTGACAATTTGGTTGATGTCAATGTGATGATCCCGGGTGGATATCGTGATGTGGTGTCGTGGATCGTCCCTGTGGACTTTGCGCCGCGTTCCGGCGCCACCAAATCCATTGCCGGACCCGGTGGATGTATTACACCAGAAACCGGACCTGTTGGATCAACATTCTTCCAATGGCCAACGGGTGCAACTTATCTCTCGGGATTTGATTTTACAAGTTATCACCTGGGCATTGATATCGCAGCGGCTGAAGGCACTCCAGTCATTGCAGCGGATTCTGGCACGGTGGTCTACGCAGGTTGGAATGATTCGGGTTACGGCAACCTGGTGGCCATTGATCACAATAACGGCTATAAAACCATTTATGCCCACTTAAGTTCCATCCTGGTGCAATGCGGTCAGAATGTAACTTCCGGTAACATGATTGCCCTTTCAGGTAATACCGGCAAATCCACCGGCGGCCATTTGCATTTTGAAATTCGTCTGGGAAGTCAATACATAAATCCCTGGCAGATATTGCCTTAATACAAAAAGTTGATAGAGAAACCAAGACCCTGCAGTTTTTTATACTGCAGGGTCTTCTTTTGCCAGTCTTGTCATGTTAGGATGAGTTGTGATAACCTTAATTAGCTTGCTCAACCGACTATAAACGTTACACATGCCGGGTTGAGGGTAAACCATTAGGGAGGAATGTGTGAGTGTGAAACCCAAAACTCAAGAAATTCCTGAAGTGGTAACTGCCACCCAAACCGGGGCTTCTTTTGATTGGGGATTACTACTCTCATGGATTGCAACTGCCCTTATAGCAGCGGCTTTGATACTGGTCTATTTACAATCCATGCGCCCAAAGAGTAGCGTTGAATTTCTCGAACCTGTTGAACCACAAAGCACTCCGGTCATTGCACTGCCAGATCTTGTGATAGGTAAACAGAACATCGAATTGGTCCGTAATGCAAATATCCGCACCGACCCGCCCGAGGGAGTCAGGCATAATGCAGTTAAATACACGGTTGAACCTGGTGATTCAATATTTGTGATCGCCAAAAAATACAATGTTTCAGCAGAATCCATTTTGTGGGCGAATTATGATCTACTTAATGATGATCCAACCATCATCATCGAAGGGTGGAAGTTGACCATTCCGCCGACCAACGGTATTTACTATAAATGGAAACAAGGCGATACGATCGAAAAAGTGGCTCAAAAATATTATGCAGACCCGGAAACAATCATCGCCTGGCCGGGCAACCATCTGGATGTTTCCAATCCTGTCACCGACAACCTGGTTGATATGAACGTAATGATCCCGGGCGGATACCGTGAACTCACTCCCTGGATCGAGGTGCTGCCTTTTGCTCCGCGGACTGGCGTCCTTAGAGTCGTTGCTGGTCCGGGCGGCTGCGCAGCGCCTGCATACGGGCCCATCGGCTCAGGCAGCATGATCTGGCCTGTCTGGAATAATTCAATTTCGGGTTTTGAATACTCCTCATACCATCGGGGGGTAGATCTTGCAGCCGGGGTTGGCACAGCGGTGGTGGCAGCGGATAACGGCACCGTGATCTATTCCGGTTGGAATGACAGCGGCTATGGTTACCTGGTGGAAATTGACCATAACAACGGCTATTCGACCGTCTATGCCCACCTTAGCGAAGGATCCCTGGCGGTGAGATGCGGCGACGGCATCAACCAGGGTCAGTTTATCGCTCTTTCAGGTTCCACCGGCAAATCCACCGGCGGGCACCTTCATTTTGAAGTGCGTTATAATGGCGGTTTTGCGAATCCGTATTCGATTATTCCATAGACTCCACTAAATCTAATTAATAATGACCGCATCAGACAATTCTATTGGTTGACCGTTATGGTAAGGTCGAAACCATCCGCCTTTGATTTAGATTGCATTTTTCATTGACGAATAGAAAACCCCATGCTATTATGAAAGCGTTTTCATTAAAGCATACGGGAAGTCAACCATGGGTAATGGAAAAAAAGTACCAACAATATTTGATGTTGCTGCAATTTCGGGTGTTAGTATTTCTACTATCTCTCGTGTTATTAATACTCCTGAAAAAGTAAATCTGAATACCAGGCAAAGGGTATATGAGGCGATTGATAAATTAGGGTTTGTTCCCCAGGCTGAAGCCCGGGCGCGAGCCTTACGGTTAAAAGGAAGGATAGGTGTTATAACCCCTTTTTTTACTGCCCCATCTTTTGTTCAAAGATTACGTGGAATAGCTGCTTCCTTATCCAAGGAAAATTACGATCTGGTAATCTATACCGTAGATTCAAATAACCGATTGCAAAGCTATCTTTCCTCACTTCCACTGACTGGAAATCTTGACGGACTTGTAATAATGTCTTTACCCGTTGCCGAAGCAGATGTAAACCGTCTTGTCGAGCATCAACTTCCAACGGTATTAATTGAGTTCCCCCATGCTCTGCTGAATAGTGTTGAAATCAATGATGTAGAAGGCGGCAGAATGGCCGCGGACTATTTGTTGAAAAAAGGCCATACACGAATTGCGTTTCTTGGTGATACTGACTTGCCGGAATACTCCATTCATCCGGTAAATTTGAGATTAAAGGGATTTCGTCAGGCATTTAAAGCTGCGAATATTGAAATTCCAAAAGAATTTGTAAGATTGGCTCCTTATGATCAAGAGCAGGCACGTAAGGTGGCAAAAGAATTGCTTGATATGCCAAACCCACCGACCGCCTTGTTTGCCGCAACGGATTATCAAGCGTTGGGAGTATTAAAAGCTGCCCGCCAGCTTGGGGTCAAGATACCTGAACAATTGGCTGTGATTGGCTTTGATGATCTTGACATGGCTGATTATGAAGATCTTACGACCATACGACAGCATCTTGATGAATCAGGAAGGATTGCGATTGAAATCTTGCTTTCTCATATTGCAGATGATTCCCGCCCGGTTCAACATATTACCCTCCCCCTGACAGTAATTGAAAGATTAACAGCATAAGAAACTGCTTATTGCTTTTTAATTTGGATTATGTTATTCTTGTTATGAAAGTGTTTTCATGCAAACATTTTTCTGAAATCTTCCCTAACTGATGTTGAGTTTAGTAAAAACAATTCTGGATTAGTAATTTGAGGAGGTGAAATACTTCACAAATCTACCAAAAATTTCCAACCCTATTGAACTATAAAACCAAAAGGAGAAGAAAATGAATAAGAATGTTTTGAAATTGCTTGGCTTAATTTTGATCAGCAGCATGATTCTCGCCGCTTGTAAACCGGCACCCACTGCTGCTCCGACTGCTGCAGCAACTGAAGCACCGGTTGTAGCAACCACCGCCGCCTCCACAGAAGCTCCTGCAGCTACCACACCCAGCTGTGGAACGGATCCTGTGGTCCTCAAAGCAACCTTTGAGACCGGTTTTGATATTCCGTTTAAGCTCGCTGAAGAATTCACAAAACAATATCCAAACGTAACCTGGGATATCAGCCAGGATCAATTTGCGAACTTGATCACCTCAACTCCGCTTGTGCTTGCAAGTGACAACGCTCCTGATCTCCTTCGCTTGCCGACCATGGTTTCTTTTGCCAAAGACGGCTTGCTCATGAATCTTGATCCTTATGCCGAAGCTTTTGGCTGGAACGATTGGCCCGTACCTCAGCTCAATCAGAATCGAATCGATGCTGATGGTGTTCGTGGTTCAGGCACCCTTTATGCAATGGGTCTCAACTACAGCCTTACCGGCGTATTCTATAACAAAGAATTAGCCAAACAAATTGGTATGACTGAAGCTCCCAAGACAGTCGCTGAATTCGAAAGTCTGCTTGCTGCAGCAAAAGCTGCAGGCCTTCAACCCATCATGATGTGGGGTAGTGCCAAAAGCGGTATGGGCCTCGCCTTCCCGCTGCAACAGTTGATGGCCGCTTACGGTCCTGTTGGTCCGATCAACGAATGGATCTTCGGAAAAGCCGGTGCCACCATTGACACCCCAACCAATCTGATCGCTGCACAGCATCTCGAAGAATGGATTAAAGCTGGATACTTCCCCGCTGACATCAACGCAATTGAATATACCGATGCTGCAGCTAGATTTGGCGCCGGTGAAGGTGTATTCACCTTCAATGGTGACTGGCAGAATACTGGTTACGATACTGCCATGCCTGGCAATGTCGGTTTCTTCTTGATGCCCCCTGCTGAAGAAGGTGGCCCTTACGCTGCCATGTCCGCACCATTGACCTTCGGTATCGCAGCCAAAGCCAAGAACCCCGATTGTGCCGCTTTCTTCCTGAATTGGGTTGCATCGAACGACGAAGCGCGTAAAATTGATGTAGCCATTGGTGGTTCAAACCCAGGCGGCCCTGCTGGCGCGACCATGCCTGCAGTTGCTGAAGGTTCAGTCACTGCAGAAACCCTTGCTGCCGGGCCTGTCATGGGTGCCGATGGCGGCGCTATGGACTTCATTGCCAATGCAACCAGCGCTATCTTTGCCCAGGGTTGGACCCCTGAACTTCAAAAAATGGTTGGCGGCCAGCAAGATGCTGCCGGACTCCTCAAAGCAGTTCAAGCAGAGTACGAGCTTGAATTGGCTGCAGAATAAGTAATGGCAATGGCGCAGGGGGTAACACCCCCTGCGCCTTCCAGATCGTGATTAGGTGATGACAATAAAGAACCTCTCCGCAACTTCGTCCGTCTCCAAACAGCCCAAAGTCAGCAAACGTCTTCGCCGAGAAGCATTGACGGGATGGCTTTATGCAATGCCGGCATTGCTTTTTTATGCGCTCTTCGTCCTCGTGCCGTTTGTATTAACCATCGTTTATTCCTTCCATCGTTGGAATGGCGTGGGAGAAATGACCTGGGTTGGGCTCAAAAATTACATAACAATTTTTAATGTCCCTAATTTGCTCGCAACCATCGTTCATGCCTTTTGGCTGGTGGTTTGGTTCAGTTTTATACCTGTCGGGCTTGGATTAATTGTTGCCAGTGTGATTAATCGTGTTGCAAACGGAAGATTTGGTGAAGTGGCCAGAACAGTTTTGTTCCTGCCCTACATAATAGCGCTTGTCGCAGCCGGTATTATTTGGGGTTGGTTGTTTTCTCTTTCAGGTTTGGTTAATCAGGGATTGAGTTTCATTGGTTTGGGGTCAATCACCCGTGCCTGGCTGGGAGATTTTAACTGGGCGCTTTCCGCGGTTGGCGTGATCGGCATTTGGGTGTTACTAGGTTTTTGTACAGTCCTTTTATCTACGGCTATGTCTAAAGTAGATCCGTCACTTTATGAAGCTGCGCGAATAGACGGTTCAAGCTGGTTTAGAGAATTTACCGGAATCACAATTCCGTTACTCAAACAAGAGATCGGTGTGTGTCTGACCGTTACTGTTATTTTTGCCCTTGCTACTTTTGACATTGTGTATGTTGCCACAGCAGGAGGGCCCGGAAACGCAACTTCAGTTCCGGGGCTCCAAATTTATATATTGGCCTTTGCCCAACGGAATATTGGTCTGGCTTCAGCTTTGGCAGTTTTGCTCATGCTTCTTGTCGTTGTCATCATACTTCCGATACAACGCCTTAATAAGGAGACATATTAATGAAAGTTGGTCGCGGCGAGATTATTGCTGGGCGGGTTCTCCTCTTGGCACTTATGACCTTTACGATACTGCCCTTTATCAGTATCTTTCTGACAGCTTTGCATCCATCTGGATCTGTTCCTGGTGGTCTTGATTGGCCGACAGAACCGCAATGGGGAAATTTTGTTGAAGCCTTTAAGGTGGCAAATATGAGCACTCTGGTCTTGTCTAGTGTTCGTATCGTCTTAATGGTAGTTCCTGTTGCCCTTGTTATTTCAACTATGGCCGGGTTTGCAATTGGCTTGCTTCGCATTCCTGGTTCTAATTTTCTACTGGCACTTTTTGTGTTTGGACTAACCCTCCCTTTTCAGGGGATCATTATCCCCATTTACACGCTTGAACGAGCAATTGGTATTTACAATACCCAATTTGCAATTGCTTTACCGCTTATTGCTTTGTATATGCCTTTTAGCGTTTTTTGGATGCGCGCCCATTTTATCAACATGCCTGTCGAAATAACAGAGGCTGCAAGGGTAGATGGCGCCACCACCTGGGATATTTTTAGAAGAATCCATCTTCCGCTTGCGCAGGCGCCAATCGCTTCGCTGGGCATTCTTATGTCTATTTGGACCTGGAATCAATTCCTTCTTGCTCTTGTGCTCGTCGAAGATCCAACTCAACGCACTATGGCAGGAGCATTGGGCGCGTTTCAAGGTCATTATGCAACCAATGTCCCACTGCTTTGTGCCGGCACGATCATCATTCTGGTACCGACATTGCTGATATTTGTCCTTTTCCAAAAACAGATCATTAAGGCATTGCTGCAAGGTGCAGTCAAAGGATAATCAGGGATCACAAAATTTTATAGCAACAAATCATGAAAAATCTAAAGAAAAATAATGTGAGAGTCAAAAATGAAGGGTGATATTATCCTGTTACAAGAATGGCATATTTCAATTGCGAAAGCAATTGTTGCCGATATTATTGATCAAATTAAGTCGAAAAATTCTCGATACGTGATCTCTATTGCCGGCGAATCTGGAAGCGGCAAATCAGAGACTGCATTGGCTGTTTCAAATGAATTATTGAATTATGGTATTAAAACCATTATTTTGGGCCAGGATGACTATTTCTTTCTTCCTCCCAAGATGAACAGCGCAAAAAGGCGTGAAGACCCAGATTGGCTTGGTCCACATGTTGAAGTCAACTTTGACAGGTTTGAGAAAAATTTGGTGGATGCCATCAACGGTAAATCTGAAATTGAAAAACCAATCGTTGATTACAATGCCAATACGATTGAAACCCAGCAAATAATCCTTGACGGCGTAAAAGTGGTCATTGCTGAAGGGACATATACCTCTCTGCTCAAACATGTTGATAAGAAAGTGTTTATCAAAAGAAACTGGTTAAAGACTTTGGAAGACAGGAAAAAGCGTAATCGGGGCAACGAAGTCAACGATCCCTTCACTGAACAAATATTGGCCATAGAGCATAAAATCATTGCCGGCCATAAACAACTCGCTGATTTCGTAGTCTCTGATGAGTACGAATTAACCCGGGTGGATTAGGATTCTTGATCTATGGTCACTAATCGGGTCCAACTCATTACTTATCCAGATTCATTGGGCGGCGATCTTAAAAACCTGAATTTTGTTCTTGATAAATACTTCTCTGGCCTCTTCACTGGAGGGATTCACATCCTTCCCCCCTTTCCATCATCCGGAGATCGGGGTTTTGCACCGCTTACATATCTTGAGATCGAACCTGCCTTTGGTACATGGGATGATATAAAGCGTATCGGTGAGAACCATGCCATCCTTCTGGATTTAATGGTTAACCATATTTCTGCTCAATCATCTTATTTTCAAAACTTTTTAAAATATGGGCGCGAGTCAGAATATGCAGATCTTTTCATCACATTGGATAAGATCTGGCCTGATAGTCAGCCTGTTCAAGCAGATATTGACAAGATCTTTCTTCGAAGAGAAAAACCGTATTCTGAATTTAAAATTGAGGAGACATGTGAATTAGAACGTGTTTGGACAACCTTTGGAAAAACCAATCCGTCAGAACAAATCGACATGGATATGAACTCTCCAATCGCTATTGATCTCTTGACAAACTTTATGACTAATTTCAGCGAAAACAATGTCAAGATCGTCCGCCTGGATGCGGTGGGATACGTAATTAAGAAACTTGGAACTTCATGCTTTTTTGTTGAACCAGAGATCTACAAATTCCTGGAATGGATCAACAAATTGGCAAGTTCATTGAATATTGAATTATTGCCTGAAATTCACGCCGAATATCAAACCCAATTTCGATTGGCAAAAGAGGGTTATTGGATTTACGATTTCATCCTTCCCTATACGATTCTTGAGGCATTAATTACAAGAAACAGCAAAAGCCTCAAAGACTATTTACGAGTCAGGCCGCACAACCAATTTACCATGCTAGACTGCCATGACGGTGTACCTATAAAACCTGACCTGGATGGTTTGTATCATGGTGATGAAGCGCGTAAGGTTGTTGACCATTGTAAAAAAAGTGGTGCGAATTTTAGCCTGATTCTTTCAGAAGCTCATAAAGATCCAGATGGATTTGATGTTCATCAGATACGTGGAACCTATTATTCATTATTGGATTGTAATGACTCTGCGTATTTGATTGCCCGCGCGATTCAATTCTTTACTCCGGGCATCCCGCAGGTCTATTATGTTGGTTTGTTGGCTGGCAGCAATGATCTGGAGGCGGTAAAAAAGACTGGCGAAGGACGGGAGCTAAATAGACATAATTACTCTTTGGAAGAAATTGACCGCGAAATAAACCGTGATGTTGTCCAAAGCCTACTAGATTTAATCAAGTTTAGAAACGCTTATCCTGCATTTGCCGGAGATTTTAAAGTGGAACAATGCGATGATGCTTCTTTAATCCTTTCATGGACCCTTTATGATAAGGTGGCTAAACTAAGCGTCGACTTGAAAAACCTGGCTGGTGAAATTGTCTACACGGATTCCAACACGAATACGAATAAAACAATTAACTTATAAATCGTGTAAGAAGATTGAAATAACCTAGCTGGATGATTGATATGATCGAAATAAAACTGATGGGAGATAAAAATGCCGTTATCGTTTGATTTTCCTTTGGATAAATTAAAAACCTATCAGGGGGTAAATCCGCGGCCCAACGATTTTGATGAGTACTGGGATCGTGCTCTGAAGGAAATGAATGCAGTTGATCCCCAAGTTGAGTTGGTACAGGCTGATTTTCAAGCTCATGGGGCTGAATGTTTTCATCTTTACTTTACGGGTGTGGGCGGAGCAAGAGTTCATGCAAAACTTCTGCGACCGGCGAGGGCCGATAAACCCCATCCGGCTGTGTTAATGTTCCATGGCTATACCGGAAATGCAGGTGATTGGTCAGACAAACTTGCCTATGTTGCGCAGGGGTACACCGTAGCTGCCCTTGATTGCCGTGGACAAGGTGGATTGTCTGAAGACAACAGCGATATTATTGGAAACACCTACCATGGACAGATCATCCGTGGGTTGGATGATGCATTGAATGGAAGACCAGAGAAACTTCTCTTTCGTCAAATATTTCTGGATACAGCTCAATTAGCCAAAATTGTCATGGAAATGCCTGATGTAGACCCCAATCGTGTAGGAGCAACTGGCGGCAGCCAGGGTGGCGCTTTGACGATTGCATGTATCGCTCTGGAACCGCGCGTAAAGCTTGCAGCTCCTTTTTATCCATTCTTAAGTGACTACAAGCGAGTCTGGGAAATGGACCAGGGTGAACTGGCGTACTTAGAATTACGTGAGTATTTCCGCTTTTTCGATCCAAACCATGAAAAAGAAAACAAAATTTTTGAAACACTTGGGTATATTGATATTCAAAACCTGGCTCCTCGGATTAAATCAACTATTCTCTGGGCGATTGGATTAATGGATACAGTTTGTCCGCCTTCCTCTCAGTTTGCGACTTATAACAAGATCAATTCCGAAAAAACGATGGTTTTTTACCCTGATTATGCTCATGAACCCCTACCGGGTTTGGCTGATAAGATATTTCAGTTCTTTTTGAAGTTGTAATGTCATAACCATATTCAAATCAAAATAATAGGATGTATTAACAAGTCTGCTTTTCATCTCCTTCTATTGTACGGGATTTTTGATAATAGCTTTGTCTGGATATTGTATGAATCCGGACGAAGCTATTATCGTTAAATGAAAAGTTGATTTGGTTGAGGAGAAAAACGATATTACAGCAAATTCACCGGGTCTACGGTGATTTCCACTTCCACACCAGCAGGCTGCCAGGTTGCAAGAGGATGGGTACGCATCAATTCCACCGGCCGCTGACCCCGCAGCAAGATCTGCCAGCGGTAGCGCCCTGAACTTCTCTGGTAAAAGCAGGGCGAGGGGCCAATCATCACGATCTCTTCCCAATCTTTTTCGAACAGCCAATGCCTAATGCGCTCACCGGTTTCCACGGCAGCGTGCTCCAACTGGTTAGCGTTGTAATGACTGAGTTCGATTTTCACCAGCCTGGCATAAGGCGGATAGCCCGTTTCCTGCCGGTATTGCAGCTCGGTCTTTTCGAAACCTGCAAAATCGTAGGCGGCCGCTTTTTGAATGGCGTAATGCTCGGGTTGAAAGGTTTGCAAAATTACTTTTCCACCCTGCGAACTGCGTCCCGCCCGGCCGGCCACCTGGGTGATCAACTGGTAGGTGCGTTCGGGTGCGCGAAAATCAGGTAGGTTCAGGCTTACATCTGCCAGCACCACGCCCACCAGGGTCACGTTGGGTAGGTCAAGCCCCTTGGCGATCATCTGTGTACCGATCAGAATGTCTGCCCGTCCCTGGGCGAAGTGTTCCATGATCAGGTCATGGGCGCCTTTCTTTCTGGCGGTGTCGGCGTCCCAGCGCAAGGTTCTGGCCTTTGGGAATTGTTCAGCGATCATTTTTTGCAGGCTTTCAGTACCCAGTCCAAACTGTTTAATGCGTGTGCTGCCGCACTGCGGACACTTTTGCGGCATCTGGCGTTTGGCATTGCATTGATGGCATATCAATAGAGATTCATTCTCATGGAAGGTCATGGGGGCGTTGCAGCGGCTGCAGCGCAGCACGTGGCCGCAATCCCGGCAAAATACATATGAAGAGCTGCCGCGGCGGTTGAGAAACAAGATCGCCTGTGAGCGTTTTTCGAGGATCTCGGCAATTCCGGCTTGAAGCGCACGGCTGAGCGGCGAGCGGTTGCCAGCCACCAATTCCCCACGCATATCTACAACTTCAATAACAGGCATGGGCAGCGAGGCAATCGGGGTGCCAGATGCGTCTGGATAAAGAGCCTGGTGCGCCAGCACGCGGTTGGGAAGTTCAAAAATGTTCCAGCGGTTTTGTTTGAATAAATAGCGCTGCTCCACTTCAGGGGTGGCTGACCCCATCACGATCACCGCATCGATCAATCGTGCGTAGGCGATGGCTGTGCTGACTGCCTGATAACGCGGTTCGACGTCTTCCTGATGATATGAACCGTCGTGGCACTCGTCAATCACGATCAAGCCTAAATTGTTTAGAGGGGCAAAGAGCGCGCTGCGTGCACCCACTACCACTGCTATCTCACCACTTCGAATTCTTCGCCAGGTATCGTAGCGCTCACCGTCTGACAATTTTGAGTGGATCAATCCCACCCGGCCCGGAAAGCGCCCTAAAAAGCGGTTGACGGTTTGTGGGGTAAGTGAAATTTCAGGTACAAGAATGACGGCCTGTTTGCCAAGACGCAGCGCTTCTTCTACGGCGTGCAGGTACACCTCAGTTTTACCAGAACTTGTGACGCCCTGCAGCAGGTTGGGTTGGCTGGGTGAGGTACCGTTGAGTTGCCTTTTGAGCTGTTCGACCACGACAGCCTGTTCTGCGGTAAGTTGGGGAGGCTTAATGCTAATCGGGTTAAGCCGTGCCAGCGGATCGCGCTGGATTTCAACTTCGGAGAATTCAATAAAGTCGTTTTCAGCCAGTAACGCCAGGTCGGCAGATGTGGCGCCGGTCTCTGCGTAAACGAAGGGTAGTTTGATCTCGCCTGTTTCGTTCTGCAGGAACTGCAAAGCTTTAAGCCGGCGTTCACGCGCGGGGCTGCCGGTCTTGCCAAGACTTTGTAATTCTTCATCCTTATCAGGCATGGATATGAATTTCACCGCCCGGCCGGTTTTGGCTTTCGCGGATGGAGGTTTCAAGATCGGGCTGCTGAGCACAATCCCTTTTTTGACCAGGCCTGGCAGACTTTTACGCCAGTCCATATGCGGTAGTGAACGATCAAGCTGTTTCCCCCGCAAGTCTCCGCGGGATTGCAGTAAACTGACGATCCTGCGCTGCAATGGCGTCAATTCGGCCTCTTGTGGCACTTCGACCAGATGAACGAGAATATCAGCGTGTTGAGATAAACCGGGGGGCAGCATCATGTCAAGGCAGGCTGAAAGCGAAGACAGATTCTCTTCTGACATCCACTGTGCCAGTTTGATCTGCTGCGGTGTGACCACTGCTTCTTTTTCAAGCAATGAGTCCAGCGCTTTGGGGTTCGGCACTGCAGGGTCTTCTGTCAGTAAAACCACGATCCCTTGTGTAAGTTGTCTGCCAAACGGGATGGTCACCAGTGAGCCAGGTTTGACCTGGGCTTGCCATTCTTCAGGAATGGCATAGTCAAACAACCCGGTGAGCTGTGGAATGTTTACGGCAACACGGGCATAACGCGAAGCGCTCAAACAGCCTCTTGCCGGGTGATGGCCAATGCGCCGTAACCCACCACGCTGGAGGTGTCTTTGGACGCCTTTGCAGAAGTGCTGTGATCGAGCAGTGTAACCTGGTTGGCTCCCAGCGCTTTGGCCGTCCACAATACTAGGGCTACAGCTCCAGATCCGCAGGCAAACCCTTTCTGGTCCGCTTCGGCCTGCAAGACGCCATCTGGCGAAAAACTGGTCATGTGGTTGAGCATCACCTTGTCAAATGCGGTGGCCGTGGATTCATCATAGAAGTGTGATAGGTCCGTGCTGGCCACCAGCAGCACTTTTTTTCCTCGGAGTAATTCAGCCAGGATGTCAGCCGTTTTGCTGAGGAAATCAGGTTCAGAAGAGCGCACCATTAAAGGCAGCAGCCGAAAGGGGTAAGTTAATGCGGTTTGTAAAAAAGGAAGTTGAATTTCAAGCGAGTGTTCCCGGTCATTGGCGATGGGTTGAGCAGGTGGCATCCCTGAATCTTTCAGGCGTTTATTGAAGTCTGACAACAAAGCATGATCCACTTCAATTTTGCCCAATGGGGTGGCGTAGACATCATGCGCGCTGGTTAGTAATGGATAGGGCAGAAAATCGTGCAACGGAGAAACCACCACACACACTTCAAAGGCCTTGCCCCTGACCGCTCGATAGGCATATCCCGCAGTCGGACCGGAATAGAAATAACCGGCATGAGGGGCAATCAGCCCAACCAATTGACCATTGAGGTCAGGAATCCTGGCGGCCTCGAGATAACCTTCAATTTCTTTGTGCAGTTTAGCTGCATTTGAAGAATACCAGGAACCTGCAATGGGTGATGGGCGGATCGGATTAATGGTTGTCATATGCATCTCTATTATACAAGTCTGCAGGCCTTAAAACAAAAAACAGCCAAAAGGCTGTTTTTTGGTAATGATCAGGTCTATTGCAGAAAATCATGCGGATTGACAGCACCGTAAGTTTCACTTCTAAGTTCAAAATGCAAATGCGGACCGGAGGAATTGCCGGTGTTACCCAGGGTGGCAATTTGTTCGCCCTGGCTGACATTGTCACCGCAGTATTTCAAGAAACTGTCGAGATGGGCATAAACAGACTGCCAGCCGTTGCCGTGGTCAACCACGATCAGGTTGCCGTAGCCCATGGTGTTCCAGTTGGAATAGACTACCACTCCGTCATCCACAGAATAGACAGGGTTGCCAATGGCGCCAGCAATGTCAATGCCCCGGTGGTTGGTGGAAGGTGAAAAATCATAGCCAGAAAGCCAGGTTTCAGATGACGGCCAAATGAAAGTTCCGCTGCCGATATACCCTGAGGTGATTGTTCCGCAGGCGCTGCCGGTGATGGATGATGTTGCCGGTTTCTCACGGGTGTATTGTTCAAGCCAATCGGTGAATTCGCCATAACCATGCGGAATGAAAAGCAGTTTTCCAACCGGTATGTTGGGAAGCGCAAAATCACCTAAGGTGGCGCGATCCAACTTATTGCCCGGCCAATCCACTATTGCGTCAGGAGAAACATGATAGAACTTGGCCACACCATTCAAACCACTGCCTTCGGCCCATTCGTAAATAGCGCCGTCAAACGGTGGAATCAAGATCGTGACGCCGGGATAAATATTATGCGGGTCATCACCAAGAATATGTTTGTTGCACCACAATAAAGACTCGGCTTTTAATCCAAATTTTTCTGCAAGGCCGAACAGGGTATCCCCTTCGACAATCGTATATTCTGTAACAGTGGAACGCGGCTTGGGTGGAAGATTGGTATGCAGTTGAGCCAGGCGGAAGACACTGAAACTGCTCGCAAGTACCGGGTTCAAACTTTCATTCATGGGAACAATGGGGGTGGTTGCGAGGGAGCTCAAGGGTGCAGTTGGGAGTGCACTGCTTTTCTCAGCCTTTAAAAAGAATTTACTCATAACCCAAACAACCAGGGCAATCAAAATAAGGGATGCCACCGCGGTTCCGATACGCACAGTTGGTTCTCCTAAACCAAAATGCAGGATTTTATTCCATACCTGGTCTAGAGATATCGTTTTTTTTATTTCGCTCTGCTCTGCGGGATCCTGGAGCTGCAGTTCATCTTCCGGTAATGATTCGGAAGGGATATTCGGTTTGTCTGTCATTCTTTACCTCGAAAAAAATCATAACATCTTGTACCGTAATGGTCAAGAAAGGGGGATGCGTTGTTGATCCAGTTAAAAGCAGTATAAATTGAACGTGTGGTATAACAGGAATCATACATATATGAAATCATTAAACATCGGCAAAACTTTTACTTCATTGAAGTCACCCAATTTTCGCTTGTGGTTCATCGGACAGGTGGTTTCGCTGGTTGGCACCTGGATGCAATCCACGGCGCTAAATTTCCTCGTTTATGAGCTGACCCATTCTGCAGCCTATCTGGCAATTGTGGGCTTTGCCAATGGCATTCCCACCATCTTTTTCACCTTGATCGGCGGGTTGGCAGCCGACCGCTTCTCAAAACGAAAAGTCATCGTAATCGCTCAATCTGCTATGATGGTGCTTGCCGGCGTTCTGGCTTTTCTAGCCTTCACCAATTTGATCCAGCCATGGCACATTGTGGTGCTGGCTTTCTTGCTGGGGGTGGCGAATGCCTTTGATGCGCCTGCCCGCCAGGCTTTTGTGGTGGATATGGTGGATCGTGAAAACCTTTCCAATGCCATTGCTTTGAACAGCACTATCTTTAACCTTGGCGCCATTGTTGGCCCTGCCACAGCTGGCCTGGTTTATGCCTGGCTTGGACCGGCCTGGTGTTTTACAGTAAACGCGATCAGTTTTATTGCAGTGATTGCGGCTTTGCTGTTGATGAAATTACCGCCAAGAGTTGTTCAACCTCAAAAAGGTTCACCCCTTAAAAACATGGCTGAAGGGCTTAAATTTGTAATCAGTGAACCGCGCATCCGTCTTCTCCTGGGTTATGTGGCCGTCCTTTCGATCTTTGGTTTTAGTTTAATGACCTTAATGCCCGCCTGGTCAGTTAAAGTTCTTGGCGGCGACGTTAAATTGAATGGTCTGCTGCTCACTGCTCGTGGAGCAGGTTCCCTTTTGGGGGCATTAATGATCGCCTACATCAGCTCACATCTGCTGCGAAATAAGATTTGGCAGATGGGGTGGTATTTAATGCCTGTGGCTTTGTTTGCGTTTGCCTTTATGCGTTGGATTCCGGGCTCGATTCTGCTGCTGGTGCTTTTGGGCTGGTGTTTGATGTCGGTTCTTAACATCAGCAATGCCTTGATCCAGTCTTATGTGTCAGATCACATGCGCGGCAGGGTGATGAGCGTCTACACTATGGTGTTCTTTGGCAGCATGCCAATCGGAGCCCTGGTAGCAGGTGGATTGGCGACTGCTTTTGGTGAACCCGCCACCGTCGTGATCAGCGCAGGTGTGATTTTATTGGCAACCATCGGAACCTTTTTCTTCAAAAAGACCATCCAACAGTTTTAAATTTTAACAAATAGTGATATAGATACTGCCTATTAGGTGGCGTTGATTATAACTTTCTAATAAACCTGATTATTGATTGTATACAAGTTGATATGCCTTGTCTGTGGTTATCAAATTTGGTATATTCAATTTTATAGCTTACATATTGCACATGTCTTAAAACTGGATAATTCCTTATGCAATTGTTGGGAGAAAAAATGAAAAAACCGATCAAAAATTTGAACACATGGCTGGTTTTGGCCATTTGTCTTGGGTTGTCGGCTTGTAATTTACCTTCCGGTAACTCGGCCGCCTCGGATATTACCATCCAACAGACAAGCGTGGCGCAGACAGTTGCGGTGCTTCAGACTCAAATATCGGTTAACGAAACGCCGTCGATTCCTCAACTTTCTACAAATACCCCCGGCGCAGAACAGCCCAGCCCAACCCTAACCGCGACCGCTACAACCCAGCCAACCATCACCTTCACACCGGCGCCCACCTATCGCATCAGCAAGGTGGTTGATGTCAATTTTCCGGATGATACGCTGGTCAAGCCAAACACCGAATTTACCAAGACATGGCGCATTACCAACGGCGGCACCGGCACCTGGACGCCCGGATTCAAGCTGGTTTTTGTCAGCGGTGATGCCCTCGGCGGACCGGCATCCGTGGCAATTGGGCAAACCGTACTGCCCGGCAACAGTCTGGATGTATCAGTAAAGTTGAAATCCCCAGGAACTACCAAGACCTACCAGGGGAAATGGATGCTGCAAACTGACACCGGCACAACCTTCGGGTTGGGTGCCAACGCCGATGGTGCTTTCTGGGTCAAAGTTAAAGTGGATCAACCCCTGGCGGTGACGGCGGCCACCATAACCGTGGCCCCAGCCGCTTATACCGGGGTTTGCCCCGGCGCCCTCGCAATAACAGCATCCGTGACGGCCAACACTTCCGGCAAGATCACCTACTATTTCATTACTTCGCTGGGCAACTCTGGGACCATGGATCTGACCTTTGATGCAGCCGGAGCGAAAACCACCCCGGTGTTTACCCTGCCGGTCTTGATCACTGGGCCGGTGACGATCTCGTTTTATAATGACTATCCCAACCACCAGGAATTTGGGGCGGTGACCATCCCGGTCACCTGCACACCTTAATCTTTAGACCCTCCGCGTGCATGAAATCCGCGGAGGGTTTTTCTTGAGATACGTGTTTTAGAATTATTTAAGCTGGCGGCAAGCCTTATTGACAGAGGCCCCTTTTGGATTATAATAACGGACGAACATTTGACCACGGTCCACTAGCTCAATGGTAGAGCAACTGACTCTTAATCAGCAGGTTCAGGGTTCGAGCCCCTGGTGGATCACAAAACGAGAGCCTTTTTTAGGCTCTTTTTGTTAGGTTCAGGCTTCCCCCGTGCGAGGGATGATATCGAGCCCCTGGTGGACCACAAGTAAAAGAGACTTACTAGTCCCTTTTTTTCGATTAAAAGCGCCCAATCTGGAGAGACCTGTCTATCTGACCAGTAAATGACTCATCCTATGGATAGGATGTTTTTTGTTGTCTTGACTTATCATGGTTGCGAAGGAGTTTGTCTATGAAAAAAATCTTCCCTTTATCCGCGATTATTGTCATCTTAATCTTTTTCATGTTTTCCCCGGTTCCAGCCAGCGCCAACCTCAAATCACCCATCGATTATTCTCAATTGGATTCTGTCATAACCGCTCAAATGCAAAAGCATGGGCTTCCAGGTGTGGCATTGGCGGTCTTTGAGGAAGGCAAGATCACTTACCTTAAAGGGTATGGGACAGCAGGAAATGGGCAGCCGATGACAGCGCAAACACAGATGTTTATCGGGTCTCAAAGCAAGTCATTTACTGCACTGGCGATCGCGCAACTCGCGGAGCGGGGAATGGTGGATCTGAACGCTCCTGTTCAAAACTATATCCCGTGGTTCAGGGTTGCAGATGAAAACGCCTCGCGTGAGATTACCATCAATCACTTGCTACATCACACGAGTGGATTATCTGATTCAGGACTGAAGGGGTTACTTCCAAATGATGCATCGCTTGAAGAGGCGGTAAGGTCGTTGGAGAATGCTGATTTGACTGCTCCCGTAGGCACAAAACATCAATATTTCAATCTCGGATATAGTATTTTGGCCTATATTGTTGAACTAACCAGCAATCAATCCTACGCGGATTATCTTGAGGAGAATATTCTGACTCCTCTCGGGATGAAATCCACAACTGCCAGACCAGATTCAGCCACAAATTTAGCGCAGGGCTATTCCAGAATGTTCGGGTTCGCCATTCCGATGAAGCAAGCTGTTCCTCTTTACGCCGTGGGTCAGGGATATATCATTTCGACGGCTGAAGATATGGCGCGATATGCCATGGCATTTGAAGATAATGGTGCGGGTCTTGTTTCCGCTGAAATGATGAAGAAGATCCTGACTCCAGGAATTGGCTCCTATGGTATGGGATGGACCATCGTTGATTACGGAACCAAGATCTTTCATGGGGGTGCCAACGAAACATTCCGGACTGAAGTGAATTTGTATCCAGCTATCAACAAAGGATTTGTGTTGCTTACCAATGAAGGTCATCAGGTGGACCATTTTGTTTCTGCACGTCAATTGACATCTGCAGTTGAAGCTGTAGTTATGGGTTCAAACCCACCCAGTTTGGATCAGGGTTGGTCGGTAAAATGGTTGGGCTGGATCCTTGGTCTCCTTGTTCTTGCCCTTGTCGTGATACATACAACCAATTTCATTGCTCTACGTAAATGGTCTGGAAGAACAACAAATTTCTCGCGAGCAAGGCTCTTTTTTGATGTTGCCATCAGTTTCATTATTCCGTCATGTATCCTGTTGGCTGTCTTTTTGGGCGTAAGAAGTTTTTATGGCAATCGGTTTAATTTGCTCATCAACCTCGCTTATTTACCAACCGTATTGCCTGATGTGTTTGTCCTCATGCTTGTGGGAACTATTCCAGACTATATCCAGGGATTTATAAAAACGGCCTTGGTTATGAAAAAAACAATAGGAGTTCGAAATGGAAATTAATTTGAACACGAAGAATAATCTGGTCTGGCTTGCATTTTCTCTGGCATGTTTTACATCCATTGCATATGTGCTGATCGCTTTACAATTGCTGCCGATTGGATTGTCAGACCCTTCAACAGAGGGCGGAGTAATCATTTTTGTTGCTGCGGGGTGTTATTTACTGGGTGGTTTGCTCATCCTTACACGGCGTAAATGGTTGTGGATTGTCGGCATAATTATTAATGCGCTGGTGGTGTTCTTCTTTTTCAATATGTATCAGGCCCGTCCCGAAGTTGTGTTTTCAACGGGCGGTTTGGTTACCAAGATTCCGCAGCTCTTGCTTGAATTCTCACTTATATATCTTCTGGTAACAAGTCGGATATCGAGAAAAAAGTAAAACTGTCCAGTTGGCCAGTGTAGAACTCCCCGGAGGGCCGGGGAGTTTTTGATGTGTCGGTCGTATGATCATAGCATAAGGATTATTGAGGAGGACAATATGATCGCTCGGACAATTGCAATTGTAATCATGCTGCTAATTTTGTTTTGGTGCAGTTCATTGGATATTTTCTTCTCCAAAGAAGAGTTGGAGAAGATGGGTGTTCAATCAGAAAATTTAGAGTTTGTTTCCAGAAATGAATAGGGTTCATTATATATATCGAATGATATTTTTTTTAGAAGAGACCTGTCCATATGGCCAGTGAAAGACTACCCTTGCGGAGGGGATAATTTTTGAGGCCAGGATTTACTATTATTTCAGGAGAATACAATAACATGAGTAATCCAATCATTGAAATCACAAATCTGACCCGAACTTTTGGCGAAAATAAAGCGGTTGATGATCTTTCGCTTCAAGTGAATGCGGGAGAGATCTTCGGCTTTTTAGGCCACAATGGCGCCGGCAAGACAACCACCGTACGTCTATTAAACGGTATTTATTCACCAACATCCGGCACTTCCCGCGTATTAGGCATCAATCCTCAAACCGAAGGACCTGCTCTGCGATCCCAAACGGGTGTTCTCACCGAAACACCTTCACTGGATGAAAGATTAAGTGGGTACGAACTTCTTTCTTATTATGCTGATTTGTACGCCGTTCCGAGGGAGTCTGTAAAGTACCGTATTATGGCTTTGCTTTCAGAATTTGGCCTGGACGATCGAGCCAAAGACAAGGTCGGAACTTATAGTAAAGGTATGAAACAAAGTCTTGCACTTGCCAGAGCATTACTCCATAAACCGAAGGTCTTGTTTCTTGACGAACCTACTTCGAGCCTTGATCCTGTGGCCGCCCGGCATGTCAATGACTTGATCGAACGCTTGACCAGGCGGGATGGCTGCACAGTATTTTTGTGCACACACAACCTGGTGGAAGCCCAAAAACTGTGTGACCGTGTGGCTGTCATGCAGCACGGCCAGCTCAAGGCACTTGGCACTCCAGCCGAACTTACCCGCCAGTTTATTAAAAGGCAAAACGTTGAGTTGGAAGTCGGTCCAAACCAAATTGAAAAGACCATCCAGATTCTAAAAGAAAATCCGCGCTTGGTGTTAAGTGCTCCTGAAGTGGAAAAAGAAATGTTGCTGGTGACGGTTTCTGGCAGAGATGCTATTCCTGAAATCATGTCGCTTTTGACTAAAAAGGATATTTCGATTTACAGGATGAATCCGCAAGAGGTAAATCTTGAAGAAGTGTACTTTGCATTGAATGGAGAATCAAAATGAATAAACGAACATTACTTGCTGTCATGTTGAAAGATCTCAAAGTTGCTGTTCAAAACAAGGGTGTGTTGATCCCTGTCATCGTGGTTCCGGTAATTTTGTTTGTGGTTATACCCTGGGTTTTGACCTTTGTTCCTGCATTGGCTGCCAATTCCATGGGGAACGTCCAATCCATGGAATCACAGATTGCAAGTTTATTGGCCAACATGCCGGTTGCGATGCAGAACCAGTTGGCTGGACATCCTGCAACTGAACAAATGGTCATTTTTATCCTGGTGTATGGATTTGCCCCTATGTTTCTCATCCTTCCGTTGATGGTGGCATCGGTTTTGGCTGCCGATAGTTTTGCAGGGGAAAAAGAACGAAAAACCATGGAAGCGCTGCTCTATACGCCAACCAGCGACAAGGAACTGTTCGTTGCAAAAATACTGGGACCCTGGCTAGCTTCCATTGTGATCAGTGTAATTAGTTTTATTCTCTATACCGCCATGGTTGATCTATCAGGCTGGATCTCAATGAAAGAGATTCTTCTTCCAAATCTGATGTGGATCGCCCTCGTGTTTTGGGTTGCACCTGCCACTGCTGGCTTGAGTTTGGTGATCATGGTTTTTGCTTCAGCAAAAGCACAGGGCTTTCAAGATGCTTATCAAACAGGTGGAATGGTGGTTTTACCCGTGCTTGCGCTCGTTTACGGTCAAATTGGCGGTGTCATGTATTTCACCGTTGGGCTGGTGCTGATCCTTGGTTTGGTGTTTTGGATCTTATTGGCTGTTTTGTTATGGTTGGCAAGCAAAAAATTCAATCGTGAACAATTGATGATCAAGACCCGTTAGGTATATTTGGAGTATCAATGAAAAATAATTCGATCATAATTCGTTTGGCTTTGATCATCATCCCCCTGGCATTAATTGCGGCAGCTGTCGGTGTTTTTTGGCAGGGTGAAGGTGCTTCATATTCATTTCAAACTTTACGCGGCGAATCGGTGGACATCCGGGGCCATGGGCTGTATGCATTTGATACCGTCAACTCGTCCTCACAAGAAATTGCTCAGGACGTTGTAACAATTTTCCTTGGAATTCCATTATTGGTTGCCGGAGTCGTTCTAACCAAAAAAGGCTCTTTACGCGGAAGATTGCTGCTGACAGGCGGGCTTGGCTATTTCCTTTATACTTACGCATCAATGTCATTCCTGACAGCCTTTAATCCATTCTTTTTGATCTACGTCGCCTTGTTTTCATTAAGCCTTTTTGGGTTTATTCTGGCGCTCTCGGGTCTGAACCCTGTGGAAGTTGCAGAGAGTGTCACAAAGCAATTCCCGCGTCGTGTGATAGCCATCTATTTCTTGATCGTTGGCGCTTTCTTGAGTATGGCGTGGTTGGGTTTGGTAGTGCCCCCCATGATTAATGGAAAACCTCCCGCCGGATTGGAGTCTGCCATCACCATGGTCATCCAATCACTTGATCTAGGTGTTATCGTGCCAACAAGCATCATCACAGCCGTCCTGTTGTTAAAGAACCGACCCTGGGGGTTTACACTTGCCATCGTTGTACTGCTCAAAATATTAACCATGGGGACGGCGCTAGTTGCAATGGTTATCAACCAAATGAGAGAAGGAGTTGAAATTGATCCAATAACCTCTATCTTTTTTGTTCTAATTAGTATTTTTGGCATCGTTTTAGCGTTCGTTGCCCTAACCAGGTTTCGAAAAAGAGATTCTGATAATCTCACAAATGCATGAAATTATGAAAATCCATATTGGTTTTTATGTTTAGTACCTTTTCTGTTTATTGGCATACGAATTAATTTTAAATTGAAGATTATTTGAAAGGATTTTACAACTTATGAAAGCATTTTTTAGATTTTTGGGCCGATTTTTAGCCTTTATTGTTTTTATCATTCTGTGTGTTCCAATTGTTTTGCTCCCCGGCGCAACGGCTGTTCCTGTAATTGTTTGGATACTTTTGGCAACGGTCGATATTGGATTGATGGTTCTTTTCTTTGTGATTAAGCCTGCAGAACGGGCTATATTCATCTCTATTGTGGGGAGTCTTCTTGTTGCGTTTATTGCAGTTTACGCTTCCCAGTCTTTTGCGATGACCCCTCCAATAACAGGCATCGATGGAAAAGTTATTCCGGGTAGTATTGCTGTTCTTGAAAAAATTGAGCTGAATGGAAGCCAGCAGTGGATTTCAATTCGTGGAAAAGATTCAACAAAACCCATATTACTCTTCCTGGCTGGCGGACCTGGGGGAAGCCAGATGTCAACTGAACGTTACAATCTTGCAGAATTGGAAGATCATTTTGTCGTAGTCAATTGGGAACAACCAGGGGCAGGAAAATCCTTTGATTCTGTTAAGCGTTCCACGATCACGGTTGATCGTTACATCGAGGATGCTCATTCATTGGTGATGCAATTGGAAAAGCGGTTTGACCAGGACAAAGTCTATGTGTTGGGTGAGTCGTGGGGGTCCGCGCTCGGCATTATGCTTGTTCAACGCTATCCAGAAGATTTCTACGCATTCATAGGAACCGGGCAAATGATTGCTTTTCTTGAAACGGATATTAACGACTATAACCTGGCTATTAAACTGGCAAAAGAGCGGGGAGACACTAAAAAAGTTGATCAACTCACAAAGCAGGGACCTCCCCCCTATTATGGAAAGGGTATGTCCTGGAAGGAAGCTGCCTTTTTATTGGACACTTACAAATATATGAATGCCAACCCCGAGATTGCCCAGGATAATGGAAATACTTTTCGCGATCTGGCAGCACCGGAGTATGGGCTGTACGACAAGGTAAGCTGGTTTAGGGGTGTAATTGAAACCATGGATGTGGTGTATCCCCAGCTTTGGGATGTGGATTTCAGAAAACAAGCCACTAAGCTGGATGTTCCGGTTTATTTCTTGATCGGCCGTCATGACATCAACGCCCCCACCGAGTTTGTTGAACAATATTATGAAATACTTGATGCGCCTTACAAAGAAATCATCTGGTTTGAGCACTCCGGACATAATCCCTGGGTGTCTGAAGCTGACCGTTTTGTGGAGGTCTTGGTGGATGATGTGCTGGCTCAAACTCAACCCTGAACCTATCCACATGACCAGGATAAAACTCCCCTACCGATGGGGGAGTTTTTGTTTAATATGTTCTATCATCAAGATAGAAATTATTTGATGGAGGTTATTCTTATGGTCAAAAAACTTGTAATCATTCTTGGACGATTTGTTGCCTTCTTATTAACAGTGGCGCTTTGTATTCCCGTTTTCTTATTGCCAAAAGAGACAGTTGTTCCGGCAAACATCTGGCTGCCGCTGGCTGCTGCTGACCTGGGATTATTGGTCATCTTCTTTCGAATCAAACCGATCGCCAGGGGAACTGCAATTTCATTGGCAGGGGTTTGCGCCGTGGCGATAATTGCTGTTTTATCCACTCAGGTTTTTTCAAAAGCACTAATTGTAGCAAACCCCGAAATCAGCATCATCCATACAAGCGTGTCTTATATCCAGCAGGCTGTCATGGATGCAAAAGCACAATAACGCAAACAATCAATGATGATCGCAATGCCAGCCACTCGATCATAACGTCTTGAAAGGAATTATTAACATCCCATGAGCAATTTGATGAAAACCACTCAAAAATTAAAACGATCAGCAGGCCCGAGATGGGCTCGAAAAATCGTAATTTGTTTCTTATCCATTATTCTTATCGGTATCATCAGCTTGACAAGCCTTTTGCTTGTATGGAGCCCGGGAAACACTGAACCATTCTTGGATGAAAACGGAGAAGTTATGGCGAACAGCCTTTCTGAAAAAACCTTTATAACGGTCAATGGAACGACTCAGGGAATGTTTATTAAGAGCAAGGATATCAACAATCCTGTGCTCTTGTTTTTACATGGAGGGCCTGGGATGCCGGAGTACTTTCTGACTCAACAATATCCCACCGGATTGGAAAACGATTTTACCGTGGTCTGGTGGGATCGAAGGGGCGCCGGTCTCTCATATTCTCCAAATATTTCAAAAGAAACGCTCACCATCGAGCAATCCATACTCGACACGATTGCGGTTACAAATTATCTGCGTGATCGTTTCGGTAAAGAGAAAATCTATCTGATGGGCCATTCAGGCGGAAGTTTCATCGGTATACAGGTTGCAAAGCGTGCTCCTGAAATGTTTTACGCCTATCTGGGAATGGGACAGATGACGTATCAGGTGAAATCTGAAAAGCTGGCATATGAGTACATGCTGAAAAAATATTCAGAACTTGGTGATTCACGCATGGTGCGTTTACTTGAAGAAAATCCGGTCACATTGAGCGTGCCGCTTCCGCCTGTGTATGAGAAAATCCGCGACGAGGCCATGCATCGTCTTGGGGTGGGGTCAACCCGTGATATGGATTCTGTAATCACCGGAGTTTTCCTGCCTTCATGGAAATTCTCCGAGTACACGCTGCGGGAGAAGATCAACCTTTGGCGGGGTAAGTTTTTCTCACATGCAGTGATATGGAACGAAATGATTGCCACCGACCTGACAAAACAGTTTACCGAGTTTGAACTTCCCGTCTATTTTTTGGAAGGCAAATACGATTACACCTGTTCATACTATTTGGCCAATGATTATTATTCAAACCTGACCGCTCCTATCAAAGGGTTCTATACCTTTGAATACTCGGCTCACAGCCCCATTTTTGAAGAACCGGAAAAAATGCGTGAAGTTTTACATGAGATCTCGGTTCAGGTCTCTGCGAATTAATTTGCTGGAAATATTACAACTTACTATCCAGTTGGCCAGTGAAAGACTCTCCCGTTGAAGGGGGAGTTTTTCTATTGGGTTGAGTAATATTGAATTAATAAGCAAATGGTTTTCTCTCTGATGTTCACATCCTTTTCCATTTGCTTTTACGGAAAACCCGGCTGGACCTGTTTATTAGTAGCCTTTCAATTATCAAAAGGTTTATTGCCGGGTTTTCCTTCAATCTTACAACTTTTAACCTGGTCAAGTGGCCAGGTCGCGACTCCCCTTACGGATGGGGTAATTTGTGCTTGGAATGGGTATGATAGGTGAACTATGAAACTATGTATGCGAAAATATCAGGAAGACCTCGATAACCAAAGGATTCGTGAATTCCTGCAAGAAATATTCCTCCTTAATGGTCGCCGTGAAATTAGCTGGACGCTAAATCGTTGGGAGTATTGGCGTTGGCATATCAACGAGAATATTTCTCATTTCAACCTGGGTGCTGCAGTTTTTGTTTGGGAGAATGAAGACGGTAAAATTATCGCTGTTCTTAACCCTGAGGGAGCGGGTTCTGCATTTTTACAAATTCATCCAGAATATAAGACCAGAGAGCTTGAGATCGAGATGATCTCAATTGCTGAAACGCAATTTGCAACCACTAAGTGTGATGGTTGCCAGGAATTGGTAATTTGGACCAATCAAAACGATCACCAGCGACAGGATGTATTAAGCCGTCGTTCCTATGTAAAACAGGATTGCCCTGAGTATCAACGTCATTGTGATTTAACTCGGCCAATTCCTGAGATCCAATTGCCTGCGGGATACTCCTTAAAAACAATTGATGCGGATGATGATTTGCCTCCTCGGGCGTGGGTTTCCTGGAAAGCGTTCCATTCTGATGAGCCGGATGAAAACTATTATGGTTGGGAATGGTATAAAAATGTTCAACGCTCTCCAATTTATCGCTCTGACCTGGATCTGGTAGCGGTGGCACCCAATGGAGAACACGCGGCTTTTGTGACAGTGTGGTATGACGAAGGAACTCAAACCGCAACGCTTGACCCGGTTGGAACTCATCCTGATCACCAACGTAAAGGCCTGGCTAAAGCGTTGATTGCTGAAGGGCTGCGACGAGTCAAATCGCTTGGTGCGACCCTTGGTACTGTAGGGTCCTTTTCTGATGAAGCAGGAGCGTTGTATGCTTCACTCGGGTTTACCGAATATGAGCTTTGCGAGCCCTGGATAAAAAAATGGTAAGTTAAATTGTTGTTGGTCAAATGACCCAGGTTGGCAGTATGGGTCATTTGTTTTTAGAGGTCGGAATGAAAATTGATCATATTGCGATTTGGACAAAACAATTGGATAAGTTAAAATCATTCTATGTGGAAAATTTTTCTGCAACAGTTTATCAAAAATTCATCAATCCGAAAACACAATATGAATCTTATCGTTTATCTTTTCCAAACGGGATTCAACTCGAATTGATGCAGGCGCCTGATGTCGTAAAAAATTTTCACACTTTAACTTCACGGGTGACGGGTTATTCGCACCTTGCTTTTTCGGTTGGGTCTCAATCTGAAGTGGAAAAGGTGACAGACCGCTTAAGATCAAAAGGGTGTCTCGTCATTGATCTACCTCGAGTCACAGGTGATGGTTATTACGAAAGCATTGTTCTCGACCCAGATGGAAATCGAATTGAAATAAAAGAATAATTCGGAGAAAAAATGCGTCGAATTCTACTCCTATTATCAAGTTTGCTCTTTTTGTTATCCACAAAACCTGTTGCAGCCCAAAATTCAGGAGGAGATTTCGCGCCTGGTTCGCACGTCCGGTTTGAACACCTAACCATTGACGATGGTCTTTCTCAAAACGCTGGTCTTGTTTTCCTTCAAGATCAGCAGGGCTATATGTGGTTTGGTACTCAAGATGGCCTTGACCGTTATGACGGATATAAAATTGTTGAGTATAAGCATGATGCCGAAAATGAGAACAGCCTGAGTTCCAATGCGATCATCTCGCTTTTCCAGGACCAGGAAGGCTATATTTGGATCGGCACCTGGGGTGGGGGATTAAATCGTTATGACCCCATAAAAAACGAATTTGCAAAATATCCGTTTGACGCCTCTGATGATAAAAGTATCAGTGCTTCTATTGTTCCTGACGTTTATCGGGATGAAAATGGGATCGTCTGGGTTGGAACGACAGCTGGACTGGATAAGCTTGATCCTTCAACTGGTGAAATTGTTCATTATCGCAATTCTCCCACTGACAATGACAGTTTGAGCAGTGATGTGATTTCAGTCATTGTGCCTGCAGGCGATGGAAAGCTTTGGGTCGGTACAGGAGGATTCAATATTGCCGGGGCCGGATTGAATTTGTTCGATCCAAGTACAGGAAAATCTCAACGCATGGAACAATCTGGTGACTGTCTGGCATCTGCAAATGTTGCAGATATCGTGACTGCTAAAGACGGCAGCCTTTGGATTGCATATGGTGGTTATGGTGTAGCCGGAGGCGGACTGGATCATTACAACCCAAAAACCAATAAATGCAGTCATTATATGAGTGGTGACAACTTAAATACCCAGCTGACTGACAGTAATGTTACCGATCTGATCATTGATCATAACGGAACTTTATGGGCAACCAGCTGGTCTGGTGGACTCTGGAGGCTTTCTTCTAGCGGTCAATTCATAAACATCAGACATGACCCTGCAGACCCTGAAAGCCTTTCAACGAACAGCGCTTTTTCAATATATGAAGATCGTTCTGGCGTGATCTGGATTGGAACGCTTGGTGCGGGAATCAACAAATTAAATCTTGATACACTCCAATTTAATACCTATATCAATAATCCTTCAAATCCATCGAGTTTACCTGGCGATCATGTGGGTTCATTTGCCCAAACCACTGACGGATCAATTTGGGTTGGGATTTGGGAATTCGGTTTGACACGCTTCAATCCACAATTGGGCACATTTATTCAATACCGAAATGATCCTTCAGACCCAGACAGCGTCTCAAGTGATCTGGTTTCTTCTTTATATGCAGACCCTGACGGCACTCTATGGGTTGGAACGCTGGGTAACGGGTTGGACCATTTTGATCCAAAAACAAAAGTATTTACACATTATGCGAATATTCCAGGCGATTCAAGTAGTCTGGCAGATAACCAGGTCTCAACATTGTATATGGATGCAGCTGGAAGATTATGGGTTGGCAGTTTCTCAGGACTTGCAAGATTTGATCGTGAAACTAAAACCTTTGTAAATTATCAAATGCCGGCGCCAGCGGTAAGTTTTGCCTCAATTGGAAATGAACTTTGGGTTGGAACCTGGGGAGCTGGACTATTGCGTCTTGATCTTTCAAAGTCTTCCAATTTGGATCCTGCCCTGGCTGAATTTTCAACGATGACCAATACTCCCGATGATCCGAACTCTCTCAGCAGCAATGGCGTTTGGTCAATTGTGCAATCTCCTGGCGGTATTGTTTGGCTGGCAACTGAAAACGGCTTAAATCGTTATGATCTAAACAAAGACCAATTTAAGGTTTACACAACCAAAGATGGCTTACGTAATTCAACCATTCTTGGATTATTGATGGATCGGCAAAACGATCTGTGGCTGATGACGAATAATGGTCTTGCTAAATTTGATCCAGAAAAAGAAGTGTTTCAGGTCTATGATAAATCTGACGGGCTGCAAAGCAACGAATACAACTCGAACGCATATATGCAAGATCGTGACGGCATATTTTATGTTGGTGGAGTCGGTGGATTCAGTAAGTTCGATCCGCTTAGGATTGCACAGGATGTAAACCCGCCAGAACTCGCAATTACCAATTTTTCGATCTTTAACAAGCCTCAGCCGTTTGATCCTTCGGGTTCAACACCCATTCAATTGGATTATGACCAGAACTTCATTTCATTTGATTTTTCTGCTTTTGATTATCAATCTCCCAAACACAATCTGTATTCATATATGTTAGAGGGTTTTGATAAAGATTGGTCTGAACCTGGCACCCGTAATTACGCAAATTACACCAACCTTCCGGGGGGTGATTATACATTTAGGGTGAAAGCGGCAAATAGTAAAGGGGTTTGGTATGATGAGGGTGTGTCATTCAAGCTAAAAGTTATTCCGCCGGTATGGAAAACTTGGCAATTTAGATTTTGGATGATAATAATTGTTGGGGTGATTATTTACCTTGCTCTTCAATACAGATTTCAATCCATTCGAAATCAAAATACACGGTTACAAGAAGTAGTTGACGAACAAAACAAGGTTGAAAAAGAGCTGCGAGAATCTGAAGCCCGCTTTCGTGTCATGTTTGAAAACTCACCAGTTGGCATGATTCTATTGGGCTTGGATAGGAAAATTATTGATGCGAATACAGCAATTTGCAAACAATCAGAGTATTCGCTAGATGAACTAATTGGCCAAACTCCAGCGCTTGTTACCCATCCAGATGATTTTCCTGAAGCCACCCGTTTATTCGCAGATTTGATAGAAGGAAAGATTGACCGTTATTTTGTTGAGAGACGTTATGTACGAAAGAGCGGAGAAATTTACTGGGCTCAAGTTTCAATTAGCGTTGTGCGCGATGTCGTTGGTACTCCCCTGTATTTCATAGGAGTGGTTAATGATATTGATAAACAAAAGCGTTCAGTAGAAGAATTGCGCGAATCAGAGGCTCGTTTCAAAGCGATTTTTGAAAATTCCGCAGTTGGTATGGGTATGACTTCACTTGACGGGAAAATAATTGACGTAAATCCCGCATTGTGTGCCATGTTAGGGTATACACATGAAGAATTAATAGGGCAAGCCCCAAAAATTGCTACTTATTATGAGGATTATGACAAAGTAGCCGACCAGTATGCTCAAATGGTTTCTGGTGAAATTACCCATTATGTTTCTGAACGACGATATGTTCGAAAAAATGGTGAGGTGTTTTGGATAAAAATTTCAAACAGCATGGTTCATGATGAAAGTGGAAATCCAAAATACATGGTGGGAATAATTGAAGATATTGATGCCCAAAAAAGAGCATCAGAACATCTTGCTGCACAAGAAGAAGAGCATCGTCAAAAACTCGAGCAACGGATTACAGAACGAACGAATGAATTAAATAAAGCTAACGAGTTACTGCGTGAAAAAGCTGCTCAAGATGCAGTTACGGCTGAACGAACACGATTGGCGCGTGATCTGCATGATGCTGTGACACAAACTCTTTTTTCAACGACCCTGATTGCGGATGTACTTCCAGAAATTTGGGAAATGAACCACCAGGAAGGTAAACGGCGACTTGAAGAGATCAGGCTATTGACCAGAGGTGCTCTGGCAGAAATGCGTACATTATTGGTAGAATTGCGGCCAAATGCATTGGTTGAGGTGCCGTTGCCTACTCTTTTAAGGCAATTAACCGAAGCTCTAATTGGTCGTTCAAGAATGAATATCCAACTTAATACTGAAGGTGAACGAAAACTTCCTGCAGATATACAAGTTAGTTTGTACCGTTTGGCCCAAGAAGCCCTGAACAATGTCGTGAAACATGCAAAAGCAGATCAGGCTGTCGTAACGCTGCGCCTTGGTGAAACCGTCAGATTGACCATTGAAGACAACGGAGTTGGTTTTGATCCTTCCACTGTAACCGCAGATCATTTGGGACTAAAGATCATGCGTGAACGCTCTGAAGCAATTGGTGCAACTTTTAAAGTATACAGTGAACCCGGAGAGGGGACTCAGATTTCCGTTATTTGGCCATAATTCGATACAGGAGAGACCATGGAAGACAAAATTAAAATAATGCTGGTTGACGATCATTCTGTTGTACGCTCTGGTTTAAGCGCTTTCCTAAGTGTGAATCCTGATTTTGAATTGGTAGGAGAGGCTGAAAATGGCGAACAGGCCGTGAGTCGCGCTGCAAAATTCCAACCTGAAGTGATCCTGATGGATCTAATGATGCCAGTGATGGATGGTGTTGCGGCAACTGCTGAAATCAAGAAACAAAATCCAAAAATTCAAATCATAGCCCTTACCAGTTTTCAAGAGGACGAATTGGTTCAAAATGCCTTAAAAGCTGGCGCGATCGGTTACCTCATGAAAAATGTGAGCGCTCGCGAGTTGGCAGCCGCGATTAGGGCGGCTAAGGAGGGCAAGATGACTTTATCGCCTGAAGCTGCGCAAGCGCTGGTTCGAGCGAGCCAACAGTCACAAGAGACCGAATCATTGACTGAGCGTGAACAGGAAGTGCTCAAGCTCATGGTTGAAGGTTTAAATAATGCAGAAATAGCTGAAAGATTGGTTGTCAGCTTGTCCACAGTCAAATACCATATCTCTAATATCCTTATGAAATTGGGTGTGGATAACCGTGTAGCTGCGGTCACCATGGCGATCCAAAAAAGATTGGTTAAGTAGGATTATGATTTAATTTGGATAATTCATTTCAATGGTGATTAATGGATGGCGCTTCTTGCGCCATCTATTTTTTTGATCAAACTAAATGAATGTAAAAAATCATATTTCAATGGCTAATAATTTCTTGCCTGATAAAGCTATACCGCGCTTGAAGGCACGAAGGTTAGAAGCTTAATATATCCTTGTTCTCAGTTTCCTTTTGTTTTGATTAATTTCCCAACCCCGTTTTTCTCCAAAATTTAGTCTATTTTTATTACAAATCAGACAAAAAAGCGCATAATATACTTATCTTATTGCCTATTCAATAAAGTTAGTAATTTATCATCGCAGGCAATCCTTTTAGCGGTTTGGGATCACGAGTAAATGAAAACTCCGTTTTCTGACTTCGAATTTGAAAAAGAAGAAGAAAGACGAATCGCGCGTTTAATTTCGATCCTTATCTTTATTTCATGGGGAACGTATGCTTTCGCCATCCTCTTTGGCATTCTTTTCAAAGACTGGCCTTTGGTTTCAGTTACGTTGGCAGGCTGTGCTTTATTAGTCATCCCTTTTATCATGATCAAACGCGGAAAACTGCATTTCAGCAGTTTCATAGTGGTTTTAAGCGCGCTGTTTACAGTCACCTTCATTGCCACCATTGGACAGGGCATTCGCGATCTGGCCATTGTCGCCTTGCCTATTGTTCTAATTTTTGCCGGCCTAACCTTGGATCGTCTTCGGTTTGCTATCAGTGTTGGCACTACTTTACTTGCCATAAGCTGGCTGGCGATTGGCGAAAACATGGCCTGGTATATCCCCAAACCTTTTGAGGGAGCTAGTGCAAACTGGGTTACTTTGGTAATGGTGGCGATTCTGCTGGTGGTCGCGGCTATTGCAGTGGATTTGTTCGCTCAAAACACTAGGAAGAACCTCATTCAGGCTCAAACAGAAATTGCCCAGCGCATCCAAACTGAAAAAGAGCTAAGAGAAAAAGAAACTCAATTTCATAACCTGGCAGATTCCGGCATCGCACTGATCTGGACCTCAGGAACAGACAAGTTATGCAATTATTTCAATTTACCCTGGTTGAGGTTTACAGGTCGAACCCTCGAGCAAGAGTTGGGCAACGGCTGGGCTGAAGGCGTTCATCCTGATGATTTTGACCAATGCCTGAATACTTATGTAACTGCTTTTGATAAGCGCGAAAAATTTGATATGGAATACCGTGTGCGTCACGTCAGCGGCGAATATCGTTGGATCCAGGATCTGGGTACGCCTACCTATAACAGCAGCGGCGAATTTATAGGGTATATCGGACATTGTTTTGATATTACCGAGCGCAAAAAACTTGAAGAACAGCTTCGATATCAAAGCAGTCGTGATGCCATGACCGGTTTGTACAACCGCAATTTCTTTGAGGTTGAACTGGCTCGCTTTGAACAGGGCAGGGATTACCCTATTAGCATTATCATGGCGGATATTGATGGTTTGAAATACACCAACGATACCAAGGGGCACGCCGCCGGCGATGAATTGTTGCGCCAGGGAGCTCGTATTTTGAGTACTGCAATGCGCACGGGTGATATTGTGGCGCGAATTGGAGGAGATGAATTTGCAGTTCTGCTTCCGAAGACGGATTCTGATATGGTCAAAACAATAATTAACCGTATTCGCGACACGATAACTGACTACAATTCCAGAGAGACAAATTTACCCCTTAGCATTTCCTTGGGGTGTGCCACCACTGAATTGTTCGATCTGATGAAAACGCTTAAGCTTGCAGACCAAAACATGTATGCCGAAAAAATCAAACATAAAGTGAATCGCGAATACGACGTAAAAACCGATTTTTAGTTCTGAATCAGTAAATCTCAATATTGAGTAATTAAATCGTAAAGTAAGGTTACGAAGGTGTTAAGGTGAGCATCGATCCGACCTGGAAAAGTCTCATCTATGTACTCGACAGTGTCATATTCCGTGTGCCTGATTTCCCCATCCACCCCGTATTTGGGATCTACCTGCACCATGCCGTCCGACGATAGGTCCCAGTTGGTTGCCTCAAAATAAGCAAAGGGGATGTTGGATTTCTCAAAGGCGTCATAATCTGAACACTCGCATGGCGTTCCATCTTCGTTATACATATCTTCATCGGTCTTTCCTTCAACAATAAAGCCTTTTTTCTGTGCATCTTCAAGCAGCCAGTCGCGCATGCTGCCGGGACCTTCGTTACCGTAGACATAGGTTTTATCCCCCGCGATCAGGCTGTCTAAATTAACCATGCCGATGATATTTTTAAGTTCACCACGGCTCAATTCGTCTACATAATTGGCCGAGCCCCAAAGACCCTGTTCTTCGGCGCCGAATGCTGCAAACACTATCGTGTAGGGTGTCTGCACAGCAACTGCCCATTGTGCAACCTCAAGCAGGACCGCGACGCCCGAGGCGTTATCATCCGCACCCTGGCTGCCGTCGTCATCCACCGAATCGTAATGGGCGCCGATGATGATTTGTTGATCAGACAGACCTTTTTTTATTGCAATAATATTGGATGACCCAAAACTGGTGCCTTCATAATCATCATAGGCAGTAAACCATTGGGATTGAGTGGTATAGCCAAATTCTTCAAATTTGCCTTTGATATAATCCGCGGCACTGGTTTCGTTGCCCGAGCCGGAAAGCCGGTCGCCGATATCACCTGCCAGCACTTCCAAATAGGTACGAGCACTTGTACCAAATTCCGGTTGTGAAATAGTCTCGGCAACCAAAGCGGAAGGTTCGGATGCGACGGGCAGAATCTCAGTTTCAATTGGACCTTCGGTAATAAACCCCAATTCTTCAGTTTCTGACTCATTTTCAAGAAAGAAAGAGAAGGGAATACAGGAGGCGATAAAAACAGCACAAACCAGCACAGGTAAAAAACGGATTACCTTCATTTTGGTCTCCAATTGTTTGGACTAGATCTAAAAACATTATAGCGATTTATTGAGATTACATAGCTTTCCACCTCGATAAATCTGGCAAAAGCGGTTACCATTAACCTTCGGGATTAAATCAGTCATGACTCAAAAACGATTATTAATCTACGGCGATGTCGAAATGGATATCCTGCTCAAAACCGAATCGGCAGAAGCGGGTGCTCATGATGTTAAAGTGGATGACGTCAGTTTTTCACCCGGAGGGTCCGCGGCTAATTGCGCCGCCATTGCTGGCAGCCTGGGCCAGCCTGTCACTTTTTTGGGAAGCCTCGGTAAAGACACCTGGACGGAACCGCTGTTTAAGGACCTTCGTAAATTTCATGTCAACACCCGCTTTTTGAAAAGATCTACCGGCAAAACCGGCACCTGTGTGGCTGTTGTGGATGAAGCTGGTCAACGCAAGTTCCACTCTTACCGCGGTGTCAATGAATCCGATCCGCCCGAGCTGCCCCCCCAATCAATCTGGAAGAACCATCACTGTCTGCATCTTTCGGGTTACTGCTTTCAGCAGCCAAATTCTCGCCAGACCGCCTGGGGTCTATTACGTGAAGCAAATAGGAGCGGTTTGGCCGTTTCGCTTGACCCTTCTTACTTGTTTTCGAAGCAAACCGGCAGCGAGATGGATGAACTGCTTGCCCAACTGGATTTTATCTTTCCCAACCAGGATGAAGCAGCACTGCTCAGCGGTGAGCGGGATGCCGTCAAGGCTGCAAGGGTATTACAGGGGCGTGGCGTAAAAACTGTTTTGGTCACTTTGGGTAGTGAGGGCTGTTTATTGTCTACCCAAGGCATTGAACAATTTGTCAAAATCGACCCCGTTGAAAAAGTGATCGATACCACCGGAGCAGGTGACGCCTTTTGCGGGGGTTTCCTTACCGGCTGGTTGAAAGGGCTGGAACTACATCAGGCATGCAAATTGGGGTGTACAACCGCAGCCCACATTGTGACCTGCATGGGTGCTCACGAACAAGCCCCCACGCTTTCAGATTTAAAAACCATATTACAGCGGAATCATGAATTAGAGTTGGTTAATCTTTTAGAAAAATGGTCGTGAGTGTTTTTGGTTCATGATATAAACCATAGAAGTAAAAATTAATACAGACAAAATTACCCATTGAATAATGGTAAATGGAGAAAAAAATGAATAAAAACGAGATCGAGATCAGAAAAGATGTTGCTGAAGGGCTGCGAATCGGCGCCCCCATTGTTGCGCTGGAATCCACCATTATTGCACACGGCATGCCCTATCCCCAGAACATGGATACCGCCCTGGCAGTGGAAGAGATCGTGCGTCAGGCGGGCGCCATACCGGCTACCATTGCCATTCGCGACGGGAAAATGAAGGTTGGTTTGACCCGCGACGAGATCGAATGGATCGCCACGGATGCCAAGGTGCTCAAAGCCAGCGATCGCGATATCCCCTTCATCTTGGCTCGCAAACTATCCGCGGCCACTACGGTCAGCGCCAGCCTGGCCATCGCCTCAGCTGTCGGGATTAATGTGTTTGTCACCGGCGGCATTGGCGGCGTGGGCCCTGAAGGATACAAATCGCTTGATATTTCCTCTGACTTGATCGCCCTGGCGGACTATCCATGTATCACGGTTTGCGCCGGCGCCAAAGCCTTCATGGATATCCCCGCCACTTTGGAATACCTTGAAACCAACCGGGTTGGAGTGGTGGGCTACCAGACGCCGAATTTTCCGCTCTTCTATACGCGCGGCAGCCAATTTAAACTGGATTGGTCAGCAGAAACGCCTGAAGAGGTGGCTGACATTTTCAAAGCCAAACTGCAGCACGACCATAAAGGCGGCTTGCTGGTTGGGGTGGCACTTGCGGATGAAGATGCACTCTCTTACGAAGAAACCCGTCGGGCAATTGACGTGGCGCTTGCCGAGATCAACGCCAAAGGCATCGTTGGCAAAGAAGTCACTCCTTTCATCCTGGCCGCCATTAAAAAAGAAACCGGTGGCAAAAGTCTGACCGCCAACATCGCATTGATCAAGAATAACGCCCTGGTCGGCGGAAAAATTGCTGCAGCATTGGCTCAAAAGCTTACTGCAAAACGTTCCATATAATCGCTCAAAAATCGTACGGCAACCCGGTTATAATTGGAAATCACTTTGAAAAGATGGAGGAACCATGCATCATATCCTTTTAAACGTTAAGTATCTTGATCCCGGTTCAGGCAGTTTACTGGTTCAATTGATCGCCGCAGGTCTTGTAGGCGGCTTTGGAATTTTAGCCAAGGTGTTTTGGGGTCGAATCAGAGCCTTCTTTAAAGGCGAGAAATACGTTCCGCCTGCGCCTGAAACTGACGAAGACGATCAAGACGAGGCGTAATGAGCGAAGCCAGGGTTTCCTCTTCCTTCCGCGACCCCAGTGGATTTCTTTTCACACGCAAGGGTGTGCTTTATCGGCAGGTGAACCAATCCTTCGCCAAGGCCTATGATAAATTCATCTCCTCCGGGTTGTATGAAGAACTGACCCAACGCGGATGGATGGTAGCCCACAAGGAAGTGGATGTTAAACCAGAAGAAGAGGCAACAGCTTATCGTGTTCTGCAACCCGATCTTGTTCCATTTATTTCATATCCTTATGAATGGAGCTTCTCTCAGCTCAAAGACGCAGCCCTCTTAACGCTTGAGATCAACAAACTTGCCTTGAGCAAAGGCATGATCCTCAAGGATGCCAGCGCCTTCAACATCCAATTCATGGATGGCAAGCCCATTTTGATCGATACCCTTTCATTTGACCTCTACCGCAAAGGTTCCGCCTGGGATGGTTACCGTCAGTTTTGCCAGCATTTTCTGGCCCCCCTGGCGCTCGCTTCACACGTGGATGTGCGTTTCATGCAGTTGAGCAAGAATTACATTGACGGTATTCCGCTTGACCTGGCCAGCCGTTTACTGCCGGGCAAGACCCGTTTCGGCCTTTCCGGATTGAATATTCACATACACATGCACGCCCGCGTGCAGCGCGAATACGCCGACAAACAAACATCTCAATACAATGCCGCCTTGCTCACCAAAGAATCCATGCTTAACATGCTCAAAGGATTGAGCCAGACGGTCGAAAAACTGACCTGGCAGCCCAAAGGCACCGAATGGGGCGATTACTACAGCGCCACCAATTATTCAGATGATTCCCTGCGTTTGAAGGGTGAAGTGGTCGGCAGCTTTATTGAAAAAGCCAAGCCTGCCAAAGTATGGGATCTCGGCGCAAACAACGGACTTTTCAGCCGCGAGGCAGCCAAACGCGGCATTTTTACTGTTGCCAGCGACATTGACCCTGCCGCCGTGGAAAAAAATTACCTCACCATTAAAGCACACAGTGAAAAGAACCTGATGCCCCTGGTGATGGACCTGACCAATCCCAGCCCGGCCATCGGATGGGCCAATCAGGAACGTAATTCTTTCAACGGCCGCGGTCCTGTGGATATGCTGCTTGCGCTGGCTTTGATCCACCATCTGGCCATCTCAAATAACCTGCCCCTTGAGTCCATCGCGGACTATTTTGCCTCCATCGCTGATTGGGCAGTGGTTGAGTTTGTGCCAAAGAGCGATTCGCAGGTCAAACGCCTGCTGGCCACCCGCAAAGATATCTTTGGCCATTACACAGAAGAGGGTTTTGAAGCCGCTTTCAGCCGTGTGTTCAAGATCGCTGAAAAGCAGCCTCTTGTCGGCAGCGAAAGAACCCTGTATTTGTTGAAAAAGAAATAAACAGTGTGAATTTCATCAGACCCCCGCAGAATTCAATCTGCGGGGGTCTGCCTTAAACATAAAAACCGAAAAATTTTGAAAATTCCCGATTTCTGAACTTTAGTTTATTTCACCGTACAAGGATAATCCACCTCGGTGAAATCATAAGGCGCCTGATATGTCGCTGAACGGGCCACATCTTTCAGGAGCGGATAGTTCGCCCCGAAGTACTGGTTGAACACGATCCTGAAAGAATTGACCGGAGTGATGCTCGGATAAAGCGCCCTATCTCCGCCGTTGGGCAGGTAATACGCCATCAGGTTGGCATTACGAACTTCCTCTGCCAGGCCGTGATCGCTCTGCAGCAGAATGATCGGCGGCACCTTGGAGGTTTTGATGATGTTGCTGACTACTTCCAAAACACGCTGATCAATATACGTAATCTCGTTCACATAACCGGGTGCGTTTGTGGGGGTATATTCGAATGAACCATCCGGGGCAAACACGTATGGAAAATGAGGCGCCACAAAATGGGCGTACACAAACTTGGGGCTCTCGCTTTGCGGCAGCTGTTCCAGTTGTGCGAAGTTATAGTTAATCAGGTCGTAATGCGCTTTTTCAGTCGAAAGCAGCGCCTTGTCCAGCGTATTTGTTTTGGAATTGGTGAATTCATCCACCACCCGCAGCGCAGTGGAGCGCAGGTAGTATTTTTCGAAATTGCCCAGGATCTTGAAGTTCAACAGCTTTTGCCAGGGGGAGGAATACTGTGAGATATATTGATCTGAATCGGTGGTGTCGAGCCACCATATGTCGTTGTCAAACGTCACGTAGCGGTAACCCAATTCTGTAAAAAGTGACCGTACCTTGTTGTGTTTGATGGTTTCACCCAGGTCATAAAAGCTGCGGTTTTCTTTGATGATGTCCCCGGCGAAATTTTCCAAATAATCCATATTTAAGGCCGTTGCCATAGAAGAGGGGGTATAGCTGTAATTGCTTTTGCTGCAATCTGCCACATAAAATCCCATGTCGCGCAATTCTTGCAAAAAGGGACTGTTGTCATAGCCATACTCTTTTTTAAGCAGGTCGCTGCGAGTATAGGCATCCAACACGATGTAGTAGACATCCGGTGAAGTGGCAGAGGCTGCGGCTTGCGGCTGCCAGATGGAGTCCACGGCCGGGTTGGCAACGGCTTTCGGGCTGGCATTAGATTGACGGACTTCAAAGCTCACGATCTGAAACATGGGAATGGCGACCAGCACCACCGAGAAGAAGTTCAAAAAAGTTGAAAGTGTCCGTGGTTTCTTCTTCAAATGAAAGATGCCGTAAGTACCCAAACCGAACAGCGCCAGCCAGATGATGATCATGAAGCGGTGATGCCCGAAATAGGATTTGTTCTCTAGCAGATTGTAAACATGCCCGTATGTTAAAAAGAGCAGCAGCGCCAGGCTGGCCAGCAATCCACCTTTGTAGCGTTCGCGGGTGATGAGCAGCGCCAGTGCGAAGACCAGAGCGCTGACCAACAGTGTTACCACGATCGCCCTGACCGCATAAATGGGATCAAGCTGGATGATGTTGTAACCCAATAGCGACAGCACCGGATAAAGTCCGATCAAAATGGGATGGAACACCAGCGCTTTTTTCTTTTTTCCAGATTTGGTTTGAATTGCCATAAATAGGCTTCCTAGACTTGAGTAATTAATAGACCACAATTTTACCACCCCGGCGAAGGTCGAATTTAACAGAAGTGAAGCCACGAAGAGTATAATAATGGAACAAATATACTATATTCAAGGTTGTGAATGATGCAATCCATTACCCTTCAAACCGCACGCCATCTTTCCATCTATGCCCAGGGCTTGTATGCAGCTCCCCAACAGCCTGCCCAAAAAAGGGACGTGAAAGAAGCCATCACCCGCCTGGGCGCACTGCAAATTGACACCATCAATATCGTGGCGCGCGCGCCATATTTCTCTCTCTGGAGCAGGCTGGGAGATTACGAAAGTGATTGGCTTAATCAACTATTGGCAGAACAAAGTCTTTTTGAGTTTTGGGCACATGCGGCCAGTTTTATCCCTATTGAAGATTACGGCTTGCACCGCCGCATTCAGATCGAACAGTGGCGGCTGCCTTGGTATCAAAATTGGTATGATGAGCATAAGACTGAGTTCGACGCTGTTTTGAATCACGTGAAAGAAAATGGGGCGGTGAAATCCTCCGACTTCAAACGCCCAGATGGCGAAAAGGGAGGCACCTGGTGGGATTGGAAGATCGAGAAACGCGCTCTCGAGTATTGGTTTACCGCCGGTGAACTGATGATCAGCAAACGCATCAATTTTCAACGGGTCTATGACTTGCGAGAACGTGTTCTATCGAATTGGAAAGACAGTGATGCTCCTGATCTGGAGACGGTATATCGCCAACTGGTTTTGAAATCCATCTCGGCAATGGGGTTTGCCCTACCTTGTTGGATCCCTGATTATTTCAGGCTCTCCAAAAAAGATGTTCAATTAACTCTCAAAAAATTGATCGCTGAAAACCGGTTGATAGAACTGAAAGTCGAAGGTTGGGACGACTCCGCCTGGGCCCTGCCCGAAGTGTGGGAGGGTTTTCAATCAGCCAGGCGCCAAAACCCTGAACCTCATTACACCACCATCCTCTCTCCTTTCGATTCACTCATTTGGGATCGAGCCAGGACACGCAAATTGTTTAACTTTGACTTTACCATCGAGTGTTACCTTCCAGCGGCCAAGCGCAAGTACGGTTATTTTTTGCTGCCAGTATTGCATGACGGACAACTGATAGCGCGCATGGATGCCAAGTCTCACCGCGCAGACAAGAAATTTGAAGTGAAATCTCTTTATCTGGAACAGGGAGTGAACCCCGACCTTTATTTGGCCCAAAACCTGGCCTCATCATTTGCAGCATGCGCGGCATGGCATAAGTCACCCCTGGTGTCTGTCGAAAAATGTGATCCACCTGAATTCCTCGAAACCTTGCAGACAAAGATCAATCGATAAGAATACTTAGTTGATGTCAGGTGTTTAAAAGATTTATTAATTACATTCTAATAAAGGCTGAATATCATTGGGGTAAGATCATCAGACCAAGATAGAATTGAATAACCATTTATGACTGAAATTCAAGCTAAAAAACCTGAAGCATTGATCATCATCAACCCGGTATCCGGATTTATGAATGTTAAATTGATGAAACGGATCATCAACGAACATTTCAAAAAAGCTGGCTGGGTGATCCATATTTATTTAACTGAGAAAGATACTGAATACGAATCATTAATCAGGTATTACATAGAAAAAGGTATTGATATGGTGGTGGCAGCGGGCGGAGATGGAACTGTGGCATCCGTGGCGGCTGGTATGGTCGATTCATCGGTACCCCTGGGAATCATTCCCTCCGGCACATGGAACGCGATCGCCCGCCACTTGATGCTGCCATTTTTACCCACCCGCGCCTTGGCACTGATGACCGGCAATCACCAGGTGCGATACCTCGATCTGATGGCCATTGGTGACAGCATCCACGCCATGAATCTGGGAGTTGGGTTTAGCGCCCGGCTGATCAAAACGGCATCTCGTGAAAAGAAACGCAAATTAGGAAACCTGGCTTATTTCAGCAGCTTGATCCAGCAAGTGTTTGGCATAAAATTGACCCGCTACCAAATTGAAGCAGATGACAAAAAGTATCGCGGTAAAGCGCTTGAGATCATGGTGGCAAATTACGGTGTGGTCGGTCTGAATTTGATTGAATCCTTGTTGGAAGTGCATCCTGATGACGGCAAAGCGGATGTTTTGATTTTTAAACCCAGAACCATTTTGGATTTACCGGCAATGTTCTGGCAGGCGCTTATCCGAAGACAAAAACGGGGACCTAAATTTCAACAATTGCGCGCCAGCCGTACCATCACCATCAACACCGTGCCCCCCATGGATGTTCAGGCGGATGGCGAAATGATCGGAAAAACCCCTGTGACTGTTACTGTGCTGCCGCGGAGCGTAGGGGTTATTGTGCCGCAAAACACAATTTTTAATTTCTAAATTATTCTGCAGCCATTGTGCTCGAAAGAAGTTCCTTCGAAAGAATATCAGTCCATTTAATGGAATCCAGGTAGATGTTGGTCAGGATCTCATCTGGTATATTCAGCATTTTTACTGTTACCCAGTCGCCTAATTCGTAGGCTTTGATGGCTCTAAGAATAAAACCGGGTAAACCTTCGTTATTTAAGAGTGCGGCCGTCACGGTCGGGGAAAGGTTTAATTCCGGGACAATTTGGGCCATCGGCTGATCCATCAAAGCATCCAAAACTGAAAACAACCCGACCAAAAAGAATACTTCCGGCTGAGGTTGGCCATAGATTTTTGCCAGCGATTCAGCCATGCGGGCTCGCTGCAACGCTATGTTGGTTAACTCGGGGGGTTTATCCACCAGGCTTGACATCAAGATCAATGACATCCAACCGCGCATGGTATCCAACCCGATGAGCGATATCGCCTGGCGAAGCGATTTCACTTCAGTGGTGAATGAGTAGTATCCGGAATTGGAGAGACGCAGCAATTTATAGCTTAAACCCACATCCCGTGAGATGATATTTTCAAGATCGGTAAAGTTTGTTTTTTGGTTTTGAAGCATCGCAATGGATTGCATGATGACAAGTCTTGAAGAATCCATTTTCTGACTGCGCACAATGTTTGGCTTGCACAGGAAATATCCCTGGTAATAATCGACGCCAAGTCTTCGACAAAGGTTGTAATCTGCCTGCGTTTCCACTTTTTCAGCTAAAACTCTAAATCCGTTCGCCTTTACCCCTGCAATAATATTGGGTAAGTCCAAACGGTCAATTTGCATTAAGTCTAATTTGATTATGGATGCAATTCCGGTAAACGGAGAAATCCTGTCGAGTGAGATGACATCATCCAGGGCAAGCGTGAAGCCTTTTTTGCGTAGTTCACTGACCGCATTAATTAGCTGCGGATCTGATTCAACAGTTTCAAGAATTTCGATGACCACCCGATTGGAAGGCAGCAGGATGGGGAAATTGCCTACTAAATAATTTCGAGTGAGGTTGATAAAAGCCATGGCATTGCCAACTATGCTTTCCAACCCCATTTCAACAAGGGTATTCAAGATGACTTGTGTGGTAGCCTGATCTGCATCTTTAAACACCGCAGAATTACTTTCACCTGAACGATAAAGCAATTCATAGGCAAAAACTTCCATGGTCCTATTAAAAATGGGTTGTCTACCAACTAAAAGTTCTGCCACAGTATCCTCAGTATCGAAACAGCGAATAATATTCGTAATTATCCATTAATTGTTTATATAAAACAATTGAAAGAGCTTATTAAAATGTTCTTCTTGTATGAAATGGTTCAACTTGCTGTGGATATATTTTCATGAATCGCTTGTGAAAGCACATTCGTCCACTTGATTGAATCGAAATAGATGTTCGATATCGTCTCAACCAACATGTTTGGATATTTCACGTTTGTCCACTCACCTTTTTCATAATTAATGACCATTTCAAGGATGTAACCTGGTAAGCCTTCATAATAAAGCAGTGCAGTGGATACAGGGTTTGACAAGTTCAATTCATTGACCACCTTTTCCATGGGTTGATCCAAAAGGGCATCAAGAACCGAGAAAAGGCCTACCAAAAAACAAACTTCAGGTTGTGGGTGTTTATGGATTTTTGCCAATGATTCAGCCATATGGGCGCGCTGCAGCGCAATATTGGTTAATTCAACCGGTTTATCATTAAATTGCATCATCATGAGCAAAGACAACCAACCCCGAACAGTCTCCAGGCCGATGAGCGATATTGCCTGGCGAATGGATTTAACTTCGGAAATGAAAGAATAGTAGCCCGAGTTGGTTAATCGTAATAACTTAAAACAAAGGCTGACATCTTGCGCCAGAATTTGTTCAAGGTCAGAGAATGTTGTTTTTGGATCTTGAATCATAGATAAGGACTGCATTAATACAAGTCGTGATGACTCCATCTTCTTATCTTGAATGATGTGTGGTTTGCACAAGAAATATCCCTGGAAGTAATCCACCCCCAAATTATGGCAAAGCTTGAATTCTTCCATGGTCTCAACTTTTTCGGCAAGAACAAGAAATCCGTGTGCTTTGACCAAACGAATCAATTCAGGTAAATTTTGGCGGTCAATTAATTTGAGATCCAATTTGACAATGGTGGCGATGTTTTGATAAGGGATAATCCGATCCAATTCCATTACATCATCCAGTGCGATGGTGTAACCGGCCTTGTGCAGTACACTCAATGCAACCAGAAGTTCCTGGTCTGTTGTCACGTTTTCAGGTATTTCGATGACGGTTCTCTCAGGTGGCAGCAGAATGGGATAATTGCCAACCAGAAAATTGCGGGTAATATTGATAAACGCTTTGGATTGATTAAGAATTTTGTTTAGTCCCATCTCAATGATGGTGTTTAAGGTTACCTGTGTGGTGGCAAGATCAGGGTCGTTAAACGTGGCAGAATTGGTTTCACCAGAGCGGTAAAGTAATTCGTATGCATAGACTTCCATTTTACGGTTGAAAATTGCTTGTCTTCCAATATATATGTCTACCATTTTCCCCCCTTAGATTAACTATAATTCTGAAATACCATTAGTTGCCTGGCTGCGATTCCACAAGTCGCCAAATATCTCTTCAAGTCGGCGTCCGAGAGACTCTCCAGGTTGCGAGGTGTAGTCGTTATTATTTTCAAAAACCACATAAGGTACTTTTTGACCTTGAATGATTAAGTAATGGTCATTTTCTTTTCTGATTTCTTCCCAGTCATTTTCCTTGTATAAACGTTCCAGTTTTTCATCAGAAAGGCCGTGTTCAAGAATGCTGTCGGGTTTGTCGGGATTGAACCGGCGGCGGTTTTTACGCAAGGATTCTTCCCATGAAACATCGATATAAATGACAGCCATATTTTCAATCATCTCTTTTGTGAGATGTGAAAAGGCTGACCGATAGCCTCCGTGCTCACTGCCGCGAGAAAACTCCACCAGGGTGGTATGCTTCTCATGATATTGCTCAATATCCCGCAATCTTTTGCCATAATCCAGGCCGATACGTTCGATCAACAAATCCCAAAAATACTGTTTAAGAAAATATCCATCTTCGTCAGTGTGGATTGGCGGATGGCCCATTTTTTTCAACAAGGCATCCTCCTCAAACCACGTCCATAACATCGGGAAATCATCGATTTCATCCATGATACCAATGTGAAAGCGACGAATCCGTTCTTCAATGGGAACGGATTTTAAATAATTCATAATCTCGCTTTTACCGGCAGCCGGTCTGGCGATTAAGAGGATGATTCGAAAAATATTTTGATTATTCATTTTTTCCCGCTGACACACTAATTATAGTCAGTTAATTGATAACATGTAACTAACAAGTGTCATGACTTCATAACAGGTTTGTTGGTGCCAATCTTGCAACTTGACTACTGGGAGTTTTATCTATGAAACTGATTGGCTACATAATTCGTCACTTCATCCCAATTAGTCTGTTGGCTGCACTGGGGGTTGGAATTTACACCGTTGCGACGCCGCCCCCTTCATCGCGGATTGACGGCATGGGCATCGATCTGTTATCTTCACCTCCTTTGACCACTGAAGCCGTGGAAGGCCAGTTAAATGCCATCCAGCAATCCGGGGTGAAATATGTGCGCATCGAATTGAACTGGTCGTTGATAGAATCATCACCGGATGTTTATGATTGGTCCAGTGTCATGCCGCTGGATTTGTTTTTCAGTTCCGCTCAATCACGTGGAATAAAGAGCGTAGCTGTCGTAACAGGTTTCCCCGTCTACCTGACTGCATCAGGGCTGCCTCTGGATCAACAAACCATTGGCCTGCGTTGGGAGCGTTTTATCCAGGCGGCAGTGGATCATTTTGGGGATCAAGTCAATTATTGGGAAATCGGCGACCAGATTAATACGACCAACAGCGCACGTTCACTGGCTCAGGCAAACCCTGCTTTTTATTCAAAAATGCTGAAAGCGGCCAGCAAGATCATTAAAAATACAGACCCAAACGACCAGGTTTGGATGGGCAGCCTCGTCAGTGCAACTGCCAGCAACTGTGTGGTGAATCCGCTCTCCTTTTTGCTGGAAGTGAATGCCGCCAAAGCCTGGAGCATGGCTGATGCCGTCACTTACCAGCCTCGCCGCGGCGCCACCGCCCCCGAATTGCCCTTGGATTCGTCCTCCAACCAGGGTTGTAATGCTTCAGTAGCTGCAAGTTCTGCTTCTCTATCGGCTGAGGTGCAATCTGTGCAAGATCTTGCCCGCCAATTGGGCGGTAAACCCGTTTATATTACCGGTCTTGCCTGGAGCCCTGAGGAATTGGTCAGCCTGCAAGGCAGCCGGGCGATTGATGTGAACACCCTGCAATCAGATCTATTGGTACGTGCCAGTATCATGCTTACCGGTGCAGACGCTATCCCCCTGGTTTTCTGGCAGGTGGATCCGCTTAATCAACCCCAGGCGGTCACGAGTCTGTCAGATCTTTCTGCTTCGATCGTAGACAGCAAATCTCTTGGTCAAATCCAGGGTCAAACAGGCAGCGTCCAGGAATATCGGTTTCAAAAAGGACCTGATCTGACCATCCTGGCCTGGCGTTCTCAAGATGGCGATACTCCACAGCCGGTGGCTTTCTCCAATTTAGCGTCCAAATCTTTGATCGCCTTTTCCACCGATGTTTTGGCATTGGATAAAGCCTACGGCACCGTCATCCAGGTGGATGGTACGGGGAACAGCATCATCATGCTAAACGAACGACCGGTTATCTTCATCACCAAAACCGGCAGCTGGGATGAACAGATCAAAGCCAGTGTCACCAATCAGGTTGAGTTATGGCGGCTTGGCCTGCAAGAGGCTATTTCGCGCGGCTTGGGTCATGTAAAAGCCATCTTCATGGATTGGCTCGACGGTCTCTTCACCAGGGCAAAAGACAGTGCCGTGGATTGGGGCTCGGAAAAAATTAAGGATATGCTCAATTAATTCAAGGAGTATAATCACGGTATGGATCACAACATGAAAGTCATTGCGAAATCTAAGAAATGGTTCATCCGTTGTATCAGTCTTACAGCGATCGTTCTTTTGGCTGCTTGCAGTTTGCCTGAAGTAACTCCGCCTGTAGAAACGACCGTACCAACCGAACCTTCATTTATCATTATCAATACTGAAAGTCCCTCACCTACAATTCCGCCAGTTCCTGTTCCGGTGGAAATCACAGCCAAAAACGCCGTTTCGCTGACAGTGGTTAGCCGTGCGCCTGTGAAGAACATCCAACAGATCAAGTGGGCTAACGATGGGCTTAGCCTGGCAGTCTCCACCCAAAACACTGATGCTTTTGATAATCAATTGTTTGGGGTCAGCGTCCTGGCAATTCCCGCTCTTACCCCCTCCAACATTATGAGCACTCAAGATGGCAGGGTTGCTGACATTTCTTCCGATGGAAAACTGGCCGCCCTCGTTTCAACCGACATGACTTCGATCTCTCTGGTCGATCTCTCAGCCGGAAATTCAGTTGTTTTGACGTTCACACCTGGTTTCCTGGTGGGCAACGCCACCTTTTCACCCGATGGCACCACCCTGGCTGTAACAAAAGTGGATGAATGGTTGGTCGACCTTTTTTCCACTGCAGATGGCAGCCTGGTAAACAGCTTGAGTGGGTTTGAGACTGCGGCACCCATATATAACGCCGGTTTCACCGAGAGTCCGCAGTGGATCGTCTGGCATGCCCGCGCCACCCTGCAGCTGCAAGAAATCGTGGATGGCAATTTTGGCCCCACCCTTGATCATCAAGATTTTGTCACGGCTTATGCCATGACCCATGATGGGTCCATGCTTGCCAGCAACGTCTCAACCGCTGGTATCAACCCCGGCCCCGCAGTCACCTTGTGGGATGCCGCCGGTGGTAATGTGCTCAAAACCTATGAGCTGACTGAGCCGGCCCTCTGCATTGAATTTTCCCCCAACGGCACCTTGTTGGCCATGGGGGTGGGCAGCACTCTTCAGATTTGGGATGTCACAAGTAGTACCATGCTGACTTCTTTTACTGAACACTCTGGTCAGATCACAGCCCTGGCTTTTTCCGCGGACGGCAAATTCCTTGCTACGGCGGGTAACGATAATCAACTATTTCTCTGGCAAGTATCCGAGTAGGATCGTGATTTTTTAGTTAAATCACCCCAAAAGGAAAGCCTTTTGGGGTTTTTTCTTGAAATAATCCGCTATGGTATACTTTGCTAGCATTTTTCAGGAAGCATTATTATGCCTTTACTATCAGCAACCAACCTTTCAAAATCATTCGGAGCTTTGGATATTTTTTCAGAGCTTTCGTTTAGCGTTCCCCACCGCAGCCGCATTGGCCTGGTGGGACCCAACGGCGTCGGTAAATCCACCTTGTTGCGCATCCTGGTGGGCGAGGATGAAGCCTCGGGCGGCATGGTCAATCGCGCCCGCGGCAGCGTGATCGGTTATCTTCCACAAGAGGCGGTTCTGCAATCAGACCGCTGCCTGTGGGACGAGATCCTGACCGTTTTTCAGCCCCTGCTGGATATGCAGAAAGAAGTCCATCAGCTTGAAACGCAGCTTGCAGGTGACCAGGGCTCTGAAGAGATGCTGGCCCAATACGGAAGTTTGCAGGCGCGGTTTGACCATCTTGGCGGTTACACCTACGAAACCCAGGTACGCATGACACTCACCGGGCTCGGCTTCTCCCGGGCGGATGAACAGCGTCCGGTGGCCCATCTTTCAGGCGGCCAGCGCACCCGTGCTATGCTGGCCAAACTGCTGCTATCCAAACCAGATTTGCTGCTTTTGGATGAACCCACCAACCACCTGGATATTGCCGCGGTCGAGTGGCTTGAAAACTATCTCAAAGACTGGCCGGGTGGGGTATTGATCGTCTCGCATGATCGGTACTTCCTGGATCAAGTCGTTAACGTGATCTGGGAGATGACTCCTAATCTAGAAGAGTATCGTGGCAATTACAGCGCCTACATGCTGCAGCGCCAGGAGCGTTACGAAAGACGGCTGGCGGAGTACCAGACCCAGCAGGAATTCATTGAAAAAGAAGAAGAATACATCCGGCGCAACATTGCCGGTCAGAATACCCGCCAAGCACAGGGCAGGCGTAAGCGTCTTGAACGCATGCTGGATGAGGCCAAATTAACCCCTCCCACCCAAAAGCGCGCGCTTCACCTCAACCTTAAATCAGCCGACCGTTCAGGAGATCTTGTGCTGCGCACCCGCTCCCTTCAGGTGGGCTATGCTGATGAAGGCAAACCTCTTTTTGAAGTGCCCGATCTTACCCTCGTCCGCAACGAATGCGCTGCCATCATCGGACCCAATGGCGCCGGCAAGACCACGTTCTTAAAAACCCTGCTCGAAAAGATCCCCCCCTTCGCAGGGGAGGCTGTTTTGGGCGCGAACTTAAAGATTGGTTATTTTGCCCAGGCGCATGAAGGGCTGCACGCCGAATGGACACTGGTCGAAGAGATCCAGGGCGTGGTGCCCAAGATGCTTCCCGCCGAAGTGCGTGATTACCTGGCCAAATTCCTCTTTACCGGGGATGATGTCTTCAAGACCGTCAATCTGCTTTCAGGCGGCGAACGCGGAAGACTGGCACTGGCCTGCCTGGCGCTGCAGGGCTACAACTTGCTGCTGTTGGATGAACCCACCAACCACCTTGACCTGCCCTCCCAGGAGATCCTGCAATCTGTGCTGGCGGATTTTAGAGGTACGATCCTGCTCGTTTCGCATGACCGCTACCTGATCGACCGCCTTTCGACTCAAATTTGGGAGGTAAATCCCAAGGACCACTTGTTGGATAGTTTCAAGGGCACTTACAGCGAGTTTAAGGCTTTCAAACAGCAGCTTAACCAACCCCTGCCTGTGGAGGAACCCAAAGCGGTCACTCATACATCGGTCGAAAAAAGCAAACCAGCGATGAGCAAGGGCGAGAAACAGAAACTGGAAAAAGGCATCCAATTATTGGAGGAAAAAATTGCCTGGCTGGAAAACGAGATCAAATGTCTTGAAGATAACCTGGCTTCGCCGCCTTCCGACCCGGGCGAGGTGCAAATGATGGCGGTCAATTATGCCCGTCTGCAGGCTGAATTAGAAGCTCATCTTGAAAAATGGTCTGATCTGCACGAAGCACTGAATGAGTAGTTTGTAAACACAAAGCAATCCAAAATAAAGAATTTGGATTTTAAATTCTGAAGCCATAATATCAGGTATCGGCAAGCAGTTTTCAAATAAACACTTCTGAAGGTTACTTCAGAAGTGTTTATAATTATTGCATTCAGTAATTATTAGTTTGGAATTTTATTCTTATTGAATATTGATAATTAGTACGGATGATTAAAAAATAAAATCGGGAATAAAAAAAGGGGTTTTGATGGATACTTTAGTTAACTATATAAAATCTGACCTACTGGCATTTATTGTTCTGATAATCCTTATTTTGTGTATACTTGCAACTCTTATTTTCTCAAATAAAGATCGTGGTTTTCGCAAAAATCGTCTGTATTCCATCTTATTGTTGCTATTCCCTTTTATTGGCTTTCCAGCTGCGCTTGATCTAATGACCACAGTAGGTTACACAAAACTATTTGCTGTCTTAATTTTCATAATCCTTCTACTCCCCTTCATTATTGCACTTATAAGCCTGAATAAAAAACAAACATTTGAACTGTTGGATTATTTTTGGGATTGGTTTATGCTCCCCTTTATCGCAGGCGGGTTGATCGTCTCAGGTTACCTGACTTATGTGGAACTAACATCGTCAACTGCGGTCTGCGGTGTGGCCATTCCAGGCTGTGGTGAAGTTCAAAACAGCCCTTATGCAAACTTGTTTGGTTTTCTGCCTGTGGCATTGTTGGGGGTAATTGGTTACCTGGGGATTTTGGTAACGTGGTTTGGAAAAAAAATAGGCCCTCAATCAACTAAAAAGATCTTTAACTTGAGTATGTGGGGGCTGGGTTTTTTTGGCATCCTGTTTTCTGTTTATCTGACCTATCTTGAAGTTTTTGTCCTCCATGCCACTTGTACCTGGTGTGTTCTGGCCGCGGTATTTATGATGATGTTGTTTTGGATTTCAATTCGGGATGCCCAGGAGTATTTCTTTAAAGAGCTGGATGATGAAGATGATCCTGCGTAAATTGGTTGAATAAATCTCTGACATTATTTGCTAATTATTCAAACTAAACAAGATTTCCTGCTTTTGCAGGTTCATCACCACTGTATTTTCGCAGCTGTGGGAATTTGATCGCCACCACGATTACCGAAATAATACAGCCAATACCTCCGGTGATAATTGAGAGCGGGGTGCCAAAAGCCTGGGCAACCAGTCCGGCTTCCATTTCACCCAAACGCGGACCGCCGGCGAAAAAAATCTGGTTGATGCTGATCATGCGTCCGCGTAATTCATCCGGCGTTTGCAGCTGTCGGATGGTGTTGCGCAGGACAGTGCTGACCGCATCACCTGCACCGATCAAAACCAGGGCGGCAAAGGTTAAGGCGAAGTTGTGAGAAATCCCAAACAAGATGGTGGCGAACCCGAAAACCGTGATGCCCCATAAGAGCAGCTTTCCTTGTTGGCGAATGCGGTTGGTCTGTGCCAGAATAAAGGCTACCGCGACCGAACCCACCGATTGAGCTGCTGAAAGCCAGCCGTAACCAATAGCCCCCACTTTGAGTATGTCTTGTGCCACGAAGGGCAGCAGGGTATTGGCTGAAGAGAAAAAAGTGGCAAAGAAATCAAGGATCATGCTGGAAAGGATGATGGGTTGTTTGAGAATGAAACGGATTCCCTCCGGAATACCGGCAATATCAAGCTTGGGTCTGGTACGTTTTTCGTTCGCTTCAAGCAGCGGGGTTTCTTTTTCGACTTTGCCCATCACGATCAAGGCTGCAATAACAGCCAGGAACGAGACGGCATTGATCCAGTATGACCATTCAATCCCAAGTGTTGCGATTACCAGACCGCTTAACGCAGGGCCGATGATGGCGCCTGTGTTTGAAGCGATGGATTGCAGTCCAAATGCGCTGCGTAAATCGTCTCTCGGAACAAGATTGGTGATCAATGATTGCCGTGAAGGACCGTCAAAGGCTACCGCGATGCCAGAGATGCCAAAAATAATATAGATGGTCCAGATGGTCATTTGCCCGAAATGTGTGATCCAGCCTAATAAAAATGCACACAACAGCATAAATGTTTGGGTCACAAACATAACGTTGCGGCGATTGAAGGTGTCCGCAAATAACCCACCAATCAGGGCAAACATCAAAATGGGGATTAGTCTGGCAATGCCCACGCCGCTTACCGCGATAGGCTGGTCTGTCAATAAGCGCAGGTGCCAATAAATTGACCATACTTGCATTTGCGTGCCGGCAATGGAGATTAATAAACCCGCCCATAATAATGCGAATTTGCGATGTTTGAGGGCGGGGGGGATTTTGAAGTAATCTTTGAGTCTCATTGAAGAGTGATTATGTACCCCAATCTCTAAGATATAAAAAGTCGTAACCCATGGTGCGGTTGCTTAATTTTGCGATGGGCGGCAGCACTCGTTTGAATTGATTCTTTCGAACACGTTGGATCACAGCCTTGACAAAGTTTTCAGCAAAACCGGCTTCAACACATTCTTCCGGTTTGTAACGTTGATCGATTAATAAATAGAGCAGGCGGTCAGCTTCTTCATAGGTAAAACCAAGTTCCTGTTCATCTGTTTGTCCCACCCACAGGTCAGCAGAGGGGGCCTTGTCAAGCAGGGGTTGCGGTATCCCCACGGCTCTTGAAAGTTCCCTGACCTGGGTTTTATAAAGGTCGCCGATGGGGTTGATCGCGCAGGCAGAATCGCCATAAAGGGTGCTGTATCCCAACAGGATTTCTGTTTTGTTGCCGGTGCCAAGTACCAGACCTTTGAATGCTTCAGATTGATCAAAGAGGATGATCATGCGCTCTCGAGCCATGATGTTGCCTTTACGCCGGTTTTCCATATCCGGGAATCTTTCGATCAGCGGATCAACCATTTCGGTGATGGGGACGGTCAGTGATTGCACCCCCAGGTCGTCGATGATCAACTGGGCGTGGTCAAGCGATCCTTGTGAGGAGGTTTTATAAGGCATGCGGATAGCCAAAACATTTTCAGGACCAAGTGCTTCGGCTGCCAGGTAACACGCCAGCGCGGAATCTATGCCGCCCGAAAGGCCTAAAACAGCGCGCGAAAAACCCGAACGGCCAATCTCGGTTTTGATAAAGCCGGTCAGGATCGTACGTGCCAACTCGGTATCTATGGACAGGTCAGGCATGCATCCTCCGAAATGTGATTTACTGGATAACTCCATTTTACCTCTAATTGCCGGTCATGAATTGTGGTTTTGGTTGATGCGAGTGATCTCTTTGAGCACCAGCGATGATTTTTCATCGCGCAGCAGGGGCAGCCTGGCACGGGTGCGGTGCAGTTGGTTGAGGTCAAGTTCGGTCATCACCAGCGCTTCCTTGTGCTGCGGTCCCTGGATGATAGGCTCTCCATCTGGATTGTAAGCGGAGGCTCCCCCCCAGAAATTCAACCCGTCTTCATAGCCCACCCGGTTGGTGTGTACCACGAATGAGGTGAACAGTCCGGCATAGGCACGGTTGATCTCGTCCACCCAGCGCGCGGAATCCAGTTTGCCAGGTTCATTGCCGTTATTGGTATGAGGAAGTCCGCGGCCGGGGGAGGCCGAGGCAAACAGGAAGAGATCGGCGCCGTCCAGCCACAGCACGTAAGGCAGTGAGGCGTGCCAGAAATCTTCGCAGATCAGCATTCCGACCCTGCCAAAGCGTGTATCGAAAGCGTTAACGCCGTTGCCTTCAGCAAAGAAACGTCCCTCGTCGAACATCCCGTAAGTGGGTAAATAAACTTTGTGATGTACGTGAAGCACCTTGCCATCCGAAAGGTAAGCGCTGGCTATAAAAAAGCGGTTGCGAGAATCTTCTTCCACGAAGCCTACCATGATGTCAATGGCCTTTGAGGCTTCAAGCAGCTGCTTGAAAACGGGGTCAGAGTCATTCGGATGCAGCGCAACGGTCGGCACCAGATCCTGCAAAATATATCCGGTCAGCGAGAGTTCCGGAAAAATGATCAGGTCTGCACCCTTGTCGCGTGCTTCTTTGATCAGTTCCAGATGTTTCTCGAGATTCCGGGTGACATCTCCGAGGACGGTATTGATTTGGGCCAGGGCCAGGTTTAATTTCATGGGCTTACTCCGATAGAGGTTCGTTTGTGATAATGGGTGTTTTCTTTTTGAATAGAATCAAGATCAAAAACAGGACGGCAAGAACAGAGAAGAGTATTGCCGCCAGGGTGTCCAGCCTGAATCCAAACATGCTTTGAACACTATCATACCGCATGAATGAGAAAAGCAGACTGTGAAGACTGAGCACAAAAAAACTGACTGCAGCCTTTAAACCATCTTTTGTTGCCCCGCGGATTAACCACTCGATTAATCCCAGAATCAACAGCAGACTGATCACTGCCGCGGGTTGCACCGGCACCCTTAAAGCAGTTAAACCCGATTCGTCTCGCAGCATCATGCCCCACCAGGTACCTGATGGCAGCAGTTCCCCAAAACCGATTCCGGTCTGCCAGCCGCCCAGCCAGACGGCAGCCGCCAGCGGCAGCAGCATCCGGCTTAACATATCGAATCCTTTAAGGAGGGGTAAACGAAATATTAAAAGGGAAAACAATGCGAAGAGAAGGGCACCGGCCAATGCGCCGGGCCACGACAGACCCCCTGAGGCGATACGATAAATTTCGGTCGTGTGGGTTGAAAAATAGTCATGATAGGCGGCGGCATATCCTAGCCGAGAGCCTATTATTGCACCGGCCATGGTCAATATACCTGCCAGCAGCCAGCGGAAACGCCGCTCTGCGCAAGTTTGCTGCAGAATTCTCAATAATGCAATGGAGCCGCCGACCCCGAGGATCAAGGAAAATAAATTCATTAAAATCCTTCCAACGGGTTTATCTTACCACAAGCCCTCGATTGGGCTTTCTAAAAAGCGAACCGAATAATCAGCCGCATTGAGGTGTTTTCTTCTCCAAAATGGGCATAAGCCGGGTAAAATTGAGACAGGTAGTTTAAGAATGGATGACATTTAGTGGCGACTGAAACTGAAAAAATCAAAATTTTACAAATGATCCAGAGCGGCAAGATTACCGCTGAGCAGGGTGTGGAACTGCTCAATGCCTGTTGTACCTCCGAGGTGAAAACATCCACGCTCGGCGCCGCGGCTTCAGGCAGCCGTGTACCTTCCGCGCAGTGGGTGAGGGTGATCGTCACGGATATGGTTAGCGGCAAACGGCGCGTGAATGTGCGCATGCCGGCAGGGTTGGTCAACACCGGCACCAAATTCGGCGCGCGGCTTTCCATTGACCGGCAGAATCTCGATCCGGCTATCCTGCGCGAATCCATCCGCAGCGGCAAGATCGGCAAGATTCTGGATGTAGCGGATGATGACGAACAGGAACGCGTAGAGATTTACCTCGAATGAATTAAAACGGCAGGCTTATGGCCTGCCGTTTTTGATAGATGAGCATGGTTTCGAATTCTGTTTTGAGAATTCGAAACCATGCCCTTATTGGAATTAATTAATTGATTCCACCTTTTCAATCTCGGGGAAGAACTGCCTGACCGTGCCTTCGACCCAGCCCTTGACTGTCACCGGCGAGAGCGGACATCCCAAACAGGCGCCGCCCAGTTTGACCTTGACAACCTTGCCGTCGAAGGAGACAAATTCCACTTCTCCGCCGTGGTAGGTTGAAATATAAGAATTAAGCTGTTCGATCAATCCGCGCAGCTGCTCGTTTTGAGAAAAATTCTGGGTTTGGTCGGTCATTTGCTTTACCTCGTCTAAAAGATCGGTATGAATTGCTATTCTTTGTTAAAATCATACCATAACTTAAAAAATTGTCACTTATGATGACCTGATTCATCTAAATTACAAACCAACTATAGGAGATACTTCATGGAAATGTTAATAGATTTTCCTGGCGGCGCCCGCGTGGACGCTCATTTCGGCTCGTTCACCGTTCAGACCGACCAGCCCATTAACGGCGGCGGACAAAACTCCGCGCCAACACCTTTTGCACTCTTTTTGGCCTCACTGGGCACCTGCGCGGGTATTTACGTCCTGGGTTTCTGCAACCAGCGCGGATTGCCCACCGAGGGTATCCGCATTGTCGAGAGAATCTCCTCTGACCGAGCCACTGGAAGAACCGAAAACATAGAACTTGAAATTCAGGTGCCGCCGTCTTTCCCTGAGAAATATTATTCAGCCCTTGTCCGATCAGCAGAACAATGCAAGGTCAAACAACTGATCGAGAATCCTCCAACCTTTAATGTCTTTACCAACGTGGTTGCCTAAAAGAACACCGGGTGTGTTGGTTTTTGAGATTCCCGGTGTCTTGGGGTAAACGAGTAAAAAGCAATATTATGATTATAAAAAAGGGTCCGAAGTCTTTTGACTTTGGACCCTTGCTCTTTAACTTGTTCAGATTTCATCCACCCGACAGCGGAGGAATAAAATCCAGACAGTCGCCATCCACCAGGCAGGTATTCAATCCTTCAGACAAGGTAAAAACATCGTCGCCATTCAAAAACGGATGCAGATGGTGCGAGGGGGAACCGTCTTTTTCGAGCCAATGAGATTTCAATGCGGGGGCTGCCTTAATGACTGAATGGATCACATCGTAAACTGAACTTCTTTCAGGTAGTTCAATTTTTAATTTACCCTTTTGGGCAATTAATTTATACGCCGCCACCAGGTTAACCTCTATTTTCATTGTTCCTCGCTTTCAGGTATTGAAAGCATTATAAGGGATTATCGAGGTAAAACAGCAAAATGTCCGGTTTTTGGATCTTGCAGTGTGGTCAGCGGCAGATGATAAACCCCGCTTAGAATGTCTGGCTGTAGCACTTCAGCCGGTGTGCCAAGCTTGATCAACCGGCCTTCCACCATCAAGGCTACCTGGTCGGCGAAGTTGGCCAGCAGGTTGAGATCGTGGATCGCGACCAGCGCTGCTCTGGGTTCAAACCCCTGCTGGATTTCCGCTTCGGAGGGATGTGCCAGCCGGTGTACGCTTTCAAGAAAGCTGACCTGGTATTGCAGGTCAAGGTGTGAGGTGGGTTCGTCCATTACCAGAACCGGGGTTTGCTGCGCCAGCGCCCTCGCCAGCATCACCCGCTGCTGCTCGCCGCCTGAAAGCTCAGCGATATTGCGGTCCGCCATGTCCAGCAGATCCACTTGTGCCATGGATTGTCTGACGATCTCGTGGTCGGGGCCTGAGGTGATGCCGAACCAGTTCAAATAGGGTGTTCTGCCCAACGCGACCACCTCGTAGACTGAGAAAGCCGGCGGCAGGTTGCGGATCTGGGGTACCACGGCCACCAGCTTGGCACGGTCCTGGACGCTGATTTTCGTCAGATCATGGTCGTTGTAAAACACCTTGCCTGATTCGGGGTGTAAAATTCCGCTGATGGCGCGGATGAGGGTGGTCTTGCCCGAGCCGTTGGGTCCGATCAGGGCGATGACCGACCCCTGCGGTACTTTCAGATTGATCTCATGCAGAACTTTTCTGCCGTTATACCCGGCGTTAAGGTTTTCTATCGAGAGCATGGCGTCACCAATAATTCTGTGATTTTGAACGTTTGAGCACCCACAAAAAGAACGGGGCGCCTAACAAAGCAGTGATGATGCCCACGGGAATTTCCTGCGGGGCAATGATGGTGCGCGCCACCACATCCGTGATCAACAGCAGACTGGCGCCGCAGATCATCGAGAGCGGCAGCAGGCGGCGGTAGTCGCCTCCCCACAACAGGCGTACCACATGCGGAATCACCAGCCCCACGAAACCGATCACACCCGCAAAAGCCACCGCGGCTGCCGTGGATAGCGTGGCTGCCACGATGATGATCAAGCGGGATTTCTGTACAGAGATACCCAACTGCTGCGCCTGTTCGTCTCCGAACTGCAGCACGTTCAGCGGATGCGCCATCACCAGCAGCACGGCCAATCCGATCACAGCGTATGGCAGAACGCCCAGCACAGGGTTCCAGCCGGTCAGGGTCGAGCCGCCCATCAGCCACACAATTGCGCGTCGCAGTTCGCCGGTAGAGTTGATCATCAGCAGTGAGGTCAGTGCGGAGGCGAATGCGCTCACCGACACCCCTGCCAGGATCAGGTTGGTGGTGGGGATGGTCTTGCCCACCCGGGCCAATTGGGTCACCACCAGCACCGAGAGTGTCGCGCCTGCGAATGCGGCCATGGGCACTGCAATCAACCCCAGTGTGGAATAAGGCCATTGGATGCTCATGGCGATCACGGCCCCGGCACCTGCACCTGACGAAACCCCGATCATGAAGGGGTCGGCCAGCGGGTTGCGAAACAGGCCTTGATAAGCCGATCCGCTGCCGGCCAGCGAGGCGCCCACCAGAATAAGCAGCAGGGTGCGCGGTGCTCTTAATTGAAACAGGATGGCGGCGAATGATCCGTTGGGATCGAACTTTGATGCGGAACCTTGAATGGCGGATTTGATTACATCCCAAAAGGTGGCGGGGGGAATGAACACACTACCCACCAGCACACTGACCAATATGGCAGCAAAGAGGATGATGAGGCTGATCAGGTACGGGCGGGCAGTGTTTTTCATGCTATTTATACAATTCCGGGTGGATCAATTTGGCCAATGCTTCGAGACCGTCCACCATACGCGGACCAGGGCGGCTGGCCATGTCGTCATTAAAGGGGTAGATGGCATTGTTCTTGACTGCGCTGAGGGTTTCCCATCCGGCGCGCGTGGCAACCTGTTCGGCGGTCATGCCGTAAGCAGCATCACCCAGCAGGATGATGTCGGGGTCCTGCACCAGCAGTTCTTCGAGGCTGATCTGGGCCCAGGCGTCTTTCATGGCTGAACCAACGTTCACTCCGCCTGCCATCTGGATCAGTTGATCCATGAAGGTGTTGGGGCCGGAGGTCCAGGGTTTGGCGGCGTCGGAGCCGTCCAGTTCATAAAACACCAGCGGTTTTTCTTGCGTCTTGGCGATGGTTTCTGTTACCGCGGCAACCCTGGCGGTCAGGGAGCTTACCAATTCGGAGGCTTCCTTCTCGTGTCCGGTCAGTTGGCCCACCGTTTCGAGAATGGGATAGAGACCATCGAGCTGCACGGGGTTCTTGATGTAGTAGACTGTCAGGCCCAGGTCTTCAAGCGCTTTGACCTGTTCGGGGGTGTTGATCTCGGTAAGCACCACCAGATCAGGGTTCAGGCTGGTGATCGTTTCCATGGAATAATCGCCCATCGAACCGCCCACATCTTGCAGGTCTTTGACGGATTCAGGGTAGTTGGAGAAGCTGTCGCGTCCGATGACCTGGCCGCCGGCGCCCACGGCAAACAATATTTCGGTGGCGGAAGGTGCCAGCGAGACGATGCGTTCGGCGGGTTTTTCCAGGGTGACGGTACGTCCCAGCCCGTCGGTGAGGGTGATCGCCTGTGGGGCGGCTGCAGCAGGGGCGCATCCGGCCAGCAGTGCAGCCAGGAGCATGATTATGAGTAAGAATTGCGTGATCTTCTTCATGGGTTTCCTTATCGATTGAAATCGGTTTTCACGATGGCAGCAGGGGATTAAAAAACCCTGCCGCATATTTGGACAGGGTGATCGTCTTGTTTAAGGCGAGTGCCCACCTCCTTAATGCGAGAGTGTGTGACACGCTTTTTGGCGGGCGACCTGGCTTATCAGATTGCTCTGAATTACAGTTGCGCTACAGCACCGGACTATACACCGGTTTCGCCTTTAAGCCCTCCCATCCGGGGGAGTGGCACCAGAAAAGCATTTATTCAGTTTCAATTATTCTATAACGGTTAGTCCTATTGCGTCAAGCGTTTAAGAGAGAAAACCTGGAACCTGCACCTACATGCGAAGCATAGGGCGGCTGCTCTTCAAGATTCCCGGTGTCTGGGGTAAACACGCTATTTCGACCCCACGTTTTTTATAGTGTCTTGCTCCCCGCTGAAAGGTGATGGAATAATTCAATATCAAAAATCCCCTCTTCCCGGCATTATAATTAGGCAACTAAAAATAAAGGAAAACACATTGTCATCTTTATTACTTGAACAACAAATCGGGGACCTGCTGCGCGCACGCGGAATGAAATTGACCATGGCTGAATCCTGCACAGGCGGCCTGGTCGGCCATTTGATCACCAACATCCCCGGCTCATCTGATTACTATTTGGGCAGTGTCACTGCCTATGCTTACGAAGTCAAAGAAGCACTGTTGGGTGTCAAACATGAAACCTTGCAGCAGCACGGCGCTGTCAGCAAGGAATGTGTCATCGAAATGGCCAGGGGGGTGCGCAGTGCGCTCTCAGGCGGATTCCCGCTCGATTCAATTCTTGGCATTTCGATCAGCGGAATTGCCGGCCCCGGCGGCGGTATGCCCGAAAAGCCGGTAGGCACGGTCTGGATCGGCATGAGCGCCGCCGACGGTGACTGGGCCTGGAGGTGCTGCTGGAAAGGCGACCGCATCAAGAACAAAGAAGACTCCGCCCAGGCTGCTTTGCAGTTGGCGCTAAGATATTTGCAGCACGACCTGCCGCCTGAAACCTGGCCAGGTTGTCAATAATGTCAGCGAGGGAATAATGGACGCAAAGAAACGTGCTCTTATCCTGACCGCGGATGCCGGTTTCGGCCACCGTAGCGCCGCCAATGCAGTCCGCGACGCCATACAGGATAAGTACTCTGAACAAATGGAGGTGGAACTTCTCAATCCGCTGGATGAACCCACCACCCCCAGTTTTTTGCGTGACACCCAATCTGATTATGACAAATACGTAAAACAGGTGCCCGAGCTCTACCAGCTTGGTTACGAAGCCAGCGACAATCTCATCCCGACGGTTTTTCTCGAACGTTCCATCGGTGTGCTGTTGGTCGATACCATGCGCGAGTTGTTCACCAGGTACAAGCCTGATGTTGTCCTCTCCACTTACCCCTGGTACCAGGCTGCAATCTCGACCATGTTCACCGGACGGAAAAACAAAGTGCCACAATATACAGTGGTGACCGACCTTTCCACAGTGCACCGCATGTGGTTTCACAAAAAAGTCACAGGCTGCATGGTTCCAAATACTCTGGTGGCCGAATTGGGTATGAGCTACGGCATGCCGCTGGAGAAGATCATCATCACCGGCATCCCGGTTTCTCCTGCCATCTCGAAGGAGAAACGCGATAAGAACGAGATCCGCAAGGAGCTTGGATGGCAGCCCGATCTGCCAACGGTACTGGCGGTTGGCAGCAAACGGGTTGAACGCTTGATCGATTCGCTGAACGTGATCAACCATTTCGGCGCGCCGATCCAGGTGGCCGTGGTTTGCGGCAAGGATGAGAATCTCTTCCGCGAACTGACCCATTTTGAATGGCACATCCCCGCCTATATCTATGAATACTCTGACCAGGTTGCGACCCTCATGAAGGCTTCCGACCTGATGTTGTGCAAGGCCGGCGGATTGATCGTCACCGAATCCCTGGCTGCCGGGTTGCCCATGATGCTTACCGAGATCATCCCCGGACAGGAAACCGGCAACGCCGAGTACGTCACTGCTTACGGCGCCGCGGACATGGCCGAATCGCCCATCGCCATTTTGGAGTGCCTCAGCCATCTGATGAAAGATGACCAGGCTCTGTTAAAAAAACGCTCCGCCAATGCCCGCTTTTTGGGGCAGCCCGAATCCGCGTACGCAGCTGCGGATATCCTGTGGAAAGCAGCTTCCAATACAGATACCAGAAAATCAACCCAACGAGGGGTACACTTATTAACACATTAAAGTAATTGCACTGCGAAATTATTGGACGTCTAGAGGAGGATGGATGCCGAAAATCAGTGACGAGGGAGGCGAGGTTGTCATACTCATCTCGGCCAACGCCGAGTGGACTGCTGTGATGCAGTATTTTCATCTGCCTCCCGTTGAGACTTCTCCCTTTGGTTCCTTTTTTCAATTACAGCTGGGAAATCGCGAAGCCGTGCTCTTCCACGGAGGTTGGGGCAAGATTGCGGCTGCCGCCAGCGCGCAGTACGTGATCGACCGCTGGCAGCCCGGTCTCGTGATCAACCTGGGCACCTGCGGCGGGCTGGAAGACAAGACCCGCGTGGGTGAGATCCTGTTGGTCGAAAAGACCCTGGTCTATGACATCTACGAACGCATGGGCGACCCCGCCGAAGCGATTGACCATTACGCCACCCAAATTGATCTGTCGTTTCTCTCAGAACCCTATCCGCAGGTCGTGCGCCGTTCGCTGCTCGTTTCAGCGGACCAGGATATCGATCCCGACCTGGTCCATCGCCTGGTGGATGATTTCGGCGCCATCGCCGCAGATTGGGAATCCGGTGCCATTGCCTGGACGGCGAAAAAGAATGACGTGCCCTGCCTGATCCTGCGCACAGTCAGCGACCTGGTGGATCCGCTGGGAGGCGAGATCTACGAGAGTGAAGAATTCAAAGAGCGCGCCGAGAACGTCATGCTGCCCCTCCTGCGCGCCCTCCCCAACTGGATCCGCTGCGCGTTCTGGGGTCTTAAAAAATAAATATATAAAAATGTAGGGGCGACCGGTTCGGTCTTTGCACACCCGAGCCGCGTAATGCGGCGAGAGGTGCCGGTCGCCCCTACAAAAACCAATCTGTTTATTTTCCCAACCGTGCCCGTTCCTCTTCAACGATCGAGACATCAAGTTTCTTGAACAGCGCAACCGGCTGCCTGAGCGGATCACCCGCCTTGAGCTGGCTGGGCTCCCACTTGCCCGTCGCGCCTGTGGGGTCGTAGCGCAGCACTTTGTGTTCACCGAGCTCATCTTTGAGGATTTCGGTGCTCTGGGTGCCGAAAAGGCTGCCGTTATAACCCATGTAGCCGTGCAGTTTGTCGCAGGTGAAGGGCAAAAACGGCGCGAATATGATCTTGAGTGAATCGATGGCCTTGAGCGCGGTGAAGATCGCCCGGGCGGCGGCGGGTTTATCCGTTTTCACCTGCTGCCAGGGGGCGGTCATATCCAAATACTTGTTGACTTCGGAGGCCAGGCGCATGGCTTCGGCTGCCGCGGCGCGCAGTTTGACGCCGTCGATCAAATCGCCGACGGTCTCAAAACCACCTTCAATGTTCTTCAATAAATCCGTATCCAGGTCGGTCAGTTCGCCGGGGTCGGGAACCTGACCCTCCCAATACTTGTTGCAGAAAGAGAGAACACGGTTGGCCAGGTTGCCCCAGGTGGCGACCAGTTCATCGTTATTGCGGTGATAGAACTCATCCCAATCCCAATCGGTGTCTTTGGATTCAGGCATGTTGACCGTCAGGTAATACCGCAGCGCATCCGGGTCGTAGCGGGTCAAAAAGTCGCGCGCCCAGACTGCCCAGTTGCGGCTGCCTGAAATTTTCTGTCCTTCGAGGTTCATGAATTCATTGGCGGGAACATCATAAGGTAGCACCAACGGCTGCGGATCTTTCGCACCCATCACCTCGTCAAAGGCTTTGCCGGCGCCGATCAGTTCGGCCGGCCAGATCACGGCGTGGAAAGGGATGTTGTCTTTGCCGATGAAGTAGTAAGTTCGGCTCTCGGGGTTCTGCCACCAGTTGCGCCAGGCCTCGGGGTTGCCGGCAAGCTGACCCCACTCGATCGACGCGGAAAGATAGCCGATCACGGCCTCAAACCACACGTACAGGCGTTTGGTTTCCCATTCCTTGCCGACTTCCATCACTTCCTCTGGCAGGGGGATGCCCCAATCGAGGTCGCGGGTGATGGCGCGTCCGTGCAGGCTGTCGGCCAAGATCTGGCCCAGCGATTGGCGCATCACGTTCGGGCGCCAGTAGCTGTCGCGGATCTTCAGAAAGTCCACCACGTGGTTCTGCAGTTTGGCCAGGTCTATGTAGAAATGCTCGGTCGAGCGCAGTTCGGGGGTCGAGCCGTCAATTTTGGATTTGGGGTTGATCAGGCGGTCCGCTTCAAGCAGGTTGCCGCATTTGTCGCACTGGTCGCTGCGGGCATTTTCGTATCCGCAAATGTAGCAGGTGCCTTCCACGTACCGGTCCGGCAGAAAGCGGCTCTGGCTGGGGGCGTACCACTGCATCTGGCTTTCGGTGTAGAGAAAACCGTTCTTCTTCAGCGCCAGAAACACGGATTGAGAGATCTTTTGATGGTTTTGCGTATGGGTGCTGGTGAAGAGGTCGTAGTTCAACCCAAGCTGTTGAAAGAGGTCAATGAACCCTTCATGAAAGCGCTGATAAACCGCCAGCGGGGTTGTGCCTTCCGCATCGGCGCGGACGGTAATGGGCGTGCCGTGAGAATCCGAGCCGGAGACCATTAACACCTGGTTGCCCTTCAGGCGCTGATAGCGCGCAAAAATATCGGCGGGCAGATAAGAGCCTGTCAGATTGCCGACGTGGATCTCGGCGTTTGCATAAGGCCAGGCAGCGGATACCAGGATGGGAACGGACATACAGCACCTCTTTGTGATTTAGTGCTTGTATTTTAACACGAATAGAGAACCTAAGGAGGCGTAGGGTGGGTTCGGCGCGGTTTGTGCGCCCCCGAGGCTGTGATTTTCAGCCGAGTGGGGTGGTTGAACCCACCATTAATCATTTACCCCTTCATACTGATGTTCAAACTCGAAACATTACTCTCTTTCGAGTTTTCTGAAGCGATTTATTAATGGATGTTTCAGGATTCCAAGGCGGCCAACCAGGGAAAGCCATTCGGGTCAGTTTCAAATAGTTCAGCTAATTTCTCATTATTGTGCCCATGAATTTGCTTGAGAAAAGGAAAATCTTGCGGAGATACCATTAGTTTTGCGATTGGATCTATGAGTTGGGTGCATATCCAATGCGGAAACTTGATTTCTGTCCCTTGCATTTGTTGAACCGGTTCCTGCACAAAAAATTGTCTGGGCAAAATATAAACAACGCCGTTACACCAGGGCTGCTTAACTAGGACGGATTGAGTGATCGAAAAGAAATACATGGGATCACTCCATTGAGGTGTGTTAATTCGAGCTTGCAGACAGGAATTAAATAATGTGACATCAGGATACTTTTTTCGGTCAATAATGGCAAAATAGAGCACCCAAATCCCATCCGTGGTGGCATAGATGGCGTGTTGATTGCTGTAGGCTTTTTTATCGATGGCTTGTCTGGGCTCCACTCGATTTATATCCAGGATTTGTGAGCCATGCAGCACAAGATCGTTGTTTTCGCACAAGTATGAAAGAAATTGCCATTTTGGGTAAGGGAGAGAATAGTGGATAAAATCCCCTTTGGCGGTTGAAGTAAATAACTGATCAAAGGCATTTGCCATTTCAGCAGTTATTTCAAATTGCGGCCGGGGAAGAAGAAAGTTGGGCGCGTCCATCATAAATTTTTTATGAGATATCGTTTATAGAAGCAAAAGGCATTACTAAGATTATACAGAGATCGCAATTTACAGCATCATTGGATCATTCTTTTACGGAATTTACCCCTTCATGCGGACGTTCAGCGTCGCGACCTTGCGCTCACCTTCATCCCCGGTTGCAAGAAAATCTTTTAACGCGTACCCGTAATACATAAAGCCCTCCGGGCCGTATTTTTTCTCCGCGCCGTTGATATACTCTTCCTCGACCGCCGCGGAGAGCACATCCCCGATCACCAGCGACTGGATGCCCAACCCTGAGAGATCGTTCTCGCTTTTGAGGCGGCACTCCAGAGACATGAAGGCTTCCTTAATGCGCGGCACTGCGATATTGCTGGCAGGTTCCCGGGTGAAACCGCCAATCTCGAATTCATCCGCTTCATACTTGTTCTTAAAAATGGTGTCATAACACGGACCGTAATAGCCGGCATGGATAAAATTGACGCAGAATTCCTTATCGCGCAGAATGTTGCGATAGGTGTGCGACTTCACCAGCAGCGGCGTCATCACATAGTATCCACCGCAGTCGCCGTAAAAAGAACTCCACCCTTGAAAACACACATTCGGTTGGCCGTTCTCTTTGAGCGTGGTTATCAGAAACAGCGCGTGTGGAATCCCCAGCGCCATTTCAAAATGTGAAAATACCTCGAACTCCCCCGGCCAGCGATCAATGAAATTCTCCGGCTTTTCCCCGCCAATTTCAATTTTCATTTTGACCCCTTTCTTGTTTGGTACTGAAAACCGTGAATCGTGAATCGTGAACCGTGAACCGTAAACCATGAATGGTGAATTGCGAATCGTAAACCGATATAATATTCATCGAATTACGAATTACGAATTACGAATTACGAATTACGAATTACTGATTTACTGATTTACTTACAAATCCACTCCACCGCCTTATCCAAATCATAAAAGATCTTTACCCTCGAATTGCGGTTAACCGATATGGTTTCAAAGAAGCGGAACTTTTCCAGGTTTTTTTGATCCGGATTGATGTAAATCACGCGCTTGGATTCGTGCGGATTGATCTTGTGCGCCTTCAAGGTTTCTATCCAAAACTGATAGAGACCTAAAATGTCCATTGTGCCTGATGAAAACAAGGTTTCGCGAAAATCCCCGATGATCTTATTGCATTGATTCTCAAGAATGACCTTGCCGGCTTCAAGGATGGCTGTTCGCATGGTGGGTATGTCAATATCACCTACCAGGGTGATCATTATGAAGTGTTTATCTTGGTTGTAGCTGATGGAGTACTGCATGCCCGGGTCTACGCATCAAACCTTTCATGATGAAAATTAGCAATTATCCATTATATCTTTATAAGTGATTTTTTGGATTCACCCGTTGAACCCCTGAAAATGAGTCAGTTGCTATCGGCCAAACCTGCCACATACTTCAAAAACGCCAGCGTCTCCTCCAATACGGATTGCTCTGCCCGCTGTTTGATCTTCTCCATAAAACGCACCCCCTCGCGTTCGATCACGGCATCATCGATCAACTTGATCCATTTGGGCTCCACCACCCCTTTTGCCCACTCTGCCGCGGCCTTTTTGGATTCCACCCTCCCCGTTCGCAGGGTCTGCAGCATGCGGCAGAAGGTCAGCACGATGTGGGGCTGTCCGAAGCGTGAGTTCGAGTAGCAGCGCGGTTGGTCCAGGCAGGGTTCAAATTCCAGCATTCTTTCGAGCATCCCTTTTTTCATTTCGTCGCGCAGTTCCTTGGGCGGGACCTCATTAACGAAGTCCATGGGTCTGGGACCGATCAGCGTCACGCCGCGTTCCCGCAGGATCCAGCGCACATGCCACTGGTTGTCATGCACGGATTGATCGATATCCGTCCAGCCGTTGTCAAAATAATACAATTCCTTCTGTCCAACGATCTGCGGATCGTTCAAGTCGGCAAGACTGATAAACGACCCTTCCAGATGCTGCGCGGGGTAGCACCCCAGTGCATAGATCTTTTCCTGTATTGCCTGCAGCCGTTTGGAGGTTGGTTCGCTGATTTCGGTTTTGGTCACGACCAAAAAATCCACATCGCTGTCGGCATCGAAATCCCCGACGGCGAGCGAGCCTGTCAGATAAATGCCAACCAGGTTGTCAGCCAATTCGACTGAAAGCTCGCTCGCATAGGCATCCAGCACCACCCGCAGTTCGGGGTAAGGTTGATCAGGGATGCGTGAATCATCAATAAATTTCATGGTCATCCGTTTTCAGTTCCTGGGGTAATGTCTCCCTGTGTCTTTCAGGGAGACATTACCTCTATGATTTTTTATCTACTACTTGAACCACTTTTCCATAATTTCATCAGGGTTCATCAATTGATCCACCACATGATCACTTTTTTCGTATTGGATTTTTTCAAGCTCGGTCAACAAGTTTTCATTCGTGATGACAGGGAAGTCAACGATAAACGCATTTCCAAATTCTCCACCAAGTGCGGATGAATCAACCTGGTTGCCGTTAACTAAATAATAAGCGGCATAGGCGGCATCATAGGCAATGCCGGGGGGATTGCTGACACTGACGCAGTCGAATTTTGGGTAGTCTACCAGCCGGTCTTTCCAGATATAGAAACCGTTCTTAAAGTCGCCGCATTTGAGCTTGGGGTACTTCGCCGGGTCACTGATATTGTTGACGATTCCGAAGATGGCATTGGTATAGCCGTCGTTGGTCCACACCGCTTTGAGATTTGGATGGTCAGAAATTAATTCATTGAAAATCGTGTCACTCTCATTGAAATTGTATTTTTCGATATCTGTGGTAACGACTTTGATCTTGGGATATTCTTTTTCCAGAATTGCTTTTAAGAGTTCGGCATCTCTCTGGGTCGTGTTGAAGTCAAAGTAAGCAAACTCGCCGGCGGCGCCGCTGTCTTCAAACAAATGGTTCAAAGTCGCTCGGTACATATCCCCGTAATCCACTGTCACCGAGTATGCGCCTTTCAGGTCAATTTCTGCATCCAGCACAAAAACAGGAATTCCTTGCTCAATGGCTTTACCAACCGCCGCGGATTCCTCACTAATTCGTTCAGGGCTGGAATTGAACACGATTGCGCTGACCTTTTTATTGATCAAGTCAGGCATCTCGCCATACTCGCATTGGATCCCCAACTCACCGCAGGCTTTATCAAAATCATTTTTTCGCTGCCATTGGGCCGGGTCGTCTCCGGCATACCCAAGGGTGATAATGGCTGGCTCAGTTGGTTGAACGGTTGATTCTAAAGGTTGCGCAGCCTGTGTGGAAGGTTGAGCACTGCCCCCCAGGGCTTCGGTATCTACAACCCACCCGCCGCCGCAATTAATTGGTGCGTCAGGGCTGCGGTCGTGGGCAGGGTTATTTGACAGGTTAATTGAACCAACTCCCATGTCTAATGTATCAGGTAGGTCACCACCAACAACAAAAATATCTTCATTCCCTGAGATTATATCTACTGCAAAAAGTTCAACTCTTTTTCCTGTCGCGGTCCAAATTGCAAGATAATTAACAATCTCACCCTTTCCTCCGGCATTTATGATGCCTGTGCCATCAATATTGCTGATGCAGTTCTGGCAAAACTCATCTTTGCTTTCCCAAATCCAACCTGTGAAGAGACGTCCGTCGGGAACCCATTGAACCCCAAAGGACCTGTTATTGAAGCCGATTTGGATGATATTGCTGCCGTCCGCATTCATCACATAGGCATTACTCCCCCACTGGTTTTTGATCAGCCAGGCGATCTTTGTGCCATCTGGTGACCAGGTGGGAGCCTTGTCGTCTTCAGGGCTTTCTTTGGTTAAATTGACCGATTTTCCGCTGCCATCGGCCTTGATAACATAGATATCACCATTATTTGAATATGTGATCATTTGGCCGTCGTGAGACCAATCCGGATCTTCGCAGTTATCTTCATGTGTGAGCTGTCTCACGTTGCTGCCATCCGCATTCATCACATAGATGAAATTGCCTTTTTCCTGTCCGCTATTGCGTGTTGAGACAAAGGCAATTTGGTCTCCATTTGGCGAATACGCTGGGGCGAAATCAACACTCGGGTGGTTGGTGAGATTTACCATGCCAGACCCATCCACGTTGACTTTGTATATTTCCCAGTTGCCATCTCGATCGGTTTCAAAGACAACGGTACAGGCGATGGGTTCCGGGGTGGGTGTGGATGTTGGGGTTGAAGTTGCCGGAACCTTGGTTTCAACAATGGATGTTTCAGTGTTTTGGGCTAGAGATGTTTCAGTTGATTTTGCCGTCGAGCAGCTTGAAACTGTTATTGCCATTGCCACCATTAAACAAATAAATACAATTTCGCTTTTTTTCATAAGCACCCTCGCAATAATTTGTTAATTGTCGGGACGCATTAATGGGGTTGAGAATTACTGAGTTACAAAATGCTTTTCCCGCCTGTTTTGAATGTATTAATTATAGCCCCGTTTACTTTTATTCAATAATCACCTCTTGACAAAATAGAATATAAGTTCTAGTAATTAAAAGGTGATCTATAATTTTTGTCCTTTAATAACTGAATATCTCCTGCTCCTCTCATTCTATGGAAACAGTAGCGATTCATTTTCAGATTCAAATACTAGAATCTGAAAAGAACATCATTTTGATCTCAAAAATATTCGTTTTTTTGCACGAACTTTGCGCCCTTCACGACCCTCGTTTTTTGAGGGCGAGCGAAGCGAATGGGGTTTCCAATTTTTTTATGGAACAAAAACAAATCACGTTATCTTCAGCCTGTATGCCTGATGACTCATTCCTGATCACTGTTATTCCGCCCAAGCGCCTAATTACTATTTACTGCTTTTCCCTGCTCTCCCACTTGACACCTCCCCTCCCATTTGATACACTCAATTTATCTTACAAAACGGAAGGAGGCACAACAATATGGAACAAGTCATCTCAACCTCAAGAAGTGTATTGTTGCGCGCCTCGTGAAGCCGGATTAGATAATTCTCAATCCTCGAACTCATGCCACAGGTGCCCAACACCTGTGGTTTTTTTATTCACACAGCCTCAAGAACAGTTTTAACTTTACAAAGAGTGGATCAAATGACATTACGCAATACAACTGACAATTACGACCTCATCGACCTGGATGAGATGGAAGCAGTGCCTGCCATTAAAAACCTAAAAACGGTCAAGAAACCAAACAAGCCCAAATCCAACGTGGTCAGAAAGGTCGAGAAACCGCTGGAATTGAAAATGATCGAGGCGGCCATCGAACAAGACAGCTTTAAGTTCTCTTATCACGCCTCGCGCCACGAATACGGCTGGATCGTGGATTCCCTCAAGGAATTCTATGAGCAGCACTGGTTTGAAGACATCCTCGGCAAGGCCAAAGGCGGCAAGGAAGCCAACGTCTACATTTGCCGCGCTCCTGAAAAGATCGGCAAGCCCTTACTGGCGGCCAAGGTCTATCGTCCGCGCATGTTTAGAAACCTGCGCAAAGACCACCTCTACCGCGAAGGCCGCGAAAACCTGGATGTCAACGGCAAGGTCGTGCTGGATGAGCGCGCCTACCACGCCATGCAGAAGCGCTCCGCCTACGGGCTGGAGCTGCTGCACACCTCCTGGGTCGGACACGAGTTCCTCACCATGCAGGTGCTTTACGACGGCGGCGTGGATCTGCCCCGGCCTTATGCCAGCAGCAACAACGCCATCATGATGGATTACATCGGCGACGAGATCAACGCCGCGCCAGCTTTGAATGAGATCAACCTGACTCCCTCCGAAGCAAAGCCGCTCTTTCAGCGTGTGCTGCATAACATCGAGCTCATGCTGGCCTGCAACCGCGTCCATGCGGATCTTTCGGCCTACAACATCCTCTATTGGGAAGGCGAGATCACCCTGATCGATTTTCCGCAGGCCATCAACCCCGAGGAGAACCACAACGCCTGGCGCATCTTCGCGCGCGATGTGCAGCGGGTATGCGATTACTTCAAAGCCCAGGGTGTGGTTTGCGACGCTCCGTCACTCGCATCAAAAATGTGGAAATCCAAAGGCCGCGCCACCCAGCCGGAGATCGACCCCCACTTCCTCGATCCCGAAAAGGACGAAGACCGGCGCGCCTGGCAAGGTCAGAAGTAATAAGGCTTTAACAAAGCACACCCCCGCCAGAGGCGGGGGTGTGATGAAATATTGTCGCTAAGGTTTGTTGGTGCGAGGCGTAATGCGCCAGCTTCTCTCACCCATGATCTCTTTGATCTGGGCAATGCGGGCAATGATGTTCTTGAACTCGGTATAAAAGACCGATGAAAAGAGCAGGTACTGCCAGAACCAGCCTTTATGCTGCTTGATCTCTTTATCTGATTTGAGATAGGCAAACAAAGCCTGTCCGGGGCCGACGCTCAAGGTAAATAATGAGGTCATAACAAAGATGGGAATCAGCCATTCAATCTTGTCAAGTCCGCGATATTTTACCGCCCAAAAAGCGATAATTGGGAACATCTGGGATGAGATCCACGGATACAGTTCCCGCCAGACTAACAGGTAAACCGCGCCCAGTTTCTGCCGCGGTTTTAACTTCTTGGAGCGGATCGCGTTCATGAAGTGTTCCAGCGAAACCTGGAACCAGCCCTGCGACCAGCGCATACGTTGATGCCAGAGCGCTTTAAGTGTACCCGGAGCCAGTTCACGCGACACCAGCAGCGGATCGGTGACGATGACGGCGCCTTCCTCGGTAACGCGCATGGAGGAATCAATATCCTCGGTCAGCATAAATCCGTGCATGCGGGTCTGCCGCAGCAGTTCGGTCTTCCAGAAGCCGTTGGAGCCGCCAAAGATGCCGAAGCCATACAACCTCGTGCGGCCAGGATGGCTGACCGCGTAGATGGCCTCGAATTCCACGGCCACCATGCGGGCGATATAAGAGGCGTCATGGTTGCGCACCAGGCAGTGGCCTTGCACAATATCACAGCTTTCTGCCAGCCACTTCCAGGCGCGCATGAACGCGTCCTGCTGGGGATGATGGTCCGCATCAAATATACCGACGAACTCACCCGTCACCTGGGCGATGGCGGCATTTACATTTTGTGACTTGGATTCACTGCCTTCCACCTTCAGAAGCACCAGGCGGGGATCCTTCTTGGCAAGCTGCTGCAGCGTCTTTTCGACCGGCAGGGATTTTGGCGTGTTATATGCCAGAATGATTTGAAGCTTGTTGGGATAGTCCAACGTGAGGAAATGTTTGATGGTATCCACGATGGTGTAGGCTTCATTTGGCATATAGGCGGCGATGATCGCGCTGGCCGGTGGATATTTCAAATTGGGTACTTCAGGCGGATTCTTTTCCTTCAACGATAAGAAACCCTCGATCCAGATGATTATGGCCGTCATCAACAACGCTATCACGATGATGAAGTACACCACAGGTGTGATGTCTGCCCCAATCCGGTCGAGGAACCAGTACATCAGATAAGGAATGACCATGTACATCACGGTTGTGATCAGAAACTGGAACAAGGTTCTGGAGTCTTGAAAAAACTGTGAAACCGGTGAAAGGGTTCTTAGTTGTTGGGCCGTGTTTCTTAATTTTTCTACTGTCCGTTTCGCCTCATCATTAAATATCTTTGGCTCAAGATCCATTTGTGAACGTGCATATTCAAGTGCTATTTGCGTTTTTTCATCTACTTCTTCAAATGACTTTTCTTTTTCAAAAAAAGAAAATCCGATGATTGGGGTCAACCTTACACTCTCTGCATCAGCAAAAAAGCTTAATGACGACAAGTTATCAGAAAGATCTTTTAAATAGTTTTTGCATTCATTCTGATCAGTTTCAGGAAGCAGGATCAGAAATTTTCCAGCCGGGTCATGCCCGAAAATATCCAGTGGGTGGGCTGTTTGCTGCAGAACAATGGAAATTTGTTCAGATATTTCACGATCGGCGCGGTCACCTAGACGTTCTCTCAAGCGGGGCATTTCGTTAAGTTCACAATAGGCAAGACAGCCGGGCTTTCCACTTTTTGCTGCTCGAAAAAGCTCACGTTTTGCTTCGGCCTGAAAATTAAAAGTGGTCAATAATCCGGTTTTCCGATCAATGATCAGGTTTTCCACTGGCACGGGTGGACGGTTGATTTTTGACCGAATTCTGGCGATCAGTATATCCGGGTCGAAAGGTTTGGGGAGGTAATCATCCGCGCCCATGTTCAGCCCACCGATGATATCCTCACAGGAATCTCTTGAGGTCAGCATTATGACAGGTATGAATGAGGTCTTGGGGTCTGAGCGCAATGCTTTCAGGAGTTCAAAGCCATCCATTTCGGGCATCATCACATCTGTAACAATTAAATCCGGCAGGGCAACTTTAACCTGCATTAATGCTTCCACACCATTAGAGGCAAGGATTGATGAAAATCCTGCCTTTGTTAGGTTTAACATCATAATTTTTTGAACAACCGGATCGTCTTCAACCACCAGAATTGACACGGTACGTGGTGTGGAATTTGTTGCCATACTCACCCTCCAGTATTACCAATGGGTACCAATAATTCGAATAGTCTACCTTTCGTGCCGTAAATTCATTATATAACTGTCGGAACTCAGTAAAAGACTATTTATGGGGGTTTATTTGGCAAAAAAATGGTAAATACTGTTTTAAGGTAAACCGGCTAATCACAGCAATGATCTTCAACTCCGCGAGCTTTTTCAAATGCCTCCCTGCCCTCCGAGAAGGCAAACCAGGCGATTCCCAGTGCTCCCAACACATCCAGCAGACCAAAGCCGGTCAGGGCATAGGTCAGGCTCGAAACCAGCAGCACCACTGACATGTAAATGCAGGTTTTGGTACAGTTGGCGTCCGAGATGATGGCAGCTGAGTTGAGTTCTTTTCCGGTTTTTAATTTGGCCAGATAAAGGAAGATCATCACCGACAGTGAGATCAAAGAAATAATTATGCCCACAGTCGTCGTTTCAGGACGCTGTCGGTTGATCAGGCTGAAGATGGAAGTGGCCACCAATCCGGCAGTCAGAAGATAGAATCCCACGCCTGTCATTTTTAAAGCCAACCCTTCAAAGGTTGATCTTGGAGAGTCTGGATTCTTGAAAGTGCGTAAAAGCATCATGGTAATACCGACTGCCGAGATTACCTCCACGAAGCTGTCAATGCCAAAACCAAAGAGCGCCAGTGTTTCATCCTGTGCGCCAAAAAAGGTTGAAAAGCCGCCTTCCACCAGGTTCGCGAGGATGGTGAATGCGCTCAACCAGAGCGCGATTTTCATATATTTATGATCATGATCAAATAGATTTGTGTTCATTATTCATACTCCATTTCTGGCATTATAACGGTTTAATAAATATAAAAATACACAATTATTCAATTTTATAAGCCGGTATAATGGGTTTGTTGCGGAGGGGTATGCCTGATCTCAAGCACAAGATTCTTTATAGCAAACCGGTTTCGGCATTGATCAGCTTTCTTTTCGCTCATGCCGATAAACTCGTACCGGTCAGCCGCTTGAGAGAAACGCAGAATTGGCTGGCATTTACGCATCCAAACCCGGGTTATCCGGTTCATATATTAATCGTACCGAAACGACGTGCCGCCAACTGGATGCAATTACCTGTGGACGATCCTGCACTTTATGCCGAATTTGTGGCATTAACCCAGAGCATGATCAGAGATTTTTGTCTCGAGGAAGCCGGTTTTCGCATGATTGTGAACGGCGGCGTCAATCAGGATTTTCCGCATCTGCATATCCATCTCGTTGCCGGAAAAGCAATATGAATCTGGAGGATAAATGAACGATTTTCTCGACGTTTTTTACAGGCGGCGCAGCATCCGCAAATTCACCGAAGAGTCTGTCTCCCGGGAAGATTTGATCAACTTACTCAAAGCGGGTATGTCAGGGCCTTCGGGGATGAATGCACAGCCCTGGGAATTTGTGGTGATCACCGAAAAAGATATATTGACCAAATTCCGCAAGAATCTGATGTTTGCCAAAATGACTGCACCCGCCGCCATCTGCGTATTGGGCAGCAAACGCATGCAAACCAACAAAGCTGGCAATAAATTCTGGGTACAGGATTGTTCAGCCGCCACCGAAAACATCCTTCTGGCGGCAACGGCCATGGGGCTTGGCGCAGTTTGGATAGGCATCCACCCGGTTCATCTTTTTGAGCGCCAGGTCAAGAGCATATTAAACCTTCCTGCAGGGGTCACCCCGCTCAACCTGATCATGGTGGGGCACCCGGCGGAAGAAAAAGAATCTCGCACCCAGTATGATGCCAAACGTGTCCATTGGGGCGCTTTTCCGCGTACCGGAAAAGAAAAACTAACCGATGATGATGCAGTTCTAACCGATGAAGAAAAGAGGGAACATGACTTACACGATCTCTGAAATGACTAAAGACGATTACACCGAGGCTTACGCACTTTGGCAGCGCCTTCCCGGCATTGGACTGAGCGATGCAGATTCATCCTGCGCCATTGGCCGATTCCTGGACCGCAACCCGGGGCTGTGCTTTGTCGCCCGCCAGGATGGCAAGATGGTTGGCACCTGTCTGGCAGGTTCAGACGGCCGCCGCGGATACCTTTACCATCTTGCGGTGGACCCCATAGTCAGGCGCCAGGGCATCGGTCAGGCACTGGTTGAGAAAACCCTTGAAGCACTCAAGGCCGAAAAAATTCAAAAATGTCACATCATGGTTTTTAGCAACAACGAATTGGGGTTGTCTTTTTGGCAGGCAACAGGCTGGAAGATGCGAGGCGATATCGCCATTCTCTCTTATGATCTGGTCTCACCTGAAAAGGCTTCGCCTTGTTGAAGTCTTTTTATTACCAGGCTGGATTACAATAAACGCCATGAAGAAACTCCTAACTGCCATTTTTATCCTCATTAGCCTATCTGCCTGTGAACGGCCAGCCACCATGTCGAATTGGTCTCCGATCAATGATGTCAACACCCCGGCGTCGACCTCTTCACCGACGGTTGCTGTGAAGACACTTCAACCAACCCCTACAACTTCACTGGCAACCCAGCAGGCTGCCACTCCGCTGCCGACGCTCGATTTGAGCACATTTCCAAATCCTTTGCCCGAATCCATGAAAGGATACGAATTGGTCTCATGGCAGTCTGGCTTGGATTGGAACTTTACCCTGGTTACCGGCACCAACCGTGAGAAATCCTTTGATGAGTTGATGACGCCTGACAGTCAGGTAAGTACAGATGGCTTTGTCAAGATAACAGTACCCGGGTTTGAGGGGATTAAAGCCGTGTTGGCCATGCTGCCTGCCAATACCGAAGTCTTATGGAACGGCATGGATCTATCCGGCCAGGTGCCAGAGGGAACGATCTATTTTGCCTATCCTGAAAAAATCCTGCGAGACGATCTGGTCAACTATTGCGCCAAACATAACGTGAAACTTGAGATCCTGGTGGAACCCGGAAAATGACCTCTTCAAAGATTGACACCTCCCTGCCGCTGCTTGATCTTCACCATCATTTGGATGGGAGTGTCAGGCTTGAAACCATTCTCGAGCTTGGGCTTCAGTACAACCTGCCGCTGCCAGCCAAAACCCTTGAGGGTTTGCGGCCTTACGTTCAGGTTTCCGATCCGCAGCCAGGTGTGATGGTCTTCATTGAAAAATTTAAATGGATGGTGGGTGTGCTGGTGAATTATGACGCCTGTCGCCGCATCGCCTTTGAGAATGTCGAAGATGCAGCGCTTGAGGGTATTGACTACATTGAACTTCGATACAGTCCCTGGTTCATGGCCGAAGCCAATGGACTGAACCCCCAGGGAGTGGTGGAGGCGGTGACAGACGGTATCCGCACAGGCGAAAAGCAGTTTGGAGTGCGGGTCAATCAGATCGGCATCCTTTCACGGCATTACGGTCCTGAAATAGCCCATCAAGAATTGAACGCCTTGTTAAGTTGTAAAAATGAGATTACTGCACTTGATCTTGCTGGAGACGAGGGGAACTTCCCGGGTGAGTGGTATTTGGACCATTTCAAAAAAGGCCGTGATGCTGGGTGGCATATTACAGTCCATGCCGGTGAGATCACCGGACCTGAATCCGTGTGGCAAGCCATCCGCGGATTGGGTGCCGAGCGCATAGGGCACGCCGTTCACGCAGTCGAGGATCCTGCTTTGATGGCCTACCTCGCTGACCATCGAATTGGTGTCGAGTGCTGCCTGACAAGTAATGTTCAGACTTCCACCGTGGATTTTTACCCCTCACATCCGATGGGCACATTCCTTAACAGCGGTGTTTTAGCTACTCTGAACACTGACGATCCTGGCATCAGTGCCATAGATCTGAACTATGAATACAATTTGGCCGCCCCTGCGGCAGGTTTAACATCTGAACAGATCAGGCAGGCTCAAAAGAACGCGCTTGCGATTTCTTTCCTGGATGAAAATGAGAAGCGATTATTAATTGAAAAGAAACTGAAAAATTAATCAAAAAAGGAGCCTGGGCTCCTTTACTATTTTTCAGTTTACAACTCGGCCAGAAAATCCATGGCTTGTTCGCGTGTTTTAAAGGTGGTGAAGTCTCTTCCTGCGAATTTGGATACAGCTGAAAGCGCCACCTGCAGCAGGCCGTTCATTCCCACCACGGTTGCTTTTTTGATAAATGGCGTATTGGCTGAAGTAAATTTTTTCATCTGATCCAGCATATCCGAATTAAATGAGCATCCAGTGGCGTCAAAAACGGCCAGAACTGAGCCTTTGGGTTCACTGGCGATCATATCCTGAGCTTTTTTGATTGTTTCATTAAATTCCGCGCCTGGATTGAGACGCGAGAAATCTTCCACCAGAATTTTCTTTCCCTTATACGTGACGAATTGGACTCTTTCCATTAGTAAAATCTCCAAAAACAGCTTCTAAGTTGAATAATAATCTAGAATGAAACTGGGTAGGTTTCAATAAATTTGGCGTAAAAAGGTGGACTCGAATCAATTTAATCTTATTGAATCCTTGTTTGGTGACTATGCTATAATGTTGGTCACACCAAAAAAGAGAGAATAACTCATTGAGATATCTAATCACCGGAGTTGCAGGTTTTCTTGGTTCCGCCCTGGCGAATGCGCTGGTTGCGGATGGCCATTCGGTATTAGGTATTGATGATTTATCCACTGGCGACCCCAACAAGCTTGTCAGTAGTGTACAGTTCAATCGTGCGGATGTGAATGATCGCCCCAAACTGTGGTCTCTCCTTCAGGAAGTGGATTGTGTTTACCACTTGGCCGCGCGCGTGATCGTGCCTGAATCTGTGCTCTATCCTCGTGAATACAACCAGGTAAATGTAGGCGGCACCGTTACCCTCATGGAAGCAATGCGGGATGTAGGCGTCAGACGTGTTGTCTTTATTTCGTCAGGCACAGTTTACGGCAATCAACCCATTCAGCCGGTTACTGAAGACGCCATCCCAAACCCACGTTCCCCTTACGCGGTATCAAAACTGGCTGCAGAATTCTATGTCAAAACCATCGGTTCCCTGTGGGGAATCGAAACGGTCAATTTGCGGGTGTTCAACGCCTACGGGCCGGGCCAACGCAGGCCACCCGTGCATACCCCTGTCATCCCGGGTTTCTTGCGCCAGGCCTGGGAAAACGGTACCATCGTCATCCACGGGGATGGCAACCAGACCCGCGACTACGTTTATCGGGATGATGTGGTCTCCGCCATGATCGCAGCCTCCACCGCCGCTGATATCAACCAATTGACCATCAACGTTGGCAGCGGCAGCGAGATGAATTTACGCGACCTTTCCAAACTGGCCATCGAAGTTACCGGCGGGCACCCTGAAATAGTCTACAATCCGCGCAATGAGGGTGGACTGAGTCGTCTGTGTGCTGATATATCTCTCGCACGTGAAAAACTGGGTTATGAACCCAAGGTATCTCTGGTGGATGGGTTGAAATTGACCTTCGACCAGGATATCCGCATCAAATCCTAAACCAACAATCTATTTAAACCGATCGCTCGTTGCTGAATATTCAAGATTCCTTTTGGGTATAATTACTTGATGACCTGTCTGCCGCAAAGCTTCTATCAAGATGAGGTCACCCTGGTGGCGCGTCGTCTATTGGGCATGCGTTTGATCCGCAGCCTGAATGGCATCCGTACAGGCGGCATAATTATTGAAACCGAAGCTTACCGCGGTGAAGAAGACCTGGCCTGTCATGCACATGTGGGCAAGACCCGCCGCAACGCCATGCTTTATGAAGAGGGCGGCAAGTCTTATGTTTATTTCACCTACGGCATGCACTGGCTGGTTAACGCGGTTACCGGGGACAAGGGTTTTCCGGCCGCGGTTTTGATCAGGGCTATTTTGCCTTTAGAAGGATTGGAAGGCATTCAGTCCAGACGCAGCGGACGGCCGCAGACGCAGTGGTGCAACGGTCCGGCTAAGATCTGTCAGGCACTCGGTATTGACGGAACGCTCAGCGGATTGCTGTTGTATCAAGAGAACGGAGAACTGTGGATCGAAGAAGGAAAACCTGTGGCGGATGAACTCGTTAAAACCAGCCCGCGCATTGGATTGGGCGCCACACCGGAACCCTGGTTTAGCCTTCCTTGGCGTTTTTATGTGGATCCACAAGATGTGAAGGACTTATGACACTCGAAGAAGAATATTTTAAAGACATGCTGCGCATCAGACGGTTTGAAGAAACCGTTCTGGAGGAATTTAAACGCGGCGTTTTTTCAGGCACTACGCACACCTCGATCGGTCAGGAAGCTGATGCGGTCGGTGTGATCAGGCAGCTCCTGCCTGACGACATCATCCTCACCAACCACCGCTGCCACGGGCATTTTCTGGCATACGGCGGTGACATGCGTGCCCTGTTTGCTGAATTGATGGGCAGACAGACCGGCGTTTGCGGCGGACGCGGAGGATCGCAGCACATCCACTACAAGAATCTCTATTCCAACGGCGTGCAGGGCGGCATTGTCCCCATTGCAGTTGGAATGGCACTGGCTGAAAAACAAAAGAAATCGGATGCCGCTGTGACGGTTTTTATCGGCGACGGCACTTTGGGTGAAGGCGTCATATATGAGGCTTTTAACATGGCCAGTTTATGGTCCGCGCCGCTATTAATTGTGGTCGAAAACAACCACATTGCCCAAACCACTCCCACCGACTTTGCCCTGGCCGGGGATATGCGCATGCGCTTTCAGGCCTTTGGTATTCCGGTGCTTGAACTCGATACCAGCGACGTGATGGAAATTGCAGGCAATACTTTTCAATTGATGCGCGAAGTGCATGAAGAATACGCTCCACGGGCACTGATCTTGAATACCCAGCGTTTTGGTCCCCACTCCAAGGGGGATGATACCCGCCCTGAAGAAGTCGTGGCCCTGCTCAAAGAGCAGCGCGACCCCATCACCTTGATGGAGAAACGGCTTGCATCTGAGGCAGTGAGTAATATCCGTGCTGCCGTGGAACAGGAAGTAAAAGCTGCTTTTGAAACAGCCCTGGCAGACCCCATTGCCAGCATGGAGGGCAGGTCATGAAAGAGACTGTGCTCGATTCACTCAACAGCGGTTTACTGGCAGCTTTACAGGCGGATCCCACCGTCCATCTTTTAGGCGAAGACATTCTCGATCCCTACGGCGGCGCATTCAAAGTCACCCGCGGATGCTCAACCGCCTACCCGGAGCGGGTGATTCCCACCCCCATCTCTGAAGCAGGTTTGGCAGGTGTTACTGCCGGTATGGCGCTGCGCGGGCTGCGGCCGGTGCTCGAGATCATGTTCGGCGATTTCACCACCCTGATCGCTGACCAGCTTATTAATCACATTTCCAAATTCCGCTGGATGTATAACGACAGCGTCAATCTTCCGTTGGTGATTCGCACCCCCATGGGCGGTCGGCGAGGATACGGTCCTACGCACTCGCAATCGCTTGAAAAACTCTTTCTGGGTGTACCCGGTCTGTCCGTACTTGCGCCTGCCAGTTTCTCGATCGGCAAGCATTCACCCGGCGACCTTTTGAAGGACGCCATTCTCAATACGGATTCCCCAGTGCTTTTCATTGAAAACAAGGTGCAGTATCTGCAGCCTTTGCTGACCCAGCAAGACCTTTCTGACTTTGAAGTGGAAGTTCGATACGATCCAAGTGATGCTGCACAACAGTATCCGATCTATGTGCTGCGTATCAAGGGCGCACCGCCTGCCGCTATAACCATGTCTGCTTATGGATATTGCGCCGAAATGGCCAGGCCGGCCCAGTTGAAAATGGCCTTTGAAGAAGAGGTTTTCTGCGAGTTGGTTGTGCCCACCCGCTTATCCCCCTTAGCACTTCAGCCGTTGATGGATTCTGTGGCTCGAACCGGCAAGGTATTATTAATAGAAGAGGGTACCCGCTCGCTTGGCTGGGGTGCGGAAGTGACCGCGCTGCTGGCCGAGACACTGGGTGACAAGCTAAAGCAAGTGAAACGCCTGACTGCACTAGAAACTCCCGTTCCTGCAGCCGTCAGTCTTGAAAAAGGGATGCTGCCGCAGCAAGAGGATATCGAAAATCTCTTGAGAAAGATGAGTGCTTAATATGCCTGATCTGATCCAGGTTCTGGTTCCGCTGGTGAACCCCAATGAGAATGAAAGCCTGCTGGCCTCCCTCGCAGTGAAAGAAGGGCAGCAGGTGAAAAAGGGCGACCTGTTGGCCGTCTTTGAAACCACCAAGTCCACTTTTGAGTTAATGGCAGAAGCTGCCGGGTTTGTATTGGGAATTCGTGCTGTTGAAGGGGACCTGCTCAAAACGGGCGATCCGCTTTGTTACCTGGCAGATCGGGCTGATGGGGTGCTTCCGAAATCAGCTGAACCTGAAAAACAAACAACGGCATTACAACCTCCTGCTGACTTACGTATTACGCAGCCAGCCCTGGCGTATGCACAGGCCCACAGCATTGACCTGAGCGGTTTTCCGGCTGGGCAGTTGATCACAGAAAAATTGGTTAAGGAATTAACTTCCACCACTCTGCCGGCAATTGATCAAAGTAAGTTGATCATATACGGTGGGGGCGGTCACGCCAAGTCGTTGATCGATCTGATCCGCGCCGAATGCAGGTACCAAATCTACGGCATCCTCGATGACGGCATTCCTGCCGGCAGCCAGATCATGGGCGTGCCAGTGCTGGGTGACGGTTCCAAGTTGAGCGAACTGCGCCGCCAGGGCATCGGGCTGGCTGTAAATGCAGTGGGGGGCATTGGCAGTATCACACCGCGACTGAGGGTGTATGACCGCCTGCGCCAGGCTGGGTTTGAATTTCCTACCGTGGTTCATCCGCGTGCATATGTGGAACCTACTGCTTTCTTGGGTGAAGGCGGACAGCTTTTCTTCAATGCCTATGTAGGCAGTGAAGTAAAGGTGGGTTTCGGTTGTATCATCAATACAGGCGCGATCATTTCACATGACTGCGTCTTGGGTGATTTTGTGAATATCTCTCCCGGCGCCATTCTGGCGGGAGCAGTGACCGTGAATGAACGATCGCTGGTCGGCATGGGCGTAACGGTTAACTTAAATGTATCCATTGGTGCGGGTTCCCGGGTGGGCAACAGTGCCACCATTAAAGCAGACATCCCTGAGAACGGCGTCGTACGTGCCGGAACGATATGGCCAGTCGATGTGAGCGTTGGATAAGTTACTACAAAAGAAATAAAGGGATTGTTTTGAGTCGAAGTTTAACACGGTGTCAAGTTCAGGAAGTGGTAAAATCGGCTAACCATTCCTTTGTTAAATTGAACAATTAGGACATGTATGGAGAATCAAGCCTAAAAAGCTTATTGGCTTGATGCGTAAACCCAAAAAATCTAACCAGGATGAGAATCCTGAATTGCTTTATCCGGTTCGGAGGAACTAATGTTTAAAAAAACACCCGCTCCCACCCCATCCCCAGCAGCACCAGTTGAGAGAGTAACTTCCGTGCTGGGCCCTGGCATTAATTGGACAGGCAACCTGGGTGGCAAGGGAGGCATTCGCATTGAAGGAACTTTTGAAGGCGAAATTGCTATTCGCGGTTTGGTGGTGATCGGTGAGACCGGCCGTTTAACCTGTAAAATGCTTAAAGCCAACAATGTGATCGTGGCCGGCGCAGTCAAGGGTAGTATAACTGCTGAAAAACTTGAGATCCGCTCCACCGGCCGTGTGTGGGGCGATGTGGTCACCACCGCTTTTTCAACCGAAGAGGGCGCCTTCCTGCGAGGACAGGTGCGCATGGAAGAACACGTTGAGATCAAACTTGAAGATGAAACTCAAAAAGAGAAACCTGAAGTTGAATCCTCTGAAAACACATCTGAAGACACAAATGGTTCTTCTGAGCAAACCATTCCCACCCGGCCTGTAAAAAGCCAAAAAGTGGCATAAGAAAAGAAGGTAGATTTGGATAAACTAGCCTGGTTGGGTTATGTCATTGAGTGGATGGGTGCCATAGCGGTTGTGATGATAGCCGGCACAAGTCCATTGCTAAAAAGCATTCGCCGAATTGATTTTCGTTTTCCACGCCGGGAAGCTACTTTTGCGCTATCGGTTTTTGCATTGAGCTACCTGGTTGCCTTCCAATATTTTGGCAATCCCATTTTCCAATTCATGCTGGATTTCAGCAAGATCCTTCCTGGCGGCGAACTGGCTCAGCGCACCCTGCTGGCGGTGGTCTGTCTGGTTTTCTTTTTGCTGGCGACCTTTTTACGGGGACAGCCGTTAAAAAGCATCGGTTGGGGTAAAGCTAATTTCAAACCAGGGTTGACCCTCGGTTTGCTGCTGGTGATCATTGCCATCGTGCTGCGTGGTAAATTTACCACCCTGCTGCAGGGTGTTTCTTCTGAACAAGGTGGATTGTTATTGGCTTGTTTACTTCTGGCACTGGCCGAAGAAACCATTTTTAGAGGTTATATCCAGCTTCGTTTGAATTCCTTCCTGGGCTCCACCTGGGGATGGCTGGCTACGGCTGCCCTTTATCTGCTGTGGCAGTTGCCCGGACGATTATGGGTTCTGCCTTTTGCCCAACTTTGGCCTCCTCTGGTTGTTGCCCTGGTACAGGCGCTGTTGTTCGGTTGGATCATGCGCAAGAGTGGACACGTTGTGACGACAGTGCTCTTCCGCACGGCTGCAGCCTGGTTGTTGTTTATATAAATCTTCTCACTCTCATTTTAGGAGTTTTCCATGCGCATGTCGCGCCTTTTTTCACAAACGCTGCGTGAAGCCCCTGCCGATAGCGAAATTGTCAGTCATCAACTGCTCGTCAGAGCAGGCTTTATCCGTCAATTGGGTGCGGGAATTTTTTCGTACCTTCCCCTGGCTCACCGCAGCCTGGGCAAGATCATGGCCATCATGCGTGAAGAGATTAACGCCATTGATGGGCAGGAAATCAGCATGCCGGTCGTCCAACCTGCGGATATTTGGAAGGAATCCGGCCGCTGGTATCAAATTGGCAGCGAAATGGGACGCATGAAAGACAAGTCAGATCATGACATGATCCTGGCCATGACCCATGAAGAAGTGGTTGCGGATTTGGCCCGCACCCTGATTCGTTCTTACCGTCAGTTGCCTTCATTGGTCTATCAACTGCAAACTAAATGGCGCGACGATCCGCGACCGCGTGCCGGATTGATCCGCGTGCGTGAGTTTACCATGCTTGATTCTTACAGTCTGGATGCTGATTGGGAGGGGCTCGACAAGCAGTACGAGGCCCATTACCAGGCTTATTTCCGCATCTATGAACGCTGCGGGCTGCCCACGGTGGCCGTTCTGGCAGATACCGGTATGATGGGCGGCAAGATGGCTCACGAATATATGTATCTGACTCCCATCGGTGAAGACAGTCTGCTATTTTGCGATTCCTGCGGACATTCCGCCAACCGTCAGGTAGCCAAAACCCAAAAGCCAAAACCGGCTGCCGAAACCATGCTGCCGGTTGAAAAAGTGGCAACCCCCGAGTGTTCTTCCATCGCAGATCTGGCGGCCTTTCTCAAGGTTCCAGCTTCGAAAACTGCCAAGGCTGTGTTTTTCACAGCTGACATCCAGGATGAAACTGGTACGGTCAGGCAGGAGTTTGTATTCTGTGTGGTGCGTGGCGACATGGAAGTTAACGAAACCAAGATCAGCAATCTCTTAAAAGCCAAGGAACTGCGCCCCGCAACGGATGAGGAAATCGTCCGCACCGGTGCGGTACCCGGATATGCTTCACCGGTTGGTTTGAAAAATGTGCGTGTGATCGTAGATGAACTGATTCCGCTTTCGGCCAACCTTGTTTCCGGCGCCAATGAAAAAGGTTACCATCTACTCAATGTGAATTACGGACGAGATTTTGTAGCAACCGAGATCGCGGATATTACCTCCGCGGCTGAAGGGGATGCCTGTGAAAAATGCGGCAAGCCCTACCGTCTATCGCGCGGGGTTGAGGTTGGTAATATCTTTAAATTAGGCACCCGCTACACCGACGCATTGGGCTGCACGTTCACCGATGAGAACGGCGAAAGCCATCCCGTTATCATGGGGTCCTACGGCATTGGTGTGGGGCGGCTGTTGGCTTGTGTGGCTGAAGAACACCACGATGACAAGGGCTTGATCTGGCCGGCATCCATTGCGCCCTTCCCGGTTCACATGGTCGTGCTGCCCGGCAAGACGATGGATATTACCCCCGTGGTCGATGACCTTGAAAAATCTCTTCGTATGGCAGGTATTGAGTGTCTTGTTGATGACCGCCCTGATTCAGCAGGAGTAAAATTCAATGATGCTGACTTGATCGGTCTGCCATTGCGGGTGACGGTGAGTGAACGCGCTTACAAAAATGGCGGATTCGAATTGAAATTACGCAGCGGCGGCGAAAGCTGGATCGTACCTGTGGATGAAGCAATGGCAGCAATTACAAAAACACTTTCTGGTCTGAATTGACCTGCAAAAAAGGATAAAATCAAGATTATGACCGATAATTCACCGTTCCTGGTTCCCATGTCCAGTCCTGACTTAACAGACGCAGAACGCGCCAGGGTAATGGAAGTGGTTAATTCACCCATTTTGAGTATGGGCAAACAAACCGAACTTTTTGAAAAAGCCATCGCAGATTTTGTAGGTGCCAAACATGCTGTGGCGGTAAATTCCGGTACAGCCGGGCTTCACCTGTGTGTGCGGGCTGCCGGCATCGAAACCGGGGACCTGGTGATTACCACGCCCTTTTCTTTTGTAGCCTCAAGCAACGTCTTGCTCTTTGAAAAAGCCATCCCGGTTTTCGTGGATGTGGATCCGCTTACCGGCAACCTGGATGTTGATTTGGTCGAAAAAGCAGTGGCTGATCTTGTTGCAGGTGGAGAAGCAGCCAAAAAATGGCTGCCGCGTGAAGGTGCCCGGAACCCCGGTAAGTTAAAAGCCATCCTGGCCGTGGATGTGTTTGGCCAGCCTGCCGACTATGAAAGAATCGTCAAGCTCGTTAAAAAATATGATTTGATCTTAATTGAAGATTCTTGTGAATCTTTGGGTGCTGAATACAAGTCGGTGAAGACCGGCTTATTTGGCGATTACGGTGTTTTTGCCTTCTATCCCAACAAGCAGATCACCACCGGCGAAGGCGGAATGATCGTCACCAATGATGATAAAGCTGCCGGTCTGATGCGTGCCCTTCGAAACCAGGGACGCGCCCCCGGCGACAACTGGCTTCAGCATACGGAGCTTGGCTACAATTACCGCATTGATGAACTCAGTGCAGCCCTGGGGGCTGTGCAGATGACACGTATAGAAGAACTGCTTGACAAGCGCCAGCAAGTCGCGGATTGGTACGCCGACCGACTGGCCGAGATCCAGGGCATCGAAGCCCCCGGCATCGCCAGCGGTACCACGCGCAACAGCTGGTTTGTATATGTCATCAAAGTCAAACCAGGATTGAACAGAGATCTTTTAGCCGAAAAACTGACAAAAGCGCGCATCCCGGTGCGGCCTTATTTTCTACCCATTCATCTGCAGCCATATATGATGAAACAGTTTGGGTATCGCGAGGGTGACTATCCTGTGACTGAAGACCTGGGCAAGCGCGGCCTGGCTCTTCCTTTCTCAGGAGTCATGACAGAAGAACAAGTGGAAACAGTATGTCAAATCTTGCGCAATTGTTTGACCTCATAGAATAACAGGCGAGCATGGCTGAAACCTTTACCTTTCTGCCAAACCGATCGCGTGGGATAACACTCCATGTGATCATTATCCTTCTCCTCATGGGGGGGTGCGGCGTTTTGGTCTGGCAGGCCTTTCAACAATCTGGCGGTATTTTGCTGGTGCTGGATTTGTTGGGGGCAGTGGTGTTGCTTGGTTTGCTGCCTTTTGTAGGTTACCGTGGTTACGCTTTAATCAATGGCATTTACTCCTTAAAACGAGACGGCTTGCGCATCCGCTGGGGATTGCGTGCTGAAGATATTCCGCTTTCAGAAGTGACCTGGGTACGGCCGGCCACCGATCTTGAAGTACCCCTGAAAATGCCTGCCTTTTCCATAACCGGAGCGCTGCTTGGCTATGTGGATCATCCTGACCTCGGTCAGTTGGAGTTCATTGCCTCTGATGCAAAAGATCTGGTTATTGTTGCCACTGTGGACCACTATTTTGTCCTTTCTCCAGAACGCAAGGATGAATTTGTACAGCGTTTTCAGCGCGCGCTTGAAATGGGCACCCTCACCCCGATGGAAGCTTATTCTGCCATCCCCGCGGCATTTCTGCGCCAGGTGGTTCTTGATAAATACGGCCGCGCTTTGATCCCGGCCGGATTTGGGTTGACGCTGTCCTTGTTGGTCATTGTCGGACTTTCCATTTCCCAACGAGCAACAGTATCGCTTGGTTATGATCCCAATGGAGGGCTATTACCGCCCGTGGCGGCCAATCGGTTGCTGTTGCTGCCCGTCTTGGGTGTATTGCTGTATATCGCCGGTACGGTAGCCGGGGTTTATTTTTACCGCCGCCCTGAATCTCGTCCAGTCGCCTGGTTATTATGGACGGGAAGCCTTATTACACCCATGATTTTGATCCTGGCCGCAGGTATGCTGGTGGGAGCCGGCTGATCCATGACGTTCTTACAATCTGCAGCAGGTCAGTTGGGTTTGGGTATTATTCTGGCTTTATTGGCAGCAGCGGGTGCATATCGTTTCAGATTATTAACAGTATCAGGGGCCGTTGCCGCATTCTTTTTGGGTGCAGTCACCTTTGGTCTTGGGGGATGGGGTTGGGCAATCGTACTCATCAGTTTCTTTGTGACTTCAAGTGCATTATCTTTGTTTTTCAAAAAGCGTAAAAAATCCGCGGAAAGCATGTATTCCAAGGGGGGCAGGCGTGACGCTGCGCAGGTACTTGCCAATGGCGGTATTGCCGGTCTTTTTGTGATTTTGCATGTTCTGCTGCCTGGTTCATGGATGCCCTGGGCAGGTTTTTGCGCAGCCATGGCCGCCGCCAATGCTGATACCTGGGCCACTGAATTGGGAATCCTTAACCCGGGAAAACCCATCAAAATCACGTCCGGTAAACCGGTTGAACCGGGAACCTCCGGGGCAATCAGCCTGGTGGGGACGCTGGCATCCACCACCGGTGCCGCTTTAATTGCATTCTTGGGTTGGCTCTTGCGGCCTGCAGCCTGGAATGCGTTGAACGGTTTTGAGTTTTTTGCCATGATCACGATATGTGGTCTGGCCGGCAGTCTGGTGGATTCCGTGCTGGGGGCTACTTTTCAAGCGATTTACTACTGTCCACACTGTCAAAAAGAGACCGAAAAACATCCCTTGCACGGCTGCGGAGCTATAACTCAGTTGCTCCGAGGTAAAAAATGGATAGACAACGATTGGGTCAACCTGGGATGCACCCTGGCTGCAGCCATATTTATTGTAATTCTTGGTTTTATTTTCTAACTGTTAACCTCCTAACTACTAAAAATTATATCGATCTTGACTGGTCATTTGTTTACAGATTTGCAATGACGATTTTGAGGACTTTATTAGGCGTATAATATTAATAGAAAGCAATTAATGGGTCTCTCCTTTTAGTGGTGTGTTAATTATTGTTAGGAATTATGAAAACCCATTTAAGTAATACAATTAAACCTAAACATAGAGGTCAAGCGACGCTAGAGCTTGCACTGACGCTTCCTCTGTTTTTGATTTTAATTATTGGTATTTTTGAAGTTGGACGTCTGGTGTTTATTTACGGTTCAATATTAAGTGCAAGCCGAGAAGCGGCCCGTTATGCATCAGGTACTGGAGAAAATTTAGCTGGAACAGTTTATTATAGAGATTGTTCCGGAATTATTAACCAAGCAATTTCCCAAAGTTTTATTCAAAAACTTGAACCGTCTGATATTACTATTCAATACGACCATGGTCCGGATAGCAATGGTGAAAACACTGTATTTGCTTCTTGTCCGGTGGCGACCAATCTGGCTTTAGGTGATCGAGTTATCGTTACAGTCAGAACAACTTTTAGTCCGATAATTAACATTAATAATTTAGTTTCATTCCCAATAACTTCAGTTACAACACGCACAATCATTAAAGATCTGGATGTTATGGGTACCCCTCCGTGGACAAATACCCCAAGACCAACGAACACTCTCACGCTTACGACTACCCCCACAATTGTTCCGTCAGAAACATCAACACCGACTTTAACTACGGTGCCAACAATAACCTTTACTCCAACTCTTACACCAACAAAAACATCAACTCCAACAATTACTTTAACGCCTACTATTACATTAACTCCAACAATAACGTTAACCCCAACAATTACATTAACACCCACAATAACTTATACCCCAACTATCACGCTAACTCCATCAATTACACCAACGCCAACTATTACCCGAACGCCAACCGCTACTCGAACAGCTACTCCAACGAGAACCTCGACACCTACAAGAACGTCAACGCCAACACGTACATTAACCCCTACACTCCAATCACTTTGCCAAACCTGGACGCTTCAAAATCCAGCCGTACTAGCAAATACATGGTCTGTTGATATTTATTCAAGCTCATCAATTACTGAAACGTATATTTTTCAAATTCAAATCGAATATACAGGTAGCGCTGTTCTAGATACTGTTGCCCTTAGGACAAAACCTATTTGGGCAGATACTGCGACTTCAATCGCCAACTTAACATTTCCATATACATATCACGAAGATTTACTAATCCCTGCAATTATTAATACACCTAATCAATTGAGATTTACGCTTGATAGTGGTGATTTTGTTATGAAACACGTTAAAGTGTTTTTTGATAATGGTTGCTATGTTCAATATTATTCAAACCCCTACCCTTGAAATGTGGAAGGTTAAAAATGAAAGATATTGATCATAAATATGAAAAAGGTCAAAGTCTGGTCGAGTTATCGCTCAGTTTAATTTTGTTATTGATCATCCTCTCAGGGATTGTTGACTTAGGACGGGCAATTTTTACAAAATTTGCGATGAAGGATGCAGCTGAAGAAGGTGTTGTTTATGGAACTAGTTTTCCTACTGATTGTGATCAAATAATTAAAAGAGTTGAGTTTAATCTTTCGAATAGAGCACTAAATGGGGGAATGACGGTAGTCGCATTGATCGAAGGCAATGATGGCAGTTACATAGATTGCAGCCTAATTCCTTATAATCAAGTTTATGCAGGAAAGAGATTAAAGGTAACAGTTACCAAAACTTTCACTGTTACTATGCCGTTTTTGGGAGCATTTATTGGGCAAACGATTCCGTTATCTGTTACCGCAAATGGAATCGTCTTAAGACCTCAACCCCCTAATAGTTAGAAAGATTGAGGCAAAAGATGAAAACACATTCAAAAAATGAAAATGGACAAATAATCGTAATTCTTGCAATTGCCTTGGTTGCTGTTTTGGGGATCACTGCTTTGGCTCTCGATGGTGGTTTAGTTTTAAATGACCGTAGAGATGATCAAAGCGTTGCGGATTCCACTGCCTTGGCAAGCGCAAGTGCAGCTGTACAAATATTGAAAGATTATCCGCCAAACCAATTTTATTGTGGCTCAGTATTAGCCAATAATGCAACTACTGCTGCTATTCTCGCAGGACAACAATTTGCCTTATCAGAAGGATTAACATTAGTCCAAGGTGATTCGACAAATGGCATTTCCGTTACATGTGCTGTAAAAAGTTATCGAACCTTTCTTGACATTAAAATAACCGTATCAACTACGAGAGAAACTACTTTTGCGAAAATCATCGGTAGAAATGAACTTCATACTAAAGTTGAAGCTACATCAAGGGTTTATCCGAAAGAGACATTGGCATTTGGCAATGGGATTGCATCTCTATCGAACTCTTGTGGAACTATTGGTGGAATCACGGTAAATGGTACTGGTTCTATTGATGTTATTGGAGCAGGTATTTTTACAAATTCGTGTTTAACTGGGTCTGGAACAATTGATATTGTTGTGGATGGTGGACAAATTTCTTATTTTTCAGCATACAGTCCTCCTTCATCAGGATCTATTAGCCCAGCCCCAACTCAAGTTAATGAGAGACTTCCACTTTTTTCTGTACCGATTCCTGATTGCACAAAGGTTGCATACTATGATTCTCCGGTTTCTGTAACAAGTGGAAGAACAATCGATCCAGGAAATTATTCAAAAATAAAGCTTACCAATTCGGACACCCTGATCATGAATCCGGGGTTATATTGCATGACTGGAGATTTTACAACTACAGGTCAGGCTCATGTTATTGGACAAGGGGTGACAATATACTTTGTAAGTGGAACTTTTGATACTGCGGGAACATCGTTTATCAATTTGTCTGCTCCAAATTGTGAAAACGCTTTGTGCGGTGTTCCTCCTGCAATCCGTGGCATTCTAATTTACTTGAGCCCCAGCAATAACTCAAAAATAAAATTTACTGGCACCTCTGATTCTGAGTTTATGGGGACTATATTTGCACCTGGCGGGTCCATTTATGTGACTGGTTCAGGAACCGCAGTCACTTTGAACACCCAGTTGATCGCTAATAAAGTGGATGTTTCTGGAACTGCAGATATTTCACTTAATCTAAATGGTGCCGAAATCTATCAATCCCCGTCTTCTATTCAACTTCTCAAGTAATTTGTCTGACAAGCTCGTATCTAAACAATTTTCCTGATTTTTTTGGTCTTTGTATTCAATTCAATTGCAGGTGACGTAAATATTAAGAAGATTATTTATATACCTGTAATAAAAAATAGTTAACACTTTTGCAATGATACGATTTGCATGAATAAATGGCTTATAATTTTTTATTATAAGTAGATTTTTTATTGTTACCCTTCCGTGTCTTACAACAATTTATTATTGGTGATATTTTTTGTATAAAGCTAAAGGTTGGCTTTACATACATGAAAGATATATTTAATTTAACTGATTCAAAATTGAAAGGTCAATCCACCCTTGAACTGGCTCTTGTATTGCCCGTTTTTTTGACATTAATATTGGGCGTTTTTGAGATTGCTTTTATTTTTTTTACAAATGTGTCTGTTGCAAATGCCAGTCGTGAAGCTGCCCGATATGCCGCTACTTCAGGCTGCCCCTTTTCTACCGCATGTCTTGATTCAGACATTCAATACTACCAGGATTGTACCGGCATTAAAAACAGGGCAATATCAAAAGCACCAGGTTTAGGGTTAATTGCTTCAGACATTGTCATCAGTTATGATCATGGACCAAATAACAGCGGTGTGATATCCGCCATTACTGATGTTTGTTCGGCTTCAACGCCGAATCTTGCAACCGGAGACCGGGTTGTGGTCACGGTAACCAAACAATTTACATTGATTGTCCCCATTCCTGGTTTAAAAAGTTTTCCAATTGTCAGTAAAACTTACCGTACTTACTTGGGCAAGGTACAGTGATGATTAGCATAATGAAGTTCTTGAAATTCGTAAAAAAGCTATTTCGTATCTCTTCGAAAAGTTTTCACCAATCCGAATCAGCCCAAGGGACGGTGGAACTCGCTGTCAGTTTGATCGTGATTATGGTCGTTTTAGCCGGTATTGTGGATATCAGTCGGACAATCATAACGAAAATGCAGCTGCAGGATGCAGCAGAGGAAGGTGTCGTATATGCCATGGCATTCCCTCATAACTGCACTCAAATTCAATATCGTGTTCTTCAAAATCTGTCAAAAGTAAAAAATACCACATTAAGTTCTGTAAATGTCTCTTACAACGATGTTGCTTGTACTGCAGCAACCGGTAATGTCAAAGGGCAACTAATCAAAATTTCTATCGCTAATAGTTTTCCTGTGAGCATGCCCTTTCTTGGTACAGTGATTGGAAGTGCAAGAACCATTCAAGTGGATGCAAAAGGGGTTGTTATTAAGAATTAATGAATAGTAGTATCAGATTGATAGTTTGCTGGATTGAAAAATATGAAAACAATTGAAAGCGGTCAAATAATTGTAGTTTTAGCGGTTGCTTTGGTAGCAATATTAGGTATTACAGCCCTGGCTGTGGATGGCAGCATGATCTATGCAGAACGACGCAATGATCAAACGACTGCAGATTCGACAGCATTATCCGCGGCACAAACAGCTTCTGCCAATGCCACATGCGCCACAGCCCGACCAGCGGCTATCAGTCAGGCGATCGCATATGCCTCCGCACAGGAGGGAGTGGCTCTGGTGAATGATTCCACCAGCCCCAACCGGGTTGAAGCGACATGCAACGCTGACAACACCAAATTGACTATAAAAGTGGTGATCACATCCAATGCCCCGACGACATTTGCAAAAATGGTCTCAAGAGATCAATTAACCACCACGGTTGAATCCACTTCACAAATAAACTTCGGGTCCAATATTTTTGCCAGCGGCGATGGTTTCTGGTCAACCGGTACCACTTGCGATGCCAATGGCGGAATCTGGCTGTCTGGTACCTCAAAAGTTTTTATAACAGGAGGTGGCGTTTATTCATCTTCATGTATTTCTGTGCGATCAGCACCTGGCGGCATTTTTACGGACGGAGGTCTAATTAACTATACTGGCAGCACAGGTAATGGGATGCGCACGCTGACTGTGGGTTCCAAGATTGAATATATTGGCACACCAGGCACCGCAGGTACCAATGGTTTGATCTTTTCAAAAAACACCACCTCGTTCATGCTCGCAAATCAACCAACTTTCCCAACCGCCACTTATCAATTGTCAGACGGCATGATCCAGCCTGGCCTTTATGCCAACCCACTTTTCGCGGATGATAAATGGCCAACATATCAACCTGTCCTTTCTGTATTACCGACCATTCCGGTCATGCCAACTCAACCTTGCACAGGTTTGGTGGATTATGGGACGCCTGACCTGAGCTATTCAGCAACACCCAGAATATTAAACCCAGGCATTTACGCAAAAATGGATCAGGGGTATACCAATCTCGTTCTGAGTCCTGGTGTTTACTGCATCAAAGCAGGTGGTTCTCTTAATTTCAACCAACTTAATGTCACGGCAAACAACACCATCATTTACTTCATGGGCGCCGGATCTTTTAATGTTGGCAGTGGTATCAATACAATGACGATGAATACCAGTTCCATTTACTTAACCAATGGAAATTTTGACGTCAGCAACGGCACTTTTAATGCGAATCCGATTACGATCTATATAAAACAGGGTAATTTCTACTTAAGAAATGGCGCATACGGTGCCACCATGAAAGCGCCTACTTGCAGTGATTCTTCTTGTGGTGTGGGCCCGGCAATCAAAGGCGTGTTGCTTTATATGGATCCCGCAAATACAGGCACGTTGAATATTTTGAACGGAAATGGTTCACCCCATAAACTTTATGGGACGATATTTGCCCCTAATGCTTTGGCATATATTGACGGCGCGACAAACACTTATTCAACAGATGTGCAATTTATTGCCAAACGTATAGAATTAAGTGGAAGTGCCGGTATTACTTTGCGAACAACAGAAGGAAACCTCTATACGACCGGCGGCGCCGGGGCGATAGAACTCTTAAAATAGTTGGTTTGCCAATAATTCGACATCCCCATCTAAACCGATGGGGATGTTTAGTATCAGGTGTTTGGTCAACCACATTCGCAGTTTACAAATATGCAATGCCTAAATCCGGGCAGGCTTAAAGTCGTATAATTTTTTTACTTACGGGTGGATTTTTTATTGGTAAACGATTGTAAATAGATTGCCATTTTATCTGTATTCAATAACTTTATAAGTAACTGAACCATGATTTTAAATGATTGGATGATTCAAATCATCCTGTGGTTCTTTTATCTGCGCCTGAATTATTTAATGGACAAAGCAGAAATAGTCATATGAGGCGAAAATGAAAAAAAACGAAGGTGGGCAAATCATTGTGATTTTGGCTGTCGCGCTGGTAGCCATTTTGGGTATCACTGCCCTGGCAGTGGATGGCAGCATGATCTATGCCGAACGGCGTGAAGATCAATCCACCGCAGATTCGGCAGCTCTTTCTGCCGCGCAGACTGCATCTGCGAGCCCGACCTGTGCCACGGCACGTTCCGCGGCAATCACGCAGGCGATAACTTATGCATCAGCTCAAGAGGGAGTCGTTTTGGTAAACGATTCCACCAGTCCCAACCGGGTTGAAGCCACCTGCAATGCAGATAACACTAAACTGACCATAAGAGTTGTGGTGACTTCAAATACCCCCACCACTTTCGCGCAGATGGTGTCTCGAGATCAATTACAAACCACAGTAGAATCTACTTCCCAAGTGAGTTTTGGCTCAAGCGTATTTGCGGGTGGAAACGGACTTGTTACGCTAGGAGAAAACTGTGATACCAGTAAAAATGTTAATAATGGTGGAATACATCTATTTGCCCAAGCTAACTTAATAATCAAAGGCGGGGGAGTTTATTCGAGATCATGTGTTTATGTTGACAACGCACCTGCTGCATTATTGACTGATGGTGCCCCCATATTGTATGCAGGAAAGGGAGCAAACACCTTTTATTCAGGAAGTCAGATTCAATACACAGGAACCAATGGTATCATTTTCCGAACCAACACGACTTCTTTTATGGTGTCTGATCCTGCGTTGACAATGCCAGCAACTAATTACCAATTATGGGGAAACAAGGCACCCTATACTGCCAATTCAGTAATTGCTCAAAACAAATGGCCTGTTCCCACGGATCCAGTTGTTTTTGATCTGAATATTCCAGATATGATTGCACAAGTATGTAATGGACCTGATTTTGGAGTTAAAGATATCCCTTATTCTGCAATCGAAATTACCGTGGAACCGGGGACCTACACCAGTATTAATCAGGGATGGGTGGATGTAAAGTTTAACCCTGGTGTATATTGTATAAAAAATGGTGGGTTTGTAAACCTAGGAGGGCCAAACGTAAAAGCCAATAACACTTATTGGTATTTTATGGGAAGTGGCTCTTTTTCTAAAACAGGTTCCTTAAAAACACTTGAGTTAAATAATAGTTCTGTTTATCTCAAAAACGGAAATTTTACTGTATCAAATAGTGCGATAATGGTGGCTCGAAATACGACAATTTTTATAGAGCAAGGAAATTTTTATGCAACTGGAGATGTACCGGTTGTATTAACTGCACCAGATTGTATAAGTACTAATTGTACGGAGAGTCATGCCATTGCAGGTGTGGCTCTTTACTTGAAAGATAAGAATAATTTAAACAATACAGAAATCTCCATAGAAGGTTCCAGTTCCTTAGAGATTTCAGGAACAATATTTGCTCCAAAAAGTAAGGTGGCAATAACAGGGTATTCAGGATTAAAAACTCTTCAATCTCAAATTATTTGTAGAAGATTTGAAACAACAGGATCCTCACCTGTAACGCTAGATATTGAAGGGGCTAATCTTTATACTGGGGGAAGTGCTCCATCATCCGTTGAACTTTTAAAATAATCCAAAAATCATTAACCAAAAACCCCGCCTTTAGGCGGGGTTTTGATTATCTATTTATCAACTGCTTTTTCTGCGGTTTTGGGGTTGGGTACCCGAGTTGTCTATATCCAGCCTGTAGCCCACACCGCGGATGGTTTTAATATATTCAGGGTGGCGGGGATTTTCTTCAATGGCTTGTCTGAGCCAGCTCATGTGTACATCCAATGAGCGGGTATCTCCGGTATAGTCGGTTTCCCATGCTTTACGGAACATTTCTTCGCGGTTGATCACCTCGCCGGCGTGTTCCATCAAAATCTTTAACAAAACCACGAGTCTTGGCGTGAGTTGGATCTGTCTGTCTTTCAAGATGACTCGATGTTGTTCAACATCCAAAATCAATTCACCTGCCTGCAGTCCTCCGTTGTTTTGAATGGGCAGCAAGTGTTTTACCCTATTGACCAGTTTTTGCATGGTGAAGGGAAGGAACAAAACAGAATTGGCGTCGTAATTATCCTTGGGGTCGGCATCTTTATCCAACACCAAAATGACTGGCATATCCGTATTTTGTTGGTGCAGAGATTGACAAATGCGTTTACCGTTGGTCCGCATCGAAGAAGCATCAATGACAACGAGGTCTGGTTTATTGCTTTCAAGATGAGCTAAGGCGGCCGCGCCACTTGGCACACTTTCAACTAGATAACCTTTCTTGGTTAATCCGGCTGCAAATGAAGGGTGGTCGGTTCTTTTGCCCTCAACGAGTAAAATTCTAGGCTTAATCAACGATTCTTTATTCCAGTCCTATTTGTGATAATAGCGGCATTACCCTGTGTTTTATCAAAAATTTAACCAAATATCAAATACTTTGTTGTTGCGGAAATCTCATGACAAGCATGAGACGCTGTGTTATAGTCGTTTTGTCTGTAATACGAATAATATCCCCACGTAAAAACATTGATCAAATTCATACAGACAGTTGAATAGCAGGTTGTTAACTACTAAGAACTATTATACCCCAATCTTAAAAAAAGCAAGTTAAAAGAATTGTAAGCCTTAAAAAAACCGGCAATTCTCTTAATCAGTGGGTATGCCAAGTTGCGTTGCTTTTTGCCGCGTGTTAGAATACTATCAACCTTTTATGAATTATTTACGGTATGAGGCAGAGGAAGTTAATGTCCGAAATGGTTGAAGTAATGATTGATAGTGTGAGGGTAAGTCTCACAAACCAGCAGCGTATCGTTTTGTTGCGAGAAATAGAAGTGGAACGGTACCTGCCCATCTGGATCGGCCCTTATGAGGCAGAATCCATTACCATTTCGCTGCAAGAGATTGAAATTGCCCGTCCTCAAACTCATGACCTTCTGATCGAAACATTGGCAAAAACACATTCCCGATTAACCAGGGTGGAAGTGATCGCATTGCGAGGGGATATTTTTTATGGTAATTTGGTCATCGAGTCTGGTGGAGAGACCATCCTGATCGATGCCCGGCCTTCGGATTCAATTGCGCTGGCCGTAAGAGCGCATGTGCCCATCTTGGTGGCACGCGATATTCTCGAGACGGCTGGCATCACACCCGAGCAGGATATTCAGCAAGAAATTGAAGAGGATGAATCCAAACAGGCTGCTGCAGACGCGGGAGAATCAAAAGAACGGCTGTCTGTTTTCGAAAGCTTTTTATCCAACGTTAAATTGGATGACGAACCACGCATGGACCAACCTGCCGACCCGGATGACGATCCTGATCATCCTTCCAAAAACGACTAAATTTGCTTCATCCATCTGATAATTGGAGAACCCGGGTACCCCATGAGTAATTTTCAAACCCCTGACGATAACTCTGTTACCGAAATTCAGTCGCAGCCCAACAGCCGTGAGGCCGAAGAAGCTGTACTGGGTTCAATATTAATAAATCCCGAGTCTTATTATGATGTAGCCGAAATTCTGCATGAAGACGATTTTTATATCATCCGCAACCAGTGGGTGTGGAGTTCTTTCGTCCGCCTGAATGAAAAAAGGGCACCCATTGACATTCTTACCGTCAGCGAAGATTTACAGAATCACAACCAACTAAGCGACATCGGCGGACAGTCTTACCTGATCTCGCTGGTCAACCAGACACCGACTTCTCTGCATGCGCAATCGTATTCGCATATTGTGGAACAAAACGCCATCCGCAGAAGGATGCTGGCTGCTGCCAATGAAATGGCAAAACTGGCTTACGACCAGGAAAAAGATGTCGACACCATAATTGACAAAGCCGAGATGTCTGTCTTTGGGTTAAGTGAAAGGCGGGTGCGTCACGATCTTGAACCGATCGAGCGTGTCTTAAGTAATTATTACGATCACGTCGATGAGCTCTCGCAGCGGGATGAAGAAATTTTCGGTGTCCCCACCGGATTGACCGACCTTGACAAGCTAATGGGAGGCCTCCAGAAATCTGACCTATTGATCATTGCTGGACGTCCTGGTTCCGGTAAAACCGGTTTCATGCTTTCGATTGCCAAAAATGCCGCCCAAAAGCATAAAAAACATGTGGCCTTTTTCTCGCTTGAAATGTCCAATGAACAACTGGTACAGCGTCTGATTGCCCAGGAAACCAAGATTGACACCCAGCGTCTGCGTACCGGCAAATTGGAAGATGAAGAATGGCCGCTCTTTACCCATGCAGTCGAAGTGCTGGGAGATACCCACATGTGGTTGGATGATACCCCGGCCATCACGCCGCTGCAGCTCCGCACAAAATGCCGCCGTCTGCATATGGAACATAGTCTGGACTTGATCATCATTGACTATCTGCAATTGATGGGCAGCGATTCGCGCAATGAAAACCGTGTGCAAGAGGTCTCTCACATTTCACGCAGCCTTAAAGTCTTGGCGCGTGAGCTGAACGTCCCCGTGTTGGCTGGTGCCCAGCTCTCTCGTGCAGTTGAGCAGCGCGAAGGCAAGAAACCTGTGCTTTCTGACTTGCGCGAATCCGGCTCACTTGAACAGGATGCAGATATCGTCATGTTCATCCACCGGCCTGATATGCTTGAAAAAGATAACCCCCGCCAGAATATTGCCGAGCTAATCGTGGCCAAACATCGTAATGGTCCCACCCATCCGGGTATTGAACTGGTCTTCTTGAACAACCTGGCCAAGTTTGAAAACGCAGCCACTTTCTCGGGCGATTTCAAGGATAAAAAGAGAAACTAGGGCAGGCCATGTCTCCATTTAGCGGATTCAATGCGTCCACGGGCAAAAACACTCCCATCCCGGCGGCTTTTTTCACCGACTTGCTACCTCAGGTGACCGATCTGGATGAGCTGCGTGTAATTCTGTGGGCATTTAGAAGCCTCGATCAACAGCAAGGGGATATGCGTTACCTGACCCTTGAAGATTTTCTGGAAGCGGAAGAATTTATCCCCAGTTTGGGAAAGACCGAAAAAGAGCAAAAAGAAAGACTCACCAAAGCGTTGGAAGGCACAAGTAGACTGGGATTCTTCCTTACAGCATTAAGTGCTGACCAGCATCTTTATTTTCTGAATTCACCCCGCGGCAGGGCGGCACTTGAAGCCTTATCGCAGGGAGCCTGGAAACCTGAAGCGCATCATTCCACCGGCTATATTGCCGGACGCCCCAATATTTTTGGCTTATACGAACAGAACATCGGTCCGCTGACCCCATTAATTGCGGATGAATTACGCGATGCGGAAGGCCTCTATCCGGCAGACTGGATCAATGATGCTTTCAGAATCGCCGTCACCCGAAACGCACGCAGTTGGAAGTACATAGAAGCTATTTTACGCAATTGGAAAGAGAAAGGCCGCGATGAAAGAGATCAACGATCCACTCAGGAAGATCGCA